>NZ_OZ245810.1:0-1880000 GCF_965228385.1 Hyphococcus sp. | reverse complement strand
AAGCCCCGGTAAACGGCGGCCGTAACTATAACGGTCCTAAGGTAGCGAAATTCCTTGTCGGGTAAGTTCCGACCTGCACGAATGGCGTAACGAATTCCACACTGTCTCCAATGCAGACTCAGCGAAACTGAATTCTCCGTGAAGATGCGGAGTACCCGCGGTTAGACGGAAAGACCCCGTGCACCTTTACTACAGCTTTACAGTGGCATTAGCGTCAACATGTGTAGGATAGGCGGGAGGCTTTGAAGCGGTTGCGCCAGCAGCCGTGGAGCCATTAGTGAAATACCGCCCTTGTTGTCGCTGATGTCTAACCGCGATCCGTGAACCCGGGTCCGGGACCCTGTATGGCGGGTAGTTTGACTGGGGCGGTCGCCTCCTAAATGGTAACGGAGGCGCGCGATAGGTGGGCTCAGACCGGTCGGAAATCGGTCGTCGAGTGCAATGGCATAAGCCCGCTAGACTGCGAGACTGACAAGTCGAGCAGAGACGAAAGTCGGCCATAGTGATCCGGTGGTTCTTCGTGTGAGGGCCATCGCTCAACGGATAAAAGGTACGCCGGGGATAACAGGCTGATGATGCCCAAGAGTCCATATCGACGGCATTGTTTGGCACCTCGATGTCGGCTCATCGCATCCTGGGGCTGGAGCAGGTCCCAAGGGTTTGGCTGTTCGCCAATTAAAGCGGTACGTGAGCTGGGTTTAGAACGTCGTGAGACAGTTCGGTCCCTATCTGCCGTGGGTGTAGGAATATTGAGAGGAGCTGTCCTTAGTACGAGAGGACCGGGATGGACACACCTCTGGTGGACCAGTCGTCATGCCAATGGCGCAGCTGGGTAGCTATGTGTTGAACGGATAACCGCTGAAGGCATCTAAGCGGGAAGCCGGCCTCAAAACAAATATTCCCTTGAGAGCCGTGGAAGACCACCACGTTGATAGGCCGGGTGTGGAAGCGCAGCAATGTGTGAAGCTTACCGGTACTAATTGCTCGATTGGCTTGATTGTCCTCATGCTGTCATCTTCGGATGATGGGCATGAACTTATAACTCATGCGCGGCGAACGGTTCGTTTAGCAACCGTTTCGACGCCGATTGCACATTGATTCTCGCATTTGAAATCGTTTTCGCCGGCCCGGTGGTTATAGCGGGGAGCCTCCACCCGATCCCATACCGAACTCGGTCGTTAAAGTCCCCAGCGCTGATGGTACTACGTCTCAAGGCGTGGGAGAGTAAGTCGCCGCCGGGCCTGCCAAGATGATTTCAAACCCTTCCCATTACGCAACCGCGTCCGAAATGAGCTTGGGCGCGGTTTTTTTGTGTCTGTTTTTCAACGCTTTGAGGCTTGGCGGCTGTAGGTTAAGATGACAGGCTACCCGTGCGAATCAATCGTTCGGGAATATTTGAGAGGGCGTATGCGGGGCGCGGCGCTGACATGGGTGCTGGCGGTTTTGGCCTTGGCGGCGAGCGGATGCTCGCGCGCGCCGGAAAATCGTTCAACCGAACCCGCGTCGTCCGAAGATGAGCCGCACGCGCAAGAAGAAATCAATCTCGATCTCTGGCTTGAGCGGTTGGAAGTCGGCAGCCGCGAGCTTTATTCGGCGCGTGAAAACGTCGTCGGCGCTATCGGCATTTCGGCGGGCGATACGGTCGCGGATATCGGCGCAGGCACCGGACTTTATTCGCTCCTTTTCGCGGAGGCCGTGGGTCCCGAGGGCCGCGTATTCGCGGAAGATATAGAACCGCTGTTTCTGGATCTCATCAACCGCCGCGCGGAAGATGCAGGGGTCAACAACATAACGGCGGTCTATGGCCGCGAGACTGACGTGACCTTGCCGGACCGCGTCGTGGATTTTGTATTCATCGCCGACACCTATCATTATTTTGACGATCGCGAGGCGGTGATGACGTCGATTCTTCGCGCGCTCAAACCCGGCGGTTCATTGATCATTGTTGATTATGACCTTGAGCCCGGCGCAGAAAAACCCTCTGAAAAATCCCATGTGCGCTTCGGCAAAGCCGGCGTTATATCTGAAATTGAGTTTGTCGGTTTTGAATTTGTTGAAGAACCGGATGTTGAGGGTCTTGAAGAAAATTACATGATCCGGTTTGAAAAACCTGCGTCCTAGATAATCATCAATGATGATGGCGTACCGGAGAGGGTGAAATCGGGAACTGGCAAGACCGGAGAAAAAGGACTCTGCGTCAGCGGGTTGCCAAACAAAATTTGTCGCCACCACAGAGTGCTAAAAACGCTATTGTCGCGGTCAGCGGGGCCAGAACGACTTAGGTCTGAGACAAGCCGTTCTGTTTTGTGATAGTATAACAAGACTTGGTTTGCTCTCATAACAATCGCGGGAATCAGGGCGACGCTATTTTAAGGCTGCCCTTTTTTGGTCCCGTGAGGGGCCGGATGTCGAAAACTTCAGGTCAGATGCTGAACAAACCTATGGCGCATATATGCGCCATTTTGGCGTTTGTGTTGGCGCAACTTATTTCAGTTGCGCATGCGGAAGCCGATCATAACGCGCATCAATCTACAAGTTCTTGTGCGATTTGTTGTGTAAACTTTTCAGACGATGATTTTGATGCGCCGACGCCAGCCGCCGCGATAGGGCCGGTTGTTAAAGTACTGCAAAAAGAGTTCGCTCCGGTTCCCCAAATCACCGTTATCCGCTTCCACTCAAATTTCATCGTCCGCGGACCGCCGCACAACTGACATGCTCAAGAGTTTGTTGCGGGGAAATGTGCGCCAAGGCGCGCGTAACTCTCAATACAGTTTGAAAAGTTAGTCAGCTATCGATGGAACAGAATTCATGTACAAGTGTGGACCGCAAAGCGCAGGATATGCGCTGATCATTGCCAGTGTCATGGCGGCGATGCCTACCCAGGCTCAAGAAACAGAAGATACAAACGAGAAAGACACGATTGTCGTCACGGCGACGCGAACGGAAAAACCGTTGCTGAAAACGCCGGCGGCGGTCACCGTTCAAAACCTCGATAATCTGCGTGAGCTTGGTTTCACATATGGCACAGATGAATTTCGCGGCGTGCCCGGTGTTTTCTTCCGGCGGGGCGAGGGCGACGGGGATGAATTTCCTTTTGTTACGATACGCGGCGTTACTGGAAATCACGGTAACGACACTTTCCTGGCGCTGATTGACGGCATTCCATTTGTCGGCCCGGATGAAGAAGTTCTTCTGACCGAAGTCCCTTACGGGTCCGTTGAAAATGTTGAGATCGTGCGCGGTCCAGTTTCGGCTCTGTATGGCCGCGGCGCCATCGCCGGCGCCGTTAACTACTTGACGCGCACGCCGACGAAAAATGGGGCGCGTCTCGAATTCACCGGCGGCAGCGATGACTATTACCGCGCCGCCGGCGGTGTCGAGGGTGTGTTCGGGGACCTTTCGGTGCTAGCAGATGGTTCATACGAAAAATACGATGGCTGGCGTGAAAATAGTGAACGCGAAACAGTTAATCTGTTTCTGAAAGGCGTATGGTCGCCAACCGATCAAACAGCGCTGACCGGTTATCTCAGCTATATCAATCGCGACGCCGAAGTCCCCAGCACAATTCCAACACTCAGCGATGGAACGATTGTCGATGTCGTCGGAGGAAGTGAAACCTTTTTAGGGCTGCCGCCAACAAACAACGATGTTGAAGGTTTTATCGGCGCCCTTCGCCTAAACCATGAGTTCGCCGATAATTTGGATATTCAGATCACCGGACACGCGCGCCAGTTCGATAGTGATGTGCGCCTCAACTTTTACGATGCATTCGGTTTTGATCCATCGCGAAACGTTATGGCGATTAACGGTTTTGCCTCTCAAACCGATTCAACGGTCTTTGTCGGCGAAGCGTTGATCAATTGGGAAACCGGACGGCACAACATTGTCGCAGGAATGTCGGCAGAGCGTGCAACGATGGAAGAAACCGACCGATGGACCGGCCAGTTTGGCTTTACGTTTGCCTGCGGTTTCGCCTTCTATCTTGTAGAGATCGATTATACGACCGGAGAAGTTCTTAATTCGGACCATCCGTGTTTCGTCAACGACCAGTTGCGCACTGCAGCGGATACGACAAATAAATTCTGGAGCGCATTCGTTCAGGACGAAATCGCGCTGTCCTCTAATCTCACCCTAACAGTAGGCGCCCGATACGATGCATTTGACCGCAAGGTTGAGTTCGATGTGCTTGGCACACTGCCGACCAATGATGTAGCAGAAGGTGATGAGGGCGCCTTCGCGCCGAAAGCGTCGCTTGCTTATGACTATGGTCCAGGCTTGCTCTATGCATCTTATGGTCGGGGTTTTAATTCGAACTTTGGGCCGGTCTTTCAATGGGATACATCGCAATATGAGCGCGTTGAACGCCCGACGACCATAGACAGCTTCGAAGTAGGCTGGAAAGGAACCGCCCTTGAAGGCCGTTTTGAGTGGGAAACGGCGCTCTTTTATTTGCAGCAGAAAAACCGGCGGATTTTTGTTTCAAACCCCGATCCGATGGGGCCGTCGACACTTGCGACTACCGGACAGAAATTTTCGAGCCGTGGTCTCGAAATGTCTTTGCGTGCATATCCGACCGACAAGACGAAGCTGACCGTTAACTACACCTATCTTGATCCGGAATGGGATGAACTTATTATCTCTTCTTTCGGCGGTGACGTAGACCTGTCGGGAACCGATCCAACCGGCGTTGCAGATCACATTGTTTATGTTGAGCTCAATCAGGATTTGACGGATTGGCTGTCCACGCGCGCAACTTACGAATATTACAGCGACTATCAGGTGACGCAGGCGAATAATGTTCAAGAGTCAGGCGCTTTTGATCTTGTGAACCTGAGCGCAACGGCGCGTTTGCCGGGGCGCGATGATTTTTCAGTCTCGTTATCCGTCCTCAACTTGTTCGATAACGAATATTTCTATTTTTTCGGTGGTCTGCGCGAGGCGGCCACCAACGTGACGCCCGGGCCGCCAAGACAATTCCGCGCGACCTTGCGGAAAACGTTTTAATGCAGCCCGGTTGTCAATCACTCTTTGTCAGCGCCGCGCCTTCTTCCCTGGCGCTGATAATCACCGCCCGGACGATATTAGGATCCCTTCCTGAATATTTGTTCGGGCGGTGTTCAGCTTCTTTGCGTACAAGAGACGCTCTATGCTGACCCGACGCCAAAGCCTTACAAGCGCGACGGCGGTCGCGCTCAGCGTCAACGCCGTTTCCATCGCATCGGCTGCCGCGCAAAACGTGCGCGGGCGCAGCGCAGACGATATCGCGAGAGACGAGATTTACTGGTCATCGATTGCGCGCGCCTACCGCCTTGACGGACGATGGATTATTCTCAACGGCGGCGGCAACAATCCGCATCCGACTTCTGTCGTTGAGGCGCTCAGCCGGTATGATGCGTTGTCTTCCAGCGCGCCTCGCCCACACAATTATGTTTTTCAGGCGCGTATCGATGACCATCGCGAGCGCCTGGCGCGCCTTATGAATTGCGCGCCGGAAGAAGTCGCGATCACGCGTAATACGACAGAAGGGCTGAACGTCGTCGGATGGGGCTTCGCCCTGAATGAAGGCGATGAAGTTCTCATGAGCGACGTCGATGAATTTTACGCGGGGAAAATATTCGAGCAGCGTGCGAAACGTCATGGCGTTGTCGTTCGACAGATTGAACTGCCGTTGGCGCCAACGGCCAGACAGATTGTTCAGCTCTTCGAAGACGCGATGACGCCAAGGACTAAACTTGTTGTCGCCAGTCATCTTGCGGACGGGTGGGGCTATGTGTTGCCGATACGGGAGCTTTCGGAACTCGCCCATAATAACGGTGCGCAGCTTCTTGCTGATGGCGCTTTAAGTTTCGGCCATATTCCCGTGAGTATGAAAGAGCTTGGTTGCGATTATTACGCAACATCCTTGCATAAATGGTTGAATGCGCCGCTTGGAACAGGCGCACTTTACGTGCGCCGTGATCGCCTCGAGTCGCTGTGGCCGATATACGGCACGAGGCGTGAAGCAGGAGACATTCGTAAGTTCGAGGACATAGGCACGCGCTGCGGGCCGACAATCGCCGCGATTGGGCAGGCGCTCGATTTCTATGAGCAACTTGGTCCGGAACGTAAAGCCGCCCGCGTTCGCTACCTGTTATCGCTCGTTATGAAAAGTCTCGATCGCATTAACGGCGTTCGCGTCATCACAGAACCTGATGAAAGAAAACGCACAGGCCTGGCGCGAATTGTAGTGGAGGGCATGTCAGGCCGGGACCTTACAACCATGCTGCGTGAGGAATTCGACATCTACACATACGGAAATTCGCCAGGCCCGAATGACGGCGTCTACATTTCGCCGAACGTTTTCAATTCAAGCAATCATATGAGTGCATTTTCCAATGCGATCAAAGAAATCGCGGCGCGGTCGTAGGCGCCGGGAACAAACGAGGAAACTATGCTGGAAGCAAAAAAGCTCACGAAAAAATTCGGCGGCCTGACGGCGCTCGATGCGCTTGATCTGAAGGTTGAAACCGGCGAGGTCGTCTGCTTGCTCGGCGCCAATGGCGCAGGCAAGACGACAACAATCAACCTCTTTCTCGGGTTTTTAGAGCCTTCGTCGGGAGCGGCGTATGTTAACGGGGTTAGTGTTCAACAAGCGCCGCTGGATTCAAAGAAACATCTAGCCTACATCCCTGAGCAGGTTGCGCTTTATCCGCAGCTTTCAGGCATAGAGAACCTTGACTATTTTCTTCGTTTGACGGGCATTCGCAAATCGCGGGCGCAACTCGCATCCATTTTGAAAGAAGCGGGTCTCGACGAGAAAGCTGCGCGCCGGCGCGCATCATCCTACTCGAAGGGCATGCGCCAGAAAGTCGGCATAGCCATCGCCCTGGCCAAAGATGCAAAGGCGCTCTTGCTTGACGAACCGCTGTCCGGTCTGGATCCATCCGCCGCTAATGCGCTGAGCCATTCTCTGCGCGCGTTGCGCGATGAAGGGCGCGCCATATTGATGGCGACCCATGACGTCTTTCGCGCCAAAGAGATCGGTACGCGCATTGGCATCATGAAAGCCGGCAAGCTGATCGATGCGTTTGATGCATCGACGCTGGACGCGGGCGAGATTGAGCGCATTTATCTTGCCCATATGCATGACGGCGCCGACAATCGTGAAAAAGCGGGGGCGGCGGCATGATCGGCGCTATCGTCAACAAGGAATTGAATACGTTTTTCCGCAGCGGCGTTTTTATCAGTCTGTCCATCGCCGTAATCGCACTCTTAGCGAGCGCAGCGGCGTTGTCGGCTCAACGGATCGCCACTTTTGAACGGGAGCGCATGGCCGCCGAGTCGACGGATCGGGAAGTCTGGGATAACCAAGGCGAGCGCAATCCCCACTCTGCGGCGCATTTTTCAAGATACGCATTCAAGCCGGTGTCTGCATTGGTTGCATTCGATCCGGGCGTCACGGATTACGCTGGCCTTGCGGTTTGGATGGAGGCGCATTCGCAAAACCCGGCCGTCTTTCGCCGGGCTGAGGATTTGGGCGATGCAGGCCGGATCGCCGATCTCTCGCCCGCCTGGGTGCTCCAGTATATCACGCCGCTGTTTTTATTTCTTATCCTGTTCGGCGCCGTCGCCGGCGAACGCGAGCAGGGCACGCTGCGCCAGATGGCTGCATCGGGCGTCACTGCGCGGGCGTTATTATTCGGAAAACTGACAAGCGCGGGGGCGGCGATCGCCGCCATCATCATTCCAGCGCTGCTTCTCTCCTTGTGGGCCGCGGCCTCCGCGAGCGACAATACCGCGCTGCCCGATACGTTGGCGCGCATGATCGGATTATTCGCCGCGTACGCCGTCTATTTCGTAGCGCTTGCCGGTATTGCAATCGGCGTGTCGGCGTTATGCCGCGAAAAGCGCGCCGCTTTACTGGCGCTGGTCGGGCTGTGGGCGCTTAGCCTTGTTCTCGCGCCGCGTCTGGCCGCCGGCGTTGCGACGATTGCCTATCCCGAAGCGAACCCTGCGCAGCTGTCGCGGGATTTAAGCGCTGCGTCAAACGCGTTCTATCAAGACGACGAGTACCGTGAACAGATCGAGAAGGCTATTCTTGAGGAGTATAATGTTGATAGTGTTGAGGACTTGCCTGTTGAGTATGGCGCCTACACGTTGCAAAAAAGCGAAGAACACGCGCATCCGTTGTTCGAGGCGTTCTACGCAGGGATCAACGACAATCACCGCAATCAGGAAAAAGTCCTTCACGCGTTCTCAATTTTTTCTCCTGTACTAGCGCTTGAAAATCTTTCTGCAGGACTGTCCGGTTCAGACCGCCATCATCAAATCGCATTTGCAAAAGCCGCCGAGATGCACCGGCGCATCATCGTTAAACAACTTAACGACGATTACATGTTCAACGCGGGCGATGCTGGATACGGTTATTCGGCAGGCGAGGCTCTTTGGAGCGATGTTCCGGATTTTGAATTTGTTGCGCCGCGTTTTGCGTCGCTTACCACCAATTACCTATTCAGCGTAGTCGTTCTTGCCGGCTATGCATTATTTGGCGTTGGTTTTGCGGCCGCCATGTTGCGGCGCGCGCAAGGAAAGGTTGCAGCATGACAACCATATCGACAGCATTTTCGCTCGAAAGACGTATTTTTCTTTTTGCCGTGCCCGGTTTCGGCATCGCGCTTCTTATTGCAGCGATCGCTTTGGTCGCAGCTTTTGTCGGCCGATCTCATGTCGAGCGCGTCGCTGAAGCGCAAGCGGTCTTCAACGAGGAGAGAACTACGACGCTAAACGAATGGCGCGAAAGCCTCAAACAGATTGAAGAGACTGGCGAGGCGCCGTCTCCTTATGTTGCAAGACCGATGGATATTCGCATGCCTGCAATATTGCCGCCTGCGCCGCTCGGCGATTTCGCGATCGGATCGAATGACCTTCATCCGACGACGACGTTGATTACAGGCTGGTCCAACCCTGCCGATCTCTTCAATGCGTATGAATTCGCCAACCCGACCATATTGTCCGCTGGCGGGTTCGATCTCACTTTTCTGGTTGTTGTTTTGATGCCGCTTATCATGATCGCGGCGTCATTTGATGTTTTGTCAGGGGATCGAGAACGCGGTCGGGCGCGGATCGTCGCAGCGCAGGCCGGGCATGTCGGCGCCTCCGCCTGGCGCCGGCTCGCTATGCGAAACCTGTTCGTTTGGTGCGTGTTTTCAGTGGCGGCATGGGCGATCGCGCTGGCGCCGCCAGCAGCGACGCCGCTCGCCGACCGGCTCGGCGATTTCCTCGCATGGCTGGGCGCCGCGCTCGCCTATGGCCTTTTCTGGTTTGCCGCTATCGCCTTCGCAAGCGCTTTCCTGAAGCGCAGCGAAACCGTCGCGGCTGCGCTGTTCTCGGCCTGGGCGATTTTTGTGTTTGCAGCGCCGGCTATCGGCGGCGCGCTTGCGGAAGCGGCGTATCCTCCGCCGTCTCGGCTCGCATTTTTATCTGAAATGCGGAAGGGCGAAGTTCGCGCGGTCCGTGAGACGGCGGAACTCACCGCCGGGTTCCTGGCCGATCATCCCGAAATGACGGTGAGCGACGACGGCGTTCCTGGCTATTACCAGTCGAATTTCCTTGCGAATGTAGAAGCGGCGAAGCGCACGACGCCGGTTTTGGACGCATTTAACGACTCTCGCGCCAGCCGCAGCGGTTTGGTTGAGAAACTACAGTATCTCTCTCCAGCGATGATCGCGGACAACGCATTGAAAACGATCGCTGGCGGTGATGTTGAACGCAATATGTCCTATCAGCGTCAGGCGCGCGCCGCACTTGCTGATCTGACGGAACGCATTGGTCCGGCGGTCGTGGCGAAAAGACGCATTTCCCTGGCGGAGTTCGACGCCATACCGCCATTCGATTTCCAGGACCGAACCTTGTTGCAGAAATTCCGCGCCATCGCGCCGCCGATCGGATTTCTTCTTGCCGTCGCCGCAGCGCTGCTGTTTGCCGCGAGACGGCGGATGAGCGCTGCACTCGAAAAACTATTGTGATCCCGCGCTATGTGTGTTCCGTATAAGGAGCGAATGGAAATTTCTGGTTTGCGCGGCGATGGACTTCTGTTCGTGCAGCTTGCCGCAATTTTGTTCGGCGCCGACAGCCGCGCCGACGCTCGCTGATGTGACTGTGATGGAAACTCGGCGCTCCTGTAAATGAGGCGATTGATATGATTAGCAAACTCCCAACCATTCCCGGCTTAATCATTACGCTTCTTGCTGTCTTAGTCGGTTTCGCAAAAGCGGAAGAGCCGGTCGCCCGAGAAGACACTGATGGCCGCGTGGAGGCGCACATAGCGCTGGCGACCGCCTGGGCTGAACAATATCTTATCCGTCATGATATTCCGGGCGCAGCTATTGCATTTGTTCAGGACGACAAAACTTATATCAAGCAAGGTCTTGGAAAAAAGAATGAGCGCGGAGAAAAGGTCGATGAAAATACGCTGTTTCGGCTTTGCTCTTTGGCGAAACCCTTTACGGCGATCAGCTTGGCGGCTGAGGAGGAGCGTGGAGGACTTTCCTTCGATGACAAGATTACAGACTATGTGGGAAATTTTCCGACCGATGCGGCAGAAGCGCCTGAATTGCGGGCGCTCTTGCTTCATGTCGGCGGCGCGCCGGCGGAAGCGCCGTTCCCTTACTTTGTAGAATTAAAATTTCCGACGCGAGCGGAGATTTTAAGCAGCCTTCCCACAATAGAATTCAAACACGCCCCATATGAACATTATGAATATTCAAATGTCGGCTTTGTTCTGGCCGCCGAAGCGATTCAACAGGTCAGCGGAAAAAGCTGGGGCGCGTACATGAATGAAAACGTTTTCACATCCATCGGCATGAATGACGCGATCCCGGATCTTAACCTGCCGCAGACGCCTTCGAACTATTCTGACGGCTTTACTATTGTCCTTGACGAAAAGCGGCGTACATTTTCTCCCTATCAGACAAATGGATTATCGCCTGCCGCGGGAATCCTTGCGTCGATTTCCGATATGGACGCATTTATGCGCTGGCATTTTCGTGTTCTTGACGGAAAAGACAATGATCTGATCACCGCCGCCGGCCTGCGTAAACTATTGCGGGTAGGCTGGGCGCAACCGGATGGCCGGGGCGCGAGGCGCGGTCTCGGTTACGGCTTCTACGAAAGTGACAATACGACTTTTGTCGGGCATGGCGGATACTGTTCTGGCTATCGGTCCGTTATGGCCCTAAATCTGGCGAGTCGCGCGGGCGTCACGGCGCTGATCAATGTCAATGACGCCAGTCCGTACGATCTTGCATTCGGGGTCCTGCAGATCATGAGCGCAGCGTTGTCCGAACGCCATTCGGCGGCGGAGCGCGAAAGCAATTCCGATCTTGATCAATTTGCCGGCGTTTATGACCGATGGGGAATGCCGGAACGGGTGAAAATTGTCAGCGACGGATCGCGATTGATTGTCATGAACCTTTTTACTGATAGTCCCTGGCGTTCTCTGAAATCCTATATTCCAATTGGCGGCGGCCGGTTTCAAAATGAAAGCGATCCGACCGAAATTGTGGAATTCGAAGCCCCGTCAGACGGGCGAGCCATGCGGTTCTGGCAATATCCGCGATTTCACTACCTCACACGGATGGACTGACACGTCTTAAACTCACGGCGGGCTTGATCGGGTTGCCGGAGATGAGCCTCAGCGGCCGACAAGATTCGAATTGTCAATGCTTTTCGTTTCCATGCGGCGCTGTTTATGATAAAATTCGCATATGACTGCATGGCGACGACGAATGTCTGGCAATACGCCTCTATTGAAGCAAACGTTTTGGCTGCTTGCTTTTGTCGCCGCGACTATCATGCTCGCCGCCGCCGCTCATGCGGCCTCCCATGATCACCATAAACTCGACATCGAAGCCGAGTGTGTTGTTTGCGCTGTAGCGCTGCAAAACACCGCCAAGCTTTCTCCTGGTGCGCCGCCAGAAATTGAGCCGGAAACGTCCTTAGTAGGCGTCCAGTGGTTTGATGACTTGCGCGCAATTGGCGGATCAAATTTTGTACTCAACTCTGCTCGCGGCCCACCGCTTCTCACCATTCATTCCGAATAGGACATGGCGCCGTAATGGCGTGAATGAATAGGAGAGAGTGATGGGACTCCCCACCGAGGCTCCGGCAAAAGCCGTTGGGCGTGAAAAGTACATAAATCTGCGTGATGATCCGATATATAGAACGCTTAAAAGAAATGAGCGGCTTGTTTATGAAGCTCTAAGCAGATCACAAGCGCCTTTAAAAGCATATGACCTCCTCGAAGAGCTTCAGGATGAAGGCTTGCGCGCCCCAATGACGATATACAGAGCGCTGGAAGCACTAATTACGAAAGGTTATGTCAAGAAGATTGCAAGTCTGAATGCGTTCGCCGCTATTTCACCCGGGTGCGAATCCGGGGCAAGAGCCTTTCTGATTTGCCGGAATTGCATGCGGGCTAAAGAAGTTATGCTTGATGAAGCGCGTATCGCTGATCTGTTTTCGCCGCTGGAGGTCACCGCGGATAATTTGACAATCGAAGTCTTTGGCGAATGTCACCAGGTCTGCGGCGAGCGTAAAAACAATGTTGACTATACGGATGAAGTAAAAGTTTTTTCGGCGCTCGAACGGCAAACCGCCTGAGGCCGCGAAATTATACCGCGTCTTCAGCCGTGTCGTGCGTGTTGGCGTATTTCGGAGGGCGTTCACGGCGCGCGCCGCGCATAACCGTGCGATCGGCTTGTTGCGCGTCTCGCGCAGAACGAATTGTCGCGATTCATGCGACACGAGCCTCCTGAACTTCCGGGATCGGAGCGCAGGAGAGACAAAGTTGGGAACGAAACGATGCAAAATGCGTTTTCTTCAGTGAGACGTTCAAGCAGCAAAGAAGAAAAAGTCTATGGTACGCTATGTTTCCGCACTCATTGCGCTGATGGTTTTCATCGCTCCGGCAAACGCTCAAAATTCGGATGCTGAGCAAGCGCTCGTAAACGCATTCAAGGCCGAGCATCAGGCCTGGCGCTCTGATGTCAATCGGTGGGAAAATGAACACGAAGCGGCGCTTCGCATTCTCGAAGAAGCGTTAGCCCGCTTTGAGGAAGAAACCGCGCTGGCCCGGCACAGCGAAAGAATCCGTGAACACGGAACCGCTTTGGACGGGACCGGTCTTGGAGAGCTTGCAGGTCATCACGCACACACGCGATCCCAGCATGAAGAGATGCGAGAGGCGCATCATCACTTGATGGACGCTATTGCCAAAGTGGCCAAGGCGGTTGACGAGAATTTAGGCGCGATTGGCGATAAGGCGCCGCAAACGAACAAAACGGAAAACGACTGACCGTCGCACCTCGCTTGAAAAGAGGTTCGCAGGACGGAACTTGATACCTTCAATGGCGTCCCCGGCAGGATTCGAACCTGCGGCCCCCAGATTAGGAATCCCTAGGATCGGCTTGCTCGCAAACTCATTTGACGTCTACGGAATCCAATTATACCATTAATATCAAATAGTTGCGACGCACATCAATACGCGCGTTTTCTACCGTGTTCCTGCGCCTTCACGCGTCACACGGTTCGGAAAACGGTTCGCAAACTGGATTTTACACGGTTCGCAGAACCAGAGATTGAAAATCTCTTCGTCGAAGGTTCGAGAACAGTTTGCAGCAAATAGGAAGCTTTGAGACAGAGATTATGTCTTCATCCTCAGGCCTAAAACCTACACGTCTCACGGAATCATTGATCCGGTCGCTCGAACCCGCCGACAGACCCTACGCGGTGCGGGATACGGCGGTAAAAGGGCTCATGGTGGCCGTGAATAAGCGCAGCAAATCCTTCAAGGTGCAGCGGGACCTATGGACAGGCGAACATGGGCGGCGCCGGCTCGTCAAAACTGTCCGGCGCACATTGGGCACGGTCGAGGAATTGAGCGTTAAAGATGCGAGGCGAGAGGCAATGCGGCTTATCGCATCAATTCAGGACGGGGTGGATCCAAATCAGGGCGAAGGAGGGCCAAGCGCAGAAACCTGGACCCTGGATCACATGTATGACGAGTATGCAGCGGACATGCGCGCCCGCGACTGCTCAGAGGAAAACATCAAAGGCATATTCGACAGGAAAGAACGTCACCTTAAGGATTGGAAAAGCCTTTTAATCTCTGACATCAAGCGCAGCATGTGTCGCGAGAAACATAAGAAGATCACCGTTCAGAACGGGAAAGTCTGCGCGAATATGACCTTCCGTGAATTTCGGGCAGCCTACAATATCGCCTTAAAAGTCGCCGATGATCCCGATGCGTTGCCGGATAACCCGGTAAAGGCCGTCACCTTCAACAAGGAACGCGGTTCTGATCGCGTGATCATGCCCGACGATCTACCTCATTGGTGGGCGCGGGTTAACGCGCTGCGTAATCCTCTGCGGCGGGCGATGCATGAATTTGGAATCTTTTCGGGGCTGCGCCCACGCTATCTTGTTGCAATTGAGCGTGACTGGATATCATTGGGCGAAAAAGCGATCGTCATTCCTAAAATGAAGGCCGATCGGTCTTTCGCGCTGCCTTTGTCAGACCACATGGTCAGTATTGTGAAAAGTGCTCTCGAAGTCTCAAATTTGATGTATCCGGGCGCCCGTTGGTTGTTCCCGTCGCGCAGCAACAAGACCGGAGAGCTCATTGCCACGCAAGTCTGGAAAGAACGAACGTTGCCTAGCGAGACAGGGCATATTCTTCGCCACACGCATCGAACCGTTGCTCAAAGGCTGAAAATCGACTCCATCAATCGGAAGCTTCTTCTTGATCAAACGGTTCCGGGAATCGATGGCGTCTATGTTCATGAAAGAGCGTTGTTCGATCGGCTTTTGGAAGACCAAGAGCTTGTATCAGGAGAATTGTTCAGACTGATGAGGAGGAAAATGTCAGGATGCGAGTAATTCTGAAACTTTTTGCGTGCATAAGTGCATAATAATGAGGATTTGTGGAAGCGTGATCGTATTTATGAACTCATCTTCACTAATGAATATGACACATGAAGAAGATCGATTGTTTAACGGAGTGCGCTGAACTGCCATAAAGTGTTCGTTTATAATCTATCTTTCTCTCTTAAAGCCATCCCATCACTTTATTACTCAACATGTTTAATGATCCTATACAACAGAGTCCAACACTAAAGTGAGAGACATGTGATATGTCTATGTTGAGTATCTCTCCACATAGTCGGCGCTCTCTAGTCTACCAAAGCTTTGGTTCACCCTTGTCCACGCTAGAGCTTGTGGAAAATGAAGTTTCAGATTTGCCATGCGGTAGCCTCCGAGTCGCAATGTCACTTGCGCCTGTAAACCCGTCGGATCTTATTCCAATCACGGGAGCCTATGCCCATCGTATCGTGCTTCCTGCCATCGCAGGCTACGAGGGAGTTGGCCGCGTGATTGAAGCATCTCCTGAACTGTTTTCATGGGTGGGAAAGCGGGTGCTTCCGCTTCGCGGTGAGGGCACATGGCAGACGCTTGTAGATTGCCCCGCTATCCACGCCATCGAGGTTCCTGATTCCATTCCTGACCTCGTCGCAGCGCGAGCTTATATAAATCCGCTTGCGGCAATAACTATGCTTAGGCTCTGGCCCGTTCGCGGCAAAACCGTCCTATTGACCGGGGCGGGATCAAGCTGTGCAAATTATCTCGGGCGTTGGGCTATCCAGCAAAACGCGAGGCGCGTAGTTGGCCTGTATCGCTCTGAGACTCGCATTCCACACATACGTGCCTTGGGAATCGAGCCGGTATCAATGTGGGATTTCTCACAAATTTCAGAAGTGGCAGCTCAGGCAAATGTGACATTTGATGCACTCGGTGGCCAGTTGGGGTCTAGGGTTCTGAAATTAATGGCTGCTGGATCGCAGTTCGTCGGATACGGATTGTTGTCAGGTCAGTCTATAGTGCTACGGCAAAGACCTCTGGCGAAGTACCAGCGGTTTCATTTACGTGATCATCTCCCATCAGAGGCTGTGCGAACGATGTCTGATGCTTTCGTCGGCATCTGGCCCTTGCTGGCTGAGGCGACGATGCCGGAAGCTCGAATATTCCCCATCGGAGATTGGCGAAATGCGATCTACGAATCTAGCCTCCCAGGGGGCAATAAACCGATACTAGACTTATCTGAACAAGCCTTAGCCGGATTGCGTTGATATTAGTTCCATCGCTTGTTTTCCAAATCTTTATATGTACAGGTCAATTTCTGTGATTGTATAGCGTCGACATTTGTTACTGTAGAGGGATATGCATTGGACTTATATTGTGTACTAATAAATATATAACATTGATCGCTAAAGGATCTCTTTTTTATTTTATTATGACAATCTCGAAATTCGGCATTTTCTTAAGTACATCTTCGAATTGAAGAAACAAAGCTCCAAGTGATAGTCTTCAGTTGAGACGAACGTTTTGAGAGCTGAAAGCTGATTTTGAGTCTGGAAGACGGCCGAGTTGTTCCGAAATCCAGACGCTGGTCTCGATCAACGCATCGAGATCGGCGCTGGTGTCAAATCCGGACTGGTGCAGCGAATAGATAACGTCTTCAGTGGCGACGTTGCCGCTTGCGCCTTTCGCATAAGGGCATCCCCCAAGGCCGGAAACGGATGAGTCGAAAGTCGTAACGCCTTCTTCTATCGCCGCCCAGATATTCGCAAGCGCCTGGCCGTAAGTGTCGTGGAAATGACCGGCGAGCGCATCGACGGGAATTTCACTCGCGACAGCGCGGATCATCGCCTGCGTTTCCTTCGGCGTTCCGACGCCGATCGTGTCGCCGAGAGAAATCTCATAACAGCCCATGTCGTAAAGCGCCTTCGAGACGCGCACGACATTGTCGAGCGGGACTTTTCCCTCGTAAGGACAGCCGAGCACACAGGAGACATAACCTCGTGCGCGAACGCCGTCTGCTTTCGCCGCCTCGACGACGGGGCGGAAGCGTTCAAGGCTTTCCTCGATAGAACAGTTGATGTTTTTCTGGGAAAAACTTTCGGATGCGGCGCCGAAAACAGCAATGGTATCGGTCTCAGCGGCGCGCGCGCCTTCGTAACCTTTCATATTCGGCGTCAGCACAGGATAGGAAACGCCGGCTTTGCGTTTGATCTGCGCCATCACCTCGTCGGACGCCGCCATTTGCGGCACCCATTTCGGCGACACGAACGCGCCGCCCTCGACGGTTTTCAGCCCCGCATCCGCCAGCCGCTCGATCAGCGCGACCTTTGTGGCGACATCGATGACCTGCTTTTCGTTCTGCAGCCCGTCGCGCGGCCCGACCTCGACGATGTTGATGTGTTGGCTCACGCGCTTTCCTCAAACTCCACCAGCAGATCTCCGTCCTTCACCTGGTCACCGGGCTTGAACTTGTAGGCTTTGACGGTCCCGTTGAAGGGCGCCTTGATCGCGTGCTCCATTTTCATCGCTTCCATGACGAGCAGCGGCTTACCTGCTTCAACCGCATCACCCGGCTTTGCGGACAGCATGGTGACGACGCCGGGCATCGGCGCCGTGAGCGAGCCTTCGCTTGAATGATGGGCGGAAATCCCAGCGAGAGGATTGGGGAAAGAGACATCCCAATGGTCCGCACCGATCCAGACGCGCAACGCCTCCCCATGGGGCGCGGCGAATGCAGTGAATGCGTCATTACCGGCTGTGCAGCGGATCTCTCCTTGGCTGTTACAAACGCCGGAGAACTCAAACTGGATCGCTGGCGCGGGCTCGCGGCTCTCTCGGCGGGCGGCGGCGGAAGCATCGGGCTCCAATGTCGCCAGAAAACCGTCACCCGATCGGTTGAGCCGCAGCAGGGCGGGGCGCCCGTCATATTCGATCCACATCACTTCGTGACGGGGGCGGTTGAGTCGGAAACCCGAAAATGCGCTCCACGAGTCTGAGCTAGCCTGCGCACGCTTCCATAACGCCGCGACGGCCCACACCCGCGCATCCGGCGCCGTTTCCTTGAACAGCGCATCATGATAATCGTCGATGAAACGGGTCGAGACATCGCCGCTGATGAAATCGGGTTCTGCGGCAAGCGCGTGCAGGAACGCCGCATTGGTTTCAAGGCCGGCGACGCGCGTGTCTTCAAGGGCGGCGCGCATCGCGCCGAGCGCTTCCTCGCGTGTGGCGCCATGGGTGATGATCTTGGCGATCATCGGGTCGTAGTAAGGCGTGATCGCCTGGTTCTCTTCGACGCCGGAATCAATGCGCGCCGTTTCGGCGGGCAAGCGCAATGTCGTCAACGTTCCGATGGACGGCGCGAAATTCTGCTTCGGGTTTTCGGCGTAAAGCCGCGCCTCGAAAGCGTGGCCGTTTTCTTTGATGTCATCCTGCGACAGCGGCAGGCCTTCGCCGGCTGCGATGCGCAATTGCCATTCAACGAAGTCGAGCCCGGTGATCATCTCAGAAACAGGGTGTTCCACCTGAAGGCGCGTGTTCATCTCCATGAAATAAACGCCGCCGCCTGCCCCGGACCCCGATCCGGGGTCATAGAGAAATTCAACTGTGCCCGCGCCGCGATAATCGACAGCTTTCCCTGCATCGACACCCGCCTGCAGAAGTTTTTCGCGAACCTTTGGCGGCATCCTGGGCGCCGGCGCTTCCTCGATTACTTTCTGGTGGCGTCGTTGAACGGAACAATCGCGCTCGAACATATGGACGACATTGCCCTTGCCGTCGCCGAAGATCTGGACCTCTACATGGCGGGCGCGGGCGATGTATTTCTCGATCAGAAAACGGTCGTCGTCGAAGGCGGACTTCGCCTCACGCTGGGCCGACTTCAGCGCGTCTTCAAGGTCCGCTTCCTTTTCGACCATGCGCATGCCTTTGCCGCCGCCGCCGGCAGTGGCTTTGAGCAAGACGGGATAGCCGATGCGCTTGGCTTCCTTCTTGAAGGTTTTGACCGACTGGTCTTCGCCCTGGTAACCGGGCGTTGTCGGAACCTTGGCGGCTTCCATCAAATCTTTCGCCGCGGACTTCGATCCCATGGCGCGTATTGTTTTTGCGGTTGGTCCTATAAAAACGATGCCAGCCTTTTCCAGCGCTTCGGCGAACTCCGCATTCTCGGAAAGAAAACCGTAACCGGGATGCACGGCTTCCGCGCTCGTCTTTTTGCAGGCGTCGATGATTTTTTCAGCGCGAAGATAGCTTTCCGCCGCCGGCGAAGCGCCGATATGCATAGCTTCGTCACAGGCCCTTACATGAGGCGCGTTTGCATCGGCGTCAGAATAAACAGCAACTGTGGCGACGCCCATGCGCCGCGCCGTTACAGCGACGCGAATGGCGATTTCTCCGCGATTGGCTATGAGTATTTTCTTGAACATGTCCCCTCAGGATACGATGTCGAACGCAGGGTGATAATGAATGACGCGAATATCTTCCGCATCTGATTCGTCAGAAAGGCCGGGGTCGCCGATGATAATCCGGAAGGCGTCTCCCGCATCGAAACCGGCCCATGTCATCTTCTTTTCCGCCGCCGGTTCAAACCCGAAACGGGCGTAATAGTCGGGATCGCCCAGCACCGCGATAAGCCGCGCCTTATTCTCTCTGCAGACTTTCAACCCTTCTTCGACCAGCGCAGCGCCCACGCCTTGGCGTTGGTGATCGGGGGCTACGGCGAGGGGGCCAAGGCCGAGAAGCAAACCGTCCAGTGAAGGTTTGCAGGTGATGGGGCTGAACGCGCAATAGCCGATGACCGCGCCGCCCACTTCAGCAAGGCGTTCAAACTTGACGGCGTTTTGCGTCCACAGTTGTTTGACGAGTTCGGCCTCATCTTTTTGTCCGAAAGCCGCCGTCAGGACTGCGGCGATTTCCTCGCGATCTTCTTTCCTGACTTTGCGGATGACATGGCCAAGCTTGTTCATTTCTTCACGGGCCAGTCCGGTTTGCGCTTTTCCAGAAACGCCGTCACGCCTTCCTTGCCTTCGGCGCTGGCGCGCATGCGCGCGATGCGGCCGGCTGTATCGTCGAGAATTTTTTCGTTGATCGGCCTGTTTGCGACGGCGCGGATCAATTCCTTAGCTTCATGCATGGCGGATGGGCCGCATGACAAAAGATCTGTAATCACGCCTTCAAGCGCTGCGTCGAGGCCGCTTGCGTTCTCGACGATGTGGAGAAGGCCGATATCTTTCGCGGTCTTTGCGTCGAACCGTTCGCCAGTGATGAAATAGCGGCGCGCCTGGCGTGCGCCGATGGCGTCGATAACGAACGGCGAAATCACGGCTGGGATGAGGCCGAGGCGCACTTCGGATAAAGCGAAGAAAGCGTCATCAGCGCCGATTGCGATGTCACAGGCTGCGATGAGGCCAAGCCCGCCGCCCATGGCGGGGCCATTGACGAGCGCAATGGTCGGCTTTGGCGAGGAATAGATCGAATTCAGCATGTGGGCGAGGCGGCGCGCATCGTCCTTGTTCTCTGCGGCGGAAAAAGCAGCGACCTTTTTCATCATGTTGAGATCGGCGCCTGCGGAAAAAGCTTTGCCTGCGCCGGTTAAAACAATGATGCGGACATTAGGGTCGGAATGAAACCGTCCGATCGCTTCGCAGATCTCACCGATCAGCTGTTCGTTGAACGCATTGCGCAGGTCCGGCCGGTTCATGGTCAGGCGCGCGACGCCGCGACTGTCGATGGTGGTGATGAGAACCTGTTCAGTCATCCGTACCCTCATTCTTCCTTGTCACGTCTGCGCCTCAAAAAACCAATCGCAAGCATGTTCGCAATACCAAGCCAGAGAGCGAGGAAAAAAAATCCAATCCAATACAGCGGGTCATACGCTTCAAAAACATCGCTAATATTGTTTCGATTTACACCAAATACTAGGATAGCAGCTATGATTGGGACGCTAATAAGCATTCCTCGACTAAATGCTTTTAATCGCCATCCCATTCCGTTCCCCCTTTACATCCTGAACACGCCGAAGCGTGTCTCCTCGATCGGTGCGTTGAGCGATGCGGATAGGCACAAGCCTAACACGTCGCGCGTCTGCGCCGGATCG
This sequence comes from Hyphococcus sp., assembly GCF_965228385.1. Classification (GTDB taxonomy): domain Bacteria; phylum Pseudomonadota; class Alphaproteobacteria; order Caulobacterales; family Parvularculaceae; genus Hyphococcus. The sequence goes on along the minus strand of NZ_OZ245810.1, from coordinate 1,859,011 downwards.
ATTATGCCGTCGTCCCAAAGCCGCGCGGAAGAGTAATAAGGCGAGCCCTGCGCATCATAGTCGGCGCGGATTTTCGCCCTGAATTCTTCCTCATCTTTTTTGGACCAGCTTTCGCCTTCGCGAAGCCCGTCGCGTTTGACGGTGGCGAGAACGCTCGCCGCCTGTTCGCCGCCCATGACAGAGATACGCGCGTTCGGCCACATGAACATCATGCGCGGCCCGTAAGCCCTGCCGCACATGCCGTAATTGCCAGCGCCGTAGGAGCCGCCGACGACGACGGTGAATTTAGGCACGCCTGCGGTCGCGACGGCGGTGACGAGCTTGGCGCCGTCTTTTGCGATGCCGCCTGCTTCCGCGGATTTGCCGACCATGAAGCCGGTGATGTTCTGAAGAAAGACGAGCGGCGTCTTGCGCTGACAGCAAAGCTCAATGAAATGCGCGCCTTTCTTTGCGCTTTCGGAAAACAGGATGCCGTTATTGGCGAGGATGCCGACAGGGAACCCGTGCAGGCGCGCGAAACCTGTCACCAGTGTCGAGCCGTAAAGCGGCTTGAATTCGTCAAACTTCGAGCCGTCGATGATACGGGCGATGATCTCCCGCGCGTCATAGGGCTTGCGCGCATCGGCTTCGACGACGCCGTAAAGTTCATCTGCGGCGTATAGCGGGGGCTCGGGCTCGGCCATGGTCACCGACCCCAACTTTACCCAGTTGAGGCGCGAGACGATCTGGCGCGCTAACCCAAGCGCATGATCGTCGTCTTCGGCGAGATGATCGGCGACGCCTGACTCTCTCGTATGAACATCCCCGCCGCCGAGTTCCTCCGCCGTTACGACTTCACCGGTGGCGGCTTTGACCAGCGGCGGCCCGCCGAGGAAAATCGTTCCTTGTTTCTTGACGATGATCGCTTCGTCCGACATCGCCGGCACATAGGCGCCGCCTGCGGTGCAGCTCCCGTGCACGACCGCGATCTGCGGAATGCCTTTCGACGACATCTGCGCCTGATTGTAAAAGATGCGGCCGAAATCATCCTTATCCGGAAAGACTTCATCCTGCATAGGCAGGAATGCGCCGCCGCTTTCGACGAGATAGATGCAGGGTAGGCGATTTTCGAGGGCGATCTCCTGCGCGCGCAGATGCTTCTTCACCGTCATCGGGTGATAGGTGCCGCCTTTGACCGTCGGATCATTGGCGACGATCATGCACTCGACGCCGGCGATGCGGCCGATGCCTGCGACGACGCCCGCCGCCATCACGTCGCCGGAATACATTTCCCACGCGGCGAACTGGCCGATCTCAAGAAACGGCGAGCTCTGATCAACCAGCCGCGCAACGCGCTCGCGCGCCAGCAGCTTGCCTCGTTTCTTGTGGCGCTCTGCGTAGCGTTCTCCGCCGCCTTCGGCGATGCGGTCGATATTAGCGTGCAGTTCATCGATCAGCGCGCGCATCGCTTTGTCGTTAGCGGCGAAAGCTTCTGAGCGGGAGTCGATGGCGGTACGGAGTACGGGCATAAAGCGTTCAAATTTCTTTGTGCGTGCGTACCGGTTATTGAGGCGTGCCGGCACGGAAAAAATGAAGTTACACGTGCCAGCAACCAAATCAAATCGATAGTGCGGGTCTAGATTTTTTGTCGCGATAGCAAAGGTCCGCCCCTTAAGCGCGAACTCACGAGGTGATAGTCACTTTCGGCCAACTAATAAGTCACTCAATGACAAGACCATAGTCATGTGACAGGCATAGCGTGGTGCGAGAATAAGAAATTGTCGATAGGTGGAGGAAGGATGTTCTGAGCTTTTGTAAAGAGCAAGAGCATAAGTTACGTTTGCCTGACCATATTCCTCCGCTGAAAGATAGTCATCGAAGTTTGCTGTGCGCGTTTCAAAACGAGTGGGAGCGCACTGAATAGAGCTTTTCCGCGCGCAACTGCGCGGTGTTTGATGTGGGAGGCTAATCAAATGAACAACAAAATAAGAATTCTATCTGCGTTGTTGTCTACTTGTGCGATTCCGGTGGTTGCGGTCGCACAAGAGTCGCAAGGCGAAAATACACAAGGAGACCAGAGTGCTCCGCGCGGTATCTTTTCAGACGAAATTGTAGTGACGGCGAACCGGCGGGAGGAAAACGTTCAGGACGTCGGCCTCTCAGTTTCGGCATTCAGTGGTGAGCAGTTAGAGGCACTTGATGTCCGCTCGGCTGGTGAAATTGCGCAGTTGGCCCCGAATGTAGAATTCAAGAAGCAATGGGGCGCGCGCGGTAACAGCAGCTTGTTTTACGTAAGGGGCATTGGGCAAGCTGACTTTAATGAAGGAAGCGAGTCGCCAACAACCGTCTATGTTGATGATTTTTACGTATTATCTAATTCGGCAACTGATTTTCTATTGCATGATGTAGCCGGTGCGGAAATCCTGAGGGGCCCACAAGGTACGCTTTTTGGAAGAAATTCTACTGCTGGCGCTGTTGTTGTGAGGAATAACAAGCCAGGCTTCGACTTTGAAGGAAATTTGGAGGTCGGGGCCGGAAACTACCAGGGTAACTCAATTAACGGAATGCTGAACATTCCCGTTGTCGATGAGCGACTTGCTTTTCGTTTTTCAATGGAGCGGGAGCAATATGATGGTACCACGAGAAATCTTTATGACGGACCTGGCCCTGGCGGCGATGATACGCACGCGGGGAATTTTCTTTCGCTTCGGCCCCAGCTAAGATGGGACCCAACAAGCAGCCTTAGTATTCTCTACAAATACCAATATGGATGGGTGCATGCCAGAAATGGTGGCGATAGTTCGCAGCCTATGATTCAAGTTCCTGGTGATACAATTGTTACGGATGCAGACGGATTTGGATACAACCCTGTGGCCAGTGGCGCTAATTCGACAACTGTTATTGCTGACGGCGTTAATGATTTTCGAAATGTTGTAAATCATCATTTGCTGACGGCTAATCTGGATGTAACTGACAATGTAACTTTGACGTCAATCACCGGCTATTTGAAGCAAAGCAAGTATACACTAGAAGATTGTGACGGCACGCCCCGTACGATTTGTCATGCGTACAACACCGTCGATCAAGATTATTGGACGCAAGAAGGTAGGATCGCAATTGATCTTGAAAGAGCAAATATTACCGTTGGTGGTTTCTATTTATCGTTGAATTACGCCAACAATTGGGTGCTGCCAATTATCAGCGGATCAGGCACATTTCAGGGAAATGCCACTATTCAGCCTGGCGACGGCCCCGGCGGGCTCGTTCAGATAACACCAAACACGTCTGATCTTACTTCATACGCGTTCTATGGAAATGTAGCCTATGATCTTACGGACAAGCTAACCTTGAACGGCGGTTTGAGGTGGAACCACGAAGATCGAGACTTCGCCGAGACAGAAGGTCTTTATCTTCATGATGCGCCTGACACAGGTCTGTATACGTTTCAGGGCAATACATTTGGCATCTTAGCTCTGGATGTTGCTGGGTATCAGTCATTCTTGGCCAACAATGTGTTGGGCGCAGCCGATCCCGTCAATGATCCCGTTGTGAGCATTAGTGACAATTACAGTGACAGTTTTATTGCTTATCAGGTATCGCTTGATTTCAAGCCGAATGAAGATACGCTTCTCTACGTGTCTCATAAACGAGGCATGAAAGCCGGCGGTTTCAACAATGGACTGGTGAATTTTTCAGCCACGGCCTTGGATGAAATCCCGTTTGCTAGAGAGCAAAACAATGCTTATGAGGCTGGGATTAAATGGTCTTCGCCTGACAATAGAGTGCAGATTAACGCAGCCGGCTTCTACTATGATTATAAGGATTACCAAGCCACGGCATTTTCTGTCACTAATGCGTCGCTCGGTGTTCAAGTCCTAAACAAGGACGCTACAGCTTACGGTGGGGAAGTCGAGATCTTTGCTAATTTGGCCGATGGATTAGATGTTTATGTCGGCGGCGGCTACGTGGACACAAAAGTAAAGGATGTGACGAAGGTAAGCGCCGGCGTCGTAGACACTCGAGATCGAGAACTGGGCCAAGCGCCCCACTTCCAATCAAGCGGCTTAATCAGATATGAAAGCAATTTCTTTGATTTGGGAATACTAACCAACCAAGTCAACTATAGCTACCTCGGCAAGCGATTTGTTGATGTGTTGAACGACACAGCCACTCAACTTCCATCGCATTGGAACGTTGATTACAATGTAACTTTCGAGCCGGCTGCGCTTGAGCACTGGTATATTGCGGCATACGTAAAGAACGTATTCAACGATACCGATGCAACGCAAAAATTCAATTTTGCCAGCTTATTCCAAACCGGCCAAATAAACTACTTCCCCCCTCGCTTTTACGGGGTTCAAGTTGGGGTGCGCTGGTAAATATTTAAAATTTGCCGGATTTTCACGCTTGGAATCTGTTGATTTGAGTAGCTTCAAAACCAATGGGAGAAATTTCGATGAAGCCAATGAAGAAGGTATTAAACTTAGCTACGAGTTCAGCAATTCTTATGACGGTATCTACTGGTGCAATTGCTGGAGGCGATGTTGAAGCTGCGTGCCGGGAGTCAGCCGAAGCTGCAGGCGGCGCATGGGCCGAAAACATAGATAATGGGTGTTCTTGCTTTGCTTCGGCTATCTCGGGCGATGATGAGTTGGAAAATGAATATCTTGCACACGATCGCACTGTAGAAACATGGCCGACTATCTCTCAGGAAATCCAAGATGTCGCCGCGGCCTGTTTTCCTGGGACGTAAATACATCAGCAACTGTCTTTTCCGGTCAATGAAAGTAGACGCTGATGTCACGATTGCGGAATAAGGTGATTATTGTAACTGGGGCGGCGGGCGGAATTGGTTCCGCCGCCGTTCGTTTATTTCTAGAAAATGGCGCTAAAGTACATGCCGTTGATCTTGGTACGGAAGAACTCAAGGCGGAATTTGGATCACTAGATTCGAGCAAAGTCAGTTTTGCCGAAGCGGACGTCACGCGAGAAGACCATGTAGATGCATATATGCAAGATGCGTTTGATCGATACGGAAGTATCGACGGAATTGTCCTTAACGCTGGCGTCTTCGGCGGGTTGGTGCCTTTAACCGAATATTCGACTGAACTCTTCGATAAGGTTATGTCGGTGAATTTAAGGGGAGCATGGTTGGGTCTTCGATCTAGTTTCAAATATTTGAAAGAGAGTAAAGGTGGCAGCATCGTACTTACATCGTCGGTACAAGGACTAGCCGCCATAGCGGAATCCAGCGCTTACACGGCAAGCAAACATGCGGTAGTTGGGATGATGAAAGGCGCGGCTTTGGAGGGCGCTAAATACAGTATTAGGGTGAATTCCGTTCATCCCGGAATCATCGACACAAAAATGATGGGCGGCATTCATCTAAGTCAAGCGTCTGCCGGCGGCTCTGCAGACGAAGTCAAAGCAGAGTGGAACAAAACAGTTCCCCTTCGCCGCCACGGCACGCCAATTGAAATTGCTAGTTTAATGTTGTTCCTGTTATCCGATGAATCCAGTTACTGTACAGGAGCGACATACCTTGCTGACGGAGGCATGCTGGCGACATGGACCCAGACTGTTGTGTAAAGATGGGAATTTTCTGCTTCTGATCATTGTAAGAAAAAAAATTTCTTAGTTATCTAGTTTTGAGTGTCTAACGCAGATCAAGTAGTTGTTTTTAGAGTGGAGGTGAAAAGTGGCTGTTGAACTTAAATATGAAGAACCGACAGAAGAAGAACTTGCCACTGTGACTGTTAAGTTCGGTGCAAAGGATATCCATATTTCGCATGATGACGTACCTTGGGTTAAATACGCTGAAAACGGTATTTATTTCAAACCCATCCGATTGGACGTAATTAACGGTCGATATGATGTTGTCCTGAAAGTAGAGCAGGGTGGTGTTATTGGCCGCCATCAGCATCACGGGGAAGTAACTGCTTACACCTTAGAAGGGAGCTGGTATTATAAAGAATATGATTGGGTGGCCAAAGCAGGGGATATAGTTCACGAAGCGCCTGGCGGGATACATACTCTGTGTAGTGATGAAGGTATGGTTACTATCTTTCACGTTACGGGGATTCTGGAGTTTTTCGATGACAACAATAACTATACCGGCAAACAAAATGTCTTTTGGTTTTTGCAACAGTATAAGAATCACTGTGATAAACATGGCATAGAATTTGACAAGAGATTACTATACTAAGCAATTATGCAATTTCTTTGACGCAGTTTGTTCGAATCAGACACCGGACTCTCGATTCCATCCAAAACATTTAGGAGTGCAGCCGATCCCCGGATTCATCGTGTTTGACGGATCTAGCGAAAGATAGAACGACCGCAAAGTCTCTTCCGCTTTATACAGATGCCCGACATTGTGCTCTGCCGGGTATTTCGCCCCACGAGCATCCAATAGCCTCAGAACTTCTTGCTCGAAAGCATGTGAGTCTACGCCTTTCTTAAGTATATAGTCTTGATGAAATACGTGGCATAGAAAATGCCCATAATATAAGATCTTTTCTGTCTGGTTTTTGAGCGCCTCCGGTAATTCTTCCACCCATTGCCAGGCATTGCGCGGCAACGCTGTATCAATCGCCGTAACGCCATTGGTGCGATCGGAATGAACAGCTGCGTACCTCATTGCTGCCCCGGCGGTTACAAACCGATGAAGCATTACTTTTTTACCTTGGGAAGGCGAGCAACCAAGGTATTGCAGTTCGCTAGATGTGGCGCAGTCAGCCAAATATGATTCGCACTCGTCAATGGCTTCATCCGAAACTTTCATTACGAGGTAGTGTTCGTACAAGTCCCGCAGTTTGCCGACTTCTTGCGGCACTTGATTGGGCAATATACTTCCGATTAGCTGTAGAATACGGTCGGTGAGGTGGAATTGCGCCATGCCGATCTCGGAAAAGAAACTATCGATTGAATTTTTCGCCGAAAAGAATAATGGAAGCTTGTCAAAACTGATGAGGCTTATTGCGGCAAACATGTCCCTTCCATAGCATTCGGCTATGTTAAACGCGGTACGGTGCATATATTCAGCCGAATCCGGCAACCGCTTGAAGTCTTCAAGTATTTTTCGACGCATTGCAGTGAGGGCGGCTGTCGAGTTCGTTCCTATGAAAAACACTTTTGTTCGCGCCGGCTTCGGGAACGTATCAAGTCTTACAGCAAAGACAATTACCTTGCCAGCACAGCCGGACGCATCGAATAGTTTTTCGGGATCTGCATTATATCGCGCAGGTGTCGCGGAGTTCGTATCCCGGACTTTCTCCACGTAGTCTCGCGCCGAACAGGCGCTGTCGACTTCAAAAAAACGATCATAATCGATCTCGTCGGTCTCCAGTGCCGCTAAAATTTGCTCCGGCGATCCTGTTGCATTGAAACCAAGATTGTTGACAAGCGCCAGGCGACCGTCAAGCTCGACGCGAGCATAAAGAGAACATTCTGTATAGGCCGGACCGCGCGTGACAAGGGCGCCGCCGGAATTATTACAGACGCCGCCAACGACGGAAGCCCCGATGCACGAAGATCCGATGACCGAATGCGGCTCCCGGTTAAACTGTTCAAGCTTTTTCTCTAGAACGTTTAGCCGAGCCCCCGAAAAGCAGACGACTTGTCTTCCGTCAAGAATAGGGATTATCCGGTTGAGTTTCGTGGTGCTAATGACCACAACGTCACGGTCATAGTCGCCAAACGGCGTCGATCCCCCGGTCAGCCCCGTATTCGCGGCTTGCAAGATAATGATTCGCCGCTCGCGTGCGCATAGTTCTGCGGTTCGCCATAGTTCGACAAGCGTGCGAGGCATTGCAACGGCGAGCACGTTTCCTTCGCCATATCGATAGCCTATCCTATAGCGACGTGTCGCTCGCCGGCCTACCAAGAGACTGGATTTTCCGACAATCTTCTCAAGGTTTCTGAGAAAGTCTTCGTTTTTCATGAACAAGTAAGAGACTAGGAAACCTTCGAATTTGGACCGCTCTGAATCTTGGTTCGAGTTTCATTCTCACACACGGCGTATACCCCAGAGGCCAACAGTAATGAGTGAAAAAGCAGCGATATTGCCTTCTTCTCAATCAATACCAAGTTTTCATCGTTACGGCGCGACGATCGTAAGAAAAGCGCTCAATTTCGGCAGTTAGAGAAAGCTTGCACCTTAATGTCAGGCGGATATGCGCTTCGACCCGGCGCTAATCGCTTCGCCACCGGTTGCCCCGAGGCGCATCCTCTCCAGTTCCTCCCATCCCAGATAGGATGTAAAGTTGTTTTCATCATGGAAGATCAGCGGGCCATTGCAGATAAACAGATATTCAGTGTCTTCCAAAGCTGTAGTTTCGCCATGCAGCATTCCGTTGGGTTCATAGACATAGTCGCCAGCATTGAGAGTTCCTCCGCGAACCTGCAATCTGCCCGACATGACATAAACATGGGCGCCGCTTAAATGCTTATGCTGTCCCGCGACGTATCCCTTCTTCCACCGGAATATTGCGGCCCAAGCGCCGCTTTCCGGTCCCGTCCAGAGAACTTTTATCCATGCCATGCCAGGCTCTGTCTCAAGCCACTCCATCCTTTCGACGTCGATATGGGTGTCTTCCAGTTGGTCATTGATGGGCTGTATTTCCTGCGGTAGCGGCATTCGGTTGCTCCTTACCTTATCGATTGCCCCGGTGGTTCTCTGTAATTCATCTAACAAAGCCATCTGCAGAATAAAATCCTGCTTTGTCTGATAGTTAGAGGTGGCGTAGAATTTTTCTACGATGACAATGCAATCCAGCATGTTTTTGAGTGCAGTGAGGCTTGTTGCGCCGCAAAGGGCGCCGGTGACGAAATCCGCGTCCAATGACGTTTCGACACTTGCGATTGGAAAGCGCACAGCGGCGCGCACAGGGAGGCAGTCGTTCATTATCCCTGTAATGTTGGCAGTTCAAAAGGGCAGGCGGCCCACTCCGATTATACTCACAATCAAAACTTAAGTCAGCTTGCGGTATTCTGTCGGGCTCATATCGTAAGTCGCTTTGAACCGCTTGCTGAAATGAGCGGAATCGGAGAATCCCCAGCTAAAGGCAATTTGTGTGATGGATTTATTTTCCATCGCGGGATTGCCGAAATCCTGGCGGCATCGTTCAAGACGTCGTTTGATAATATATTGCTGTGCTGTATCTCCGCTTTGACGAAATAACCAATGCAGGTAGCGGACTGAGATTCGATTTGCTTCGGCAATTTGCATTAGTGAAAGGTCAGGGTTTTTCAGGTTGGCCTCAATATATTCCTGAACGATTCTCAATTGCTGATCGCGCAGCGTGATATCTTCCGCGCCGAGAGAATGCACGCCCGCTCCCAATAGTAGTGCAATTGTCGCCTCTGTGAGCGCACTCTCGCTCATTTTGGCGTTGGAATAGTCTGCACTAAGAAGCGCGAGTAGATGCGAGCGCATAAGAAAGGCGTTAGGCGAGCTCGCGGGAATATGCCTGTCTAAAGAATTCCAATTCGATGGCAGCCACTCGCGAAAGCGCGCCAGAGGTAAAATCGCCGAAACCTTGTGAAGCTTCTCCAATACATCGAACCGCACTTCGTGGACATTGTCCCAGAAGAATACATCGCCTGCTGACAATTCAAATTCTTTTCCGTTGAATTCAAAATGTTCCTTTCCCGCCAACACCAGTTGGATTCCGAGCATCTCGGTATTTTCGACGCCAATATGAGGTCGCCGCCGCTCTCCCCTGCAAGGGTCGCAAATACATTCGACAACGCTGAAATTACCGACCTTCAGCGATTGAATTCGCGCTTTGAAATCATCCGCAGTATTTACTCCAAGTTGATGATATCCGTAGGTGTGTTCGAGCGCATCAACCCACGCATCATATCGATCGGATCCCTTATGATCTTCATTCGACCATTGCGAACGCTCGCAGGCAATCGTCATCATCAAACGGCCTCCCAGACTATAGACGTTGATATAGCTCTTTCTCCGCAATTGTTTTGGAATGCGGTTGGCTTAGTGAATACATGATATTCCAACTCGCGAAAAGCCATTCGAAATAGGAACCGCCGCGGTTGTGTTGCGTCGCAGCATCCGCGCGGACGTCTCCTTGCGCTCCCGGCCAACACGGATGACGCGATCATGCAAGTGGCAGGACACGGTTTCACTTAAATTGACAGGTGAAAATGAAAATCGCCGGGAAAAATGCGGCGGCAAGACGCAATAGTGTCGGGAGGGAACATGTCAATTGAAAAGAAGAGGGTAACGGCGTTCGTACCGGAGAAAGTGGGACGCGGTTTGAAATCGTCCAGGCTGCTGTTAAGCGCAAGCGTATTCACGTTATATTTCGCCGGTTTTGCATATGCACAAGATCAGGCAGCGGATGAAGCAGCGGCGCCGTCATCGCGCGCGGTCGATATCATTACTGTCACGGCGCGAAAAAAACAGGAATCCGAGTTGGAGGTTCCGGAGTCATTAACCACGTTTTCGCGGGACGAAATCGAAAGATCGAACATCAACGGTTTAAGCGACATAGGGCTGTTGGTGCCAAACCTGTTTTTAAGCACCCGGCTAGATGGTTTTCCGAACGTAACCATGCGCGGGCTTGGAGGCTTCGGTAATACCCAAGGCGTTGGATTTTATCTTGATGACGTTCAATTGTTTTCTGACGCCTCATCCAGGTTCGGCGACCTTGAGCGGATTGAGGTTTTGAAGGGACCGCAAGGCATCCTTTATGGGGGGTCCAATATCGGCGGAGCGATCAAGTTTGTCAGTAAACGGCCCGACCCGGAAGCGTTTTCCGGCAGAGCGAAGCTTCGGGCAGGCGAGAACAACTATTTCGACGGCGAAGCCGAGCTGAATGTGCCATTGTCTGACGAATGGGCGTTTCGTGTTTTTGGATTTTACGTTACAGACGATTCCTACATAATTAATCCTAACTCGCCGCGCGGAAACGGACTTTCCGGCGACAATGATCCTGATGTTCGGAAGTATGACGAACACGGGGTTCGTGTCGCATTGGGTGGTTCTATTGGTGATAACTTCTCCGCCCTGGGGAGTTTCCGGTACAACAAACTTGACGCACCAAACAACATTTGGGGGCGCGAACTCGATGGCGATTTTGAGTATCCCACCTTTGTGGATGTGAGCTTTAACCCCCGCCACAACCGCGAAACCTACGCGGGTACGCTGAATCTTAGCTACGACTTGCCGACAGTGACGCTTACATCAATATCATCTTATACGAACACCGATTCACTTCGTGAAAGCGACTTAGACATTCACCCGGAATTCGTTCTCGACCTATTTCGTCCAGAACAATTCGAGGCGATTACGCAGGAATTGCGGTTAAGCTCGTCTTCGTCGTCGCCATTCCAATGGCAGATTGGCGGTTATCTTCTCGATCTCTCACGGGACCTTGATTCGGTGCTTAATATTCGAGGCGGTTATTGTTTTCTTGATCCCGGCGTTTGCGCTCCTCCGCCGGGCCTGGATGATGCAGACATCTTGGCGGTCGTGCCCTTCGAGGTATCAAGACGAAAACGGGAGCAAAAAGCCGTTTTTGCGAATGTCGAATATTCTTTCGGCAATTTTGAAATCAGTGGCGGCCTGCGCGTCGATAATACCGTGACGGAGCGCGCTAATCTCGATACAGGATTGTCCGGTCGCAATGACGATACGCTCGTCCTTGGTCGTGCTTCGCTGTCCTATCAAACCGCAGACGGGCGCAGCCTGTTTTACGGCACCTTTTCACAGGGTTTTGAGCCGGCGGACTACAGTCTGACTAATTTCACCGGTGCAAACGAACTGTTCGGCTATGATAGGGAAAAGGCCAACCAGTATGAAGCCGGCTATAAGGGGCGGCTACTTGAAGATACATTGCTCCTTACATTTTCTGCATTCTACATTGACTATAAAGATCGGCAATTCGAACTCCAGACGACCGACCCGTCCGGCAATCCGATAGAAGGTATCCTGAATGTCGGTTCTTCGCGTCACGTCGGCTTCGAAACGGATATAACTTGGCGTTTCGCCGACGATTTCACGTTCACTGGCGGCGTTGGTTTCGTCGATGCTGAGTGGAAAGACGGTACAATTTCACCTGTCACCACACTAGATATATCCGGCCAACAACCGCCAAATACGGCGAAATGGAGTGCGACTGCCGCCATCGATTATAGTCGACCGATTTCTTCCAGAGCTGAAATCTTTGGGCGCGCCCAGATGCGTTACAAAGGCGAATCGTCCACCAATTCGCAATTCTTCGATGCGCCTGGAGATGAATTTCCTGCATTCACCAACCCAAGCTTCACCGTTCTGGATCTCTCGGCCGGAGTGCGCATCGGACGCGTAACTGTTGACCTCAATGTGGAAAATGTGACCGATGAGAGGTATTACATCGATGTGCAGGAGTTTCCGAATTTCGCAGGCGCCGCCCTCCCTGGCGCTCCCGGACAAATCATTATTGGCACGCTCGAACAGCCACGGCGTGTGATCGGAACGGTTTCTGTTGAATTTTAATCAGCAAATAACGAGAAATTAGGCATGGTCGAAGACGCCGCCAACGGTACGCGGGGCTATATATTGAACCAGACAATGTTGCGAGTTAAGGATCCGCAGCGGAGTCTGGCGTTTTATCAGGATGTTATGGGAATGACGCTCCTGAAAAGGCTGGATTTTAAGAGCATGTCGTTTTCGCTCTATTTCCTAGGCTATGTGAGAGAGAACGACGAGCAGCCACCTGAAGATTCAAAAGCGCGAACGATTTACACGTTCAAACAAAAAGGATTGCTTGAACTAACGCATAATTGGGGTACGGAGAAGGACAAATCCTTTGAATACCACAATGGCAACGATGACCCTCGCGGTTTCGGTCATATCGGGATATCTGTGCCGTCGGTCGATGCCGCGTGCAAACGATTCGAACGCCTTGGAGTGGAGTTTGTCAAGCGACCCAATGACGGATCGATGAAAGGAATCGCCTTTATCAAGGACCCGGACGGTTATTGGATCGAAGTCTTATCCGCCGAAGGGACAGAAGCCATCGCCGCTCAATTCAACAATTAGGCAATGGTTTTACAAAGGATGTCACATATGCCGAAATCTCCTCTCCATTTTGATCCTGTCGCCGGTCGCGCTGTGGAACTCAATAATTTACCCTGGGTTCCGTTTCCTGATTTTCTGAGCAAGGGAGGCATTACTTGGAAATTGTTGAACGTCGCTCCGGAAGTCGGCTCATGGGCGGCAATTTTCAACTGTCCTGAAGGTTCGTCATTTAACAGTCACATCCACATTGGGCCAGGAGAGTATTACTTGACCAAGGGAAGGATGGAATTGCGTGGCGGCGTTGAGAGCGGCGGGGAAACCGTTACGGCGCCAGCTTATGGCTATGAAGCGTGCGAAGCGTTTCACGGGAAAACCTATTTCCCAGTAGATAGTGAGTTTTACATGACTTTTCTGGGTCCTCTCCACTTTGTTAAGGGCGAAGGAGGCGAGACTTTGAAGATCGTTACCTGGAAGGTTGCGCAGGAGGCATGGGAAGCTAGTCTTTAGTAGGGATTTACGGTTCAGAGGTCCCCGGACGTACGGCGTGGGTGCAATTGGAGTGTTTTTGCCTTCGTTCAGAGAGCCGTTCCACACGTAAAAACGTAATTGAAGGGCTGAAATTTGGGTCAAAGAATTTATTTTCCACGGTTGCTGATGTTTTGAGAAGGCAGGAAGGCGCGCCAGTGAAATCTTACGTATTTGGAGCCAACAGCCAGCCCCTGATCGGGGAAACGATTGGAGAACTCTTTGATCGCGTTTGTGATGCGCAACCTGATGCATTGGCGGTCGTCGCAAGGCATCAGGAACTTCGCCTCACTTTTCGTGAACTGCGTCAACGAGTCGATGCCGTTGCAACGGCGCTTCTCAGCTTTGGATTAGTGCCAGGTGACCGCGTCGCTCTTTGGTCTCCGAATTGCGTAGAATGGGTAATAGTCCAATTCGCCACGGCCAAAGCCGGGCTTATTCAGGTCAACATAAATCCCGCCTATCGGCGGGAAGAACTGCGCTATGTATTGAAAAAAGTGCAATGTTCCGCACTGATTGCAGCCGCCAGATTCAAAACGAGCGAATATCTGGATATGGTCCGCGATTTGGCGCCTGAACTCTCTTCCTCGCCAAAAGGAAAGCTCGATTCCAAAGAATTCCCCGATCTTCGCCTTGTCGTTACGATTGGCGATGAGAGCGAAGGGGGCGTGCCCTTTCGCGAGCTGGAGCAACACAATTGCGACCAGGAACGATTGCAGCAGATTGCGTCAGGGCTGGATTTTGACGACCCAATCAATATTCAATTTACAAGCGGGACAACGGGTTTTCCGAAGGGTGCGACGCTCAGTCATCACAACATTATCAATAACGCCTATTTTACAGGACAGGGAATTGGCCTGACACGCGGCGATCGGTTGTGCATTCCTGTACCCTTGTATCATTGCTTCGGCATGGTCATGGGCAGTCTAGCGTGTATTACGCATAGTGCGGCAATGGTTTTTCCCGCCGCGATTTTTGATCCTGCTGAGACTTTAAGTGCAGTTTCGAATGAAGCATGTACGCATCTATATGGCGTGCCGACCATGTTCATCGCCATGCTCTCTCTGCCCGAATTTAGCAATGCTGAATTGTCTTCCTTGAGGGGAGGGATCATGGCGGGATCGCCATGCCCTATCGAGGTCATGCGCAAGGTAATGTCCGACATGCACATGCCGGAAGTAACCATTGCATATGGCATGACGGAAACATCCCCCGTAAGTTTCCAGTCGGACAGATTGGATGAGGCGGAACGCCGGGCCATGACGGTTGGACGCATACACCCTCATCTGGAAGTGAAAATTGTGGATGAGAATGATCGAATAGTTCCGAGAGGCTCTCCGGGTGAAATTTGTGTCAGAGGATATTCCGTTATGAAAGGGTATTGGGCGGACGAGGATCGCACCGCAGAAGTGTTGACCGCAGACGGCTGGATGCGCACCGGCGACCTGGCTTCGATTGATGATGATGGCTTCTGCAATATTGTCGGCCGGAAGAAGGATATGGTGATCCGTGGTGGTGAAAACCTATATCCACGTGAAATAGAGGAGTTCCTGTACCAGCATCCGTCAATAAGGGATGTGTACGTTATTGGCGTGCCGGACGAGAAGTATGGCGAGGAACTCTGCGCATGGATTGCACTAAAGCAAAATGAATCGGTTACAGAAGATCAGATACGCGCCTTTTGCAAAGGCAGCATCATGCATCACAAAATTCCACGCTATATTCGATTTGTCGAAGAATTTCCGATGACCGTTACGGGGAAAGTACAGAAATTCGAAATGCGAAATATCATGATTACTGAATTGGGACTCTCCGAAGCCATAACGGCATGAGTTTTGTCGCGGCCTGACGTGGTTTGATGCCTTTCAGTGTAGCAGAAACGAAAAAGCAATGCGGTACTCAAGCTGATGGAGGTGACGTAGATCGCGCCTCATTCATCTATACTGCTTATGCATTGCTGCTGTGGTATTGCAGGTTGCCAATTGTGATGACATGCGCCACCCCAGCGATTGCTGCCGACCCAACTGATCGTCGTGTTAAGTGACTAGGGTATGAGTGTAGTGCCGTCCGCTCGCAGATCGAATGATCAAGTGTCTCCGCAAATATTGCGCCAAAACCGGACCGCTGCGAACAAACCCCGCTTCTTGCTGACATTTTTTCGGTAAAGCCAATTTGTCGACGTTCATCTTACTGTCCCTTGATTCTTCTTCGTGTGACGTTTGATGCTAAGGTCCGTATGGAATGTAATTGAGAAGCTGCAACCAAAAAATGGGATTAAAGAAAAGAACATGAATGAGTGCCCTTATTTTGAGCATCAGAGTTTTCCGGATGGTGATGTCGCTTATACGGGGAATCCAGCAGGTGTTTGCATGCCGGAAGATTTCCTGGAAGACGCGGTTATGCAGGGGATCGCGAGTTCAAATAAGCATGCGGAAACGGCATTTCTAGTCAAAGACCCAACAGTCAAAGATCTTTGGAGCCTGCGTTGGTTTACACCCGCAGTTGAAGTTGATCTTTGTGGGCATGCAACATTGGCAGCGGCGGCAACGCTTTTCGATCGCGAAGCAGTAAGCGCTGGAACAGTTTTTTTGTTACAAAGAGAGGATGTCTAAAAGTTTCTACGAAAGATGGCTTGCTGGCGATGTCATTTCCCCGGCTAGCGTATGAAAAGATCGACTATTACGAAGGCATTTAATCCGCGCTTGGCCATTCTGCAGGCGCAGCAGAGTTTTTTGATGTCGAACGAGTGCATGGGCCGCGCTTTCTCATGATTGTGTTTGGGTACGAGGCAGACATTGCGTCGCCAAATCCGGATTTCCCCGCCCTGAAAAGAGTGGGAGTAAACATAGTTGCGACCGCAATTGGAGACGAAAGCGATATTGTGTCCCGTTTTTTCGCTCCAGCTGTTGGGGTGGACGAGGACCCAGTAACTGGGTCTGCTCATTGCGTCTTAGCGCCATTCTGGATCGAGCGGCTCAGCAAACCACGAATACAAGCTCGTCAAATTGGACCACGATCTGGTGCGCTTGAACTCAAGATGCGGGATGGGCGTGTAATGTTATCGGGACGTGCAAGAAAGTATTTGGAAGGCATAATCGTTTTTTGACGCTTGCCCGGCTATTATAGTATAGAAATTCAAATTCGCGAGGAAACAGATTTTAATCTGCACTGCAATGGCGCCTCAAAGAGATCGCCGGTCGACCGCGAGCGCCGAAAGCGTGTGAGGATACGCAATGTAAGCAATAGGTTTGAAACCATTGGCCTTAATGCGTTCAGCAAGGGATACGGAGTGCTGGGTCAAGCCCATTCTCAATTGCGCGTCAGTGACCGGGAAATTTGCCTACAAGAACCCCGCAGAAAATTGTTATTTTTCAAGTGGGATAAGCGGCGTAGCGCGACAACCGAGCGCCGAATTCCGCCGAAAGTTCTTGTCACCATTCGCCCCTAAATTTCACTCTATGTTCCCGAAGGTCACTCTAAAGCACAGCCGATAAGGTCTGCTTCCGGCCCGGTTGCGGACAATCCGAGCATTCTTTTTAGCCTCCAAGCGGACGGCTCCAACCGCCAATGGCAGCTTCCCGATGCTGCCATTGGGAAGCTCTGAATGCTCTCCCTTGAGCCAGAATTCACCTTAAGCCATGATGCCCAGATGACGAAAGAAAGCCATAACGCATACATGGCTGCCGCACCCAAGCAGTTTCGGCCTATGCTAGCCGAGCTAAGAGCAAGTCTATCGCAGGCGCTGCTGGAGGCCGAAGAAGTCATTAAATACGATATGCCTGGCTTTCAAATCGATAACAATATCGTCGCTGGCTACGCTGCCTTCAGCTAGCAATGTGGACTGTATGTCGATCCAGTCGCAATATCCGACCATTTAGATGAGATTGAGTCGGAGGAGCTCAAATCGACCAAAACCGGAGTAACGTTTTCGGAGAAGAAACCAATAAGCCGCACGTTGGCCAAGAAGCTTGCAGTCAGCTCGCGAAAGGCAAAGGGCTTGCAGGGACGCACAATTCCCGAAACCCGCCAGTCAACAACCCACCCAATTGCGGCTGTGCACAACGGATTCAGGAAAAGCCATGGCTTGGAAGGCTTAAGTGGTTTGCGATCAAGGCAGAGGTTCGCGATCTGGCAGCGACGAGTTATACCTTTGTTGGACAGAAGACGATGTATGGCGGCAAGCGTATTGCTGCAGGCGATCCCGTATTCATATTCGCAAGCGAGAACGAGGGCGGCGTCGGATTGTTCGGTCGTGGTATCGTGACGCAATTGAGCCCCGTTGCGCGAACGGCAGCGATTCGACAAACCCCGCGAATGTCCGTCACAATCGAACGCAACGGGACGGCAACGCGCGCGCTCGGACGCGCCGAGCTTCGTCGCATTCGGGGCATGGCCAGCGATGAGCCGGAAGGGGAGTTAGATTTCAAGCTCTATCGGCAAGCTACGAACAAGATCGTGGGATTGTCCGATCGAACTGGCGAGTTCCTTAACGACCTGTTTTAGGCAGCATTGGCTTTGTCGCAACGAGATCGCCCCTGAGGACCTTCCGCTGTCCACTCAATAGTAGCCGTCAATGAAGCAACCGCACTAGCCTATCGCGGAGCTGCTGCACCGCTTCGAGCAAATGACCGTCATCGAGGTGAGCATAGCGCGCGGTCGTCTGCATATTGGCATGACCGAGCAGACGCACGATCATGGGCAAAGTCTTCTTGTTCACTCACCTCCAATGATCTGCGGTCGGTTCATTCTCGCAAGGCGGATTTCTATATCGGCTTTCCGCCTTGCCGCTGCCGTAAGCTACTAGAATACTAACCCAGACCCTGCATTCTTCAGCCATAATGGCCCACGCAGGCACTAACCATGCTGCAGTGCAGCAACGGCGTTTGTGGCCTCGACATCGAAGTGACAAGATTGTGAAAAGTTGATATGTTCGTATAAGCCCTAAAAAAAATCCGGGCATAAGTTATGGGAGGGAAGTGCGTCGCCTATGTACAGTAACCAACTTCCGATCGAAGAAAATTGGGGCGATACAAGGCTGTGGTCCACGGGTAGCGTGAGGCCTCAAAGGCAGTTTGATCATTGGTGTGATTTTGTCAACCGAGCCCACTCACGCTGGGACATACAGCGGCAAGATTTTGACCAATTTCCAGCGTTTATTAGAGAAGGTAGGTTCGAGCAATTCCGGCTTGTCAATCTAACCTCCGCTCAAGGTAATATTAAAGGTGTGCGAGGAAGTCGCGAAATCGCAATTGATGACGAAGCACTATACAATATTTTGTTCATCGAGAAAGGGTCTGAGTGTCTGATAATTGGCGGAGACGAAGTGTTTCTCAATGCGGGTGATATCGTAGTATGGGACAACACACGTCCAATGACGTTCATTACCGGCAAGTCATTACACCAAATTACCCTCGCAGTAACGCATGAGCGACTTCAGCATGTGTTTCCAGCTATCAATGAGTTCATCGGCGTCCCATTTAGCACGCAATCCGGCGTCAATCGGCTGTTTGCTGACCATTTACAATCGTTAGATGCGGAATTCGGGAAGCTCACATCACAACAAGCGCGATATGTGCTCGATTCAACTTTGCGTTTGTTGTCTTCGGCGCTAGAGAACAATGCCGGTGATTTTGAAACTGACCAAAGTTCAATCCAATTATTTAGCTCTATATGTCTTTATATAGACGGCAATCTGGATGATTTAGACTTGTCAATAAGCGCAATCGCTGACCATTTCTCCGTTTCGGTCAGGCATTTGCACAGGCTGTTTCATAAATCTGAGATGACTGTAGCGAAATATATACTAATGCAACGTCTTATGCGTTGCAAACAAGAACTAGAGTCCCCGTCCCACAAAAGTACGACTATTACTGAAATAGCTTTGAAGTGGGGATTTAACGATTCAAGCACCTTTAGCAAAACATTCAGGCGAGTTTACGGCGTGTCCCCACGTGAATATCGAAAAACTTCAACCGGCGCCCCAGATCCGGTTGTGCGGTGAGCTGCGCCCTCTTAGGTCAGCTTTGCCGGACTTGTCGCTGATAACAGTCGGTATGTAATATTGCTGATTGCGATGGCGTCGTGATTCGCGTTTGCAGAACGGAAATGCCTGAGATTGAATAAGGGTTGACTTAGCTCTGGCGCTTTACATCATAGCTGTCGGCAACCAATTCGAGATAGGTAACCACTTCGAGCGCAAAAAAATTGGCGCAGAAATACCCTCAAAGGAAATCGTCCCGTGGGACCGTCGTTTTAGTAGGGTGCAATGTTCCGGACCACGGAGAGCCACAAGCGAGATGGCGCACTTGTCACAGGTATAGTACCATTCCTCGATATTGCGTGGGGCGTTTGCTGAACTCATTGTCCTCCAGCTTATCCTTCAGGGTTTGAAGTGACTTTGCTGATCAATTGACTGCTTTTTCTGAGGCAAAATTAGCCTGCTTCGGAACGGCGGCAATGGTTCCCAAAATGACGCAAACTCCCATTTGCAGCAATTTATCAACGATTTGACGCTGGTGGCCAAGTTGGCGGTCCCGTCCAGCCAAGTCTGCGCTAAAGGCGCCGTCTACAATCGCCACATAGTCATGGGATTAAAAATCTGGCCGGCAAGTTTGTCTGCACAGGCAAACGCAGGTCGACGCCTTAGCTAGTCCCGCATCGGCGATCGCAAAGAGGAGCGGTAGGTAACATGCTTTACGGCGATAGTGACAAGTATGAGGCTTTTGCAGAGCCTGCGCCTATTCTTGAGGCAACGCATGCTGCAATTAAAGATTTATTTCGCAGGCGATTCTCGGAAAGCGGCGTGTCGTGGAGAGAATTTGTGTTTGGCGAGAGCTACAAAGCTGTCACCGAGAATGACATTAAAGCCATTGACCGTATGCTGATAGACAGTGGGTATAGGTACCGGGGATCGGCGACAATATCAGTAAAAGAAAGACCAGATGCATACCAAGGCATGGCGGGAATAGCGGAGACATCGGACGAGTTCACATTTTCCCACCCAGAAGCCGTTTTGGATGAGGCTGACCAAGATGGGCGCCAACGCTGTGGGCAGGGCGACAATGTTGTCAAGCACTCGCAAAATGCAATTGGTTATGCTCGATACTACAGGTCCGTTGAAGATGTAATGAATGCGTTAAGTAACGGCGTACCTGATGAAACTATTGCGATCATCGATGACAGCGGAGGAACTTTGACAGCGCCAATTCTGGAAAAGTTCAAGGCGGTCATCTGCGCAGGCGGGACTGTTCGATCGCATCTCGGAATTTTGACAAGGGAATACAGTGTGCCGTGTGTAATGGCCGCGAAGATTGACGGTATTTACAACGGGGACAAAGTAGAAGTTGGCGTTTCCGGGGAGGCAAAAACGGCCGAAGCCTATGCCTCCGGCATCGAAATGTCGGTGCCGATATGGAAACTGACGAAATAGGTTTGTTGCCAAAATCAAATCCGAATAACCGGACGCAAACTGCTAACGCACTTGGGTGGAATATGAATTCAGGCGAACTCTCTTACTCCGACATTCTTGAGGCAAATAATCAAATCAAGAACGCTGGCGAAGAAACCTACTTCCTTGGCGTGACAAGAACGGTACAGGAGTCAAAGTTTTTTCCTGTCTCTCCGTATATCATGCTCGGTTACCTCAATGCATTTTACCGCTACCCGGCGCTTCTTCGGAAAATTGAAAGACACAAGTCACCTGAAGAAATCGCAGACAGAATTAGGAACGCTAATTCAAAAATTCAGTCCATGGGTACGAATTGGTGCATGATCAATTTTTATCTTCTGGGAAGAGAAATGCTCATAAGTATGGGCGCGATAACTCCAGGCGACGCGGCTGAGGACGTGGCCTATGTGATCGATTTTTGGAAACGGTATCAATTGGCGTGGAGGCGTGAGAGCGGTCATATTACGAACAAGGAAGGGGGGCATCGCGCGCAAGTGCTCCCTGAAAGACGGATCCAAGTCTACCATTCGGATCTTTACGCTTGCGATGAAGGCGACGATTTGCAAGTCGCAGTTGACCGCTTTTTGTCGGCTGTTTCTCAATACGCAGTGCTGGTGGCCTGTGAAAGCCGCGTGTGCATGACGAATCACGGGCCGTATAACTTGGGACGCGGGCGTGAATTGCTTGTCAGGGATTTCTTTGATCTCGCAGAGGGGGACCTTCCTTGGCTAGATGGAGTAGCTTCCGAGGTGCCTTTTGGTCGCCTGACGGTGACTACAGCTGTCAAGAATACGAACTTCTATATCGTTGATGACTGGGGAAGTTTTGAATCAAAGCCTGAATATAAAGCTGAGAACATTTGCGGGGTCGGTTTGTATACGTCAGATGAGCTGACCGAAACACAAACACCGATCGGAATGGGAAGTCGAGACGAGCTAGTTGATACATTCAATAGATACACAGAAATTTTCAAAGAAACGACTGTTAAGCTATGGAATAGACTCGCGGAATATTCGCGTGATCAATTACTAGATGCGGGTGCATTAACGTATTATAGCATCATTAAGGACTTCGCGCATGTCGCGGGATGCTACGAAGTTGATGATTGGATGAAGATTGATGTGCGTGCGGACCGTTTTCGTCCGATCTTGAACGACGAATATGGAAATGAAATCCTAGGGGCTTTGTTCGTGCCGCTGTCTCTGCCGTGTCACCAGAGGCAGGAATACTCAATGATGCGGCATTCGGACTTGGCCAAGCAAAGTTACAGTCCGATCCCGCTTAACGTACTTGCCGATGAAAACTTTGCATTGAGTGTCGGGGATGATCTCGGGAAAGGGGTTACGTACCTGCCCGACAAGGTTGATCGTTACAGGACCTCAAAGGGAGTCTTCACGAATGATGAATTCAACCAGAAGGTGCGTGACTTCACGCCTCAGCTATGCACGGAAAAATTCCGGTATTTGGATGATTTTTGGGTGAAGCATCACTACTGCACACCGTTGGCTCACGAACTCTACAGGATCGAGCAGCAGTATTCGAGAAAGATTGCCGGACGGGGGGCTGGCCTGTCACGCAAAGATATTGACGATCTGTCAGAGCTAAATTGACGATTGGGTGAAAATTATCATGGATCAAGAACAGCATCTAGTTTTGCACGGCGTTGGAATTAAGAAGCACGCAAAACCAGATACCATTGCATCTCTTTTGAAGCTTGATTCAAGCCATGTCGAAGAAGAACTCATATCTGCTAAATCCGGTGGCATGGTCATTGAGTTTGAAGGTAACTATTCGTTGACCCCTCTTGGGCGGGTTTCCTATTCATCGAATAGCGGACGTTATTTTCACGACTTTCGAGAGAATCGAAGGTTCGTCAAACTCTACGATGATTTTGAAGCGATCAATGAAACGCTCAAGTCGCTCATCACGGATTGGCAAGTCATCAGTCGTGCAGGAACGCAGATTCCTAATGACCATTCCGACAAAGAGTATGACAACAAAATCATCGACAAAATCGGAGAACTGCACGAGCACGCAGAAAAATTACTAGGCGGCTTTGAATCGTTCATCCCACGATTCAAATATTATCGAGAGGCTCTCCTGGCAGCGCTTGAGCGCGCTGAGGATGGTGCAATTGAATGGATCAGCGAGGTTAAAATAGATAGTTACCACACGGTTTGGTTTGAGTTGCACGAGGACCTTCTTTGTATTCTTGGGCGCACGCGCACGGAATAATCGGAAATCAGTTTTTTGGAAGATATGAGCTGGATTATCAGAATTAATGGCGAAGAATTGCCGCCGCGAGAATTGGTCGGTGGCAAAGCCTGGTCGATTGCGCGAATAAGCTCATTCGGTCTGCCTATTCCATCCGCATTCGTCGTTACAACGGACGCGCACAAGGAATATGAGCGGACCGGAAACTTTCCGGCCGGGTTAGAGGACGAGCTTCAGGCGTCAATAGAGTGGTTGGAAGAACAAACTGAACGTCACTTTGGTTCCGATAAGAAACCCTTATTGGTGTCGGTTCGTTCTGGCGCTGCGATCTCGATGCCGGGCATGATGGACACAGTTCTTAATCTGGGCATGAATGAAAAAGCAGAAGTTGCTCTTGCTGAAGAAATCGGTGACCGAGTTTTTGCGGCCGACACGCATAAGCGATTTTTGGAACTCTACGGCGCAATTGTAATGAAAGCGTCAGTAAATGAAGTCGCTAAAGACGTGAGTCCGGACGAATTGCGAAGACATATTGGCAAGCAGACGGGCGCAGAGGTCCCAGAGTGCCCATACGAACAACTCTCAAGCGCTGTAACTGCTGTTTTTGATTCATGGAATTCGCGGCGAGCGAAGCGATACCGAGCTCACCAAAACATTTCTGACCATCTAGGAACCGCTGTTACCGTTCAAGCCATGGTGTTTGGCAATCTATCGCAGAACTCAGGTACAGGCGTTTTGTTCAGCCGCAATCCTTCTACAGGCGAGCGCACCCCGTTTGGAGAGTTTTTACTTAATGCGCAGGGCGAGGATGTTGTCTCGGGATCACACACGCCAGAGCCCCTGTTTAAAATGTGCGACTATGTTCCCGATGCTTATGAGCAATTAATTTCTGCTGCTGGAATTCTAGAAGAGGCCGAGAAGGACGTTCAAGACATCGAATTCACAGTAGAAGACGGCAAACTTTTCCTCTTGCAGGCTCGGAACGCAAAGCTGGCGCCTCTCGCAGCTGTAAGAACAGCGGTCGAATTTGTAACTGACAAAGTCATTAGCGAGGCCGATGCGATTTCGCGGCTGGAGCCGTCTCAAATTGAATTGATAATGGCGCCCAAGCCGACCGACGATGCGTTGCTGACGGCGAAACAGCTACTGGCCGGTGAAGGGGCCTGCCCAGGCGCAGGTGGCGGATTAGTGGTGATGGACTCTGATGCGGCCGAAGAAAGCGCAAAAGCAGGTACGCCCGTGATTTTGGCGCGGCCTACAACCAGCCCGCACGACCTTCATGGTATGATTGCCGCACAAGCCGTCATTACCGAACAGGGGGGGAGCACTTCGCATGCTGCGGTCGTATGTCGAGCGCTTGGAATTCCCTGTGTAGTCGGTTGCGGTTCTGAAACTTTGAAGGCGCTTGTCGGGCGGGAGGTAACGGTCGATGGCAGCTCTGGCAAAATTTACGATGGTTTGCTGCGCCTGTGCGAAAACGATGAAGGATCAAATAAGAATCTCGCTCTTCTGAAGCAATGGGCCGCGAAAATCTCTCCAATTGACGTAGTGTCACTCGATCACCTTTCAGCGGATGAGGTCACCGATCTATCAAAATATGACGGCGCAGAAGACCCTGAGAAAATTGGCGCGATGATAGAAATGCTGGGGTCGGTAAAAGCCGTTAAAGGCGGTGCGGTAACATCACCCCAAGGCATCAGAGCTGTGCTTGAAGCTGGCATTAAATGCATCGGCGCAAAACCTGTTTTGCCGACCTTGCTCCTCGCCGCAAAAATACAACTGAACTCTCGGTGAAACGACTTTTGTAGACCGCAAATCAATTGAATTTGGGAAGAAAGAACAATGGTTGATGTAAATCTTGACGACCTAAAGTCCATCCTTCAGGTATTCGACGACAGCGATTGGGACGAACTTCATCTACAACTTGAGGACTTTGAATTTCATATCGCGAAGGATCCTTCAAAACTTCAACGTCATACGAGTGGAGGAGCCGAAAGAGTTATCCCGACTGGCGGTGAAGCGATACCGCTTTCAACTGGGGATGAACAGTCAGCGCGAAAGACACAAGTTGATGCGCCGAACGTAGGTGATGCCAGTATTCCTGATGGATGTGTAGCGGTTCGCGCACCGAATCTTGGAACCTTTTATCGTTCGCCAAAACCCGGCGCTGCTCCCTATGTCGAAGTCGGTCAGGCTGTCGAAGAAACGACTGAAGTGTGTTTGATTGAAGTCATGAAGCTTTTCACGCCGGTAACCGCCGGTGTGAAAGGTGTAATTAAGGAAGTTTGTGCTTCCGACGCCGAACTCATTGAACATGATCAAATTCTCTTCCTTGTTGAAGTCCAAGAATAACTATGAGTTTGAAACGTATACTAGTGGCCAATCGAGGTGAGATCGCGCTTCGAGTCATTCGTGCGGCGCGAGAGATAGGACTCGAAACCGTTCTCGCCGTTTCAAGTGCAGACAGTGAGAGTCAAGCTGCCAAAGAGGCAGACCGGACAGTAGTAATTGGCCCCGCACCAGCACGTTCATCATATTTGAACGAAAAGCTGATTGTTCACCTCGCGCTCTCGTCCGGATGCGACGGATTGCATCCTGGTTACGGCTTTTTATCTGAACGTGCGTCCTTTGCTGAACTTTGCGAAAATAATGGCATTACTTTTATCGGCCCTAAGGCGGATACAATTCGATTGGTGGGAGACAAACTTGGCGCTCGGGAACTGGCAAACTCTTCGGGCGTTCCAATGGTTCCTGGCAGTAAGAAGATTAACTCTACCGATGAAGCCATACAGGTGGCGAATGAAATCGGGTACCCGGTCATTACGAAAGCGTCAGCGGGCGGCGGCGGGCGAGGAATGGTCGTCGCCAATAACCAAAAGGAACTAGAAGAGTCATTTGATAAAGCTTCCCATGAGGCAAGAGAAGCGTTTGGAGATGGGACGCTGTATCTGGAGAAATATATTAAGAAGGCTCGCCATGTGGAAGTGCAAGTTCTTGGTGACGGAGAGGGAAACATAATTTGCTTTGGGGAACGGGATTGTTCTCTTCAAAGGCGCTATCAGAAGATGGTCGAAGAAGCGCCGGCGACAGTTCTATCGACCGAAAACCGAAAGAAGTTGCATAGTGCAGCCGTAGAATTGCTCTCTCCAATCAACTACCGAAACGCAGGGACAGTAGAATTCCTTTATGATGAAGATACTGAACAGTTTTACTTTATAGAAGTAAACGCGCGAATTCAGGTAGAACATCCTGTATCGGAAAAAATCTGCAATGTAAATCTGGTGCGCGCTCAGCTGGACCTGGCTTCCGGTCAGACAAACAAAATAAAGCAAGACGAAATTCGGCCTACCGGTCATGCTATCGAAGTCCGGATAATCGCAGAGAACCCCCTTAATAATTTCATGCCTTCGCCTGGGCGAATAACGGAGTGGGAGGCACCAGTCGGTGAGAATGTAAGGGTGGACACTGCTGTTTCAGAGGGTGTTCTTGTGACGCCTTACTATGACAGTATGATCGCAAAACTTATCGTGTATGGATGTGCTAGACAAGAAGCTGTAAGCCTACTCTCACAATCATTGGAGAACTTCCACGTAGGCGGGATCCATACCAACATTGCGTTGCTGCGATCCATGATCGCACATGAAGACTTTCAAAACAATAAAATTGACACCCGATGGGCCGAACGAGTCTTTCTCCCGGCTTACTTATCAAAAGGAGTATGAACTGATGGCACATGTTGACATCTTGGATACGACCATAAGGGATGGGCAACAAGCCTTATGGGGTATGCGTATGAAAGCTGGAATGGCATTGCCTGTTGCGCCTATTATCGACAGGACAGGCTATAGTGTTATCGATCTTACCGCCTCCTCTCTTTTTGAAGTTCTCGTGCGCCACTGTCAGGAAAATCCATGGGAAGGTATGGACCTTCTTGTGGAAGCGATGCCCAGGACACCTAAACGAGCCGGAATGAGATCTAATGCCGCAGTGAGCTTTGGCATTACCCCAGATGCGTTGATGGACGCCTGGATGCGACAGTTGGCTGTCCATGGATGCAGAAGCTTTTGGGTCTATGATGTCCTGTTCAACATGGATAAGATGTTAAGACTGGCCAAGCTTGCAAAAGACTGCAATTCTACCTGCGCTGGCGCGTTAATGTTTACTCTTTCACCTGTTCATACAGACGAATACTATGCTGATAAGGTAGAAAAGCTTGCCGCTTCTCCAGATATCGATTCAATTTTAATTTACGACACCGCTGGCGTATTAGAAAAAGAAAGATTGAGCACGCTGATACCTGCTTTAAAAGCTGTGGCGCGTGGCAAGCCAATTGAGATGCACGCGAACAACATCTTGGGTCAATCCGGAAAAGCATATTTAGATGCCGTAGAACTAGGTGTCACAGTATTGCATACTTCCACGCGGCCGCTTGCAAACGGGCCTGCTGTGCCGTCAACTCAAATGTTTGTGCACAATTTAGAAATGCTTGGACATACGCACGATATTGACGTTTCGCTACTAGACCCAGTCGCCAAGCATTTTGAAAAAGTTGGAAGGGCGGCTGGGTATTTAGTTAATCAAAATAACGAATATGATGTTTTGGCCGTTCAACACCAGGTGCCTGGAGGAATGGTCGGCACGTTTAAGGCAAACCTTGCCCAACACGGAATGGAAGAGAGGCTTGAAGACGTCCTAAGAGAAACGGCCATTGTTCGACGCGAGTTAGGTTACCCGGGAATGGCAACCCCGTTCAGTCAAATTGTCGGCATACAAGCGGTTCTCAATATTGTTTCCGGCGAACGATACAGCGTGGTCACTGATGAAGTTATTGCTTATGCAGCAGGGTTCTACGGAGAGATGGTAGCACCCATTGATCCTAACGTTCTCGACAAAATTATGGCTTCGAAACGCGCCAAAGAAGTCGTTGCAAACCCGCCTGAGAATCCATCAATTGAAGAATTGCGAAAGCGGCATGGCACTGACGATGATGACGAATTGATCTTGAGAGCGCTTGTCCCTGAGGCGGACCTAGAAAAGATGCGTGCATCTGGTCCAGTTCAACGCAGTTACCCATTATTGTCTTCACCAGAACTCGATCAGGTGCAGCAACTCATGAAGATGACTAAATCGCCAGCTGTTCAGGTGAAGCTAGGGAAGATGCAGGTTGAGCTTTATCGTCAAGGTTTGTGATAAGGTTTGCGGACCTGCAGCCGTCGCCAGATTTTCCAAAAATTCGAGGTAGGTTTCATGGCTCATCATCGCGTCCTGCTTGTAAATGACGATGGGATTCATTCTGAGGGTATCGCGGTGCTAGAGACTATAGTCCGGGAAATTTTCGATGATGTTTGGATTGTAGCGCCTGATGAGGAAAAATCAGGCGCAGCCCACTCAATTTCTCTGTCGGTGCCCTTGCGAGCTCGTCAACTAGGTGAGAAAAAATTCGCAGTCAAAGGAACGCCGGCTGATTGCGTAATACTTGCTTATTGGGAATTAATGAAGGATAGCCCGCCGACGATTGTCTTATCAGGAATCAATCACGGCGAGAATCTTGGCGAAGATGTCCTTTATTCCGGAACGACTGGCGCAGCAATTGAAAGCGCTGCTCTTGGCCTACCGTCAATCGCGCTAAGTCAGGTGAGAGTCCTTGGAAAGACGCCGCGTTTAGATACTGCCAGAATTCACACTTTGGATATTCTGACTAAACTCATGAAGTTAGATTGGAAACCAGGCCTTATCGCGAATGTAAATTTTCCAGACGTTGATGGCGGCAATGTTTCAGGCTTTCGTTCTACGCGCCTCGGTCGCCGGAAACCGGGAACGTTCACCCCTAGATCTGGAGCGGATGGTCGCAATGTGCCTTATCATTGGATAAAAGTGGCCTACGAGCTAGGAGAGCCAGAGGTCGGAACGGATCTGCATGCGATTAAAGAACAAGCGATTTCGATAACGCCGCTTAATATTGATATGACGCACTCGGCTTATTGCGATACACTTAAGAACCACTTTGAAACATGATGTTGACCATGCTTTTGTAGCTAAGGGCGGCAGTAAGCGTAAAGGGCGAGAGTGCACCGTAAGAATCTTCGCTGTCCGTCTTCGACAAACGCCGAGTCCTTGGCAGGCAAGTAACATTCCAAGTGCTTAGAGTAGATTATTTCTAGCAATGACGTGTTGGGTGCTGATGCATTTCGGCACCGCTTATCCAGTGAATCGCTTCCTTCTCAAGCATAGAGCGTAACCAGTTTTCCTTGTGCGAGATTTATAGGCTAAAGAAAAGAACAGCAGTGAAAATCCGATGAGCAAAACGCCATATCGTCGTAAAGTCATAATTACATGCGCCATTACGGGCAGTATTCATACTCCGTCGATGTCTCCGTACTTGCCTATTACGCCCGACGATATCGCTAAAGAAGCCGTGGCGGCGGCAGAGGCGGGCGCCTCGATTCTTCACATGCACGCGCGCAACCCTCACGACGGTCGGCCAACACAGGATCCTGCGGTTTATGCAGAATTTTTACCGCGAATTAAGCAGGCAACACCGGCAATTCTGAATTTGACGAGTGGTGGCGCAGTCACATTGACCCTAGAAGAACGGCTTAAACCGGCCGCCAAATTTGCCCCGGAAGTTGCTTCTCTCAATATGGGATCGATGAATCTTGGTTTGTTTCCACTTTTGTCTCGCTTTCATACATTCAAATATGATTGGGAAAGGCCATATTTAGAAAGTAGTTCGGACATTGTGTTTCGCAACACCTTTAAAGACATTGCTTATATTTTGGAGACTTGCAGAGGGAACGGAACTAAGTTCGAGTGCGAATGTTATGACACCTCTCATTTATACAACTTAGCATATTTTTTGGATCAGGGTCTAATTGAGCCACCATTATTTATTCAAACCGTATTTGGATTGTTAGGCGGAATTGGTTCGCACCCAGAAGATGTGATTCACTTGAAAAGAACGGCCGACCGCCTATTTGGCGACCAATATGTTTGGTCAGTCTTAGGTGCGGGCCGCAATCAAATGCCGATTGCTTGCCAAGCTATCAATATGGGCGGCAATGTACGCGTTGGTTTGGAGGACAGCCTTTGGAAAGGTCCAGGCCAAATGGCTGAGTCCAACGCGGATCAAGTATCGCTTATCAAATCAGTGATCGAAAGTTTGGGAATGGCTGCTGCGACTGCCGACGAAGCAAGGGTCATGTTGAGGCTAAAGGGATCCGATCATGTGAAATTTTGACACGTAATTTTGCCGCAAAAAGATTGATTCCTCCCTAACTTGCCGCAAGCGATACTTGCGGCTTTTTTTTTAGCGGCCTTTCCATATCGGAGAACGCTTTTCTATGAAGGCCTTAGGGCCTTCAAGGTAGTCATCTGTTGCGGACAGGTGTTTCAAAGCTTCGACGCTTAGCTCATGCAAGGTTACTTCGTCATGGTCGAACGCTAAACGGAGTATGGATAAAGACGCCTGTACTGCGAGCGGCGCCCCAGTGCAAAGTGCCTTTGCCAAGGTGATGGAGCGGTCAATTACATCCCTATTTGGCGAAAGGTGGTTGATTAGGCCGTACTGATGGAGAAGGCGGCAATTGATTGGTGCGCCGGTAAGAATCATTTCAGCAGCAATTGCTTTGGGGATAGACCGTACTAAGCGGTACAGTCCCCCAGCGCCCGCAACTAACCCTCGTTGAACTTCGGGTAAACCAAAGGCGCCGTCTTCGTCGGCAACGATTAAATCGCACGCCAGGGCTATCTCAAATCCACCGGCTAACGCTTTTCCTTTTACCGCGGCGATCCATGGTTTGGCTCGCTTGAACCCGGTAAACCCGGCAAATGCTCCCTTCTTCGTAAAAAGTTTTTCGAGCTTGCCGTTGGAAACCTCTTTTAAATCAGCTCCTGATGAAAAGACTTTGTCACCCGCGCCAGTAAGAATGCAAACCCATATGCTTTCATCATCTTCCAACTGCTGGACGGCGCTTTCTAGCTGGAGTGTCGTTTCAACATCGATAGCGTTATAAACTGTTGGCCGATTAATCATCACCAACATGATGTGCTCATTGATTCTTTTTAGAACGATCTTTGATTCCGACACAATTTCTTCCTTCTTTTTCGAACTACCATCCAATGTACTCTGTTGAATTTCGGTACGAAATATCACGAACAATATAGGCTAAATTTTTGCTGAATTACAGCACTGAGGTGGACACGGCGCCACCAGGCTGAGGCGCGGAATTCCATATGAGAGTCGTCCGCATACAAGTATTAACCATCGCACACGAGTAAACTATAAAATTCGCCACGTTGGGAAACGACTATGAATAAGCAGTGTCATGACGCTCATGTCGCCCTTGAAGGGATTGTTTTTGACGGGATGACGGTCATGGCAGGTGGTTTCGGTCTCTGCGGCATACCGGAAAACCTTATCATTGCGTTGCGTGATACTGGCGTAAAAGAGCTGACGGTAATATCCAACAACGCCGGTGTCGATGATTTTGGTCTGGGCCTTCTGTTGCATACGCATCAGATAAAAAAAATGATCTCGTCCTATGTGGGCGAAAACAAGGAATTTGAACGCCAATACTTGTCAGGTGAGCTAGAACTCGAATTTAATCCTCAGGGCACGCTGGCTGAGCGCATTCGGGCTGGTGGAGCCGGTATTCCGGGCTTTTATACAAAGACTGGGGTCGGCACGTTAATCGCCGAAGGCAAAGAGCAAAAAGTATTCAACTGTGAGACCTATATTATGGAAACGGCGCTCGTCGCGGACCTTTCGATCGTCAAGGCTTGGAAAGGCGATGCAGAGGGCAATCTTGTGTTCCGCAAGACGGCGCGAAATTTCAATCCCATGATGGCGACCGCCGGGCAGGTTACGGTCGCGGAAGTCGAAGAAATTGTGCAAGTTGGCGGGCTCGATCCTGACTATATTCATACACCAGGCATTTATGTGCAGCGGTTAATTCAAGGCAAGCACGAAAAACGCATTGAGCAACGAACTGTGCGGAAAAAGGAAAGCGCCTAATGCCTTGGGATCGTAATCAGATGGCGCGGCGCGCAGCGAAGGAGTTGAAAGACGGCTTTTACGTTAATCTTGGTATTGGCATTCCGACGTTGGTCGCCAATCATATTCCAGATGGCGTTGACGTTACTCTCCAGTCTGAAAACGGTATGCTTGGCATGGGGCCTTTTCCGTATGACGATGAGGTCGATGCGGATCTGGTTAACGCCGGCAAGCAGACTATTACAGAATTGCGGCGTACCTCCTATTTTTCTTCCGCCGATTCCTTTGCAATGATACGCGGCGGGCATATTGACCTTTCTATTCTCGGCGCGATGGAGGTTTCTGAAAAGGGTGATCTCGCCAACTGGATGATCCCCGGCAAGATGGTGAAAGGCATGGGTGGCGCTATGGACCTCGTTGCTGGCGTTAAGCGGGTTGTCGTTGTGATGGACCACGCCTCGAAGGGCGGTGCGCCGAAACTCCTGCACGAATGCAGCCTGCCGCTCACCGGTAAGCAAGTCGTTGATATGATTATCACCAATCTTGGCGTGTTTACAGTGGAGCGAGGCGAGGGGCTGACACTTGTTGAGCTTGCCGAAGAGGTGACTCTTGATGACGTCAAATCTCATACAGAAGCGAATTACGCTCTCGGGCTTTAGCTCTGTCCTAGTCTAACGTTTACGGATTAATAATAAAATGTATAGCAAGTTCATGCGGCAAGCATTTCGAGGCGGTGCTTTTTTTGTATCTGGTGTAACTTTCATTTTATCGTCTGCGATGAGTGCAGAATCGGATACTATTACAGTAACGGCATCGAAGCGCGTTCAAAACCTTAACGATATTGCGGTGAGCGTCGACGTCATCAGCGGCGCCCAGATCGACAAGGCGAACGGGTTCAATAGCGCGGAAGAAATCACGCAGCTTTTGTCGGGCGTGCAGGCGGCGGTCGCGAACGGCAATCAGATCGCGTTTCAGATCCGCGGCATCGGCGCCGTCGACCATCAGGCGCTGACGCCGACCGCCGCGGCCGTTTACATGGACGGCGTCTTTCTGGCGACGAATGTGCAGACAGGGCCGCTTGTTTACGATCTCGACCGCATCGAAGTCTTGAAAGGCCCGCAAGGCTCGCTTTATGGGCGCAACGCGTCATCCGGCGCCGTCAATTTCATCTCCGCGGCGCCGTCAGAAGAAACCTCCGGTTATCTCGGCTGGTCCTATGGCCGGTTCGACCGCCTCGACGCGTCGGGCGCCCTTGGCGGCTCGCTTGGCGGAGGATTTTCCGGGCGCATCGCCGGGCGCTATCTGAAACAGGACGCCGCGCTCAATAACGTTCAAACCGATCCGAATGTGACGGCGCCGAAGCGCGCCGGCGGCGAGCGCGATGAGTTCGGGTTGCGCGGTTCCCTGCAATGGCAAGGGGAGGGCGCGCGTTTTCTGTTGCGCGCGCATTACGAAGAAGACAATGGCGTCAACCCGGCGCCGCGCAATCTCAATCTCGATGTCGGCAAACATGAAATCTCCGTCGGGCCCGATGGCGTGCAGGACACGGACAACGAGTTTTACGGCGTTTCTCTGGAGGCGGTTGTTCCGGCCGGTGAATGGGAATTGTTCTCCCTGACGGCGCTCGAGGGCTACCGCCAGGATTACGGCTTCGATTTCGACGGCGCGTCGGCGCCCTTCGGTGATCCGGCCCTGAACGCCAATCTTCATTACGACCGCGAGTTCTTGCAGTGGAGCGAAGAGATCCGCCTTCAGGGCGACTGGTCGCTTGGTCACAGCCTGATTGGCGTCGCCGCGGCCGGCGAGGATTTCGAACAGGAATATCTCATCTGGTGCGGTGAGCTTGACCCTGCGACGCGTCTCGGAACATGTCGTTACGTCGGCGCGCCGGGCCGGGTTGGCCCAACCCCCGCTTCGCCGGGTGTCGCGACGACGCTGGTCAACGATATCGAACAGACGCGCAAGATCGCTGCGATCTTCACCTATAACGATATCATTCTCACTGATGCGCTGACGCTGACGCTTGGCGCCCGCTATACCTATGAAAATATCAAGGGCGAAGGGCAGGGCGTTCATATTTTCGATGACGGCGTCATCGCGTTCAACAATCGCGATGGGCTCGGTCCGGCGATTGGTGAAAACCGCATCAAGGAAAATCGCTTGAGCGGCAATGCTGCGCTTTCCTATCGGTTCTCCGATGCGGCGATGATCTACGCATCCTTTTCCAACGGATATAAAAGCGGCGGCTTCAATGGCGAGGTGCAAAACAACGCCGCGCATTTTCGCGATGAAGGCCTTTTCCGCGCCGAGACCGTCAACGCCTATGAGCTTGGCTATAAGGGCGAGCCGGCGCCAGGCCTCTCCTTGCGCGCCGCCGCCTTCTATCAGGACTATGATGCGCCTCAGGCGCGCCTCTTTGTCAATTTCGCCCTGCCGGGCGGCGGGTCGATCACGTCCAATTCGCTCTCCAATCTCGACAAGGCGAAGGCCTATGGCGTTGAAGGCGGTTTTGACTGGGCGGCGTCAGAGGCGTTCACTCTTGGCGGGTCGGTGACATTGCTTGAAACCGAAATCAGCCAGACGACGGATATAGGCGGCAATGCGGCGTTGTTTGACGGCAATCCCTTGCCCTTCGCGTCCGATGTGTCGGCGACAGGTTTTGCGCGCTATGTTCGAGAACTTGGCGGCGGCGCCAGCCTCGCCCTGCAAGCCAACGCTAAATATCAAAGCGCTTTTTATCTCGACGC
Organism: Hyphococcus sp.; assembly: GCF_965228385.1. Lineage (GTDB taxonomy): Bacteria > Pseudomonadota > Alphaproteobacteria > Caulobacterales > Parvularculaceae > Hyphococcus. Next base: position 1,824,080 of record NZ_OZ245810.1, on the reverse strand, counting down.
CGAAGGCCTCGCGGAGCGCCGCCAGGGTGCCTATACGATCGCAGACGCCGGGGCTGCGCTGGTCTTTGACAATGGTCTGGAGCTTGCGCTTCGGGGCCGCAATCTCCTTAACAAGGATTACGCCGTCTCGGGCTATGGCTTTATCGGCTATAATGTCTTTGTGGGTCCGCCGCGCAGCTGGGAAATCGCGATCCGGAAGCAATTTTAAAGCTGCTCACGTATCATCAAATAGGATCAGGATTTTACCGATGCTAGATTTTGTCCGCGGCGCATTACAATTTGAAAATACAATTTTTAAAGATTGCCAGAAGCATTTTGAAGATCTTGTTCACGGGCAAAAACCAAACGCCTTGTTTATAACATGTTCAGATAGCCGACTCGATCCAAATCTGATTACACAATCCAAACCGGGCGAACTTTTTATTTGCAGAAATGTCGGCAACATTGTGCCGCCGCATTCGCACCAAACGGGTGCAATGACGGTGTGCATAGAATATTCCTTGGGAATATTGAATGTCCCTCACATTGTAGTCTGTGGTCACTATGGTTGCGGTGCGATGCAAGCTGCAATGCAGCCGGAATCTGTCTGCAAGATGCCGCATACGTCTACATGGCTTAGTTATGTTGAGGCGGCAACTCTTGTAGTTCAGGATCGGTACGCTGAACTGGACGATGCTGGAAAACTCGACCACTTAGTTGAAGAAAATATACGATTGCAGATTTCGCATCTTAAGACCCATCCTTATGTCGTTAGGGCTTTGGCCCAAAAACGATTGCAAATACACGGCTGGGTATTTGATCTGCGAAAAGGGAAAATAAAGGTATTACGCGAGGAACAAGATGAATTCGTTAGCTTGAGAGAGAAATATATTTAATTGAGATAAGTTCCGCTGAAAAGAAACATTTTGATTCCCGCTAGTTTCGAGCGCAGACCAGATTAAACTTGGCGGTTAATAGCAGATACAAAATATATATTGAGTGAAGAGGCGTAGAGTGCTCAGTGTACATTATGATTGTACACAGTGTAACTGTTGATCTACGCAGCGGTTCTATTTGCGCATTTATAAATTCCAACCTGAAAAATGCTTCGGCGGCCGCCGCCGCTGTGCGGCGCCGGGCTCGCGTGAACGAAGCCCGCTATTTGCGGTCTTCGCCCTTCGGGCTTTGATCCCTGCCGCGGCCCGCGCTGGCGCGCGGGATAAGGACGGCGCTGGCGCGCCGGCTTTTCAAGGGTTTCCCCTTGGACTGGCGGGGGCGGCGGAACGGAAGCGGGCCTGGCGCCGGGCGGTCCCGGCGCAACCGCTTCGGATATTAATCCGTCTGCGTCCGTTTTTTTCTCCTACCGAAACGGTTGCGCCGCGCCCTTGAAGCCCGTCGCCCGAAAGCCCCGCTTCCGCCGCCCCCGCCAGTCCGGGGGAAACAGCGGCGGGACCGAGAGGAGCGATGGGCATGACCGGGGAGAAAACCGAAACCAAGGAACGCACGGCGAGGAAAAAGAGAATGCCGCGCGGAGACATTTACGAGGAAGTGACGTCCAAAATCGTGGCCGAGCTTGAGGCGGGCCGCTTTCCTTGGGCGCAGCCTTGGGCCGCAAGAGGCGAGGCCGCAACCCTTGCGGCGGGCCTGCCGAAAAACGCGGCGACGGGCGCGACATATTCCGGCATCAACATTTTGCTGCTGTGGGGCGCCGCCATCGAGAACGGCTTTTCGTCTCAGGTCTGGCTCACCTTCAAACAGGCGAAAGCCCTCGGCGGCACGGTAATGAAGGGCGAGCGCGGCTCGATGGTCGTCTACGCCGACAAGTTCATTCCCAAAGACGAAATGGAAAGAGTCGCCAAGGAAGGCGGCGACGCGAAGTTCACGCCTTTCCTGAAACGCTACACCGTCTTTAACGCCGCGCAATGCGAAGGCCTGCCCGAAGGCGTCGCCGCGAAATCAGAACCGCACCCCGAATGCGAGACGATCCCGCGCGCGGAAAATCTCATCGCCGCGACCGGCGCCGACTTCCGCATCGGCGGCGACCGCGCCTTTTACGTGCCGAGCCAAGACTTCATTCGCGTGCCGCCGCAGCCCGCTTTTTTCGAGCAGATCAACTATTACCGGACATGCTTTCACGAGCTTGGCCACTGGACCGGCCACGCTTCGCGCCTCAATCGCGAATTCAAAGGCCGCTACGGTTCGCACGCCTACGCCCGCGAGGAACTGGTTGCGGAACTTAGCTCAGCATTCATCTGCGCCTCGCTCGCGATTACGCCGACCGTTCGCCATGCGGATTATGTCGGCGCGTGGCTTGAGGTTCTGAAACAAGACAACCGCGCGATTTTCAACGCGGCGTCGCTCGCCTCCAAAGCGGCGGATTTCATTCTGGCGTTTGGTGAGACGCCTGCGCCGCAACGCGCGCAAACGCTTTCCCAATCACAAGCAGCCTGAAAGGAGAACCATCATGGACCTTGTGCATATCCCCCTGGAGAACCTCAAAGTCTCGGCCCTCAATATGCGGGCCGGACGGAAGAAACCGCCGCTCGACGACATATTGCCGTCGATCAGGACGCGCGGCGTTCTTGTGCCCTTGCTTGTCCGGCCCAAGGACAGGGACGACGCCTTTGAGATCATCGCCGGACGGCGGCGCTATTTCGCGTCGAAGGAAGTCGCGAAAGAGTCCGGCGAGGCGACGCCCTTGCCGTGCCGCGTTCTCGCCGCAGGCGATGACGCTGCCGCCGTCGAAGCGTCGATCCTCGAAAATGTCGCGCGCCTTGAACCGGGCGACATGCAGCAATTCGAGGCGTTCAAAGCGCTTTCGGACAAGGGCCGGAGCGTCGAGGAGATCGCGAATGTCTTCGGCGTCACGGAACTCACCGTCCGCCGCCGCCTTGCGCTCGGAAGCCTCATTCCGGCGATCCGAAAGGCTTACGCTAACGAGGACATAGACGGCGCCAGCGTCATGGCGCTGACCTTGGCGAGCGAGGCGAAACAGAAAGAATGGTTTCAGATGTTTCGCGCCGACGACATGCGGGCGCCGCGCGGGCGCGAGCTTAAGCGCTGGCTCTTGGGCGGCGGCGACATCGAAACGAAAGTCGCGCTCTTTTCCCTCGAAGATTATGACGGCGACATTTACGAGGACTTGTTCGGGGAAAAGTCCGTTTTCGCCGACGCCGAAAAGTTCTGGCGCTGGCAGGACGGCGCCGTCGAAAAACTGCGCGAGAGCCTCATCGCCAGCGGATGGGCCAAGGTCAATATCCTGCCGCGCGGCGAGCATTTTTCCTCTTGGGAATACGACCAGAAGACCAAAAAACAAGGGGGCGAAGTCTTCGTCGAAACCCGCCATTCCGGCGAGGTCAAAGTCCATAAAGGCTATGCGCCGCGCGTCAGGAAAGCGAAGAACAAGGGCAAGGATGCGGCGCAAGCCGCGCGCCCGGAACTCTCGGCGCCGATGCAGAATTATGTAGACCTGCATCGTCACGCGGCGCTGAGGGCGGCGATGTTAGGCCATCCCGGCGCCGCTTTGCGGATGCTCGCCGCGCATCTGATCGCGGGCGCGCCGAACATCCGCGCCGAGCCGGACAAACTGCAAACGCGAAAGGAAGCGACGGCGGAAAGCCTCGCCGCGTCGAAAGGCGAAGCGGTTTTCGCAAAAGAACGTCAGGAAATCGCGGCGCTCATCGAGCTTGAGGACGCCGCTTCGATCAGCGGCGGCAATGGCGACGAATACCGCCTCGCCAATATCTTCGCGCGGCTGATGAAACTTTCCAACGAAGACGTGACGCGCATTCTTGTCTACATATCTAGCGAGTTGCTGGCGCCGGGTCATGCCGCTATCGACTGCATAGAGCGCGTTATTCCCTTCGAGATTGCGGACTGGATGACGCCGGACGAGGCGTTTTTCGATCTGTTGCGCGACAGGAAAGTCACGAACGCCATGCTGAAAGAGATCGCCGGGGCCGAGATCGCGGCGGCGAATGCGGGCGAGCCAGTGAAGGTCCAGAAGGCGATTATTCGCGATTTTCTCAGCGGCGCCAACGGACGCGAGGCGGTTCCGAATTGGCGCCCGGCGTGGCTCATTGGCGGCGGCCTCGCCTATACGGACGCCGGACATTCCGGCGCGGCGCGCGCCGAATGGCTCTCGCCGCTATTCGCGGCGTGAGCGGATCAGCGGGGCGGAACGCATGTTTCGCCCCGCTCCTTGCCCAAGGATTCCGCATTGAGAAACGCATTCGGCAGGCGTGAAACGCCGCCGCAGAATTGTCGGTGCGTTGTGAAATTCCGGTCCGGATTTGCGCCATAAGTCTCCCCTCCGGTCGCGGCGGAGACAGTCATTCCCGGCCTTGATTTGACGCGAAACTGAACGACGACCGGCCCGCCCGAAACCGCCGTCGCCGGATTTTTTCCTCTGGCTTCGCCATTCATCGCGAAACAAAAAATCCGCCGTCGTCGGTCCTCCGCTGCGCTGCGGTCCTGACGGATGCGGGCGTTCCGGCGCGCCGTTCTTTCCGTTTCGCATCGGCCGGGGAATGGGTCTCCGGCCAATCGACAAGGAGACTTGAAGATGGCTCAATCACTTGGAACCGTAACGAAACGCGACAATGGCGGCTTTGAAGGCACGCTCGCGATGATGACGCTCAATGCGAAAATCTCGATCGTGCCGAACGAGGCGAAGGAAAACGACCGCCAGCCCGACTATCGCATTTACGCCCGCAATGGCGGCGAAATCGGCGGCGGCTGGAATCGCGTCGGAAAGAATTCCGGCAAGCCTTACGTCTCGCTGACGCTCGCGCATCCCGCCTTCGGACCGGGCCGCATCTTTGCGAACCTCGCCCGCGCAGCAGGCTCCGATGACGAAAGCGTCCTCGCCATTCTCTGGAATCCGCAAAACTAACCGCGGGTTTCATCGCAAAAAACGGCCCTCGCGCGGTTTATCCGCGCGAGGGTTTTTATGCTGCTTCATGCGCTTTTCAACGGTTATCTTTCGACTGGAAAAAGAAAGATTTCTCTACTTTGTATTAGGCGCCGGATAGTAAAAAATAGACCCAGAAAATTGAACTTTTAAGGGTGTTGTGAGTGGATTTGAGTGAAGTTAAGTGCGTGCTGGGGAATACTGCGAAAGCCTTAGGAAAAACAACGTAGTAATGGGGATTTTTTGACTATGTTTTATTGCGGAATACTAGGATTTGTGATATGTATTTTGCGGTTGTTTGGGTATGAGTGGGGGAGCAAAAATTGTGTCCGAATCCCATCAAGAAGCAGTCGATAATCCAGAGCAAAGCCCCTTCCTGATAACATCGGAAGCAGCAGCTTATCTCAAGTTAAAAAAGCGAACCCTCGATAATATGCGATGGCGCGGCGACGGACCGAAATTCAGAAAACATGGCGGTCGTGTTTGCTATCATATCGACGATTTGCGCGACTGGTCGCGGTCTTCCAACGCGCCATAAACTTCGTGGACAACTTTACGGAATTAACCGCTTTTGAGATCCATTACTTCAAAGGCCGGGTGAATTATCGACTGCTGTTTCCGGCGCCAGCGTTCCGTCGGTGGATCGATAGGGAGCGGTCCATAGTCTATTTTCCGTCAAATACAATCGTCGGATATGGGCGATGGCGAGCGAATGAATACGGCACGCAAATCTGGCGCTGTTTTGTCTTAAGAACGCTTGCGCCGAATAACCCAGGCGTCTGCATTCCCGGCGTTTCGCCAAGCGTCGAAATCCTGCTCTCGACACGCGGCGCTAGACGTTCAAAACAGTTTTTGGCTTCCATTGACGGTTTGAAAAGAAGAGGGGATGTAGTGGAGAGTTTCTCTGCCTCTTACTGGCGGCACTTACATCTTATGCTGCAATTGAACCACGAACCGCATGCTTTCGGAGAAGCGCAACGGGCCGCTGTTTCAGTGAAGCAAAAGGTCGTGAGATGAGAAAAAAGCGAATTATTTTGGGCGCAGGTTTTGTGTCTGTCGGGTTGTTGATGGCCGCATCAGTTGCGCCAATGCAGGCAAAGTTGATTTACAATCCAAGTGCCAGCGCGCCGAAGGGATTCTATTGGATTGGGCAAAAAACAGCGTTTAAGAGAGGCGATTTTGTTGCCGCATTTACTCCAAAAGAGGCGCAAAAACTGGCGTCAGGCAGGGGGTATTTGCCCGAAAATCTACCGGTTTTGAAGAGCATTTACGGGATCGAGGGAGACCGCATTTGTATTGAAAACGGCACCGTATTTATTAACGGGAGACGTGTTGTTGACGTACTTGAAAGCGATTCCTATGGGCGACAGATGCCCATTCATGAGGGATGCTTTCAGCTTCAGGCAGGAGAATTTTTCCTGCTTTCAACGCAAATACCAAACTCCTTTGACAGTCGGTATTTCGGGCCGGTTGGCGAAGACCGCATTCTGGGCGTTGCGACGCCGCTGGCGGTTTTCGTGAAGTGAAAATCGTCAGATGGCGGAGGAACAATGGGGCGCGGGGCGGAGGGGCGCGGAAGGCAAGATAAAAGGGACTGGCGCCAAGAAGCGCGTCAGCCCAGTCTGCACATCCCTTCCGCGCGACTCGCGCGGACAAGTCAGCGAGTCGCTGTTTCTAAAGAAGTCGTTGAGTTAGCGAAGAAATTGTTGGCGCCAAGTTTGACGGGGCGGCCATTTCAAGCGCCGGGACCGTTATGACCGGCGGCGAATATGACTTCACGCCGCGCCTTGGACGTATTCGCAATAAGGGAGCGCGCTCGGGGCAAACCGAAGTGCAAAAGCTTATTCGGGTCGCCTCGGGCCCGCGCGCGAAGAAGCGAATTCGGCGTGGCGCGACATCGCCGGCGGCTGGCGGGCGATATGGCCGCCGGTCCATTGTCAAAACCCGCATCGTCAAAATGGCGGGGACGGGCGCCGCGAAACAGCGCGCGCATTTGCGTTATATCGAACGCGACGCCGCGCGCGGGAAAGAAACCGGAAAGGCACATGGCGGCGCACTCTATGACAGGGAGACAGGCGAAGCTGATCGCGACGCGTTCCTGGAGCGAGGGAAGGGCGACCGCCATCAGTTCCGGATCATCCTGTCGCCGGAAGACGGCGGCGACCTTGAGTCCTTAAAGCCTCTAATCCGCGATTTGATGGCGTCGATGGAGCGCGACCTCGAAACGAGGCTCGACTGGATCGCGGCGGATCATTACGACACCGGCAGGCCTCACACGCATATCGTCATTCGCGGCAGGCGCGAGGACGGCGCCGATCTTATCATTCCGAAACGCATCATCGCCTACGAAATGCGCGTGCGAGCCAATGAGCTTTTGACCATTGAGCTTGGGCCCGTCACCGAGCGCGAGTTACAGCAGCGCATCGGACGCGAAGTCGGGCAGGAGCGATGGACAAGTCTCGACCGCGATCTTGCCGCCATGGAAAGGGACGGTTCAGTCGAGGTCGAGAAAGACTCCCGGCATCTGAAATCACGGCTGCATCTCTTGCGTCTTGAAAAACTTCAACGCCTTGGCCTTGCGGATAAGGTCGAAGGGCGGCGCTGGCGGCTCGCTGCTGGTTGGCAGGAAAAGTTGCGCGATCTTGGGCTGAAGGGTGACATCGTCAAGGGGATGAACCGGGCGCTGCGAAGTCGCGGCGACGAGCGAACGCTCGGCGCGGAGGCATTGTTCGATCCGGTGAAAGAGGAAGGGAAATTCGTCGGCCGCGTCATTGAAACCGGGCGGCATGGCGACTTTCACGAGCGCGCCTTTGCGGTGATCGACAGCATTGACGGTTCAGTCCGTCATGTTGATCTCGGTGAGGCGGAGGAAACTGATGAAATAAAACGCGGCGTCATTATTGAGGTTTCAGGGCGGGGCGATGGGATAAAAAAAGCCGACCGCGTCATTGCCGATATCGCCCGGCGCAATAACGGCGTTTACAGTCCGGAGCGGCACGCTGAATCCGATCCCAATGCCAGCCGCGAATTCATACGCGCTCATGTCCGCCGACTGGAAGCCTTGCGGCGGCTGGGCGTCGTCGATAGGTCGGGTGATGGCTCGTGGGAAATCCCGGACGACTATGAAGCGCGCATCCGCAGAGCGCATCGAGGGCTCTTGAGTAAATCGCCAGTTGAGGCACGCATACTTACCACCTGGACGCTTGCCGACCAGACGGAAGCACTCGGCGCGGGATGGATTGATCGGGAGGCGGTAGAACATGGGGCGGGCCGGTTGTCGGACGAGGGCTTCGGCGGCGAGGTCAGAAAAGCCATGGAACGCCGCCGGGAGTTCCTTCTGGCGCGAGGCCTCGTAAATGAGCGTGAGGTCGCCTCGATTGATCGCGTGCTGTTGAGCCGCCTGGAGGCGATGGAGCTTTCGGCGGCCGGAGAGTCGCTGTCCGCCGAATTCGGCAAGCCGTTCGTAGACGCCCCGAAAAGCGGTAAGATCGAAGGGCGATATGTGCGTAATATTGAGCTAGCGAGTGGGCGATACGCTATCATAGAGAAGAGACGCGAACTAACGCTGGTCACATTGCGGCGGGGTATGGAGAGGGCATTAGGCCGGCAGGTTTTTAGAATAGCACGGAGTGGGCGTGTGACCTGGGACTGGACGAAGGGCAAGGGGCGCTAGCCGAGTGGTTGGTCGTCTTTGCGCGCAAAACCGGACATGAGCAGCGTGAAGCTCCACCCAAATTCGTTCTATAGGATCAATCGAGAGATGCCACCAACTTACCCAGCAACCAAACAAAGGAAGCTTTTAATTACTCCATCCGGTGGTAGAATAGATGAATGTACATAGCGAAATTAAAAATCAAAAACCTCAAGAAATTCCATGGAACTCATGAGTTCTTATTCGATAAAGGAACCAATATTCTCGTTGGGGATAATGACTCTGGCAAAACCACACTGCTAGAAGCGCTAGAAATGGTGCTGAATAGTCGATTACATGGTCAATCACTCACGCAGAGTATATCTACGGACCTCTTCAATAACGAGGCTGCAAGAGAATTTCTCCAAAGCGATAAATCCGCGGAGCACTTACCAGAGATCTTGATCGAAGCGTTCCTAGAAGAGGTCGCAGACTTTACGAGTGAAGCAAAACTTCGAGGCTCTCAGAATAGCGACAAAAGTGACAGTACGGGAGTTTGTTTACGGATACGTTTCAACTCTGAACTAAGCGACGCGTATTCGAAATTTTTGAAAAATAACACTGATTTGAAAACGCTTCCGATCGAGTTCTTCCTAGTGGAATGGTACGGATTCGACTGGAAACAAATTCATCAGATGAGCGCAAATTTTCGGTGTATTGCGATAGACCCTACTCGAATTCATCCATCATTCGGACGACATCAGTATATCAAAAGCACTCTAAGTGCTATCGGTGATCAAGAAATTGGAACCCTGAATTTGAGCTTTCGACAGTTACAAGCCGTGTTTGCCGAACAAAAAGAAGTCCAGAGGATAAATGATGGATTAGATGCTGATTGCGAGATAACCGAAAAGAACCTTTCGGTTGTTGCAGACATTTCGTCTTCGAACACTTGGGAGCGGAATCTGCAGCTTGCAGTCAACAAGATCCGATTTGAGTACATTGGCAAAGGAGAACAAACTCAGATTTTGCTCATGCTCGCATTAAGCAAAAAGCTCAAAGATGCCCCATTTGTATTAATCGAGGAACCTGAAAACCACCTTTCCCATCTTAACCTTGTAAAATCAATCGAGCGCATAGAAAGGTGTCCAGCCCCATCTTCATGGGCCACTTTCAGCTAGAGTTTCCGGAACCGGCGGGCGCATTCCGAGCGCTTGATGCGGGCGGATGTGATTGTATTGGCGGAGCCATTTACCGATGACAGTTCTGGCTTGTTCGACCGTCGCGAACCATTCTGCATTCAGCACTTCTCGGCGCAGCGTTCCGTTGAACCGCTCATTATAGCCGTTCTCCCATGGACTGCCTGGGTAGATCTGGATTGGCTTGACGCCGATCTTCTTCAGCCAGTCTTGCAGCGCTTCAGCCGTGAACTCTTTTCCGTTATCAGACCGAATGAAGTCAGGCTTTCCGCGGTTGAGGATCAATGGATACAGCGCGTCGAGCACGTCCGCTGAGCCCATCCTTGGTCTGGCGACGACAGCGAGCGCCTCGCGGGTGTATTCATCGATGACCGTCAGCATGCGATAGGGCCGGCCATTGCTGAGCTTGTCGTGAACAAAATCAACGCTCCAGATATGGTTGGGATACTTGGGACGGAGGCGAATGACGGAGCTGTCCTTGTGGTAAAGCTGTCTGCGCTTCTTGTGACGGGCCGGCAGTTGCAAACCTTCCTCTCTCCACAGCCGCTCAACTTTCTTATGATTGACGTCCCACCCTTCGATACGAAGAAGCTTAGCGATCTTGCGATAACCGTAGCGACCATATTGTTTGGCAAGACGGATCAGCGAAAGGCGCAGGGCTTCGTCATCTCGTCTGGGTTTCGGCTTATATTGCAGTGAAGAGCGCGCCATGCCGACCGTTCTGCAGGTCCGCCGTTCTGACATATCCAGCTTCTGGCGAACGCGAATGACGGCCTGACGGAGATCGGCAGCGGTCAGGCCTTGGGCTTTAGATAATCGAGCGTCTCTTTGAGGATCAGCTTGTCGAGTTCGAGATCGGCGACAATCTTCTTAAGCCGGGTGTTTTCCTTTTCCAAGTCTTTCATCTCACGGAGCTGCGACTTGCCCATGCCGCCATACTTCTTGCGCCATGTGTAATAGGTTGCATCGCTGATCCCGGCCTTTCGACAGGCGCTAGTGACATCACTGCCCGCTGAAAGTTCAACCTCAATCTGCCGTAGAAGATTCAATACATCTTCGTCTGAAAACCGTTTCCGGGCCATCAATCCATTCCCCAAAATACCTAGTGATCACCTTATCACATGGCCTGACTTTAAGGGGGAAGGACAAGGGAAACAGCTGTTTCTAACGACTCATAGCTCTTACGTCTTGAATAAGCTGAACTTAGCTAATGTGACTGTGCTCGGCGAGAGTCCCAAGCGATTAAATACCGTCGATAAGGAAACCGCCAAGCGCCTAAAGCGGATGCCGGGCTACGATACATTACGAGTTGTGCTGGCGAGAAAAGTTATTCTAGTCGAAGGACCTTCAGATGAAATACTTCTCAAAAAGAAATATCTTACTTTGCACGGCGTCCTGCCCGAAAAGCATGGTATAGACATAATCGTTGTGCGCGGAATTGGATTTAGGAACTTTTTGAATATCGGTTGCGAAGTTGGCAATCAGATTCATGTCGTAAAAGACAACGACGGCAATTACTCTACGAAAGTACAGCCACTTATTTGCGAGTATACCGATTACCCGAAAATCAAATTTTTCTCAGAGCTTGATGGTACTTTGAACTCGCTTGAGCCAGCGCTCTTTGCGGTGAATGGGAACTCAGAAGATCAATTGGATAGTTATGCAAAAATCGCTTTGTCCCCACAAACCTACAAGAAGTACGCGGCGGAAGAAGGAATACAGGGGAAGACCGATTTCCTCAAAGACTGGTTCAAAGATAGCGGAGACAAAAAGGTAGATTCAGCAATTCGCATTTTCGAGAGTAATGATTCGATACTTTATCCTCCGTACCTGGAAAATGCGCTCAAATTTGACTCGTGAACTTCGAATAGCTTGTGCCGGAGCGGGCAAATCTACTTGGATTATTTCCGAAGCCGCCAAGCTCGCTCAAGCAGGTAGGCCTTGTCTTATAGTTACGTATACTGAAGAAAACCAACTTGAGTTGAAAAGAAAGCTTGTTGATAAGTTTGGCGACACCAGAATCAAGATTGAGGTAAAGGGTTGGTTCTCATTTCTTCTAGAGGATATGATCAGGCCGTATCAAAATTATTTGCTGGAAACGCGACTGCGGAACGTAAATTTCAATGATTCAAATCCCCACAAGAAGGGGACTTTCACAATCCGAGGCACCGGAGAACAACAGAATCTTCGTCGTCATTTTACAACAAATAACGGTCAGCTCGTGCATACTTTCTTTGTTTCGAAACTGGCAGAAAGAATCCATAAAGCGAGTGCTGGGGCTTCTGTTTCTCGATTATCAAGAATTTACGGCGGTATTTTTTTCGACGAAGTGCAAGATCTAGTGGGATGGGATTACGAAGTGCTTTCCGCACTTTCAAAGTCAAGCCTACCGGTTGTTCATGCGGTGGGTGATTTTCGTCAAACAATCTACCAAACAGCGTTTGGAACGAGACGCCCACAAAGTGATAATGAGAAAAAAGAAAAATTCGCTCAAATGAACTTTGAGACTATTCCAATGCCAGGTAGTCATCGTTGTTGCCAAGCCATTTGTGACGTAGCTAACCTTGTTTATCCTCCAGGGCATTATGAGGATACTGTCAGTATTGTAGATGTGGCAAAGTACCCGCTGCCCCGTCACACGGGGGTGTTCACTGTAAGTCGCGACAAACTCGCGGATTACGTTTCATTTTGCAAACCATCGATCATACGCCTAAACAAGAATGTGGAAATAGAATTATGCCGAGGGATTCAGTCATTCACTTTTGGAAAGGCTAAGGGAAAGCAATTTGATAATGTCCTTATAGTACCGACGGAACCCCAGAAAGCGTTTTTCTTAGGTGACCGAACAGAGCTTGACCGAGGCAAAACAGATAAGTCTAAGGCTCAGTTTTATGTGGCGCTGACTAGAGCTCGACACAGCGTCGCAATACTCATGGACGAAAAAAGTGTGATTGATCGGGTCAAGACTTACTCCGGCTAGAGCGATCTAATGCGTTAGAGTTAATTTGTTGATGCTTTGTTGTTCGAGCTAGTAGATGTTTTTCGCTTGTCTGGAGAATGTCTGCTGTGAGGATTTCTCGGTGGAGGCGATCACTCAAAACCCTTGAGGTTTGGAAATGTCAAGAAGCGCATTTAAGTATGTCGGACCGAGCAACGTCGACAAGGTTTTTCCTTCGTCCAGTAAAATAACTTTGAGATGCTCTCGACCTAAGGACTTCAATGACCCTTATGAGCTTTTTTTGACGACCGATTTCAATATAGACCCAAAGTTGCTTGCCGCGTATGCAGAAGCGGTTGGAGAGATTCCTCATTTTCCGACAACTTGTTTTTCTTCTTCACCGGTTGTCGTTCCCATGTGGGCACACTATGCGGAAAATCATAAGGGATTCGTAATTGAACTTTTTGAGAATGAATTGACTAGCTACCTGCACGAGGCTCGGATTGATAATGTCAAATATTCAGATCGGCCATTGACGGATTTTGCTGATTTAATCGCGCGTGTCGTGCATATTGGAAAACCGAGATATACTTACCTACTTACCAACGCCGTACTTGAGGCGGCCTACTTTACAAAAACGGTGTGTTGGAGCTACGAGCAAGAGAGAAGATTGATAGCGCAAAATTCATTCGTTCGTGAATTGAATGACTTAATTTTGCTAGACCTTCCGCCGGCGTGCTTAAAGAGCATAGTTTGCGGTGCAAATGCATCGCAAGAAACAAAGGGCCGTCTCCAGGATATATCAAAGACAATGGGGTGTGAGTACTATGAACTCCGAATCGGTAAGAGCTCTTCAGTACCATTCCTAGTCGATTCAAGTGGTCGTTCATTTACGTTCACCGGAACAGAAATCTCGTCTAGCAAGAGTTTTTGCAAAGAGTGCAAGGAGCCTTTAGGCTCTGTTCAAGAAAAATGCTCTTGGTGTCAGATTGACGACGCAATGCGGGCGAATGCCGCATCCCGAAACTCCTACCGAATTCTCAATCACTATGGGATGCTTGAGGAATACATTCGAGAGATGGATTCTGTGACCGGTAGCGGACGCCGGGATGATGCTGAGGGTGAATAAAGTTTGGTGTGAGGTGTGCTCATTTTGGAATTTATCTAATTAGTCCCGATGGCGAATGTCCGCTTTGAGAATTGGCCGGAATTCAGAAACGCGCAAGAAATGAGGCATTAGCTTTTGTAAGGGCGGGATTACCCGAAGAGAACTTGGCAACCTGCACCTTACACGATCGTTCGTTCCATCATCATTGCGACTAAAGCCGCCCGATCCAACGGTTTACCACCGAGAATAACCTCGCCAAAGGTATCGTCGACGACCCTATCGGCACCCTTGTGAACATGGACGTGAATTCCAAATTCCTGTTCGCGAGCGGCGGTCCAGACAATTGCCGGCGTGGACGCCCAAATTGTATGGGTGTAGCCGTTGTAGTCGTCGAGGTTCAAAGAACGATCCGGCGTGGCGTATTTTAGGGTTTTCGCGAAGCTGTCATGTAAAGGCTTCAGTGGCGTTGAGACGATAGGCTTCTTGCTCCAGGTACTGTCGCGACCGCAATTCCCGCAAAAGTGCTTTCGGTGCGGCGTCTGGGCGAAGTCGCCGAGGTCCAGATGCGGATAGCCGCAATGGCTGCAATTGATGCAGTCCATTTCTTTCTCAAGTTCTAGCCCGCAGACGAAATCAAACGCCGCGGGCGGCGTGACGTTTACCAGGCTGATATCGTTTGCCCCGAACAGGTCCATGCCTGATCCATATTGAATGGAAATGGCGTGAAAGTCCTTATCGATAACTTTTTTGGCGCCCGCATTCTCTCGCACATGGACATGGATCTTCGGCGGCCGAGGGGCGATCTCTTCGGTTGAAATCGCGGCCGGCATCGAACACCAGATTCCAACCTCTTCATGCGCATCGACGTTCACGCAGTAAGGCGATACGACGTAGTTCATCCGTTGGCCGTGATTAGCACACCTCATCACGCCTAGCTGCTCCCTCGATGCGAAATCAGCCTTCGTTCCCCAATGCGTCTGATGCGTGCGACACCACACCCGTGGTTGCCCGTTGCGGAATTTCCCGGCGTCGGTGAAATCGCACGGTAACTCCGCATCAGAGCCGTTCTTTGCCGGAAAATGACCCAGCATTTCCGGCGAGTTCACAGCGATATTTCCGAGCGTCCGTCCGTAGGACCAACATATCGCCGCAGCCTCGGTTCGAACTTTCACGGCGTCCTGTTTTGCTGCCTGCTCATTACACACTTTTTCGACCCACACCTTTTGCGCGTCCTCTCCTGTTGCGTTCTTCCATTCGCAGTACCAGAGTTCGACGGCACCTGTAGCCTTATTCAGCCTTCGCTCGATAAACATCTCAACAACTCACTCTTTTTCTACGTTGTGCGCCGAAAATCTAAACGCTGTTCGGAGTACAGATTACCGTGCAACTAAAGCCGTCTAGCCCGCTCGATTGCTTGGTATGGGCATCAATTGACCCGCCCGGCTTTTGAAAAAACTCCCGACAATGATCGCCCGAGCGAAACCGTATGTATTCGCTTACATTGGCGAGGCCGATAAAAACCGGCCGAAATCCGAAACCATGTCCTGGTTCTTCAGCATGGCGCGAAACGCCTTCTTGAAGCGCAAGCTCAATCGCGGACCCGCCGTCATTCAAATCGGCGTACTTCGGATTTTTTCTCAAACTCTCCAAGACGCCGATACCGCGATCGCGAACCACAATCTCGAATCGTCCTAGCCGCGCCGAGAAGAGCACCTGTCCGGTTTCAATTTTTTCGCTGTGCTCGATAACGTTGCTGAAAAACTCTTTAACTGCCGCAAGCAGCTTTCCTCCGTGGTCCGAGGAAAATCCAGAATCTCCGGCGGCGGCCTTAAGCTTGATAGCGAAATCGGTCCATGCGGTGGCGTTTCGGCTGATCTCAGCAACAGAAATCATGCCTTGCCGGCCATCCGTGGAGATAAAGGTGTTCAGATTGCCGATGCTGGCGACGAGCAGCGCTTCTGCGGCCCCGGTATCGAGCCATGCTCCGTGCCCATTGAACGATGATGCGACCTCAGGCCTGCAATGGGCCAGCTCCAGCGCCGGCGACACATCGTAGACGCGGTGCTCCGGTAAATCGTCGATCGCAACCGCGCCGCTTTCGAGTGCAAGGGCGATATCGTCCGCAATGTCGTAAGTGAGCGCGTCGATGAGTCACCTCACGCCGCTCTCGACACAGGGTCGGGTTCGGGGTCCGTGTAGAACCTGTTGTGAAGATAGGCGATCCGCTCGCGTGCATTGTGCTGAAACAAGGCATCGACGGGTGCGCCCATATCAGTCGGCATTGTTGCCCAGGTGAGATTGCGGTTTCCCACGCGCTCTGCGCGTTGCCGGTTGATGGTTTTCACGAAAGTTCCGGATTCGATGTAAATCACTCGCCGAAAGAGCTTCCTCAGGAATGGAATGACATCGGGCTTGCCGCGGATGATGATGTCCAGATCGCGCCCAGCCATCTTCGCGATCATCGCCAGCTGTTCGAGATGAAATCTGCGTCGGGCCTTCGTGGCAGATCCGGTAATGAATTCATACGACAGGATCTGAATTTCCGGCCGCTCGCGAATGAAAAACGCCCACCGACTGAAGTCGCGTTCCGTCCGTCCATGGGCGTGAAGTGCGCAGGCGATACCCCCCAATTGAAACTCGGCGAAGACGAGCGCAATCCGTTTCATCGCATGAAGGTCATCCGTGCGGGGATGATTGATAAAGACGCTGAAATTGGGTGCCGTCACCAGTGCGACGCCGATCTGGCGAAGCTGTTCAATGATGCCGAGGCGCTTCTCTCCAAGCGCCCACCACGGCTCGATGCGGTGATCTTGATCAACGCCCGTCAAGATAAGCGTTGCCGCCTCTTCGATGCGGAACGCCTTGCAAAGCTCCGCCCTCGTTTCGAAGCGAAGCCTTCCGGTCCGGAAGTTGATAAGGTCAGCGAGACGAAGCGCCATGATGCCGTATGACAGCGCCTTCGCCCGGCTGCTGCCATGGTAGACTAGCGGGACAATTTCGTCGTTGAAATTGACCGCGACAGTCGGCGTTCGTGCGACGTTGTCGAATTCGAAGCCATCGATCTCGCGAACTTGTTGCGCGAACAATTCAGCCTTTTTCCGGCAAACCAACGAGCAGGATTCCGATTTCCCGCAACAGAAGGCGAGGCAATCGAGAACGCCTTCCTCGATGCTGAGACCGCCGCATATGTCAAAATGTCGGCAGGACGGGCAACCAAGCGCCATTGGAACGCTTCCAGGGCTGTCGGTCAGTTTTCGCGCAATCAATCGATCGCTGCGAAGGTCTGGCGGCATCTGGCTCATTTGATTGACATCTCCACCGTTCCCGAGATCTTATTGACCTTCTCGACGGTGCCCGTGGCGACGCCACTCGATTTCGAGACAGCTTCAGCGATCACTGGAGAAGCCGTCTCAACCTCGGCGACAACGCTGTTTCCCTGGCATCCGGTAAGACCCGCGCCGTTCTTCTCGATAATGAGTTTATCGCCTTTGGCGACGCTAAAGCCGCGTTTCAACTTGGCGATGACTCGGCGCGGCTTGTCATTCGGTTCTTGCGTGAATAAATCGCCTGTCGCCAGTGCGGCACGTTTACGGTCGATATGCTTGGCGTAACCTTTGTTGCGCTTGTCGAGAAAATCAGCACCCATTATAATGCCTCATCGAGAATTGGTTTGTAAAATTTCGCGCGTCCGCGCGAAAACTCCTTGATCACCCCGCGAGCGACGAGACCCGCAAGCCTGTTATTCCAGGCATTCGTGCTCTTGGCTTTTTCAGTGTCGCCAAGCCGTTCTTTCAGCGTGTTTGCATCCGCCACGCGGTTTTCGATGATGTAGTCGAATGTGAGCTGCTGCTTGGGATCGAGTTTGCCGATCAGCTGAACATTTGAAAGCAGACCTGACGAAGAAATCTCGCAAGAAATGATCGCGTCGCTCAGCGCCTCTGTCAGCACCGCGAGTTCATCGCGAATTTCATCATTCAGATTTGCAACCACCGGATAAAGAGAGGACTGCCGCGCACGCATATAAGTCTTCGACGCAAAGACAGTTTCGCGCAGGAAGCTGGCGGTCGCCACCTCGACGCCGCCAAAGTCCATGATCAGGGCCGTCGGCTCTTCCGGTTCGCTCCCTGTCGCCGCAATCAACCTGACGAAAACCGCCTTGCCCGCAACGGCCCCGGCCAGAATCGTATCGTTCGCTAGCGCCCTCATGTCGATCTTCATTTGATTCACCATAACTCACGTAGAAAAAGTGAAATAGAATGGAACGATCGATTCGTCAACCCCGTTTAAGGTCCGCTTTGAGGATAAAACGGTCGTACTTGGATCCCACAGCACAAAAAAATCCTCCTCCCACATTGTCATCAGCCGTACTCACAGGTTCCATATTATTCACTTTCGAACAATATAATGCATTGAAACTGCTCGCTTTTTCGCCTTGACGTTTTTTGTCTTCTGACTTGAAAGTTCGCTCCATTAAAGGAGCGAACGCGCGTGACGCCGACTAAAATTCTCATTGGGCAGATCATTGTCGTACTGGCCGTTGTTATCGGCGCGGTGTGGGGCGCGACGCAGTGGGCGGCGGCGACGCTGAACAATGATCCATGGCTCGGCCGTCCATGGTTTTTTCTTGGCGACCTGCGCGTCTTTCACCCCTGGCGGTTATTCCAGTGGTGGTACGCCTATGAAGCTTATGCGCCAGCAGTATTCAACAAGGCTGGGGCGATGGCGGCCGCCGGCGGTTTTCTTGGCGCCGGTACAGCGGTTGCAGGCTCCGTGTGGCGGGCGCGGCAATCGAAGGATGTGACAACTTACGGCTCGTCGCGTTGGGCGACGCGTAAAGAAATCATCAAGGCGCGATATCACAAGTCGGCCGGCGTATTTCTAGGCCGTTATGAACAAAACTATCTTCGTCATGACGGGCCGGAGCATGTTATCGCGTTCGCCCCGACGCGGTCGGGGAAGGGCGTCGGGCTTGTTGTTCCGACGCTCCTTTCCTGGCCGGGCGGCGCCGTCATTCACGATATCAAGGGCGAAAACTGGGATCTGACCAGCGGCTGGCGCAGCGGATTTTCAAACTGTGTGCGGTTCGATCCGACCGATCCGCAAACGGCGCGCTTCAATCCTTTGCTGGAAGTTCGCCGTGGCGCCAATGAAGTTCGCGACGCCCAAAACATCGCTGACATTCTGGTCGATCCGGATGGACCTTATTTGCGCCGCGACCATTGGGATAAGACAGCCTATGCGCTGCTCGTGGGCGCCATTCTTCACGTCCTTTACGCCGAAGAGAACAAATCCCTCGCCCAGGTCGTGAGCCTCCTTTCCGATCCGAATCACAGCTTCGACGAGACCATCGACCGGATGGCGGGCACAAATCATGTGGGAACCGAAGATGCGCCCAAGACCCATCCTGTCATTGCCGAATTCGTGCAGGAGGTGAAAAACCGCACCTCGAATGAACGTTCCGGCGTTCTTTCGACAGCGCTCAGCTTTCTTTCTCTTTATCGCGATCCGCTCGTCGCAAACACAACGTCGGCATGCGATTTCCGCATCGCTGATTTGCGAGATGAGCAGCGCCCGCTGTCACTCTATCTCGTCGTTCCGCCGTCAGACATCTCGCGCACCAAGCCGCTGATGCGGCTCATCCTCAATCAAATTGGACGGCGCTTGACGGAACATCACGGCGCGGCGCATGCAGGCCAACGCGTTCTCCTGATGCTCGATGAATTCCCGGCGCTCGGCAAGCTCGACTTCTTCGAAAGCGCACTTGCGTTCATGGCTGGATACGGGGTGCGTGCTTTTCTGATAGCCCAGAGCCTCAATCAGATCGAGAACGCTTACGGGCCCAATCATTCGATCCTCGACAATGCTCATGTGCGCGTTTCTTTCGCCACCAATGACGAACGCACAGCAAAGCGCGTCAGCGATATGCTTGGTTCAGCGACGGAAATGCGCGCCATGCGTAACTATGCTGGCCATCGCCTCGCGCCCTGGCTCGCTCATGTCATGGTTTCGCGTCAGGAAACCCAGCGCCCCTTATTGACCCCCGGCGAAATCATGCAGCTGCCGCCGGACGATGAATTGGTGATGATATCGGGGCTCCCGCCGATCAGGGCGAAGAAGCTCAAATATTACGAAGACCGCAACTTCACGGAGCGCACGCTGCCGGCGCAGGAAGCGCCAAAAATAAACGAGGCGCCTGCCAAACATGACTGGGTTGGCGTCAAAGCTTCGGTTCATCTAGACCTTCTCGAAACGGCGCGCCAATCGTGGAAATCCGATGACGACATCGAACGGGACCGCGCTTACGGAAAGCCCTTCAGGACGAAATGCCGTGATGATCGTAAAAGCGGCGAGCGTTTAACCGATGACGATTCGCCGGAGATCGCCGCTAAGGCGATGGCGCAGAAATCAAAAGGCTTGTCGCCCGCCCAGCGCGCCTATGGCGTCGAGCGCGGCGGTGATCTTGACCTGATTGGAGGCCGGTAATGGCGAAGCCGCGTCTCATCGCATACGTTTCCAATGACATTCGCGCCAAGGTCGCCGCCGCGGCGAAAAAACCCGGCGTTTCCAATCCGAAATCATCGAAGCGGCGCTCAACGCTTTCTTCTCCCACGAAGTGGACGATCAGCGCGACGCGGCGATCATCCGTAGGCTCGATCACATGAGCCGGCACATGGCCCGGCTTGAACGCAACGACGCCATTTTCGCCGAAATGATGACACGATATGTGCGCATCTATCTTACTTTCGCACCCTTGATCCCCGACGCCTCGAAGCAAGCGGCGAAACTCAAAGGCGACGAACGTTTCTCCCGTTACATCGACGCCGTCAAAGGCCAGCTCGAACGCCGTCGCAGCGTTTTCGAAGACGCGTTCGAGGAGTTCGTCCCCTCTGCGGAGGATTTCTTCGAGGCTAAAGACCTCCAGGACTTAAAGGAGGCGGGCCATGCATGATGTTTTCCGCCAGCGCCTTGCCGGCATGCTGCGGTCCGCCCTGGGGGCGGCGATCACCGATGCGCTTTCCGATCCGTCCGTTGTTGAGGTCATGGTCAATCCCGACGGTACGCTCTGGGTCGAACGCCATGGCAGCGGCCGCGAAAAAACCAATGTCGTGCTGACTACTGACGTTACAGAACGCGTCATCCGTCTCGTCGCCAGTCATATAGGCGTTTCATGTGACAGAGGCCATCCCATCGTCTCGGCGGAACTGCCGGAGAGCGGAGAACGCTTTGAGGGCGTATTGCCGCCGATTTCGACGGCGCCGTGCTTCGCCATCCGCAAACCTGCCGGGAAACTATACCGGCTGTACGATTACGTCGCCTCTGGGGTGTTGCGCGCCGAGCAGGCGCAGACGCTTCGCGCCGCTGTGCAAACACGCAAGAATGTTCTCATCGCTGGCGGCACTGGATCGGGGAAGACCACACTCGCAAATGCGCTGCTTGCTGAGATCGCCGCATCGGGCGAGCGCATCATTCTCATCGAAGATACGCGCGAGCTTTCCTGTGACGCCGACGACTGGATTGCGCTTCGCACCAAACCGGGCGTCGCGGCGCTTGGATGTCTTGTGCGGTCTACACTACGCCTACGTCCGGACCGGATCATTGTCGGCGAGGTGAGGGGCGGCGAAGCCCTCGACATGCTGAAGGCCTGGAACACAGGCCATCCCGGCGGGCTGGCGACGCTTCACGCCAATTCCGCAGAAGCCGCGCTCTCCCGTCTTGAACAACTGATCGGCGAAGCAGCGATGACCGTGCCGCGGTCCCTGATCGCGGAAGCCATCGACATTGTTGTTTTCATCGCAGGCCGAGGGGAAGCGCGCCGGGTTGAATCCATTCTTGAGGTTACAGGGCTTGCGCCTGACGGCTTCCGGCTGCGCGACCTCACTCCCGTTTCTTTTGGATCGCAGGAAAGGAAAGCATCATGATCCGTGCTTTGAATATCGCGGCGCTAGTCGCCGTTATCGTCTTCTTTTCATCATCGGCGCACGCCGCCGGCTCGGGCATGCCCTGGGAGGCGCCGCTCACCCAGATACTCGACTCGATCGAGGGGCCGGTAGCGCGCATCATCGCCGTCATCATCATCACCATCACCGGGCTGACGCTTGCCTTTGGCGGCGCCGATGGCGGTTTCCGGAAGCTCGTGCAGATCGTCTTCGGTCTTTCCATCGCTTTTGCGGCGACGAGCTTCTTTCTCGCCTTCTTCTCTTTTGGCGGTGGAGCGGCGATCTAATGTCGGGCGCGCTTCCCCAAGGCTTTACCGTGCCGCTGCACCGGTCCCTGACCGAGCCCGTTCTCATGGGCGGGGCGCCCCGGGCGGTGGCGATCCTTAACGGCACGCTGGCGGCTGCGGTCGGCCTTGGCTTGCAACTCTGGCTCGCTGGAATTGTCTTCTGGATTGTCGGGCACGGTCTCGCCGTCTTCGCCGCAAAGCGCGATCCGAAGTTTCTGGAAGTGATCCTGCGCCATGTTCGTCAGGCGGGGAGCTATCGATGCTGAACCTCGCCGAATACCGAAATCGAGGCGCCATGCTTGCCGATCATTTGCCTTGGGGCTTGCTCGTCGCGCCGGGCGTCGTATTGAACAAGGACGGGAGTTTTCAGCGCACGGCGCGTTATCGAGGGCCAGACCTCGCAAGCGCAACGGCGGAAGAACTGCTCGCAAAAACCGCTCGCATCAATAATGTCCTCAAACGCTTCGGTTCCGGCTGGGCGCTTTATTTCGAGGCGGCGCGCGTTCCCGCGATTGACTATCCCCAAAGCGAATGGCGCGAAGCAGCCGCCTGGCTCGTCGACGAAGAACGCCGGGCGATGTTTGAAGAAGAGGCAGGGCACTATGAGAGCGAATATTATCTGACGCTCGGGTTTCTGCCGCCGCCGCAGTCGGTCGACCGCGCCGAAAAGCTCTTCGTGGAGCGCGAGCAGGGAACAGCGGCGCCGAGTTCTAAAATTCACCTTGAGCGGTTTTTGACCGACTCGGGCCGCGCCTTCGATTTGCTCGAAAACGAATTCGACGCGTTTCATATCCTCAATGACGAAGAGACGCTTTCCTATCTGCATGGAACAATATCGGCCAAGCGCCATGGCGTTCGCGTTCCTGAAACGCCGGTCTATCTCGACGCCATCCTAAGCGACTCTATCCTCACCGGCGGTCTCGAACCGATGCTTGGCGGTCAGCATCTGCGGGTCGTCAGCGTTCGCGGATTGCCCAATATGACCGAGCCGGGATTCCTTGACGACTTAAACCGGCTCGGGTTTTCCTATCGCTGGACGTCGCGGTTCCTGCCTCTCGATAAAACCGAGGCGACCAAGGCGCTCGCCAAATATCGCCGCCAATGGTTCGCCAAACGAAAATCCATTGCGGCGATCATCAAGGAAGTGATGTTCAATGAGGGGAGCGCCCTTGTTGATACCGACGCTGACAATAAGGCGGCTGACGCCGACGCGGCGTTACAAGAACTCGGTGCCGATGACGTCGCTTTCGGCTATTTAACGCAAGCCATTATTGTTAGCGACGCGAATTCTAGAGCCGCCGACGACAAGGCCCGTGAAATCGAACGGGTGCTGAACGGCGCCGGCTTCGTCGCCATTCGCGAGAGCGTCAACGCCGTCGAAGCCTGGCTCGGATCGCTGCCGGGCCACGCTTATGCAAATGTCCGCCAGCCCATCGTTCATTCTCTCAATCTCGCCCATATGGCGCCGTTATCGGCGGTTTGGGCGGGGCCAAAAGCAAATGCTCATCTTCAGGGACCGCCGCTTTTTTATGCGACGACGGAAGGCGCGACGCCCTTCCGGTTTTCGACCCATGTGGGCGATGTCGGCCATGGCATGGTGGTCGGGCCTACCGGCGCCGGAAAATCTGTTTTCCTAAGCCTCATGGCGATGCAGTTCCGGCGTTATCCGAGGGCGCAGGTTTTCTTTTTCGATAAGGGCGGTTCGGCGCGGGCCGCGATGGCGGCCCTTGGCGGCGCGTTTTTCGATCTAGGCAAGGATGATGCCCTCAGCTTTCAGCCGCTGGCACACATTGACCAAGCTCATGAAATCTCCTGGGCGCTGGAGTGGCTTTGCGATCTCTTTGCCGGCGAAGGCGTTGTTATAGATCCGGAGTTGAAAGAAACAATTTGGTCAGCGCTCAATAGCCTTGCGACGGCGCCTGAGCGGGAGCGCACCCTAACAGGCCTCGCTGTACTCATTCAAAACCAGCGGCTGAAATCCGCGTTACAACCATTCACTCTTGACGGCGCGCACGGCGCCGCGCTCGACGCCGATCATGAAAACCTTTCGCTCACGGATATGGCCGCGTTTGAAATGGAAACACTTATGGGCGAAAAGCGGCTTGTCGCGCCGGTGCTTTCCTATCTCTTCCACCGGCTTGATGAACGCTTTGACGGGTCTCCAACGCTTCTTATTCTCGATGAAGCCTGGGTGTTTCTCGACAATCCGCAATTCGCGGCGCGCATTCGCGACTGGCTGAAAACCCTGCGCAAGAAAAATGTCGCTGTCTGGTTTGCAACGCAATCCTTGAGCGACATTGGCGCCAGCGCCATTGCGCCGGCGATTATCGAATCCTGTCCCAGCCGGATTTTCCTGCCCAACGCCAGCGCCATCGAACCGCAGACGAGCGACATCTATCGCTCCTTCGGATTGAATTCGCGCCAGATCGAGATCATCGCCTGCGCAACGCCGAAGCGGGATTATTATCTTCAATCCCGCGACGGCGACCGGCTGTTCGATCTGCAGCTTGGTCCCATCGCCCGCGCTTTTTGCGCAACGTCGTCTCAACAGGATCAGGCCCGCATTAAGAAAATACTTGGCGAAACCCATGGACAGCCATTTGCGCCCGCCTGGCTGCGCGCCAATGGCGTCCATTGGGCGGCCGATCTCATCGATCATGAAACAAAGGAAGGAGAACTCTCATGCGCCGTAAGCTAAAGGCGTTCATTGCCGCGAGCGCGCTCGCGATATCCGTCGTCACGCCGTCTCATGCCTTTATTCTGGGCGGTATTGTCTACGACCCAACCAATCACGCGGAAAACCTTTTGACGGCCGCGCGCACACTGCAGATGATCAACAATCAGGTCAAGCAGCTCGCCAATGAAGCGCAGATGATCGTCAATCAGGCCGAAAACCTGAAAAACCTGCCCACTTCCGTTGCCGCAGATTTGCAGGCGACTCTTACCGAGATCGACTCTCTCGTCGCAAGCGCCAGGGGCATCGCTTTTACGGTATCGCAGACCGACGCCGCCTATGCTGCGTTTTATCCGGCGGATTATGCGTCCTATTCGAATGCGCAGATGACGACCCATGCGCGGCTTCGCTGGGAGGCGGCGCGTTACGCCATGGAAGATGCGCTCCGGCTGCAAGCGAAAGTCGCCGAAATTGCAACTGCCGATGCGGCGGTGATCGATCTTCTGATGACAGAAAGCCAGGGCGCCGCAGGAAATCTGCAGGTCGCGCAAGCCGGCAATCAGCTTGCAGCTATGAACGCGAAGCAGACGTTACAAATGCAGCAATTGTTGGCCGCCCAATACCGCGCCCAGACCCTCGACGACGCCCGCAAGTTGATGGCGAAGGAAGAGGGGCGCACGCGGCTCGCCCGCTTTGTTGGCGACGGCGCCGTCTACACGCCCTGAAAGTAAAGTCCCGTAGAGTAGAGATGAAGCGCTTTATCACCTTACGGAGACAAGTTTCTCCATCCCCCTCTCCGAACCGGACGTGCAGGTTTCCAAGCATCCGGCTCTCCCTGCATGGGCGTTTGCGCGCCCATGGGTGGTCCTCAAATATGTTTGAGGCGTCGGAACGAGTCCTGGAAGTCATACATGCTGTCACGCTGTCTGGTCTTCCACTTCGCGTTCCATCCGTTCGGTTTCTCTATGCTCTGGTTCGGGTAACGCATCGTCCTTCCTTCAGTGAGGTGACGCAGGCGTTTGGGCTTTTCAGTCCATTGCCGCCGTTTACCCGGAGCGCTGAGATGATAGCGTCGTCGCAGCACTGGCCACGATGCGTTTCCGTGCTTCATCTTCAGCCAGCGCCCGACGCGCTGCCATATCCAAAAGTCGAGACGGCTGAACTCCCGATAAGCGCCAGTGGCGTAGCGGTAATAGTTCCTCCATCCCAACAGGATTGGATTAAGTCTATCGATGACGTTGGCGAGCGACCATCCCGTAGGGATGCTCTTCACCAGACTCTTGATCGTGTAACGCAGGTCGTTCAGCTTGCTCTTCGGAATGAAGAGTTTGCCGACTTGGGGGCGTCGCCCGTGTTTGTTTGGGCGAGCCGCCTTTTCCTGCACCACCCGATAGCCAAGGAAGTCGAAGCCCTCCCTGACATCGGTGATCTTCGTCTTTTCCATCGACAACTCCATGCGAAGTTCCTTCTTCAGGAACTCCGCCAGCGCGCGCTTTTCAGCTTCCGCTTGCTCCCTCGCGCCTTCGACGAGAACGACAAAGTCGTCCGCGTACCGAACCATGTAAAACACCGGCCTGCCTCGTCGGTGGTCTCTGACCCGTCGAGCGGCGGCGTTTATACTTGGTTCGCGAGGTCGCATGGACCATCGTCCGTACCGCTCGTCGATGGCTGTCAAATAGATATTCGACAGCATCGGCGAGATGATCCCGCCTTGCGGCGAGCCTGTGACGGAATGACGAACGGTCCCTTCGACCATCACGCCGGCTTTCAGGAAAGCGAGGATCAGCTTCAGCACCTTGCGGTCGTTGATGCGCCGTCGCACGCGCTCCATCATGACATGATGATCGATGGCGTCGAAACACCCCTTGATGTCGCCTTCGATAACGTAGCGGTAGACCGAAGGTCCACGCTTTGTCGGGTGAAGGCATTTCTGGATTCTCTCCAGAGCATCATGAGCGTTTCTTCCTCTTCGGAATCCGAACGAGGTCGGATAAAAATCCGCCTCGAAGACGGGCTCCAAGATCAGCTTCAAAGCCATTTGCACCAGACGGTCGGTCAGCGTCGGAATGCCGAGCGGCCGGAACTCTCCGGGCTTGCCGGGCTTCGGGATAAGCCGTTGCCTGACAGGTTCCGGGCGATAAGTTCCGTCGCGGAGACGTCCTCGAATGTCATCGAGGAGTCCCGCTGCGCCGCCGGGGCGCTGTTCGACCGAACGCCGCGTCATCCCGTCCGTTCCCGGTGTTTGGCTGCCGCTATTGCGGGCGAGCCGTCGCCAGGCTTCGTTCAGGGTTCTGCGGTCGCAAACGAGATTGAACAGATCAGCGAACACCTTGTTAGGGTCTTCGCTGCTCCACCGATACAGCTTGCGTTGCATGTCGAGGACGAACGACGTATTCACATCGCCGGTCATGACCCTTCCTCCTGCTTGCTTGCCGTATCCACTGCCTCCCTTCGCCATGTGGACGGCTTTCCCGTCCCCGGACTACTACGAAGGCTCCGCCCCTCGTCATCGCGGTCGCTGGTCGCTTCAGCCATCCGGCGTCGGAACGCACCGGAAGCGATCACAAGGTTCTTAGGTTCCGCAACTGATCTCTCGCCTGCTTTAGGCGCCGACTTTACCCCGTGTGGAATCCGGCCCCGGCGCCACGCAAACCCACGCCGGGGCTGGCGCGCAGCGAACTGCGCGCCTCCAGTCCGTACATCCATACTACAGACCAACGCTCCACAGACTGGCGGCTTGCGCCGCAAATGTCCCCGCCCACTTCCGAGTTGGCGAGTGTTAAGAGGTAACGAGGCTTCCACCATCGGTTCGGTTTCCCTCGCCATGACAGGCTCGCTGGCCGGACCAGCCACGAGATCGGAAGTTCCCGTCTGTCCGGCTTTGATGGGTTCTGCTGATTTATGGCGAACCGAAAGCACTCGGCTTGCCTCACCCATCTGCTCATCGCCGCATATTGCGTCATGCGGCGTGCAAGGTTTCTCACCTTGCGAGATCAGTAACGACTTTAAAATCAAAGCACTCCTTTCTTTGACTAGGACCTAACGCACATGGGTGATCTTAACGTCATTGACAGTTTCGTTGCGACCTTCACAGCCTATATCGATTCAGGCTTTGGATTGCTCGCGCCGGACGTCGCCTTCTTAACGGCGATCCTCATTGGCATCGATATCGTCCTTGCGGGACTTTTCTGGTCGCTTGGCTCCGAAACGAATGTTATCGGGCAGTTTCTGAAGAAGGTGCTTTATGTCGGCGCCTTCGCGTTCATCATCAACAATTTCAGCTTTCTCTCGAATGTGATCTTTTCGTCCTTCGCCCAGCTTGGCCTTAACGCCACGGGCGGCACACTCACGGCGGCCGATCTCCTAAAGCCCGGCTTCGTCGCCAACACCGGCTACACCGCCGCCTATCCGTTGCTGGATGAAGTGGGCGGGTTACTCGGGCCCATCGCCTTCTTTGAAAATTTCGTGTTGATTTCGATACTGATGCTGGCGTGGCTGATCGTGCTGCTCGCCTTTTTCATTCTGGCGATCCAGCTTTTCATCACGATCATCGAGTTTAAGTTGACGACGCTTGCGGGGTTCATCCTTGTTCCCTTCGCGCTCTGGAACAAGACTTCGTTTCTTGCCGAACGCGTTCTCGGCAATGTCATTTCCTCCGGCGTCAAGCTCATGGTGCTCGCTGTTATCGTCGGAATCGGCTCCACCATCTTCGGATCGATCACCGGCGCCTTCACGCCGGGCGCCATTACCCTTGAAGAGGCTGCGTCGGTCATTCTCGCTTCGCTTTCGATGCTCGCCCTTGGCGTTTTTGGGCCCGCCATCGCCAACGGTCTTGTTTCGGGCGCACCGCAGCTTGGCGCCGGGGCGGCCGTCGGCACGATCGCCGGCGTTGGAGCAGGCGCGCTGGCAGGCGGCGCAATCGCTTATAGCGGGATCAAGGCTGCCGCATCCGGCGCGCGCAGCGCGGTCTCTTCTGGCGCGTCCCTGGCTGGTGGCGCTCACGCGTCCTACGCCATGGGACGTTCTCTTTCCGGCTCGGGCGGCTGGCGTGGCGCCGCTTCTGGCGTTTCCTCCATGGCCTCGGCGGGGGCGGGCGCCGCCATGTCGTCCATGCGCAAGGGGGCAGCCCGTATGTTCGGCGATCCTGGCGCTTCGTATAGCGCAGGCGCGCGCGCGGCGTTTGAAGGAACCGGCGGCAAGGCCGCGGGGTCCGTCAATACGCCGTCATCGGTAGCTACCGCCGCGCCGCAATGGGCGCGCAATTTAAAACGCGAACAATTCGTCCGGGACGCAGGTCTCGCGACGACACAAGCCATCCGCGACGGCGACCGGCCCGTCAGCGGCGATTCTCCAAAACTCAAACAGGACGACGACTGATATGTGGAAACGAAGTCAGGACGCCTACGGAAAAACGCCGGAACCCGAAACGCCGTATCAGCGCGCCGGGCAGGTCTGGGACGAACGCATCGGCTCGGCGCGCGCGCAGGCGCGCAACTGGCGCCTCGCCGCCTTTGGCGCGCTTATCTTATCGGCGGTTCTCGGCGGCGGGCTTGTCTGGCGGTCGGGCCAGAGCCTTGTAACGCCTTACGTGATTGAAGTGACCGCAGACGGCGGTGTGCGGGCGGTTGGGCCGGCCCGCGGCGCCTTCAGCCCGAATGACGCCCAGATTGCTTATCATCTTGCGAACTTCATCAGAAACGTGCGGTCGGTCTCTATCGATCCGGTCGTCGTGCGTCAGAACTGGCTTGCAGCTTACGATTACGCCACGGATCGCGGCGCGGCGGCGCTCAATGAATATGCGCGCGTCAACGACCCGTTCCGTGAGGTCGGCCAGCGCAGCGTTTCGGTGGACATCAATTCCATTGTGCGGTCCTCCGACAATAGTTTCGAAATCCGCTGGCGCGAAAACGAATACCGAAATGGCAACTCTGTCGGCGCGGCGACATACACCGCAGTCCTCAGCATCGTGATGGATGAGCCGCACACAGCCGAAGCGCTGCATAAAAATCCGCTCGGCATCTACGTCCACGGCGTCAACTGGTCGAAAGACCTCAATGGAGGGTGAGTATGCGTATTAAGAAACATTTGATCTGGCTGTCGCCGGCGCTGCTATGCGCGTGCGAAACAACAACGCCAGATTTTGTTCTCGATCCGGCGAGTTTTAGTGAGGCGAAGGCCGAGAGACCTCCCGCCGTCGTCGAGTTCGAACCCCAGGTAACGCCGCTTCCCTTGCCGGGCCAGTTGAAGCCGATTGTCGAGAAGACGGCGGCGCCGTCGCTCAAACCCTATGAGCGGATCGACAAGGCGAACGCCGATGCGAAAATCGAACCGGCCCTCGATAATTTTGTCAACGCCGTGCAGGTCTATCCCTTTGTTCAGGGCGCGCTGTACCAGCTTTACGCAGCGCCGGAGCAGGTGACTGATATCGCCCTTCAGGCCGGAGAGCAGCTCATATCGGTGTCGGCGGGTGATACGGTGCGCTGGGTCGTCGGCGATACGACGAGCGGATATGGCGACGCCGAACAGGTGCATATTCTTGTTAAGCCGATCTCTTCCGGGCTGACTACCAATCTCGTGATCACGACAGACCTCCGGGCCTATCATCTCGAAATGCGCAGCTTTAACGAGACCTATATGGCGGCGGTCTCCTGGCGCTATCCCCAAGCCGAGCTGGTTTCGAGCGAGCGAAAGCCCAAATCGTTGCGTTCGCCGACGATAGAGCGTGGGCTTGCGATTGCGTCGCTCAAATTCCGTTACGAGATTGACGGCGACAAACCGCATTGGCGACCTGTCCACGCCTTCGATGACGGGGAGAAGGTCTATATTCAGTTTCCCGACAATATCGCGCAAGGAGAAGCGCCGCCGCTTTTCATCGTGGGGGAAAGCGGGGAGGCGGAACTCGTCAATTACCGTGTCAAAGGCGCCTATTACATTGTCGACCGGCTCTTCGCCGCTGCCGAGCTGCGCCATGGCGGCAAGCGTCAGAACATCGTGCGCATCACCCGCAATGATCTGAAACTCGCGCGCCGCTGACACTCATGGACAAACCACTTGAAATTCGCGGGCGGCCGCGGCCGACGACAAGGTTTTCAAAACCGGCCCTAATGGCCGCCGCTGGTGGCGCTGTGCTGCTGCTCTTTGCGGCGCTGATGGTGGCGCTGCGCCCGCCGCGCGCCGCAGGTGAGAACAAACAGCGCGAACTTTATAATGTGCAGACGAAGCCGCAGGCCGACGGTTTCGACGCATTGCCTGCCGACTATAGTCAGGTGAAGTCCGATCCGGCGGTCGACTCTGTGCTTGGCCCGCCGCTGCAGGGCGATATAGGCGCCTCTATTCTGAAGGCGGAGCGTGACCTGGGCGTTGAGCCACTGCCATATTCATTATCATCGCCGGATCAGCCGTTCCGCGCTGATCCTGCTGCGGAAGCGGCCCGTGAGGAAGCCTTGCGGCAGGCGAAAATCGAGAACGCCGCGCGCGAGGCGGGCGTCTTCTTTCAGGTATCGAGGGGCGGGAGTTCAGTTTCGGCGAAGCTACCGGCGCCGGAAACAATTTCGCCCGGCCAGCCAATATTCGGCGAGCCGTCGCCTTTTGACGCTTCGCTCGATGAAGACCCGAACCGGCAGGCTCGGAAGATCGGATTCGCCGAAGAAGAAATCGATGACGACATCTACAACGCCTATGCGATGCAGACGCCGCGCTCGCCTTATCAGGTGATGGCGGGAACCATCATTCCAGCAAGCCTGGTGACGGGGATAAATTCGGATTTGCCGGGAACGATCATCGCGCAGGTTACGCAGAATGTTTACGATACCGTCACCGGCGATTATCTGTTGATTCCGCAAGGTGCGCGGCTCATTGGACGCTATGACTCCGTCGTCGCCTTCGGACAGTCTCGAGCACTTGTGGTCTGGACGCGCATCATCAATCCCGATGGAACGTCAATCCGCATTGAGAATCTTCCCGGCGCCGATGCCAGCGGTTACGCCGGCCTTAAGGACAAAGTCGATTTCCATACCTGGCGCTTGCTGAAAGGCATTGTGCTTTCAACGCTGCTTGGCGTCGGAACGGAACTTTCTTTTGACGATTCGGAAAGCGATCTTATCGAGGCGTTGCGCGAATCCGCACAGAACTCCGCCAATCAGGCAGGTCAGCGCCTCATCGATCGCACACTCAACATTCAGCCGACGATCAAAATCCGTCAGGGGTGGCCGGTGCGCGTGATCGTCAACAGGGATCTGATCCTGCAGCCTTTCGAAGGATGAGCCATGCCGAAACGAACCATCAAGCTTGACCGGCTCCCAAACAGGAAACCCGTCAAGCTGACCCTGACACTCGATCCGGAAGTCTTTGACGCTCTTGAAGACTATGCGAGGATTTATGCCGAGGAGTACGGCGAGGGCGAACCCGTCAGCACAATCGCCGCCTCCATGATCGGCGAGTTCATGGATGGGGATGCCGCCTTCAAGCGAAAGCGGAGGTTAGGTCTCACAGAGAGGCCGGCCGCAAATGGAAAATTGCCTGGCTAGTACGATGCTGATATTTGAGCCATATTTGGCTCAGAACAGTCAGAAATATGGGTTTTTGAGCAATTTATGTCTCAAAAACTAAATTCACCTTGAGTAAAAGAATTTGAGACATATATTACCCAAAATATCGGAATATCGAGCTTTTTGAGCAATATATGGCGCAAAAAATAGACTTTGAGCTGGCTACGCCCAGTGAGGTGGAAGGAGCCCTGGGACGCCGCCTGGAGGAAATCCGCCTCAGCCGGAATATCAATCAAACGCAGCTGGCCGAGGAGGCCGGCGTATCTCGCCGCACTATCACGCGCCTGGAGAACGGCAAGGGAGTTTCTCTCGACACGCTAATCCGGGTTATGCGCGCGCTGGGATTGGCTGATCGTTTCTCGACGCTGCTGCCAGATCCAAGCGTCCGGCCTGTGGAACGTGTGCAATTTCAAGGACAAGAACGAAAGCACGCACGGAAAAAATCAAAAAGCGCTTCAGGTAGCTGGAAATGGGCGGAGGAGCCCAAGAAGCAATGACGGATGCTCGTGTCATGCTTTGGGGGCGTGAAATCGGCGCCGTTTCGTGGCTGGAAGACCGGGAAGTCGGCGTCTTTCAATATGCGCCTGAATTCGTACAGAGCGGCATCGAAGTAGCGCCGCTGATGATGCCCCTTAGGGAAGCGCCGTACGAGTTTCCCGGACTGCCGCGCGAAGCTTTCAAGGGGCTGCCTGGACTGCTTGCTGATTCATTGCCTGACAAGTTCGGCAATGCGCTGATTGATGCATGGCTCGCCCGCCAGGGACGGACGCCTGAAAGTTTTAATCCTGTAGAGCGCCTTTGCTACATCGGCGTGCGCGGCATGGGCGCCCTCGAATTCCAGCCAGCAATTTTGGACCCGTCGATACGGAGCAAAAAGCTTGAAGTGGCCGCGCTGGTTGAACTGGCGAATAAGGTGCTAGATGAGCGCGTCGCCCTGGAAGGGAAATTTGCAGGAAGCGACGACGCAAAAGTCATTGAAGATATTATTCGCGTTGGCACATCCGCGGGTGGCGCGCGAGCGAAAGCTATTTTGGCCTGGAATGAAAAAACCGGCGAATTTCGATCCGGCCAGGTTCCGGCTGATGACGGCTTTTCATACTGGCTCATGAAATTCGATGGCGTTACGGGCAACAAGGATAAGGAGCTTGCCGATCCGCAGGGCTACGGTCTTATCGAGTTCGCCTATTACTTAATGGCGAAGGACGCCGGCATCGGCATGATGGAATGCCGCCTCCATAAGGAAGGCGGGCGGGCGCACTTCATGACGAAACGATTCGACAGAACGGATGCGGGCGAAAAGCTCCACATGCAGTCCCTTTGCGCCATGATGCATTTCGATTTCAATCAGCCTGACGCCTATTCTTACGAGCAGGCGTTACAAACAATTCGCCGCATCGGCATGCCGATGGCGGACATGGAAGAGCAATTCAGACGCGCCGTCTTTAACGTGATTGCTCGCAATCATGACGATCATGTGAAAAACATCGCCTATCTCATGAACAAGCAAGGGGACTGGAGACTTTCGCCGGCGTTCGACGTCGCCTACTCCTACAATCCTTCCGGAGCGTGGACGAGCCGCCATCAGATGAGCATTAACGGCAAGCGCGATGGATTTGATATTGACGACCTTCTGGCGCTCGCCCGCTCCGGTGCGATTAAACCGGCCAAAGCGCGAGACATTATCGAGGAAGTAGACGCATCAGTCGGCAAGTGGCGGAGTTTCGTCAAAACAGCCGGAATAGACGATAAGACCGCAGACAGGATCGAAAGAGCGCACCGGCGGTTGAGCTCGTTGCAGAACTAGCGCGCGACGAACATCGATTGTTCAGATCACAAATAAAAGTTGGCGTCCCCGGCAGGATTTGAACCTGCGACACCCGGTTTAGGAAACCGGTGCTCTATCCTACTGAGCTACGGGGACGGATCACGCGATGTCTATTGCGCCTCTTCCATTTACACAATCGACACGGTTCGGAAAACGGTTCGGTGAAAATCCAAATTTCATAAGCTGTTGGCTTCAAAAAACAAATTCGCACTTGACCGCGAGATTAGGAATCTGATGCTCTATCCTGCTGAGCTACGGGGACTGTTAAGCCAAGACCGACCTTAGCCAATATCGCAGCGCATCAAAACCCGGCTTTGGCATTTGCCCGGCTTTGGCATGTGTATGACGAAGCCGGACGGGACCTTGCGCGGCCTCGACGGCGGGTATCTCAGCCGTCCGAGCGGGCGCTGGCGCTCGCGCGGCTGCTTAAATCTCCTGAAATTGTCTTTGAATCGTTTTCCTTACGCTTATTAACCGCCATAATTGGCGCAGAGAACCAATTGCGGGCGAGCGAAACAGGCGGGAGACGAGTTTATGGCGCGGCGACAGGGAGCTATTATTGCCGGGGGATTGCTGGCGGCGTTTGCAATCGGCCTCTTACTGGGACGAATGATTGCGCCGGATACCGGCTCGCGGGGCGCGGCTGACAGTCAGTCGGTGATTGCGTCCGACCCGCGCAGCGATGCGCCGCGACGGCCGTTCCAGGAGCGCCGGTCCGAGACCGCCGACCGGCCAGAAGAAGATATTATCAAGACATTCGCCTATCGCCGGCTGCGGCTCGATATGGCGACGGAAACGCCAAAGGCGTGTCTTCAGTTTACGCGTGAGCTCAACGACAGCGGCGATGTGAATTACAGCGACTTCGTGCGTGTAACTCCCGACGACGGGGTTGCGGTTGAAATAGACGGATCGTCGCTGTGTCTGACCGGACTTGCGTTTGACAAGGATTATCGCGTGCGCCTGCGGGCCGGATTGCCGAGCGGAAAAGGCGAAAGGCTGGAACGGGCTGCAGAAGTCGCCGTCGCTTTTGGCGATAAACCGGCCTATGCCGGTTTTGCCGGCGACGGCGTTATTTTGCCCCGGCTGGAAGCAGACGGCATCGGCATTGAAACGGTCAATGTCGAAGAGATTGAGATCGATGTTTATCGCGTTTCAGATCGGTCTCTCGCCCGTAAAAATATCGTCGCCGGTGAAGCCAGCGGCGAGGGCGAGTATTCCTATGTCTGGGATCAGGAAGACGGCAAGGATGTCGGCGTCAAAGTCTGGAACGGCAAACTGCCAACGCCCGGCGAACGCAACGAAACAGCAACGACAGTCTTTTCGCTCGGCGCCGCGCTCGATGAGATAAAACCCGGCGCCTATTTCATCCACATCAAGGATGTGTCCGCAGGGGCTGACGAATATCGCAACGCGCAGGCCTGGCGCTGGATTGTTTTCACAGACATGGCGTTGACCACCTATACCGGTGCGGACGGCGTCGATGTTTTTGTCCGTTCAATTTCTTCGGCCCGCGCCATGACCGGCGTCCAGCTATCGCTTATCGCGCAAAATAACGAGGTTCTCGCCAGAGCTGTGACCAATGCGGATGGGCGCGCGCGGTTTGAGGGCGCGGCTGTCAATGGCGAGCACCCGCTGACGCCGCGCATGCTCATGGCCTATGGGCCGCAGGAAGACTTTGCGGCTCTGGACCTGACGCGCGCGCCGCTCGATCTTTCCGATCGCAATGTCGGGGGAAGGTCCGCGCCGTCCAAGGTTGACGCCTTCGTCTATCTCGATCGCGGCATCTACCGGCCGGGTGAGACTGTCCATATTTCGGGACTTTTGAGAAATGACGCCGGCAGGGCGATAGAAGATCGCCCGCTGACTGTCACTATTCGACGGCCTAACGGCACCGAGGCGGACAAGCGGCGAATCGATACGCTGGAAGTGGGCGGCTTCTCGTTTGACTATGACGTGCCGGATGCGGCCGCGCGCGGCATGTGGAATATACAAGTCGAAGCGGACGGCCTCGACGGTTTTGTGGGCGGCGAGCAGTTTTCCGTCGAGGATTTCGTGCCGCAACGCCTCGAGGTGAAACTCGAGGGCGATGAAGAAAAGCCGATCCGGCCAGACGAAACACGCGAGTTCACGGTTGAGAGCCGTTATCTCTACGGCGCTCCGGCGAGCGCGCTCGCTGTCGAGGCGGAGGCGCGGTTGCGGCTTGATCCCAATCCGTTTCCGGATTTTTCCGGTTACCGTTTCGGCCCGGTGAACGGCCGTTTCGACGAACGGTTTTTGACGCTGCCCAACACAACGACGGACGCCGAAGGCAAAGCGATAGTGGCGGTCAATGTGGATTCTGCGCCGAAAGGATACGGCGCGCCCATGCGGGCCGATCTTGTTGTCGGCGTCGTGGAGCCCGGCGGTCGCGTTGTGCGCGAATCTGCGCGAATCCCTGTGCGTCCCGACGATCATTATGTGGGTTTGAAGCTCGCCAGCGACGGCGGCAGTTTCGGTCAGGGCGAGACAGTCGCGGTCAATGCTGTTTTGCTGGACTGGCGGGGCCAGCCGGCGGAAAGCGAACTGGAATGGAAGCTGGTCGAAGAAGATTACTGGTTCGACTGGTATCGCGAAAACGGACAGTGGCGCTGGCGCCGTTCTTTCCGCGACGTGCTGATTGCGGAAGGCCGCGGAAAGACATCGCGCGATCAAATCGCCACGCTCGTCAATCAGCGGGTTGATCCGGGTACATACCGCCTGACAGCGACGCGCGCCGGCGGCAAGGCGACAAGCGATATCCGTTTTTATGTCGGCTGGCGCTCTTATGCAGCCGGCGCGGACACGCCGGATCAGGCGGCGGTGACCCTGCAAACAGAAGATGTAACGCCCGGCGCCAGGGCGCGGCTGTTTCTCAATCCGCCCTATGCCGGCGAAGCGACCATCGCAATCGCAACGGACAAGGTGCATCTCGTCCAGCGCATGAAGGTCGGCGCCGACGGGAGGGAAATTATCATCGACACCGACCCGAGCTGGGGCGCGGGTTTTTATGTTCTCGCATCTGTCGTGACGCCGCGCGATGCGGGCGAACGGCCAGTGCCGCGCCGCGCCATGGCGGTGTCGTATGTGCCTTTCGACATGACAGCCCGGAAGCTGAATGTCGCGATTGACGATCCGGAAGTTTTCCGGCCGCGCCAGCAACTGGATTTGCCAGTGACGATTGACGGCGCCGCGCCCGGCTCCACCGTGATGATGACGCTGGCGGCGGTGGATGAGGGCATATTGCGCCTCACGAAATTCGAATCCCCCGATCCCGTCGACTACTATTACGGCAAGAAACGGCTCGGCGTTTCTATTCACGACGATTACGGACGAATTCTCGATGCCAATCTCGGCGCGGCGGCGCGTTTTGGGGGCGACGGTATTGGCGGCGAAGGTTTAACCGTTGTCCCGACAAAATCTGTCGCGCTCTTCACAGGGCCGGTGAAGGTCGGGCAGGGCGGCGAGGCAAGCGTTCCCATCAATGTTCCGGACTTCAACGGCGAGTTGAGACTGATGGCGGTCGCCTGGTCAAAGGACAAGCTCGGTTCCGCGTCAAAGCCCATGACTGTGCGCGACGCCGTTCCAGCGGAACTGGCGTTGCCGCGATTTCTTGCCCCCGGCGATATGGCGAGCGCAACGCTGCTCATCGATAATGTCGATGGCGAGGCGGGCGACTATAAGGTCTCGCTGACAGGCGAGGGGCCGGTGGGTCTATCAGTGAGCGAAACCTTCACGCTGGCGCAGGGCGAGAAACAAACGCAGGTTTTCCCGTTCAGCACGGGCGCGGTGGGGATCGGCGCCGTCAATTTAAGCGTCGATGGCCCCGGCGGGTTTTCCGTAACGCGATCATATCCGATCCAGTCGCGCACGCCTTATTTCCCGGTGACGGAAGTCAGAACCGCGGCGCTCGAACCCGGCGAAACGTTTCAGCTGACGAAAGCGGTGAGCGATCAATTCGTTCCGGGCTCGGCTGAGATCGCCGTATCGTTTTCACGCCTGCGCGGTGTCGAACCCGGCCCGTTGCTCGATGCGCTTTATCGTTATCCTTACGGTTGCTCAGAACAGTTGACGAGTTCGGCCATGCCCCTGCTGTTTGTCGATGTTCTCGGCGGAGAGATCGGCCGCGGGCCGGAGCGGCAGGTGCGCCCGCGCGTGCAAAAGGCCGTAAACGAACTTCTCAATCGTCAGAGCCCTGACGGCGCGTTTGGATTATGGCGCGTCAATGACCGCTGGGCGTCTCCCTGGCTTGGCGCTTACGTGACGGACTTTTTGTACCGCGCCAAGGGGGAGGGCTATGGGGTGCCGGCGGAAGCGCTGGAACGCGCATACTCCTCGCTGCAGGATATCGCCCGCGTCGATCGCTGGTACCTCGCCAGCTACCAGACGACGGTGCCGGAATTTACCAATAACAACGATACGCGCGATCATCTCCGGCGGCGTTCCGCCGCCTATGCGCTATACGTTTTGGCGCGCGCGGGACAAGCCGATCTTTCAGACTTGCGCTATTTTCATGATGCTTTGCTGGATGAAACGCCGAGCCCGCTGGCCCGCGCGCATATTGGCGCGGCGCTGGCGTTGATGGGCGACCGGGCGCGCTCGAACAGCGCTTTTGAAAAGGCGATCGCCGCGTTCGGCTGGCAAAACCGCGGCGATTATTACCAGACGAACCTGCGCGATGTTGCGGGCGTGCTGGCGCTTGCCGTTGAGGCCGGGCAAACGGATAAAACGGAAGCGATTACGGAGCAGTTCATATCCGTGATGAAAGATCCGAAATCCATGCATACCCAGGAAAAGGCGTTCACGCTTCTCGCCGCGCAAGCGCTGTTGCGGGAAGGCGGCCCTGTTGCGTTGACGGTGGATGGCGAAAGCCTTTCCGATTTACCGCCGGCCCCGTCTTTTACCCCGGCGATTGCGGACATTGAAGACGGAATTTCCTACCGCAATGACGGCGACGGACAGATCTTCCGTTCATTGACAGTGTCGGGATCGCCGACATCCGCGCCGCCCGCCGCCGCGCAGGGCTTTACGCTGACAAAACGCGTGGCGACCCGGGACGGACGACCGGCAGATCTTGCAAACATTCAACAAAATGACCGGCTCGTGATTGTCATCACGGGCGCGGCCGCGGACCAGCGTCTGCATCCGGCGGTCATTGCAGATCTCCTGCCGGCGGGTTTTGAGATTGAAACCATTCTCGATCCGGAAGACGGCGGCGGCGAAAATCGCGACGGTCCCTATAGCTGGGCCGGCGCGCTTTCCTATCCGCGCGTCGCCGAAGCGCGCGATGACCGGTTTGTGGCGGCTGTGGATGTCCGAGGAGACAACCGCTTCACGCTCGCCTATGTGGTGCGCGCGGTGACGCCGGGCGAATTTGTCATGCCGGGCGCAGTGATTGAAGACATGTACCGGCCGGGCGTTTTCGCACGCACAAGCGTTTCAGATGTTGCCATCGCTGCTGCGGAATGAGGCGTTTCCGACGCATATTTCAGATCGGCCGTCCGTGCGAAAGCCGGGGTTCAGGAAAAAGGTCTTTCCTGATCCCGGCTGTCGTTGGAATGACCGGATTTTTATTCATGGTTGCGGCAGCAGACGTTTTACTGCCGCCCCCGATAGACAAGGCGCAACGAGTCTCGCCGCTGGTTGTTGATCGGCATGGAGAGTGGCTGCACGCGTTTACGACCGAAGACGGGCGCTGGCGTTTTGCCGCCGATCTGGAACAGATTGATCCGTTGTTTATTGAACGATTGATCGCCGTTGAAGACAAACGTTTTTATGCTCATTGGGGCGTTGATCCGCTGGCCGTGGCGCGGGCAGGCGGTTCCGCCATTAAATCCGGACAAATTGTTTCCGGCGCATCGACCATCACCATGCAGGCCTCGCGCCTTCTTGAACCAAGGCCGCGAACATTCACGTCAAAGATGATCGAAATGCTCCGCGCGTTTCAGTTAGAGCGGCGCTTGTCGAAGCGGGAAATTCTTGAACTCTATCTGACCCTTGCGCCCTATGGCGGCAATCTTGAAGGCGTGCGCGCTGCGAGCCGGTTTTATTTTGACAAGGAACCGACGCGATTAACCGATGCAGAACAGGCGTTGCTGATTGCGTTGCCGCAGGCGCCGGAAACGCGCCGCCCGGACAGGCGTTCGATGACAGCGAGCGCCGCACGGGAAAAAATACTTGAAAAACTTGTGAGCCTCGGCGCCATGTCGCCGCAACTGGCGCAAGAGGCGGCGCAATCGAGATTGCCGAGTGAGCGTCATGCGCCGCCGCGCCTCGCCTATCATACAGCGCATCGGCTTTCACAGTCGGGCCGCGCCGGCGTCATTCAGTCTACGCTCGATCTCGTATTGCAAAGCCGCGCGGAAATTCTGCTGCAGCAATATGTAAAACAATTCGACGACGGCGCCACGGCCTCAATGATGATCATTGAAAATGAAACGCGCGCCGTCAGGGCCAGCGTCGGCTCGTCCGGTCTTGACGCAGATGGCGGTTGGATGGATCTGACGCGCGCGTCCCGCTCGCCCGGATCTGCTTTGAAGCCTTTTATATACGGGCTGGCTTTTGAAGACGGATTTGCAGGCGGCGACACCGTCATCGACGACATGCCGCGCGCTTTTGGCGATTACGCGCCGGAAAATTTCGATCGCGGTTTTCGGGGCGAGGTGAGGGTGCGCGAAGCGCTTCAGCATTCCTTGAATGTTCCGGCGGTGCGCGCGCTTGATCGCGTCGGCGCTGGCCGTTTTGCGGCGTTGTTGAAATCGGCCGGAGTTGATCTGAAAACGCCGCGCAGCACGGACAACGCGTACGGGCTCGCCCTGGCGCTCGGCGGGGCGGGGATCACCGCGCAGGAACTTGCCGTGCTTTATGCAGGCCTGGGCGACGGCGGAGAGGTTAAACCGTTGGTGTGGCGCGAAGACCGGGTGAATGACAATGCAAGCGGCTATCGTTTGTTTTCTGAAACGACGGCGACGCGAATCAGCGCCATTCTCGCCGGCGCGCCATCGCTTGAAGGCCGCGCGCCGGCGTTGCTTTCACAAAACGCAATTGAGATCGCTTACAAAACCGGGACTTCATACGGATTTCGCGACGCATGGGCCGCCGGACATGGCGGCGATTATACCGTTGTTGTCTGGGTCGGCCGGGCCGATGGCGCGCCGCGTCCGGGACATACGGGCCGCAAAACAGCCGCGCCGTTATTGTTTGAGGCGTTCGATCTGTTGGGGCGTCACAAAGAGATGCGCGATGGCGTGGACATGAGCGCAGACGACAATTCTGCGCTGGCGTTGGCGCGATTTGAAAAACCCGTAGAAAAAACGCCGCCGCAAATTATTTTTCCGCGTAACGGCGTTGAAGTTTATCTTGGCGCGCAAACGCACGGGTTTTCGCTTTCCGCGCGCGGCGGCGCCGATGAATATCGCTGGTACGTCAACGGCGATCTTGTCGCGCAGGAATCAACGAGCGGACGGTCAATCTGGCGCCCTGAGCAATCAGGGTTTTATGACATTGTGGTGGTCGACAGGGCGGGCCAGTCTGCGCGGTCCAAAGTTCGCGTTTCAGCGGGATGAAACGCCGGAAGTTTCTTGCCGCCGCCATGTCGTTGCCAGTCGTAGCGCATGCGCAAGGCGGAACGACAAACGCGCGCGCCCTTTCAGGCGACCGGTTTCTAGCCGGCGGTGGCGAATACAAGCTGACGGATGTAACGGCGCCGGCCTTGTACACTATTGATAATCAGCGTCCGGCCTATTTCGACAAAGCAAGGGTTGCTTTGCAAATGCTGCTTTCGGCGGAGTTTGCTATTGAAAAAATCGGCGCGCCGAACCGGTGGGGCGTACAGATGAGCACGGTAAAAAGCGTTTCAGCAGGCAAGACGTTTCAGGAAATCCTGACGCAAGAGGGCGCGGTGCGTGTTGCGCCGGAAACGGACGATCATGAATTTATCGATCGGTTGTTAGCGCTGGAAACCCTGGCGCGCGACGCAAGGGCCGGCCTGTGGTTCATCGACGATTATGGCGTGTTTGAAGCCGGGTCGGCTGAAGGCGCAATCGGCGGCTATCATCTGATAGAAGGCGTCGCGAAGCGCGCCGCCAATACGCGCAGCCGTTTATATCTGAATTTCGGCGAGGATTATCGCACTGATTTTACAGCCGGCGCCGCCGGGCGGCTTCACCGCCGTTGGTTGAACAACGGATTTGATCTCGAGGCGCTTGAAGGCGCGCATGTGCGCATTCGCGGATTTGTAGAGGAGATCAATGGACCATCCATTGACCTGACCCATCAAAAACAGATCGAACTGCTAACCGGAGTTTAGCTCGCCGCCGAGGCGGACGCCGCCGCCGCGGTTTTTTTCTTTAATACGCTTTCAAGTTCTTCAATGGCTTTGCCGAGATCGACATCGCGCACCGCGGCGACTTCCCGCGCCATGCGGTCCAGCGCGGCTTCAAAAAGCTGCCTTTCAGAGTAACTTTGTTCCGGCTGGTCGTCGCCGCGGTAAAGGTCGCGCACGACCTCCGCTACAAGCTTGATATCGCCGGAATTGATTTTGGCGTCGTATTCCTGTGCGCGCCGGCTCCACATGGTGCGTTTGATGCGGGCCCGGCCTTTCAGCGTTGTAACCGCATCCTTCACCGTCTTGTCGTCCGAAAGCGGACGCATCCCGGCGGTTTTGGCTTTTCCGGTCGGCACCCGCAGCTTCATTTTTTCCTGATCGAAATCGATCACGAAGAGTTCAATGGGAATGCCCGCCACCTGCTGTTTTTCAAGACTGACGATCGTGCCGACGCCATGCGCCGGATAAACGATTTTGTCTTTTACCCTGAAATCCTGTTTGGCGGTTTTCGAAGCCTGCGGGTCTTCTGACGCTTCGGCGTCTGCCTGTGGGGCGTCTTTGGGAAGAACCGTTGAGGGCGTCGGTATGGATGCGGCAAGAGAGGTCTTGCGCGGCGCCTGACCGACATTGGCCAGCTTTTTGGGTTTTGGCTTGGCGATTTCGGCTTTCTTTGTGGCCTTCTTTTTCGTTTTGGCCGCTGCGGGTTTCTTCGTCGCCGTCGATTTCACTGTCGCCTTTTTGGCCGCGGTTTTCTTGGCCGCTGTCTTTTTTGCCGCCGTCTTTTTGGCTGCGCTTTTTACAGGCGCTTTCTTCGCAGGCTTTTTCCTGGCGGCGGTGGTCTTTACCGTCGCTTTCTTTTTGGCGGCTGATTTTACCGCCTTTTTTGCGGCCGTTTTTTTAGCGGGGGCTTTTTTCTTCGACGCTGTCGATTTTACGGTCGCTTTCACTTTCTTTTTGGCGGCGGGCGCCTTGGCGGAGGTTTTTTTGGCTTTCGGCTTGGCCGCGCCCGTTTTTTTCGTCGCGGCTTTCTTCGCCGTGGATTTTTTGGCCGCGGTTTTTTTCGTTTTCGTCGCCATGGATGACCTTCATGTTCAACAGCGCCGGCGCTCGCCGCCGACGGGTCCAATTGGTAAGGTTACTTCTTGCGATTCGATGTCGGAGACGCCCTGAACGTGATTCTTCCCGAGCTCAGCGCAACGAGAAAAATTTATTTAATTTCAGGGATTTACGCCGTCTTTCGTGTGCTCCGGCTTAAAAGAATGCGCCGCAAGAGAACCTATGATTCATCTAGGATATTAGCACAAAATTTCAATCGATGCTACGGGTCCGGCGAGCGCGGCGGTTCACAGCCCTAATTGCCTTCGCCCGGCTTATCGCTGAAATATTTTTCCAGCTTGCCTTCCTCGTCGGCGACGTCGTCCGCGCCGGGCAACGGATCGATTTTCTGGGTGATATTCGGCCACTCGGCTGCGTATTTGGTGTTCAGCTCAACCCATTTGTCCGCGCCGTCTTCCGTATCGGGGATAATCGCCTCGGCCGGGCATTCCGGTTCGCACACCCCGCAATCAATGCACTCG
Organism: Hyphococcus sp.; assembly: GCF_965228385.1. Taxonomy (GTDB): domain Bacteria; phylum Pseudomonadota; class Alphaproteobacteria; order Caulobacterales; family Parvularculaceae; genus Hyphococcus. The sequence continues at coordinate 1,780,125 of NZ_OZ245810.1, read as the reverse complement.
TCCGGATGAATCACCAGCATATTTTCGCCCTCATAGAAGCAATCTACAGGGCAGACTTCTACACAATCGGTGTATTTGCACTTGATGCAGGCTTCAGTGACCACGTAAGTCATGGCGCGAGGCTCCTTGAATTCTTATCGCTTTTGGCACTTCTTTACTATCTCGCAGCCGCGACGCAAGCGGGCAGATCACCATAAATTCTGATTTTGCTATTAGGCGCCGTCCTTAAGCCGCGCTTCCACGCGATGGCGCGCCTCGCCGCTTGCCCGGTCGTCTACGTAAATCAGGCCGCATATTCTGCGAACCAGCGTATCCTCAAAGGAGTCGCGATCACCATCAGAGAGTATGATCTCCCAGATTTCTTCGATCAGGCTGATTTTTTCATTGTTCGACATTTCCTTGGCGATTCGCGTGAAACGCTGAATATCGGTGGCGTTTTCCTGAACGCTTTCCGCTTTTGTCCGCAGCGCGGCGGCCCCTTCATCGTTGAGGCCGAATTTGCTTTTCAGCGCGCGATCGATAATGGCGATTTCATGCCGGGCGTAGACCTCGTCGGCGCGCGCCGCTTCGACGAGAAGGGCGGCGAAGGCAAGTTGCAGCGCATCGATTTCCTGCGTCTCCGGCGCTGACGTTTCCTGCCGGAAGCGGTCAAAAAGTTTATCGAGCATGGGGCTCCTTTCTAATCGGCGGATTTCAGCGCCTGTAGCGAGCGGCGGTCTTTTTTTGTGGGTCTGCCGGCGCCTTTTTCACGGGCGAAGGGCTGAACTAGTTTTTCCGGTTTTTGCGGCGGCGGCGGCGAACGATCCTCATAAAGGTTTTGCGCTTCGCGCGCGGGTCCGCGCCGCGCGGCGCACGCCTCTATAACAATTATCCGCAGATGCTCCCGGCGACTGAAGGCGAGCGTATCGCCGGGCCTGATCATCGCGCTCGGTTTATCGACGCGCCATGTCTCGTTACTGCGCGTGAGGCGCACGCCGCCGCTGGCGACAAATTTTGAAGCAAGCGTACGGGTTTTAAAAAAACGGGCGCGCCAAAGCCATTGGTCGATGCGTTGACTTTCCTGCTTGGCGTTCTGCGCCGCGTTTGCAATCGTCATTCCGCTTTCTCGGACTCTTTCGATTTTTGCTTCGCATCGCCGCTGGAAAGTTCGGCTTTCAATCCCGCGAGCACAGCGAAAGGCGAATTGGGGTCCGCCTTTTTCTCGCGCCGGGGCGGCCGGTTCTTGTTCTGATTATTCCTGTTGCGGCCGCGCTGATCTTGTTTGGCGCTGCGGCCTTTGCCTTTCGCATCCCTTGACGGGCCTGTCTTGCCTTTTGCGTCTTTGCGCTGTGGCTTGTGCGCCGGTTTTGGCCGGCGCGGGGCGGGGCGCCAGAGCGCGACTTCGATTTCGTTCGGCTCGGCGGCGGGGGCGCCAATTTCAGGAGTAGGTGCGACTTCAAGCGCATCGCCGCCTTGCGGCGCGCTTGCCGCGGCGGCTGGCTCCTCCGGCGTTGTTTGTCCCGCGCCGGCGGGCGCAGCTGACGGCGGATTGGCTGTATTCTGGGCGCCTGTTTCTTCCACGCCGGCTTGAGGCGCTTCACCCAGCGCCGACGGGTTTGGCGAGACTGACGTTTCCGCCTGAGGCGTGAGTGAGGTTTCCGCCTGCGGCGGGGCAGATTGTGAAGGGGCGGGCGAATTGCCGGCTACAGGAGCGGCGTTGTCTTCGGGTTGCCGCGCATCGGCGCCAGCCGGTGTTTCTGCTTCAGGCTTTTTCGGCTGTTCGTTTTCGCCTGCTTTTTCTTGGTCCGGTTTTTGTTCGATTTTGCGCTTTACGACATTCTTCCTGAACCCGAGCGAGCGCAAGATCGCTTCGAATTCTTCGCCGGAACAGCCGACGAGCGACATCATCTGGGGGGTGGCTTCAAACCCTTCGCGCGGATTGCCTTCATTGCGCGCCGAACGGATAAGGCCCGCCAGGCGTTCAAGCATGTCAATGCGAACCGCGCGAACGCCGGAGGGGCGATAGCCCGTCGCATAATAATACGCATGCGGAAGAGCTTCATTGATTTCAATGGAGACGCGCCCGGCCTGTGGGGCGGGGGTGTCGCCTGGTTTGCGGTCAGTCCATAATGACCATAGCAGGGTCAACAGGGATGCTGGCGCGGGTTTTAAAAGCGCCGGCATATAGAGCGTAAATTCGCCGAAACGCATGCCGATTTTACGAAGTTTGGAGCGCTCCGTCTGATCGATCTGTTTCAGGTCGTCGCCGAATTGCGTTCGTGAAGTTGCGCCGAAATTCTCGACCAGACGATAGGCGACGCCCTTCGTCAGACCCTTCAGCGCATCGTCGCCTTCCGCGTTGGCCGCAGCCTGCAAGGCGACAAGCGGGCCCAGCAGTCCTTCAATTTTCGATGCGATGAAGCCCTTCAGCCTGTCTTCGACCCGCCCGCGCATATTGGGCGTGATGTCGCCGGCGCCGGTGATCAACAGCTCTGGCCGCAACGGCGCGGGGCCTTTTCGCAATTTCGCAACCGGGGCCATGCGCCACCACAGCGTTCCGTCGTCAGCCAGGCGCAATTCATCGCTTTGCGCATTGGCGAGGGCCGCCGCACGGGCCGCAAGCACGGGCCGCAATGCTTTTTCGCCCGCTGCGCGCAAGGATTTCGCTTCCGCGCCGCTGGCGCGCGGGTCCACGATAAATTCGAAACCCAAAAGCCGGCCGACAAATTGGCCTTCCACAATCACTTCTCCGTCGTCGGTAACGCCTGCAAGTAAGGGCGCATCATCTTTCAATCGCTTTAACAATGTCGATGTGCGCCGGTCGACAAATCGTTGAGTTAATTTCTCATGTAACGCATCTGATAAAGAGTCTTCTATCGCGCGGGCGCGCTCTTGCCAATAAGCCGCGCGCTGCAGCCATGCTGAACGATGAGAAAGGTACGTCCATGTGCGCACATGGGCGATGCGCGCAGATAGCGCGTCAATATCGCCGTCGGTGCGGTCAAGTCGCTCAATGCGCGGCTCCAGCCAGTCATCGCCGATGCGTCCTTCGCGCATCAACAGCATGTAAAGTTCGCCAAGAAGCCGCGCGTGCTGGTCGCCGCCGACTTTTCGGAAATCGGGAACCTGGCAAATGTCCCACAATGTCGCCAGCGCCGCGCCGCCTTTCGCCATGTCGCGGATATCGTCGCGCGCCGCCAGACGGGCTAGCGCGTCTTCGTCGTCTTCCCGCCGAGAACGGATAAAAACGTCGCGCGGCGGCGGCCGGTCGAGCGAGCGCAGCAATGCCGGCAGCGACGAAAAATCAATTTTTTCCGAACGCCACATCAAGGCTTTCACAGGATCGAATTCGTGATTTTCTATGGCCTCTACGAGATCTTCATCGAACGACGGACAGTCGGCGGTGACGCCGAAAGTGCCGTCATTCACATGCCTGCCGGCGCGCCCGGCGATCTGCGCCATTTCGGCCGATGTCAGATGACGCGGCCGGCGCCCGTCGAATTTGCGCGATGCTGCGAAAGCCACATGGTCGATATCCATGTTGAGCCCCATGCCGATGGCGTCGGTGGCGATAAGGAAGTCAACTTCGCCCGATTGGTAAAGCTCGGCCTGCGCATTGCGCGTGCGCGGAGAAAGCGCGCCGAGCACAACCGCCGCGCCGCCCCTCTGTCTGCGGATCAATTCCGCCATGGCGTATACCGTATCCGATGAAAACGCGACGATCGCCGACCGGCGGGGCAGGCGTGTCGCCTTTTTCGGTCCGGTATAGGTCAGGCGCGAGAAACGGTCTCTCGCCAGAAACTGGATATTGCCGAACAGGCGCTGAAGGATCGGGCGCATGGTGTGCGAGCCGAGAAACAATGTTTCCGCGCTACCGCGCGCATGCAGGAGCCGCGAGGTGAAAACACGGCCCCGTTCCGGATCGGCGGCGAGCTGAATTTCATCGATGGCGAGAAATTCAACATCGCGTTCAAGCGGCATCGCCTCGACCGTCGCCACCCAATAGCGGGCGTTCGGCGGGATGATTTTTTCTTCGCCGGTGACAAGGGCGACTTCGCGCGGATCGCGCACCTTCAGGATCCTGTCGTAGATCTCCCGGGCGAGCAGCCGGAGGGGCAGGCCGATCATGCCCGATTTGTGCGCGAGCATCCGCTCCAGCGCGTAATGGGTCTTGCCGGTGTTGGTAGGGCCAAGAACGGCGCACACGCGCCCGCCGCCCGCGGGCGAGAAATCGTCAAAAGAGAAGGAAGAAGGCACGTAAAATACTGGCTTTCACAGATCGATCAGCGATTCGATATTTATTCGATCATAGTTTCCCTTGGAAGTTTGCAAATCTCATAGATAATATTAGTTCCTGTTCCCATGTGCGATGTTGACAGATGTTTTAGTATAATTTTTTCCATTTGCGCTTTGTAACCTTCGAATTCGATCTTACGTTTGTCGTGATCTGGCCAGTCAATAATTGTTGCTACGTTGTGAATGATTTGAATGAAGTCTCGGGACAACAGTTTTCCGGCTTTATCAAAATGTTTAGGTAGAAAACAAACTTGCTCAATCGCATCTGTATTTCCGGGAAAGCTAATAAGCAGGGTGATATTGCTATGGTACATCAGCATTAGCGCCAATTGTTTTTGCTCTAGATTCATCAACTTATTATTTGTCTGTACGAAGCGTTTCTTCAACAATGTGCGGATTCTTGTTCAGCATGGCAAGCAAGACCAGGGATGGACCGCTTGGCTTGCGATGGCCTTGTTCCCAGTTTTTAAGCGTGGCCGCCGATACGCCGATACGCTGGGCGAACTTCGCTTGCGACAATTGTGCGCGCGCTCTGATCGCCGCTACGTCAATCTCCTCGGGGATAACCGGCAGATGTTCGGTCAAGGCGATCTTACCGGCGGCATGATCGCGCGCTTGGCGCGCTGCGCTTACCACCCGCTCGCCTAAGGGTCTCCGGCTCATTGTTTTCGCTCCTTCCAGTACCGCTTTATCTCGTTCGCGATTTTGCTCAGTTCGGCTAATTCAGCCTTTGAAAAGTTCGCCCGTTCGCCTTTGCTAAGCATCGCGAAGATGTAGGTCGGGCAGTATTCATTAAGATAGAGAACAAGGATCCTGTATCCGCCGCTTTTCCCACCGCCGCGCCCGGCGATCCGTACTTTGCGTAATCCGCCTGATCCTGCGATGATATCGCCGCTCTCTGGGTTCAATGAGATTTCCGTTATAATTCGCGTCACGTCTTCATCCGGCACTTTCAGATGACGTATATCGGCGCTGAATTCTTCAGTTTCCACGACGGTATGATGCCGGATCATGACACTATATACGCCTCTGACGGATATATGTCAATGACGTATATTGGAATCAGCGATGTATCGCTTGACGCACCGGCGCGGCTCGGCTAACAGACGCCGCTCGATTTCAAGGTTCAACAAGGGCGAGAACGCCGCCGGACGCCGGCGTGGGCCCTGAATATTAAAAAAAGGCTAGACCCATGGCGCGGCGGTGTGATTTGACAGGCGTTGGTCCTGCGACCGGACACAATGTCTCCCACGCGAATAACAAGACAAAGCGGCGTTTTCTGCCGAATTTGTGCAATGTTACGCTGCATTCAGACAAGTTCGGCCAGGGTTTCAAGTTCAAGATCGCCGCCTCAACCCTGCGCACCGTCGACCATATGGGCGGACTGGACGTATTCCTTGCAAAGGCGGATGACGATCAATTGTCGCCAAACGCCTTGAAACTGAAGCGCAAACTGGCGAAAGCTTCCTGATACGGGCCAAGGCGATTCTCAGGTTTTCCGCCTGCCCGCGAGGTAGGGTGAATGGAAGCCGCAGTCGAGCGATATCAGTCTCCTGAAACCGCTGTAGAACGGTTCTCGCGGCAGTCAGCCGCGTTTACGACAGCGCTCGCGCGCATGCTCATGCTGGCGATGATGCTGACGCCGGTATTGCTTGCCGCCATCATTACCGTCGATCTGCCGCTGCATGTATTTGACCGTTTTGCGGGCGACGCGATCGCCGCGCGCCCCTCGAACTGGCTCAGCCGCGGCGGATTTATCATGGCGCTTGCGCCGTTATTGATCATATTGTTCGCACGCAAATATGGCGGCGGCGAAGCCTCGCGCGCCGTCACCGCATCCTGGGGGCTGGCGGCTGTGGCCGTCTTCGCGGAGCTTTCCTATCTGGCGCCGTCACTGGAGGAGGGCGATCTGCCGGGGGTTCGTTTCACCGTCGCCTTCACCGCGAGCGCCATGGCCGCGCAATACATGACGGCCAGCGTTTATGACATTGTGCGCGGCGGCGGGCGGTGGTGGCGTGCGCCGTTATTCGCCGCGCTGTTCGGCTATCTGACTTTCGCGCTTTTATATTTTCCCGGCCTTTACATCGGGACCGGCGCGCCCTGGCTGAACTGGATGGTCGGCGACTTCGCCATCAAGCTTCTTATAGCGCTGGCGTTTTTGCCGGTGTACGGATTATTGCGTCATTCCCTGAAACCCAAGGGCGGTTTTGGCGGACGATAGACAGGAAAAAACCCCGCTGGGTGAGCGGGGTTTTCACCAGAGACTAACCGCTTCGAACGTTTTTCGCCGTCTATCTTGTTTTACGGCGGCTGGCGAAGCCGAGCCCGGCGATTCCTGCGAAAAACAGGGGAAGCGCGGCGGGAATGGGAACTTCATTAATTTCGGCGATCAGAAATTCCGCAGTGTTAGTCCCGTTCGTGTTGAAATTTGCGACAAAATCGAGACGCAGAACAAACGATTCCGCCATGATGGTTCCCAGAAAAACAGAAAGTAGTTGCTGCGTTGACGCGTCGCCGCTGACCATCGGATTGGAGATTTGCGTGATCAGTCCGGTGAAGCTGGTCAACCCGTCAGCGCTGAGGACTTCGATGGATTCGAAAAAGCCGTTGGGATCGTTGGCCCCGGCAAGATCGAGATCTTCGAAGAGAATATCGAGCGAATATGCGCCGCCGGCGTTCAGGCCGTCGAACAACAGATACATTGACAGCGCGCCGCCGCCATTGCCGCTATCCGCCGCAAGACCGAAATCGCCGCTGTCGTCGACGCCGTATACGCCGTCATCGTTTCCAAGCGGAATGAAATAGCGGATCGCGTCGCCGCCGAGCGCCGCGCGAAATTCAGTTTCCCCGACCGCAGAATTATCGCCAGGATCGACGGTAACACCGATGACGCCGGCATGGGCTGCTTGCGTCGCCATAAGAGCGGCGGCGGCGAGCGCGCCAGCCGTTACTTTTGCAATGATATTCATGATGATATTCCCACGTGCTGCACAACTATTCGGCCGTTGCAATTTCCGCACCGCGGGACAGGTTGATGATAGATCAATAATCAGAAGAGACTATTTTTTGCGCAATGAACGTCAAATAGCGCCGCCGCAGCATCCCGTTTGCAACGCAGGCGGATTAATAAAGGTAAAAATCGCGCGCCAGGCGAATATCCTGGTTAATATAATTACAGCGCTTTCGCCGCATCCGCCGCGAAATAGGTGATAATCCCGTTGGCGCCGGCGCGTTTGAACGCCATCAGGGATTCCAGCATGGCGCGCTCGCCGTCCAGCCAGCCATTTTGGGATGCGGCGGTGACCATCGCATATTCGCCGGAGACCTGAAAAACGAATGTCGGCGCGCTAAATTCCTGTTTCACGCGGGCGACGATATCGAGATAAGCGAGGCCCGGCTTTACCATCACGCTGTCTGCGCCTTCGGCGAGATCGAGCGCGACTTCACGCAACGCTTCGTCGGCGTTTGCCGGGTTCATCTGATAGGTGCGCTTGTCGCCCTTCAGAACGCCGGCCGAGCCGATGGCTTCGCGGTAGGGTCCGTAAAAGGCTGAGGCGTATTTGGCCGCATAGGCCATGATCTGCACGTTTTTGAAACCCTCGCTGTCCAGCCCCGTGCGGATGGCGCCAACGCGTCCGTCCATCATGTCCGACGGCGCGATGATGTCGTAGCCGGCGCGCGCCTGCACCACCGACTGGCGGACGAGAATATCGACCGATTCATCGTTTAAAATCTCGCCGTCCTGCATCAGCCCGTCATGGCCGTGATCGGTGTAGGGATCGAGCGCCACATCCGCCATCAGACCGATGTCGGGAACGGCGTCCTTGATCGCTTTGGCTGTGCGGCACATGAGATTATCGGGATTGAGCGCCTCATCGCCGTTTGGCGTGCGGCCGTCCGCATCCGTGTACGGAAAGAGCGCCAGCGCCGGTATCCCTAAGGATTTCGCCTCTTTCGCCGCCTTCACGGCTTCGTCGGTCGATAAGCGATAAACGCCTGGCATCGCCTCAATAGGCTCACGAACATTCTTGCCGTCTTTTAAGATTATCGCCCAGAGAAAGTCATCCGGGGAAACATTTGTTTCAGCATAGAGGCGGCGCGACCAGTCGCTCATGCGCGGACGGCGCAGGCGCAGGGCGGGATAACGGGCGAGGGGCGTTCTGTTCATAATTTGTTATCGAATTGCCTTCTTCGAGCGTGTCCCATTTTTGCCCTCATTAGAATTTGATTTCAAATTGAACAGTCTGACTTAACCCAGCTTTTAGACCTCGTCTGTATATCATGAAACAACTTTAGTTTGAGTGAGTATGACAATGTCGGTAAACGGGGCGATACGCGAAGTGATTGGCGAGGCGGTAAGCACAGTCGAGAAGGACCCGGAGGCGCTTGAGTCCGGATATCTTCAATTATTGCATCTTGTGGAGCGGCTCCACCGCCAGCTTCTGGATGTGATCAAGGACGAGCTGGAGCGGATCGGCCAGACTGACATAAATTCGGTTCAGGCGCTTTTGCTTTACAATATCGGGGACGCCGAACTGACGCCGGGTGAATTGCGCTCCCGAGGGCATTATCTGGGCTCCAATGTTTCCTATAACCTCAAGCAGCTGGTCGAGAAAAACTATATTCGCGACGAGCGCTCGAATACGGACCGCCGGTCAAAGCGCGTCTCATTGACTGAAACGGGCCTTGAAGTGCGTGACGCCATCGCCTCCCTGTTCCAGCGTCAGCTCGCTTCGGTTGAGCAGGTCGGCGGCGTTGATAACGGTCTGATCGAGAATACGAACAAGACGTTACAGCGTCTTGAGCGGTTCTGGGCGGATCAGGTGCGTTTTCGCCTGTAAACACTGTTTTTAAGAACCATTCTCAAAAACACGCTGAGCGCGTCTCATAGTTGAGGCGCGCTTTCTTTTTCCTATATACCGCCCTTGAAGGATGCGGCGTTCGGTCCGCCGCATTCTTTTCAAATAAGGGTGGCGTTTCTTCCCGCGTCTTGATTATGTTTCATAAATCGGATCAGGCGGGGGCGAGATTAAGCCGTAATTTTTGATGGTTGACTACGACAAAGCATTTAAAGCGGCCGTGGACGCGGTCCGCGCGGAAGGACGCTACCGGGTTTTCGCCGATATCGAGCGAATGCGCGGGCGCTTTCCAACAGCGCTTTATCATGGCGGCCATAATGAAAGCGGTCTTGGCGACGCAGACCATCCGCCGCGTGACATTACGGTCTGGTGTTCAAACGACTACCTTGGCATGGGCCAGCACCCGGCGGTGATTGAGGCCATGCAGGACGCTGTCGATCGCGTCGGCGCCGGGGCCGGCGGGACGCGCAATATCGCCGGCACGACACATTATCACGTCAAGCTCGAACGCGCGCTCGCCGACCTTCACGGCAAGGAGGCGGCGCTGCTTTTTACCTCGGGATATGTGTCAAACGAAGCAACGCTGTCGACGCTGGCGCGCATTCTTCCCGATTGCGTCATTATTTCCGACGAACTCAATCATGCGTCGATGATTGAAGGCATTCGCGGCGGGCGCTCGATCAAGCGCATCTGGCGGCACAATGATCTGGATCATCTTGAAGCGCTCTTATCCGAGCTGCCGCTTGAACGTCCCAAAGTCATCGCCTTTGAATCTGTCTATTCAATGGACGGCGATATTTCGCCTTTGAAAGAGATTTGCGATCTCGCAGAAAAATACAACGCGTTCACCTATCTCGACGAAGTTCATGCGGTGGGTCTTTACGGCGCGCGCGGCGGCGGCGTTTCAGAGCGCGAAGGCGTTGCGCATCGCATCGACATCATCGAAGGCACGCTGGGCAAGGCGTTCGGCGTGATGGGCGGATATATTACTGCAAACGCTTCAATCATCGATGCGGTTCGCTCATATGCGTCGGGCTTTATATTTACAACCGCGCTGTCTCCGGTGCTGGTCGCCGGCGCCCTCGCCAGCGTGGAAACGCTGAAAAAATCAAATCATCTGCGTGAATTGCATCAGGAGCGCGCGGCGAAATTGAAATCGCTGCTTGCAGAAGAAGATCTGCCCGTGATGGCGTCAGTCAGCCACATCGTCCCGGTGAAAGTCGGCGATCCGGTGCAATGCAAGCGTGTGACCGATTATCTGCTGGACAAGCATAATATCTACGTTCAGCCGATCAATTATCCAACCGTTCCCAAAGGCACGGAGCGTTTACGGTTAACGCCGACGCCGCTGCACACCGATGAACATATGAATGTACTTCTGGGCGCTCTCGATGACGCCTGGACGGTATTGAAACTGAAACGCGCCGCCTGACTGTAAACCGCTCGCCGCTGCCGGATGAAAGCGCTTCATTGTCAGTCATGGGAGCGTTTTTCAGCGTTTCAAAGCGCTATTCAACAGAAACGCAAACGGACGGCATAACTTGTCAGGCAAGAACGGCTCAAACCTTAAATCGCTCGACGCCAGCGCTGCGCAAGCCAGAACGGCGATGCAAACCGGCGCTTTCGCCGAGGCGTTGCGCATAGCGCTCGCCGTTCTTGATGAGGCGCCTGATAATTTGGCGATGCTTAAAATCGCCTCAATTGCAGCGACGGAATTGCGCGACTGGGGAAATGCGATCCAGGCGGGAGAACAATGGCGCGCAAACGATCCTGCAAATTCACAGGCGATACACATTCTGGCGAATGCGTATTTTGAAAATGGCGATCCAATAAGATCGCGCGATACTTTTCATGCTCTGGTTGAAGCAAATCCACGGTCTGCGGACCATCTGAACATCTATTCGCGTCTTTGTCTGGCGGCGTTCGATTATGAAGGAGCGGCGCAGGCGCTTGAAAAAGCGCAAAGACTGGCGCCGGCTTCTGCTGAAAACCGGTATGCGCTCGGACGCCTAAAACTATTCCTGGGATCGCTCGATGAAGCCGAGGCGCTAAGCGCCGAAGCTATGCGTCTTGATCCGAATTTTTCCATGGCCTACGCGCAATATACAAAGCTGCGCAATGGCGACGTCGCTGACGATATCAAAATGCGAATGGAACGGTTGGGAGCGAGAGGCGAACTGCCGCCGGAGCATCGCGCTTCGCTTTTTTTCGCCCTGGGAGAAATTAATCATTCCCGGCGGAACTACCGGGCGGCGATACGTTCGTTTGATCAAGCCAATGAGATCAGCAGCGGGCTGTTGCGCGCGCAAGGCCTTGCTTACAGCCCGGCGCGTTATGAGAGCCAGCGCGCTCTGGAAGATAAAATTTTCAGCGCGCCGCCGGAAAAATACACGTTCGCGAAAGGCCCGGCGAGACCGGTTTTCGTTGTCGGGATGCCGCGCTCCGGCACGACGCTGGTGGAAAGCGTTCTGGCGGCGCATCCGCAGGTTTACGGCGCCGGCGAATTGAACACGTTGCCGGCAGTCTATAGCAACGTTCTGGCGTGGACGGAGCAAGCGGGCGGCAAAACGCTCGCTGACGCGCCGCATGAAAAACGCCAGGCATGGCGCGATCAATATTTCGCCGGCTATCCCGATTTTGGCGGCGCGCTTTGCGTTGTCGACAAACAGCCGCTGAATTTCAGGGCGCCAGGGCTCATCAGATCGCTTTTTCCAGAAGCCGTTATAATACACATTCGGCGCAATCCGGTGGACACAGGTTTTTCAATCTACCGTAATGATTTCGGGAAAGCATGGCCTTTCGCTGTAGATCTTGAGAGCATTGCGCATTTTTATGGCGAATATGCGCGCGTTTCGGCGCATTGGGAAAAGATTCTGGGATCGGGATTCCCGCTATTTCAATATGAAGATCTTATCGCCGACTTTGAAACGGAGGCGCGCCGGATTGTTGCGCTGTGCGGGTTGAACTGGCGGGCGGAATGTCTTGAATTTCATAAGTACCGGCGCCCGATTGCAACGTTCAGTTCCGCGCAGGTGCGCCAGCCTTTACGCAAATCAGCGCAGCATGCCGAAGATAAATACGGCGACCTACTGGGGCCGCTGATACAAGGCCTGCGGCGCGCCCGCGTCGACCTTGAAACCGGCGCACTCAAACCCTGATAATTCTGGTGTTTTCGGGCTGGCGCCGGTGCTCTCTAATCCCTATGTTCCGGCCCGAATGAACGTTTTGGCTGACATATCAACCATCGACGCGCCGCGCATAGACCTCGGCGTTCCCGCCGGGGCGCGCGTTGTTGTGGCGATGTCCGGCGGCGTCGATTCCTCCGTGACGGCGGCGCTTTGCAAACTTGCAGGTTATGATGTCGTTGGCGTGACCCTTCAGCTCTATGACCATGGCGTTGCTATTCAAAAAAAGGGGGCCTGTTGCGCGGGGCAGGATATTCAGGATGCGCGGCGCGTCTCCGAAGCCATGGGCTTTCCCCATTACGTCCTTGATTATGAAAGCCGGTTCGGCGAAGCGGTGATGGAGGATTTCGCCGACACCTATCTCGCCGGCGCGACGCCGATCCCATGCGTGCGCTGTAACGAGCGGGTAAAATTCAAGGATCTGCTTGAAACGGCGCGTGATCTGGGCGGGGCGGCCATGGCGACCGGGCATTATATTCGCCGGGTCGACGGCCCGAATGGTCCTGAACTGCGCCGGGCCGCAGACGCTGCGAAAGATCAAAGCTATTTTCTGTTCTCGACCAGCAGGGAACAGCTCGACTATCTGCGTTTTCCGCTGGGCGAGTTGCCTAAATCCGAAGTCCGCCGCATCGCAGGCGCTTTGGGTCTTGTGGTCGCCGACAAGCCCGACAGCCAGGACATTTGCTTCGTGCCGGAAGGAAAATACACTTCCGTTGTGGAGCGCCTGCGTCCGGGTGCGGCGGACCCTGGAGAAATCGTTCACGTGGACGGAACGGTGATGGGCCGGCATCCCGGCGTTATTCATTATACGGTCGGACAACGCCGAGGCCTTGGCGTCGCAACGGGCGACCCGCTCTATGTGGTGCGGCTTGAACCCGATTCGCGGCGCGTCATTGTGGGCCCGCGCGATGCGTTGCTGATTTCTCGCGTTTATCTGAAAGACGTCACATGGCTGGGCGACGGCGAAGGCGCCGACGCTGCGCGCGCCGGTGCGCGCGTTGCCGTGAAAGTACGCTCTACACGGCCGCCTGCGCCGGCTTCGCTTGTCTGGGACAGTCAAAGCGCTTCGGGCTGGGCGGTGGATCTGCAAGAGCCGGAAGAAGGGGTCGCGCCCGGTCAGGCTTGTGTTTTTTACTCTCCGGATGCGGCCAATGATCGTGTGCTCGGCGGCGGCTGGATCGCGGGGACGAGGACGGCCGCGTGAATATCCGGCCGCTCAGCGCCATCGACGAGCCGCAATGGCGCACGCTTTGGCGCGGCTATCTCGATTTTTATGAAGTTGAAGCGCTACCCGAAGCGGTGACGCGGCTGACATTCGACCGCCTTTTGAATGATGGCCGGTTTTTCTCTTTTGTCGCCGAGAAGAAAGGGCGGGTTATCGGATTTGTTCATTGCCTCATGCATCCGGTCACATGGTCGGCGAAGAACGCATGCTATCTTGAAGACTTGTTTATAGACCCTGATGCGCGCGGCGGCGGAGCGGCGCGCGCGCTTATTGAACAAGTTTATGATGAAGCCAGAGCGCGGGAATGCGACCAGGTCTATTGGCGCACGCAGGAAGACAACAAGATTGCGCGAAGTTTATATGACAAGGTTGCATCATTAACCGGATTCGTTCACTACCGCGTATCGGTATAGCCTTGCGCGGGAAGTTTGATGGCTAAAAAAAAGTTATATGATTGCCTGAAGTGCTCAGCCTATTGCTGCTCCTATACGCATATTCCAACAAACAAGACCGATATCAAACGTCTCGCCAAATATTTTGAATTATCTCCGGATCAGGCGGAAAAGAAATATACGAAAAAAGGCGACAAGGAAAATCCGCGCGTCTTGCGTCACACCGATGATGAGCATTTCGTGACATCCTGCATGTTTCTCGACAAGGATACGCGCAACTGCACGATCTATGAGGCGCGCCCCAAGATCTGCCGCGAATTTCCGACGCAGAAGCGATGCGGATATTATGAGTTCCTGATATGGGAGCGCGAAGTGCAGGACGATCCAGAATGGGTGGCGACGACAGACTGATTCACCATGGCTGAGCGCGTCGACGCCGTTATTATCGGCGCGGGCGTCATTGGCCTCGCTGTCGGCCGCGCGCTGGCGCTGGCGGGGCGGGAGGTGATCATTCTGGAGAAGAACGCGACCTTCGGCGAAGAAACGTCGTCACGCAACTCCGAAGTCATTCACGCCGGCATTCAATATAAAACTGACGGCGTACGCGCCGCGCTTGCTGTCAAAGGGCGCGATGCGCTCTATAGGTTCTGTGCGGAACATCACGTCAATCACGCGCGCTGCGGCAAGCTGCTGGTGGCGAACGGCGACAGGGAAGTCACCGGGCTGGCGCCGCTGAAAGCGAACGCCGAACAAAACGGCGTTGACGACCTTACCATCATTAGCGGCGCAGAAGCGCGCGCATTGGAGCCTAGCCTTCAATGCGACGCGGCGATTCTGTCGCCCTCATCCGGCATTGTCGATACGCACGGGTTGATGCTCGCGCTCGTGGGCGAAGTTGAAAATCATGGCGGCGTGCTCGCTCTGTCGTCTCCTGTAACCGGCGGGCGTGTGAACGCCGCAGGCCTGGAAATCGATGTCGGCGGCGCCGACCCGGTCACGCTGCAGGCGAGGACGGTTGTGAATTGCGCAGGGCTTTGGGCGGACCGTGTCGCGCACGCCTTTGAAGGCGTTCCCGCACAGTCAATCCCGCAACTGCGATATGGCAAAGGTCAGTATTTCACCTATTCCGGCGCTGCGCCCTTCCAGCGGCTGATTTATCCTCTGCCGTCGCCGGACAGTCAGGGCGTTCATTATACGCGTGATCTCGGCGGGCAGGCGAAACTCGGTCCGGACATTACTTTTATTGATACGAATACAGACTATTCGCTCGATGAGACGCGGCGCGACGCGTTTGCCGCCGCCGCCCGGCGCTTCTGGCCGGATATCGAGGCGGCGAAACTCCAGCCCGGCTACGCAGGCATCCGTCCAAAATTGAAGGGCGCGGGCGAAGAAGGCGATTTTCTCTTTTCCGGCGTAAAAACCCATGGCGTCGCCGGCTATCTCGGCCTTTACGGCGTTGAATCGCCAGGGCTCACCACATGCCTGGCCGTCGCTGACCATGCGGCTGCGCTTATCGCCCATTCCGGCTGAAACGGGTCTTGCGAGGGCGCGCCGGCGCGGCTATAGACCGCCCTCCGGCGCGGGCGAAAATCCGCGCCGGACCCTTTTGGCGGGGTAGCTCAGTTGGTGAGAGCGCAGGATTCATAACCCTGAGGTCGCGAGTTCAAGTCTCGCCCCCGCTACCATGAACCGGAGAGCTTGGCTGCGCTTTGGAGTTTAGCTGAAATCAGATTCTCACCGAATGCGGCCGGGCAGGCGCCTGACAAGGCAATGGCCTTTCGGAAACAGCAATCCCCATTCCCAGCCGATTGGTTGAATCTATGCGTAGTTTGCAGGATTCTGCGCTTGCGAAGGCGTACCATATAAGGATATCTTTATATCATTATATGCCAGCCAGGATCCTGCGCAATGAGCGATATTCGCTACTCTTTTGAGCTGTTCCCGCCGAAAACGCCGGAAATGGAAGCAAAGCTGTGGGACAGCGTCGAGCGTCTTTCGGCGCTGAACCCGGCGTTTGTTTCGGTTACCTATGGCGCGGCGGGCTCAACACGGGAGCGCACGCTGGGCGTCGTGGAGAAGCTGGCGCGTTCAACACAGCTCAAGCCCGCAGGCCATATTACCTGCGTCGGCGCATCGCGCGCGGAAATTGACGAAGTGCTGCAGCGCTATTGGACTGCCGGCGTTCGCCGGATCGTCGCACTGCGCGGCGATGCGCCGGACGGGGCGGGCGCACCCTATACGCCGCGTACGGACGGCTATGGATTTGCATCAGATTTGATCGCGGGCGCGCGTGAAATCGGCGATTTTGATATTTCCGTCGGCTGCTATCCGGAAGTGCATCCTGACGCGCCCGATCTCAAATTCGAGATCGAGAATTTAAAAAGAAAGTTTGACGCCGGCGCGTCCCGCGCGGTCACGCAATTCTTTTTTGAGCCGGATTACTATTTTCGCTTTCTTGATGCAGCGCGCAACGCGGGGATCACGCAGCCGATTGTGCCTGGCGTCATGCTGCAATCAAATTTCAAAGGGCTCGCCCGCATGGCGAAACTATGTAAAACGCATATTCCGGAACGCATTGCGGCGTTATATGACGGGCTTGATGACGACGTGCAGACGCGCGATATGGTCACGGCGCAAGTTGTGGCGGAACTTTGCAACAGGCTTCGCGAGCAAGGCGTCAGGGACTTTCACTTTTATACGATGAACCGCGCCAGTCTTTCTTTAGCGACGTGCAGGCTTCTTGGCGTGGCGCAAGCCGAAGAGGCGGCGTAATGAACCGGCCGGACCGTATTGCTGCGCTGAAAAGCGCCGCCAAAGAACGCATTCTCATTCTCGACGGCGCCTGGGGCGCCATGATTCAGTCAAAAAAACTGAATGAAGAAGACTTTCGGGGCGACCGCTTCGCTTCACATGTTGACGACCTCAAAGGCAACAACGACATTTTGTGCCTGACACGGCCGGATATTGTCCGCGACCTGCTCGATGCGTTTTATGGGGCCGGCGCGGATATCTGCGAGACCAATACATTTTCCGCCACGGTGATTGCGCAGGACGATTACAAGCTGCCTGAAACCGATGTGCGCGATATTAACCTGGAAGGCGCCAAACTCGCCCGCGAAAAAGCCGATGAATGGACAGCGAAAAGTCCGGGCAAGCCGCGTTTCGCCGCCGGTTCAATCGGGCCATTGAACAAAATGCTTTCCATGTCGTCTGATGTAAACGATCCGGGCGCCCGGTCGGTGACGTTCGATCAGGTTTACAACGCCTATAAAACGCAGATTGCCGCGCTTAACGAGGGGGGCGTCGACCTTTATCTTATCGAAACCATCACAGACACGTTGAACTGCAAGGCGGCGCTGAAGGCGATCATGGATCTGGAGGCGGAAGGCCTGGAAAAGCTGCCCGTCTGGATTTCCGGTACGATTACGGACAAGTCAGGCCGAACGCTTTCCGGCCAGACAGTGGAAGCCTTCTGGAATTCCGTGCGACATGTCAAACCTTTCGCGGTCGGATTGAACTGCGCGCTTGGCGCAGCGTTGATGCGCCCGCATATCGCTGAACTCGCCCGCGTCGCCGATACGCTGGTCGCGGCTTATCCGAACGCAGGACTGCCAAACGCCTTTGGCGAATATGACGAAAAGCCGGAGGAAACCGCTGCGATGCTGCGCGACTGGGCGCAATCGGGTCTCGTCAATTTGCTGGGCGGGTGTTGCGGCACGACGCCCGAACATATTTCTGCAATCGCCGAAGCAGCCGAAGGACTGGCGCCGCGTGAAATCCCTGCGCGCAAACGCGTTATGCGCCTTGCCGGCCTTGAACCGTTCGAACTGGCCTAATTAAAGATTATGACCAATCAGACCGCCACATTCGTCAATATCGGCGAGCGCACCAATGTCACCGGTTCAGCTGTATTCAGAAAGATGATTACAGAAGGCCGCTACGCCGATGCGGTGGACGTGGCGCGCCAGCAGGTGGAGAACGGCGCACAGATTATCGACGTCAACATGGATGAAGGGATGCTTGACGGCGTCGCCGCCATGACGACGTTTTTGAACCTTATTGCCGCGGAGCCCGATATTGCGCGCGTGCCGGTCATGATCGATTCCTCGAAATGGGATGTGATCGAAGCGGGCCTGAAATGCGTGCAGGGAAAGGCGGTGGTGAATTCGATTTCGCTGAAGGAAGGCGAAGAACCATTCCTCAAGCAGGCGCGGATTATCCGATCCTACGGCGCGGCGAGCGTGGTCATGGCGTTCGATGAAAAAGGGCAGGCGGAAACAGCGGATGAAAAATTCCGCATTTGCAAACGCGCTTATGACCTCCTGACAAAAAAGGCGGGCTTTCCGCCGGAAGACATTATTTTTGACCCGAATATTTTCGCCGTTGCGACAGGCATAGAAGAGCATAATGACTACGCCAAAGCGTTTATCGAAGCGGTAAAACGTATACGGAAGGAATTACCTGGCTGCCATGTTTCGGGCGGGCTTTCCAATGTGTCATTCTCATTCCGCGGCAATGAGCCGGTGCGCCGGGCCATGCATTCGGTGTTTCTTTTCCACGCCATCAAAGCCGGCATGGACATGGCGATCGTCAATGCCGGTCAGCTCGATATCTATGACGATATTGAACCGGATTTACGCGAGCGTGTTGAAGACGTTATTCTCAACCGCCGCGATGACGGCACGGAACGCCTGCTTGAAATTGCCGAACAATATCGCGGCAAGAAAGGCGAGAGCCGGAAGAAAGATTTAAGCTGGCGCGAGAAGCCGGTGAATGAACGCCTTTCCCACGCGCTTGTGCACGGGATTACCGAATATATCGAAGACGACACCGAAGAGGCGCGCGCCGCAGCCGAACGCCCGCTGCATGTCATCGAAGGACCGTTGATGGACGGGATGAACATCGTCGGCGATCTGTTCGGCGACGGCAAAATGTTTCTGCCGCAGGTCGTGAAATCCGCCCGCGTCATGAAACAGGCGGTGGCGTATTTGCTTCCCTTTATGGAAGATGAAAAGGAACGGATGGGGCTTACCGGCAAGTCCAACGGCAAGATTGTCATGGCGACCGTCAAGGGCGACGTTCACGATATCGGCAAGAATATTGTCGGCGTCGTTCTGCAATGTAACGGTTATGAAGTTGTCGATCTCGGCGTCATGGTTCCGGCGGAAAAGATACTGGAGACCGCGGAGAAAGAAGGCGCCGATATTGTTGGCCTGTCCGGCCTGATTACGCCGTCGCTTGATGAAATGGTGTTCGTCGCTTCGGAGATGCAGCGCAGGAAAATGAATCTGCCGCTGCTCATCGGCGGCGCCACGACATCGCCCGCGCATACGGCGGTGAAAATAGAGCCCGGTTATAATAGCGCGCCGACGCTGCATGTATCAGACGCGAGCCGCGCCGTCGGCGTTGTTTCATCATTATTGTCGGAAACGGAACGCCCGCGCGTCTGGGAAGACACGAAAGCCAAATACGCACGCATCCGTGAATCGCGGGCCGGAGGCGGGCCAAAGGAACGCCTGGATATCGCCAGCGCAAGGGCAAACGCTTTCCAGCCTGACTGGTCCCTTCAAAACGGGGCGCCGCCGTCCTTTACGGGCGCCCACACGATCGACGATGTGGCGCTTGAAGACGTTCTGCCCTTTATCGACTGGACGCCGTTTTTCATGAGCTG
The DNA here is from genome assembly GCF_965228385.1 of Hyphococcus sp. GTDB lineage: Bacteria > Pseudomonadota > Alphaproteobacteria > Caulobacterales > Parvularculaceae > Hyphococcus. Next base: position 1,760,518 of record NZ_OZ245810.1, on the reverse strand, counting down.
GGACCTGAAGGGGCGATATCCGCAGATCCTCAATGATGACAAGCGCGGTGAAGCGGCGCGAGGCTTGTGGGACGATGCCCAGGCCATGCTGAAAAGCCTCGTCGCCGAAAAATGGCTGACGCTGAAAGCCTGCGCAGGCTTCTGGCCTGCCAACGCCGAGGGCGACGATATCATCGTATGGACCGACGACGCGCGTGAACGCGAAAGCGCGCGTTTTCATACGATCCGTCAGCAGATCAAAAAACAGGAAGGGGCGAATTACGCCTTGTCGGATTTCCTGAAGCCGAGGGGCGACGGCGCGGATTGGATCGGGGGCTTTTGCGTAACCGCCGGTCATGGCGAACTGGAAAAGTCGGACGCCTTTAAAAACGCTAATGATGATTATTCCGCGATTATGGTCAAAGCGCTTGCTGACCGCTTTGCCGAAGGATTTGCGGAATATTTGCATCAGCGCGTTCGCCGCGAATTATGGGGCTACGCGCCGGATGAAAATTTCTCCTGCGAAGATCTGATCGCCGAAAAATATGCGGGAATTAGGCCCGCGCCTGGGTATCCCGCGCAGCCTGACCATACGGAAAAGGAAACGCTTTTCCGGCTTCTCGAGGCGCCGCAGCGTGCAGGCGTGGAACTGACGTCAAGTTTCGCCATGACGCCGCCGGCGAGCGTTTCCGGGCTTTATTTTTCTCACCCAGAAAGCAAATATTTTGCGGTTGGCCGCATTGAGAAAGACCAGGTGGAAGACTACGCCCGGCGCAAGGGCTGGGATCTGCGCACGGCCGAGCGCTGGCTTGCCCCTGTTCTGAACTATACGCCCGGCGCTGACTGATTAGCGTTTCATCTCGCCCGCGAATACGTTAGGACGACGAAAGAGTCCCGGCGCGCCATCCCTGCAAGGCAGGGGGGAGAAACGTATTCATGACCCTATCGCAGGATTACGAACACTGGATCAGAACTTCGTTCGTGGAGATGAATACCGCGCTCGAAGAGATGTATTTTTCGCGCGAGGCGCGGGAGAATGTCGAGGGCGTTGGCGACGATATAAAAAACCAGATGCGCGCCGAAGGTCACGGTTTTATCTGTAAGCTGCTCGATGAGGGCAATACGGATGAAGGCTTTGAAAACGCCTTCGATCTTCTTGGCGATGTCGGTCTTTACATGGCGTCCATGCGCCGTCACGAGGTGACAAACCCGGCGCGGGAGGATGTCTCTCCGCTGCAGGAAGCATCCGCGCTGGCCATGCATATTTCATCGTTTCTTGGCGTTGTTCCGCGCTTTGCGACCGCCCATCTGACAACGCGCAATCGCGCCGTCGACGGCAAGATCAAGAGTTTTACAACGTTACCGGACGAATACCTTTTCCTCGATTACAATTTACGCAGTATTTTCGCCTTCAAGCGCGCGGCCGAATTATTGTCGCGCATTCTGCCTTTGGGCGTGACCCATCCTGCGGCGGCCATTCTGTTTGACGATGCGGCGGACGCCTTGAGAGACGTGATTGAATCGAACGATCTTCTGTTTAAAAAGCTTGACCGGGATCGCTTCTTTTACTGCGTCCGGCCCTATTACAAGCCCTATCGCGTGGCGCGTCAGGAATATCGCGGCGCGAATGGCGGCGATTTTTCCGGCATTAACGAGATTGATCTGCTGCTTGGCCTTTGTTCCGCCAACGATCCTTATTATTCGCAGCTCCTCGTTGAAAAAATGCTGTTCATGGAGCCGCGCGACCAGATCTCATTACGCGAGAGCATGCGCCAGCGCAGTTTTCTCCTGCAGTTTCTCGATGCGGCGCCGGTGAATAAAAATGACGCGGCTTTCCGAAAAAACGTCGAGTCCTACCTTACTGTCTGCAAATTGCATGGCGTAACAGCCCGTCAGCACCATGATAAACTTGTGAAAGATTTCATCGAAAAGCCTTCAGCGGCGCTGACGCCGGAAAAATACGCGCAGGTCACCGCCAGCGGGCCGCCGCTTGAGGTGTTGATGAGCGCTTTGGAAGTCCTGCGGGATATGCGCGTTGCGGCCGATCGCAAAGATATCCGCACGGCGCATGACGATTTTCAGCGATTACGCGCATTAACCGGCGTATAGAAATACATTCTGAATGGGCTGGCTTACGGCGCTTTCAAGCCGTCAATGCGCACTTTCGTCGCCAACGCCTGCTTGATCTTCTCGCGCTGGGCTTGCGTGCGGTTATGCGCATCCCGTTGCGCGTCTTCAATATGCCGGGCGCGGCTGGAAAGCGAGTCGAGATAATACTGCGCGTTGATGAACGCCGCCGGCTCGCTTTCTTTTGCCTCAGCGACGGTTCCCATGCGGTTCTGGAGTGCTTTGCGTTCTTCGGCGAGCTGGCTCAGTTCATCCTTGATGGACGACAGCGCATGTTTTTCACGGTCAACCTTGATCGCCGCGATTTTTTTGAGCTCCGCAAGCTGTTTCAACTTATTTTTATCAACCGCCATGTGATTTCGCTTTCTGGCGCATCGTGTCAGCAAAGTGAATCGCGGCGGCGACGGCGGCGTAATGCTCGCGCGAAATTTCCTCGCCAATATCGACGCTGGCGTGCAGCGCGCGCGCCGTCGGCGGGTCTGAACGGATCGGCACACCCGCCATAGTGGCCACTTCGCGAATTTTGGCGGCGATCTCGTCCGTTCCCTTGGCGACGCACAGGGGCGCGCCGCCGCCTTTGCGGTCCCATTTCAGCGCGACTGCATAATGCGTCGGGTTGACGATCACGACATCGGCGTCCGGCACGTCTTTCATCATGCGATTGCGGGCGATGGCCTGTCCGCGTTCGCGCCGGCTCTGCTTCATGGTCGGATCGCCTTCCTGCTCTTTTGATTCTTTCTTCATTTCCTCAAGGCTCATCTTCAGCTTTTTCGTGTGCTGATGACGGCTCCAGGGCAGATCGATGAGAGCGATGGCGACAGAGAACAAAACAATAAGCCCGGCGAAGATCACGCCTTCGCGTAACAGCGACTGCGGCAGCGCTTGCGCAGGCAGAAGCGAGTCCGCCGGCAATTGCGTGAATCGCGTTGCAAAAATCACCCCAAATAAAATGCAGATAATGATCAGCTTCGTCGCGCTTTTCGCAAACTCAACAAGCCCGTCGGTTCCATATTTCTTTTTTGCATTGGCGACGAGCGAAAGGCGATTGAGTTTTGGTTTGATCTTCTTGAATGAAAAGACAATGGACTGCTGGGCGATCAAAGAGGCCAGAACCCCCAGCATGGGAAGCGCAAAAAAAGGCAGCGCGCTTTTCAGCGCCTCCATGGAAACTGAAAGAATAAAACCCTGGCCGTCGCCGCTGAACGCCTGCGCTGCAAAAGCGGCGGGATCGCGCAGGTACTGCGACAGGCCGAAAGCGAGCGAGGCGGCGGCGCCGCCGCTGGCGAGGGCGACGGCGAGATAAAATCCGAGATAAGACGCTGCCGCGTTCGCTTCCTTGGACTGGGCGACGTCGCCGTCGTCGCGGGCTTTTTGAATGCGTCCCGGCGTCGGGTCGTGCGACTTTTCCTGACCGTCTTCTGACTGGTTGTCGCTCATAGCCGCCCCGCAAAAACGTCAAAAAGAACGTTTTGAAACCCTTCCAGCCACTCAAAAAGCAGAATGGGCGCGGCGGCGGCGAAAAGCGCAAGGCCTGCGAGCGTGATTGCGGGCGCGCCCACAAACGCCGCCATAAGCTGCGGCATCGCCCGGCTCGCGGCGGCAAGCGCCAGTGAATAAAGAAAGCCTAGAATTACAAATGGCGACGATAGCGCCAGTGCTTTGAATAGCGCTTCGCCGACGCGCGCCGTTGACCATTCGCCGGTTGCATCCGCGCCCGGAAAATATCCGAAGGGCAGCGTTTCATAGACATCGGCAATCGCGCCGACCAGATGAATATGAACGCCGGTCGCGGCGGCGAGCGCAACGCCGCCCATGACCAGGATGGCCGCAAACGGCGATTCAGAATCGAACCCGACGGTCGGGCCGAAAAGTTGCGCCAGCGACAAGTGCTGCGCTGTAATCGCGCCGGCAATCTGCAAGATAAAAATAAGAATGCGCAAACCGAATCCGATCACGAGACCGCTTACAGTTTCCGCTGCATAAAGCGCCAGTATAGCCGCCGGCTGTACAGGCGGGCGCATATCGGGGGTCATTACGATCGGCGCAATAATGATCGTGATGGCGATCGCGGCGGCCAAGCGTACGCGCACCGGTATCGCCCGTTCGCCGAGGCCCGGCGCCAGAAAGACAACCGCCGAAATCCGTGAAAAAATCGCGCCCAGGAGCAGGATCGCCGGGGCGCCCGCTTCCAGTATCGGCGTCAGCGGATCAAGGAAATCCATGAATTACGCCGTCCCGATCAGCAGCGGTTTTACGCCCGAATCGATTTCCTCGTAGGAAAGCACCGGATTGCGGATTTTCTTCGCATGCATCACAGCACGGATAAAACGGCGCCGTTTGGCGGATGTGACGATAGCCGGATAGAGATTACGCGCTGTCGCCTGATTGATCTGCTCGACAACCGATTGCGCGAGCTTGTTGAAATCCTCCGGCGGCAACGCGACGTCGCTGTGCCCGTTGGGCGCTTGCGTTTCATGCTCTGAAAAAGTCGACTCCCAGTCAAGACCAACCTGAATGAGTGGAAGCGAACCGTCATCGGACATCATTGTGTGCACAAAGTGGCGCGAAATCCGCTGGCGGACAAATTCCGTAACGTCTTCGGCCGAATTATACATCGTCCGGCCTTCCGCGATGGTTTCAAGCAGGACGGGCAAATTGCGGATGGGAATGCGCTCTTCCAACAGCAGACGGAAAATGGATTGCACGAATTCCAGCGGCGCCTTGTCCGGTACGAAATCATCCAGCAGGCGGCGGTTGGACGCGGCGCGTTCCTGATCGGAATTCTTGCAGAATTCGTCGAAGATGCGTTGCACCGACCGGCGAGTGACGAGCTGGCCAAAGCTTTGCTTGATCGTTTCAAGCAGGTGTGTGGAAACCACTTCCGCCGGTTCGACCACAGCGTGCCCCATGCCGGCGGCGTCGTCGCGCGCAGAGCGTTCAATCCAGCGGGCGGGGGCGCCGTAAACGGGCTCTTCCACATCATCGCCGGGAATGGGGAGTTGATTCAGATCATCGACAATGACAAGAACTTTATCGGAATGAAGGATGCCCCGGGCGGCGGTGACGCCCTGGATTTTTACGACATATTCCTTGGCCTTCAGTTCCAGATTATCCGTCAGCCGGATCGGGGGAATAATAAACCCGAATTCGCCGGCGATATATTGCCTGATCTTGACGATGCGCGGCTCGAGCCCGTTGACGTTATCAAGAGCCAGCGGCGTCAGATCGCCTGCGAATTCAACGTGAATTTCATCGACATCGAGAATATCGCCCAGCGGTTTTTTCGTGTCTTTCGGTTTTTCCGCAGGCTTTGTTGTTTCTGATTGCCGTTTTGCCTCCACATCCTTGTAAATGAAATACGCTGCTGTGAAGGCGAGCGCTGAAGCCGCGAAAAACGGAATGAAGGGCAGTCCCGGCATCAGCGCGAAAATGGCGAGAATGGCGCCGACGGTGCCGATCGCCAGCGGGTTCGCGCCGAGTTGCGAAAGCATGGCCTTGTCGGCGGAGCCTGCTACGCCGCCTTTTGAAAGAAGCAGGGCGGCGGCAATTGAAATAATGACCGCCGGAATTTGCGATACGAGACCGTCGCCGACCGTCAGAATTGAGTAAGACGATACCGCATCGCCGACGGAAAGACCGTGGACGGTAATCCCCATGGCCAGCCCGACAACGAGATTTAACAGCGTAATCAGCAAGCCGGCGATGGCGTCGCCCTTGACGAATTTTGACGCGCCGTCGAGCGAACCGAAAAAGGTGGTTTCATCCTGTTCGGACCGGCGTCGCTCTTTCGCCTCTTCATGACTGATGGCGCCGGCGGCGATGTCGCTGTCGATGGCGAGCTGTTTGCCCGGCATCCCGTCCAGCGCGAAACGCGCGCCGACTTCGGCCATGCGCCCGGCGCCCTTCGTAATCACCATGAAATTGACGATCAGAAGGACGCCGAAGACCACCAGCCCCAGGAATATATTGCCGCCCATGACAAACATGGCGAAACCTTCGATGACGCTGCCGGCCGCATCGGGTCCGGTGTGGCCTTCTCCAATGATCAGTTTTGTCGAGGATACGTTGAGCGACAGCCGCAGCATAAGCGAGCCGAGCAGCACTGTAGGAAATGCGGAAAAATCAAGCGGACGCTCGATAAAGAGCGTCATCGTAAAAATCAGGATCGCCAGCGCAAATGAAAGCGTCAGACCGATATCGAGCAGCACCGCAGGCACAGGCACAACCATCATGACGATTATCGCCATCAGGCCGAAGGCGAGGAGAACCGTGGTTTGTCCCGGCAGATTTAATTTCAGTATACTGTCCATAAACCCCTGATATACTCAAAGACGGTTGCGCGGCGCGGCTACGTTCCGGCGATAGCTCTCAAGACGACCTGATCGAAAAGATTGCCCAGCATGCGCGCCATATGTCCGGCCGACAGCCAGAAGACGAGCAGCATGACCAGCAGTTTCGGCGCAAAGGTGAGGGTGAGTTCCTGAATAGAGGTCAACGCCTGAAAAAGGCCGACCACGATGCCGACGACAAGGGCTGCGCCGATCATCGGCGCGCCCATCCAGACGCCCGCCCACAAAAATTGTCGCATAATGTCCGCGATTTCCGCTTCGGTCATTTTGGCAAGTCCTTTAAACCGGCATCCGGATCAGTTCCTGATAGGCCTCGACGACCTTGTCGCGCACCGTCACCGCTGTTTCCACGGCGAGTTCCGCCGCAGCGAGCGCTTCGACAACGGAATGCGGATCGGCCTTGCCTGTCATGTAATTGACGGAAGCGGTTTCACCCTTGGCGATCGTCGCCGCAACGTCGTGCACGGCTTTGAATGCGGCGTTCGGTTCTCCCGCCTGCGACGCATCAGCGATATTCTGGCTGGCCTTGGCGGCGGGGTTTTCCGTTTTGAGCGCTGACTTTGCGAGATTATAATTCTGCGCGGCCTGAAAGGTGGCGAGTTTCATGATGACTTCCCCTATTTTTTCAGAATGTCGAGGAGCGATGAATACATATCGCGCGCCTGTTTGAAGACTTCGAGGCCCGCTTCGTAAGAGCGGGTGGCTTCGCGCGCATCGGCGAATTCCGTCATCATGTTGACATTGGACATGGTGACGTAACCTTCTTCATTCGAGAGCGGATGGCTCGGGTCGTAAAGTTCTTCGCCGGGCTTCTGGTCCAGGAACAGCCGGCCGATTTCGACTTTGGTCGTCGCATTGCTACGGTCGTAAACGTTTTCAAACGTCACCAGCTTGCGCTTGTAGCCGTGCGTATCCGCATTCGCGATGTTTTCACTGACAACCTGCAAGCGCTGCGCTTGCGCCTGCATGCCTGACATGGCGGATGAGGAAATTTTGTCGAAAGGGTTCATTGTCTACCTCTTACCGGCCGCCCAGGCTGGAGCGCAGCATGGATAAAGTTTTGGAATAGATCGTCAGCGCCGTGTCATGGTCGCGCGATGCCTGCGTCGAGCGCGACATCTGATCTTCTAACGAGACCGTGTTGCCGTTCGGCGATGCAACGCCCGGCGTTTCGACGCGTTCTGCGCGGAAGGCTTTTGCGGATGCGCCGTCGACCACGCTGCGTTCACTGCGCGCATAGGCCTGCGCAAACGGTTCAAGGTCTTTCGCCTTGAAGCCGGGCGTGTCGGCGTTGGCGATATTCTCAGCGATTTGTCCGTGACGCTGCACAGAGTGCCGCGCCATCAGGGAAGCCGTGTGTAAAATCTTCAAATCGTTAAACATGTACACCTCGCTTTAACCAGCGGTAAGGAATAAATGCGCCTATTAGTTGAATGAACTGTTAACCACGATTGAATTTATGGCTGTGTCGCTCGCTCCGGCGGAACTTGAAAAAATTCTGAAAAGCGCAGGTCCGCAACATTTCGGCGTTGTGACGGCGACGGACGGACTGTCGCTGAAAATCGAAGGGCTCGCTGGCTACGCGTCGCTTGGCGATACGATCATGATTAAAACCGGCGCGGGCCGAGACGTCCGCGTTAAGATTGTGGCAATGGATGGGGACAAGGCGACAGGATTTGCATATGACTCGCTGACCGGCGCGTCCGTCGGCGACATTGCCGTTCTGGATCGCGCTGGCGGCGACGTCATGCCTTGCGAGGACTGGATCGGCAAGATTGTCGATCCGTTCGGAAACGCCATGGATGGCGGCGCATTGGCGAACGGCGACACGCCTGTCGCGCTGGAGCATCCAGCGCCCAACGCCGCCTTGCGAAAAACCCTGGGCGAGCGCCTGCAGACCGGACTTGGCGTTCTTGATACGCTATTGCCGATTTGCCGCGGACAGCGCATCGGTCTTTTCGCCGGCTCGGGCGTCGGCAAATCTTCCCTGCTGGGCGAAATCGCCAATGGCGTTGACTGCGATGTGGCGATCGTGGCGATGATCGGCGAGCGCGGGCGCGAAGTGCGCGGCTTTGTGGAAGAGGTTCTTGGCCCCGAAGGGATGAAGAAAACCATCATCGTCGCGTCTACGGCGGACCAGTCGCCGCTGGCGAAAAAGCGCGGCGCCCATGTCGCCATGGCGGCGGCGGAATATTTTCGCAATAAAGGTAAACAGGTTCTACTGCTGTTCGATTCACTGACCCGTTACGCGGAAGCGCATCGCGAAATCGCATTGTCGGCGGGCGAAGCGCCGTCGCTGCACGCTTTTCCGCCTTCCACGTTCAGAACCATAGCCTCACTGGTGGAGCGCTCAGGACCGGGGGAAGAAACGCAGGGCGATATCACCGCGGTTTTTTCCGTTCTGGTCGCCGGTTCCGACCACGATGAACCGGTCGCCGACATGATCCGCGGTATTCTTGACGGGCATATCGTACTCGAACGCGCCATTGCCGAGCGCGGCCGCTTTCCCGCAATTGATGTCTCGCGCAGTGTTTCCCGATCCCTGCCGCGCGCGGCGAGCGAGGCGGAAAATCTGCTCCTGCGTGAAGCGCGCGCGATTTTACGCGCCTACGAAGATTCCGAAACCATTGTGCGCGCGGGTCTTTATGCGCACGGCGCCGATGCGCAGATCGATCGCGCGCTGGAAATCTGGCCAAAACTTGATGCATTTATCTCGGAAAAAAGCCCGGAAGGGGTCGCGGCGAGTTTTGAAAAACTGAACAGGGCGATTCACGGACGGCGCGGCTCGTCGTCCGCCAGTGCGAATGCGCTGAGTTAAAAGCTGGATTGTTTAATGGATTTCCGCTCTTGCGGAAGCGATCAGAAAATATTCTGAACCGGTAATCTTTATAACGTATTCGACAAAAACAGGTTCGTCGCCTGACCGCTATTGCCGCCAAGAATGGAAAGGGCGGCAATCCCCGGGGTTGATAGCGTTGGGCCATTCTGGATCTCGGTATAGAGAAAAAAGCGGCGCAATGCGTCTTCCACTTTCACCGGATCTTTGAAAATAGCCGGTGACTTGCCGCCAAAAAACTGTTCCGCCTTGCGCTCGAACAGCTCTTTTTGCTGGTCGATATCGGCCTGGCCGATAGAGGAGGGCAAGGCCAGCGCGCCTTCCATGACGGTGCGCAGCGGCTGTCGGCCCATGATTTGAAACCAGCCGCTTGTTTCCGCGCTTTCGCTTTCAGCGATCTTTGCGATTTCGCGGCGGAAATTCATGGCGAGGCGCATATCCGTATCGACTTCGCCCACGCGTTCTTCGAACGCGCGTTCCAGATAATTATTCGCCGTCTGTTCACGGAAGGATTCAATGCCGACTCGCGTACCGGTGATATTACCGTATCCAAAACCCTTGGCGAATTCACGCCAGCGCGAATCGCTCAAGCGATTGGCGAAAGCGCCGTCCAGTTCGGTGCCGTCCTCAAGAATTCGCTGAATAAAGGCGCGTTTGTCGATTTCTTCCGACAGCCCGTATGCGCCAAGCGCCACCGTCAATAGCCTCCGGTCATTGACGAGCTTTTCCGCGGTTGTCGCCTCGGCGATGTTTTCACGAAAATAGTCGACATTTCGCACGACGCTCGGCGTGTCCTTGAAGACATCGAACTGCCGGCTTGCCGAATTGTCAAAGACTTTCCAGCCCAGATAGCCGCTTAGCGGAATGGCTGGATAAAATGTCATGACGCGCGCGCCGTAACGGGCGCGCGGTGCAATAACGCCTCTTCAATGGGGAACAGTTTTTTTACCGCGCGCATGACGACGAAAAACTTGTGGCTTGCAGCGGCGCTTTGGGCGCGGCTGATTTCATTCAAGGCGTCGCCGGCGAATATCGCTTTCAAAGGATCAAGCGCCTGCAGAATTTCCTTTGCGGCGCTTTCGTTCTCTGCTTCTCCGGCCATGGCGAGCTGGGCGATATAATAAATTCGCTTCAGCGGCGTATTCGCCTCATCTTTTTGTATGGCGTCGCGCGCGCGCAATATGGCGACGTCGTTTGAGCGCACCCTTATGCTTGCGGCGCGATCTCCGTTCTGGAGGATCACGCCGTTGACGAGCACTTTCTCGTTGGGTTTTAATTTTATGACGAGGCCGGTCATGATGTTTATGCTTCCGGCGAGCCTTGCAAACCGGCCATGATATTCTGGTTGATTTCAATCAGCGGCGTTGCGCTGACCGCATGGTCGCCGCCAAGGATTTTGTTTGTCGTGTGGCGTGTAAACTCGAACAGATAAAATAGCTGCGAGCGTAATTCGTTCGGCAACTGATTGCCTTCGCTGGCGACATCCGTTGCGACAACAGTCCAGAATTCAAGGTTCTTGCCGAGCGCTCTGGCGAAATCCGCACGGTCCTGCTCGCGGTTCTTGTCCGCGGCGATCAATGCGCTTGTGAGCCGCGACAATAGTTGCCGCTCCACTGAACGCGGCGACGCCGTCGATTTTGTTGATTGCTGGTAGGCGTTTCTGGCGAGTGCTGTAGCCGTCATAGTCTTCTTTTACCCCTTGTCCCCATCTTTTTTATCAGGTCTCCCGCGAAGGCCCGAAGGCCTTCGCGGAAGCAGGCTTTATTAGCGGAACAGGCCGAGAATTGCGTTCGGCGACTGGTTCGCAATCGACAGCGCCTGGATGCCAAGCTGCTGCTGCACCTGCAGGGACTGCAAGCGAGCCGAAGCTTCTTCCAGATCAGCGTCCGTCAGGGCGCCGATACCTGTCTTCAGAGAGTCCGTCAGTCCAGAGATGAAATCATTCTGAATTTCGATACGCTTCTGCGAAGAACCGAACTCAGCCGATGCGTCAACAGCGGTCTGGATCAGGCCTTCAATGGAAACGAGCGCTGCAGCGGCGCCCGCCTCGGTTGCAACATTCAGACCGTCAAGATTGCCGAGACCGCCGCCCGTGCCGTCATTGACGTTGACTTCAATAGCCACCGTATTGCCGGACGTATTGGCGATATCAACCTGAGCGTCTGTCGTTCCGTCGCCGCCCGTAAAGGTCACGGCGATGCCCGTGATGCCGGCGTCGTTGATGGCGTTTGTCAACGCCTGACCAACATCGTTTTCGTCGTCGCCCGTCTGAACTTCATAGGTGAACTTACGGCCGTCAATCTGAACGACATAGGTGTCGCCGGCGGTTTGCGTATCTGTGCCTTCAAGGTCGAGCGCAAACGTGTTGCCGGTGGCGACAAGCTGTGCTGCGTCGGTCCGGGCCGTGTTGGCGCCAGTCGTTGTGGTCGCCAGAGCCGCAGTCGCCACGCCGGCGGCTGTTTCAAGGCTCTGCGCCGAGATCGAGATCGAGCTCGCAGTCACATTATTGCTGGAGTCGCGATCAAGCGATGCGAGGAAGTCCGTGGAATCACTGCCTTTCAGGAAGTTCAGGCCGTTGAACTGCGCCGCATTCACAATCGAGTCGATCTGGCTGCGAAGCTGCGCCACATCGGTCTGGATCTTGGTGCGGTCAACATTGTCTTCCTGAGCGGCGACGATGAGGCCTTTCATTTCAACGAGAAGCTCGGTGACTTTTTCTGCGGCGCCGCGTGCAACGGCAACGGAAGAAGCGCCAAGGTTCAGCGACTGAGAAATGGCTTCAAAGCCTTTCACGTCTGACTGCATGACCGTCGAGATAGCGAAGATAGCTGCGTTGTCGCGAGCGTTACCGACTTTTTTACCGGTAGAGATTTGCTCCTGGACCATCGACAGATCTTTGTTGACGGAACGCAGGTTCTGCAACGCCACCATGGCGGATGTATTTGTCAAAAGGCTATTCATTTTATACTCCTGTTGGATCGTTAAAGGTAACGGTCCGACCTCGTGAAAGAGTTGCCGGGAGTCCTGCGGGTCGCGCAGGGTTTTCGAACCTTTTGGTTCGCGGCGCGCCATTTAGGCGAGTCCGCAACAACCCTGATGGGCTGTATTCCTCATAAGTACACTGAACGGTATAATAAGCTCTTAACGTCATGCTTTAGCGGCGAATGTCGAGGCGTTGGGGTTTTTGACGGCGGCGCCGTTCGCGCCATACATGCCGGTTTTAAGCTCTGCTTCCCGCAATGACTGCAACCGCGCGCGGGCGTTGCGCGCGCCTTCCGCTGTTGCTTTCAAAATTGCGGCGTTTTCTTCGGCTTTCGTGCGGATCGTTTCCAGTTCCTGCAGCAGGGACTGCGTTAACGCCGATTCACCAAGCTCAGCCGCCGCCGCTTCAAATTCCACAAGCAGCGTTTCTTTTTGTGTGGTCAAGTCGGCGACCGCGTCAAAAGCGCGCTTTGCAATGGCCGAGCGCTCTTCTTCGGTAACGCTCGCCAGCCGGCTGACAATTGTTTTCACGCGTTCAATCTGGGCTTTCACGAGATTTCACCTTTTAACTGGCGGTAAATCTGGTCCGCGAGACCAAAGCCGCCTTTTTCGGAGAGTTGCTCCGCGTAGGTTTCAACCAGCATGCGCGAGAAGGCTTCGCCGCCGAACCCGGCGTTTTCCGAAAGCGCCTTGTCAAACCCGACATGGCTCAACATCTCGGCGATAAAGATCGATTCAAATTCTTTTGCTTTTTCACGCATCTGCGCATCGCGCGCATCGCTCTCCTCAGACGCAGCATGAAGCTGTTCCGCTTTGGAAAGGGCAAGCGCCGGCGGCAGGGAAGATACGTTCATCAAACGCTCCGGATACGAAAAATTTTATCGAACCCTAGGCCCCGTAACTAAAAAATAAGTTATCAAATGTAGAAAAGCTTTATGGAAAACACTCATCTTGCGTTTTTGACATCGCTGGGCGGCAAACTTACCGGAGAGGGTGCGAGCGGCGCGAAATCGCTTGCAGCGGCCGGCGGCGCCGAAGGCGAGGCTAACGGCTTTTTTGCAATTGTGAATCGTTTGTTAACGGGCGCCTCAGGCGGGACGCCGGCGGATGTCAATCTATCGGCGACGCCCGACAGCATGCCGGGCGCTACTGGCGAACTGTTCGAAGACGGAAAAATCGCTCTCACCAGCGAACCGGTCGATAATATCTGGATCGCGCCGTTTGACGCCGCCGCCGACGGCGATGCGCAGACGACAAATACCCTGATCGCTGCGACAGCCGAAAGCGTTCCGGCGAAAACAAGCCTTTCTTCCGCGGAAACGCTCAGCTCAGTTTCCGGCGCAACGCTGAAAGGCGCTGGTTTAAACGCAAACACCTCGCAGCACTCACAGCTTGCGCCTGAGGCCGGGACATCCATTGGCGAACAGCGCGCGCGAGAGAGTATTTCAACAACGGCAGGCGGTGCGGATTATTCGAATTTGCATCAAAATCATGCGAACAAGCCGATTGCAGGGCCGCAAAGCCAGATCGTGTCTACGGCGTTTGCGGATATGGCGCCCACTGACAATCAGGCGTTTTTAGGCAGTCTTGACGCCGATGCGCCGGCAGGCGAGCGCAGCGCGTTAACGCGCGCCGATGCGCTTTCCGCCGCGGGCGACAAAACCATTTCGATCAACCCGGTGCGCGATCAGATTGTCGCCGCCGTGGTGGCCCGGCAGGGCGAAGGGCGCCTTGAAGTCCGCCTGGATCCGCCAGAACTTGGCCGCGTGCTTATCAATTTTGAAGGCGACGGCGCAGAACTTGTCCGTGCGGTGATTTCCGCCGACACGCCGGAAACGCTTGATCTGATGCGCCGTCACGCCGATGCGTTTCAGCGCGCCTTGCAGGAGCAGGGATTTGAAGGCCTTGATCTGACCTTTGCGGAAGGCCATGCAGATCACGCGCAGGAAGATAATGCAGGCGCGGAACGGTTCCTTTCCGCAGGCGACGCGCCGGGAAACATTGATCTTGATAGCTCTCTAAACGAACCGGCCACACGCTATATCGAACTCGGCCGTCTCGACCGCCGGCTCTAGCGCATTCATTTCGGGGATTTGTCATGCAGGCTGCAACGCCAATCGGAACGACAACGCAAAATCAGCAAACGCAGTCAACAGCGGCCGCAACCGCCGCGGCGGGCGCGAGCGCTGAGGGCGATGCGCAGAACAGCGCGCTGAACGCCGTCGATTTTCAGAATTTCCTGACACTGCTGACCGCGCAGTTGAAAAATCAGGATCCGCTTGATCCGGCCGATTCAACTGAATTCGTCGCGCAGCTGGCGCAGTTCTCATCCGTTGAACAGCTCGTCAACGCCAACAACAAACTGGACTCCATCGCCTCGGCGATCGTCGCCGGCGGCATCGACAAATATGCAAGCTGGATTGGCAAGCAGGCGGAAGCGAGCGGGGCGCCGGCTTATTTCGACGGCGATCCGGTCGAATACAGACTCTCCGGTTCCAGCGAAGCGGCGTTCGTGGAGACCGTCATCTCTGATCGTCTTGGCCGCGAGATTGCGCGCTTTCCCGCCGCCAACACAACCGGCGTGCAAAGCTGGGACGGCAATGTGAACGGCGCGCCGGCGCCGCAGGGCGCTTATGCGGTGAACGCCATTTACTACGACGCACAGGGCAATGTGCTCGGTCAGGAAGCCGCGAATACGTTTGGCGGCGTGCGTGAAGTCCGGTTGAACAGCGAGGGCGAGCCCGCCATCGTGCTTGAAGGCGGCGTCGAGATCACGCCCGCGCAGATCGCCGGGCTCGGCGCGCCGAAAGAACAATCGGCCGGCTCATAATCTAAAGTATACTTTATAGCGCTGCGCCAGACGGCGGTTCATTGTACCGGTTGGATGGTTTTTTTTCAGGACGCTAGTAACTCTGGATCCCAATATCCTGAATCAGGATGTCCAGCGCGCCTTCGCCGATAATGGTTTTTGAAATGGCGAGCAGCTCGGCTTTCGTTTCTTCCATCATGGCCGTGTCTTCGAGCATTTGCGGCAGATCGCCTTCGCCGGCTTTCATGATGAGGTGCTCCAGCATCGCATCGCGCAGCCGCGGCTCGTAAGCGTAGACCGTTTCGCCAAGCTCGTTGTCAACCTCGATATTGATATCCATGATCATCATGGCCTGCGGCCGGCCGCCGCGCACGACAGGCACCACAAACTGGCGGCCGAATTTCATGTAGACCGTGCTGGAAGTTTCCTCTTCGCCGTGGCCGCCTTTTTTCTTCTTCTTTTTCTTCTTGTCTTTTTTGTCGCCGTGATTGTCAGCAGACTCGCCATGCGCTTCATCCGTCGCGCTGGCGTGCTCTTTGGCCTGCGAGGATTGCGTTTTGAAAAAATAGCCGCCGCCGCCGCCGGCGATGGCGGCAATCACGATGACGATAATGGGAAGAAACTTTTGCATTCAGTACTGTCCGCTAGAATGGCGAAATCATATCGAGGATTTGCGAGCCGTATCTGGCTCTTTGCAAATCGCTGATCTGGCCGCGCCCGCCGTAGGAAATGCGCGCATCGGCGATCTTGTCATAGGTGATGACATTACTGCGCGAGATATCTTCCGGCCGGATGATTCCGCCGACGAGCAATTCGCGCAGCTCGTAATTGACGCGGATTTCCTGACTGCCGGAAATCGCAAGATGACCGTTCGGCAATTCACCGACCACAGTGGCGGCGACGCGCAGGGTAATGCGTTCCTCGCGTTTGATGGTGCCATCACCGGAAGACGAGGTGTTTGACGATGTTTCGACAGCCGGGTCCAGACCGGCGCCGTTGGGCAAAACATCCTGCGCCAGCGACGGCAACCCGAACAAACCAGGTACGGACAGATCATCCGACGCGGAACGCGATCGGTCCGTGCTGTTCTTGAATTCCGCTTCTTCGTCGATCTCGATCACAACAGTTACAATGTCGCCGGTTTGCCGCGCGCGGCGGTCGCCGAACAGCGATGTCGGTCCGGAATGCCATAATGACGCGGTTGTGTGCGTCGGTTCCGTCACGCCGCCCTGATGCGCCCGCGCGTTTTTCGGCGGTACGTTAAACCGCTCCGGCGAGGGCGCCGGCATGGGATTACGCATCTCGCCCACGGGCGACATGGAGGGCGGTTTAAACATGTGATCGAGCCGAGACGATCCACAGCCCGCCAGCGACGCCGCGGTCATGATCAAAAGAGCGGATTTCAGATGTTTCATAGCCGTCACCGGGTTTTCACCTTGTTGGGTCCGACAACTTCCGCTGTCAGAATGATTTTCGATGCGAGATTCATGACACGCACGGTTTCGCCTTTGGCCCCGGCGTCGAGCGCGCGGCCTTCCGTGGTGATGAGCAGCGGGCCGCGTTCGAATTCCAGATGGACGAGGGCGTTGCGTTCGATAATGGTCGGCAGACCGACATCGCTGGCCGAGATAATTTTTCCCGCGTAAACGGCGCGCTTCAGTTCCATGCCGACGAGCCCGTCAAACGCGGCCGGATCGTCGCTTTCAACAGTCAGATCGGACAGATGAAGGACCGTTCCGGCGCGCAGATGCTGCGCGGCTTTTACCGGCGCCGGTTTCTTGCGCGCGGCGACCGTGGCGATAATCGGCAGGTCGTCGCTTGCCTGAGCTTGCGCCGGGCTGGCGGTCGATGCGTTATCGCCGGCGGCGACAGCGGTTGACATGGCGCTGAACGCAAACAGAAAGATTATGACAGGTTTCATGCGATTACCGTATCTGCGTCGTTGAGCCGAGCATCTGGTCGGCGGCGGAAATGACTTTCGAGTTCAGTTCGTAACCTCGCTGCGCCTCGATAAGGTCGGCGATCTGTTGCACGACATCGACGGATGAATCTTCAAGAAACCCCTGGCGGATGGCGCCGCGGCCGTCGAGTTGCGGTTCGCCGGGAATGGGCGCGCCTGAGGCCTCGGTTTCGCGGAAGAGGTTGCCGCCCAATGCTTCAAGGCCTTTTTCGTTGACGAACAAGGTCAATGTCAGCGTACCGACCAGCTGTCCGCCGGTCTGGCCGTCAAAATAGGCGTAGACTTCGCCGTCATTGTTGATGGTGATGGATCTTGCGTCTTCGGGAATTGTAATATTCCCGGCCAGCGGATAGCCGTCGGACGTCACGACGAGACCTTCGCCAGTTCGCTTGAAACTGCCGTCGCGCGTGTAGGCCGGGTCGCCGGAGGGCAGGGTCACCTCGAACATGCCGCGCCCCTCAACCGCGAGATCAAGATCGCCGCCGGTCTGGCGCAAGGGACCCTGTTCGTGGTTGACGGAAACCGCCGCCGTGCGCACGCCGAGACCCAGCTCAACGCCTGAAGGCGCGACCAGCCCCGTGGATGAGGAAATCGCGCCCGGCGCGCGCAATTGCTGATAGTGCAGATCAGCGAATTCAGCGCGGCGCGTTGAATACGCCGTCGTGCTCATATTCGCGATATTGTTCGAAACGACTTCAACGCGCGTTTGTTGCGCGTCCATGCCCGTAGCTGCGATTCTCAAGGCTTGCATATCAAACCCTCCTTATAAAAATCTTTTACCGTGTTCTCATGGCTTCGACGGTTTTCGATATCCGTTCGTCTTCATCTTTCAACAATTTCTGACCCATCTCGTAAGCGCGCTGGACTTCAATCAGACGCGCGATCTCAAGCACCGGGTTGACATTCGACTCTTCGATATAACCCTGTTGCATTTTCGGATTTTCAATGGGCTCCAAGTCGCCTGTTGAGCGCATCAGGTTGCCGCCTTCGCGCATCAGGGTCGTGGGATCGGCGTTGACAAGGCCGACGCGACCGACGGGCTGCCCGTCCGCCGCGATAGAGCCGTCTTCCGCGATTATGATTGTCGTTGCATTTTGCGGCACCGCGATCGGCGATGCGCCTTCGCCAAGCACGAGATATCCTTCTGGCGTCGTCAACTGGCCTTCGCGGTCGAGGGCGAAGGAGCCGGCGCGGGTGAGGCGCTCGCCATTCGGCGTTTGCACCTGGAAATAGCCTTCGCCCTGAATGGCTAAGTCGTAGGGCGATCCGGTTTTGACAATCGCGCCCGGCGTCGCGTCAAAAAAGCGGCCGCCGACATTCGATTGCGACAATGATCTGTCCTGCGGCTCCAGCATGCGGACATATTCGGAAAATACGAAACTCTCGCGGCGAAAACCGGCGGTGTCGGCGTTTGCGACATTGTTCGCAATGCTCGTCAGTTCTTTGGCGAGCCCCGCCTGTTTCGATAGCGCGACATAACTGGTGTTATTCATCGCCCAATCCTTCCTGCATGAAGTTTGTTTCTCGTGCGACGCCGGTGGAATAATCGGCGAGGACGTCGATGGCGCGCACATTCACGGCCGGCGCCGGCGCGAACATATGGGTGATGGCCGCGAGCATGCCGGCGTCCTGTGAAAGCGCCTCACGCGCCGTTGCAGGTATGGATTTCAGCCCTGCATTGAGCGCGGCCAGTGAAATACGCGCCGCGGCGCCCTTTGTCCGATCTTTCGCAGGCGACTTTGCAAAAGCCTCCATGGCGAGCGGCCAGTCCTGTCCGCGCCAGGCTGCGCGGCTCATAGCGTCGCTGGCGGCGTCTTTTTTCACTGCATTCTTGACCGCGGCGAGCGCGCCGGCGCTGTCGCCCAGACGTTCATGCGCTTTGACGTTCAGCGCGAGCAAAGCCGCCGTTTCAGGCGCCTGCGCTGTAAATTCGAGCGCCGCCGAAGGGTCTCCGGCGTTCAGCGCTGTTTGCGCCTTGATGAGATTGATATCTGCGGACCATGATGCGGGAACATCGCGCAGCGCGTCTTCGACCAGATATTTCGCGCCGAAGCCGGACAATTCGCGCGCCACGGCGAGGCTGACTTCAGATCCGCCTTCGCCGCCAACAAACTCCTGATGCTGAAAATAGGATTTGATCGCTTTCAGGCGCGTTTCATCGTCGGCGAGAAGCGCATCGATAATCATGGAGCGGGCGACGGCTTGAGCAGCCGGCGCGGCGCCGGGCGCGGACTGCGCCGATGCGTTCAGGACAGCCACGCCCTCGCCAAGACGCCCCGCGGCTGCAAGCGCTTTGGCGCCTGAAAAAGAAGCGCGCGCATCAGAAACGCTCATTTCCCGCTTTGCGGTCTGCTGCGCCAGATCGTCGAGAAATCCTTCATAGGCGATCTGCGCCTGTTTTTCATAATCTTCCGACAAAAGGGCGAGCGCCTTGCTCTGCAACGGGCCGGGCGTTTGCGCCGTTTCGGTAATCTGTGCTTTGAGTTTGGCCGCCGTTTCCTCGCCGGGCGCGCCCAATGCCTTTTCCAGAATTGCAAGCGCCGGTGATTGCTCGCCATTGCGCGCTTCTTTGGCGATGGCGTAAACAACGCGCGCCAGGGTCTCATCGCCGCGTTCAACGGCGTTGAGCGCCAGCGTTTCCGCCACTGGCCCGCGTGCTGCGCGCGTCAGCATATTGAGGGATTCAATATGCGCGTCGGTCATGGCCGGGGCGGTTTCATCTTCCGCGCGCGCCGCCGCCGCCGTCAGCATTTCAAAAAACGGCCCGCAGCTTGTGTATGGCGCAATCGTTTCATGGGCGCGGCGCGCGGCGCCCGCCGCAAGGTTGGCGACAGCGGCGGCGGCCGCCATATCGTGATCGCCGCCGGACGCGCGCGGCCCTGCAATCGCGTAGGCTTCTTCAAAAAACCCGATATGAATATATCCGAGCGCTAACGCGCGCGCGAGATCATCTCGTTCGGAAGGATCAGTTGACGTTTCAAACTGCTGGCGCAACGACGCGATGGATGAATAATCCAGCACCCCGGCGTCACCGGCTGCGTTATAGAAGACGGATGGATCGATACAATCCGCGTCGGAACCATTTACCGCCGGCGTTATTTGCGGCGGGTCAAGGCGCGTCTCGTGCGTGAGCGGCGCGTCGCGCGACGGCGCTGGATCGAATTCAGGCGCCGTATACGAAGCTTGCGCTGGCTCCACTGCTGCATTTGGTTGAGTGTTTTGCGCAATGTCGTTTTTGGTTTCATCTTCTTCATCAATCTTGAGCTGCACGACGCCCTGGTGACGGGCTTCCGCGAGAAGGGCGATCATGCGGTCGCGCGCGGCGCGCATGGATTCAGATGTGGAAGTTTCTGCGGATTGCTCCTGGTTCGCCGCCTGCAGCATGGCTTGCGTCGGCCCTGTCTGCGGGTCAGCGGGAACCAGCGGCGTGGGGCCGTCGTTGAAAATATCGATGACGATCAAGCCTTCATCGCCCTTGGAGGTGCGCACAGGACAATCGCAGGTGAGCGTTAAAACAAGCGATCGCGTTTCGGCGCTATCCACCACACGCGCGGATAAAACGCGGTGGGCTTTGCGTTTTTCCAGGATGTCCGAAAGCTCGAATTCGTAATCCTTGCCGGGCAGGGCGATCTCGACCTTGCGGTCCGACGTTGCAATACGCCAGTCTTCTGGCGCAGCGGGAATGACAAGCCGCGAATATTCGCCGTGCTCGCCTGCGCGAACGGGCAATGTTTCCGACGCCGGTGCGGCGGCCGGAAACAGCACCATTACGAATATGAATATTGCGCGGAGCATGATGATCAGGCGGCTTCCTTTTTCAGCGCTTTCAGCGCTTCTTCGACTTCGCTGAAATTGGGTCTGTCGTGACTTGGGATATTACGGCGGGCGACTTCCACGCACATTTGCGGCGAATGCATTTGCAGATGCGCGACGATCGTTTCGCGGATCAGTTGATAAAAGCGGGCCTCTTCCTCGCGCACCGCCATGATTTTCGCGGCGAGCGGACCCACAAGGCTGTAGGCGAGAAAGACCCCGAGGAACGTTCCAACCAGCGCGCCGCCGATCATCTGGCCCAGCACTTCAGGCGGCTTGTCGATCGAGGCCATGGTTTTGATGACGCCAAGTACGGCGGCGACAATGCCGAGCGCGGGCAGCGCGTCAGCCATGTTTTGCAGGGCGTGGCCGCCATGCAGGCTTTCTTCATGCAATGTGTCGAGCTGTTTTTCGAGCAAATCCTCAACCTGATGGGGGTTGTCGAAATTCATCAGGATAGAGCGGATCGTGTCGCAGATAATGTCGGCGGCTTCGTGATCTTGCGCGATTTTCGGATAGCGTGAAAAAATCGCGGATTCTTCAGGGTTTTCAATATGCGCTTCGGCCTGAACGGGGCTTTCCTTGGCGACGCGCAATAGTTCGTACATCAAGCAAAGCAGGTCTTGATAGTCTGCGCGCTTCCATTTTGGTCCGGTCAGGGCTTTGACGATATCGCCGCCAGCCTGCTTGATGACGGCGAAACTGTTACCGACAAAAAACGCGCCAATGGCCGCGCCGCCGATAATCATGATCTCATAGGGCAGGGAATGCATGATGATTTCCATCTTGCCGCCCGCGATCAGATAACCGCCGAACACCATGCCAAGCGTTATGATTATACCGAGTATACTGCCCATGATCCCACGATTTTAAAGCGTAAAAGTTTAACGACTCGCTTAACGAGTGTTTCACGGAGAAGTTAATCTTCACTGAAACCCGTGTTCGTATTTTTTCATTCCGGGAATGATTTTTCGCCGCCCAACCAGAGCGAGAATTTATTCGCCCTGCGTTCTGTTCGCCAGGATAACGCTGACGAGATACGCCTTTTGCGAATCCATATTGGCGACGATCTGCGCGGCCTGCTCGCTATTCATCGATGAAATCAGTCCAGCGGCGAACTTTGCGTCCATTTCATTAATGATACCGCCGGCCTGCGCCGGTTTCATGCCGGCGTAGATGGCCGCCAGTTTCTGGATGTCGGCGTTGCGCGCATCCTGAACGATCTTGATGCTCGTCTGAAGTTTGTTGTTGGCCTCTTCCAGTTCGGCGAGGCGTTTGTCGACCTGGCGTTCGTAGGTTTTGAGCTCGGCTTCGCGGTCGGCGATTTTCCTCTCGCGACCGTCGAGGGCCGACATGCGGTCTTTCACTGCAGCGGCAAGCTCGCCGCCGATACAGGCATCCGCCGGCGCGCCGGCCTGCTGCGCCGGATCCGCCGGCGCATCAGCACTGGCGGCGTCCGACGCCATAACGGCGATGCGGCCGATGAAGGACCCGCAAAAGATGAGACCCAGAACGAAAAGTGCTCTTGTTTTCATGACCTAGCCGGCGAGTTTCTTCATTTGCCGCTGGTTGCGGGCGTTCATCAGCGCCGCGGAAATTTTGGATTGACGCTGTTTTTTCGGTGCGGGCTCGTCTTCGTCGTCGAGATAGGCGACCACATCGTCATGATCGTCAGGCGTGCGCCCGCCGCCCGGCCCGTCTGGGTCGGGATCGTCCACCAGGAAGAAATCGATCTGCTGGTCCAGTCGTTCCTGAAGCGCGCGCGCCTTGGCGAGACGCTCGTCCAATGCGGCGGAACCCTTGGCCGACGCGTCGTTGACGTCGCGGATGGCGATTTCCGCCAGCTCGCTGATGACATCAATCATTTCAGTAAGCTGCGGCAGGATTTCCTTTGTTTCCTCGATCAGCGGCGTCAGTTCGGAAACGCTCTGCGCGCTCGACTCTTTCGCCAGTGCGACGGTTGAGCGCGCCTGATCGACCGTATGGGACATGGTGGCGATTGTCGCGCCAAGGCCTTTTTCGGTGTTCTTCAGCGCTTCAAGTTTCCGGCTCAGAATGAAGCAGTAAAATGTCGCTGCGCCTGAGGCTGCAAGCAGCATAAAATTGACGATCATTTCCATTGGCCTTGCCCCGTCTACGTTAAAACAAATTCAGTAATAAGAACATTTTCGACATGTGCGCCCGGAACGATGGCGCGAATCCGGCGCAGGATTTGCGCGCGCAGACGCGACATCGCCGCCGGGTCTTCCAAAACGGAAGCATCGACGGAGCGCAAGAATGTGTTGAGCACGTCTTTGACGTAAAATCCGTTCTCCAACAGCATTGCGGCGTCTTCTTCGCCTGTTTCAAGCACGAGTGAAATCTTCAGGTGCTTTGACCTGCCGATCGGCTGTATCGAGACGATAATCGGGTCCAGAACCAAAAAAGTTGCGTATTCACTGTGTTGAATTTGACCGATCGCCTTGACGTCGCCTTCACCGCCTTTTTTGCCGTGACCGCCTTTTTTCTTTTTCTTTTTCTTTTCCTTGCCGGCCTTTTTTTCGTCATGGCCTTTGGCGCCGTCGTGGTTTTCCTTGCCGGCTTCGCCTTCATGCGCGCCGTCAGCGCTGGCGTGTTCGGGTGCGTCTCCGCCCGGCGCCGGCGCCAACACAAATGCCGCGCCCGCTGCCGCGCCGGCGGCGGCAACGGCGCCGATAATCATCGGGATGAGGCCGAGACCCTTCCTCCTGGGCTGTTCGGCGTCTTCACCGTTTTCCGGCGCTTCCTCCGCTGCTTTTTCTTTATCGGCCACGTGTTTCGCCTGCTTGCGCGTCACGCGCGTTAATCGCGCATTGTTCATTAATGTTCAGCGGCACAATAGGCATGCATTCGTAAACTCAAAATTAATCAAGAACATAGAAATTAACCACAATTGTTGAGGGGCGACGACAAGGACTCCTCCAAAACGGTATTGTGGTGATGTTGAAACTGGCTTCTGTCTGGAACGAACTTTCTTTTTCTCGCAAGGCGATTCTGGTCGGCGTACTGGTGACGACGCTGATTGTTTGCGCCAGCGTCATGAATATGGCGAGCAAGCCGCGTCTTGCTTTTCTCTATGGCGGTCTTGACGCATCGGCGGCGGGCGACGTGCTTTCCGCGCTTGAGGCGATGGATGTGGAGGCCGAAGTTCGCGGCGAGGCGATCTATGTGCCGGAGCCGCGGCGCGATGCGCTGCGCATGGCGCTCGCGCGGCAAGGGTTACCGCGACAGGGTCAGCCGGGTTTTGAATTGCTTGACGAATTAAACGGCTTTGCAACGACTTCGGAAATGTTTGACGCAGCCTACTGGCGCGCAAAAGAGGGCGAACTCGCCCGGACATTGCTGGCGACGCCGGGCGTGGGTTCTGCGCGTGTGCATATCGCTGTGCCGAAATCATCGTCATTCGCGCGCCGCCGCCGTCCGCCGAGCGCGTCGGCGACCATCACCATGAGCCGCGGCCGGCTTGACGTCAGTCAGGCGACGGCCATGCGCTATCTCATCGCGCTCGCCGTGCCGGATCTGCAGCCGGAACAGGTGGGCGTCATCGATTCTGTAAACGGCGTCGTCCTGAAGCCGGGGGCGGGCGATCCCATGGAAATGGCGGAAGGCGAGGTCGGCGACCGCGAGCGCAAGCTTGAAACAAATTTGATGGACCTGCTTGAAGCGCGGGTCGGGCCCGGCAATGCGCGGGTGACCGTATCGCTCGATCTCGATCGCGAGCGCGAGACAGTGTCAGAGCGCATCCTCGATCCCGGAACGCGGGTGATGATGGGCCGCGAAACAACAGAAATGAGCGAATCCGGCACCGGCGGTACAGGCGCGGTGACGGTCGCCAGCAATTTGCCTGACGGCGATGCGGGCGCGCAGCAGACCGGGTCCAGTTCATCGCGCTCCGAAACCAATGAATCGACGCGTTTCGATATTTCAGAAGTGCAGCGCCAGCGCGAGAAAATGCCGGGGGCAATTTCGCGTGTTCATGTGGCGGTCTTGATTAACGAGCCGGCGCCGGCGGAAGGCGAAGCCGCAACGCCGCGCGCGCAGGAAGAACTCGAGTCCATCCGCGAACTGGTGACGGCTGCCGTCGGATTTGAAGAGGCCCGCGGCGATGTCGTCACTGTCAAATCAATGCCGTTCCACGAATATGCGCCCGTTGAAACGCCGGAAGAAAGCGGCGGGATTATGTTATGGGCGCAGCAGAACGTCATGTCGCTGTTGCAGATCATTATCCCGGCGCTGGTCGTTATCGTGCTGGGCATGTTCGTGTTGAAGCCTGTGCTGACGCAGGACGTCGCCGGCGCATCGCCGCAAGCGCTGGCGGATCTGACGGCTGACGCACAAGGCGGCGCCGCGCCGCAGCTGGCTGCGCCGAAGTCGCCGCTTGAAGAATTGCGCGACGCCAGCGCCGCCGATAAGGAAGCAACCGCGACCCTCCTTAAGTCATGGCTCGGCGACACCGAGAAGGCGGCCTAGATGCCGAATACGTCGCTTCAGCTTTCAAAAAAAGACGAACATGGCGGGCGGGGCGTGCATTATCCTGTGCTGCCGGGGCGCACGCCGCAAACACATGGCGTTGATACAACATGTGAGTCGTACAAGGCCGGTTATCGCGATGCGTCCATCGGGATGGCGGAAGACAAAGCTGATCGCGAACGCCGGCATGAGGCGTTTGCAGACAGCGTCGGCGCGATGCTCGCTGAAATCGAGGAGCGCTACCGCGCGGAGGCGCTGTCGCTGATCGGAAGGTTATTTGCGGCGGCGGCCCCCAGGCTGGCGCGCAACAACGCGCTCGAAGACGTCATGGCTATCGCGCAGGAACGCGTGATGAAATCGGATGACGTGCTGACACTGCGCGTGCATCCGGATTTGATTGCGCATCTGTCTGAACAAAATCAGAAATCGCTGAATGAAAAGCAGTCGATCCGTTTGATTGTGGATGAAACCTGCGCGCCGGCGTCAATTGACGCACGCTGGTCGAAAGGCGGATTTGTCAGCAATCCGGAAACATTGATTCAGGAAATATTAAACGCGCTCGGTTGTGAAACAGAGTGTTCAAAGGAGTCCGATGATGAGTGACGCCGGAAATGAAGTTGTCGCAGACGACGAAGTGATCGCCGAAGCTGCGGCTGACGAAGCCTCGCTGCGCAACAAGAATATTCTCGATCTACCGGTGCGCATTACGGTTTCGGTCGGCGGCGCGAAAGTGTGCGTCAAAGACCTGCTTGACCTGAAGCAGGACGCGATTATCGACCTGGAAGCGCGCATAGACGATCCCGTTGATATTTATGTTGGCGAACGGCTGATCGCACGCGGCGAACTGGTCGAAGCCACTGACGATGAAAACGGCATCGGCGTGAAGCTTCTCGAAGTCTGCGGATTCGATAACTAGGCGGGAACGGCGATGCGTCGATGGGCAATAGTTCTGGCTGTGCTGACGGCGGCGGCGATTTTTTTCGCAGCGCCTGTGCAAGCGCAGGAGATCGCGCCGCAGCCGGGCGAGGGCGTCGGCGCCGAGGCGGGTTTGCTCGACGCCGTTGACGAGGCCGGCGGACTTTCCAAGCGTATCATTCAGCTTTTCCTGCTGGTCACGATCCTCTCCCTGGCGCCGGGCATCGCCATGATGGTGACCTGCCTGCCGTTCATGATCATTGTCCTGTCTATTTTGCGGCAGGGCGTCGGTCTGCAACAGGCGCCGCCGAACATGCTGATTGTCAGCGTCGCTATATTTTTGACCTACTTCGTTATGGAGCCGGTGTTTAAAGACGCCTGGACTTCCGGCGTGCAGCCCATGCTGAACGGCGAAATGGCGGAGGACGCCGCCTTCGGCGCGGCGATGGACCCCTTTCGCGGCTTTATGGAGGCGCGGGTCGACCCCGGCGCTGTCGATATTCTGGAGGATGCGAGACCGCTTGAAACGCAAACGCCAGCAGACGGCGCAACGCCGCTGTCGCTGCTCGTGCCGGCTTTTGTGCTGTCTGAAATTCAGCGCGCGTTTGAAATCGGATTTGTGGTGTTGCTGCCGTTTCTGGTGATCGACTTGCTTGTTGCTTCAATCCTGATGGCCATGGGCATGATGATGGTGCCGCCCGCGATTGTCTCGCTGCCCTTCAAGGTCGCCTTCTTTGTGCTGACGAATGGGTGGGTTGCAGTTTCCGGCGCGCTGGTAAGAGGATATACGTAACACATGGCGAACGCCCT
The DNA here is from genome assembly GCF_965228385.1 of Hyphococcus sp. GTDB lineage: Bacteria > Pseudomonadota > Alphaproteobacteria > Caulobacterales > Parvularculaceae > Hyphococcus. The sequence goes on along the minus strand of NZ_OZ245810.1, from coordinate 1,733,450 downwards.
GCAAAAAGTCGATACCGCCCAGCCCATGGAGACCTGGTTCACCCGGTCCCACAAGGCGGCGATCGTTCTGGCCTCCCTGTCGGCGGAAACGGCGGCGGCGGTGGTGGACGATATTTCCGACGCGCAGCTCAAAACCTTCGCCAAGGCGTTTTGCGAATTGAAATCCGTCCCGCCGCAACTTCTGCACGCGGTGGCGCAGGAGTTTCTCGCCGAGATCAACCAGAAAAATAACGATCTTGCCGGCGGCGCCGATGAAACCCGCCGGGTCCTTGGCTTGATGGCGAGCGAAGAACGCGCCGACCGTATTCTTTCCGATCTTGACGGCGGCGCCGGCGATGGCGGCAATGTCTGGGAGCGGGTGGAGAAACTCGACGATGAGGTGCTGGCGGACTATGTGCAAAAGCAGCGCATGCCCGTGGGCGCCGCCATTCTCGCCAAGCTGGATTATGAAAAAACCGCCGCCGTGCTCGACAAGGCCGATGACGGCTACGCCAAGCAGATCCTGATCGAGCTGGCGCGCAAAAAACCGCCGTCGCCCGCCGCCATCGAGGCGATTGCGCAGGTTCTGGAAGAAGACTTGTTAAAGCCCGCTCCCGGCGCCGCGGAAGACGGCGAAGAGGGAGACGGCGAAGAGGCCAAATCCGACGGCGCAGGCGGCGCGACAGGCGCGGTGGGCGAGATCGTCAACAATCTGCCGGGCGCGAAACGCGATGCGTTTCTCGCGCACTTGCAGGAATCCGATCCGGAAGTGGGCGCGGCCGTGAAACGCGCGCTTCTCATCTTTGAAGACCTTCATGCGCGCGTGCCCGCCAATGGCGCGCCCGCCGTCATGCGCGACATTGAGCGCGAAACGCTGCTCACGGCGATCAAGCATGGCGAGAAAAACGCGCCGGAAACGGTTGAGTTTCTCTTCGGCAATATCTCCAAACGCATGGTTGAACAGTACAAGGAAGAACTCGCCGAAATGGACGAGCCTTCCGAGACTGACGGCGAAGCCGCCCAGCGCGAAATCACCGCCGCCGTGCGCCGCCTCGTGCGCGACGGCGAGTTCAAGCTGAACGCGATTGAAGAGCCGGAAACGGAGAAGGCGGAGTAGCTTACCTAAAAATACTCTCCACGGTTGGCGCCGTCATATCGGCCAGACCGCATGCAGCATTGCTTGAAATCTGCGTCCTGACCCGCACGGGCACGGGTCGTTGCGGCCAAGCTTTTCCAAAAGCTCGATTTCGCCGCCTTTAATGGTGCGATGACCGCGCTTGACGTTCGTTTCGGATGGGAAGCCCTTACGCCGTTTTGACGACGGCTCGAAAGCAGGGCAGGTCGCTAATGCGGTGATTCTTCTTCATGACGCCCTCCATTTTTAAAGGATGCTGGATAGACCGCCATGGATACCGGATCAAGTCCGCCAGGGCGCCTTTATTCGCGCCTTCCGAAGAGGCCGCCCGCCGAATAGTACCCGCCGGAGTAGCGCAGGAATTCGCGCGCCGTTCCGCTTTTTATCATAAGCGCTGCGATGTCGTCGCCGTCAGAGAGGAAGCATTGGCCGACGATGCGGCCATAGCGATCCTCGTCGACTTTCCTGCAGGTCACGCGCCTGCCTTCCGCCAGCCGTTTCAATTCGCGCGTTGCGGCCGGGCCCGCCGCATGCGCCCGCTCCGGCGCATCCAGACCCCAAAGCCTGATGCGCGTCGTTGTCCCGCTTATGTAAAAAGTGTCGCCGTCGACGACACGCGTAACGACGCCTTCAATCTCGCCGCCGGATGAAATCGCCATCGGGGTTTTGGTGAAGACGAAGAAAACGGCGAACAGGAAGACGCCATGCGCGAAGCCGAAGCGAAGGCGGCGAGTTTTTTTTCGCGGCCGTTGTCGAGGTTTCGATCGGGTTCGCTGGAGCGGGCCAAAGGCGAGGACGTTATCCAATTTCTTAAGAGGCATATTTTGGCGTTTCCGGTGCTGGCCGTCATGCTAATCCCCGGCGGCCTGCGGCGCGGTTAACAAATTATCGCGAATTGCGCGGAGCGGCAGACTTCCGGAAAGGGAAGACCGCGCGGCTCAATCATCCGTAGCGGGAAAAAACGGCGCCAGGACGGGCGGGCGCCGTTCATGATAGCACGGAAAAAAACATGGTGGATAGATATCCACGCTTTTTCTGGCGGCCTTATGATGCACGCTGGATCAAGTTGTTGCTCCCAGGCTGCGCCGCAAAAACGCGCAATGTTTAAGTAGCGCAAGGCCAGCCGAAGGAGAAAAAGAAAGGGTTGTCATGTCGGAAATGTTGTACAAAACCAGCGGGCGGAGTTGTACAACATTAGGCTGTACGCCTTGCAGAGAGCCGATTGAAGAAGCGGCGGGAATTGGAGTTGTACAACTTTCCGCCGGCAGTTTGTCTGGCTTCTAGCGTGGCGTTACATCAACACCAGTTCGGCGTGGAGCGCGCCGGCGGCTTTTACCGATTTCAGGATGTCGATAAGCTCGCGCGGGCCGACGCCGAGGGCGTTCAATCCCTCGATCAGGTCGGAGAGGGCGACGTTTTCTTCCACAAGACCGATGCGCCGCTCGGTGTTTTGATCGACGCTGATGGTCGTATCCGGCAGGACGATGGTCTCGCCATTGCGCGAAAACGGATTGGGCTGGGAGACGACCGGCGTTTCACGCACGGAAATTGTAAGATTGCCCTGCGTCACCGCAAAGCGCGATATGCGCACATCCGCGCCGAGCACGACCGTGCCGGATTTCTGATCGATGACGATGCGCGCTTTTTGTTCCGGCGAAACGCGCAAGTTTTCAATACGGCCCATCATGTGAACCGGTTTCATGGCCGAGTTCACCAGGGAAACTTCTACTGTGCCGGGGTCCAGCACCGTCGCGATGGACCCGCCGAACGCGGCGTTGATGGCGGTCTCGATGCGCGTCGCCGTCGTGAAGTCAGGCGAGCGCAGGGCCAGACGCAGATTCTGCATGGAGGCGAAATCGAAATTGATTTCGCGTTCAACGCGCGCGCCTTGAGGGATCGAGCCGGATGTCGGCGCGCCGAAAGTGACTTCGGTTCCCGCGCCCTCGGCGGAAAAACCGCTGGCGAGAACCGGCCCTTGCGCCACGGCGTAAACTTCGCCGTCCGCCGCATGCAGCGGCGTCATGATCAGCGTGCCGCCAAGCAAATTGCTGGCGTCGCCGATGGCGGAAACGGTAATGTCGATTTGCGACCCGGCGCGCGCGAAAGGCGGCAGGGTAGCGGTGACCACAACGGCGGCGACATTGCGCGGACGGAAATCCTCGCCCTGGACGTTGACGCCGAGACGTTCGAGCAGGCTCGACAGGGCCTCTTCCGTATACGGCGAGTTCCGAACGCCGTCGCCCGTGCCGTCAAGACCGACAACAAGGCCGTAACCGACGAGATCGTTGCCGCGCACGCCCTCGACATTGACGATGTCTTTCAAACGCACGTCCGCCGATGCGTCGGCGTGAAACACAAAGCCGGCGAGGAGGGCGGCGAGAAAAACTTTCAAACGGTCAAACATGGAACCCTAGATGTAATTGGAGAGCGTGAGCTGGGAGATGCGCGCGGTGAGAATAAAAGAGGTCTGCAATTGCGATTCGAGCTGCTGCAACAGCGTCGCCGCTTCGTAAGGATCGCGCGCGGTGCGTTCGTTGTAGGTCTCGCCAAGCGCTGTGTTTTCCGCATCAAGCCGGGCTTGCGCCGCGACCATGCGTTCTTCAACGGCGCCGATGCGCGAGCGGATTTCCGCAACGCCGTTCGACGATTCTATAAGACCCGTCGCAGCGGCGGAAAGCGCGGCGTCGCGGTCGGCGAAGCCGGTCTGTTCTTCGGCGACGATCAGGCTCGTAAGGCTGCGCAACAGATCGCGCACGGGCTGTTCGTCCGCCTTGGCGCTGTAATTCACAAGCTCGCCGTCCGAAATTTCCGTACGCGCTGCATTGCCGGCGCCGCCGACGTAAATATTGGTGTCAAACCCGCCGCCCGGCGTATTGAAATAGGCGTCGAGATCGGCCTCGAGCTGCGCTGCGTCGGCTGCGCCAGCGAAGATAGCGCGCACATCGGTGAGCAATGTATCGGAATCGGCGAGCGCATTTTGCTGCACTCCGTCGCCGGAGAAGAGCGCGCGGCCTTCATAGCGCTGATTAAAGGCCGCGACGGCGGCGTCAAGCTGAAGTCCGGCCTGCGTGCTTGCAATGCCGATTGCGTTTTCATCTCTGCGTCCGACAGCGTCAAGCACATTGACGCCGATCTGTGTGGCGCCGTCGGCCGCGCGGGAGAGAGAGAGTTGCGAGGCCTGCGCCCGGCCAAGCGCGCGGGTAATGGATGTCTGCTGAACGGCGATATCGTCGATGGCTTTGCGCATCAATTGTGCGTCGCCCACCCCGCCTGCGAGCGTTGCGTTGAGATCAGCGATGCGTCCGGTGACAATCTCAACGCGCGTCTGTTCGCTGCGCTGTTTAATGTCAGAGATGGATGCGTTCAGCCGGCTGTACTGAAGAAGCGTGGGAAATCCGTAGGAGGGCATGTTGCGTTAAATCTCCATCAGCCGCTGGATCATCTGATCGATCGTTTGCAGCACGCGCGCGTTTGCGGCGTAGGCCTGTTCGATGACGAGCAGATTTTGCAGCTCGCGATCCGTATCTACGCCCGTTTCAAGCGTTTCGGCCTCTTTCAAGCCTTGCGCGAGGCTTGCCGACGCGCTTTCGCGGCCGGCGGCGACAGCGCGCGCCCCGCCGGCGAGGGACGTCAGATGCGCGGCGCTTTCCGCCGCAGACAGATCGCCAGGCGATTGCAAGGCTGCATGGGACGGGCGCGAGTCCGACATGGCGGCGATCATCGCCCGCACGAAAGCTTCCGATCCAGCAGCCGCGGGGATCACGGCCTGAACGCCGTCGCGCAAACGCCAGGTCTCGCCGCCCTGCGCCGGGTCGACCGATGCGTTGACGGCGATGCGTCCGGCAAGGCCGGTAATATTGGCAACGTCCGCTGCGGCGCCGCCATCCGTGAAAAGACCCGGATCGCCCGGATTAAGCGTTGGATCAACGGATGGATCCTGGAACCGGCCAATGAGATCAAAGGCCAGGCTGTCAAGCGCCGCCGATTGTTCGGGTACGACATTGTCGCGCACATTAAACAGGCCCGCAAGCGCGCCGCTTTTCGCGGACTGCCCGCCCGGTCCGAACGGTGTAATATCCGTTCCGCCTACGGACAGATCGGAAAGCGCGCCGGCCCCGTTGTCATAGGCGTTTCCCGGCGTGATGACGGGAGACGCCGTAAATTCAACTGTGCGCGCGGACCCGGCGAGAAGGAAAACGCCCTCGGGCGTCATCAGGTCGACCTTGCCGTTTTCGCGCTGGAGTTCACGCACCGGAATATTTTCATTGACCGTATCGATCAATTGCTGGCGCTGATCGAGCAGTGCGGTGACGTCCGTTCCGTTGGCGGAGCCGCGCCCGATAGAGGCGTTCAAATCCTCGATCTGCTGCAGCGCTTCGTTGACGGTGTTGACGCGATTGTTGATTTCAGCGTCGGCGTCCGCCCGGATTTTTTGATAGGCTTCAGACAGTCTGTTGAACGTGGCGGCGAGATCGTTCGCAGAGGTGACGCCCTGTTGTTGCAGCGCGCCGCTGTCCGGCGTTTCGGCAAGGTTTTTAAGCGCCGATTCGAGATTGGCGTATTTCTGGAAAAGCGCACTCGGGTCTTCCGGCCCGCCAAGGAGATCTGTGATCCGCGTCAAGGCGCCGGCTGTTGCGCTGTTGAATGCGAACTCGGTATCCGCGAGCCGGCGTTCATAGGTGACCGCCGGATTGGTCGCGCGCGATACGCCCGCGACGTCAACGCCGGCGCCGGCGCCCGCCACAACACGCTCGGTCAGACCGACCTCGCGCCGGCTGTAACCTTCCGTGAGGGCGTTTGCGATGTTGTTTGACGTCACGCTCGCCCGCCGCGATGCGGCGGCGAGACCGGATGTTGCATTCAATAAAGACTGGGAGATTGTCATAATGACGTTCCCTTAATCGTCCGTGGCGCTTACCGGATGATATCTGTCGTTTCCTGCAACATCTCATCGACCGTTTGAATGATCTTTGCGTTCGATGAATAAGCGCGTTGCGTTTGAATAAGATCTGTAAGCTCTGCGGCGATATCGGTCGTCGATTCGGTCAGGGCAAAGCCGATTGTCAAACCGGCCGGTCCGTCGCCCGCGTCCCAGAAATAAACATCGCCGCTGTCCTGCGTCACAGAAAAGGCGGAATTGCCGACGGCGTTCAGCCCCTTGAAGTTCGGAACGTCAGCGACAGGAACCTGATAGATTGTCCGGCGGAAACCGGTCTCGTAGATCGCCTGTAAAAATCCGCGCTCGTCGATTTCCACCGAACTCAGATTACCGATCGGCGCGCCGTCTTTCGTCACGGAGAGGGGCGCGAAACTGCCGGACAATTGCGTCAGCGGAGAAGGCTGGCCGGCCGTTCCGACATAGATATCGAGGGGACTTGAGGCGGTGTTGATCGTTATATTACCGCTTGCCGCGTCATATGTTGCGCCGGCGCCCGGCGTAATGCTGGCGACGGAACCGCCGCCGTTGACGCTGTCGTCAAAGGTGACGTTGAAACTTGCGATTGAAACGGCGGGGTCGCCAGCTTCATCGTATATATTGACGTTCCACTCGTTCGAAGCGCCGGAACCCGGCACGACGGGCGTAAATTCTACATTCAACGTCTGCGAGCGGCCAAGCGTATCAAAATATTCAATCGGGAGGTCGAAATCCGTACCGGCCGAGCCTGCTTCGGTTTCAGTCGCGGGCAGGTTAACGCCAAGCTGGATCTGCGTCGTCGGCGCAGCGGCAAACTGATTGAGATTGACGCGCACCGGCTCCAGCGCGATAGAGCTGTCGCGCGGCGGAGAGGCGACGTTGCCGTTAATATCAGCCGGCCAGCCCATGAGGTACAAACCGGACAGCGTGCGCAGGTAACCCTGTTCATCCGTATAGAAAGAACCTGTGGACGCCAGCATTAACGACCGGTCGTTTGGAGAGGCGGTGACGCCGCCAACATCTGTCACCGGCAGCATGCCCCGGCCGCTGATTGAAATATCAGTCGAATTCGCCGTCGTCACGAGCGCGCCCTGCGCGCCCGCATCGCGATATGTCATCGCCCGAACGCCGCCTGCGGAATAATCCCCGCTGGTTTGGCGCAGCACCATATCGGCGAATTCGGACTCGGCGCGTTTGTACCCATATGTCTGGGAATTCGCGATATTGTCTGAAATAGTCCCCAATTTCACGGCATTGACGGCCAGTCCCATCACGCCCGCATTCAGCGACGACGAAATCCCCATAACAGCTCTCCACTCCGGAAAAAATTTTATTGCTGTTGTTAGTTTTATCTCACCGCTGTTTAAAGAACCCCTAATGGATAAGCCGCTTTTGTGGTTATTATTTTGTCAATAATATAATCGCGATACGGCGGTTTTGCGGGGCGTATGGGTCTTCTGAAAAAGGTTCGGTGTCGGCTTTCCCCGTGACTTCCTTGATTTGCGCAGACGCAATGCCGTTTGTTATCAGCATGCGGCGGGCGGCGTGTGCGCGATCGGTTGAAAGCTCCCAGTTCGAATAGCTGGCGCTTCTGGAAAAGGCGAGGGCGTCCGTGTGACCGACAATCGCCATATTATTACTGACCGTCGCTAGCACAGGGCCGACGACTTTTAACAAATCGTCAAGAATTCGCGACGGATTTGACGAGCCGATATCATATAAGGGTTGTCCGTCTGCATCGACGAGTTCGATAACGAGGCCGTCCGGCGTCATGCGCGTTTGAATATGCTTGGCGAGATTGCCTTCCAGCGCCTGAATGGATTCTGCATTGATCTCGTTTTGCACCGCTTCCAGACTTTTTTGCGCAGCGCCGATTTCATTATCGACGCCTTTACCTTCCAAGGGCGCGTCCATGGAGTTTTCAGGACCATTGACGGGGATTTCGCGGCTGTTCGGATATTCGTTCACCGCGCCCGTGCCGTCGCGGGAAAGCTGTTCGTCTGTAAATACTGACGAACCGTTAAGCGCGCCGCTGCCGCCGCCGGAAACCTTGGAGATCGGAATGGATGGATTGAAATAGTCCGCAAGACCCTTGCGCTGATCTTCCGTCGTTGCATTGAGCAGCCACATCAAGAGAAAAAACGCCATCATGGCTGTCACGAAGTCGGCATAGGCGACTTTCCATGCCCCGCCGTGATGACCGCCGCCGGCGATCACCTTCTTTTTCTTAATGATAATTGGCGCAGCATTCGCCGTTCGCCCAGCCATACGTCCCACCGGATTGCAATCAATTCCGATGGATAGCGAAAATTGCTTACGAGCGGTTTTACGCGTTTACTTAATTTATAGCTATTGGCGGTTAATACCTTCGCAGGGATTGTCGTCAGATTTGGAATTCGTACTTATATGAGCGATGCGGGAACGAACATTTTAAAGAAAAAAATCGGCTGCGGCGTTCGCGATGAAGGCCCAATCGAACTGATAAAACCGTTTCCAGGCGCGGTTGCGTCCGTTATTGCGCCGGCTTTTTCACAGTATTACGGCGAGAAATGCGAAGTTGACGAAAAAGTAGCCGCCGTCTTTGAACGCATGGGCGCGGCCTTTGCAAATTTTAATTCCAAATCTGCGATCTATCATTTCCGGTTGAACGGTGAAGACGATGTCATCGTCATTCTGGATATGGACGCAGCAATGGTCGCCGCCGGCTGGTCGCTGTCAGCCCTGCGCGACAAGCCCGATCCTATGCCCGAAGATGTAAGCGCTATTGACCGGCGGCTGGCGAAAGCGCTGGTGAAACCGGCGGCGGAAATGATTTTCGAAAAAGCTGCTCAATGCGGCGCCGTCAAAGGATCGCTGGAACTGATCGCGAGCGGCGCCGATCCGCGGCGTTTCGAACTGCTGAACGCGTATCAACGCTCGGCCGTATTTTCGCTCGCAGCGAAAACCATAGAGGGCGATGCATTAGGCGCGATGACGATCATCGCCTCGGAAAATATTATTGTTTCCGTGCGCGACCATAATCGCGCCCAGCGTGCGGTTGCGGACGAAAAATGGAAAAAGGGACTATTGCGGCTGGCGTCATTTTCCGTTGTTGAATTGCGGACTGTGCTGGCTTCCCAATCCATCGACATCAATCAGCTCATGAATATGAAAGCTGGTGATGTCATCAATTTATCGGGCGCCACCATCGACGATGTCGGTTTTGCGCCAGTCTTCAGTACGCTGTCCCGCCTGAAGATGACGGGGGCGCTGGGAAATCGCGACGGCGCCAGAGCATTGAAAATCACGTCAATAACCCGTTGATCGTGCCTAAAATTGCCTGTGAATGCATCGAAATGCCGTTTTGTCGAGAAACGGCGCAATTTTCATCTGATATCGCATGTAAAAAGCCCTTGCGTTTGACGGGTTGGTCAGACGGGGGCAATCTCGCGCCTTCTCAAATGTGATTCTTGAAAAAGGCGAACTCCATGACCCTGAAGATCAGCGCGATTTTCGCGTTTGCCGCAGCAATTACCCTGGCGGCCTGCGGCGGCGAAGACACCGGCGCCGCCGATGAAACACAGCCGGCGGTTGATGAAAATGATGTTTCCGACACGCAGCGGGAAGCCGCCAATGACCCGAGCGACATCGATCTTGCGCCAATCAATGAAGCAAAGCTGCGCGAACGGATCGCGACGCTCTCTTCCGATGAATTTGAGGGACGCGCGCCGGCGACGCCAGGCGGGGCAAAAACACGCCAGTGGCTGGCTGATGAAATGCGCGCGATCGGTCTCGAACCCGGTGTGGATGGATCGTTCGAACAGAACGTACCGCTCGTTGAACTGACTTTGCAAAAAGATGACTCCAGCCTGACCATCAACGTCGAAGAACTCGCTTACGGGCCGGAAGCCATGTATTGGACAAAACGCGTGCAGGAAGACGTGTCCTACGCGGACAGCGAACTGGTATTTGTCGGTTACGGCGTCGTGGCCCCGGAATATGGCTGGGATGACTACGCCGGCGTCGACGTCGCCGGCAAAACTGTCGTCATCCTCGTCAATGATCCCGGCTATGCAACGGAAAATCCTGACCTCTTCAATGGAAGAGCCATGACTTACTATGGCCGCTGGACGTACAAGTATGAAGAAGCAGCGCGGCAAGGGGCGGCTGCGGCGATCATCGTACATCAAACGGAACCGGCGGCATACGGCTGGGGCGTCGTCGAAGGAAGCTGGAGCGGGGCGCAACTGGATCTTGAGCGCCCCGACGGCGGCGCCGGGCGCGTAGCGCTCGAAGGCTGGGTTCAGGAAAGCGTCGCCCGCAATCTTTTCACACAGGCGGGCATGGATTTTGACGAGGCCGCTGAAGCCGCCCGCTCCAATGATTTTACGGCGCAACCGATGGAAGGTCTGACTTCATCCGGCGTTATCAAAAACGCCATTCGAAGATCAGAATCCGCGAATGTCGTCGGCGTCATTCCAGGCGCTGAAAGGCCGGATGAATATATTCTCTACATGGCGCACTGGGACCATCTCGGCGTCAACCCAGACGCTGAGGGCGACCAAATCTCCAATGGCGCCGTTGATAACGCAACGGGAACGTCAGGCATTCTCACGATCGCCGAAGCATTCATGAACAGCGAGCCGCGTCCGGAGCGTTCTGTCATGTTCGTCGCCGTGACGGCGGAAGAATCCGGGTTGCTGGGTTCGGCCTATCTTGGCGAAGATCCTATTGTTCCGTTCGCCCAGATTGTCGGTGGAATCAATGTGGACGGCGTATTGCCCACGCCGCCTACGAATGACCTGATGGTGGTCGGTTTCGGCGCGTCTGAACTGGAAGATCTGCTGAATGACGCCGCCGAGAAAAGAGATATGTATCTTCGCGCTGATCCAGAGCCGGAGAAAGGATATTTTTATCGCTCCGACCATATTTCCCTCGCCAAGAAAGGCGTGCCGATGCTGTACGCCGACTCAGGAATAGATTTGATCGATGGCGGTGAGGATGCTGGTCAGGCGCTGGCGGACGATTACAGAACAAATCGTTACCATAACGCGGCGGATGAGTATTCCGAGGACTGGGACCTCACCGGCATGGCGAAAACCATGACGATTTTATTCGAAGTCGGCGCCGACATGGCGTATTCGGACAATTGGCCAAACTGGTATGAAGGCAATGAATTCCGCGCGCTTCGTGATGAGCAACGCGCGTCCGCCGACTAGATATACGAAAAAGCAAAAATTCTACGGCGCCGGGAGCATATCCCGGCGCCGTTTTTCATAAATAGCGACTACTCGCCCAAGACCGAGGGCCAGTTCTCTTCAGCAAGCGCAACAAAGCCGGGAATATCTTTCTCCCAGCGCTTTTGAATCTCATCATTGTAGTTCAGATAAAGCCTGTCATCGACAATCGTCCAGTTTTCCGGATTGCCGCGCGCGGTATACCCTTGCGAAACCGCCCAGGCGCAATAGCCGCCATATTGCGGCGCGTACTTATCTGGGTCGGATTTGAAAGCTTCCAGATTTTCCGCCGTGGCAAAGCGCCATTCGGCGCCGTTATATTGGTAGGAAAAATCTTTCGAGCCCTTGGCGGGCGCGCTATTTTCGAAATAGGAAACCGCGTCATATCCGTCGACAGCCGTGTTGGAAAATAATCCCGTATAAACAGTGTCGTCAGCCGCGGCGACGCCGGACATGAATAAACCGGCCAAAACCGCCAGCAAATATTTTTTGAACATCATCTGTGCGCTCCTCTCAGGATAGAGCGAGGTTGTCCCTCGCAATGACCGGAGGCGCAATTCAACTCCATTCACAACAATGCGAAGCGGATAGGTCGGCGGTCATTCATCTTCGCGATCGCTCATGTTGGGCATCGTTTCCACATGAAGCGTTCGTGTCGGGAAGGCAAAGTCTATGCCTTCTTCTTCAAACGCCCGGTGAAGATTTAATAGGACCTGATGATTGATATCCATATAAACTCTATAATCGCGGCTTTTGATCCAGAAAACATTTTCAAAATTAATGGAGCTGTCGCCGTACTCCTTTAAATGGGAGCGCTCGAACTGGGCTTTTTCAACAGGCTTAACGGCTTCTTCCACGAGGTCAGGAATTTTCCGCAGCTTGTCGTGAGGCGTTTGGTAAAGCACGCCGACAGTGAAGATCGAGCGGCGCTCATCCATGCGTCTGTAATTCCTGATTTCCTTATCCAGCAACTGCGAATTGGAGATGATGATCTCTTCTCCGCTCAATGAGCGGATCCGGGTTGTTTTCATGCCGATGCGTTCCACATCGCCCCAGAAGCTTCCCTTGTCGAAACTGATGAAGTCGCCACGGAGAAACGGCTGATCAAACACAATTGCGAGCGATGAAAACAAGTCCTTGAAAATATTCTGCGCCGCAAGACCAATGGCGATGCCGCCAACTCCGAGGCCCGCTATCAACGCGGTGATCTCAATGTCGAGATTGGAAAGGATCATCAGCAACGCGATGGTCCAGACGCCGATAGCGACGAGCGTTTTAATCAGGTTAACGGCGTTCGTCATAACGCCCGAATTTTCAGCGCGCGTATGCGCATATCCGACAATGCCGGCGGTCAACAATTCTCTCGCCCAGGCGGCGAGTTGTATGATTACTACGATAATGGCGGCTGTACGCGCATATGCGTTCCAGTCAGACGGTATTGCGGGTACAAATGGCGTCACAAGAACAGCCGCGAGAATAATCAAAAACAAACTCGTCGTGCTGGTTATCAGCCGTGAGAAAACATTCGAAATCGCATAATAATCTTTCTTCTTGTTTCCGACGATACCGGCGATGACCGCGCGCAGGATACGCAACGCGATAAAAGCGCCGGCAATAGCGCCCACGGCGACGGCGAATTCCGAGCTATTGTTCTGGATCCACTCCCACGCAGCTTCTGATTTTGGGCCGATGCTTTCGAAAAAGGATTCAACCTCGCCGGCTGCGTCTTTCGCGGCGTCTTCGGCGCCGTCGCCGCCCTCGTCTGCAGGTGTGGCCTGTATAAAGCTGTTCAGCAGGGATTTCATCAAATTGCCCCCGTATTCAAAGACTTCGCGTTGATTGTTGAAATTCTCTTCAATAACATCTGAAGCTTGGAAATGTTCCAGCAACGCATGATTTCTGACCATATCTGCGTCATGGTATAATCCAGGGTGAGGTGATTCCGCCGCTACCGGTTTTGCTCAGGCGATAAGGAGATTAAAAATGGTGCGACTAGCAGTCTGTGCGTGGTTATTTTCCACCCTCGCCGTATTCGCAGCCCCCGCCGACGATCTGAACGCACTGTTCGAAGAATACTGGCAAAACGAAATGCGGGAAAATCCGTTTTCAGCGACCCAATCCGGCGTCAATGACTACAATGCCGAAATACCCGCCATTGCTCCCGCCGACCATGAGCGACGCGCCCAGACTGCAGAAAGTTTTCTTGAGCGCTTGAACGAAATAGAACGCGATAGCTTGAGTGACGACCAGGCGCTTAGCGCTGACCTGCTCGAGTTTATTCTGACCTATGACGTCGCATTGGCTGGTTTTGAAGGATGGCGCATTCCTTTTCTGGCGGATACAGGGTTTCATACCGACTTCGCTTACGTCGTAAGCGCCACGCCCTTTCGCAGGGCGGAAGATTATGAAAATTATTTATCGCGGCTGAAAAAATTTCCTGAATATATAGATCAGAACATCGCAAATATGCGGCGCGGGTTACAGGACGGTTTTACGCAGCCTGCGGAAATTCTCCCGTTTATCATTCCATCGTTCAAGGCTCAAATAAAGGATAATGCGGCGGCGCATCCCTATTACGCGCCGTTCCAGGAAATGCCTTCGACGATCCAAACGCGTGATCAGTCTGCGCTGCGGTCAGAAGCGATGACGGTCATCGCTGAAGACGTGATCCCGGCTTTCGAGCGTGCGCTGAATTTTATGGAAAATGAATATATTCCCGGCGCGCGCGAGACATTGGGGGCCGAAGCGTTGCCGGGCGGTGATGAATATTATGCTGCGCTGGTTCGCTATTACACCTCGCTTGAGGACGCCACCCCTGAAAGCGTCCACGAACTGGGTTTGAGAGAGGTTGCGCGTATACGCAAAGAGATGAACTCGGTCATTGCTGAAACCGGCTTTGAGGGCGCATTTGAAGACTTTATTGAGTTTTTGCGGAGCGATGAACAATTTTATCCGAAAACACCCGAAGAGTTGCTTGAACGCGCGGCATGGCTTTCAAAAGATATAGACGGCCGCCTGCCAAAATATTTTGGCAAGCTTCCGCGGCAGCCCTATTCGGTTGAACCGGTTCCCGCCGAAATCGCCCCAAACTATACGACTGGTCGTTATATTGGCGCGCCTATGGGCGCTGATCGGGGCGGCCAATATTGGGTGAATACGTATTCGCTCGATAAACGCCCGTTTTATGCGCTGACGGCGCTGACCCTGCATGAAGCCGTACCCGGTCACCATTTGCAGAACGCCCTGGCGCTGGAGATCGAAAATGCGCCGGAGTTTCGCAAACAGTTCTATCCGCACGCTTTCGGCGAGGGGTGGGGGCTATATGCGGAAAAACTTGGCGTGGAGATGGGCGTATACGGAACGCCTTATGATCATTTCGGGCGTCTTTCCTATGAAATGTGGAGGGCGTGCCGGCTGGTCATCGATACAGGCATTCACGCAAAAGGATGGTCGCGCCAGCAAGCTATAGATTATTTGGCGTCCAACACTGCGTTATCGCTGCATAATGTGCAGACGGAGGTTGACCGCTATATTGCATGGCCAGGCCAGGCTCTGGCTTATAAAATGGGCGAGCTGACAATTTGGGAGCTTCGCCGCCAGGCCGAGTCCGAACTCGGAGAGAACTTCGATATCCGCGCGTTTCATGATGCTGTTTTGAATGGCGGCGGCTTGCCGCTTGATATTCTTCGCGCCCAGATCCGTGACTATATCGAGGAAGAAAAAGCCAAATGAGCGGCGATATCTTGCGTTTGCGCTGGACCGGCGCGGCGCCCAGATTACAATCCGAACGCCTGATCATGCGCGGTCCGGAGCCTGATGACTTTCCTGCTTTCGCCGCCATGTGGAGCGACCGCGATGTTATCCGGTACATTACCAAGGATCCGCTGAATGAAGAGAATTCCTGGTTCGGATTTTTGCGGATTGCCGGCCATTGGCCAATGATGGGTTATGGATACTGGATGGTGATTGAAAAGGACACGGGCGATTTGGTCGGCGAAGTTGGTTTTGTTGATTTCAAACGAACGCTGACGCCTTCGCTGAAAGGTCAGCCGGAAATCGGCTGGGTCTTCGCCGCTGCTGCTCATGGCAAGGGGTACGCTACAGAAGCCGCAAAAGCCGCACTGGAATGGGGCGATGAACATTTCAACGGCGCCCGGATGTCATGCATCATCGATATTGATAATGCGCCGTCTATCCGTGTTGCGAAAAAATGCGGGTTTACCGAATCCGCGCGCACAAAATACAAGGACGACGACATCATCATTTTTCATCGCGGCGAGAAAAATTAAATCATTGATACGCGTTTTTATACTGTTCGCGCAGTCTTTGTTTTTGGACTTTGCCCATGGCGTTTCGGGGAAGCGCGTTTAATCTGAAAAACTTTCGCGGCCGTTTGAACTTTGCCAGGCTTTCCACTGCGTGCGTTAAACACTCATCCGTTACGCCGCCGTCAGTCTCCACGATGACGGCGACGACGCCTTCGCCCATATCTGCATGAGGAACGCCAATGACAGCGCTTTCCAGAACACCGGGCGATGAGTCAAGCGTTTGTTCGATCTCGACCGGGTAGATGTTAAATCCGCCGGAAATGATCAGATCTTTCTCCCGGCCCACGAGCGACAGGCGGCCGTCATCGTCTATCACGCCCATATCGCCGGTTCTGAACCAGCCGTCTTCCGTGAAGGCTTTGGACGTGCTTTCCGGGTTTTCCCAATAGCCGGCGAAAAGGTTCGGTCCCCTGATTTCGATTTCGCCTGGGGCCGGGCCCGAAATTCTAATCGAAACTTCCGGCAGCGCATGGCCGACGGTGCCGGCGATGCGCGGGCCATCGAGAGGGTTTGAGGCGATCATGCCGGCTTCGGACATGCCGTAGCGTTCCAGAATTGTGTGGCCGGTGCGCGCTTCAAACGCATTGAATGTTTCTTTTGTAAGCGGCGCCGAGCCGGAAATGAAAAGCCGCATATGGGCGCAAAGCGCTTTCGTGAATTTTTCGTA
Source organism: Hyphococcus sp. (assembly GCF_965228385.1). Classification (GTDB taxonomy): domain Bacteria; phylum Pseudomonadota; class Alphaproteobacteria; order Caulobacterales; family Parvularculaceae; genus Hyphococcus. Next base: position 1,717,210 of record NZ_OZ245810.1, on the reverse strand, counting down.
CTCTAGCAGGCGAGCGTAAAAAGTCGGCACGCCCATCATTACCGTAGCGCGTGACAGACAGGTCACTATTTCTTCAATATCAAATTTTGGCAGGAAAATAATTTCGCAGGCGCTGAGCATTGCGGTATGCAGCGCGACGAACAGTCCATGAATATGGAAAACGGGTAAAGCGTGAAGCAGAATATCATCGCCTGAAAAACCCCACAGAGAGTTCAGCGCAAGCGCGTTAGATTGCAGGTTGTTATGGGTCAGCATTGCGCCTTTTGAACGGCCCGTCGTGCCTGACGTATAAAGAATGACGGCGATGTCGTCGCTTCCCCGGATGCAAATCTCTTCGCGCGGCTTTATATGTTTCAATGAATTCATCAGCGAACCATCGCCGTCAGCGCCCAGAGTGAGTAAAGACTTGACATCCGCCGCTTGCGCGGCCGGAAAAAGCGCTTCTTCTCGGTGGGGGTCGCAAATGAAAATCGCCGGTGACGCATCATGCAGAAAATAGGCAATCTCTTCTGCGGTATAAGCCGAATTTAACGGGACATATATTAATCCGGCGCGCATCGCGCCCAGATAGAGCGCGACATTTTCCGGCGACTTTTCAACCTGCACTGCAATCCGCTCGCCCGGCGCAGCCCCGGCGGCCAAGAGCGCGCTTGCGATTTTCGCCGAAAGCACATCGATTTCGCCATAGGAAATGGTTCGGCCGTTCGGAATTGTCAAAAATGGTTTATCGATTGCCGGTTTATAGGCCCGGGCAAGCGTTGTGAAAAAATTCGCGTTGGTCATGCCGCATGTTAGGCGCATTGCCGCAGTCTGACGAGACCCTAGCCCGGCGCGCGCCGCCGCTGTAAGAGAGGGCAGTTAAAGCTAACTGTTTCGGGCATGGCATGTACGACGATACAATAGACAATGCGCACAAGCGTTCCAATTTCGACCGCCAACTGGAAGGCGCAATCGATGCGGCGGCGCAGTGGCTGGTTGAGCGGCAAAAGCCCGAAGGCTACTGGGTCGGGCGGCTTGAATCGAACGCCTGCATGGAAGCGCAGTGGATTTTGGCCTTGTGGTTCATGGGGCTGGAAGACCATCATTTGCGCCCGCGCTTGGCGAATGCGTTGCGGGAGACACAACGCGAAGACGGCTCCTGGCAGATTTATTATGGCGCTCCGGCGGGCGATATCAATACGACGGTCGAGGCTTACGCTGCGTTGCGTTCAATGGGGGACCGCAAAGATGCGCCGCACATGAAGCGCGCGCGGGACTGGATCATGTCCAAAGGCGGTTTGAAAAACATCCGCGTTTTTACGCGATACTGGCTGGCGCTTATTGGCGAGTGGCCATGGAAGAAAACGCCGAACCTGCCGCCGGAAGTCATTTTTTTTCCGAATTGGTTCGTGTTTTCGATTTATAATTTCGCGCAGTGGGCGCGCGCCACGCTTATGCCGATTGCCGTTCTTTCGGCGCGCCGCCCGGCGCGGCCATTGCCGCAGGGGCGCAGGCTGGACGAGCTGTTTCCCGAAGGGCGAGAGTCACATGATTACGCCTATCCGGAAAAGCCGGGCGCAGGTTTTCTTGAAGCATTTTTTCTGGCCGCCGACAGAGTGCTGCACGCCCTGCAGAGCTTCGGCGAAACCGCGAGTATCGGTCTCTTTCGCAATGGCGCCGTTTCACGCGCGCTGGAGTGGGTAATTAAACATCAGGATGCAGACGGCGTTTGGGGCGGCATCCAGCCGCCCTGGATTTATTCTCTGATGGCCCTCTACAATGAAGGCTATGCGCTCGATCATGCGGTCGTCGCGAAAGGCCTCGCCGCGCTCGACGATCCGCGCTGGCGCGTGGATGCAGGAGAGGCGACATGGATTCAAGCCTCCACCAGCCCGGTATGGGATACGGAACTGACGCTGCTCGCGCTGGAAGATTGCGATCTTAACCAACGCCATGAGGCGGAAGGCGAAAAAGCATTGGACTGGCTGTTGTCGCAACAGGTTTTGCGGCCCGGCGACTGGAAAGTAAAATGTCCCAGGCTGGAGCCCGGCGGCTGGGCGTTTGAGTACAAAAACTATTTTTATCCAGATACGGACGATACGGCGGTGGCGCTGATTGCGCTGGCGCCGTTTCGCGACGATCCGAAATGGAAAGATAAAGGCATCGGAGACGCGATTGAAAAAGGCGTCAACTGGCTCATCGGCATGCAGTCGAAAGGCGGCGGCTGGGGCGCATTCGACAAGGATAATGACAAGCAGATATTGACGAAAATTCCCTTCTGCGATTTCGGTGAAGCGCTGGACCCGCCTTCGGTCGATGTCACCGCACATATCGTCGAAGCCTTCGGCAAGCTGGGCATCAGCAAGGATCATCCATCGATGGTGCGCGCGCTCGACTACATGCGATCGGAACAGCATGCAGACGGCGCCTGGTTCGGGCGCTGGGGCGTCAATTATGTGTATGGAACGGGCGCGGTGCTTCCCGCGCTCGAAGCCATCGGCGAAGATATGAGCCAGAGTTACATACGTAAAGCGTCGGACTGGCTCATCCTGCACCAGAACGAAGACGGCGGCTGGGGCGAAAGCTGCGCGTCTTACATGGATGTAAAACAAATGGGACGCGGGAAATCGACAGCTTCGCAAACCGCCTGGGCGCTCATGGGCCTTGCCGCTGTCGGCCGCCCGGAAGACGAGCGCGCCATCGCCGACGGCGTTCAGTTTCTGATCGAGCGCCAGAAAGACGGCACTTGGGAAGAGCCGGAATATACGGGGACAGGCTTCCCCGGCTATGGCGTCGGTCAGCACATAAAGCTTGGCGATCCCGCATTGCAGGAACAACTGAAACAGGGGCCGGAACTTTCACGCGCCTTCATGATCAATTACAATCTTTATCGGCATTACTTCCCGATGATGGCGATGGGGCGGGTGCGGAAGATGATGGCGCAGTAACTGGCGCGATTTCAACAGGCATACTGATATGTTTAATAAAAGATTTATCCCGCTTCTTTTGATCGGTGTCGTGGCGCTCGTCTCGGGATGTAATTCTGCGCCGTCTGTCAATGACCCACTGCGCACAGATGCATTGGACGCCATCGCTGAACAAGCCGCTTCTGATGGTTTTCCGGGGGTTGTTATCGCTATGTCGGAGGCTCCGAACATTGTTGTCACGGGCGCCGCCGGCGTTTCCGACCGCGTATCCGGGACGCCGATGAAACCGGATGATCGGATTCATGCAGCGAGTACGACAAAGCCGTTTACCGCCGCCGCGATCTTGCGACTCTGGGATGAAGGCGCGCTTGATCTCGACGCAACTTTGCCGGATGTGCTGGAACCGGAAATTGTTGATCTCGTCCCTAATGGCGACCGCATTACTGTTCGGGATCTGTTACTGCATACAAGCGGTATTTATTCACCGAATAACGATCCGGACTATTTGGCGCGATATATCGGACCGGAGAGACTGGAGAAAGAATTTTGGTCGGCCCGGGAAATTATCGCGTTCGCCGCTAATCCTGACAATGCGCCGTTATTTTCTCCCGGCGATGGCCAGCAATATGGCGATATCAATTATGTGCTCTTGAGCCTTGTCGTTGAAAATGTTTCCGGCCGGCCATTCAAGGAATTTGTTCGGTCGGAAATTTTTGAACGCGCCGGCATGCAGGATACATATTTTATGTCCGACGACAGGGACCGTTCGCGCGCGCGCGGTTATACGGTCGATTCCGAAATTCTCCGTTCCATCGGGCTTGATCCTGCGCTAACAGCGGATAGCCTCGGATTGATCGACACAACAGATGCGCAAGAGCAAAGCGACGGCGCCGCCGGCGTCATCACAACAGCGCCGGATCTTGTCCGCTTTGCTAACGCTTTTCTAAAAGGCGATCTGATCAGTTTGAAGAGCCGACAATTTGTGTTGGCTGTCGCCGAACTTGCAGATGAAGAAGACGAGGCGCTAGGCGTTCTTCGGGCCTATCGAACACAAGCCGGAGTTGTCGTCGCTGCGGAAGGCGATGGTCCCGGTACAAATGTGCTTTGGGCCATGGATATGGAGACCGGAAAAATTGCCGCGATTGGCGTTACTCTTTTCGGCCGATGGGACGAAAATGATTATATGTTTGGCGAGATGCTGCCTGCTGTTTTCGAAGCGCAATCCCCTTAATCGCATCCGCCTTCCATCGCTGCGATCCATTCCGAAACCAGCGCCACGCCTTCCTCGTGCATTACGGCGCGGCCGAGTTCAGGCATCATGGCGCCGGGGTTGTTCGTTTCCATGCGAAAGATGGTGATGGAGTTTTCGGGTTCACCCGGTACGATGTCGAATATCCGCTCACCCGTGCCGACGCCGGCCGCGATCGGCGTTTTGCATATGCCAAGAGCGGGCCCTTCCGCATCCGGCTCCAGGTTGAGGCCGGATGTGTCGGCTGGTCCCGACGGACTGTGGCAATGACTGCAATTGACATCAAGATAGGCGCGCGCCCGGTCGGCGAGCGGTGCAATCTCGTCCGTCCAGATAGCGTTTTTCGGCGCCGGTTGCGCGATCTCGCCGGTCAACAGCCCTTTCGCCAGCCAGTGATCGAGCTGATTGAAACCAGGCTGGTATGACGACGGCTTATTGAGATGGCGGGCCTTTGCGCCGATCGGCTGAATTGCATTGGCCGTTGCATCCGTCGCATGACACCCGGCGCACTGATTTACATTAGGAACAAGATAGCCGAATTGCTTAGTGCGGCCATCATCGCGCTGCAATGTCATGGGAACAACAGCGCCCGTACGCATCAAAACGGCGTCAGTCTGATCTTCATTCCACAAATACGGCAACGCCTCCCATCCGGTGTCGCGGTTGACCAGAATACGCGTCTCAATCAGCCGCAGATGATCGAGCGACATGACGCGGTCATTGACGCTGCGCTCGCGCCCGATCGAAACGGCGCCGTCTTTGTTATCTCCGGCGACAGGGTAATAAAAAGTCTTGGTGATAACTGTTCCGACGGGAAAATCAAAAGCCCTGTCGGCGTTATAAACGGCCGGCGCCCCATTCGGCGTCCAGATCGTACGTAATTTCAGGGCGTAGTCTGAAAATAACGGCGTGGCGAGATCGTAGGGGGTCACGCCCTCGGCGAGTATCAATTCACCTTTATCCGTCCGCAGCATGCCCCAGTCGCTTAAGTTCCGGGGGTTTTCCCTGGCGTGAAATGTTGGCGCTGTGTCATTCTGCTGTGCACAGGCGTTTAAAAAGAAAGCAATGGCTGCAAGCGCAAATTTGCCTATGCCATCCCTTGCGCAGCGCAGTGCACAGTAATGCGCTGCTGAAACGGGGATTCTCTGATGTAGGAAAATAGTCATAGCCATCGCTTATGAGTTCCCGATCAGCGGAACAGCATTTCATGCTGCGCCGCGTCCGGGATGACAGAACGCTACTCCGCAAGCGGTCCCTTTAACATCACCGCCGGGAGTTTTTCAAACGCGCAATCATGCGTTCCGTCATCAACGATTCGGGGATTTTTATTGTTGTTCGGGCCGTCAACATTCAGCACTTTTGCATCGCCGTTCTGAACGCATAAAACCGACTGCGGATCGCCGCCTTGTGGATCTATGTACCCGTCCCACAACACATCCGGAATACGACCCATGGGCCCGGCGACAGCCAGTTTCAGCGCTTGCAACTCCAGACCGTCGGGGTTGTCGCCGCCGCCGTCGAAAGTGTTGTCGTAAACATAAATACTGTCCGGGTAAGGGTCGAAGTCAGCTTGCATATCGCCTTGCCCGATATCGGAAGAAAAAACGCTCGCCACGATGACATTGGCGGTCTTGTTCTCGCGAATGTCATTGTTGAATATTTCCACCTGATCATTGGAATTGACGACGACGCCCGAGCCTGCGGGGATTGACGCGACCGGCGTGCCTTTATGGCCGAAATTCCTGGTGTTGTTTTCGTATATTTCATTGTCGAAGATACGGGTCCGGGCGCCGGGCTGTTTCAGGTTTGGCATATTAAACACGAGGATGCCGCCGGTATTATTTGTTGCTACATTGCCGTAAACATCGGCGTCAAACGTATTTTCAATTTCAATGCCGGCCACATTGTATTCGGCGCGATTGTTGCGGATAACAACATTCCGGGACTGACCGATATAAAGACCGGCGTCGGAAGCGCCTATAGCGACGCTGTCTTCCATCAACAGATTCTCGACTTGCACCGGATAGATTCCGTAAGCGCCGTTTTCGGTTTTTGGGCCGGTTGTCCATTCCGCACGAACGCGGCGAATGGTGATATTTTTGCCGTCGGAAATTTTTAAGGCGTCGCCTTTCGTGTCTTCAATCGCCAGATCCTCAATTGTAAAGTCGCTCGCAGTGACAAGCAGCCCTTCGGCGCCGGCGACCTGTTCAGCGAAAGTCAGCACGGACTTATCCATGCCCTGACCGCGGATCGTCACGCCGTCGACAGTAAGGCTGAGCGAGCGGTCAAAACCATAGCGGCCGACAGGGATTTCAATGATATCGCCTGGTTTGGCGTCGATCAGCTTTGTCATCAGCGTTTCCTGATAACTGGCGTCTCCGGGCGCTGGCGGCGCTTCTTGTTGATCGCACGCGCCCAGCGACAAAATTGCTGCGGCCGCGAAGATTAACCTCGTTCCAACTGGTTTCATTGTCTTTCATCCCCGTATGTGCGCCCGACTCTTGACGATTGGCGCGAGCCCTTTTCAGTTACGCATGATGCCGGAATCGCTCGGCGAATAAAAGGAAGCAATGCATGTCGGTGACACGTCGAGTTCTGATCGAAAACAGCGCGATTGGCGTGTCTTTGCTTGCCATGGGCGCCGCCTGCGCGCGTTCTGATCAAAGCGGTTCCAGCGACCTCGCCGAACTTGACGGGGTCGAGACCGCGGCGCGCATCAAGTCCGGGGAGTTGACGGCGCAAGAGGCGGTCGACGCCGCTATCGACCGGGCGGAGCGTATTGATCGAAAACTCAATGCTATTGTCACGAAAACTTATGACAGTGCGCGCGACGCCGCAAAAGCGGCGACTGGTCCATGGGCGGGCGTGCCGACATTTATCAAAGATCTTGACGATGTGACAGGCGTCTCCACCAAATTCGGCAGTCGCGCGTTTCCGGGTTACAAGGGTGAGGCGCTGACACCGCTCATCGAGAAATATCTAAACCTTGGCGTTGTCAGTCTCGGTAAAAGCTCTACGCCGGAATTCGGACTTTCTGCGACAACCGAGCCGATCAGCTCCGGCGCTACGCGCAATCCGTGGAATACCGCTCATTCCACCGGCGGCTCCTCCGGCGGCGCCGCAGCGCTGGTGGCGAGCGGCGTTACCCCGATTGCGCACGCAAGCGACGGGGGCGGCTCCATTCGCATACCGGCGTCTTGTTGCGGCAATGTCGGTTTAAAAGTTTCACGCGGGCGTAATCCGCTATCGCGTCCCGACACGCTGGTCGGCCCGATTTCGCTTTCGGTGCATGGGGTGCAAACCCGCACCGTGCGCGATACGGCGGCGATTTCAGCCGCGCTGGCGTTTCCGGAAGACAAAACCGGTCTTGCGCCTCTGGAGCTGATTGCTGCGCCTGACAAAAAACGATTACGCATAGGGGTCGCGACCGAGGGGCTGGGCGGCGCCAGGCCTGACAGCGAGGTTGAGAATGCAACCATGAATGTTGCAAACATTTGCGAAACGCTCGGCCATATCGTGACGCCCGTAAAACTGCCGATTGACGCCAGTCTGGAAAAGGATTTCAGCCTCTATTGGGCTGCGTTTGCGCATGGCGCCGTAAAAACCTGGGAAGATGCGACGGGGCTTCCGCGCAATGCGCTCGCTTTCGAGCCATTTACTTTAGGGCTGGCGCGGCGTTTCGAAGAGCAGCGCGATCAATTTGAAGAAAGTATTAAGAGATTACAGGCGGTGGCGGGCGTTATGGCGGCGTTTCATCAGGACTATGATGTTATTCTCTCGCCGGTTGTCACGACGCCGCCGCCTGAGATTGGCTATCTTGACGGCGCGCTTGACTATGAAACATTAATAGAACGCCTGTTTCATTATGTTCAGTACACAGTTCTTTATAATATCACCGGCGCGCCGGCGATTTCTCTGCCTTTATCCATGTCATCCGGCGGATTGCCAATCGGCGCCATGTTCGGCGCGGCGCTCGGCGGCGAGGCGACATTGCTGGGGCTCGCCTATGAATTGGAAGAAGCATCCCCCTGGGCCGGCCGGCGGCCCCAGATTTTCGGTTGATTTGCGTCAGCTAACGGCGTTGACGATATTTTTAAAAAAAGCCGCACCGTCCGCGCCGCCGAGCAGGGGCGAGATCACCCGTTCCGGGTGAGGCATCAGCCCCAAGATATTTCCGCCGTCGCTGATGAGTCCCGCAATGTTGCGGGCCGAACCGTTCGGATTATCCACATAGCGCAGCGCGACACGGCCTTCGCCTTCGAGCCGGTCCAGCGTTTCATCGTCGGCGAAATAATTGCCGTCGTGATGCGCCACCGGGAAATTAAGGTAATCGCCTTTCGAATAGCCGGCAGTGAAAATCGATTGCGTGTTCTCAACCTTCAGCGTCACAGTGCGGCATACGAAATCCAACCCCGCATTGCGCATCAGCGCACCGGGCAGCAGTCCCGTTTCGCACAAGACCTGGAATCCATTACAGACACCGATCAACGGCGCGCCGGCTTTCGCCTTTTCAATGACCGCCCGCATAATGGGCGATTTCGCCGCCATGGCGCCCGCGCGTAAATAATCGCCATAGGAAAAACCGCCGGGCAGGGCGTAAAAATCGGCGTCCGGCAGATCGGTGTCGCCATGCCAGACCATCGCCGGTTTCCTGCCCGTAGCCTGTTCCAGAGCCACGGCGATATCGCGGTCGCAGTTGGAGGCGGGGAAAACGATGACAGCGGATTTCATAGGATTACGCCAAAATCTCGATTGCGTAGTTCTCCATTACCGGATTCGCCAGCAGTTTCTTGCACATTTCATCCGCCTTGGCGCGCGCTGCGGCTTCATCGGTTTCGTTCAGTTTCATCTCGATGACCTTGCCCTGGCGGACGCCCTCCGCGCCGTCAAAGCCCAAACCCGCAAGGGCGTTTTCGATGGCGGCGCCCTGCGGATCCAGAACGCCGTTTTTCAGGGTAATAGTGATCTTGGCTTTCATTGGCGGGTCCAATTCCGTGTTTGACATCTGCTCTTACGCCATACGCCGGACCGGGCCAGCGGGCAACCGGCGTTTAGAATATTGCCCGCGGCGGAGAACTCTGGCCTAATCTGTTTTAAGGCGTAGCGACAAAGGGGGAATTTCATGAAATGCATATTTGGCGGCGCACTTTTGGCGCTCATCGCTTCACTCCAGGCCGGCGCGGCTGAACGCGATCTGTCTCCGGTTGAGGCCAAGGCGCGAGAGATGTTCGCGACGGTGATCGCCATTCCCACCGTGAAGGGGCGGGGGAAAATGCCTGAACTCGCAAACTACCTGGCGGGTGAATTGAAAGACGCCGGATTTTCAGATTCCGACATCGAAATCATTCGCGTCGGCGAAACCGCCGCCTTTACTGTGCGGTATAAAGGCGACGGTTCCTCTGGCGCAAAACCGATCGTCTTTATGGCGCATATGGATGTTGTCGACGCCAAACGCGAAGACTGGGAATATGACCCTTTCACGCTGCGTGAAGAGAACGGTTATTTCATCGGCAGGGGAACGGCCGACAATAAATACGGCGTCGTAAATCTCACGCAAACTTTCATGCGTCTGAAGCAGGAAGGCTTTACGCCGAACCGTGATCTTGTTCTAGCGTTCACCGGCGATGAAGAAACGGACATGGAAACAACGCGTCTGCTTGCCTATGACCGCAAGGATTTGACGGACGCCGAGTATGCGTTGAATTCGGATGCTGGCGGCGGCGGTTATCTGGAAGACGGTACGGCGCTTCCCTATCTCCTGCAGGCCGCAGAAAAGACCTATGCGACGTTTGAAATCACCGCGCGCAACTCTGGCGGACATTCTTCGCGCCCGCGTCCGGACAATGCTATTTACGATCTGGCCAAAGCGCTTCTCAAAATCGAGGCGCACATATTTCCGGTGATGTCGAACGATATAACCCGCGCCGCGGCCCGCGCGGATGGCGAACGCATAGGCGGCGATCTGGGCGGCCACTTGGTTACGTTCGCTGATGATCCGGCGAACAAGAAAGCCGTCAAGGCGATCCGCAAAGACGGTAATTATTCCACCATGTTGAGCACGACCTGCGTCGCGACGATGCTAGACGCCGGCCACGCGGAAAACGCTTTGCCGCAGTCGGCTGTAGCGACTGTCAATTGCCGCATCTTCCCGGGCGTGGAAATCGAGGATGTTCAGCAAACGCTCGCCGAAATTATTGAAAACGACGCATTGGAGATCAAACCGGCAAGCGATCTTTATGTGGCGAGCCCGGCGTCAGAGCTTCGTGAAGACGTTGTTGCGGCGCTCAGTACCGCCATTCAGTCGCGGTTTGACGATGTTGAGATTATCCCGTCGATGAGTTCCGGCGGTACGGATGGGATGCACTACCGGCGCGCGGGCGTTCCTACCTACGGCGTAAGCGGACGGTTTGGCAAAGCAGGCGATAGTTCAAACGCACACGGTCTGAACGAGCGTCTGCCTGTGGAGACGTTTTATGGGGGGCTTGATCACTGGATCATCATGATCAAGGAGCTTGCCGGCGATCAGCATTGATGGCCGGATCGGGCGTTACTTTTCGTTGTCTGTGACAAGCACCGGTCCGGTCTGTCCTGAACTTTCATTCTCGCGCAAAACGCCCAGCCGGCGTGCGACTTCCCGGTAAGCGTCCGTAACGTCGCCAAGATCCCGGCGGAAACGATCCTTGTCCATAATCTGCCCTGTTTCCATGTCCCATAGGCGGCAGGAATCAGGGCTTATTTCGTCGGCGACAATCAGGCGCATCATATCGCCTTCATATTGGCGGCCGAATTCAACTTTAAAATCGACCAGCTTGATGCCGACGCCGGCGAACAGCCCCGACAGGAAGTCATTGATGCGCAGCGTTTGCGCCATCATGTCATCGATTTCCTGCGGATTGGCCCAGTTGAACGCTGTAATGTGTTCTTCGGAAACCAGCGGATCGCCGAGATCGTCATTCTTGTAATAAAACTCGATGATGGACCGGGGTAGCGCCGCGCCTTCCTCAATGCCAAGGCGTTTGGTGATCGTACCGGCGGCAACGTTGCGGACGACGACCTCCAGCGGCACGATTTCCACATGGCGGACAAGCTGCTCGCGCATATTGAGACGTTTAATAAAATGGGTTGGCACGCCGATCCGCTCCAGCCCGAGCATGATAAATTCTGAAATCCGGTTGTTCAGAACGCCCTTGCCTTCGAGAATTGCTTTTTTCTGGTTGTTGAACGCCGTGGCGTCGTCTTTAAAATACTGAATAATCGTCCCGGGCTCCGGCCCTTCGAACAGGATTTTCGCCTTGCCTTCATAAATTTGCTTTCGGCGAGCCATTTGTGTAATCCTTTCAATGCCTTAAAGGCGATTTCCGAAGTCTGGTCTAACTTGCGGAACGATTCTAAACTGTTTTGGTCAGCACACAGCCCCTTGTCGCTAGCACGGCTTGCGCACCGGGAGAAGCGCGGGGGTTTACGCTTTTGCGATGCGCTTGGAAACCCTCCGACGCGATCAATTTTTGCAGGTGCGTTGCGCAGGAGCGAGAGCGGCTATAAGTAACTTTTCTGGAATGCCTCGCCGGAAGCGGCGACGAAGTGTGGAGCCATTTTAAATGACGACCTTTGACGACCGCGAAGACAAATTCGAGAAGAAATTCGCCCATGACGCGGAGCTTCGCTTCAAGGCTGAGGCGCGGCGAAACAAGCTGATCGGATTGTGGGCGGCGGAATTGCTGGGAAAAACCGGCGCGGACGCGGAAAGCTACGCCAAGGAAGTCATCAAAGCCGATTTCGAGGAAGCGGGCGATGAAGATGTCTTCCGCAAAATCCGCAAAGATTTTGACGCCGCCGGCGTAGAGCAGTCGGACCACCAGATTCGCCGGCGCATGGATGAAACTCTCGCCGAAGCCGTGCAACAGATCCAGCAGGGAAGTTAACCCCGCCAATCCCGCCAGAGCGTAGACATTTATTGATCGAGCAGATCACAAGCGATCTATGCGCTCGTGATTGATTTGCGGCGTTTTACTTAAGCAAGGCGGGGGCGGCGATCCAGCGGTTCGGCATATTTCAAGAGCCCGGGATACTGCCGAAACCTTTCGCTTGTGATGAACAGTTGTTCTAACCTTGCAAAGAAAAGGGAGGAACGCATGGGACGCGTAGCGGGAAAAAAAGCGCTTATCACGGGCGGCGCCCAAGGGCTCGGCGCCTGTTTCGGAAAAATGCTTGTAGCGGAAGGCGCCAAAGTCGCGCTCACGGACATCAATCTCAATGGCGCCGAGGCCGCCGCCGCCGCGATCAATAACGAATACCCCGATTGCGCGATAGCCCTGAAACATGATGTCACCGACAAGGCCGAATGGGAATCGGCTTTAAAACAAACAGCCGATGCTTTTGGGGGTATCGACATTCTGATCAACAATGCGGGCATCGGCGGCGCGGGCAGTATTGAGAGCGAAACCTATGAAAACTGGCGGCGCACGCAGGAAATAGACGTCGATTCCATTTTCATCGGCACGCAGCTCGCCATGCCCTATCTGAAAGAAAACCAGCCAGCGTCCATCATCAATATTTCGTCTGTCGCCGGCATGATCGCCGATGGTATGATGTTGTCGTATAATACTGCGAAAGCCGCAGTCTGGATGATGACGAAATCGATTGCGCTCCATTGCGCCCGTTCAGGTTATGACATCCGGTGCAATTCCGTTCACCCGGTATTTACACGTACGCCAATAATCGATCCGCTTGTGCAGATGGGCGGCGGCGGAAAAGAGGGGGAGGACAGGCTGGCCCGTCAAATTCCCTGGAAACGGCTGGCGGATCCGGAAGATGTGGGATACGCCGTATTGTATCTGGCGTCCGATGAATCCCGCTATGTAACCGCTGCCGAATTTAAAATTGACGGCGGCATCACTGCGCAGTGATCTCTATGCGGAACGCAACTGATTTGCGGCTGCTTCTTGCTATTCGGGGCGAACTTCGGGACGAAACACCTTCAATGCGCCGGCGGCGATTTTCATATGGACGGGTTCGGTGGTTTCAACAGGGTCGCCGTCGACCGTGTAGCTGAACGATTCGGCGCTTGAGGAGATGCGGCATTCCCGGCATTTTTGCACCGATATCCGCTCGGACGCCTCAACTTCGCCGCCCAGAAAGTCAGCCATCAACGCGGCGAACTCCGCTCCGTTACTTGCATCGCTCAAATAAACATAGAGCTCCCCTTCATCCAGGCGATTCCGGTAGGGGATTAAATTTTCGGCTCCGCTCACGGCGTTGTTCGACACAACGATCGTATTGGTCGATTGTCGAATGTCAGCGCCGTCGATCGTCACCGAAAAATTGATCGGATCGGCGTTGAAAAGCGCATGCGCAGCTTCGACGACGCCAAAGCTGACATCGTCAAAATTTTCGACTTCGCGCAAATCCTCGCGGGCGTCAGCGAGTTCAGCGTAAGACCCAAAAACAATATTGTTCAGAAACAGGCGATCACCGATACATCCGGCGTCGATGGAAACAATTGGCGAAGCCAGGCCGGCGGCGATGGCTTCATCGACATCCAGGGGCAGCCCGAGATCGCGGCATAACAAATTCATCGTACCGCAAGGCAGCGGTAACAAAGCAATGTCGGTATTGAGAAGGGACGCCGCAATGGCGGCTTGCGTGCCGTCCCCGCCGGCGCAAAGTATGGCGTCGGCGTCGCTGGCCTGTTTCACCCGCTCACACAATGCGCCGAAATCGCCGGATACCACTTCGAGTTCTATGTTGCCGGATTTTGCAGCGGCGTTTTCGGCGGCCTCCTGAATCACCTGTGCCCCGCAACCCAGAACCGCGCCGGATTTTTCGTTAATCAAACAAAGGATTTTCATGTATTTTCAGCCGTGTTCCAGGTTTCATCCTTTCGCAGAAAGGATTTCACGGCTTCTTTTTCATAACCGCGGGAGGTGTAACGATGGATGGCTATAGAAAGTTCCGCGCCATTCCATGACAACAAGTTATAAGAAGGCGCTTCGCCGCGGGTTCGAGTCGATGTCGCCGTCCCGGCGGCTGTTATGATGATGGACCGTTCGCCGGTTTCGTGCAGGTCGGCTCTTGCAATGTGGGCGTGACCAGTAAGCAGAGCGTCGGCGCCCGCGCTGGCGAAGCTGCTTATAGCCCGCGCCGGCCGTTTGATGACCGCCATGCCCGCACGGCCGGGTCCCGGCAATACGGGATGATGAAACGCCACCAGCTTGAGCGCGTTTTTTTCCGCCTGCCGCAATTTTCTGGACGCTTCGTCAAGCTGTCGCGAAGAAAGCCGGCCCAGCGACCAGTCCAGCGTTAAATTGGCGCGCCGCGCCGAATTGAGCCCCACCACATAAACGTCATTGATATTAAGCTCTGGCGATAAATTCGAATGAATATGATCGCGAAACCGCCCCCAGGGGTCGATAAAACGGCGTGTTAAATTATAGACCGGGGTGTCGTGATTTCCGGGCACGACCAGCACCGGGGCCTGAAAGGCCCTCAAATAGGCGCCGGCCTGTCCGAACTCGCTTTTCCGGCCGGCCTGGGTCAGGTCGCCGGTGACAATGATACCGTCAACATTCGCACTATTGATCTGGTCAGCCAGCGACTCCGCCGCCTGCGGATCGACGGAACCGAAATGTATATCTGAAATATGCGCCAGAACAGTCATGATCCGTAAACGTTAACACGCTCAAAAGGTTCGGAAAACTGGCGCAGGCGAGATTGTTGTTCGGGTTTGATGTGCGGACGCGAACGATTATATAAGACGGGATCGCGCCGGGGGTATTCCATTTTTGGCGCTGCGAATCAACAGGAGGCGTCATGTCCGGTTTTTTAATCCTACTCGGCGTAATCGTCGTACTCGCAGTCTTCGTAATAATTATTTACAACCGAATTGTCGCTCTTTCTCAGCGTACTGAGCAGGCGTTCGCAGATGTGGATGTGCAGTTGAAACAACGGCATGATTTGATTCCTAACCTTGTCGAGACGGTTAAAGGCTACGCCAGCCATGAAAAAGAAACGCTGGACGCCGTCATAACAGCCCGAAATGCGGCGCAGGCTGCGAACGGACCGGCGGCGCAAGGTCAGGCCGAGGGTATGCTGGGCGCGGCGCTCGGAAAATTATTTGCGCTGGCGGAGGCTTATCCGGATCTTAAAGCAAACGAAAATTTCATGGAATTGCAGCGCGAGCTTTCGGACGTTGAAAACAAAATTGCTGCGGCGCGGCGTTTCTTTAACAACGCCGTTCAGGAGTTCAACACGGCGATACAGCAAATTCCCGGTAATTTCGTAGCGCCGCTGGGCGGGTTTACGGCCAAAGAATATTTTGAAGTCCCGGAGGGCAGCCGCGCGCAGATTGAAGCGGCGCCGGAAGTCAGCTTCTGACTTCGGAGTAAGCATTGAGCGCCTTCGGTCTGCAGACTCATATCTGGAACAACAACCTTAAATCCGTTTTGCTGCTGGCCGGATTTCCCGTGTTGTTGCTGCTCCTGATATATGGGCTCAGCGTAGGATATGTTGGTCTTGCCACGCCAGTGAATAGCGTCGGGGAGGGGCTGTTGCTTGCAGGCGGACATTTGCGGCGCCTCTGGCCGTTTGCCTTTGTCGCCGCTGCTGTCTGGTTTCTTAGTGCATGGATTTTTCATCAGAAAATTATTGAAGCGTCTGTGGGCGCGCGGGGCCTAACGCGCAAACAATCGCCAGATCTCTATAACCTTCTTGAAAACCTTTGTATTTCGCGCGGCATTGCAACGCCAAAACTAAACGTCATTGAAACGCCCGCGTTAAACGCTTTCGCCAGCGGCGTCAGCGAAAAGAACTATACGGTTACCGTAACGAGAGGATTGTTGGAGTCGCTTGACAAACATGAGCTTGAAGCTGTCCTCGCCCATGAATTGACGCACATAATGAACAAGGACGTGCGGTTATTAATCGTCGCGGTGATTTTTGTCGGCATATTCTCCTTTTTTGGAGAACTTCTCTTTCGCAATATGTTTCGCAGCGGCGTGCGTATCGGCGGCCATACGCGATCGCGAAACGGCGACAGCCGGGGCGGGGGCGTATTAATTCTGATTGCAATTGCGATGATTGTGATTGCTTACCTTCTGGCGCTGGTGATCCGGTTCTCGCTTTCGAGAAAACGCGAATATCTGGCGGATGCGGGCGCTGCGGAGCTTACACGCAATCCGGATGCAATGATTTCTGCGCTGAAAAAAATTTCCGGCAGATCAAGCGTCGAAGCGCCGAATGACGTACAGCAGATGATGGTGGAGAACACCCATGCGTTTGCGGGCGTTTTCGCGACGCATCCGCCGATGGAGAAACGGATTGAGGCGCTCGTGAATTTCGCCGGCGGAAATCAGGTCTGATCTCCGCCGCGCCAATTTAAAATTTAGTCAAACAGCCGATAGGAAGCCCGTACTGAAACGCGGGCGTCAGGCGCCTGATCCGTTGCGCCGATGGCGCCGTTGAGATTAATGCGAAGCCGGTCGTTCACCGCGTAGGACCCGCCAAAGAGGAAAGAACCGACAGTGGCGGAATTCGTCTCTCTTGTGAGCATGGTGATATCGGGCTCGGCGTAAACTTGTTGATTATTTTCATCAACAATTGGAATAGGCTGATCGGTGGCCGGATTAATGACGAGAACTTCGTCGCCCATTCCGTCAATCATCGTTTCAAACAGAGGCCGCCGCGTCAGGATTTCGAACTCATTCGATGACTTGAAAAAGTAACTCTGGTCATATCCGAAGTTTAACGACAGCCTTTCATTAAGCGAAAGCCCGACACCGATGCTGGTTCTGAGCGCGTCGCCCGGGTTGAATTCTTCCAGCGTCTGGCGCACGAGCGTGGTCCCGATCATCGGACTGCCGGTGGTGTCCACAATCACCTGGTTCGGCGATGTCGACATATTCATCTGGTATCCGATATTCGCATAAAGCGATGCGGGATCGCTCGCCAGGATAAAGGTGAGGCTCGGCTCGACTGTCCAGAAACCGGAGCCCGTCGCCAGCTCTGTTTCAATACCGGTATTCAGATCGCGGTCCACGTCAAAAGGACCTTCGCCCGTGGGCGTTTTCACGCGCACATTGGCGATGGTGTAGGGCAGCTTGGTTCCGTTGTTGAGCTGATAATGAAGGCCAAATTCAGCGTCGCCAATACCGTATCCGCCGAAATCACGTTCGCTGGCGGTGCCGCCGTCAATGGCGACGCCGACGATGCGATCCTGACGCGAGACATAGGAGATGCGCCCGTCGACTTCGAGCCGGTTCGTCAGCCCGTAGCGCATGGACAGACTTTCGGTCAGCGCCTGACGGTTACTGTCCGTGGCTTCGATGGCGCCGATGAGAACAGCATCGACGATTTCGATGCCCTGGAAGAAAAAGCGATTGTCAGCCGTCACCGTATAATCGATGGAAGGTTCAAGATAGAGCGAGCCTTTCGGCGTCAGAATGCCGCCGGAATCCGAGAAGATCGCAAGGTACGGTCTTTCGTTTTCGTCTTCCGGGCGAACGCCGACTTCGGTGGGCAGCGCGCCGTCGCGCCGTTCATCCTGCGGGCGTTGCTGCGTGGTTGTGTTTTGCGCCACTTGCGTTTGTTGCGCTGGCGCCTGCCGGCTTGCCGTCTGCGGCGTGTTAGACGTTTTGTCCTGCTGCGTTGTTTGCTGTTGCTGCGGCGCCGGCTGCGTAGCCTGGGCCGGTTGCGGCGCGGCCGGTGTCGGCGCGGCGGCGACGCGCGCTGTTGCGGCGGGCGCGCCAGGAACGACAATGGTTTGACCAGCGCGCAGCGGGTAAGGTGATCTTAAATTGTTCGCTTCGGCGAGCGCGGCGATGGTCGTATTGTTGTCGCGTGCAATCGATGAGAGCGTGTCGCCGCTTTGTACTGTGTAATCATCCGACGCCTGCGCCATTGCGGCGGGCTGTCCCTGGCTTAGCGCCACAACAGTGTTGCGCAGTTCGGAAAGCTGTTGCGCCTGCGCTTCGATCAAAGCGTTTTGCCGTTCGATCAGCTCTTCAGCTTCATCGAGACGCAACGTCTGCAAGGCGACAATATCTTTCAGATAAACAAGGTCTTCCTGAACGGAGGGCCTCGGCAATATCTTTGTGCCGGCCGGCGTGTCAGTTACGGATGGATCTTCCTGATCGGCGAATGCCGGCGTGGTAAACGTCGCGGCCAGGACAGCGACTGCCGTGTTTCGTAGTAAATTCGATTTCATTTCATTCCCCCTGGACTCAGCATCCGTTAAGCAAAGCTTTCATCTCATTGCAAGCGTTCTGGAACGCAGATGCAAAATCCTCGCCTTCGATGCTTTTCTTTAATGTGTGAAGCGTGCCGCGCGACCGGCCGGTTAACGCCGCCGCTTTTGTGACATTACCCTGGGTTGTGTAGAGCGCTTTCATCATGACAAAGCGGCTAACGAGATTCTTGGCTTCATCAATATCAAAGACTTCGCCATTTTTCATGCCCTCCGAGCACTTTCGGGGATCGAACATGATGTGTTCAGGCATGATTTTCCCGTCGCGCGCATGCACAAGCGCCCGCGCCAATATATTGCGCAACTCGCGGATATTACCTGGAAAAGCATGGCTGCGCAGACGGTCGGCGGCTTTGGGCGTCAGGCGATATGCGTGGTAACGCTCATCCTTATGGCCCGCAATCATCGATTCGGCAATTTCAATCATGTCGTCCTGGCGCGCGCGAAGCGGCGGAACGTCGATGGAAAGCACGTTAACCCGGTAATATAAATCCTCGCGGAACTGTTTTTGGTTCACCAGTTCGCGAAGCGGCGCATTCGTCGCCGCGATCAGGCGAAAATCCACCGTAACAGGCGATCTGCCGCCAATTTTGGTGACAACGCCGTCCTCCAGCACACGCAACAGATGCGTTTGAATGGAAAGCGGCGTTTCGCCGATCTCATCCAGAAACAGAACGCCGTTATCGGCCAGGGTAATAGCGCCTTCCTGTTCGCCGACGGCGCCGGTAAATGCGCCTTTTGCATGGCCGAACAGAATCGAGGCGGCGAGCGTTTCTGGTACGGCGCCCGCGTTAATGGCGGAAAACGCATGTTGAGACCGCCGACCTGCCGCGTGCAGATGTTTGGCGACAAGTTCCTTACCCACGCCTGTTTCACCTGAAATGAGAACAGACGAATCATCTTCCGCGTAAAGAGAGATGAGTTCTCTGATTTTCGCGGCCTGCGGGCTGGAGCCGATAATCGGCGTGAGCGGCTTTGATTCGCGCCGGGCTTTTCCCGCCGGGCCTGAAGGTCCGTTTTTCTTGATGTTCAGCGATTTTGCGCGCAACCGGTCGGTTCGGTTATTTGAGCCAATATCGATCCGGGACGGCACATAGGATTCTGTGACGTATCCGCCAGGCGCATAGCCCTGGTCAATCGAGGACGAACGGTCGAAACCGTCGTATTCATGATCATCCATTCGCTTCCCCCAAAGCTGTTCAGGACATCAATCACAATCGAACGGAAAGCAGCGGTTAGCCGTCTTCACGTATGAAGACTCAACCCCGGATTTTCATCGCGCCCGCCACCATAACCGGCGCGACTCTCTCCCACACGACAGTAACTGAGTTACTATGGTCTGAAGCTAGAACAAACGCAGTAAGAATCAACAAGAATCCGGGTGTTACGGGAAAAATTATCGTCCCTTGAAGCGCTGTTTTCACGCTTGGGGAGAAGGGGGCTGGTATTTGCAATCCTGAGGCGATTTCGTCTGTTTCGGCGCCTTGTATAACGAGACGTTTCCAGCGTCGAAAAACCGTTTTTTACTCAAGCTCAATGTAGACAGGCTCCTGACAACGCTGGTCTTTTTGGCGACGCTGCACTGTACAAACGAAGAATGCCGATACTGCCTGGCGAATTCTCAGGGCGGGGGTGTTTTCCCCGCTCTCGTCGGCCGCTACGGCGTTGTCGGAAAAGGAGGCGGCTATAGCGTCCGGCGCGCCGCTCCCGGTCCATGAAGCGGTCCCGAAAAAATACTGTGTGCTAATGGGGTCGCAACCCGCGCGGCGCCGCAGAATGATTTGATAGTCTTCGGTGAATTCGCCAGCGGCGGGTAAATATAATTCAAAGGAAGCGCGCGGCTTCATCGCCCTTAAACGAACATCGCCCTTTTTTCGGAAATACGCCGCCAGTGGACAAAAACCGCTTGTGGATCGCAGCGAGTAGTCGAACGCGAACATCACCGTTTCACGGCTTCGATCGACAGTGCGCCATGTCTCGGCATACTCGCCCGGTTCCTTCAGTAAAAAACTGGGGCCCTCCAGAAGCCTGGTTGTATCGCTGTCGCCGGCGCCGATTTTTTCCTGTGCAACATCTGTCGCCTCCACACGCCGGGATTGTGATTCAGCTTCGAAGTCGAGACGGTCTATAGTTTTCAAATAGGGCGGCTCAGTCTGGAAATTGAAGTCGCGAACCAGCGGCGCAGGATCTTCGCCGGGTCTGGCGTATTCCATGTAGAATGACCATGGCAAAACGTCTTCCGCGCGCGCCCAGTATGAAAGCAACCGTGTCCAGGAAGGAAGAAAGAGATTTTGAATCCGGCTCTCTTCCCGTTTGGCGTCAAACAAATCAAATATCAGATCCGCGCGTTGCGCGGCGCCGTCTGCATTGGAGCTCAAAGATTCGATGCCATGGGTGTGGATGCCAATAACCTTGCCTTGCGCGTTCAAAATCGGACTGCCGCTGCTGCCGCCGGCTGTCGCCAGGCGGTGAATGATTAAATTGGCGATCTCGGGATTAGCGTTTTCCAGAACATTATCGAGCGGCGGCGTCATGGCGGCGATTACGCCGCGTTCCGTGCGCGCGATAGCCGCGTCCGGTGAAAACCCGTTGTCGAGTGTGTCATATGGAAACCCGATCACCGCGATTGGCGCGCCGGCTTCAAGCGTCAGAAGCGTTTCTTCTGACGCAATATCGAGATTTGCGCCCAGTACATTTTCGCCGGTTTCAGGATCAACCGGATCGACAACAATCAGGCCTGCGTCAAACGCCATATCGCGCAATGGGGTCGCCTGCGGCGCATAGATCGATGAGTTTTTGCGTATGGGCTGATAGTCCTCCACAAGCATGCGAAATACGCCGTAACCGGCATGCAGCTTCACGGATTTTACGTTCAGCGGTGTTTTTGTGCGCCGGTTTAAAATTCGCACGTCCGCATTTGCATCCGACAGGGGGAGGGAGTCGGCAGTGTGCGCCGCCGTAGCGAGTATGCCTTTCTCCCGATCGAGCACAAACGCAGTGCCACGCGCAGATCCGTTAACGACAATCAGGTAAACCGAATTTTGCGCGGACTTTATGGCCTCAGGCGCAATTATGGCCGAAAGCGCCGCCTCAGCTTTCAAATTGGCGTTTGTGATGTCTTTCTGCAGCACGGCGGTTCGCTCGCGCAGCCGTTTGATCTCGCCGTAGCGCGCGGCTTCAATAGAAAAAAACACCGCGACCGCCGCGAACGCAAATATAATCAGCATGAAGCGCGGCGCCAGCGCTCCGGTCTGATCTGAAGTTTGATTACTTTTTACCATGACCCGAACCATTCCCCCATGGTTAGCAATTCTAGGGCCATGCAATTTGCGTCCGCAAGCGGCATTGAAGGCCGCGTGAGCGGGCTGGCGCACGTCTGAATTGAATTGATGAGGCTGCGTTCGCCGGTCAGTGTGAACCAATTCTAACAGTCGCGTAATAAATCGAACACTTTTGTGCGCTGCAGCGAAAAATCGCGAGAAACTGCCTCGGCCTATTATTATGCATTGTAATCAATAGTTTACCTTTGATTAACCAAGGTTAACAGACGCCTGATCCGAATTGGCACACCTGTTGCATTAAAGATTGGCGTTGGGGGGGACATTCGCTCCCAGCAACCCGGCTTGCGATTTTCCTCTCAAGAGTAACAGAGGGGCGCAAGTCGTTTTGTAGTGAAACCTAAAGTGGGAGACGACTAGTGAAATTGAAACTTTTGTCATCGATTGCTGCGACGGCTCTGCTGATGTCTTTCGGCTCAGCCTACGCACAACCGTCTGAGGCGGGACCTGGCGATCAGGAAACTGGTCCTGGCAACCAAGAAGGCGGTGAAGGCAATCAGAACAACGGTTCGAACAACGACAGCTCGAACAATTCCGATAACTCGACCAACGACTCCGGCAACGCCGACGTCGACGCTTTCTCTGGCGACGGATCGGACAATGACGCCATTGACGCTGACATTTCCAACAACGGAAACGACAGCTCGGACAACTCGGACAACTCGGACAATTCTGATAATTCAGACAACTCCGACAACTCCGACAATTCGACGAACGCCGACGTAGACGCCTTCACGGGCGACGACAGCGACGTTCTCGACGTTGACGTTCAGGACAGCGGAAACGACAACTCCGACAACACGAATAACTCGGACAATTCGGACAATTCCGATAACTCCGACAATTCGGACAACTCGGACAATTCCGACAATTCTGACAGCTCGGACAATTCGATCAATGACTCGGGCAACCTTGACTTTGACGCGAGCGACGACAACTCGTCCGGTTCCAATGGCTCGTCCGCCAATGACGGCTCTGTAGCTGTTACAGCGAACGACAACTCGGACAGCTCGAATAACTCCGACAACTCGAATAACTCCGACAACTCGACGAACGATTCGAACAACACCGAAGCGTTCACTGGCGGCGACAGCGACGTTCTCGATCTGGACGTTAACGACTCCGGCAACGACAACTCGGACAACTCCGACAACTCCGACAACTCCGACAATTCGGACAATTCGGACAACTCGGACAATTCGATCAACGATTCGGGTAATCTTGACCTTGACGCCAGCGACACAAACGCTGCCGACAATCAGTCAGCCGCTGCTAATGACGGCTCCGTAGCTGTTACAGCGAACGACAACTCGGACAATTCGAACAACTCCGACAACTCGAACAACTCCGACAACTCGAACAATTCTGACAACTCCACGAACGACTCCGGCAACACCGAAGCGTTCACGGGCGAGGACAGCGACGTTCTCGATCTGGATGTTCAGGATTCGGGCAACGACAATTCCAGCGCCGACAACGGTTCTGCGAATAACGGTTCGGCGATCGATAACTCCGACAATTCGGACAACTCCGACAACTCCGACAATTCGGATAATTCGGACAACTCCGACAACTCGATCAACGACTCCGGCAACATCTCTGACTCGGGCAACCTCGATCTGAACGTTTCCGACAACGGCAACGAGACGAACGAAGCTTCCGACGGTTCGAACTCCGCTTCCGGCGGTTCGACTCAGACGAACACGAGCACGAACATCGATGTTGCAGACAGCGGCAACTCATCGTCTGACGATGACGGCCTCGACATTGACGGCGACGGTTCCGACAATGACGGTCTGGATCTCGACATCTCGAACTCCGGCAACGACAACTCCGATAACTCGGACAACAACGCTGCCGACAACGGTTCCGCCGTCGCTAACGACAGTGGTTCGGTTCAGGTCGATAATTCGGATAACTCCGACAATTCCGACAATTCGGACAACTCCGACAATTCGATCAACGATTCCGGCAACACGGACATCGCGATCGAACTCGACAACTCCGACAATAACGAAGCCGGAGACGGAGCGGCGATTGCAAACGACAGCGCAAGCGTCTCAATCGACAACTCCGACAACTCCAACAACTCGGATAACTCGAACAACTCGGACAACTCCATCAACGACTCAGGCAACTTTGGTCTTGAGCTGACGATTGGCGATGTTCAGTTGAACAGCACCGAGCTGTCTGCATCTGTCAGCAACGTGAACATGGGCACAGTTCCAGGTTCGGGTCCGGTAACGACTGGTTCGATCAACGGCCAGACGCAGCAGGGCAACAGTGGTCTGACGATCAACAACAACAACACCGGCAACGGCACATTCTCCAACTCGCAGAATGTCAATGTTGGCACCGTCAACATGACGCCGTAGGTTAAACAACCTATTGGGGCGCCGCGGGAAGTAATTCTCCCGCGGCGCCTTAATAAAATATAACTATTGTTTTTAAGCTAAAGTGGTAAGTTTTATGTGTGGCGTAACTCGCAAATCAGTTTTGTTTCATAATCTTGCGGGTGAAGTCAGGGGGAATTCATGAGTATGAGCGCATGGGGGTTATTTATCACCCCGATCCTTATCGCTACCGATCCGGGCTTGACCGAAACCGAGCGCGATCAGCAGCTTGCGGCGCATGCCGAAACGATCCCGGCGCAATTTATTGAAGAAGACAGTGTATTTGGCGGATTGGCGTCACTCGACGAGCGCGCCATGTCGTCAGCTTCCGGCGGCACCAGCACAGCCATCGACATCAACAATCTGAACGCCAATGTCGGCGAAAATTCCGCCACTGTGAATGGCGTGACGACGACAAATTCAACAAACGGCGATATCGCCGACAATGTCATTTCCGATAATGGCGGAATCACCACCGTATTCAACAATACGGGCAATGGCGTGAACTTCCAAAGCATCGTAAACGTAAACATCAATCTGCACGGCGCTTCAGCGCCGCAGTAAAGGATACGCCGGTGAAGGCGTGGGGGAGATTTATGGCCGTTAATCGCAAACGCAGCTGGCGCGCTCTGATTGCAGCGCCGCTTATTGCGATTTTCGGCGCGCCGCTGAGCGGTTCGGCCGGCGCCAGCGATCTCCATATTATGTCCGGCGGCGCCAATGCGCGCTTGAAAGTCGCGAGCATGGCGGAAAGAAAGTACGCCACGGTCGTCAGGCAGCAATATGATTTCAGTTGCGGCTCTGCTGCGCTCGCAACGCTTTTAACCCATCATTACAATCGCCCAACCACTGAGACGATGGCGTTTCGGGCCATGTGGGATGTCGGCGACAAGGATCGCATTCGCGAACTTGGTTTCTCGCTCCTGGAAATGAAGCGTTATCTTGAAAGCACGGGTCTGAAGGCGGACGGTTTCAGTCTGACGCTTGACCGGATCCAGGAAATCGGCGTTCCGGGCATCGCGCTCATTGATGTCCGCGGATACAAGCATTTCGTCGTCATTAAGGGCATTACCGACGAGGTTGTCCTGGTCGGCGATCCGTCCAGCGGCGTCACCTCCGTTCCCCGTAACGTTTTTACTGACCGGTGGGACGGGACCATATTGTTTATCCGCTCAGAAGTTCTCGTCGGTAAGGAGAACTTCAACCGGATCGCGGACTGGCGCCTTGCGCCTTCTTCCCCGCATGACCGGGCTACCGATAGTGAATCATTGCAGTCGTTATATTTAGGCCAAACAAGACCGTCCTTTTCGGGTATTTCGCTGGGAACGGTTGTAGAGAGTCGATAATGATCAATTTAAAGAAAACCGTTACTTTCGCCGGCGCTGTGAGTATGGCGTCGCTCAGCACCGCTTTTGCGGAAGAACATGATATTGACGAGCTTATTTTCGCGGCCGACGAATTACTGAACATCAGCGAAGCGCCAATGAGCACCGAAGAGCTTCAAAAAGCGCGCGGCGGATTTAAGGTAGGCGGTCTTGTTTTTAATATCGGCGTCGTTGTGCACACGCCGAAGGTAACCCCTAAATCCGGAGACGGCGGTCTATTTGGCGATGAAGGCCTATTTGGCGAGGACGGCCTATTCGGGGAAGACGGCGTCTTTGGCGATAGCGGCGGTCCAATAGGCGAGGACGGCGTGTTCGGTGAAGGCGGCCCCCTTGGCGATGATGCGCCTGCTTCAGCCGCCGATTCAGGCAACGCCGCACCGTCCGATCAATCGACAGCTAATAATCAGACGGCGCCTTCGCAGTCGCAGACTTCTCAATCTGCAGGCAGCGCCCAGACCGCAGGCAATACACAGACCGCAGGCAATACACAGGGCGGCGCGCCCGCAAATAACGCGCCGCCAGCGACCACTACTTCCCAGGCTCCGAATTCGAGTACGGCTGGCGCGTCCCAGTCTTCTCAATCCTCCGCCGCCGGCGATTCGCAATCCACAAGCGCAGGGTCTTCCACGGCGAATTCGCCTGTGGCCGGAAACGCCGCTGCGTCAGGCGGTCAACAAGCACCGTCAAACAGCGGCGCATCCCAGGCTGCGGCGCCGTCGCAAAATCCTGCACCCGCAACGCAGACAGCCAACAATGCTGCGCCGTCTTCGGGCGCGACACAGACGCCGGCCGCTGCGACGCCGCAAAGCGGCGCGCCGACAACCACGCCTGCGACGACTACGCCGCTTGCCGGCAATACGGGCTCAGGCGGCAATTCCCCGGCGACCAGCGTCGCTGATGCGAGCCCCGCCGTTCAGCAACCTGCGCCGCCCGCCGAAACGTCCACGCCGTCAACGAACGGGCCTACTTCCGCGGCTGGAAACGGGACTGGCGAGGCCGCGACTAGCTCCGTCGGCAGCGCTATTCAACTTGCGTCCGCCGAGGACTCTGCGCCCAACACCAATAACAATAATAACAGCTCCAATACGAACGAAGCGCCTATAGAGCTCAGGCAAGTCGGCGTAAGGCCTTCGCAGTCGAACACTGGAAACGACGCCGATTCTCTGTCAGATAGCGATATCGCGAGCAGCATGTCTTTCACCCTTGCCGACGTTTCCGACCCGGAAGTCATTCAGCGGATTGGCCCGGAAGGCATTCTGACCGTATTGAATAATACTTTGAACAATCAGAATGTGACAACCGAAGTCACGGTAAGTGTGGACGTTCCGAACTTTGCGTCCCAGATGAGCGCGATAAAAGCCGCTAGCGCGACATCGCGAAACCTCAATCAGCAGATCTTTCTGGGCGGCTTGCTTAACTAGGTCTTTTTTGGAAAGCATAAACGGCGCGTGTTGCAGCATGCGCCGTTTTTCTTGTTAAGCAGGTTCCGCAAAGCCTTTATCGGTTCTCATAACCTTGTCCCAGAAGCGAAAATACAACCCGTAGTTTGCGCTATAATCCGTATGATGAAGATTGTGGTGGGTCGCCGATATGATGTGCCGTCCGAAAACGCCATTAATCATACGTTGCGGAAAAATTTCCCATCCGGCGTGATTTGCGATGCTGGCGAATGTCATCACTATCAGAACGGCGACGACTGCGCCCAGATGGATCGGAATAAAGAATACAGCCAGCGGCAGCGGCCATGCGCTGATAATGGACTCCCAGGGGTGAAATGAAAATCCCGCCCAGGGCGTTGGATGGCGCGAGCGATGATGAGCAAGGTGCATGGTGCGAAACAATTTCGGATCATGCATCGCGCGGTGCGTCCAATAAAAATAGGTGTCGTGAATTGCGAGATAAATAAAAATCGATACCGGAATCCAGGCCCATGCCAGCGGTGAACTCAACTCTGTGTAAATTTGCGTGCCGCCGGCTTTGTAAGCCTCGATCACCAGGGCGCCGGGCAGCGCGTAAATCAGCGATGAAAACAACGACATTGTAATTTCAAACGACACCACTTTACGGGTCGGTCGCTTGACCGACAGTCTGGTCGCCCACACCTTATCCTCGCTGCGGCCCCATAATAGCCAGTAGAACAGTCCGGCGATCAGGAAATACCGTCCCCATATCAGCAGTACGAGCAGAGCATATGTAACGGCGAATGCGCTGAAAGTTTCGGTGTTTGTGATATTCATCCGCAAAATCCGGTAATTTCGTCTAATGTGTCATAAGTGTTGTAATGAATCGAGATTGAAACAGTCATGGCGAAAAACGATCTGGCCATCATTGGCGGCGGACTTGCCGGCGGGCTGATCGCGCTTGCCTTGCGCAAACGCCGTCCAGAGGTGGGCTTGCAGATTATAGAGCATGGGCCGGCGCTTGGCGGCAATCATACATGGTCGTTTCACGATACGGATCTGGATGAGCAACAGAGCAGCCTGGTTTCACCATTGGCGACATACCGGTGGAAGGAACAGAACGTTATTTTTCCGGAATTTTCCCGCCGGCTGACCACGGGATACAATTCAATTACGTCTTCCAGGTTTCACGATGTGGTGATGGATAGGCTGGGCGATTGCGTGACATTGAATTGCACAGCGAAAACAGTGACGCCGGGTTCAGTCATTTTTGCGGACGGCCGCGAAGAACGCTTCGGCGCCGTCATTGATTGCCGCGGCGCCGGCGCCGGCGCCGGCGCCGGCCTTACACTCGGTCATCAAAAATTTGTCGGCCAGGTGCTGAAATTATCCCATCCGCATGGGCTCGAATACCCGACGATCATGGACGCCAATGTACCGCAAAAAGACGGCTACCGCTTTGTCTATGTGTTGCCGTTCGATGAAACGACGGTGCTCGTTGAAGATACGCGATATGCCGACGGGCCCGATATGTCGGTTGAAGCCATGCGCAATGAAATCAGCACCTACGCCGCATCAAAAGGCTGGAAAATATCTGACATAGCGGCTGAAGAACAAGGCGTCTTGCCGATCGCCTTGGCCGGCGACATAGACGTCTTCTGGAACACGCAAAACGAGGGCGTAGTGGGCGATGTTCCACGCGCGGGCATGCGCGCCGGTCTTTTTCATCCTTTAACGGGCTACTCCCTGCCGGATGCGGCGGCGCTGGCGTTGCGCATAGCCGAGACTACCGATCTGTCGGCAGGGTCTCTTTATGCGCTGACACGGGGCTATTCTGTCGACATGTGGAGAAAGCGCGGATTTTACAGACTGCTGGCGCGCATGCTGTTCCGGGCGGCGGCGCCCGAAGAGCGCTATCGCGTCCTTGCGCGGTTCTATAAATTGCCGCAGGCGCTGATAGAACGCTTCTACGCCAGCCGCTCGCGCGGTTCGGATCGGCTTCGCATACTTGCAGGCAAGCCCCCGGTGCCTATTTTAGAAGCGCTGAAAGTGCTGCGTGAACATAGCGTGGCGAACCCTCAGGAATTAAAGGCGGCGAAATGAAAAAGGCGGCGGTTATCGGGTCCGGTTTTGGCGGTCTTTCATTGGCGATCCGCCTTCAATCCGCCGGCGTACAGACAACCATTTATGAAAAGCGCGACATGCCCGGCGGGCGCGCTTATGTCTTTCGCAAAGACGGTTTTACATTTGACGCAGGGCCGACTGTTATCACGGATCCCTCGGCGCTCGAAGAATTGTTTGCGCTGTCGGACCGCAGGCTCAGCGATTATGTGGAGATGATCAGCGTCGATCCGTTTTACCGGCTGCACTGGGAAGACGGCTATACATTCGATTATTGCAGCGATGAAGAGCTTCTATACGAACAGATTGAGAAGAAAAACCCTGCTGATCTCGAAGGCTATAAAAAGTTTTACAAGTTTTCTGAAGACGTATTCAAGGAAGGGTATCAAAAGCTCGGCGCCGTTCCGTTTTTAAATTTCTGGTCCATGGTGCGCGTGGCGCCGCAATTAACGCAGCTGCAAAGCTTCAAAAGCGTATACGGACGGGTGGCTGATTTTATCGAAGATCCGCAACTGCGTCAGGCGTTCAGCTTTCACACGCTGCTAGTGGGCGGAGACCCGTTCAAGACATCTTCTATTTATGCGCTTATTCATGCGCTTGAGCGCAAATGGGGTGTCTGGTTTCCGCGCGGCGGAACCGGGGCGCTGGTTTCAGGTCTCGCTAGGCTTTTTACCGACCTCGGCGGGGTCATGCGACTGAACGCACCGGTCGCGGAAATCATTACAGCTCACGGACGGGCCAGCGAAATTGTCCTGGAAAACGGCGTTCGCGAACGGTTTGACGCCGTAGCGTCCAACGCCGATATCGTTCATACCTATGACAAGCTCTTACGGAATGATTCGCGCGGGCGGACGAAAGCGCGATCCCTGAAACAGAAACGATTTTCCAACTCGCTGTTTGTCGCTTATTTCGGTTTGCGGAAAAAACACGACCATCTCGCCCATCACTCAATTCTTTTCGGGCCGCGTTATCGTGAACTGATAGCGGAGATTTTCTCAGGTCCCGATCTGCCGGATGATTTCTCGCTTTATTTGCATATGCCAACCAAAACTGATCCAAATCTGGCGCCGGAAGGGTGCTCGGCGTTTTATGCGCTGGCGCCGGTGCCAAATCTCGAAAAAGCGAATATTGATTGGGCGACAGAGGGGCCGAAATACCGGGACCGGATATTCGACTATCTGGAGGCGCGATATATTCCAAATCTGCGCGACGATCTTGTGACTTCGCATATCTTTACACCCGCCGATTTTGAATCGGCGTTGAACGCGCATGCCGGTTCCGCCTTTTCAATCGAACCCATTCTGACGCAGTCGGCGTATTTCAGGACACATAATCGCGACGACAAAATTCCTAACCTGTATTTTGTCGGCGCGGGCACGCATCCGGGCGCTGGCGTGCCGGGCGTTGTGGGTTCGGCGAAAGCGACGGCAGGGTTGATGCTCGCCGATCTGGCCGATCACGCCGCTGCGGCGCAATAATAATGAATACGGTGCAGACGGACAGAACACTCGCAGTTCATGGCGCGCAAACGATCGCGAAAGGATCGAAAAGCTTTGCGCTCGCCTCGCTGCTTTTCGGACGCGATATGCAGACGGACGTGCATATGCTTTATGCATGGTGCAGGCGCTGCGATGACGTTATCGACGGGCAGGATCTTGGCGGAGATGCGCCGGACGGCGACATGTCTCAAGCGGAGATGGCGCGCCGGCTGGATGGTCTGCGCGACAAAACCGGTATGGCGCTGGCCGGGAAAGTTACCGGGGATCACGCATTTGACGGGTTCTCGCTTGTTGCACGCAAACATGACATACCTGACCGATATCCGATGGATCTGCTCGACGGCTTCGCCAGCGATGTACGAGGGACCCGGTTTGAATCACTCGATGACCTTATGATCTATTGCTATGGCGTCGCCGGGGTCGTCGGCGTCATGATGGCGATTATCATGGGGATTGATAAAGACGACGAAGAAACGCTCGATCGCGCCTGCGATCTGGGGCTGGCGTTTCAACTCACCAATATCTGCCGCGACGTCGTCGCTGACGCCAATGCCGGCCGCGTGTATTTACCGGCTTCATGGTTGCGCGCGCGCAGTATCGGGCCGGAGCCGGAAGCCGTACTTGACGAAAATAACCGCGCGGCGCTTTCGCATGTTGTCGCCGATATCCTTTCAGAAGCAGATCGCTATTACGCCTCCGCCGGCCAGGGCGCCAGGCGGTTACCGTTTCGCGCTGCGGCGGCCGTGCTGGCCGCGCGCAATGTCTATCGTGAAATCGGAAAGCAGGTCATTCATCGCGGCGCCCATGCCTGGGACACGCGCACCGGCGTTTCGCGTTTTCGCAAAATAACGCTCGCGGCCGCCGGCGCCGGCGCCGGCGCCATGCAGGCGATATTCAGGCTGTCATCGCGCCAGCTCGACCCGCGCGGACCGTTATGGCGGCGAAGCGTGATGCCGGTCAGACGGGCGGGCTAGACGGGGCGTGCGCCGGTCTGCGCAATATACGCGTTTCATTTTCGGCGAGCAGAGATTTTAGCCTTTGCGGCGAGGGCGCAAAAATAAAGCCGAAAGAAACGCAGCCATGTTTGCTTTTAACGGCATGATGCAGCCGGTGCGCCTGAACAACACGGGCGAGGTAGCCTTTTTTCGGGCGCAATCCCAGATCAATCCGGCGATGCACAAGAACATCGTGAAGAAAGAAATAGATGAGGCCATAGCTGAGGATTCCCAGACCCGCGGCAAGGAATAAAAGCCACCCCTGCACGCCGACGAAAATACAGATGATGGAAGGGACGGCGAAGAAAACAGCGAACCAGTCATTGCGTTCAAATGCGCCGACCCGCGGTTCGTGATGAGAGCGGTGCAGGGACCATAACCATCCGTGCATCACATATTTATGCGCTATCCAAGCGACGGCTTCCATCAACACTATGAAAGCCAAATATACAAAGAGGAACGACAAGACGGTCATAGCAATTTCAGGCGTTTTTCTTCATCTTGCTGAATTTCATTTCGATCAGACGGGCCAGCATGACAAGCGGCGTTCCGGCGCCGGTATCAACCTTGCCAGCTTCCTGGATCGCGCGATCAAGCCAGAAAGCGCCTGATTTGTTAGCCTTGGCCGCGCCTATCATAGTGACGACAGTTGTGCGGTTTTCATCGGCCCCGGCGTCCTTTCCGGTTTCCGATGCATCGCATTGCGCATCGATAACATCATCAAAGGTCTGGTAGGCCAGCCCGAGCGCGGAACCGAAGCCTTCCATAGCGTCTATTTCAACGGTGCGCGCGCCCGCGATCACCGCGCCAATACCGGCGGCCGCCGCGAAGAGCGCGCCGGTTTTTTCAAGGTGGCTTTGTTCAATTTCGGCGACGTCAGCCGGGTGATTTTCAGTCTCTCGCAGGAGATCGCGCTCCTGTCCGCCAGCGAGACCATTTACCCCGATAGATTGCGACAGTTTTTCCGCCACCGTCACGCGCCGCTGAGGGTCGCAGGTTTGCATGCGGGCGATAACGCCAAAAGCCTCATTCACGAGCGCGATGGAAGCCAGAATGCTGGTGCTCTCGCCGAAAGCGATATGGGTCGCCTCGCCATTTCGCCGCAACCGTGCATCATCCATGCACGGTAGATCGTCAACGATGAGCGAGGCGGCGTGAACCATTTCCACTGCGCAGGCCGCGTTCAGGGCTTCCAGCGGGTCGCCCCCGCATTGACGGCAGGCGAGCATCGTAATGAGCGGCCGCAATCGCTTGCCAGGCGATAATAACCCATGCGCAATGGCGCTACGAAGGCCGCCGGATTGATCTTGCGGGAATATCTCTGTCAGCCGGCGTTCGACACGCTTTTGCAGCGGCGCGAGTTGCTCTTCAAAAGAAGTCTGTGATGGCGCGGAGGCTGATCCGGCGGCGTCGCAAATGACGGTGAATTTGTCCATATACCCTCATGTCCAATGGCTTACAGGGTGCAATTTATTGAGTGATCGGGCAAATGAATTCGAGCGGCGCCTGCAGATGAGATGTAATGCTGCACCGCGTCGATATTCCAGCCGGAACGCCGGCCGGCCGCGTTGCGCCCGGGCTCAAAGGCCGTTAGAACCGGCCCGGTTTAACGCAGTACAACAACAGGACGCGCCCCGTGGCGAACGATGAAAGCGCATTAAGAGAAGTCGATCAGGAACTTGCGGAAGAGCGCCAGTGGTCCGAGTTTCGCAGGCAGGGGCCGCTTGTGATCGGCGCGGCCATTGCCGTGGTGGCCGGGGTCGCCGGCTGGCAGATATGGAACCATGTGCAAAAATCCACCGCTGAGGAAAACGCGATTGAATATTCCAATGCGCTGGAAGTCCTTGCGGAAGACAGCGTAGCGGGCCGCGCATCGCTTGAAACGGTCGCCAAAGACACGAGCGGTTATGGCGCGCTCGCCGCGCTCCAGCGGGCGGGATCTTACGCGGCCGGGGGCGAAAGATTGAAAGCGGTTGAAATTTATCGTGAAATTGCAGGCGGCGGCGCGCCGAACCGTGTTAAGCAACTGGCGCAATTGCGAGCCGGGTATCTATCGCTGGTCGATGGGCGAGACGCGGTGATTGACGTTCTCGGCGATTTGCCGGAAGCCGAGGGACGCTTCGGTTATTACGCCAGGGAAATCATGGCGCTGGCGGCGCTGGACGCCGAGGATTATGAAACGGCGCAATCCAGTTTTCGGCAGCTCTCTTTAGATATGTCCGCGCCGGAAGGCGTGCGCAGCCGGGCTGAGGAGTTTGCAGCGCTTGCTTCAGCGGCTAAGGCCGGCGTCAATATATCTGGCGAAACACGACTGGAAGATTTGCTGGAGGCTGTGGGAGACGCCAGCGCGCCGGTCGAGGACGGGCGCGAAGAACCAGCGCAGCAGGAAGAAAATGAGTTAAACGATGCGGCGATGCTGGGGGAGCAGGACGCAGAGGCTTCGGGGACGAGCGAGAGCAACCAGGATGACCATGACGGTCATGACCACGAAGAGTAATCTATGAACATTGCAAAATTTTCTTGTCGCCGCGCAGCGATGCTGGCTTCAGCGTTATTGTTGTTGTCCGGCTGCGGTTCCAATCCCATCACGAATCTGTTCGACGGCGATGATGAAAATACTGAAGGCGAGGCGCCGGATGAAGAAGATCGGATATCGATTCTGGCGCTGGAACAGCAGCTGCAGGCCGATCCGCGTTATGCCGGCGCGAGCATAGAAATACCGCCGTCCTATGTAAATTCGTCATGGACACAGCCGGGCGGTGAGGCTGATCATACATTGCATCACCTGAGCGCGCCGCTGACGTTTGAGACAATCTGGAAGGTCGATGTGGGCGATGCATCATCGCGCCGCGCGCGGCTCACGTCGCCGCCGATTGTCGTCGATAACAGGCTGTTTGTAATTGACGCCGAAGCGAAGGTTTCTTCTTTCGATGTGGAAACGGGCGAGCTTGTCTGGCGTACTGAACTGGCGCCTGAAATCGACGAGCGGTTCCGTCTCAGAGAAATTTTTCGTGGACCGGAACCGGCGGAAATCGGTTTTGGCGGCGGCGTGGCATTTGATCAGGGCCGGCTTTTTGTGACTTCCGGCTTCGGGTTCGTCGCCGGGCTCGACGCACAGTCGGGTGAAGAAGTATGGCGCACCCAAACCACGGCGCCGGTGCGCACGCCCCCGACCGCGTATCGCGGCAGAGTTTATCTATCCACCAACACCAATGAGTTTCTAGCGCTTGAGCAGGAGACCGGCGAACAGGCCTGGTCATTCCAGTCTTTTGAAGAAAGCGCCCGCTTTCTTTCCTCATCAAGTCCGGCGGCCGCCGGCGATCTAGTTGTAGCGCCGTTTTCATCGGGCGAGCTGGTCGCATTTCTCGCCGATAACGGGCGCAATGTCTGGGATACGACATTGAGCCGCCAGACGCGATTGACCGCGCTTTCGGAACTGAACGATATCGCCGGCAGTCCGGTGATCGACCGCGGTCTTGTTTATGTCGTCAGCCATGGCGGACGGTTTTCAGCCATCGATATCCGGTCAGGAGAGCCGGTATGGGAATCTGAAATCGCCAGTTTGCAGATGCCGTGGGTGGCCGGCGATTTCATCTATCTGGTGTCAATCGATAGCGAATTGATTTGCGTCAACCGCAATGACGGCGCGATTGTCTGGATTTCTCAGCTACGCCGATATGAAAATGAGAAAAAACTGAAAGGCCGCATAGCCTGGGCCGGCCCCGTGCTGGCGGGCGATCATCTCGTTCTCGTTTCGACTGAAGGAGAGATTGCAAAAGTAAATCCGCAGGACGGCGAAGTTGTATCGACCACCGAGTTTGACGACGGCTCTGTCGTCGCGCCGATCGTTGCGGGAGAAAAGCTCTTTATCCTGACTGTAGAGGGCAAGCTTATCGCCATGCGCTAAGGCCCGTGCGCTTGAATAATATGAAATGTCAATCAAGGTTTCCCTCGTCGGTCGGCCCAATGTTGGAAAGTCAACGCTGTTCAACAGGCTTGTGGGCAAGCGTCTCGCGCTTGTGGATGATACGCCCGGCGTCACGCGCGACCGGCGTGAAGGCGAAGCCAAGCTTGGCGATCTGACATTCATTGCAATCGATACGCCGGGTCTGGAAGAGGCGCCCGAGGCGGCACTTGAAGGCCGCATGCGCCGGCAAACGGACAGGGCGGTTGAAGAGGCTGTGGTCTGCCTTTTTATTATCGACGCGCGGTCTGGCGTGACACCGCTGGACCAGACATTCGCATCGATTTTACGCGCTAGCGGCAAGCCGGTGATACTGCTTGCGAACAAGGCCGAAGGCGCCGCTGCTGATGCCGGTTTATATGACGCATACGGATTGGGATTAGGCGAGCCGATCGCCATCTCCGCCGAACACGGCGAAGGTATGGGCGATTTATACAATGCGATTGAGCCTTTTTTGTCAGAAATGTCTGAAGAAGACGGCGAAGAAGACATCGCCTGGGACGATCCTTTAAAACCGCTCCGCGTCGCGATCGTCGGCCGCCCGAACGCCGGAAAGTCAACGCTCGTTAACAAGATTATCGGTGACGACCGGCTCTTGACCGGACCGGAGGCGGGCATCACGCGCGATTCTATTTCGGTGGAGTGGACATGGCGCGGCCGGGACCGCGACTGGCCGGTTAAATTTTTCGACACAGCGGGTATGCGGAAAAAAGCGCGTGTCCAATCAAAGCTGGAGAAGCTGTCGGTCGCAGATTCCCTGCGCGCGATTAAATTTGCTGAAGTTGTTGTACTGCTGCTGGATTCAGAATCGCCTTTTGAAAAACAGGATTTGCAAATTGCCGACCTTGCGCTGCGTGAAGGGCGGGCGCTGGTCATCGCCGTCAATAAATGGGATCTCGTTGAGGACAAGGATACACGGATAAAATCGTTGCGGGAAATGGCGGGCCGTCTGTTACCCCAGGCCCCCGGGGCGCCGATTATCCCGCTGTCAGCCATGACTGGGGCCGGGCTGAACCGGTTAATGCCGGCGGTGACAACGGTTTATGTTGACTGGAATGCGCGCGTTAAAACCTCTGACCTGAATGACTGGCTGCATGAAGCAGTCTCCCGTCACGCGCCGCCCGCCGTTTCCGGCCAGCGCATCAAGATCCGCTATATCGCGCAGACAAAAACGCGTCCGCCGACATTTGTTGCACAGTGCACGCGGGCGGAAGATTTGCCGGCGGCGTACAAGCGGTATCTGATCAATGGAATTCGTCAGGCGTTCGATATCAATGCAGTGCCGATCAGGCTGATCCTGAAAAAGCCGGATAATCCGTATGCGAAAGACAAAAGCCGGCGCTAGGAATTTTGTTCGCGCCATTCGCGGAATGAATATTTACGAAAATAATTGTCCCTTTGTGTGACCGCCTCGTAAAAAAGCGGCGTCAGCGCTGACGGCGACGGCAGCGTGGAAGCGTCCTCGCCGGGCATCGCCTGCGCGCGCATGTCTGTGCGCATGGCGCCGGGATTGATGATGGCGACGCGCAATTTTGTGTTCTTCATTTCTTCTGCATAGGTTTGCGCCAGCATTTCGACAGCCGCTTTTGAGATGGCGTATGGCCCCCAATAAGCGCGTGCAGAATTACCGCCGACGCCGGACGACATCACGACAACGCGTCCGTCCGGCGATTGACGCAGCAACGGGTCCAGCGCGCGGATGAGCCGCCAATTGACGGTTACGTTCAAATCCAGCGTCTGATTCCATATCTTCGGATCGACGTCCGGCAGCGGCGCCAGTTCGCCAAGCATCGCCGCATTCAAGACAAGAATATCGAGTTTTTCAAAACGCGACGCCAGCGCTGTCGCCAACCGTTCAATCCCCGCGCCGTCCACCAGGTCCATGGGAATAAGCGAAGCCGCGCCGCCGGCCGCTTTGATGTCGTCGTCAAGTTCTTCCAGACCGCCGGATGTGCGCGCCAGCGCCAGCACGTGCGCGCCCGCTTTGGCGAGGGCGAAAGCGGCGGCTCTCCCGATGCCGCGTGAAGCGCCCGTTACAAGAGCGGTTTTTCCCGAAAGGTCTGGCGTTGTCATTATCGAAATCCTTCACGTTTGATGCCGGGATAGAGTAGAAGCGATCTGTTCTGCAACCTCTTCGAACGCGGGACTATTAAGCCGCGCCAGATCATGCCGGGCGACGATCCCGGTATTTTTCCACTGGGCGCGGCTGCGGTTATAGAGCGGGTCGTAATGCTGACGCATCAGCGCCAAAGCGAGCGTGCGAAACTGGCCGGCGTCCGCTAACCCGCGCCATTGATCGATTGTTTCACGCGAATGAAACTGCGACAACCGGTCAACCGCTTTGCCGGCGGCGCCATTTTGGCAAACATTGTCTGCATATGTGTTCAAAAGAAAATCGGCGCGCGCCTCCGGCGGGGACGACAGGACGATTCGCGGCGCTTCGATCATGCTTTCCCACACGCGCGTCGGAATTTCACAGCGGCCAATGCGATGCGACTCCGCTTCAATCAGGATTGGCCGGGTCAGGTCAAAGCGCTCCAATTGTGCATAGAGTCCGGTTTCAAAACGCTTCTGCGAGGGTTGCGCGCCAATATTCCCGAATACTGAGCCGCGATGATTTGCGAGCGTTTCCAGATCGATTGTCTGGACGCCTTGGGCGGCGGCGCACTGCAGGACTTTTGTTTTCGCCGTTCCTGTCTGACCGTCCAGCAGGACGATGTTCAAGCGCGGTCCATGGTTTCGCAGTGCGGCGACGACCATGCGCCGCCAGTTTTTGTAGCCGCCGGCAATCACGGCTGTGCGCCATCCCACCTGATCGAATATCGTCGCCATGGCGCTTGAGCGCATGCCGCCCCGCCAGCAATAAATCAGCGGGCGAAAGTTTTTTGGCGCGTCGTTCAGCGCGCCCTCAAGATGCCGGGCAATGTTCTGCGCCACATAAGCGGCGCCGATCCGGCGGGCGTGAAACGGCGAGGTCTGCTTGTACACCGTTCCGACCTCGGCGCGTTCCCGATTGGATAGCACCGGCAGGTTGATTGCGCCCGGAATATGATCCTCAGCAAATTCGCCGGGCGAGCGCACGTCTATAATCCGGTCGAACCGGTCGCGAACGCTGCTTTCCAGATTTTCAAGGATTTCAATCATTTTCCGGTTTGCGTTTTGCGCGTCTTCCTTACCCCGTGTACAAAGTGTCAGGATAGCGGCGCACGCCGCCAAGAGCCACCTGACAGGCAAGTGTATTCCATGTCGCCAACACCTACAGAACCCCGCCTTACCTCGCTTGCGCATGGCGGCGGCTGCGGCTGCAAGATTGCGCCTGATCTCTTGCGGGCGATTTTGCTCAAGACGCCGGGCGCCGGCGCGCATGCGGCGTTCATGGTCGATGCGGCGACCAGCGATGATGCGGCCGTTTATCGCTTGTCCGATGATATGACCCTAGTTGCGACCACCGATTTTTTCATGCCGATTGTGGACGATCCCTACGAATTCGGCCGGATCGCCGCGACCAACGCGCTTTCCGACATCTATGCGATGGGCGCCAGACCGATATTTTCACTGGCGATTGTCGGTATGCCTATCGGCAGGCTATCGGCGCTAACAATCAGCCGAATCCTCGAGGGCGGGCAGACGGTATGCAACGCTGTCAGCGCGCCGGTCGCGGGCGGGCACTCGATCGATTCCGTGGAGCCGATTTACGGGCTTGCGGCTCTGGGCCTCGCCCATCCGGATAAAATTCGCACCAACGCGGGCGCCCGTGGAGGCGATGTCCTTATCCTCGGCAAACCGTTGGGCGTCGGCGTTTTCAGTGCGGCGCTGAAGCAGGAAAAACTCGATCAGGCCGGTTACGAAACCATGATTTCATCGACGACCTTGCTGAACACGCCCGGCGCCGACTTTGCGGAGATTGACGGCGTCCACGCCATGACTGACGTCACAGGGTTCGGACTGCTCGGGCATTTGTCAGAAATGTGCATTGCGAGCGGCGCCGGCGCGCGTCTCCGGGAGGGCGCTGTTCCGGTTTTCGAGGCGGCGCGCAAACTGCTCGCGGACGGCGTTAAGACCGGCGCCAGCGAACGCAACTGGAACGCGGTAAAGGCGGATGTTCAACCGCCCTCAGACTGGCCAGCCCTGTCGCGCGATCTTTTCACGGATCCGCAAACCAGCGGCGGGCTGCTTGTCGCCTGCGCCCCTGATAGCGCACAAGAAGTTCTCTCGACGTTTCACCGGCGCGGCCATGACGCAGCGGCGGTTATTGGCGAGGTTGAGGACGGTCCGGCGCGAATAATGATCGAAGCCTGATAAAAGCCCGTTCAGGACAGCGTGCGCCGAAGCGCTTCTTTCCATCCGGAAAGATTTTTCTCCCTTTCAGCGGGCGACATTGCCGGCTGAAAGCGCGCATCAAGCCGCCATCGCTCCGCTATTTCATTGGTATCCTGAAAATATCCGGCCTGTAAGCCGGCAAGACATGCGGCGCCCAGCGCAGTTGTTTCCAGTATTTTCGGACGCTCCACCGGAAGCCCCAGTATATCCGCGAGAAACTGCATGGTCCAGTCATTCGCCACCATGCCGCCGTCGACGCGAAGCGTTTTTGGCGACGCGCCGTCCGCTGAAAGCGCGCTCATCAGGTCGGCGGTCTGGTAGACGACGCTTTCGAGCGCTGCGCGGGCGAGATGCGCCTTGCCGGCGCCGCGCGTCAAGCCGGTCACAAGGCCGCGCGCGGTGGGCGACCAGTGGGGCGCGCCGAGCCCTGTGAACGCTGGGACAAGATAAACCCCTTCGTTGCTTTCCAGACTTTCCGCCAGCGCCGCCGTTTCGTCGGCGGATTTGATGATTTGTAGCTCGTCGCGCAACCACTGGACGGCGGCGCCGGCGACAAAAATCGAGCCTTCAAGCGCATAGGCTGTCTCTCCATTCAGCCGGTAGGCGATGGTTGAGAGAAGCTTGTTTGCGGATTCAACGACCCTGTCGCCCGTATGAATCAAGACAAAGCAGCCCGTGCCGTAAGTGCTTTTAATCGCGCCGGGTTCAAAACACGCTTGCCCGATTGCCGCCGCCTGCTGATCGCCGGCGACGCCGCAGATCGGGATAGGGCGGCCGAAAATTTCCGCGTCGGTCTCGCCATAATCAGCCGCGCAGTCGAAAACATCAGGCAAGACGGCGCCGGGAACGCGGAATTTTTCCAGCAGCGCCTCATCCCAGCGGTTCTCATGAATGTTATAAAGGCTTGTGCGGCTGGCGTTGGTGGCGTCCGTTGCGTGAACGGCGCCGTTTGTCAGTCTCCAGATTAAAAAGCTGTCTATTGTGCCGAATGCAATTTCGTTTTTGCCGGCGCGCGCGCGGGCGTCCTCCACATGATCCAGTATCCATGCGGCTTTGGTCGCGGAAAAATAAGGATCGAGAAGAAGTCCGGTGCGTGCGGCCACATGCGGTTCTGCGCCGTCATTGCGCAGGGTTTCGCATATATCCGCCGTGCGCCGGTCTTGCCAGACAATCGCATGGTGGATCGGCGCGCCGGATGCGCGTTCCCACAGCACCGTCGTCTCGCGCTGATTGGCGATACCGACTGCGCCGACGGCGCCGCCGGTTTTTTCCGCCTCGGTAAAAGCGTTGCGAGCTGTCGCCAAAGTCGTGCGCCAGATCTCATCCGGATCATGCTCAACCCAGCCGTCGCGCGGATAAATCTGGGCGAACTCTTCCTGAGCGCTGGTCACCGCGCGCCCGGACTGATCATAAACGATGGCGCGGCTGGAAGTTGTGCCCTGATCAATAGCGAGAATGTAGGGCGGTTCATATTCGGTCATACGGCGTCTCTCTCCAGCCCCCTGAGCCGACAATCTAGCGTGATCCGGCGAGATGAATAAACCCCGAAAACAACTGTCTTTTCAGGGCTGCGCTTGTCAGTTTGTATTGCTTTGGAACGCTGCTAGACCAACATTGAAATTATGGGAGAGTGCTATGAAACAGTCATTTGCATGCTTGCCGCTGCTGGCGCTTGCCGCCTGTTCTGCGGGCGAAAATCCTGACGCGGCAGTGCAAGCTGAAACCAGCAGCGGGGCCGGCGAGGGGCTGAAAGTCTACGCGCTCGATTGCGGCCGCGTGGATATGAACGACTTGTCCTTTTTTGCACAAGGGGATGAATATGCGGGCCGCACAAACAACGCCGCAGATATGTGCGTGCTTGTGCGTCATCCTGGCGGCGATCTGATGTGGGATTCAGGACTGCCTATGGCGCTGCATGAGATGGAAGACGGCCTGACCAACGGTCCGTTCCATTTATCCATTCCCGTCACAATTCGTGAACAGTTGGACGCCATCGGTATGAACGTCGGTGATGTCGATTATTTCTCTGTATCGCACTCGCATTTCGACCATATCGGCAATGGCGATATGTTTTCAGGCGCGACGTTTCTTGTGGACAGCGACGAGCGCGCGCACATGTTTCGCGCAGAAGCGCGTGAAGACGCTCAGTCATTCGCCGCCTACGATGAACTCGAAAACGCCGAAACCATTGAGTTTAACGGCGACTACGATGTTTTCGAAGACGGCTCGGTGATGATCCTCGCCATGCCGGGTCATACGCCGGGACATACGGCGTTGCTTGTCAATCTTCCCAATGAGGGGCCGGTGCTGTTTACGGGCGATCTTTATCATCTGGAAGAGTCGCGCGATCGCCGCCTGGTTCCGAAATTCAATACGAATGTAGACGATACGCTGGCGTCAATGACGCGTTTTGAGAACCTTGTTGACAAATATAATGCGCGTGTCGTGATCCAGCATTCTCTGTCAGACTTTGCAGACCTGCCGCAAATTCCGGATCATCTTGACTAGAGAGGTACTGGCGCGCGCCGCATCGGGAAATCAGCATGACGGCATATACAATATTCGGCTGCGGACGCGTCGGGCTTAATATAGCGCACTATCTGGAAGCGTACGGTCATACCGTCGATCTGATCTCGCGCCGTGACCTTGAGGCCGGGCGCGCCGCCTGCATCGAGCGCGTGCAGCGTGCGGATGTTATCGCCGCCGCTATTCCTGATGATCAATTATCCGTCTGGCGCGATGCCTGGCGGTGCGAATTCAGGGAAAGCCAGATCGTCATCCATTTTTCCGGCGCCGTCAGCGTCGCGGGCGCGCACTCTGTTCATCCGCTCTACTCCTTTCCGCAATCAACGCTGCCGATTGCACGGATGAAGGAAATCGCCTTTGCCTGTTCGCCGTCGGCGCCGGCGTTTGAGACGGTTTTTCCCGGCCTCCCCAATAGAAACTTCATAATAAAAGAGAGCGACCGCGCGCGCTATCACGCCCTGGCCGTGCTCGCGGGAAACCTGCCCGCCTTTATCTGGAATAACGCTTTGAAAGAGCTTTCCAGTCTCGCGGACACGCCCGCTGAGGACATCATTGAAAGCTATTTAACCAGCATCATTGAGCGCTTCGCCGAAAACCCTACGGGTTCCATGACCGGCCCTGTCGCAAGGCGCGACCGGACAACAGTGACGCGGAACCTGCAAGGGCTTGAGGGCGCCGGCGATCTGAAGCGCCTCTATGAAGCGTTTCTGGACGCAGCCTGGCCTGATTTTGATGCGTCCGGGGATTAATATTTTCGCCGATACGCTGACGTTTACGGCGGCTAGCGGATGATTTTTTCAATAGAGTTGTCCTCGGCCATGATAGCGACAACAGGTTTATGCTTTCCCGCCTCCTCGCGGGACATTTGTGCGAAGCTTGTGATGATGACCTTGTCGCCTTTCGCAAAATGACGCGCAGCGGCGCCGTTGACGGCGATCTTGCCGGAACCCGATTCGGCGCGGATAATATACGTTATTATTCGCGCGCCGCTTGAAACGTTCCAGATGTGCACTTCCTCGCCCACGAGCAGGTCTGTGGCTTCAAGCAGCGCCTCGTCGATTGCGCATGACCCTTCATAATGAAGATCGCATTCGGTCACGGTGGCGCCATGCAATTTTGCGCGCATCATAGAAAGCAACATGTCTCAGGTCTCCAATGGGTTCGCCGTTTCGCGGCGGGATATGGTGATAAAAAAGCTTTTATGCTAGCAGCGGTGGCTTTCCCGCTGAAAAGAAGGGCGTAGCGGCTAGGGCATGCAGATCTGCAGAACCAAAAGCGAAATCCGCGAAGTTGTGTCGGCGTGGCGCGAAGAGGGGCGCACGATCGGCCTTGTCCCCACAATGGGCGCGCTGCATCAGGGTCATCTGTCGCTTCTGGATATTTCCGGCAAAAACGCGGCGCGAACGGCGGCGAGCATTTTTATCAACCCGCTGCAATTTGCGCCCCACGAAGATTTTGAATCCTATCCGCGCGATCTGGAGGCGGACTATCAAAAGCTTCAGGAGCGCGGATGTGATGTTGTGTTTGCGCCGGAGCGCGCCGCACTGTTCGCGGATGATTTTTCCACCAATATTTCCGTTGGCGGCCTCGGCGAAAATCACTGCGCGATCACCCGTCCGCATTTTTTCGACGGCGTTGCGACCATCGTCGCCAAACTGTTCATGATTGTAAAACCGGATATCGCTGTGTTTGGAGAGAAGGATTTCCAGCAGCTCGCCGTCATTCGCCGGATGGTGCGCGATCTTGATATTGACGTGCGTATTTTCGCCGGGCCGATATTGCGGGAAACGGACGGTCTGGCGATGTCTTCGCGCAACATGTACTTGACGCCGGATGAACGTGCGGCGGCGCCGGCCCTGCAGCAAACGCTGCTCAGCGCTGCGCGCGCCGCGATTGCGCCAGACGCCGGCTGGGAGAAAATTCGCACAAGCGCCGTGCAATCGCTGCGCGATGCCGGGTTCGGCGAAATTGATTACGTCAATCTCGTGGACGCGGCGTCGCTTGAGGAAATCGAACGCGCCGACCGGCCTGCGCGCATTCTCGCCGCAGCATGGATGGGCCGCACGCGCCTTATTGATAATGTCCCGGCGGGGCCCGGCGATCCCGGATAGTGCTGGCGCTTGCATATCAGTCGCCGTTTCCGCCGCCATATGTCTCATCATGGTCTGGAAAAGTCCGTCCACGAACGGCCTTGGC
Source organism: Hyphococcus sp. (assembly GCF_965228385.1). Taxonomy (GTDB): domain Bacteria; phylum Pseudomonadota; class Alphaproteobacteria; order Caulobacterales; family Parvularculaceae; genus Hyphococcus. Next base: position 1,672,679 of record NZ_OZ245810.1, on the reverse strand, counting down.
GTAGTCCGAGATGGCGGTGTCGATCGTTTCTCGCAGATTGGCGAAGCGGCGCACGAATTTCGGCGTCCGCTCAAACATGCCGAGCAAGTCTTCCGTAACAAGAATCTGTCCGTCGCAGGCGGGCGAGCCGCCAATGCCTATCGTTGGAATATCGATCCGGCCAGTGAGTTCGCGGGCGATCGGCTCAACAACACCTTCCAGAACGAGCGCAAACGCGCCGGCTTTTGTTACTGCATCCGCGTCGGCGCGCAACGCATCGCATTCTTCTTCGGTCTTTCCGACAATGCGATAGCCGCCGGTTTCTCTGACAGCCTGCGGTCGCAAGCCGATATGCCCCATAACGGGAACGCCGCGTTCCACCAGAAAGCGTATGGTCTCGCGCTGCGTAGCGCCGCCTTCGAGTTTTACAGCGTCGGCGCCGGTTTCTTTCAAGACCCGCGCGGCGTTCGCATAGGCCTGCTGCGGGCTCGCCTCATAACTGCCGAACGGTAGATCAACCACCATCAGGGCTTTACGCACGCCGCGTCTGACCGACTGGGCGTGAAAAATCATGGCGTCCAGGGTAACGGGTATCGTTGAATCATGTCCGTGTAGAACTGTGCCGACGGAATCGCCGACAAGAAGAACATCCACATGAGGATCGAGAATTTCAGCCATGTTCGCCGTATAAGCGGTCAGGCACACGATCGGTTCTGCGCCTTTACGGCTGCGGATATGCGTTGTGGTGGTTTTTCGAGTATGCGTAATGGACGACGCTTGCGACAGGGTGGATTGAGATGACATGGGGCGAACCTCTCCGCATCACGAAACCCGGCGGCTGCGCCTTTTTCCGGCGCAGTTCAGGCTTCAACAAAGTGCGCAGTACAGCCCTCTAGCGGTCATTTTTCTCGTCCGCCAAGGCGCACCCCGTTTCGCGTAATGCCTCGCTTTATCGGCTGGCCATTTTACTCGGCCGGAATTAGCGCTCACGGGTCGCGAGGGCCGGTATGTAGACGAAAAACCGGGTGATTTCAATGACGCTCGCGGTGATAGGATAGCCCTAGCGCCTTATGGCCTTGCGCCGTCTGTAATACCGCCACGCCGCGCCGGGCGCGCCCAGCATGGGGTGACGGCGCTCCCACTCGGTAATTTCCACATCGACGCCGCTATGGCGATGGATTTTCCAGGCGATATAATCAATCCCGCCGTTAAAGGTTTTCGCCCCTTTCAGCAGCCGAAGCACGGAAAGCGCCGCGCCTGCGAGCGCGCGCAACCGCCAGGCGAATTTTGTCCGCCAACGCGGCGGCTGGCGGGATAAAGAACTTTTGAGGTTTTCTTCTTGCGGGCTGAGACCGGCGGCGGCGAGCGCCGGCGGCGTCACCTGAACCGCCCAGTCGCCGTAATTGTCGATAAGCCGGGCGGCGCGGGTCGTATCCTCAGCGCGTAATTCCGCCTTGTAGGAAGCGCCGAGCCCGGCAAGCCACAATTCTCGCGCCGTAAAAGGCGCGCTCGCCAATCCGGCGCTGGCGCGGCAAAAGCTTGTTATGGCCTGCGCCAGCGCCGTTTCCAGCCGCGCTTGCATGCGCCCGGCCGGATCGTAAATGCGTATCGGCTGCGCAAACCGCGCCCAGAAATACGAATGAAAGGTTTGTTTACTGACGAGCCGTTCAAAATGCCGTAGCGAAAGCACAGCGTATTTCGCTCTCAATGTTCCGTATGGCGACGGCGTTTCAAGATAAAATACATTCGGCGGCAGCAACCGGTTGGCCATCTGCAATGCGCGCGACGTATACAAACTCTTGTAGCTTTCGCCGATCAGGTAAAAATCGAACACGATGTCGGCGGGGTTCTCAAGCGACGATACGCTTGCGCCGGAACCATAAAAAAGCGCTGCGGCGCCGGGATATTTCTCCAGCAACGCATCGAGCAGGATTTTTGCAGGTTCGGCGAGCGCCGGCGCAGAGACGTCGCGCACATGCGAGCGCAACTGCTCCAGCGGCGAATATTCGCGCCGTCCGGTCTCGGTCCCGTCATGCATTAAACCAGGAATGCGGCTTTTTCGGAGACCTTCAAGATCAGGTCTTCTTCCGGATTGGTATGGAAAATTTCCCCGTCGAAGACAATTGGCCCGTCGAAGCGAAGCCGCAGCACATCGCTGTTCCAGCTATGGTATCCAGAATCTTTCAGCCATTTCGGATGCCGGTTGGTGAGGATATTCAGCGCCGCCCAGAGAAGGTTTTTGCGCGGATAGTCAATCGCCGTCACATTCATCGGCGCCTGGCCGTCTCCCCAGAACGGGAAAATGCCCGCCGAAAGGCTGTTCAGGGTCGTCATCAGAATAATCGACAGGTCGCGATCGATATAGTCGCCGTCTTCGCCGCGAAGTCTTGCGGGCAGGGGCGTTCCCTCTTCCGATTTATCGAACGCGGTTTTTAAAATGAAGGCGGCGGTGCTCAGCGCAACGGCCATGGACCGTCGCGCGCCGATTTTTTGCACTTTCTGCCGGCTGAACTGGACGGCCGTATGGAAAAGCCCGGCGCCCAGAAAGAAACCGTAAATGGCTTCCTGCCGTTCGGAGAGCTGCATGCCGATCAAGGGTCTCTCGACGCGCTTGATTTCGCCGCGACCGCGCCGCCAGAGGAAATTATCAAGCGACGTCGCGGGCGGTCCATGCAGGCCGCAATCATTGGCGATGACATTGGTCATGCCGCAGGGCAGGGCCACATAGTTTGGCTGATCGTGAAAGCGGCGTTTGTTGATGGCGCTGGTGATCGTAGCCTGCATCGTGCCGTCGCCGCCAGCGAGGATCAGCGTATTGGAGTCGCCTTTTTCAATGTCGTCGAGCGCCGGGTCGAGGTCGCTGATATGCTCGAGCACATAGGGGCGAATGTCGTCATGGCGCTTGGTGACATATAACAGATCATCCGCAAGCAGAGGGCTGCGTGTGCTCTTGGAATTGATAATCATCGACGCGGTCGACATCGCAACGGACTCTATATTACGCTCTGGCGACGGTCATACGCCAAAACTGCTTAATGCTTTCTGCCGGTCCGGAAACCGCGCACAAATCGGCGTGCGCTGCACCCAGCCTCTCGAACACGAGAAACACCGGCGCCGGAAGCCGCGCCGATGCAACATGTCACAAAACGGCCATATTTATCCCCCGAAACCGGGCGATTAGCAATCGGCAAATTGGGGCCGGAAGCCGGAATGTAAAGGCCGGCGGGCCTTACCGCCGCTATTCGTGAAGCCCGGGCAGGTCAAGGCCGTGTTCTCGGGCGCATTCTCTGGCGATTTCATATCCGGCGTCCGCATGGCGCATGACCCCGGTGGCGGGGTCGTTCCACAAAACCCGCTCCAGCCGCCGTGCGGCATCGTCTGTGCCGTCGGCGCAGATCACCATGCCCGCATGCTGGGAAAAGCCCATGCCGACCCCGCCGCCATGATGCAGCGAGACCCAGGTGGCGCCGGAAGCGGTATTGAGGAGCGCGTTCAACAAGGGCCAGTCGGAAACCGCATCGGAGCCGTCTTTCATGGCTTCGGTCTCCCGGTTGGGTGATGCGACAGAACCGGAATCCAGATGATCGCGGCCGATGACGACTGGCGCTGAAAGCTCGCCTGATTTCACCATCTCGTTGAAAGCGAGCCCCAGCCGGTGGCGCTGGCCGAGACCGACCCAGCAGATGCGCGCCGGCAAGCCCTGAAACGCGATGCGCTCGCGCGCCATGTCGAGCCAGTTATGCAGATGCGGATCGTCGGGGATCAGCTCCTTCACTTTCGCATCGGTCTTGTAGATGTCTTCCGGGTCGCCGGAAAGTGCCGCCCAGCGGAACGGCCCGACGCCCCGGCAGAAAAGCGGTCGCACATAAGCCGGCACAAATCCCGGAAAGTCGAACGCGTTTTCGAGACCTTCTTCCTTCGCCACCTGACGGATGTTGTTGCCGTAATCGAGGGTGGGCACGCCGGCGTTCCAAAAGTCGAGCATTGCCTGCACGTGCACCTTGATGGACTTGCGCGCGGCGGCCTCTACGTCTTTCGGCGCGCTCTCGCGTTTTTCTTTCCATTCCGCCACGCTCCAGCCCTGCGGCAGGTAGCCGTTAACAACGTCATGGGCCGATGTCTGGTCGGTGACGATGTCGGGTTTCCATTGCGGGTTTTCTTTGGCGCGCTTGACGAGTTCGGGAAAAACATCCGCAGCGTTGCCGAGAAGGCCGACGGATTTCGCTTCGCCGGCTTTTGTCCAGCGCGCGATCATCTCAAGCGCCTCGTCGAGGGACGTTGCTTTTTCGTCCACATATTTGGTGCGTAGGCGAAAATCGATGGAATCTTCGTTGCATTCAACGGCGAGACATGACGCCCCGGCGAGAACGGCGGCGAGCGGCTGCGCCCCGCCCATGCCGCCGAGCCCGGCGGTCAATATCCATTTGCCGGAAAGGTCGCCGCCAAAATGCTGGCGGCCCGCCTCCTTGAAGGTTTCATACGTACCCTGAACGATGCCCTGCGACCCGATATAAATCCACGAGCCGGCCGTCATCTGGCCGTACATCATCAGGCCCTTCTTATCAAGTTCATTGAAATGATCCCAGGTCGCCCAGTGGGGCACGAGATTGGAATTGGCGATCAATACGCGCGGCGCGTCCTTGTGGGTTTTGAAAACGCCGACAGGTTTACCAGATTGCACGCACAGGGTTTCGTCTTCTTCCAAATCTTTCAGCGTCGCAACGATCTTGTCGAAATCGCTCCAGGTGCGCGCAGCCCTGCCGATCCCGCCATAGACCACAAGCTCATGCGGGTTTTCGGCGACGTCCGGGTCGAGATTGTTCATCAGCATGCGCATGGGCGCTTCGGTGGCCCAGTGTTTTGCGGTGATCTGATCCCCGCGAGGGCTGCGCACGTCTCGTTTGTTATGGCGTGGATTGGTCATGGTCTCTCCTTGTCATTGCCGGCTTTATGCCGGCAATCCAGTCTGGATCACCGGGACAAGCCCGGTGATGACAGCTTCTCTATTGTCGAGCTAATAACATTACCCCCCGCAACCATCTCACCCGCCTTTCTCAAATCATCCGCCATGAAACGATCCGCTTCGAGCGCCGGGATATGTTCGCGCAGTTTCGCAATCACGTCCTGCAACGCCGGGCTTGTCTTTAACGGTTTGCGAAACTCAACGCCCTGTGCGGCGGTGAGCAATTCGATGCCGATGATGCGCATGAGGTTTTCGTTCATGGGCCCGAGCCGGCGCGCGCCATGGCACGCCATGGAAACATGGTCTTCCTGATTGCAGGAGGTCGGCGTTGAATCCGTTGAACAGGGGTTGGCGCGCTGCTTGTTCTCGCTCATCAGCGCGGCGGACGTGACTTCGGCGATCATGAAACCTGAATTGAGGCCCGGTTCGGGCGTCAAAAACGCCGGCAGGCCGTGGGACAATGTCGGGTCGACCATCAGCGCAATGCGGCGCTGGGCAATCGAGCCGATTTCGGCGATGGCGAGCGCGATCTGGTCGGCGGCGAAACCGACAGGCTCCGCATGGAAATTGCCGCCGGAAACAATGGAGCCGTCCTCGAACACCAGCGGGTTGTCGGTGGCGGCGTTGGCCTCGATTTCCAGCGTCTTCGCCGCTTGCCTGAGCAAGTCGATACACGCGCCCATCACCTGCGGCTGGCAGCGGATGCAATAGGGGTCCTGCACGCGCTCGTCGCCTTCGCGGTGGCTTTCGCGAATTTCCGAGCCGTCCATCACCGCGCGTAAAAAAGCGGCGGCGTCGATCTGGCCCTGATGGCCGCGTGACGAATGAATCTCATCGCGGAACGGCGCCGCCGATCCCATGGCCGCATCCGTGGACATGGCGCCGGTGACGAGCGCTGACTGGGCTGCGCGCCACGCATCGAACAATCCGGTGAGCGCCAGCGCGGTTGAAACCTGCGTGCCGTTGATCAGGCCGAGCCCTTCTTTTGCGCCTAACGCTAACGGTTTCATGTTCGCCGCGGCGAGCGCGTTTTTCGCGGGCATACGGTCACCGCGATACCAGGCTTCGCCTGCGCCCATCATGGCCGCCGCCATATGCGCCAGCGGCGCCAGGTCGCCGGATGCGCCGACGGAACCCTGACAGGGGATCACCGGCGTGACGTCGCGTTCCAGCATGTGTTCGAGCTGACGGATGACGTTCATGGAAACGCCCGAAACGCCGCGTCCCAGAGAGATCAGTTTCAACGCCATGATGAGGCGCGTCGTTGGAATATCGAACGGCTCGCCAACGCCTGCGCAATGAGAAAGGATCAGATTGCGCTGCAGCGTTTCGACATCTTCCGGCGCGATGCGCCTGTTGGCGAGTTTCCCGAAGCCGGTGTTGACGCCGTAAACGGGTTCGTCGCCTGTCGCGGCCTTTGATAAAATCGCCGCCGAGCGCTCGATAGCGGCATGACAGGCGGGGTCGAGCGCCGCGGGTTCGCCGCCCCGGTAAACGGCTTCCAGTGTTTCGAGGCTCACCGATCCGGGGGTCAGGCTAATGCTCATAAGTGTCCATTAAAGATACGCATTTTCAGCGGGTTATGGCCGATAGTATAGCTTAGTTCAGAAGGGTGTCTGGCGCGCCAGACGCAAAGGTCGGCGCGCTTTCCGGTCTCGATGGTTCCCGCGTTGGCGTCAACCCCCAGGGCCTTTGCGCCATTGCGGGTGACGCCGGCCAGCGCCTCTTCCGGCGTCATGCGAAACAAGGTGCAGCCCATATTCATGGCCAATAAAAGGGAAGTCAGCGGCGACGTGCCGGGATTGCAATCCGTGGCGAGCGCCATGGGAACGCCCGCTTCCCGCAAGGCCTCCATGGGCGGCATTCTGGTCTCGCGCAAATAATAGAATGCGCCGGGCAACAGCACCGCGACAGTCCCCGCATCTGCGAGCGCGGCGGCGTCCTCCGGTTTCAGATATTCCAGATGATCGGCGGATAAAGCGCCGTAGCGCGCCGCCATGACCGCGCCGCCAAGGTCGGAAAGCTGTTCGGCGTGAAGTTTTACGGAAAGCCCGAGCGATACCGCTTTTTCAAAAACACGCTCTATCTGCGCGCGCGAAAAACCGATTCCCTCGCAAAAACCGTCAACTGCGTCAGCTAGTTCTTGCTGCGCGGCTTCGGTTAAAATTTCGTCGCAAACGAGGGCGATATAATCATCCGGACGGTCTTTGAATTCCGGCGGTACGGCGTGCGCCGCCAGAAGCGTGGTCTTGACGCGTACATTTCTTTCGTCTGCAAGACGGCGCGCCGCGCGCAGCATTTTCAACTCGGTTTGCGTATCCAGTCCGTAACCGGATTTAATCTCGATCGTCGTCACGCCTTCCGCGAGCAGCGCGTCGAGACGGGGAAGGGCGGCTTCGACGAGCGCGTCTTCGCTCGCCGCACGTGTTGCGTTCACGGTGGAGAGAATACCCCCGCCCTCGCGCGCGATCTCTTCGTAGGATTTACCCACAAGTCGCGCCTCAAACTCGCGCGCCCGGTCGCCGGCGTAGACCAGATGCGTATGGCAATCGATCAGGCCCGGCGTCACCAGCGCGCCGTCAAGGTCAATGACGTTGCGCGCCAGCGCATCAGGCTGGCCGGGCAGATCTCTGGCGGGGCCGGCGAAGACGATGTTTTCATCGGCGATTCCAACGGCGCCCTCGCTGATAAGCCCGTATGGCGCGCCGCCCTTCAGCGTCGCCAAACACGCATTCATTAAAAGTGTGTCCCACATGCCTGACCTATACGCAGGAGCGCCGATTTTGTGAATGAGGGAGCGGGAAATGTTAAAATTGCGCCGAACGGCGCGGTTTTTGCTGAGTTATGTTGTGTTAAAGGTTAATATCGGCGCGTTCAGAGTACAGGTGACACCCATGCCCGCTATTTCTCTATTGTTGCAAATGATCCGCCCGGCGGCGGTGTGTCTGGCCGGTCTTTCGGTCCTTGGCGGGATTGCGGGCGCCGAAACATTCGCGGCTTCAAAAATCTCGTTTCGGGACATTACCGGCGCGGTTGAGATCAAAACCACCAGCGGCGACGAAATGGATATCGTTGTCCGTCAGGGCGGGACGTACCGGCAGGTCCAGATCGAGGAACAGGACGGTCTCGTCACAGTCGTGATGGAGCCGTGGAAGGAAGAGGAAGGGCTCGATTGTTGCGACCGGCGGATCACCCGAACGTTCGACGCGCGCGCCACACGCGAAACCACAACCGGCGAACCGCTGGATGAAGAGCTTTTCCGGGATTATCCGACGATCGAGGTCTCCATGCCTTACGAAGGCGATGTGGAGTTTATCGATGCGCGGATAAAACTGTCCATGGAGCGGCTGGCCGGCGCGCTGCATCTCGATTCCTGCTTCGTATACGGAGAAACAAGCGATGTCGATGAGGCGGTGATCAATATTATCCACGGCTCGCGGCTGGTCATGGGCGAGGTCAAGGCCGGGCTGGAGATAGACGTTTCCGGCGACGCCGACTTGCGGGTCGGGAACGCCGCGATGGTGGACGTGGATGTGGCCGGCCCTGGCGACGTCATTCTCGGCGACATTGACGGCATGCTCGATATTTCGATTGCGGGGTCCGGGCTTGTCCGCGCCGCGCGGCTTGACGGTCCCATGACGGTGCGGATCGCGGGTTCCGGCGCCGTCGCCGTAAAGGCCGGTACGGCTGACAAGCTGCGCGCTTTTATCGACGGGTCGGGCGCGATTTTCTTTGGCGGCGCTGTAACCCAGCCCGAATTGAAGCTTTATGGCTCATCGGAAGTCCGCGTCGATCAGATTAACGGCCGAATGATACGCCATGGCGGCGGCGAGGTGTTCGTCAACGGCGTAAGAGCAGATGACTAAGCGCAATCTACTGCGCGCGATCCTGTTTGCCGCGATCGAACAGCGTGTAAAAACGGCCTTTCAATTGTCGCAGAAACTGTTTTAACGCGCCCGCGATAAGCCGGGCCTGAGCCGACCGGGATTTCGTCGCCGGATCGATGATGAGCCCGACTAGGCTCGCCTGTCCTTCATCATCCAGCGCATTCACAACGATATCGATGGGTCCGATATTGACGCGGTCGCCGATCACGGGTTCGCCCCCAAGCTCACGGGCGAGATAATCGGCGATGGACAGCGCCTTGTCGCTGGCGAAATAGGGCAGCCCGTATTGATGCAGAAAGGCGTTCAGGCTGGTTGACCCATCCAGTTGAAAATCGCCATGTTGTTCAGCGCTGCTCGATTCATGCGGCTTTGCATAAATATCATCGAGCAATGTGGTTTGGCGGGGCGACGAAAACAGATAGGCGCGGTCTTCGGCTTGCAGCCCGCTCGCATTGTGTATGGTGTAGGGCCGTCCGTTGCGCAGGATCAGGACAGGACGCGCCCATCGCGGCACGCGCTCTCCTTTCGCGATCGTACTTTCCGGATGAATGCGATAGCCGATCAGTTCAAGCTCGCCGCCCCCCGGTAATTCAAGTTCAACCCGATCCACAAGGCCCGGCTCCTGCGGCGAGATCATGTTGAGGATCTGAGCCGATATGTTGATGGTCCATCCCTGTATGAGCAGGGAGGACAGCACCATGATAAAAATGATGTTGAAAAACACATCGCCATTATCCACTCCGCCAAGGCCCGGAAGAATGGCGAGCAGGATCGACACCGCGCCGCGCAGACCGACCCATCCGACAAACATTTTCTCGCGCCATTTGAATCCGAACGGCGTCAGGCACAGCCAGACCGCCAGGGGACGGGCGAACACGATCAGAATGACCGCCAAAGCGAGGGCGGGAATGAAAACGCTTCCGAATTCCGAAGGCGTCGCCAACAGTCCGAGGGTCAGGAACATGCCGATCTGCGCGAGCCAGGTCATCCCCACATGAAATCGCCTGAGACGATGGGCGTAAACGATTTGCCGATTGCCGGCGACGACGCCCGCGGCATAGGCGGCGAGAAACCCGCTGCCGCCGAGCAAACCGCAGGCCGAAAAAATAACCAGCGCGCCGGCCAGTCCGGCGATTGGAAACAACCCCGCATCCAGGGCGCGCATGCGGTTTAACATGGCGGCGATCGCGAGACCGCCAACAACGCCGATGAAAAGGCCCAAGCCAATTTGCTGAATAAATTCCGCTATAAACTGAAAGTTGAAGCCGAAACCGGGATCGTTCTGGGTGACGGACAATTCAACGAAAACGGTGGTTAAAAAAATCGCCATGGGGTCGTTGGCGCCGGATTCGACCTCTAAAGTCGCCTTGACCCTGTCGCGCAATTTCAGTCCGCCGACTCGCATCAGGAAGAAAACGGCCGCCGCGTCGGTTGATGCGATGATCGAGCCGAGCAATAAACCATCCACAAGGCTCAGACCAAAGAGCAGGTGCGCAAACAATCCGACAAACGTCGCTGTGAGCACAACGCCGAATGTGGCCAGCGTCAGGGCGGGCGCGGCGGCGATACGATAACTGCGCAGCGGCGTATCGAACCCGCTGTCGAATAGAATGATCGCCAGCGCCAGCGATCCGACGAAATACGCGGAGCCGCCACTGTTGAATTCAATGCCGAGAAGGCCGTCCTCACCCGCCAACAGACCGACGCCGAGAAAAACAAGCAGTAACGGGGCGCCGATCCGCTGGGAAATCAGGCTCGTGAAAGTACTGAGGACAATAAGGCTGGCGCCGACCAAAATCGCTACATTTACGGCGTCAATCACTCAGATAGCCTTTCGTTCCGGATCTCTCGTTTTCCTGGTTTGAACGCTCCGCAGGGGCCGGAAAACATACACATTGCGGGCGAATCCAGCCTTGATTTTATTTAGCAAGCGCTATGCGGCGAGGTAAGGCGTCATCGCCGCTAAAATTCGAAAACAAGACATATTGCGCTTACGGCCCGATTCGCGCTCTAAATTACGGGATATAGAGGCGTCTTTTATTTGATGCGCCGTCTATCCGGGGCGTTGCGTTTTTCCTGAAAATAAAAAAACAAGAGGAGACGTAACAATGACGGGTTTACTGACGAATTTGCGCAATGCAGTGATTACCGGCGTCGTGCTCGCTGCGCTGCTGGTCGTTCTTTATGCGGTCTGGGGCGGCGGTTTCGGACATTCCTACTGGGCTTTCTTTTTCCGCTGGCTGCACGTTCTCTCGGGCGTCATGTGGATCGGCCTGTTGTGGTATTTCAACTTCGTCCAGATCCCGACGATGCCGGCGATCCCCGATGAACAAAAACCAGCCATCGGCAAACACATCGCCCCGAAAGCGTTGTGGTGGTTCCGCTGGGGCGCCATGTCGACGATCGTCACCGGCCTCATTGTGGCGGCGATGAACGGCTACATCCTGAACGCGCTCACATTCGGGCTGGCGGAAGGCTTCGTGCGCAATCATGTTCTGATCGGCATCGGCATGTGGCTCGGCGCGATCATGTGGTTCAACGTCTGGTTCATCATCTGGCCGAACCAGATCAAGGCCCTCAACATTGACAACAAACATCCGGATCTTGCGCCGGAGGCGAAAGCAGCGTCCGCGAAAAAGGCGATGCTGTTTTCCAGAACAAATACGGTTCTGTCCATTCCGATGCTCTTCGCCATGGTTGGCGCGCAGAACCTTTAGGCGACCGGCTGGCGGTTCCTTGACCCATAGGCGGCGGGCGACCGCCGCCTTTTTCTTTTCCTGACGATATAAAGTCAGTCAGCTTTGCATTGTACGTTGGAAACGTGGCTGGAAAGGGCGCGCCAGCCCGTTGGCGTATCGGGCGCGCGCTCCAGCAGGTTTGATGACGTATAGGAATGCGCGCATGGCCGGCCCTCGTCATCCTCGCGATCGCTGTTTCCTTTTCCGACAATGATGACGAGATTGTCGTTGAGCCATGCAAACGATCCGATCTCGTATCGAAAGTTCGACGGCGTCCATGGCGCGGCGCGCACGCCATCGAGCGTTTCGCTGCGTGTTGTAAGCGCGCCGTCCGGCCCGATGATCACGAAAGCCGGGTCGAGGAAAGCGCCAAGCCCGTCAGCGTCCTGAGTCCTGAAAAATTCTGGCCAGGTTTCGAGTTTAATCGTCGATAGCGCGGCTTCGTCCGCCTTTCTGTCAGGCGTGGTTTCCGCAGAGGCGTTTGCGCAAACTGAAAGGACGAACGCTGAAGCGACAAAAGCAGTTTTCAATGAATGATCTCCTTACCGGGTCATGGAACCCTAGTTCGGGCATGGCTCAAGACGAGGCGCTTGCGGCGAAGCGAACCGCCCTTGCGCCGGTCCGTTCAAAAAATCGGCGTGCGGGGTCTTGAAAAGGCGCCCGCGCGTTCTACATGGCTGCACATCTGCATGATCTTGCAGATATGAAGATGCGCGAAGGGCGGAAATTCATGCTACACTGGCTATGGTTTTTCACCCGCCGCGTTTATGGGAGAAATGTGATGCCGGGCCGACACGTTGTGGCCAGGGAACTGGCCGAGATCTTCAAGATCATCGCCCATCCGGATCGCATCCGGATGATCGAGGAACTGCGATCCGGCGAGAAAGATGTCAACACGCTCGCGAAGGCGCTTGATCTGCCGGGCGCGCGCGTGTCGCAGCATCTCAGCCTCATGCGCGCGCACCGGCTCGTAGAAGAGCGCAGGGACGGGCGGCATCATTTCTACCACCTCACCCAGCCGGAAATCGCCGGCTGGATCGTCGATGGACTGGATTTCGTGGAGGGCCGCGTCAACGGACCCGCCAAATCCAGCATTAAACAAGCGCGGCGCCTTTGGTCGGCGCCGTCCAAAACTGTCACCCCCTGATGGAGTCAATAATGCCCCGTTTCGCCGCTGGCGTCGTACGTTTTCAAAATGAAGTTTACCCGCAGAAAAAAGAACTGTTTGAGCAGCTGAGCAAAGGCCAGGAACCTGAAGCGCTTTTCATCACCTGTTCGGACTCGCGCATTGAAACGGCGATGATCACGCAATCCGAGCCGGGCGACCTTTTTATCGTTCGCAACGCCGGCAATATCGTGCCGCCGCATACGAGCCACACGGGCGGCGTCACCGCCGCGATTGAATTCGCCGTGGCGGCGCTGAAAGTTCCGCATATTGTGATTTGCGGCCATACTGAATGCGGCGCCATGAAAGGCGCCATGAACCCTGAGGGGCTGAACGAGCTGCCGCATGTCAGGGAATGGCTCGGATATTCAAAAGCCGCTGTGGAAATCGTAAACGCCAAGGGAAAAGACCTCGGCGATCAGGAACGGATGAAATTACTGCTGGAGCAGAATGTTGTACTTCAGTTGCAGCATCTGAAGACGCATCCGAAAGTCGCCATGGCGCTGGCGACCGGCGATGTCCAGCTGCATGGCTGGGTTTACGACATCAAGTCCGGCGGCGTCACAGCCTATGACAGCCAGGAAGACAAGTTCCTGCCTGTCGACGTGCGCTATGCGGCGGAGATGGCCAAGCTCGCGAGCGGCGGCTGCGCGGCTTAAGCGAATACGACCTGATTTAATTTACATTCTGGAGTCCTCTCATGGCGATGAATAACGCTTCCGATAAGCGTGCGTCTTTTTTTGATCTATCTAATTTGCGCGGCGATATTTTTGGCGGCCTGACCGCCGGTGTTGTTGCGCTGCCGCTGGCGCTCGCTTTTGGCGAAGCTTCCGGCGCCGGGCCCATAGCTGGTTTGTGGGGCGCGATTTTCGTAGGCTTCTTTGCAGCCCTGTTCGGCGGAACGGGCTCGCAGGTTTCCGGTCCGACCGGGCCGATGGTGGTCGTTTTCGCCGGCGTTTACGCTTCGCTGGGCGGTAGTCCGGCGCTTGTTTTCGGCGCCGTTGTGCTAGCCGGGATTTTGCAAATACTGTTCGGTGTTTTTAAGCTCGGCCAGTATATCCGCCTTGTTCCGTATCCGGTCATTTCCGGTTTCATGAGCGGTATCGGCTGTATCATCATCGCGTTGCAGCTCTCGCGGCTATTCGGTCATGAGCCGGAAGGCGGCGGCACGATTCCGGCGCTGAAGGCTATCCCTGAGGCGGTCATGGACCCGAATTTCGCCGCGCTCGCGATTGGCGCATTGACTTTGGCGATCATTTTCGCATGGCCGAAATCCTGGGGTAAATATGTGCCCGGCGCGCTGGCGGCGCTGATTATCGGCACATTGATAAGCCTCGTTGTAAAAGGCGCGCCCATTCTCGGCGACATCCCGACAGGGTTTCCGTCTTTCATCATGCCGGCTTTCAGCCAGGAAACATTTCTGATTGTCCTTGAAGCCGCGTTCATTCTCGCCGTTCTGGGCGCCATCGACTCGCTGCTGACCTCGCTCGTGGCCGACAACATGACGCGGACGCGTCATAACTCAGATCGAGAATTGATCGGTCAGGGCGTCGGCAACACCATCGCAGGCTTTTTTGGCGCGATACCGGGCGCCGGGGCGACCATGCGCACGGTCGTGAATATTCGCACTGGCGGACAAACGAAAATTTCCGGCATGCTGCATGCGCTGCTCCTGCTCGCTGTCGTCATCAGCCTGGCGCCCCTTGCATCGCAAATCCCCCATGCGGTGCTGGCGGGCATCCTTGTAAAAGTCGGGTACGACATCGTCGATTTCGCTTATCTGAAACGCGCGCATAAAGGTCCGCGCTGGGATCTGGCCTTGATGGCGCTGGTGCTTGGTCTGACCGTTTTCGTCGATCTGATCACGGCCGTCGCTGCTGGCGTTGTTCTCGCCGCATTGGCTTTTGTGAAGAAAATGGCCGACGACCAACTCGCCTCGTTTGGCGAGGCGCGCCCGAGAGTGACGTCCCCCGAAGAGCGCGAACTGCTGGCTGAATCAAAAGGCCGCGTCACCATGTTCGATTTTGGCGGACCGCTCAGTTTCGGCGCCGCGGCCGATCTCGGTCATCGGGTCCGCGAACGCGTGAAAAATAACGCCAGCGCCATAATACTCGACTTTTCGCGCGTGCCTTTCATCGATGTTTCCGCGGCGCGCGCCGTTGAAACGATTGCGTGCGATGCGCGCCAGGCCGGCAAGACCGTTTATGTTACCGGCATGAGCGACAAGGTTCGCGATGTCCTGTCCGGCCTGAACGCGGATCATTGTCTGCCGGCCGGCGCTCAATATGAAAATCGTATTGACGCTTTGCGTCACGCGGTTGCGGCGACGAAAAAAGAACCGCCGGCAAATGTGCGCGGGGAGCCTGCAACGTCGCAGGCAGGTTAAAAAATCGCTCGTATATATCGTGAAAAGCCGGCGGGAAAATTTCGCCGGCTTTTTTATTCGGGCAGCATCGCTTCCAGCGTTTCCAGACGGTCCGCTTCGCGCGCCGGCTTGTCCCACCGGATGCGGTGAATGCGCGGGAAACGCATGGCGACGCCGGATTTATGGCGCTTTGAGCGGTTCAGCCCTTCGAACGCGATTTCAAGGACCAGTCCCCCGTCCTCGCCGAACGCCACCTGCCGCACGGGACCGAAGCGGTCGGTGGTGTTGTCGCGGACGAACTTGTCGAGCGCTTTCAGTTCCTCATCGGTAAACCCGAAATAGGCCTTGCCGACCGGCACGATTTCATCATCCCGCCAAACGCCGAAAGTGTAATCGGAATAGAAACTCGACCGTTTCCCATGGCCGCGCTGCGCATACATCATGACAGCATCAATGAGGTGAGGATCGCGTTTCCATTTCCACCATTCGCCCTTGGGGCGCCCGGGAACATATATCGCGGATTTGCGTTTCAACATCAGGCCTTCAATCGCCTTGTGTGAAGGATTGGCGCGGGCCTCGCGCAATTCATCGGTCGTTTCAAACCGCACAAGCGGCGACAGGTCGAAACGGTCCGAAGCGATGTCCGCGAAAAATTGTTCCAGACGCGCGCGCCGTTCGCTAAAGGGCAACTTGCGCAAATCCTCGCCGTTCCACTCAAGAATATCATAGGCGCGGATAAACGCCGGATGCGATGCGAGCAGTTTTTTCGAAACAGTCTTGCGGTTTAACCGCTGCTGCAATTCGCCGAACGGCTGCACGGCGTAATCTTCGCTGGCCGGGTCGTAGACCAGCAATTCGCCGTCAATGGCGGCGTTGAAATCCATCGCCTCCAGAATATCCGGGAAAGCTTTGCCGATATCGTCGCCAGTGCGCGAATAAAGCCGGCGCGCGCCGTTTTCACTCGCCGCCTGCACGCGAATGCCGTCCCATTTCCACTCCGCGACAAATTCCTGCGGCGTGACGCCGGGAAGATCCTTTTCCGCATCGATCGGATGCGCCAGCATGACGGGGCGAAACGGCGCCGCCGCCGCATTGACCGGTTTTTCCGCGCGGCCTTCCAGCCAGGCGAACAATTCTTCGTATGGCGGCGACATGCCGTGCCAGAGTTCCTCGATTTCGGTGACGTCGACGCCGCCGAATTGCGCCAGGGCGGTTTTGGCGAGGCGCGCGGAAACGCCGATGCGCAGGCCCCCGGTGACAAGTTTGAGGAGCGCCCAGCGCGCCGCCGGGTCCAGCGCGTCGAGATAGGTTTCGATGATGCGCGGACCTTCCGTACGGCTCGCTGATTGCAGTGTCTCCACAACTTCGGACAGGGGCGGCGTGCGGTTGGCGCCGCGCTTTTCCGGCCAGGCGAGGGCAATCGTTTCCGCCAGGTCGCCCACATAGTCGTAAGAAATCGCAAACAGCGCCTCGTCCATGCGCTCGCCGATCAGGGAACGGAGCATCGCCGGCTTGATTGATGGAATATCGAGGTCGCGGGTCATGGCGGCGATGGCGAAGCCCCGGTCCGGGTCCGGCGCCGAGGCGCAGTAATCAGCGATCAGTTTTAATTTGCCATTGCGTTGCGGCGTGACGACCAGGCGGTCGAGGAGTGCTGAGAATTGCTCCATCACTCGTTCTCGTCATCGTAACCGACAAGGCGCAAGGGCCGCGCCTTCATCCCTTCCAGTTCCGCCCAGCGCATCAGGGCGTCCTCGCGCCCGTGTGTGATCCAGAGTTCCTCCGGGCCGATTTCGCGGATCGTGCCGGTCAATTCATCCCAGTCGGCGTGATCGGAAATGATCAGCGGCAGCTCAACGCCGCGCTGGCGCGTGCGCTGGCGTATGCGCATCCAGCCGCTGGCGAAGACCGGCAGCGGGTCGGCGAAGCGGCGCGCCCAGCGGTCCTGTATGGCGGACGGCGGCGCAATCACAATACGGCCTGCAAATTCCTGTTTGGCGCCCCGGTTTTCAATCGTCGCCGGTTCCAGCGGCCCGAGGGACACGCCATGCGCTTCGTAAAGGCCGCAAAGCTTTTGCAGCGCGCCGTGAATAAAGACCGCGTCGTCATAGCCTTCGCGGCGCAGCTCACAGATAATGCGCTGCGCCTTGCCGAGGGCGTAAGCGCCGATGACATGCGTGCGCTCAGGGAACTGTTTGACCGACGCCAGCAATTTCCTGATTTCGCCGCCGGTTTCGGGATGTTTGAAGACCGGCAGCGCAAACGTCGCTTCGGAAATGAAAACGTCGCATGGGACGACTTCGAACGGCGGGCAGGTCGGGTCTTCGCGGCGCTTGTAATCGCCGGAAACGACAATGCGCGTTCCGCCGCTTTCGATCACCGCTTGCGCCGAGCCCAGGACGTGGCCTGCGGGAACGAGCGTGACGTTCACATCATTGATCGCCGTTCTGTCGTGATATCGCGCCGATTGCGGGCCGGGCGTAAACGCCTCCCCATAGCGCGCGCCCATGATGGCGATGGTCTCTGGCGTCGCCAGGACGGCGCCGTGGCCGGCCCGCGCATGATCGGCGTGCCCGTGGGTGACGACGGCGCGCGCGACCGGCGCGACCGGATCGACGTAAAAATCGCCCGGCGGACAATAAAGCCCCTTCGGCGTCGGATGGAGAAGCGCGTCGAACTGCATTTGCAACAGATAGGAACAAAAACCCGGAAACAAAGTTCGGCTTTGGTTCAAGCCTTCCGCCTGCTTATAGTCTTTTTATGCCCGATGGCGTTTCTTCACCGGCGACGCAATTGCCGCCCGCTTTTTCTGGATGGTTCGCCGCGCGCGGATGGCAAGCGCGCGCGCACCAGCTAGAATGCCTGGAAGCGGACCGGCTGGGTCATTCCTTCCTGCTGATTGCGCCGACCGGCGGCGGCAAGACGCTCGCCGGGTTTTTGCCGAGCCTCGTGGAGTTGAGCGCGCGCAGGCATAACGAGGAGAGGGGCCTGCACACGCTTTACATCTCGCCATTGAAAGCGCTGGCGGTGGATGTCGCCCGCAATGTCGAAACGCCGGTCCGTGAGATGGATCTCGATATCAGCATCGAGACGCGCACAGGCGACACGCCCGCCTCGCGCCGCCAGCGCCAGAAGATCAAGCCGCCCGACATTCTGATGACGACGCCGGAGAGCCTCTCAATCCTTCTGGCGTCGCCCGACGCGCGGGAATATTTCAAAGGACTGAAACGCGTCATTCTTGACGAACTGCACGCGATCATTCCGAACAAGCGCGGGCATTTATTGTCGCTGGCGCTGGCGCGGCTGAGAACGCTGGCCCCGGCGGTGCGCTTTTGCGGGCTTTCCGCCACCGTTCCGGATGCGCGCCCCCTGATCGACTACCTGACGCCGCAGAACGTAGAGGGCGCCACATCGGCGAAACTCATTCGCGGCGAATCCGGCGCGACACCGCAGGTCGACATCTTGATGTCGGAAGAGCGCATTCCCTGGTCCGGCCATTCCGGCAAGCATACGTTTCAGGAAGTGTACGAAAAAATCCGCCAGTCCAGCCTGACGCTCGTTTTCGTCAATACGCGCAGCCAGGCGGAGATTACCTTCGCTTCCCTTTGGAAACTGAATGACGATAATCTGCCGATTGCGCTGCATCACGGCTCTCTCGATGTGGAACAGCGCCGGCGTGTGGAAGCGGCGATGACCAGAGGCGCGTTGCGGGCGGTGGTGTGCACGTCGACGCTCGATCTTGGCATCGACTGGGGCGACGTGGACCTCGTTATCCAGATGGGCGCGCCGAAAGGCGCCTCGCGCCTGACCCAGCGCATCGGGCGCGCCAATCACCGCATGAACGAGCCGTCGCGCGCGCTCCTGGCCCCGGCGAACCGCATGGAAGTGCTGGAATGCATCGCGGCGAAACAGGCGATTGAGGAAGGCGCGCTCGACGGCGAGCCGCCGCGAAAGGGAACGCTCGACGTGCTCGCCCAGCATATTCTGGGCATGGCCTGCGCCGAACCTTTTCATCCCGATAATCTTTACAAGGAAATTACCGCCGCATCGCCATATGCAGATTTGCCGCGAAAGGATTTCGACGACGCTGTGCAGTTCGTCGCCACCGGCGGCTACGCGCTGAAAAATTACGAGCGTTACCGGCGCATCGTCAAAACAGCGGACGGCGCCTATCGCGTGCGCGACAAGCGCGCCGTCCAGCAATACAAAATGAATGTCGGCACAATCACCGCCGCGCACGAAATGAATATCCGCCTTGCGGGTAAAAAAGGCCCCAAGCGGCCCGGCCGAACGCTCGGCAAGGCGGAGGAATGGTTCTTCGAGACGATCAATATCGGCGACGCGTTTTATTTCGCAGGCGAGGTTTTAAAACTCGAACGGATTGAAGGCAATGACGCGATTGTCTCCCGCACCGTGCACGAGTCGCCGAAACTGCCGGCATGGGGCGGCAACAAGTTTCCATGGTCGACCTATCTCGCCGACCGCGTGCGCCATATGCTCTACGACACCGAGAGCTGGCGCGCTTATCCCGATCAGGTGCGCGACTGGCTGGAGAAACAGCGCGAAGTCGCGCATATTCCGAAACCGGACGAATTGCTTGTGGAGACCTTTCCGCACAGCAACCGGCATTTCCTTGTCTGCTATCCGTTCGACGGCTGGCTGGCGCACCAGACGCTGGGCATGCTGGTGACGAGAAGGCTCGAACGGCTTGGCAAACAGCCCATCGGTTTCGCGCCGACCGAATACGCCCTGTCCGTCTGGGCGCGGCGCGATATGGCCGATGTCGACATGGCGGCGCTGTTCGACGAGGACATGCTCGGCGACGATCTGGAAGAGTGGACCGCCGACGCCATTGTGATGAAACGCACATTCCGCAATTGCGCGACCATCGCCGGACTGATCGAGAAAAAATATCCGGGTCAGGAGAAAACCGGTCGGCAGGTCTCGTTCTCCGCCGATCTTATTTATGATGTGTTGCGCGAGCACGAGCCGGATCATCTATTGCTGCGCGCGGCGTGGGATGACGCCGCCGGCGGCTTCATGGATCTGGCGCGTCTGCAAGCCATGCTGAAGCGCGCGAAGGGTCGGGTGGCGCATTCACCGCTGACCCGCGTCTCGCCGCTGGCGGTGCCGGTGATGCTGGAAATCGGGCGGGAAACGGTCGCGAAATCAGCGACGGAGGAAATGCTGAAAGCCGCCTCCGATGCGATCATCGAAACCGCGATGGGGAAATGAGTTCTCGCCTGTCTTTCTGGGCTGCAAAGAAATACGAAGCATTGACGCCGTGGCTTCCGGGTTCTTGCCGTCGCTTCCCTAAGACAACATAATGCTTGTATTGTCTTCAAATCGGGAAAATCGTGAAGCGAATAAAACTATCGCGAGGTCTTTTTTGGGCGGCGTGAATGCTCGTAATCCAGCTCGTATTGTCGCTCGGCTCATATGTCACTGGATGTTTTGTTTACGAATTTGAAAATTGCAGCGCGAGTTCGGCGATTCTCTGGACAGCCAATCATCCCGTATTCAGCATTTATATCGTCCTATTTCCATTGTTGGGATTTATATTGGGCGCGTTCGGCGGATTTTTGCCGACAATGCCGCTAGCCTTAAAAAACATATTTGGCTGGATCGTAGTGATTTTACTTGTCGCTGCGTTTGCGCTTTGGGGGTTGCCGAACGTGCCTTGGCTGGTCCAGAACTGGCGCTAGGCGCGACGGAGGAAATACTGAAAGCGGCTGATGCGACGCAGCATGGGAATGCTGCTTCGCTGATCCAAAACCTATGATTCTGTTATGGGCCCCCGTGTCAGCTGCGCAGCATTTCATGCTGCGCAGCGCACGGTGACAAAAGACAGGTTGCGCAGTCTAACGCAAAAATTCCAGCCGCGCGGTTTCGCCGTCGGCGAACTTGATGACAAGGTCGCCGCCGTTGCGCCGCCAGCGGGCGGCGCTTTCCATTTTCATCCAGAAGCGCCGGGCGAACGCTTCGCCTTCCGGGTCCGCGCATTCCATGGCGGTTTGTGCAAATTCGCCCCCGTCTTGTGAAAAGCCGCCTTCTGCGGTCCATGACAGATCGAGGCCGCCATCATTGCAGGCGATGGTGCCGCCCGTCCGTCCGTCTGCGGAGAAAGTCAGCGTCGCGGCGGGCGGGCGTCCGGCCGCTTCCACGCCGCCGAGCTCCATCAGGCTCCAGTGCGTCCCGGCGATTTCCTCCGGCCCTTCCATGCGCCCGCCGCAGCCGGCGAAGCGGCCGCCGTCCCAGTCGACGAAAACGCGGTCGGGATGGTTCTCCCGCAACGGCCCGATATTGCAACCGCCGTCTTCAATGGTCAGCGTGATCGCGCCCGTGCGCAAAATCGTCCCGCCCGGCGGAATCTCTTTCGTTACGACCGCGCTTGAATACCAGCCGGCGGAAGTCGGACTGTCGAGATAAATGAGCCGGCCGATCACGGCGCCGCCCCAGCTCCCGTCTTCGCTGCGAAAGCGGAACGGAACGGTATCGTCCGGCCAGACCGGAACCGGCGGCGGCGCATCGGCGCGCATTTCGAGGGGGACATCGGCCGGGGCGGGTTCCGCAGGCTCCTTCTCGGCGGAGCAGGAAGCAAGCGCGAAAAAAGCAAGAAGAGCGAGGCGCATAAGAGAATTCCTTCACGCGGCGATGTCGGGGGCAAACCATTTCCAGCAGAAAAAGTATCGCGACATTGAGGTTGAATTTAGTTGGCCTTTTGCGGTGAACTTGTCAAAAGAAAGGCTATGGCGACAATTATTATTCATGGCGAAACGCTCACGCCCGATCCGCTTGGCGGCCTTTATTGGCGCCGCGAGGATACACTAATCGTTTCCGATCTGCATTTTGAAAAGGGGTCCAGCTTCGCCGCGCGGGGCGTCATGCTGCCGCCTTACGATACGCGCACGACGCTCATGCGGCTTGGCGCGCTGATGCGGCGTTATCGCCCGCGGCGGGTGATTTCGCTGGGCGACGCTTTCCATGACCGGTATGCGGAGGCGCGCATGACTGACGAAGACGCATCGGCGCTGGAAGCCATGACCGGCGTAGCCGAGTGGCTATGGATTCTCGGCAATCACGATCCGGAACCGCCGGCGCGCTTCAGGGGCGCCTGCGACATTGAAACCCGGATCGGCCGGCTCATCTTTCGTCACGAACCGAAGGCGGGCGCCGCCCCCGGAGAAATCGCCGGTCATCTGCATCCATGCGCGCGTGTCGCCGCCGAAGGGCGCACGCTGCGCCGGCGCTGTTTCGCGAGCAGCGCCGACCGGCTGATTATGCCGGCCATGGGCGCCTATACGGGCGGTTTGAATATTCTCGATGCGGCGTATGCGACGTTATTTTCAAAGCCCGTCGCCTGGGTCATGGGCGGTGAAGGCGTCTATCCGATCGCCGCGGAAAATCTGAGACCCGACGCGCAAGGGCGCGCCATGGGCCGCGCGGTTTAGCGGTCCGCGAACAGAGGCGCGATCGTCGCCAGCGCGTCCTGCATTTCCATCCTGTCCGGCGTTTCGCTCTCATCGCCGAAACCGAAATCGTCATTCGGGCCGGTTTTCTGAACGACAACGCCATCGCGCCGTGAGATGACAAAGACGCCGCGATAGTTCACGCCGTATCGCGCCTCGGGCTGCGGCGCCAGCCAGTTGATCTGACCACGGACGGGCGCAAGGGTCCGGTCCTCCCAGAGCGCCTTCGCGCCATATCCTGTGCAATTGACGATGACCGGCTCTGACAGTTGCAGGATCTCCGCGCGTTCGGGAAACGACCGGCGCACCATGCGACCGCCACGCAACAGAAAATCCCGGGTCAGCCGTTCCGCGTAGCTCGCCACGTTAAACGTCATGATCAGGCCGGCGCGGGCGCGCGCAACCGGAAACGGGTTTTCCGTGTCCGGAACGTCCGACCAGCGCGGCGCGAGGCCGGAAAGGCGCCGGTCCGGATGCAGAAAATCACGCGATGCGGGAACGCCCGGAGACTGCCCGTCGGAGAGATAATACTGGCGGACATATTCCACCGGCTCGGCGGCGGCGCCGACATAGCGCTGATGCGCGCTGTAGGAAGCGCGCGCCCAGCCTTCCCAGCGGTCCGCGAAGTCCGGCGGCGCGTCGCCGGTCAGGACGATGCGGCTCGACGGCGACCACACGCCTGTGGCGCGCGCCGAGCGCGTCTCCATGGGGAAGTCCTTGGCGTAGATCGTCACGGCGGCGCCGGCCTCCGCAAGACGCAGCGCGGTGGTGAGCCCCATGACGCCGGCCCCGATGACAGCGACGGGGCGCACGCCCCCTTGAAGCGCGAGCGCCGCCGCATCCTGCGCGCAGCCCCAGGACAGCGACCAGCCCGCGCCCCCATGGCCGTAATTGTGCACCACGCGCTTGCCGCCAACCATCTCCGCCTCGAGACGCGGGCCGGCGGGGCGGAAAGGGCGTATACAGACGGTAATTCTGGTGAGCCGGCCTATGGAAACGTTCAGCGGCGCAAGCGGCGGGGGATGAGCGAAGCCCGCGCGCACCACATCATCGTCGCCGCCGCGCAGTCCCGCGCAGCCGGAAAGAACGGCGCCCGCGCCAAGCCCGGCGAACGCCCGCCGGTTGAGATGGTATGCGCCCGCGCCCGGCCTTCTTTCGAAACTCATTCTTCGCCGCCGGACGCCGCCGCCAGCGGCACGCGGAACGTGGTCTGGAAACCCGGCCCGCCGGCGCGCTGCTCGACTGTTGCATTCAATTGCGTTGAAAGACTGGCGACGAGCGCGCGCCCGATTCCCGGCGGACCCGCCGGTTCTGCGGGCAGGCCGCAGCCATTATCGCGGTAGATGATGGACAGCGCGCCCGCCTCAGCGTCGATCTGCACTTCGATGACCGGGTCTTTTGTATCCTCAAAGGCGTGTTTGATGGAGTTCAGCACCAGCTCGTTCAGCGCCAGCGCCAGGGTGACCGCTTTTTCGATGGAGAATTCGGCGCGTCCATTCTGGCGCACGACAATATCGACGGCCGCGCCCGTGCCGAGCGACAGCACCGTATCGGTCAGAATTTCATTCAGGAAACTGACGACTTCAATCCGGTTATGCGCGCCTGTCTGATACAACCGGCCATGCAGGTCGGCGAGAACCGCGACGCGCGACGCAATGTCGGCGAAGGCGCGCTTGGCCTCTGCGTCGCCGATGGCGCGCCCCTGCAGGCGGACCATGGACGAGACGATGGCGAGAGAGTTTTTCACCCTGTGATTGAGTTCGTAGAGAAGCGTCTCCTTGGCGGCGAGCGCGTCGGAGAGGCTGCGCCGGGCGGACAGCTCCTTGGTGCGGTCGGAAATGGTGAGCACCGACGCTACCTGATCGCCGTCCTCATCGAAGACGGGCCGGGCCGCGCCGATGGCGTCGACGATGACGCCGTCCGGGCGTTTGATTTTCCAGTGGGCGTCCTTCACCGTTTCGCCATGCTGCACGGCGCGCGCGAGCGGCAGCTCTTCGAATGGATGCGGCGCGCCGTCGGGCGTTAAAAGCTGATAGGCCTCCGAATACTCTTCCGGCGCCACGTCCAGCCGCTTCACGCCGTGGATCGCCGCCGCCGCGGAATTGATGAACACCAGCTTGCCGTCCGCGTCGGCGACAATCACGCCTTCGGCGAGCTGCTCCAGCGCGGCCAGCAGGAGCGGCCGCCGGCTGGCGCCCAGCGTGTCTAGAAGATCTTCAATAAGGGACATGAGCCGCCTTCGGTCGTTTGCGCCGGCAGTCTATAGGGGAATGGGCGCGGGGCAAATGCAAATTCCTTGAATGGCCGCATACCATGCGCCGCACGGCATGTTGACAGGCGCCAGCGGCGTGCGGTGTTGTTCATCGGAGATTCGGATCAATCAAGGGGAGAGTCAGATGACCGGAAACGCTAAAAGATGGAAAGCCGCCAGTCTCGCTGTTGGCGGGATATTCATGCTCGCCGCCTGCGGGCCAGCGAAAGAGAATGCGAACGAGAGTGCGGACGTGAGTGCGGAAGGGGGCGCGGACGCCGCGCAACGCAACAAAGAGGCCGCGCAAGGTTTTTACCAGGACCTCTGGTTCACCGACAACACTGATCGGTATGCGGACTATGTGGCGGAAAGCTATGTCGTGCATGACCTTGGCGCGCGCAAGAACGTCACCGAACAGGCGGTGGAGCAAAAGAACATCGCCGATCTTTTTCATTCCTTCGGCGATATGACCGGCGAGATCGACTACCAGATCGCGGAAGACGACATGGTCGCGACGCGCTGGTTTATCTCGCTGGACCCGAGCGACGAGGCCGAAGCGCGGGGGATGACGCCGGTGGACCGCGTGGCGATCATCAACGTTTTCCGGTTTAACGATGAAGGCAAAATCGTCGAGATCTGGAACCACCGCCACGATGTGGAACTGCCCCGCCCGCCGGAGCGCTAGAGGGGACGGTCAGCGCGCGGCGTTAAAGCGGCATTCCGACTGTCTTCATGATCCGATCGGTCTCTGTCACGATCTTGATGATTTTCTGATAATGCTTGACGCGCGATGAGTTTCGCAAAGCGGCGCAACGGCGGGGCGTCATCCGCACACCCATGAGGCGAGCGGCGGCGCAGCATTTTACAACCTATCTGTTGAATTCTTCAAAAAAACCCAGTGTTGGTGGATAGATATCCACCCCCTTTTGAACCGGGCCTATACTGCAAGGCAGTCCGGATATGGAGAGGCGTTGAGCTCGCCGTTTCTCAGCGGTCCGGATCGCGGCGCCCCGCGCGCGAAGGCGCGCACGATATGATTAGACCGCATTCGCGGTCGGGGGGCGCAAAGCGTCCTGAACTTGTTACTGAAGCGGATGTTTTGCGCCCTGCGTGTCTCTCCGTCCTTGTGCGTTCGCGTTCTTTGAAAAACGGCGGCGGGGAACGCCTATGGGCGTTGACTTCCGGGCCGTCATTGACTATCTCCCGCGGCTCGCAGTTGCAAAAACGCCCCTGGAAGGCTTGTTGTCATGAAAGTCCGTTCGTCCCTTAAGTCGTTGAAAAACCGGCACAAAGACTGTCGCGTCGTGCGCCGCAAGGGCCGCGTCTATGTGATCAACAAGACGCAGCGGCGCTTCAAGGCGAAGCAGGCTTAACCCTCATTTAAGCCAATTCACGCGAAATTTCCTTGGGATTTAACGGTTTACGCCTTAAGCTTTTGCGCATGCGAAAGCTTGTTTGCGTTGTGGCGGGGCTGGCCTGCCTTTCCGGCGGGGCCTTCGCGGATCAGACCGATCCGCGGCTCGATCCGCTTTTTGAGGAGCTGCGGGTCGGCGACGCCCTGCGGGCCGAGGAAAATATCGGCAGGATCATCGAAATCTGGGCCGATGCGCCGAGCGATACGGTGGATCTGCTCTACGCCCGCGCCGAAGCGGCCGCCGATAACGGCGCTTTCGATCTTTCGCTGACGCTGCTCGATCATGTTGTCGGCCTCGCGCCGAATTTCGCGCAAGGCTACGCGCTGCGCGGGCGGGTGCGGCTGGCGGCGGACGACCGCCCCGGCGCCGTCCAGGATTTCACCAGAACGCTGGAGCTGGAGCCGCGCCATTTCGAGGTGCGCGCAACGCTCGCGGAGCTGCTTCTCGCCGGCGGGGAAAAACGCGACGCCTACGAGATGTTTCAAAAGGCGCTGGAATGGAATCCGCATGACGAGAATGCGCGCCAGCGATCGCGCGTGCTGCGCCGCGAGCTTGACGGTCAAGAGATTTAATTTTCCCCATCCGGGCTGATTGCGCTTGGCGCGCGCGCCCCCGCTTCCTATTGCTATGGGCCGGAAAGACGGCGGAGCATTCCGCCTACTGATGAACAAAAAGGAGCGGCGCGTGGCGGACGGATCGGCGAATGTTGAAGGCGCGACAACAGTTGCAGCGGACCGGTTGCGGTCATTCATTGAACGCGTGGAGCGCCTCGAAGAAGACAAGGCCGCGATCATGAACGACATCAAGGAAGTCTACGCCGAGGCGAAAGGCGAGGGCTATGACGTCAAGACGCTGCGCCAGGTCGTGAAAATCCGCAAGATGGATCGCGCCGACCGGCAGGAAGCCGAAGCGCTGCTTGATTTATACCTGTCGGCGATCGGGGAGTAACTAGCTCGCCCGTTTCACTTCCAGATCGTGCTCGCGCAATTTCCGGTACAGCGTAGACCGGCCCATGCCGAGCCGGCGCGCAACTTCCGACATTTTGCCTTCATAAGTTTCAATGGCGACCTGGATGAGGTCCTTTTCGATTTCCTGAAGGGAGCGCAGCTGTCCTTCGCGATCGAAAATGGCGACGCGATCCTGCGGATCGCCGCGGCCGGTGCTCTGCTGTTCCGGCCTTGCGTCGGGCTTTTTGTCCGGGCAATCGAATTCGTCATCGTCAAGCATGGGCGGGCCCGACTCGATGCCGGCTTCGGCGAATGCGTCCGCCAGTAAGGGAAAATCCTCGGCGCACAGATAGGGGCTTTCAGCCAGCACCACCGCCCGAAAGATCGTGTTTTCAAGCTGGCGTACATTTCCCGGCCAGGCGAACGACTTCAAAACGTCCATCACTTCAAGACGCACCCCGCGCACGTCGCGCCGCTCTTCGGCGTTGTAGCGCTGAATAAAGTGATCGATCAGCGCCGGCACGTCTTCGCGGCGATCCCGCAAAGCGGGTATTTCTATCGGAAAGACATTGAGACGGTAAAACAGATCTTCGCGGAAATTGCCGTTTTTGACTTCTTCGGAAAGTTCGCGGTTGGTGGCGGAAATCAGACGCACATCGACTTTCACCGGCCGCTTTGAGCCGATGGGATCAACCTCGCCTTCCTGCAAAACGCGCAAGAGTTTAACCTGCATGTCGGCGGGTAATTCACCAACCTCGTCGAGGAAAATGGTGCCGCCGTCGGCTTCCTGAAACTTGCCGATATGCTTGGCGGCGGCGCCGGTGAATGACCCCTTTTCGTGACCGAACAGGATGCTTTCCACCAGATTCGCAGGGATTGCGCCGCAATTGACTGTAATGAACGGTCTTCCCGCACGGTCGGAAGAACCCTGAATGGCGCGGGCCACCATCTCCTTGCCGGTGCCGGACTCGCCGCCGATGAGAATTGGAATATTGGAGGCGGCTGCGCGCTCGCCGAGACGCATCACATGGCGCAGCGCCGTTGAATCGCCGACAAGATCCTTAAACCCCAGGGCGCCGTCGCGCTTGCGCTTGAGGCGGGAGACTTCGCCCTTCAGCGTCGTTATGTTCAAGGCGTTCTGTATAGAAACGATGACCCGTTCTGGCGAAGCTGGTTTAACGAAAAAATCCGCCGCGCCCAGTTGCATCGCTTCGACAACCGTATCGATGCCGCCTTGCGCCGTAAGCACAATAACGGGAAGATCTTCACGGAAGGATTTCGCGCGTTTCAGAGTTTCCATACCGCCCAGGCCAGGCATGCGCAGATCGAGCATAATCAGCGCTATGTCGGCGCCCTGTTGACTTTGCAGCAGCGAAAGCGCGTTTTCTCCATTATCGGCCTGTAAAACAGGATAGCCCGCTTTTTCGCAAACGGCGCGCATGAGCCGGCGTTGCGTAGGGTCGTCATCGACGATCAAGATCGTTTTCACCATTGGGAGGCGGGCCTTTCTGATACTGAACAAAAGCCCGATGACAGTCGGCGATTTCGGTAAAGAACGCTTTAAACCCGTGCCATTCCGAAACGGTTTTTTTATTACAATTTACCCTCATGCCGGCGGTAGTAGTTAGTATTCTGACGAATTAAGAGATTGTTTACGATATTTCGAGGCGGCTGCGGCCGGGCTTTGCGCCGATGCTGCGGATGCGCTATCGAAGGATTTTACTGAAGAATCGAATCCATGACCAAACAGTCGGCCGAAAACCAGAAAGACCTCATACGACCGCTGGCGCATCTTGGCGGTGAAGCGCCCCCGGCGCCTGAATGGTTTAAAACGGCGGTCGCGGCGCCCTCCGAGGAGCGGGAAATTCTGGTGAAAGGCGCGCGCATTCAATACTCCGCCTGGGGCGAGGAAGGCCGCCGCGGGCTATTGTTCGTTCATGGCGGGCGGGCGCATCGCAATTGGTGGCGGCCTTTTGCGCCGTTTTTTTCGGAAAATCGCCGTGTGGCGGCGCTGGATCTTTCAGGCATGGGAGATTCCGACTGGCGCGATCAATATTCACTCGATCTCCTGGTCGACGAGGTTTTTGCGGTCATAGAGGATGCGGGACTGGCGTCGCGCGGCAGGCCCATTGTCGTCGGGCATAGTTTCGGCGGATGGGTGACGCTGGCGGCGGTGGAGCGTGAAGGCGAGCGCCTTGGCGGGGCAGTTGTCGTCGACTCGCCGCTTGGCGTGCCGGATCCGCATGAAGGTTATACCGTCGTAAAAGCCGAACCGGCGAAGCCGGAAAACAAGCGCGGGGCCCGCGTTTATTCAACGAAGGAAGAACCATTGAGCCGGTTTCGCTTATTGCCGAATCAGCCGGCCGAGCATCTCTATCTGATCGATTATATCGCCCGGGAGAGCCTGCGCCGGGCGCAAATTCCCGGGAGCGAGGAGGAAGGATGGATCTGGAAATTCGACCCAAGCCCGCTGACGGGTTTTGAAATCCACTTCGAGCGCGATATTCTGCGCGCGGCGCGCTGTCCGCTGGCGTTTGTTTACGGGGAAAAGTCCATGTTCGCGCAAGGAGACGGCATTTCTCACCTTGAAGAACAGGCGCGCGGCCGATCTCCGTTCGTGATGATCCCGGATGCACATCATCATCTCATGATGGATCAGCCAATAGCATTTATCTCCACGCTCAAGACGCTTTTAAGCGCCTGGCCTGTGAGATTTGGGGTTTAAACCCTTGCTCAAGCTCCTGAATTCCTTCAAAACACCGGAAAACGGTTGATACATAACGGGGTACTCATGTCTGACGACGCCGCACAACGTTTGCAGGACGCTGAAGAGCACAAAAAATCTTATGATGGCATTATGGGCGTCGCTACAGAAGTCGGCGTGCCGGGCGCGCTTGGTCTGACCATGATGTTTACCAGTCTTGTGATGGCGAATGGCGTGCTGCTCTCGATTCTCGCCGGCGTGGCTGTTTATGTGTTTTCTCATGTCATTGTAAAACTGTTCTTCACGCATCACTGATTCTTCTTATGACTGGCGCGGCGACCCGCCGCGGGAGGCACGATGAAAATTGCCGTTTTGAAAGAAACGCGGTCTGGTGAGACGCGGGTCGCGGCGACGCCGGAAACTGTCAAAAAATATGCTTCGCTTGGGGCTGGTATCGTTGTTCAGACAGGCGCCGGCGAGGCGGCTCTGTTCAGCGATGAGGCCTACAAAGAAGCGGGCGCTGAAATATCGCCGAGCGCGGCGGATGCAGCCCAAAACGCCGATTTGATATTGAAGGTGGCCGCACCTTCAAGTGAAGAATTGCGAACGATTGGGCGCGGCTCAAAACTCATAGCGATTTTATCTCCGCTGAACGATCCTGATTCTGTCGGCGCATACGCGCGACTTGGCGTTGACGCGATGGCCATGGATTTCATGCCGCGCATCACGCGCGCGCAGTCCATGGATGTTTTGTCGTCGCAGTCGAATCTCGCTGGCTACAAGGCCGTGATTGACGCCGCCGCATACTACGGGCGTGCGCTGCCTATGATGATGACTGCGGCGGGAACAATCGCTGCCGCAAGGGTTTTTGTCATGGGCGCGGGCGTTGCGGGATTGCAGGCCATAGCGACGGCTCGGCGTCTGGGCGCGGTTGTTTCAGGAACGGATGTGCGCTTCGCTGCAAAAGAACAGGTTGAAAGTCTTGGCGCGACGTTCGTCACAGTCGATGAAGACGCCATGAAAGAGGCGGAGACAGAAGGCGGCTACGCCAAGGAAATGTCGGAAGATTTCCAGAAACGCCAGGCCGAGTTCGTCGCCGAACATATCAAAAAGCAGGATGTTGTCATTACAACTGCGCTCATTCCGGGCCGCCCGGCGCCGAAGCTTGTCAGCGCGGACATGGTGCGCGCCATGAAACCGGGTTCGGTCATTGTTGACCTTGCGGTGGAAGCCGGCGGCAATGTGGAGTTGTCGCGTCCTGGAGAAGCCATAGAAACCGGCGGCGTGACAATACTCGGATTTAAAAACGTGCCGGGACGGCTGGCCTCGGATGCGTCCAGCCTTTATGCGCGCAACGTCTACAATTTCATTTCCGCATTTTATAATAACGATACGAATGAATTTGTCGCCGATCCGGAAGATGCAATTATCAAGGGCGTGTTGCTGACGCGCGACGGGGCCATTGTACATCCGGCTTTTGAAGAAGTGAAAACGACGCCGGAAGCGCCCATCGATACGCCTGCGTCTGAACAAGCGGATCAAGAGACGCCGGCGGATACGGCTTCCGATGAAGAGGCCGAACAGCCTGAAATACAGTCACCCCCGAAAGAGTAGGGCACATCCTTCAAAGGAGCCAACGGGCTATGCAGGATAAACGCGAACAGATTGAAGAAGCCGCGAAATCAGCGGAGCAGGCCGCCCAGTCAGCTGAAGCCGCAGCGGCTAACGCTACCGGCAATGCGGAAGCTGCAACCGCGGCGGCTGCGCAGGCTCGCGATATCGCCGATCAGCTTGCCGTGATAGCAGCGGCGAGCCCGATATCCGAATTTGTTTTTCTGCTGACGATTTTTATCCTTGCAATCTTTGTTGGCTATTACGTGGTCTGGTCGGTAACGCCTTCGCTGCACACGCCGCTGATGTCTGTCACCAACGCCATTTCTTCTGTTGTGATCGTCGGCGCTTTGATCGCGCTCGGCGCGGATCTGTCGGAATCCGCGTCTGGCGGGTGGTCGAAATTTCTAGGGTTCGGGGCGGTGGCGCTGGCCAGCGTCAATATATTTGGCGGCTTTCTCGTCACGCAGCGCATGCTCGGCATGTACAAGAAAAAAGAACGGTAGGGGAACTTAATGGCTGATAATTTACCAGCGCTCCTTTACGTCGCTTCGGGCATTCTCTTCATTCTCGCCTTGCGTGGCCTTTCTTCGCCGGAAACGGCGCGGCAGGGCAATCGTTTCGGCATGATCGGCATGGCCATTGCGGTGGCGACAACGCTGTTTGTGCTTGAGAACAAAGGCTTCGGCACCTGGGTCTTGGTACTGCTCGCCGTCGCCGCTGGCGCTGTTCCCGGAGCCTACATCGCGCGAAAAATTCCGATGACGGCGATGCCGCAATTGGTGGCGGCGTTTCACTCGCTGGTCGGCCTTTCCGCGGTATTCATCGCATGGGCGGCGTTCCTCGCGCCTAAAGCATTCGGCATCGGCGAGCCGGGACATATCCACTTGCAGTCCATTGTGGAAATGTCGCTTGGCGCTGCGATTGGCGCGATTACCTTTTCAGGCTCGGTCATCGCGTTTGCAAAACTCAATGGCAACATGTCCGGCAAGCCGATCATTTTGCCCATGCGCCACCCTATCAATTTGGGACTGGGGCTTTTGATCCTGATTTTTATCGGAATGCTCATGACCGGCGAGCAATCGGCGACCACGTTTTTCCTTCTGACGATTGCCGCTTTTGTGCTCGGTTTCCTCATCATCATCCCGATCGGCGGCGCGGACATGCCTGTCGTCGTTTCAATGTTGAATTCCTATTCCGGGTGGGCGGCCGCAGGCATTGGTTTCACGCTTGAGAATATGGCGCTGATCATCACCGGCGCGCTTGTGGGCTCGTCCGGCGCCATCCTTTCCTACATTATGTGCAAGGGCATGAACCGGTCGTTTGTTTCGGTTATTCTCGGCGGCTTTGGCGGTGAGGACGCCGCGTCTGGCGGGGCGGGTGAAGACGACCGTCCGGTTAAGCAGGGCTCGGCGGACGATGCTGCGTTTGTCATGAAGAATGCAAACAAGGTCATCATCGTCCCAGGCTACGGCATGGCGGTTGCGCAGGCGCAGCATGCGTTGAAGGAAATGGCGGACAAGCTGAAGGAAGAAGGCGTCGATGTAAAATACGCCATTCACCCAGTGGCGGGCAGGATGCCGGGACATATGAACGTGCTCCTCGCTGAAGCGCAGGTGCCTTATGACGAAGTTTTCGAACTGGAAGACATCAATGCGGAATTCCGCACAGCGGATGTCGCCTTCGTCATCGGCGCGAACGATGTCACTAATCCCGCAGCGAAAACTGATAAATCGTCGGCGATTTACGGTATGCCCATTCTTGACGTGGAAAACGCCGGCACGGTGCTTTTTGTCAAACGCGGCATGGCGTCCGGTTATGCTGGCGTGCAGAATGAGTTGTTTTTCCGCGACAATACGATGATGCTGTTCTCGGACGCAAAGAAGATGTGCGAGCAGATCGTCAAGGCGCTGTAATCACAAGTGCATGATATGCTGTTTGGCGCGTTGGTGCATGGCCTGCTTATATCGTTATAGTCTTAGAATGACGATTGGCCGGCATTGCTGGAAGCCAATCAACAACAAAAGGGGTGTCTCATGAAGTATCTATTTTTAGGCGTAGCTGCGATTGCGCTCGGCGCCTGTTCGCAGGACGGCTCAGACAACAACGCTGGGAACAATACAACGGAAAGGTCTTCCGAAACTACAAACCGGAACAATGCCGTTGACGCTGATGGCGACCAGGCGGCGGCCTCTGAAAGCCTGGATGCTATTCTTGATTCTCAGCCCGATGATGTGAAGGCCCGGTACCAATATCGGCATCCAAAAGAAACGCTTGAATTTTTCGGCGTTGAGCCCGGCATGACTGTTGTCGATTCATTGCCTGGCGAGCCCGGCTGGTACGGCAATATTCTCATTCCCTATCTTGGCGCCGAGGGAAAACTGATCGGCGCGGACTACTCTACGGAAATGTGGCCGCTCTTCACCAATTTCGCGACACCTGAATTTCTCGAGAACAGACAGACCTGGAGCGAACAATTTATCACCGCCGCGCAGGACGTTGCAGGGGAAGACGGACCGCAGATAGACGCGTTCGTATACGGTTCTGCGCCTGAGCGGCTCGCCGGAACCGCGGATGTTGTATTGATGATGCGCGCTGCGCACCATTTCAACCGTCTTGAAGACGGCCGTTTTTTCACTGAAGCGCTGGATGACATCAACATGATACTGAAGCCCGGCGGTATTGTTGGCGTTGTTCAGCATCGCGCGCCGGAAGACACGCCCGATGAATGGGCCATCGGCGATGCAGGTTATGTAAAACAGACTCAAATCGTCAGTGTTTTTGAAAATGCGGGATTTGAACTGGTGGATGAAAGTGAAATCAACGCCAATCCAAATGATCAACCAACGACTGACGATATCGTCTGGCGCCTTCCTCCGTCGCTCGCCACGAGCGGAGACAATCCGGAATTGCGCGCCGAGATGCAGGCAATCGGTGAGTCTGATCGTATGACATTGAAGTTTCGCAAGCCGGAATAAAATTCAGACAAGAAGCAAAAAAAGCGGCGCTAATAGCGCCGCTTTTTTACTGACTTGTCAGACTTGCCCTCAGCGACCTGAGCCGCCAAACGTGAATTCGCGCATAATGTGAAAGCCGACCGTAAACTGGTGACGATCGCCGAATTGCGAGATTATGGGTGTCGCCGCATAATCGTCGAAGATATAATTGTAGCTGGCGTAGGGGTTCAAAGACCACCGGTCGCGAATATTGATATAGGCGTTGACGCTGCCGCCGACATTTCTGAAACCGGAATCGGCATCAAAAACCGGAAGTACGCCGTTGGAGCGAACTGATTGTTCCGGCGTTACGGAAAAATATGCGTCCGCGTAACGATTGCCAATCCAGCTTGCGTGTCCGCTTGTCGAAAACGATACGGGACCGGCGCGGAATAAGAGAGCGGTCAAATACCCATCGACGATCGTGCCGCGGTGTCCGGTTTTCAGACCATGTCGCGCTTTGGCTTTAAAGGCGAAACGGTCGAGAAATGTCGTTGCGACAAAGCCGCCGAACTCGAATGTTGTACCAACATCGCCAAGGCCTTGCAGCGCAGGATTTTCATCCTGGTCGCGGCGCCCGCGGATGCGCAGGGATGGACCGAATCTGAAGCGGGAAAATCCGAACAGGCCAAAATCAGCGCCGTCGTCATCGAAGAAAACAAAGTTCCGAAATTTCACATAAACTTGCGGGTCTGCGCCGAACTCATAATCATCGGATCCGAAATAATCCGGTTCATACACCGGGCCGACGCCTATTGAGAGATTGGTTTCGTCAGGAACAAGGAAGGTGAGGGCGCCGAAAAACCGGCGGCCTTGATCTTTTTCGCCGAGCGTAATTGAACTGGCCGTCGGGTCGTCGCCCTCCAGACTGTCGCCGAAAAGGAGCGGGCGTGTTTTCGGATCATCGAGCGAATTTGCGTCCTGTTCCTGTTCAGACGTCAAAATGAGAGCGTTTTCTACATTTTCCGCCCCTTCAGCGCGTTCCTGACGCGCCTTTTCACGTTTTTCTTTTTCGGTGGGCCCGAACAACATCGGGCTGAGACGCGGATCGTCAATTTGGCGTTGCGCCATGGCGGGTGTGGCTATCGCCAAAACCAATCCGGCTAACGCGGCTCCGCTCACTGCGCGTAAGACCATTTTGTTTCCCCTCGTCACGCTACTATCTCGCATTCCTGATGTATTAACCATATTGGGCCGCACGATATCCGGCAAGCAGCTATTCGCCGCAAAAACATTCCAGGGACCGGGGCCAGGGACCGGAGGATGAATACCCCGAACATGCTTAATTTTTCTTATCCTTGACCGATTCTTCTGCGCCAAATTCAAGATTTTGGCGGTCCCGGTCTTTGTCGGCTTCGGGACAGCGCAACCGCCCAAAAGGGATGTGAAATGAGTAGCGATCAATTATCCACGGCGTCGTCGATGGCCTCGCCGGTATTTTCAATATCCCGGCCCACGCCCTTTATGGTTTCGCATGACGCTAGAAAGAACACGCAGGCAAACAGTAGTGAAACGAGCCGCATAGCATTGAATCCTTCTATCAATTTTGAGGCGTGATTATGCGCAGCGCCGCAAAAAAGAAAAGAGGGCGCGGACGGCCCTCTTGCAATCGAAATTCATTATGATTTTTCAAGTGTTTACTAAACACACTTGGATCAAGCTTTAAAGCGCGCCTTCGCGCTGCATGCGCTTGCGGATGAGCTTGCGTGCGCGGCGAACGGCTTCCGCTTTCTGACGGGCCTTCTTTTCCGACGGCTTTTCGTAAAATTTCCGGCGCTTCATCTCACGGAAGGTGCCTTCACGCTGCATCTTCTTTTTGAGCGCTTTCAAGGCCTGCTCGACATTGTTGTCGCGTACAAAAATCTGGACCAAGGCGGTACGCCTCCCTTTCAAATAAAAACGTCACGGGTTGGGGCCGCGACGCGAAAACCAATCCAACTCACAAAACGCCTGTTTCATGCAGGCGCGTGAGACGTTGCGGCCTATACCAAAGGCCCCGCCGATTGTCTACAACAAGCGCATATATTGTGTCCGGAAAGGATATTGCCAGTGTCGGACGATGAAAAAGCCGGTAATTACGCGAAAATCGGCGGCGATACGGATGGTTTTGCGGCTATTCGCGCCGCAATATTACAAAAAATGCTGGCCAGGGCGGCTTTCGACGGCTGGACTGAACTGGCCTTGCGGAGTGCGGCGCAGGAAGCGGGCGCAGGCTCGGCGGCCTTGCGAGCCGCATTCCCTAAAGGCGTAGCGGACGCTTTGCGGACCTGGTCTGCGCAAACCGACAGCGAGATGCTGGCGGCGATAGCGGAACCCGGCTTTGCAAACCGAAAAATCCGGGAAAAAGTCGCCTTTGCAATCAAGGCGCGCTTGAATGCGCTGCGAATTCATAAAGAAGCCGCGCGTCGCGCCTCGGCAACATTGGCGCTGCCGCATTATGCGCCCTTAGGCGCTGAACTGGCCTGGAATGCCGCGGACGTCATCTGGCGCGGCATTGGCGACACATCAACGGACTTCAATTATTACTCAAAGCGCACGATTTTGGCGGGGGTATGGACGTCGACGCTGATGCGCTGGCTGTCGGATGAGACGGTTGATGAAAGCGCAACGAATGCATTTCTGGATGCGCGTATGGAAAATGTCATGCAGGTGGAGAAGGCAAAATCCAGAATCCGCAACTTCGCAATCGATCCGATAAAGCCGATCGAGTGGCTGGCGAAATTGCGGTATCCGGCCCGGAATAAAAATGGAGCGGAACGCCGCCGGGCCGAACAGGAAGCAAAAATTGACGAAACGCTAGATGAAAGCTTTCCTGCGAGCGATCCGCCGTACTGGACGCCGTAAATTATTGCGGGGCGACGTCGGCGGATAAAAACGCCTGAACGGCTGCGCTGATCCTATCCGCAAATCGTTCGAAAAACATCATCGAATCCTCGACTGTGACGCCCTGCAAATAGAGAAAAATGACTGCGGCCGCGATTGCGAGGCCCAGAAATCTTGCAATGCAGCGACCTGCGGCGACAAACAGAAGGACCGCCAGTGCTATTTGCAATGGCCCGGCAAATTGTCCGCTCGTCAATGTCTGCAATACGCCTTCAAACGAAAAAAAATCCGGAGTGAACAAGGGACGGGCGCTACTTGCTGCTTGTTGCAAACCTGATGTCTGCGTCATGGCGCCGGCGCCGGTAAACACTAAAAGGGCCGCGCCTACGCCTTGAACGAATTTTCGCGTTGCGCCCACTGCTGCGGGAGGATAGGGGCTTGCAAAAGGTCGCCCGGCTGGCTGAACAAAACG
This sequence comes from Hyphococcus sp., assembly GCF_965228385.1. Lineage (GTDB taxonomy): Bacteria > Pseudomonadota > Alphaproteobacteria > Caulobacterales > Parvularculaceae > Hyphococcus. The sequence goes on along the minus strand of NZ_OZ245810.1, from coordinate 1,634,894 downwards.
GGAGGCTGGCATTTAACCCACCTTTCTACGCATACATTACTGTGTGTCGGCGACCGGCCCTCCCTCCAACTATCAATCGTTCGACACTGAAAATTTAGGCCGAGACTGTGACCAGAGTGTGGCGTCGGATTTCTAGGCGGTGACATTTGCGTGACCGGCCAATGCGATTACCGGCGGTGATCAGCCTTTCGGCGCAATGCGGGTTACGTGTCCCATTTTGCGGCCAGCGCGCGCGTCGCATTTTCCGTAAAGGTGGATACACGTGTCTTGTTCGGCTGCGAGTTCTCGCCAGCGATCTGAATCGCGCCCAATCAAATTCTGCATGACCGCGTCGGAATGTCTGTGCGGAAGAGCCAGCGGCCACCCTGCGACGGCGCGAATATGTTGTTCGAATTGCGAGACCGCGCAGCCGTCGAGCGTCCAGTGACCTGAGTTGTGTACGCGCGGCGCGTATTCATTGACGACAACATCGCCGTCCGCAAGAACAAAAAACTCAACGCCAATGACACCCACATAGTCCAGCTCATTCAACATGGCGCCGGCTACAGTTTTCGCTTTCTCCGCAGTTCGCCCTGAAATAGATGCGGGTACAGAGGATGTATGCAGTATACCATCCACATGAACATTCTCGGCCGGATCGTAAAGTTGGATATCACCGTTTTGGCCACGCGCGGCAATAATCGAAATTTCACGCTCGAACGGAACGTAGGCTTCGAGAATTGACGGTTCGGCGCCGACTTCCGCCCAGGCGAATTTTATCGCCTGTTGATACGCGGCGGAGATATCAGAATCTTCATTTGTGATTCTCGTCTGGCCCTTGCCGTCATACCCAAGACGACGGGTTTTCAATATTGCCGGCCTGCCGACTTTCGCTAGGCCTGCGTTCAGAGAGTCAAGATTGTCGACAGCATGATAGTCAGCGGTTTTTGCGCCGATTGCGTTTACAAAATCTTTTTCCAGCAATCGGTCCTGAGATATCTGCAGGGCTTTCGCGCCTGGTCTTACAATAGCGTTCATTGTGTTGAGAAACGCCACGGCGCCAGCAGGCACGTTCTCAAACTCATATGTGATAACGTCAACGGCGTTTACAAATTCAGTCAGCGCTGTTTCATCGTCATACGAAGCGCTTGTCGCGGCCGATGAAACATCAAAGGCTGGCGCGCGGTCGTCGGGACAGAAGATGTGCGTTCGAAGCCCTAGCTGCGCCGCGGCGGTCGCGAGCATTCGCCCCAGTTGACCGCCGCCCAGTATGCCGATTGTGCCGTTTGGCTGAACGATCATGACGGCGGATCAGTCCTCAACGCTTTCAGCGACCGAAGCTGTTTGCTGCGCGCGCCATTCACTCAGGCGTTGCGCCATTGCCTCGTCGCTGGCGGCGAGTATCGCGGCCGCCAACAGGCCGGCGTTCGCCGCTCCAGCCTCGCCAATGGCGACCGTGGCGACCGGCACCCCGGCCGGCATCTGGACGATCGATAACAAACTGTCGAGGCCTTTAAGCGCTCTGGACTGGATCGGAACGCCGATCACCGGCAGGATCGTCAACGAGGCGATCATGCCCGGCAAGTGGGCGGACCCGCCTGCGCCGGCGATAATCGTTTTGAGGCCGCGCGTTTGGGCGGTTTCGGCGTAGTCAAAGAGGCGTTTGGGCGTGCGATGGGCGGATACGATCATCGTCTCGCTGGCGGCGCCAAGCTTGTCGAGCATTTCAACAGCTTTTTGCATTGTCGGCCAATCAGAACGAGAGCCCATGACAACGCCGATTTGGGGCTTGGGTGCTGCTCCGTTCATACCTCGTCCTCCGCCGGAAAGCGGCGCTTATAGCAGTCTGTTTTCTGACGGCAAGTTTGTGGAAAATGACAGATCGCGAGATAGATTGCCGGCGCGCTCCGGCGGCTTGTCGCGCCGGACGGTGAACGGAAGGAGGAGACGCCAGCCTTAAGACGGGGGCGCGAGGACTAGCGCCTCCTCTCACCGGACGCGGGAGCTGGTCGTGTCGATAGAAGGGGACTGATCACGACCTGATCCGCAAGATCCAAACTGGGCTGCAGCGACGTTTGTCACAAGCGGCAAGCGGCGAAACGTTCGACGGATGCGCTGAATGGATTTGGCCGGCTGGGTTGCAGGATGTGCTTAGCATTTTCCTTCAGACAAGGGTGAGATTCGACCGTTGCCGGTAAAAACCGCCTCTGGCGAGCGGCCGCCAATCACGTTAAGCAATTGTAAGGTCGGCGGCGGGGAATGCGGCGTATTCGCTGCGGGAGAACAATATGAAGATTGGCGACGGGCCAAAAACCACAAACGCCGGAAGGGTTAACCGACCCGGCGCGACCCGCAGCGGTGGCGTCGGGAGTGCGCGTTCAGCGCCGGATAAAATCGAAATCGCCGGCATTCCGGAAAAGGAATTAACGCCTAAGGTGCGCGAGGCGCTTACGTCATTGATGCAGGAAGTGCAGTCCCTGCGTGATGAACTTGCGCAATCGCGCGCGCGCATGAGCGAACTGGAAAAGCTCGCAGACCATGATCCGATGCTGGACGTTTATAACAGGCGCGCCTTTGTTCGTGAACTCGACCGCATAATGGCGATGATTGACCGTTACGACATGCGCGCAAGTCTCGTGTTCATCGACCTCAACGATCTGAAGAAGATCAATGACGGCATGGGACATGGCGCCGGCGATGCAGCCCTGAGCCACATCGCCATTATCGTCGCCGCCAATGTCCGTCAGACGGATGTGCTGGGCCGGCTGGGCGGCGACGAATTCGGTTTGCTCCTGACGCAGACGGATCAGGAAACAGCGGAAAAGAAAGCCGAAGAGCTGACAAAGGCAATCGCGGAAATCCCAGTAAAATGGAATGGCGACCAGTTCACCGCGAAAGTGTCTTGCGGTGTCGTTGAAATCGTAAAGGGCCAGAGCGCCGTTGAAGCGATGGAACGCGCCGACAGCGCTATGTATGAAGTCAAAGCGCGAAAAAACGGATAGCTTAGATTCTAAGCGATTATATCAGGCAGCATGGCGTCTTTTATTTCCTGAATGGCGTCTTTGAGAGAAAGCTTCTTTTTTTTCAGACGGGCGATGGTCAGTCTTTCATAGGGAGAATTCTGTTCAAGGGACGTGATCGCCGCATCAAGATCGCGATGTTCCTGTTCAAATATTGCAAGCTTTATGGTCAAGGCTTCATCGTTGGCGCCGTCAAAATCCGAGTCGCGGGCCGCAAAACGATCGTTCGACAGTAAAGTCGCCGTCAAACGGGCGGGCGGATCGCCGCGCTGGAATGTTGGCTTTTGGGTGTCGTCCGCCTCGTCCTCATCGCCATTGGCCGGCGGTTTTTCATCTGTCATCTTGCTTCTCGCCCGGGCGTCGTCCAAGCCCTGTTCCTGAAACATTTTGCGTCGTTTCGAAGATATTATCGACAAGCTCATGAAGTAAATTTTTCGAAAAAGCGGGGTTTTTTTCCACTCCGAGCAGTTTAGCGTAAAGGTTTAAGTTGCAAAGCGCCGTTTGTTCAGGAGGTTGCGTACTCCGCGCCGTTTCTGACGGCGCCAGCGCAAATAATAAATTCTGGACATGTTTTTCAGCCTCAAGCTCTGCGACTTTAATTCTTTCACGTAAGCGGCTGATATCGTCGTTAGCGTCAGGCTGTACAATCTTGATATAGCGCCGCGCCGCGCGCAGCGGATGAACGACGCCCGCCGTCCATTCTCGCTTGGCCTCGATCGCTTCGTTCAGCGCCGCTTCATCCAGCGGAGGCGAATGCTGCGCCCGCCAGCAACACCACAGGACGACATTGACGTCGAACCCGATGTCGTCTTGCAATCTTAAAAGCATGCGCTCTACACGCTTGTCGGCGTAATGCTCTAGAGACCAGCGCCAGAACGGATTTTGTCCGTCATTGCTCAATGGTCGCGCCGCCCTTTTTCAAGGTCCTCGCCCCAGCGTTTTGCGATTGGCGTATCAATCCCGAAAAGATCCAGTATGCGGGCGACGGTTTGATCGACCATGTCGTCAAGGCTTTGCGGTTCGGCGTAAAAAGCGGGCAGGGGCGGGGCGATGACAGCGCCCATTTCGGCTAACGCCGTCATCGTTCTGAGGTGACCCAGGTGAAACGGTGTTTCGCGCGGGGTCAACACCAGGCGGCGGCGCTCTTTTAACACGACATCCCCGGCGCGGCTCAACAACGTACTTGTCACGCCCGTTGCAATCTCGGACATCGTTTTTATGGAGCACGGAGCGATCAGCATACCCATGGTTTTGAAAGAGCCCGATGCGATAGGCGCGCCGATATCGCTGACGGCGTAGCGGTAATCCGCCAAAGCGGCGAATTCTGCGCCGGACATCTCAAGTTCATAACGAATCGTCATTTCGCTCGCACGGCTGAGGACCAGATGGGTTTCCACGCCGGCGTCACGAAGTATTTCCAGAGCGCGCTTTGCGTAAATCGCGCCTGATGCGCCGGTCACTCCTAAAATGATTCGTTCCGGCGATTTCATAATAAACTCAAATAGTTGATCGTTACATTATAGGTGAGAGGCAAGCCTGGAGCAATATGCTTGGTTTATGGCTGTTAACACAAGAATCCGTGACAAGCAGGGGCTCTCCGTGGTTTAATCATGGCATTGTTCCACTTATGCCAAAGGAGGCCAATCATGGCGATAAAAGCTCATATGGATTCGCTCAACAGGCGGCACCAGGAGCTGGAAACGGCGATTTCGTCGGAAGTCAAAAGTCCAGGGTATAACGATCTTCGTTTAGTGGAGCTGAAGCGCCAGAAATTGAAAATCAAGGATCAGTTGGAAGAGCTCAGGGTACAGAGCAAAAATATTAATTGAGAGCATTCCTTATAGATACGGCGTCAAGACCGCCGGTCTTTCAATGACCTGATATTCAGTCGAATAGCTAAGCGGCGCATCTTTCAAAAGTGCGCCGCGCATTTTTTGAAAGCGCATTTATGACGCATCGAACGGTTATTATCACAGGCGCTGCTAAAGGCGTGGGCGCGGCCTGCGCGCGGCGATTTGCAGAAGCCGGCGATAATTTGCTGCTGGCTGATCCTGATGAGATGCGCGGAAAAACCTTTGCGCAGGAGTTAGAAGATTCGGGCGTTGAAGTGGCTTTTGTTCACGCGGATATGTCAAAACGCCTGGATGTTCACAACGTGATTGCTGAAGCCATTGACGCTTTCGGCCGCGTTGATGTTCTAGCGCATACAGTCATGGAACAGTTCTCGGCGCCCTTTCTGAAGACGACAGAAGAGGATTTTGACCGCATAGTCGCGGCGAATATACGCGGCGCCTTTTTGATCAATCAGGCCGTTGCAAAGCAGTTTATCAAAAGACTGGACGACTCTGACGGTGATGAAGTGCCGGGCGCTATCGTCAATATCGGATCCGTCGAAGCGGTCACGGCCGCGGCTGATCACGTCGCGTTTGCGACATCGCAAGGCGGGCTGCATCAGCTGACAAAGGCAGTCGCCATGGCGCTATCGCCTTATGGCGTGCGGGCGAACCTTGTAGGCGTCGGCGCCATAAAGGGTGAAATCGCCGAGGAAGCCGAGCGGGACCGGGAACGCGAAGCAACGCCGTTAAACCGGATAGGCGATCCTGACGAGGTTGCGGAAGTGGTTTTCTTTCTGGCGAGCGATGCAGCATCCTACGTGACGGGCCAGACAGTTTATGTGGACGGCGGCAAGCTGGCGGCGAATAACGCCGCCGGCGAAAAAAAGAAGAAACCTGAATAGCGGCTGCGAAGTCTTACGCCAAATTCTTTACAATATGCAGCGCGCAACGCTGTTTAGTTATCGCCTTTTGACGAATCGGTGCTGAAATCGGCAAACACTTTTGCAGGGTCGAAAGACTTTTTATTTTCGTCTTCTTCCGCAGGCGCTTCATCCTGTGTCGGTTCAAGGGCGGGACCTGAATCCGGCTGGGGCTGATCTTTTTGCAGGCGCTCTTTTTTGGCGGCCGCCTTGCGCACAACAGCATCGAGATCGATCTGGCTGCACAAACCCAAGCCCACTGGATCGCGCGGTTCGAGATTGGACGAATTCCAGTGAGTCCGGTCCCGGACAGACTGAATGGTGGTTTTTGTCGTGCCGAGCAATTTTGCAATTTGCGCGTCAGAAATTTCAGGATGATTGCGCACCATCCATGCAATCGCATCTGGCCTGTTCTGGCGCTTTGAAACCGGTGTGTAGCGCGGCCCTTTCTGCGGTTTTTCAGCCACGATGGTTTTTGGCCGCGACAATTTAAGCCGGTAATCGGAATCAGCCTGACCTTTTTCAATTTCGTCCCTGGTCAGCTGATGCGTGGCGATCGGGTCAATACCGCGTACGCCTGCGCCGACGTCGCCGTCTGCGACGCCTTTCACCTGCAAGGGGTGCAACGCGCAAAAATCGGCAATCTGGTCAAAGGTCAAAGCGGTGTTGTCTATCAGCCAGACCGCGGTGGCGATGGGCATTAGCGGACGATCGGCCATAAGGCATCTCCAGTCATTCGCGCGAACTTAGCGCGCTTTGCATAAGTGTTTGTTCCTACGGCCCTTTCCGGGGACCGCGCTAACCGCCGGATTGTCGGGGAAAGCATTTCTTGAGCGCATATAAACGCTTTGCCCGGTCACGCCAAGGCGGAATTACCCCGATTTCAGAATGATTTTTCCGATATGGGCGCCGGATTCCATGCGTTTATGAGCCTTGGCGGCTTCCGCCATGGTGAAAACCTGATCGATGACAGGCTTGATCTCGCCGCTTTCGAGCTTTGGCCACACATTTGCGCGGATATCGCGGGCGAGCCGGGCTTTTTCCTCCATTGATCGCGCTTTCATTGTCGAGCCTGAAAGCCTGAGTTGTTTTTGCATGATCGCGAAAATATTGATGCTGGCTTCGGCGCCGCGTAGAAATGCGATCGAAACGTGCCGCCCGCCCGGATTGAGGCAGGCGAGATTGCGCGATACGAAATCCCCGCCAGCCATGTCGAGGATTACGTCTGCGCCGCCGTATTTAACAATCTCCTCTTCCCACGGATCATTTTTATAGTTGAAGGCTGCGTCCGCGCCGAGCTTTAGACACGCCTCGCATTTTTCCTGCGTCCCGGCTGTGGCGGCGACTTTCGCGCCGAATGCTTTGGCCATGGCGATAGCCGTCACGCCGATGCCGCTAGTCCCGCCATGCACAACAAAATGCTCGCCGTCTTTTAATTTCGCATCGTCAAATACATTCGCCCAGACAGTAAACACTGTTTCAGGCAGGGACGCGGCTTCTTCTGGCGACAGCCCTTTGGGCGCCGGCAAGCATGAACCGGCGTTCGCCGCAGCGTATTGCGCATAGCCGCCGCCGGGTAAGAGCGCACACACTTGGTCGCCGACATTCCATTCCCCGGCGCCGTCGCCGATTGCGGCGATCTCGCCGGCGACTTCAAGGCCAGGCAAATCGCTGGCGCCGTGCGGTGGCGGGTAAAGTCCCTTGCGCTGCAAGACGTCCGGCCGGTTGACGCCGGATGCGGCGACGCGGATCAGGACTTCACCGTCGCCGGGCGATGGGGTCGGGCGCTCCGTCAGCTTCAATACCTCCGGGCCGCCGTGCGTTTCTATTTCCACAGCCTGCATGGTCGAGGGAATAGCCATCGTCGCTCCTAAAAATGAACCGAATTCTTGCGCTCGCGGTCATGATTTCGCAAAATCCAGCCTCTCTTGCAAACATCGGGAGATCTCGCCGTGGATGATGAACCACTTAATGACAAGCCGGATATGACGTTGAAATTTCTGGCGAAACAAGATCTGTATCCGCTTTCCGTCAGCGATCTCGATGAACGCATTGAAGCGCTGAAGTCGGAAATCAAACGCTGCGAAGCAGCCAAGAACGATCGCGGCTCAACACGCGACGCGGCGGAGAAGCTGTTCAAGATTTAGTCCGACGGCAGCGGAATGAATTCTACTTCGTCCGGCGGCAGGGAAAAGACGCTGTCCTTGAAACCGGCATCAGCAGAAGCCGCCCAGTCGGCCTTGGCTTTTTCGATGCGGGCCTCGCTGGAGGAAACGAGATTCCACCAGATGTGGCGCTTGCCCATGGCCGCGCCGCCAAGCAGCATCGCCTGGGTGTCTTCAATTGCCTTAATGTGCGGTTTTGCGCCTTCGTTGAAGACAACCATGCGGGCTCTGTCATGGCGTTCGCCATCGATATCGGCCACGCCTGATAATATATAAAGCGCTCGTTCATCATATTCATCCGGTAACGGAATATCTGCGCCCGCTGACGCCTCTACGCCGAGATAAAATATGGGAGAATATGTTTTCACCGGCGAGGTTCGCCCGAAGGCGCTGCCTGCGATCAGCCGCATGGAAACGCCGTCGCGTTCTATCACCGGCAGCGACGCTTTCGGATGATGATGAAATGAGGCGTCGGTTTCTTCCGCGTCTTCCGGCAACGCGACCCAGCTCTGGATGCCATGCATCTTCTGGCCGTTTTTGCGGGCCTGGTCATCGGTGCGCTCGGAATGAACGATACCGCGCCCGGCGGTCATCCAGTTGACGTCGCCCGGCCGAATGACCTGATCGAATCCGAGATTATCCCTGTGGCGGATTTCTCCCGAAAAAAGATACGTTACGGTCGCCAGCCCGATATGCGGATGCGGGCGCACGTCGATACCGGTCCCGGGCGCAAATTCAGCGGGGCCCATTTCGTCGAAGAATATAAACGGCCCGACAGTGCGGCGTTTTGCGTAAGGAAGGACGCGGCCGACTGTAAATCCGCCAAGATCGCGGGTGCGCGGTTCGATGATCAGATGGATTGTGCTCATGGTATAAATGTGCGACGGCGCGCGCGCATGATCAACCCATATCGATAATGCGCTTGGTGAGTATGCGTATATCGGCTTCCGCCGTTTGAATGGCGGACGCGTCTTCAGGGCCCATGCCGATGAACAGTTTATAGCCTTCTTCCAAACTGAAGATCTGCAAGACCGCACGGCGTATCTCGTCGTCAGTCAGTTTTGGATTGGCGGCTTTCACGAGATAATACACAAACCTGCCGATGGGCCGGTACAGGCTGCGGACATTCGCTTTCGCGTCCTCACCGCTGCCGGCGTATCCCCACAACTGGTAAAAAAACTGATGGCTCGTGCGCGCGTTGCGTACATAAAATTCCACAACTTTCATCAGGCTTTCCAGCGGCGTGTCGCGATCGGGCTGCAAATGCTCCAGGTGTGCTTCCACATAGTCGCTAAGAGCTTCGCGCAACATGGTTTCAATCAGCACGGTCTTGGCCGGAAAATGATAGGTAAGGTTGCCGACCGCTATTCCCGCTTCATCCGCTACCTTGCGTAAGGATAATCCGGCGTGGCCTTCGCGGGTAAAAACGTCATAGGCGGCTCTTAAAATGCGCTTGATGGTTTTTTGCGTTCGGCCGGGTTTGCCGTCGCCGATCTCTTTTGTTGGCCTGGCGCGTTTCAGATCGTTTAAATGCGCTGTGATGGCTTCAAGCGCTTTTGCGACTTCAGCATTGTCACATTGCGCGAAATTTACCTTGGCCTGGCGAACTTTATCTTCTGTCTGTGTTGACGACGCCACCGCTCCCCCCTAAATCCGGACTTTCGTCTAGGTCATCTGACCTAAACAGGTTTGGCCGGTCTGGACAAGCGTCCGGCAATTCCTGCAATCATTGAAGTGGTCAGTTTCCCGGCTGTGCGGTGTTCTCCCCCTGCTGCACGTCGGGGGGGCCGCGGCGGGCATTGCCCGTCGCGGCCCACTCCACATCGCGGGGGAGATTATCGTCATTCCGCCGCCAGGGGCTTGTCGCCCAGCCATTTTCCGATGTCGTCAAGCGCGCGCCGGGAAATCAGCCGCTTGCGCGCTCGCCCGCGCTCCTTGCCCTTGAGGCGGCGACCGTCGGCGTCCTTGCGCGGCGTTTCAATCTCAGGAAACAGGCCGAAATTGATATTCATGGGCTGAAAGGTCTTCGCATGCCCGTCTGAAATATGACCGCCAGTGATATGCGCCAACAGTGCGCCCAGCGCTGTCGTGACCGGCGGCGGTACAACATCAGCGCTGTCTGCGGCGGCGAAGCGACCCGCGAGAAGACCGATAGCGGCGCTTTCGAGATAACCTTCAACGCCGGTAATCTGTCCGGCGAAACGCAATGCGGGGCGGGTTTTCAGGCGAAGGCCGCTATCAAGCAGTTTCGGCGAATTCAAAACGTGTTGCGGTGAATGCCGCCAAGACGCGCGAACTCTGCGTTCTCAAGCCCCGGTATCATGCGGAAAATTGTCTGTTGCGCGCCGTATTTCAGTTTCGTCTGGAAACCGACCATATTGTATAACGTGCCGATAGCATTGTCCTGACGCAGTTGAACAATGGCGTGCGCCTTTTCGCCGGTATGCGGATTGGTGAGGCCGACGGGTTTCATGGGACCGTACCGCAGCGTCTCAGGTCCGCGTTCCGCCATCACTTCGATCGGCAAACACCCTTCAAAATAGGGCGTTGATTTTTCCCATTCCTTGAATTCGGTTTTTTCGCCTTCACTGAGAGCATTCAGAAAAGCCGTGTACTGATCTTCATTCATTGGGCAGTTTATATAATCGGCGCCGTCGCCTTCCGGGCCTACTTTGTCGTAGCGCGACTGAAACCACGCCACGTTGAAATCAATTGATTCCTTGTAAATGATGGGCGCAATAGCATCGAAAAAAGCGAGAGATTCTTCGCCTGTAAATTCACGGATTGCGTCAGCCAGTGGTGCAGCGGTAAGCGGCCCCGTGGCGATAATGACGTTGTCCCAATTTTCCGGCGGCAAACCGTCGATCAATTCCCGCCTGATTTCAATGTGCGGATGGCCCTCGATATTTCTTGTCACCGCAGCAGAGAACGCATCGCGGTCGACGGCGAGCGCGCCGCCGGCCGGGACTTTATTGGCGTCCGCCGCTTTCAGGATCAGCGAGCCCGCGCGCCGCATTTCCTCATGCAGCAGACCGACGGCGTTGTTTTCAGCATCGTCGGAGCGAAATGAGTTTGAACAGACAAGCTCAGCAAGGCCGTCTGTCTGGTGCGCTTCGGTTTTTTGCAAGGGACGCATTTCGTGAAGGATCACGCGCGCGCCTGCATTGGCCGCCTGCCAGGCCGCTTCCGATCCTGCGAGACCGCCGCCGATGATGTGAATGATCTGCTGTTCCGTCATATCCAGCGCTTCTAATGAAGAAATTGCGCTGTGCAATGGGGTTCTCCACCGCTGCTACAAACGTGGTTAATCCAAAATGGAAGCGACAGTTGGCTTGGAGCAGTTTTTGCGGTTAGCTTGGAAAAAAATTGCCGCCGGCGCGCCGGCGCATAAGGGGCCGGGATGGGGTTGCGTATTTTATCAGTCATTGGCGACGCGCTGAATTTTGGCGGCCGTCGTATGGAAACGATTGCGAGGGTGGCGTGGCTGCCGCTGTCGCTTTTGCTGCTCGCCAATATGGCGGCGGTATTCGGCTATCTTTCAATTATCGCCGGGCGCGTGATTACTTTTGAGGATATACCGAATTATTTAAGTGCGACGCAGTTATATACGCAACATGCGGCGACGGGGTTCGCCAACAACGCCGCGGGCATGTGGTCGATCACCGCAGCGCTGACTTTTCTGCAAACCGTTCTAGTGGCGTCTTTTATGGCCCCGCTGATCCGCTACGCAGGGTTAGGCGAAAAGCCGGCGCCGGGCGTTATCCGCGCGCCCTTCGGTCCGGATCAGGTGCGGTTCATCGTGGCCGGGTTGTTCAGTTTTCTCTTTGTAGCCCTGCTCGTGTTCGGTCCGGTCGCAGGCGCGTCATATTATGCTTTGAAATATATCGTCGCCGCCATGACAGAAACGCGTGCGGTTTTTCCCGATCCTGAGAGCTTGCACACCATCGAATTTACAACCGCCGGCGCAACGCTGGCGGAACAGGGCATGGCATGGATTTACAGCCACGCCTTGCCTGCGGCCTTCGTGGCGCCTTTCGCGATTATTCTCTGGATCATCGTGTTTTTGCATTTTTCGCCGCGCAACCGGCCGCAGGCGCCGGAGCGCGGCAACGCAATTTTACGGGCGCTGGTTACCTTGATGGCGACAGCGGCTTTTCTGGCAGTAGCCTATTTTGCGCTGCGTCAGGAGGTTTTGCAAAGCTATCAGCAGATTGCCGGGCTGAGCGGGGACGCTGCAAAAAACCTGGCGGGATCGCCGGTCGACGCTATTTTGATTTTCGGCATCGTCGCCTATTTGCTGATCGGCTATTTCAATCTTCGGCTTTATCCCTATCCGGCTGTGGCCGTGTGCAGAAAGTCATTCAGCTTCGCCGGCGCATTTCAAACCACCCGGGGCTGGAACATTCTGAAACTGTGGGTGATCCTGACCTTTGTCAGTCTGTTTTTGCTGTTTGTGCAGGTCGTGATTATTAACGGTCTATTCCTCGGCGCGCTCCTGCCATGGATCATCAACAGCCTTTACGCCGCAACGGCTGTTTCCACGCGGCTGGTGAACAGCGGCGTGACAGGGGAGTGGGTTCTGCCGACTTTTGTGTGGATCTGGAACATTACCAAAATTCTGTTCAATATTTTCTGGTCGTTCTTCTCTTTTGGCGTCGCAGCAGGGCTTTATGGCCGCCTTTACCGCGAAACCGAAGCCGCCTCGCCGGAATCTGATTTACGCGTTTCCGCCTGAAGCTTGCTCTTCCGTGTGTAAAGCCAGGCCCATTCTCCTTCAGGTTGCTGGCACAGGCATTGCTGAACTTGTTCCACGATTTTGAATTTTTGCTGAAACGGGCGTCTGGCGGGTTGCAAAGCCTTGCCTAAATTGACCGGGAGCGGCATCCTGAAGGTGGCGGGACAGTAATGAGCATAAATATCAAGAATATCGGCGAAACGGACGCGCGCGGCGCAGCGACTTTCGTATCGTCGGAAGTTTTCGCCCGCACGTTCCGCGAGGGCATGGAACTCGTCGAGGAAACGGCGAATTATCTGGACGGCGAGGGGCGCGATGCGTCAAAGGAATTGCCGCGTGATGCGGCGCTTTCTTACGCCGGCGCCTCTATGCGTTTGACAACGCAGCTTATGCAAATCGCCTCCTGGCTGCTCGTCCTGCGCGCCGTGCGTGAAGGCGAGATGGGCGTCGGCGAAGCGGGAGAAACGAAATACCGATTGACGCCAAGCGAAGCGGCGTCGGTAAGTTTCAAATCCGATGGCCTGCCGGAAAGATTAATTACGCTTATCGATGAGGCGCATCAGCTTTATACGCGCATCAGCCGCCTGGACGGCGAGCTGTTTTCAGCCCGTCAGGTCGATGAGCAAAAAAATGACGCCGCCGCACAGCAGCGCGCGCTCTTCAAAGCATTTGGAAGCCGAAGCTAAGACTTACTTCTTCAGGCCGAAGCTGCCGAATTTCTGATTGAATTTGGAAACGCGGCCGCGCTCGCCGACACGCTGCGGTCCGCCCGTCCAGGCCGGGTGGCTGGTCGGGTCAATATCCAGATTCAGGGTCGCGCCTTCCGAACCGTAAGTTGATCGCGTCTCGAAAGTCGTGCCGTCGGTCATCACGACATTGATCGTGTGATAATCGGGATGGGTGTCTTTCTTCATGGCGGCGGCCCTTCGCGCGAGCAGATTGGTCTGGTTTGATACGGATAAGAGCCGGGCGTATACGCAAGGCGGGTCCGCGGCGCAACCCCTGAAATGTGACATTTCACGCCTAGCGGCGCTCCGCCCTGAATGTTAAGCTTTTGACAGTTTCCGTTCGATTGCTGCGCTGGCCCGATATTCATGCGTTTTTTGTTGTTCCTAGCGGTGTTAGCGTTGCTTGCCGGCGGTGCGGCCGTGATTAATCTGCGTTCTTTCAATCAATTCAGAAGTGTTGAATCTGTGCCGCTGCCCGGGTGTACGCCTGTCAAGGGGATTGCGGGACCAGAAGACATCAGCGTTGATGACAAGCGCGGGCTGGCCTTTATTTCATCGCTGGACAGGCGCGATTCCGCTGCGCGGGGAGCCATTCATTTGTTTGATATGGATGACCCGCTCGCCTCAGACGGCTTTCGCGACCGGACCATGGGCGCGCCGCAGGATTTCCGGCCTCTCGGGCTGGATTATTACGAACATGAAAACGTACGGCGCCTGTTCGTGGTTAACGAGGTCGGACCCTCGGTAGAGATGTTCGCCGTTGAGGATAACGGCGATCTGACGCACCTTGAAACCTACGCCGAACGGCGCCTGACAAGCCCCAACAGCGTCGCTGCAACCGGACCGCGCAGCTTTTATGTGACCAACGATGTGCGCCCTGGACGCAATGCCCGCATCGCCAATTTGCACTTTTTATTGAGGCACGGTCTTGGCGACATCTATCATGTCGACGGCGATGTCTGGAGACATGCGGCCGGCGGGTTGCGTTTTGCGAATGGCCTCGCGCTGACGCCGGAAGGCGAGAAACTCTATGTCGCCGAAACGGCGGGCATGGCAGTGCGCGTCTATGACCGCGAGGCCGGCGCCCTGCGTCCCGCTGAAACAATCAGGATCGGCGCGTCGCCGGACAACATCACCATAGACCAGGATGGAAATGTCTGGGTTGGCGCGTTGCCAAAACCGTTAAAAACACCGGCGCTAAAGAAAAACGCGTCAGCGATCGCCCCGTCGGAAGTTTTATTGATTAACAAACAAGGCGGGGCGCGGACGGTTTACCGTAATGCGGGCGAAGAGATTTCCGCGTCCACCGTCGCCGCCCGCGCCGGCGACAGGTTGGTTCTCGGCGCGCTGTATGAGCAGAAATTTCTGCTGTGCGATTTGCCTAAACGCATTAACTAAGCCAAGAGACCGCCATGGACTATATATCCACCCGCGGACGCGCGTCCGCTGTCGATTTTGAAGGCGCCCTTTTGACCGGCCTTGCGCCGGACGGCGGGCTGTACATGCCGTCAAAATGGCCGGCGCTTAGTGAAAGAGAAGCAAGAGCGCTCGGCGAAAGACCGTATGCGGAAGCTGCTGCGGGCGTAATATCGTTATTTACAGGCGATACGCTTGATGAAACGGCGCTCCAGACAATGGCCGCTGAAGCTTACAGCGGCTTTTCCAATCCTGCGGTCGCACCGCTGCGCCAGATCGGCGATGAGGATTACATTCTTGAGCTGTTTCATGGGCCGACGCTGGCGTTCAAGGATTTCGCCATGCAAATTCTCGGCCGGATGTTCGACGCCGCGCTGGCGCGGCGCGATGAAACACTGACGATCATTGTCGCGACCTCGGGCGATACCGGTTCCGCCGCAATAGAGGCGCTAAAATCGTGCGAACGCGTGAATATCGTTGTGCTGCATCCGGAAGGACGCGTCAGCGACGTGCAGCGCAGAATGATGACAAGCGTTATCGCGTCCAATGTCTGCAACATCGCCGTCGACGGTTCATTCGACGATTGCCAGAATATCGTAAAGTCGCTGTTCGCCGATGAGGCTTTTGTCAAACGGGTTCGGCTTGGCGGCGTGAATTCCATCAATTGGGCGAGGCTGGCCGCGCAAACGGTTTACTATTTCACAGCCTGGGCAAGCGTAGCAAAACAAAATGAGAAGATTCACTTCGTCGTGCCCACAGGCAATTTCGGCGATGTATTCGCCGGCTACGCCGCCAAACGTATGGGACTGCCCATTGGAAAACTTGGCGTGGCTGCGAATTCAAACGATATTCTGCACCGCGCTATCAGCGCCGGCGACTACACGCCCCACGGCGTAACGCCGACGCACGCGCCGTCCATGGATATTCAGGTAGCCTCAAACTTCGAGCGGTTATTGTTTGAAGCCAAACATCGTGATCACGATGCGTTGCGCGAAGCAATGGAATCCTTTGCGCGCGACAAGACGTTGAAGATGGACCGAACAACGCTGCATAGTATCCAAGAAGACTTTGTCTCCGCCGCCATAGGCGAGCAAGAGACGCTGGATGAAATTGCGCGCCACCATGACGTCGCCGGGGCGTTGATTGATCCGCATACGGCCGTGGCCCGCGCTGCGGCGATAAGACTGCGTCAGGAAGGCGCGCTTTCAGGAAAAGTGGTGACGCTTTCAACGGCTCATCCCGCCAAATTTCCGGAAGCCGTGGAAAAAGCGACGGGCCGCACACCCGCATTACCCGCGGCGTATGCCGACCTGTTTGACCGTCCGGAAGATATGTGCAAGGCCGCTGCCGACATGGTTGCAATTAAATCGATTATTGATCGTAAATTTTCAGGTAGTTAAATCGTGAGCGTAATTCATCAGCTCAAAAATGGCGTACGGGTCATTGCGGACCCGATGCCAAGTCTAGAAACCGTGGCCCTTGGCGTATGGGTGCGCGCCGGCAGCATGGATGAGCGTGAAACCGAACACGGCGTTGCTCATCTGCTGGAGCACATGGCTTTCAAAGGCACAAAAAGACGTACGGCGCGCGCGCTTGCAGAAGAAATTGAGTCTGTCGGCGGATATTTGAATGCGGCGACCTCCCATCAGCGTACGGGGTATTACGCCCGATTTTTGAAGGAAGACATCCGGCTGGGCGTGGATATGCTCGCCGACATTCTGCAACACCCGATTTTTGATGAAAATGAGTTACGAAAAGAACACGAAGTCGTCGTTCAGGAGATAGGCGAGGTGGCGGACACCTCCGACGATATTGTATTCGAACGCCTGACTGAAGTCGCCTGGAAAGATCATCCGCTCGGCCGGACAATACTTGGTACGCCTGAGAGCGTGCGCGCGCAGACGTCTCAGTCGCTGCGAAATTTTATGACGCGGCATTATCGGCCGTCGGAAACTATTATTGCCGCCGCTGGCGCCGTCAGCGAAGACGATCTTTTTGATTTGATGGAAACATATTTCGGTGAAGCGGCCGATAAAGGCGACGCCTTACAACGCAGGGAGCCGACATTTTACGGCGGGGTCACCCACGATGCGCGCGACATCGAGCAAACGCATCTGGCGCTCGCCTTTCCAGGCGTTTCATCAGGGCACGAAGATTTTTTCGCAACACGGCTTTATTCTGACATTATGGGCGGGGGCATGTCTTCCCGGCTATTTCAGAAAGTTCGCGAAGAGCATGGCTTCGCCTATTCAATCTACGCCTTCGCCGATGGCTTTGAACAATCCGGCCTGACGGGCGCCTATGTAAACGCAGATGCCGAGCAGATTGTGGCGGCGGCGGCAATCATCCGCGATGAGATGCAAAATGCGCCCTCAACGCTTGAGGATAAGGAAATCGCGCGCGCCAAGGCTATGCTGCGGTCTTCTTTGATGATGGGTCTGGAAAACCCGGGAAACCGGATAGAAGCCGCGGCCGGTCAACTTTTTGTCTACGGCTCCCTGATGACGCCTGATGAAATTATTGATCGTATTGAGGCGATTTCCGTCAGCGATTTGAAAAGGTGCGCTGAGCGCGCCGCCGGCGGACTTTGCGCGGTATCGATGGTGGGTCCTGGGGACGCTGCTGCCGTGCACGCATTATTCGCGTAACGCATCGCGTCTTCGCGAATTTGCGCTATAAACCGGCCCATGTTTTTATCGAAGTCGCCAAATCATCCGGCGTTTGATCCGGTGTTAGTCTGCGATCCGGTATATTTGCGCACCGCAAAATCGTCGGACTATGCGGAATGGTCGCAATTGCGCGAGCAAAGTCGCGAGCATCTCATTGCATGGGAAGAAGACTGGGCGCCGCAGGATTTATCGCACGCCGTCTTCAAGCGCCGGCTTGCCGCGCAAACCAGAGACGCCCAGCGGGGAGGGGGATTGTCGCTGTTGATTTTCCGGCGAAACGACCGCGTTATTGTAGGCGGCGTAACGCTGTCCAACATCCGCTACGGCGCTGCAAGGTCAGCCATATTGGGATACTGGGTCGGTTCGCCTTATTTGCGCTGCGGCTACGCGTCTTCGGCGGTGCGTGCGATCGTGGATCACGCATTCGACGCTATCGGCCTTCATCGGCTTGTGGCGGCCTGTCAGCCGGAAAATGCTGCTTCGCAAAATCTTCTCGATAGGTGCGGTTTCAAGCAGGAGGGACTGGCCCGGGAATACCTGAAAATCAACGGCGCCTGGCGCGATCACCTGATTTTCAGCCTTATTGCAGATGATAATCGCATACCGGCCCCGGCAATTTCCGCTTCTCCTACTTTGCGTTGAATCGAGTGAAAAAATTGCTGCTGCGCCGCGCTCGGCTCTTGCGATAATGTCACATTAGCGTGAATATATGTATCAGGATTTCGGGGTTGATCATGGTTAGCGCCGGCAAGCGCAGGCGCGCCTTTTGCAACGCCTGCGCTTAATACAAGAGCTGTTTGCTTGGGCGCAAACAGACGAAACCGGGGTAAATATCAGGGGTGTTGGGGCAAATGATAGCAGTCGGTAGTTTCGGTCTGGCGGACGGGTTTTCTGGTTTTGCACAAGCTGAGTTGATGCGCGGCGCCGTAGCGGGCGCTTTTTTTGTGGCAATGGCGTTTCTGGCTGGATATGCGGCGATCAGGCGAAGCGGGCTCGCGGTTTGCGCGCTGTTGATGGTCGCAGGCGCGGCGGCGCTGGAATTCTCCTGGCTCGGGTTTTTCTCAGCCATGCCGGCGGAAGGCCTGGTGATGATGCAAGCGTTATTTGCCGCCGGGGCCATCGTGTTTCTTTCCGCGGCCATTGGCGCCGCGCGCTATAACGCGCTCCTGGGCGGCGTCATGTTTACGGCGGCGCTTGTGCTTGGCGGTATGGGCGTCATCAACTTCTTTGACAGGGTCGATCTTGCGCCGCTGATGCGCACGGCGTTGATCGGCGTCGGCGGGTTCGCCGTTATACTGTCTGCGCTGCAGGCCTTTCGGGGCGACAGCGGCGCCCGGCTGATTCTTCCCGGTGTAGCGCTGGCCGCCGCCGCGCCTGTCATCGCTATGATTGGCGGCGAATCATCGGCAATGGCGTTTGCTTCGCACGGATTGTTCACCCTTGGCGTTCTTTCCGCCAGCATAGTCGCCCTGACAGAAGGGGGCGCGACGCCGCTGCGCGGCGTTGCACCCGCTGACGGCTTTGCTTTTAACGACAAGCAAAAAGCAGACGGCCACAGCCGGCATAAAGAGTATCGCGCCTCTCGCGAACGCACTGAGATCGTGCTCGACAGCCAGATTGCGCGCGTTCTCGACTATTCCGGCGTCGGGATCTGGGATTGGAGCGAGCAGTCGATTGATCAGACGCATTCGCTGGCGTCGCTGCTCGGCGCTGATTCAGATGCGCCCTTTACGCCCGATGCATTTCGTAACTTTATTCACGAGGACGATGTTTCCCGTTTTGATAATGACGTGATGTCGAGCGAGGACGGCCCTTTCGACGTTCATCTGAAGCTTTTTGACGGCCGTGTCATCCGCATGCGGGGCGCGCGCGCAGCTGATAACAATACTGGTGAAATCGAGCGCCTCGTTGCTTTCGTGGAAAATATCGGCCCTAAAACCGGCGATTCAAATGGTGTGAATGAAGTAAGCTTGCGGTCAGCGACCGAGGCGGCCATCGTTCCATCTGCGCCGGGGGCAATGGCGGCGAAAGTCGCAACAGCCCTTGAAAACGGCGATATCATCGCCGCATTCCAGCCTATTGTTGCACTGGACAATCACAAAGTCGCCGGGTTTGAGGCGCTTGCCCGCTGGCGTGATCAGGAGGGTGGAGCCGATGAGGGGCCGGAGCAGTTTGTCAAGGCCGCCGAACGGGCGGGACAAGGCGGCGCGCTCGCGCTGACCATGCTGGATCAGGCGGCGTTATTTCTGGCTGAAGCGCTGGAAAAGGAAAAGCGCAAGGACCTTTTTGTCGCCATGAATGTCTCATGGGGGCAAATTCGGGAAGATGAATTTCTCAATGCGGTTCGCGACACCGTTTCAAAATACGATCTTCCGAAAAAATCTCTCGTTCTGGAGCTTACCGAAGCTGACGCAGTGACCGACGATGCGATTGCGGCGGATGTCTTTAAAAAACTGAAAGACGCCGGGGCTGCGCTGGCTTTTGATGACTTTGGCGCTGGCTTTACGTGTCTTTCAAATTTGCGCAAATACGACTTCGATTATCTCAAAATTGATAAATCATTCACCCGCGATCTCGAATCCGGCGGCGACGGCGCAAAGATCGTCAATTCGCTCGCTTCGCTCGGTAAAGCTATGGGTCTTAAAGTGATTATCGAAGGCGTTGAGTCAAAAAGCGCGGCGCAGAAAGCAAAGCAGTTTGGTTGCGCGTTTGGTCAGGGCTATCAATTCGGCAAACCGGAAGCGCTGGATCGTCCGGTGATGGATGTGAATTCAAATAAACCCGCAGAAGAGACGATTTCGGAAAAGTTGAAATTTGCGGCGGCGCCGGAACAAACCTCATCGGATCTCGCGGCGCCAGATCTGGCGGCGACGGAAAAGACTGACGTTCGTTTGAAAGCACCGGTAAGCTCTTCGGAGAGCGACGCGCAACTGACTGAATCCGCAGATGATCAAACCCCGGCTGCAGAAAAATCCTTTGAAAAGAAAATTGAAGTCGATTTCAGCGGCGGCGGCGAAGGCGGCAATGCGCAGGAACGAAAAAACCGGGGCTGGCGATTATGGGGCCGGTCTAACGGTTTGCGTTGATAAAAATTAAAACAAGAATTGTTAATTCAGCGGCTGATTGTCGTCGCGCGCCGAGGCCCATTCGCGCGACAGCATTGCGCTTGTCACGCCAAGCTTTGACAGCGCCCTTTTCCAGACAGGCTCTTTACTGCCGCTGAAAATGATTTCTTCGTCAGGCTCGCAATGCGCCCAGGCGTTCATGGCGATTTCCTGCTCAAGTTGGCCTGGTCCCCAACCGGCGTGGCCGATTGCCAGCAGATAACGGCGCGGCGCCGGGCGTTGCGGCGATACGCCGGCGATGTCGATCAGAATGTCCCGACTGGCTGTTAAACCGAAGGAATCGCTTAACGCCAGCGTCGTGTCGAGTTTGTAATCCAGCGTATGCAGCACCAGCCCGCGCTCGGTCTGTACCGGACCGCCGAAATACACGGGCGTTTCATCCGCTTGTGGTTGGGCCGCGATTTCTAGTTGTTCCAGAAGCGCCGAAAGTTCGATGTCATCCAGCGGTTTGTTCACGATGACGCCCATGGCGTGTTCTTCGTCATGCGCGCAAATAAACACCACGGAGCGGTCAAAGCGGGGGTCGCCCATATTCGGCATGGCGATCAGCACCTGGCCTTCCAGAAAATCCTGGGCGTCTTCCGGGGCTTTGCAGTCTTTCGTCGCCATATATCATAAAGGTAGGACTGTCCGAATTGCGATGCAAGAGCGCCGTTCATGGACGGTGCGGTAGACGCGCGCCTTTCGCCGTTTTACAACCCGCGTCAAAGCAACCCTCTGAAAGGAGAATTTCGATGACGATTTCCGTTGGCGACAAGGTGCCTGATGTGAAGGTAATGCTGGCGACGGCCGATGGCCCGCAGGAGGCGAAAACTGGAGAGCTCTTCGGTTCGGGAAAGGTTGCGCTTTTTTCCGTACCCGGTGCGTTCACGCCTACTTGCTCCGCCAAACATTTGCCGGGATTTGTCGACAAGTCCGATGAATTTAAAGCAAAGGGCGTCGACAAAATTGTCTGTATGTCGGTCAACGACGCATTTGTTATGGATGCGTGGGGCAAAGATCAGAATGCAGGCGACAAAGTCGAAATGATGGCTGACGGCAATGGCGATTTCGCACGCGCGCTGGGACTGACTATGGACGGCAAGGGTTTCGGCATGGGCGAGCGCGCACAACGATTCTCAGCGGTTATTGAGAACGGCGTTGTCAAAGAACTCAATGTCGAAGAGCCGGGTGCGTTCGACGTCTCAAGCGCCGAGCATATGCTCGGACAGCTGTAATTGTAAAATAGCGTGTTAATGCGGCGCGGTCAGCGGACCGATTGCGCCGCTTCACTCGCCAGCATGTCGGCGCGTTCGTTGCCAGGGTGACCCGCATGACCTTTCACCCAGCGCCAGTCAATTTTGCGGGCGACGATCAGCCTGTCGAGCGCCTCCCACAAATCGCGGTTTTTTACCGGTTTTTTGGAAGCTGTTTTCCAGCCATTGCGTTTCCACCCGTGTATCCAGGTGGTAATGCCGTTTTTTACATATTGACTGTCAGTATGCAGCGTAATCGGTTTATCGGGCGCTGTATCTTCAAGCGCCCGGATCGCCGCCATTAACTCCATCCGATTATTTGTGGTTTGAGACTCGCCGCCGCTCAGCTCGCGCGTCTCATCGCCATTCAATATCAAAACGCCCCATCCGCCGGGGCCCGGATTGCCGAGGCAGGCCCCATCCGTAAAAATTTCAATCATAGCGATAAGTCCTGTACGTCCCCGCGCGACTAGCTCGCCAGCCGGAAAGGCGATTTGAATACGATGTTTTCTGTCGCCGTTTCTACTGATTCTATGATCACCATGCGCATGCCGGCCAAATATTCCAGAAATTCTTCTACAAGCTCCTCCGGCGCAGACGCGCCGGCGCTTAACCCGATGGTGTTTGCCTCTTCGCAGAGTTTCCAGTCGAACGTTGCGGCGTCATCAGTCAGAACGGCGTTCACGGCGCCGGCCTGAAGGGCGGTTTCCACAAGCCGAACAGAGTTAGAGGATGTTGACGATCCGATGACAACGAAAAGATCGGCGCCTGACGCTGCCGCCTTGACCGCCGCTTGGCGATTGGATGTAGCGTAACAAATGTCTTCACGCGCGGGCCCGTGTATTTGCGGGAAGCGATCCTTGAGCGCCGCAATGACGCCGCGCGTCTCGTCCACGGAAAGCGTTGTCTGCGTCACATAAGCGAGCGCTGCATCTGTGGGCGGCAACAGGCGGGCGTCGTTCTCGGATTGGACGAGGGTGACAGCCCCGGCCGGCGCCTGTCCCATTGTGCCGATCACTTCGGGATGATTCTCATGGCCGATCAGCAAAACGCGGCGTCCCGCAGCTATATGGCGGCGGGTTTCATTGTGAACCTTGGTGACAAGCGGACAGGTGGCGTCAATTTTGACAAGATTGCGCCGCTCGGCTTCGTCATGTGCTGTTTTCGGCGCCCCGTGGGCGGAAAAAACCACAGGGCGATCCGCCGGAGCGTCAGCCAAATCCTCAACAAAAACGGCGCCCATGGCCGCGAGACGCGAGACGACATGTACGTTGTGGACTATTTCATGGCGCACATACACCGGCGCCCCATAATGGGCCAATGTTTCTTCCACCGTTCGTATGGCCCGCTCGACGCCGGCGCAAAATCCCCGGGGGGAGGACAGACGCACGGTTATCGGCGGTTTACTTGCGGCGGCATTGCGGTCAGGCGCATCCATTGAACGCCGATCTCCTTTAGTGTCTTTGATCGCCCGTACCCGGCTTTCCAGACATTGCGCTGTGCGCAGCGAGGCGCTACGAGAAACCGCCCTCGATGTAGGGACGCCAGCGCGGCGGTTGCAAGGCGGCGGCGAGGCGATTTCGTGTTAGATATAAGGGTTTTGGCGCATGAAAAAACTCCTGGTTGGAGCGCTAATCGCCGCACTCGCTGCAGGGTGCGGGTCAACTGAAGAACTTCGCGCGGAGAGAGAGGCCAATCCCGCGCCATGCCCGAACATTATAGTTCTCGAAGAGGCGGCGCGATTTATCGAATTTAGCGGTGAAGAAACGCTGCAGGATATCGCCTATACCGGCGAGGTCGTTGATGTGGGCAGCGCATGCCGATACTTCTCGGATGAGCCTATCGAAATGGAGCTGTCCATCGATCTTGCTTTTGGCCGGGGTCCGAAAGCGGATCAAAGCGAAAAAATCTTCAAATATTTTGTCGCCGTTACGCGCACGAACACGGAGGTTATCGCTAAAAGCGAATTCGCCGTGCCGGTGGAGTGGGACGGCGATGAGGCGGTGGCGGTTCAGCGGGTCGAAGTTGATGAAATTCTGATTCCGCGAGCCAGCGACCAGGTCTCGGGCGTCAATTTCGAAATTGTCGTCGGTTTTGCAGTCACCCCGCAGCAGGCGATTTACAACCGGTCCGGCAAAAGCCTGAAATTCCCCGACATAAAATGAGTCTGCTCCAGGAACTGTCGAAAATCGTTGGCGATGCTTTCGCCAGCGAAGGCCTTGACCATGGGTTGGGCGCGGTCAAACGCGCTGACCGGCCTGACCTGGCGCAGTATCAATGTAACGGCGCACTGCCGGCGGCGAAAGCTGCGAAAAAGAACCCCCGCGATCTTGCGCAGAACATTAAAGACAGACTGTCGGATGCGGACGTGTTCGCAGAAGTCGCGGTGGCGGGACCGGGTTTCATCAACCTGACGTTGACGGATGATTATTTGTCGGAACGCCTTCAGGCGATGCGGCATGATCAGAGCAGCGGGAACTGGCGGCGGTCGGCGCCGGAAAATATCATCATTGATTATGGCGGCGCGAATGTAGCGAAACCGTTGCATGTGGGCCATTTGCGGGCGGCGATTATCGGCGAAAGCCTGAAACGGCTCTGCCGCTTTGTCGGAGACAATGTTACCGGCGACGTGCATCTCGGCGATTGGGGCCTGCAGATGGGTCAGCTCATCTCCGAATTGGAATTGCGCCAGCCTGAGCTTGCGTATTTCGAGGCCGGCGCCGAAGGGCCGTTTCCCGCGCAGCCGCCAATCAGTCTCACCGATCTGGAAGAGATGTATCCTGTGGCCTCCGCCGCGTGCAAAGCCGATCCGGCGCGGGCGGATGCGGCGCGCAAAGCCACCAAAGAGTTGCAAAGCGGACGGCCCGGCTATCGCGCCCTGTGGGGTCATTTCGTTGATCTGTCCGTCGAAGCGATGCGCAAGGATTATGATGATCTTGGCGTCGAGTTTGATTTGTGGAAAGGCGAGGCCGACGCGGATCCGCTCATTCCGGAATTGACCGAGGATTTGAATAAGCGCGGCGTTATTGAAATGTCCGACGGCGCGCAGATCATTCGCGTGGCCCGCGACAGCGACAAAAAAGAGATGCCGCCCATCATCTTTTTGAATTCACAAGGCGCGGTTGGCTATCACGCGACCGATATCGCCACGATTGTCGATCGCAAACGCGAGTTTGATCCCGATCGCATTCTTTATGTCGTGGATGCGCGCCAGCGGCTGCATTTCGAACAGGTCTTCAGGGCTGTGGATCTGGCCGGGTATTTCGAAGAAGGGCGCCTTGAACATTTGTGGTTCGGCACGATGAACGGCAAGGACGGCAAGCCGTTCAAGACGCGGGCGGGCGGAACGCTGAAATTGCGCGACTTCATCGATATGGTGACGGAAAAGGCGCGCGAACGGCTTGCAGAAAACGGGCTCGCTGAAGATTTCGACGACAGGGAAACGACCGAAATTGCGCGCAAGGTTGGCGTTGCGGCGCTGAAATTCGCCGATCTCTCAAACCCGCGAACCAGCGATTATATTTTTGATCTGGACCGGTTCATGTCGTTTGAAGGCAAAACCGGCCCGTATCTTTTATACGCAGGCGTTCGTATCCGCTCGGTGCTCGCAAAGGCGAGCGCGGCGAAGGCGGGCGCGCCTGGGGCCATCACGATTACCGAACCGGAAGAGCGCGACCTGGCGCTCTTGCTGCTCAGTTTTGGCGAAGCCGTGCGCGACGCCTATCTCAAGCGGATGCCGCACCTGATCTGCGACCATGCTTTCCAGCTTGCGCAGGCCTTTTCGAAGTTCTACGCCGCCTGCCGCATTGTCGATGAAGCCGATGCGGAAAAGCGCGCATCCCGCCTGATGATTGCGACTCAAACCGGCGCCCAGATCGAATCGGCGCTGACATTGCTCGGGATTGAGACGCCTGAACGCATGTAATCAAGTAACATCGTGTGTGGCATGGCGCACACACTGCGCCCAATAATTTTATCGCGCCGCCATCCCCAAGCCGGACTTTTCGTGGCGCGTTTGAAGCGCTGGCCCCTCTAAAATCATGTTTACAAAAGCCTAATTTCCCACACCCCGCGCAGTCTTGCGGCGGCGCCAAAACGTCGCAGAAATTTACTGAAAAGCGTTCAGGATTGTCATTCAAATGTCATGTCAATTACCTATGGGACCATCGTGTTTACAGCGCCGCGCCTGGGGTTGCGGCAATTTGAGTTCCAGCTTGGGGATATTTTCATGACACTATCAAAAACGCTTTCCGCCGGCGTAGCCGCGATAGCGATCACAACGGCGTTTGCGGCGGTCACAGCGCCGACGCCGGCTTTTGCGCAATCTACAACGGGCGCCATCAGAGGTTCGGTTGTAGGGCCGAACGGTCAGCCGGTTTCCGGCGCTCAGGTTACGATTACGGATCAGACGACCGGCGCCTCCACATCGGCGACTACAGGACCGAGCGGCGCTTTCTCAGCGCGTGGTCTTTCCGTCAGCGGCCTTTATTCCGTACGCGTTGTTACGGATCAATATGCAGACCAAACAGTAGCGGATATTCGGTTAACTCTTGGCGATACGACTAACGTGCCGTTTCAGCTTAGCGGCACCACTGCTAGCGATGAAATTGTTGTTGTTGCATCCCGCGGCACGGTCGCCGAAGTGGCGACTGGGCCATCCGCAATATTCAGCGCCGCCGATCTTGCTGATCTGCCTGTCGTCAACCGCGATATCAAGGACGTTATTCGGCTCGATCCTCGCATTACAATCGATGAATCATTCGAACGCGGCATACGCTGCGTCGGTTCAAACGAGCGCTTTAATTCGCTCACTGTCGATGGCGTGCGACAAAATGATGACTTTGGCCTGAATAATAACGGCTACCCAACACAACGACTGCCGTTTCCTTTTGACGTTTCCGAGCAGGTCGCTGTCGAAATTGCACCGGTGGACGTTGAATATGGCGGCTTCACAGGTTGTAACGTGAACGTCGTTACAAAGTCGGGTGGAAATGAATTCCATGGCCGTTTGTTTGTGGATTACAATTTTGCAGGTCTGCACGGCGACTCGCTTGAAGGAGATCCGGTCAACAAGCCTGAGAGCGATGAAAAATCCTATGGCGCTGTAATTACCGGCCCGATCATCAAGGACCGTCTGTTCTTCACCGCTGCCTATGAGAAATTCAAAGGCTCAGACAGCTTCAATACAGGACCGGAAGGATCAGGTCGCGCTAACGAGGTTAACGGCGTCACGCAGGCTGACGTTGATACCGTTACCCAGATCCTCAATGATGTTTATGGATTTGACCCGCTTGGCTTGCCGAACAGCGCGTCTGTTCAGGACGAGCGTTTCTACGTAAAATTAAACGGCTACATTACCGACAATCATCGTTTCGAACTGGCGTATCAGGACACATTTGGCGATAACGTTGTGCCGCAAAATACAAGCGCGTCAGCGGGCGACCTTGGCCTCGCGTCGAACTGGTATCGACGTTCGGAAGATCTCGAAGCCTATTCCGGCCGTCTTTTCTCGGAATGGACGGATAACTTCTCAACGGAAGTCCGCATATCTTACCAGGACCGGGTGACAGGCCAGAATTCGCTTAATGGAACGGATTTCGCCCAGTTTGAAATCGCCACCCCCGGCGGCGGCGCAATCTTTGTTGGTCCGGACTCTTTCCGTCACGCCAACGCGCTGGCGGCCAGTGTATGGAATGTAAAATTCAAAGGCGAATACGCCTATGGCGATCATCTGTTCAAACTTGGGTATGAGCGCGACATATACGAAGCCTTTAATTTGTTTGTGCCGTTCTCCGAAGGTCAGGCTGAGTTTGACTCGATTGCAGACCTGCAGGCGATGATGCCGTCGGCGATTTTTTACCAAAATGCGGGCACTAACGTAAAAGCGGACGGCGCAGCTACGTTCAAACGCTCATTGAACACTGCTTATGTGCAAGACGACTGGTCATTGCAGAGCAATGTCACGCTGACGGCGGGCCTGCGCTTTGACTGGATTTCTATGAAGACCGCTCCCGCCTTCAATCAGATCGTGCTGGACCGCTTTGGGGTGCCCAACGATACGACATTTGATGGTCTATCCCTGCTTCAACCGCGTGTTGGCCTCGACTGGGATGTTACAGATCGGTTTAACGTTTCTGCGGGCGTCGGCCGGTTCTCAGGCGGCGATCCTTCAGTCTGGCTTTCAAACAGCTTCTCGAACACCGGGTTTCTTCCGGGTTCGTCATTCTCAGCTGATCCCATGGTGATCAACGGCTTTGACGGCTTTACGCTTCCACAAGCGATGCAGGATGAAGTAGCGGCTTCATCGGCATTGGGTACGGGTGCGACTGCGCTGGTTGATCCTGACTACAAGATGTCGTCGATCTGGCGCTTCACCTTGGGCGCAAAGTATGTTGCTGACTTCTCGGCAATCGGACTGGGTGATGAGTGGGGTTTCGGCGCGGATGTGCTCTACAATATCGAACAAGATCCGAATATCTGGAAAAACCTAGATCTCGGGGTAATCGGTACAGCGCCGGACGGACGTCCGATTTACAATACACAGTTCGGATACGGAAACGCCGGCGTTCTGATGCTGACAAATTCAGATCAGAAGCCGAAAACATTTGTTGTCTCCGGTTACTTTGATAAGGAAATTAACCTTGATCGCTTTAGCGCCAAATTCTATGGCGGTTATGCGTATACGGACTCTGAAGATGTTAATCCGGCGACAAGCTCAACTCAGCAATCGAACTTTGAGAACATTGCTGCAATTGACTATAATAATCCTATCGTCGCCCGTTCGAACTATGGCGTCACGCATGCATTTACCGCGCGCGTTGACTTGGGCTATGAGTTCATTCGTGACTTGCAGACCCGCTTGTCGCTAACGGGCCAGTTGAACAGCGGCAAGCCGTTCAGCTACACATTTGACACATCCGGATCGAGCTCTGGAGATGCGGTCGCTACCGATACGAACCTTTTCGGCGACAGCGATCGTTCCGAAGACCGTTCGTTGCTTTATATCCCGTCTGGACCGGGCGCTGGCGACGATCCGCTCGTTATCTACGGCGCCGGATTTGACCTTGCTGGTTTCAACCAGTTCCTTGCAGCGACTGGCCTCGACGCCTATCGGGGACAAATCGCACCACGTAACGGATTTGAGTCTGACTGGTGGGGTAAAATTGATCTCCGGTTCGAACAGGAACTGCCGGGTCTGCGCGACGGGGACCGTCTGCGGTTCATCATTGATGTGGACAATTTCACGAACCTGTTGAATGACGACTGGGGCGTTTATCGTGAGCTGACGTTTGGCAATTCCGGTCACAACGCCGAAATTATAGCGGCTGAAATTGTTGCCGGTCAGTATCAGTTCAATTCATTTGACCCTGATCCGGCTGAGCAATCGCGTATCTTTGAGGCCTCGGTTTGGGAAATCAATTTCGGATTGCGTTACGATTTCTAGAGTAAGACATAGTCGAATGCAAAAAGGCGGGCTTTGGCCCGCCTTTTTTGTTTCCGGTTATTGCGCCCGTTCGTTCGGGTTGTGGATGAACAGCCCGGCAATGACGAGGGCTGCGGCGATCGCGCCATAGGCGATGAAAATCGGAGAGAAGGACCCGAAGACATCGCCCGTGACGCCGGTCAGCACCGGCCCCAGCATGGCGACGGTGGCGAACAGGTTCATGGCGCCTAATATCGCAGGGGAATTTTTCAGCCCGAAATATTCAATCTGCAATACTGTTGTGGCGAACAGGATCATGCCGAATGCGTAGCCTTCGAATAATGCGAAAATGATCGCCGTCGCCGGGTCTGACGCCACGGCGAGCGCCAGCATGCCGATCGCTTCGGCGGCGAGGCCGGTCAGTAACAAGTAGCGCGCGCGGATAAATTTCACCGCAAAGCCGCCGGCCGCGCGCGCCAGCGCGTTTGACGCAGCGTGCAGGCTCAACATGGCGCTGGCGAAGCCCATGGACAAACCTAGACCTGAAAGATGCGTCACCGCCCAGCTTGAAACGGATACGCCGCAAAAATACGCCGCCATCAGTGCGCCGCCAATAACGTAGAAGGCAGGGGCCCGAAGCGCTTCCGTTACTGTCCAGTCCCGCACGGGCGTTTGCGCGCCTTCCGGCGCGGGTTCGTGCGTTTCTGCGTTCCCGGCGCGCATGAATTGGGGGTCGGCGAAGGCAAGAAAGATGAGCGTCAGCACGAGGATGGACGCGAGCGAGAGTTGCCAGTAGAGTCGCCAGTCTGCGCCTTGCGAAAGCAGTGCATTTGCGATCAGCGGCCCGGCGACGCCGCCGAGCCCGCCGCCGGCGAGGTAAACGCCGATCATGGTGTTGCGCGCACGGTCCGTGACGGTTTGCGCGGCGACATAGACGCTTGGCACATTGGCGAGAAGGGCGAAGCCCGCGCCGAGCAGCGACGCCGCCGCGAGATAGAGGGCGAGGCCCTTCGTTACGGAAAGCATGGCGAAACCCGAGGCCATCACGGCGCCGCCGAGTGCGTAGTTTCCGCGCAAACCCAGCCGTTTCAGACTTTGCGCCGCGATAGGACTGAAGACACCGGTAAAAAGCGCAAGCGCCGTAAAACCGAAGCCGGCTTCGGTCCAGCTCCACTCAAGCTCGTCAATCATCGCTGGCAGGACGACGCCGAGCGAGGCGAATGTCGTTGCAGTGATATGAAAAAAAATCAGGCTGAGCGTTGCGAACAGGCCGGCGGCCCGAAGTGATATGAACATGCGGGATTTTCCTAAAACCGGGCTTTTAATGTGACTGTGAATTCGCGCCCGCGGCCGGGCAGCGCGCCAACCTCTTCGTAGACATTCTGGACGGGCGTGAAGTACCGTTTGTTGAAGAGGTTATCGATATTGGCGATCAGCGAAACATCCCCGAACGCGTAAAAAAGCGCCGCTTTCGCCAGCACATATTCCGGAAAAACGACCGCGCCGTCGATCTTGCCGCCCGTCTCGCCCACATAAACGGCGCCGATTGATGCGCCGAATGCGCCGTAGCTTGTCTGCGGTCCCGTATAGGTTGCGAAGGCGGAACCGAGCCATTCCGGCGTAGCATTGCGGACATAGCCGTCTTGCAGTTCGGTGAGGCATGATGCGTTTAAAGCGGCGAATAAACCGCCATAGCCATCTGCAGGCGAAACGCCCGCGCGCTCAGGCGGGATGACAACGAATTCGCCATTACCGGAACCGCAAGGGCCCGGCGCGCTGATTTCCGTTTCCTGCCAGGTGAGCGCGCCGTTGACGCTGAAAGCGTCGTTGATCAAATAGCGCAATTCCGCTTCAACGCCTTGGGATTTTTCCTCATCAAGATTGCCGAACGGATCCTGACGTTGCCGGTTTTGCTTGTAAACGGCGAAGGAGCCAACGAGATCGCGGCGTTTTAGTTTCAGGCCGGCTTCGATAAGATCGGAGTCCGCGACAAAATTATGTTGCGCGATGCGGTCAACTTCGACGCCGCCGCCGTCATTGGTCTCCAGCGCATTGTTTTCCGCATAAGTGGCGTAAAACGACAACCAGTCGAGAGCGTCATAACGCAGCGAGAATTCGTAGCTTGGCGTGAATTCGCTATCTTCAAAGCGCGTATAGCCGAGCGCCGGATCGAAAATTGTTGCGCCGGTGTTGATGGATGACGCCGTAAAACGGTCGAGGCGCAGGCTGGCCAGGAGATGCAGGCGCTCACGCAGGGCAATGTCGCTCGCCGTGAAAAAAGCAAGATCGGTCCAGCGCGAGTCGAGATCCGTATCCCAGCCAATTCCATTTGGCTCGCTGGAGAACGGATCGTCGAAAATATCGTTGGCCGTCGGTCCAACTGTGAGATCGCGCCGGTCAAGCACGAGATAACCGGATAAAAAAGTCTGGCGGCTGGTATTATCGTAAGAGCGCCACGACACGCCGGCGATAGAATCAATCACGACGGGGCCGAGATCGATATCGAAGGCGTAACTGCCGCGCAGTTCATAAACATCCGCGATATATTCCGCTGCAAAGCCATAGCTTACATAAAGATCGCTATCCATCGTGTCGAAAAAACCCTGCAGGCGCAGTTCGTCATCGCCCAGACGCCAGACGAGGTCGGCATAGGCGGTGAAAGTCTTTGCATCGGCAATGTCTTCATCCGCGATAAACACAGTGCGCGGATTGAGGCGCGCTTCGCCCAGCCCCGTATCAAGCGCGAACGCAGGATTTGTGAAGGCGCCGAAATCCACGAGCTGGCGAATGTTCGATGTTCCGAAAAAAGAACCGGCGGCGGCGTCGACCTCGTCAGGGGTCAGTTTGCCGTCGCCGTTGAGATCAACAAGGTCCGTGTCTCGACCGGTGAGATATATACTATTGTCAATGAGGTCTTGCGTTACGCGGTTCCAGCCCGGGGTTTGTTTATATCCGTCGGATGAAAAATAAGCGCCGCCGATTTCCAAATTGAAATTGTCACCGGCGAGTGTGAACGCGGTTTGCGCCAGCGCGCGTTCCGGCGCTACGCCGCGATAGAAACTGTCCGAATTTTCGTATTCGCCGTGCGCGTAAAGGCCCACGTCAAAACCGCTAAGTGCGTAAGCCGCGCCGGCGTCGCCGCGAAAAATGCGCTTGTCGTATGAGCCAAGCGTAGCGCTCAGACTGAGAAGGCGGCCGGTTGCGCCGATTTGCTTTTCCGTACGCGCGGTGAGGGGCGTAATATTCAGTATTCCGCCGACGCGGCCTGCGCCGTAAATCGCGGGCGTCGGCCCCTTGATGATTTCAATGCGTTCGCTGGCCCCGATGGGCGTTGGAAACGTGCCGGGATTTTCCACCCGTTTGAAACCGCGAAAATAGGTGTCGGCCCGGTTGCCGCGCAACGAAACGGCGCCCGGTACGCCGAAAAAACTGCCCGTGAATGCTCCAGGCGCAAAGGCGGCGAGATCATCGACGGTTTCAATGCCGAAGCGTTCGATGGTCGCGTCGCTGATCACGTTTACGCTGCGCGGCGCCTCGGCGTAGGAAAGATCGAGCCCCATGACGGCGCGGCTGTCTTCCAGTTCGATCAATTCCAGCGGATCGGCGACCACAATGATTTCGTCGATTGTCGGCGTCTGTCCCGCTGCGTTTCCCATCGTCGCAGTCGCCGACACGACAAGAACCAATATCCAACGCATTATACCCGTCCCGGCGCTGGCTCCAGCGCGTTATTTGACCGGGTCATGACAAGGGAAAGGCGCCGGCAAACAAGCCGGCATGCCGCGCAAAGCAAGGCGGACGCAGCGGATCCCCGCGTCGAAACGACCGCCCGCTGACAAGGAGTAAGCGCCCGTTACGGGAGCCGCGTCCTTGCTTTGCGCAAACCTTCTCTCATCCGGACTATAACCGTCGGCTCCGGGCTCTCACCGGATCCTGCCTATAAGAAGCGGGACTTACCGTCTCACGCCGCTCTGGCTCGCGGGCTTGTCAGCGCTGTTTCAAAACCAAACAACCTGCATTACCGCCGGTGGGGACTTTCACCCCGCCCCGAAGATTTCTATGTCGCGGATTGCTCCGCACCGGCTTATATACGGGCGGTGCGGCCGTCCGGCAATAACCGCGCGCAGAAAAGGAATGAATTGATGCTCACGTCTCGTCTTCAGCCTGCCGAGTGGGCGCAGCACGACGCTGTGTGGGTCGGCTGGCCAAGCGCCGCCGATTTGTGGGAAGACGATCTGGGGCCGGCGCGCGCGGAAGTGGAGGATTTTATCCGCGCCATCCTGTTTCCCGGCGGGACCGCGTCGGATGAGCGCGGCGAGCAGGTGGAACTGCTTGTCCGCGGCAGGGAAGCCCAGACTTCGGCGGACATCATGCGAAGCCGCCTGCCCGAACCGGCGTGCGTGACGCTACACGACGCGCCGATTGGCGATATCTGGCTTCGCGACACAGGCCCCATATTCGTGAAATCTGAAGACGGCGCGCTTGCGGCGAGCGCATTCGCTTTTAACGGGTGGGGCGGCAAATATCAGTTGGAGAATGACAAGGAGATCGCGGACCATATCGCTGCATTGGCGGATGTCCGGTTGCGGCGATTTGATGATTTTGTCGGGGAAGGCGGCGCGCTGGAAGCCGACGGCGAGGGAACTTTCATCACAACCCGTCAGTGTCTGCTGAATAAAAACCGCAATCCCGGCATGAGTGAAAAAGACGTTGAGGCCGTTCTGAAATCAGCGCTGGGCGCCGAAAAAGTCATCTGGCTCGATGAAGGGCTGGCGGGCGATCATACGGACGGGCATGTGGACAATCTCGTACGTTTCGCCGCCCCGGGCAAAGTCGTTTGTATGCGGCCGAGCGGCAATGACGACCCGAACGCGCAAGTGCTGGCTGAAATTGAAAAAGCGTTATCCGGCGCTATTGATGCGAACGGACGCAGTCTTGAGGTTGTAACTATCCCGTCGCCGGGGCGCATCATGATTGACGAAAAGCCCGCCGCAGCCAGCCACATGAATTTTTATATCTCAAACAGGGCTGTCATCATGCCATGCTACGGCGCCTTGTCGCGCAATCCGGATGCGGCCAACGAGGCGATTGAAATTTTGAAGAACCATGTTGACCGGCCGCATTTCTTTGCGATTGATTCTTCGCATATTCTGACCGGCGGCGGATCGTTTCACTGCATCACGCAGCAACAGCCTGCACGCCAAAAATAGCCCTGTAGCGCCGATAAAGCGTTTGCCTCATGCGATAAGCCGCATGTCGCGGCGATATTGCCGCTTGCCTGATATTGCGGGGCCAAGCAGGATGAGGGCTGAAAAGGCGCGCTGCGCGATATCGTGCGGCGGCCAGGGCGAAATTTTATGAAAATGAAGGGATTCCTCTCATGCGGGCAGGGTCAAAGAGCCGGATAAAATCTATTGTTTCCACCATGGCGCTAGTTACGGCGCTTTATGGCTGCAGCGAGTCGGAAAACGCCGGCAATGCAGACACAACAGGGGACCGCGTTACAAATGAACAAACCGACATGAATGCGGAAAGCATCAATGAGGACACCGGAGATCTATTCGCCGGGATTGAGCCGGCGACAACCGACAATGAGGCTGCGAATACGCTGCTCTCGTCATACGACGGACCGTATCAGGGAACGCCGCATTTCGATGAAATGGACCTATCCGGGCTGAAACCGGCCCTGGAAGCGGGCATGGCGAAAAACCTTGCCGAAGTCGAAGCGATTGCGAACAACCCCGAACCGCCCACTTTCGCTAATACGATTATCGCACTGGAAAAAACCGGCGACGAGCTGGGCCGCGTCTTTACCTATTGGGGCATCTGGTCGTCGAATATGTCGAGCCCGGAATTCCGCACAATCCAGCAGGAAATGGCGCCGAAGCTTTCCGAATTTTTCTCGAAAATCAATCAGAATGAAAAGCTCTTTGAACGTGTGAAAGCCGTCTATGAAAGCGATGTCATGGAAACGTTGCGTCCCGACCAGCAGCGGCTTGTGTGGCTCGTTTATGATGGATTCGCCACGAACGGCGCGACGCTCGAAGGCGAAGCCAAGGAGCGTTATGCGGAAATCAACAAACGCTTGGCGGAATTGCACACGCAGTTTGGCAATAATGTGCTCGCCGACGAAGAAAACTACGTCACCTACATCAGCGAAGACCAGTTAAGCGGCTTGCCCGACAGTTTCGTGAAAGCCGCCGCCGCGGCGGCCGCCGACCGGGATCGGGAAGGCGAATACGCCATCACCAATACGCGCTCGTCCATGGACCCGTTTCTGACCTATTCCGATGAGCGGGACTTACGTGAAACGGTATGGCGGACCTATTACAGCCGCGGCGACAATGGCGATGAGAACGACAATAACGCTATCATCGCGGAAATATTGCAGCTTCGCGACGAACGCGTGAAATTGCTGGGATACGACAATTACGCGTCCTGGCGTTTGCAAAACCGCATGGCGAAAAACCCGGAAAACGCGCTTGAATTGATGGAGGCTGTATGGCCTGCGGCGCTTGCCCGCGTCGAGGAAGAAGTCGCAGAGCAGCAGGAAATCGC
Source organism: Hyphococcus sp. (assembly GCF_965228385.1). Lineage (GTDB taxonomy): Bacteria > Pseudomonadota > Alphaproteobacteria > Caulobacterales > Parvularculaceae > Hyphococcus. Next base: position 1,599,086 of record NZ_OZ245810.1, on the reverse strand, counting down.
AGACGCTGAAGGCGCAAATATTACGATCGAGCCCTGGGATTATCGCTATTACATGGAAAAAGTCCGTCAGGCGAAATACAATCTCGACTCGGACGAAGTGAAACAATATCTCCAGCTCGACAAATTACGCGAGGCGATGTTTTTCGTTGCCGGTGAGTTGTTCAATTTTGAATTTACGCCCATTCCGGATGGGACCGTGCCCGTATGGCATGAAGATGTTCACGTCTGGGAAGTGACGGACAGGACATCCGGCGATGCGGTCGGGCTTTGGTATCTTGATCCGTTCGCGCGTCCGGGTAAACGCTCCGGCGCCTGGGCGACCAGCTACCGCAGCCACGATAAGCTCGACGGTGAAGAAAAAACGGTGCTCTCCGCCAATAATTCAAATTTCATTGAAGGCGCGCCGGGCGAACCGGTGCTTGTTTCATGGTCCGACGCGGAAACATTTTTCCACGAATTCGGGCATGGGCTGCATTATCTTTCTTCAAATGTCGATTATCCTACACTGAACGGCGGCGTCCGGGATTACACGGAATTCCAGTCGCAGTTGCTGGAGCGCTGGCTCGCGACTGACGAGGTCATTGATAATTATCTCGTGCATCATGAAACGGGCGAACCGATTCCGGGTGAACTTGTGGAGAAGATCAAGGCCGCCGCGACGTTCAATCAGGGTTTCGACACAACTGAATACCTTGCGTCGGCATTGATCGACATGCGCTATCACACAGTCGATCCAACAGGCATTGATCCGGATGCTTTTGAACGCGAGCAGCTCGCTGCGCTCGGAATGCCGGAAGAAATCGTCATGCGTCACAGATCGCCGCATTTCGGTCACATATTTTCAGGCGAGGGATATTCAGCCGGCTATTACGGGTACATGTGGGCCGATGTGCTTACCGCCGATGCGGCGGAAGCCTTCGCCGAGGCGCCGGGCGGATTTTATGATGAAGACGTCGCCAAACGGCTTGTGGATAATTTGTTCTCGCCGCGCAATGCTGTCGATCCGGCTGAAGCGTATCGCGCCTTCCGGGGGCGCGATGCGGAAATTGACGCATTGATGCGCGACAGGGGTTTCCCGGTTCCCGGCGAGAATCAGGGTGATTCCGGCGGCGGAGACGCCAGCGACAGCAACTAGTGTAATAAAACTCAAAACTTCATGGCGCCGCCTGTCATCGCCGGCAGGCGGCGCGTTTTTTTACTCGCCCCACAATTCTTCAACGCGGCCGTCACGGCCGCAGCTTGTGCGGTAAAATTTATAGCGGATAGGATTCTTTTTATAGTAATCCTGATGATAGTCTTCAGCGATCCAGAATTTCTGTAGTTCCCTGACGGGGGTTACAACGTCTTTTCCCAGCGCAGCTTCCGCTTCCGCTTTTGATGCATTCGCCGCGGCGAATTCATCGGCGTTCTGATAAAAGACTGCGGTGGTGTAAGCGTGGCCCCGGTCGCAGAATTGTCCGCCGTCATCCAGAGGGTCGATATGCCGGAAAAAATAATCGACCAGTTCGCGATAGGTTGTTTTTGAAGGATCGTAAGGAATTTTTGCGACTTCCAGATGTCCTTCATGGTCGCGATAGGTCGGGTTCTGCTTTGACCCGCCCGCATATCCCGACAACACATCGCCAACGGCGTCGAGTTTTTCAAAATCGGCTTCAACGCACCAGAAACATCCGCCGGCGACAACCAGAAATGCGGAATAATTTCCGTCTTCGCTAGGGTTATCGTCATTCATCTGCATCGCAAACAAGGGGACGACGAGGGCCAGTCCCATAGCGGCGGCGATCAACGTTTTTTTCATACGGCGTAAGCTCCTGTTTCATAAACAGTTACGCAAAGTGTAACGCATTGGACCAGCGTTCATTGCCGCATTCACCGGATTGTTACGGCGCGCGAGCCGCGCCCCGGCGCGGTGAGGCGATGAAAAATACCTCATTTTCAGCGTGTTGGCGGCATTGCGGCGCTTAGCCATCGCGATTAAGTCATGCGCTTACGACCCTTGGCATCGCCCTCAATAGTCTGAGAGATATTCATGTCCGACCGCGCACCTTTTTCCGACGCATCATCCATTACGCCGCCTGCGGTAGAAAAGCGTCCTGTCACGGCAACGCAACACGGCGTTTCCCGAAACGATAACTACGCCTGGCTGCGCGATGAGAACTGGCAGACGGTTTTGCGCGCTCCGGATGCGCTCGACGGCGATATTCGCGCCATGCTTGAGGCGGAAAACGACTATTACGCCGCGGTGACCGAAGACCTGGAGGGGCTGAGGAAAGCGTTGATGGCCGAGATGCGCGGCCGCATTAAGGAAGACGACAGCTCGGTCCCACAAAAAGACGGCGCGTGGCTTTACTGGACGCAGTTTCGCGATGGCGGTGAATATCCGCTTTATATGCGCAAACCCGCCGGCGGCGGCGATGAGCAGGTTCTGTTCGACGGCGACAAGGAACGCAACGGTTCAGAATTTTTCGATATTGGCAGCGTCGCCCACAGCCCTGACCATCGTCTTGTCGCCTATGCCGTTGACCGCGTTGGATCGGAATTTTTCACTATCGGCGTTCGCAATATTGAGACAGGCGAAGACTATCCGGATGTCATCGAAAGCGCGGATGATTCAGGCGCGGTGTGGGCTGCGGATTCATCATGTTTTTTTTATATTGAACGCGATGAAAACCAGCGCCCGAAAAGAGTGAAACGACATACGCTCGGTGAGGCGCCTGAAAATGACGCCGTTGTTTATGAGGAACAAGATAACGGTTTTTTCCTGGGCCTGTCGAAAAGTCAGAGCGGAGACTATATTTTCATCTCACCCACCAGCCAGATTACAAGCGAGGCCTGGTATCTCCGCGCTGATAATCCGGAAACGGCGCCGGTATTAATCGCGCCGCGCGAAAACGGCGTTGAATATTACCCCGAACATCACGGGGACGATTTTTTCATCATGACGAATGACGCCGGCGCTGTGGATTTTAAAATCGTCAAGACGCCGGTTTCTTCACCGGGAAAGGAAAACTGGTCGGAATGGCGCGCGCATCAATCCGGCGTTCAGGTCGTTACATTCACACCGTATAGGAATTATATTGTCTATCTTGAGCGCGAAAATGCGCTGCCACGCATTGTTGTTTCGGATTACGCCGGCGAAGCGCATGCGGTCGCCTTCGATGAGGCGGCTTACAGCCTTGGCGTCGCCAGCGGCTATGAATACGACACGGGCGTGCTTCGTTTCATCTATGAATCGCCGTCTACTCCGGCGCAGACTTTCGATTATGATATGAAAACGCGTTCGCGCACGCTGCTAAAAACACAGGAAGTCCCCAGCGGGCACGATCCTTCGCTTTACAGCGTCGAACGCATCGAAGCGCCGGGCGAAGGCGGCGCGCGCATTCCCATTACCATTCTGCGATTAAAAGCGACGCCGATGGACGGCTCTGCGCCGGCGCTGCTCTATGGCTATGGCTCCTACGGCCTCGCCATGCCCGCGAATTTTTCGGCGAATATTCTGCCGCTGGTTGATCGCGGCGCGGTGTACGCCGTGGCGCATATTCGCGGCGGCGCCGACAAGGGCCGTCAATGGTATCTCGACGGCAAGCTGGCCAAGAAGATGAACAGTTTCACCGATTTCATCGCTGCTGGCGAAGCGCTGATTAAAAAGGGATACACGTCAGAAAAGAAAATTGTCATCTACGGCGGCAGCGCCGGCGGGCTTCTTGTTGGCGCTGCCGTTAATCTGCGTCCGGAACTTTTTGCCGGCGTTATCGCCGCGGTGCCGTTTGTCGATGTTATCAATACGATTTCCGATGCAGATCTGCCGCTGACCCCGCCGGAATGGGAGGAATGGGGCAACCCTATCGAAAAGGCCGATCAGTATGGCTGGATCGCGGCATATTCGCCTTATGATAATATTCGCAATACGCAATACCCTCCGATCATGGCGACCGGCGGGCTGACAGATTATCGCGTCACCTATTGGGAGCCGGCGAAGTGGATTGCGCGCTTGCGCGATGACGCGACAGGCGGCCCCTTCGTCTTAAGGATGAATATGGGCGCGGGCCATGGCGGTTCGGCGGCGCGTTTCGAGCGGCTGGAAGAGCGCGCGCATCTTTATGCTTTCGCGCTGAAAGTCTGGGGCATTGAGGACGCGGCGCCGGTGGCGCATGAGCGTGGTTGAACAGGCGAAACTGTCCTTGTCGCTAATTTTTGCGCGGCTTGGCGTTCGCCTTGGACAGTTTTTTCTTCTTTGGCGGTTTCCGGCCTTTTGACGCGCTGCGCTTTTTCGTCTTTGATTTTTTTCCTCGCCCGGGTTTTGACGGCTTGCCCGCCTTGCCTTTTCGTTTCGGCGAACCGGGGAGGGGATCGCTCAGCATTTCAAAGCGCAGTCCCCCGGTGAGCGGCGCCGCTTCGGCGAGCTTTACGCGCACGGGCTGGCCCAGCCGGAAGACGCCGCCGGTCGTCTCTCCGATAACGGCGTGCTGTTTTTCCTCGAAACGGAAGCGTTCGAAGCCGATAGACCGCATAGGGATGAACCCGTCGGCGCCGGTCTCGTCCAGCATCACAAACAGGCCGAATTTGGTAACGCCGCGAATACGTGCGTCGAATTCCGCGCCGACGCGATTCTCAAGATATCCGGCAAGGTAGCGGTCGTTGGATTCGCGCTCCGCCGCGATGGAGCGCCGTTCAAGGTCGGAGATCTGTTCGGCGATATCGCCGAGCGCGGCGGCTTCCTTTTCGGTTTGCCCGTGCGCGCCGAGTTTGAACGCTTTGACGAGCGCGCGGTGAACCACAAGGTCCGCATAACGGCGTATGGGCGAGGTAAAATGCGCGTAGCGCGCAAGGTTCAACCCGAAATGACCGGCGTTTTCATCGTCATAAACCGCCTGCTTTTGTGAACGGAGTACAACTTCAGAAACCATTTCCTTTTCGTCCCGGTCTCCGGCGATTTTCAGGAGCTGGTTGAAATTCGCCGGTCTGACGGCGGCTTTGGTCAGCGAATAATCGAGCGTCGCGAGATAATCGCGAACGCTGTCCAGTTTTTCGGGATCGGGCTGGTCGTGCACGCGATAGATCAGCGGCGTGCTCGCGCGTTCCAGCGCTTGCGCAGCGGCGACATTGGCGAGGATCATGAATTCCTCAATGACCTTATGCGCGTCGAAGCGCTCGCGCCTGACGACTTCTTTCACATCGCCGTTCTTATTAAGTATGATTTTGCGTTCCGGCAAATCGAGATCAAGCGGTGCGCGTTTCGCCCGTTCTTTCATACGCGCGCGATAGGCGTCGTAGAGATGACTTACTACGGTTTTAATATCTGCCGGAGCCTTACCGCCGCCTTCGCTTATCGCCTGTGCGTCGTCATAGGAAAGCTTCGCCCGTGAGCGCATCATGCCGCGCATGAAATGGTGGCGTTTTTTTGCGCCATTCGCGTCGATGATCATCTCAACCGCCATGCAGGGACGGTCTTCGTTATCCCGCAACGAACACAAATCGTTCGACAGGCGCTCGGGCAGCATCGGCACAACGCGGTCCGGCAGGTAGGTTGAGTTGCCGCGCTTCAGGGCTTCTTTATCAAGCGCGGAACCAGGAGATACGAAATAGCTGACATCAGCGATGGCGACGATCACGCGAAAACCGCCCGTATTATCCGGGTCCGGATCAGGCTCCGCATAAACCGCATCATCATGGTCCTTGGCGTCGGCGGGATCGATCGTGATGAGCGGCGTATCGCGCAAATCCGTTCTCTCGCCCAACGCTGGCAGCTTTGCTTTTCCGGCTTCTTCGAGGACGGCGTCCGGAAACTCGGTCGGAATGCCGTGATTGGCGAGCGCAATTGTGGAATAGGCGTGCTTGTCGTCGATATGCCCGGCGACGGATCGGATACGCGCTTTTTGCGGGCCGTAGCCGCGCGCGTTTTTCGTCTCCACCCAGACGAGATCGCCGTCTTCAGCTTTGCCGGCGTCGCTGTCTTCGATGGTGAAGGAAGCGCGCGCGCGGCGCTCCACAGGGTCGGCGATCCCGCCGCGCCGTTTCTTTCGGTAGACGGCCAGGAACTGATGGGCGCCCTTGCCGATGGCCTTGATGACTTCCGCTTCATAGCCATCGTCGCCGGCCTGTTTCAGGCGCGCGAGCAGGCGGTCGCCGACGCCGGGCGCCGGTTTCATTTTCGCCGCGCGCCTTGCGGAAAGCCGGATCATCGGCGGCTCGGTTTCGCCCCGCCAGTTGGCGGGAAGACAGATCAGATCGCCGTCATCGTCGACGGACATGACGTCAATCGGCGCCACCGGCGGAAGGGCGTCGGCGCGCTCAATGCGTTTGCCGCCTTTCAGGTTGATATGATCGTCGGCGTCCATTTGCTTGAGAAGCGAACGCAGCTCGCGGCGTGCGTCGCCTTTCACGCCAAAGGCGCGCGCGATGTCGCGGCGGGATACTTCTCCCTCGGCGTCCTTCAGGAACGCAATGATGTCGTCTTTTGAAGGAAGCCCGGTTTTCGCCGGCTTTTTGGAAGCGCTTTTTTTTCGGGAGGCCAAAGGAACGACTTTCACTGAGCTGTAAGTGGACAATTTCCCTTGCCCCTATCACGGATCAGCAAAAAGCGCGAATACGCTATCCGCCCACCGTCAGCGGGTTATATCGCCTGCCGTCGACCAGCACTTCGTAATGGAGATGAACAGCCGTCGCGTTCCCTGTTTTTCCCGTCCGCCCGATATAATCGCCGCGCCTGACGCGCGCGCCGGGCTTGATTCCGGGCGCGTAGGCCGAAAGATGTGCGTAGCGGGTTTCAACGCCGCTGCGATGCCGGATGATAATCGTGTGGCCATAGCCGCGCATGCGGGCGGCGGCTTTCACAACGCCGTCGCCGCCGGCGTAAACGGGCGCCGGATTACGCGTATAAAGATCGACCCCATGGTGAAACCCGCTGGCGCCGCCCCTGCGCGGGCCGTATGCGGATGAAAGACATGAATTCACTGGCGCGCGAAAAAGCGTTTCGCCGCGGACAGACGTTTCGGGATAGTAGCCGATAATATGGCGGCGGGCGTTGGTTCGCGGCGCATTTGAAATGACCGTACCCCCGCACAATTGCAAGGTTGACGATAATTTGGCCGGCATGCGCGCGTTTTCAGGCGCGGACACACAGGCGGCAATGATAAGAAAGCCCGCAACGCCTGAAACGAACTGAATGACGCGCATGATGAACTCAACTCAAACACAACAATCTATGAGCCATACTGCACTGACGATGCTGGAAAGTTAACGCCTCACATAAAATGTGATCCGGGTCATGTCAGGCCGGCGCAATCAGTAATAACCGATTGTCAAATATGCAAAAATTACGGCAAGAGCTGTCAAACTTGCAAACAGCTGTCCCAAGCTCAGGGCCGCGTGGCGAGAAAATATCGACCGCATGAACTGCAACAGCGATATGACTATAAACAGCGGCGCCGCCATCGCGATCGCATAGATCAGAAAAACGGGATCGGTTTTACCGTATAAAATCAGTGCGACAACGGCAAAAAGGCCTGCAAATATCCAGTACGCCATGACGGGCATCCTTCACGCGTTTCCGCAGGAAAAGTGTCGTAAAGCGAACGCAATAATTTGCAAAACGTTCCCATGGCGTAAGAATAATAAATAAAGTGCAATTCCGCTATTATCGCCGCCGGATATGGCTGTTTGTATATGTTAAGTTGCTCTTTTTTTCGTTGATTTTTTCTTTGCCGTCTTCTTTTTGGCGGCGGTTTTTTTTGCCGTTTTTTTAGCAGGGGCTTTTTTCTTCGCGGCTTTCTTTTTCGCTGTTTTCTTCTTCGCGGCCTTCTTTTTTGCCGGCTTTTTCTTTTCCTTCGCGACAATCAGTTCAAGCGCGCGTTCAAGCGTAATCGTTTCAGGATCGGTTCCGTTCGGCAGTGTCGCGTTGGTTTTCTGGTGCTTGACGTAAGGCCCGTAACGCCCGTCCATGACATTGACCGGGTCGCCTGTTTCCGGATGGTTTCCCAGCTCTTTCAACGCCTTCGCCGTACGGCGTCCGCGACCGGGATTGGCTTTCTTTTCTTCGATCAGGGTGACGGCGCGGTTGAGACCGACCTCAAAAACCTCATCAATGTTTTGAAGGTTGGCGTAGGTTTTTCCGTGTTTTACGAAAGGCCCATAGCGGCCGAGGCCGGCTTCGATGAGTTCGCCGTCTTCCGGGTGCGCGCCGACTTCGCGGGGAAGCGAAAGCAGCATCAGCGCTTTTTCGAGATTGACGTCTTTAACGTCCCATGTCTTTGGCAGACCGGCGCGTTTTGGTTTTTCTTTAGATCCCTTTTCGACTTCGCCAAGCTGGAAGTAGGGGCCAAAGCGTCCAATTTTTAACCACACTTCCATGCCGGTTTCCGGGTCGGCGCCGAGCAACTTGTCGCTAGAAGCTTCCGGGTCTTCGCCGTCGGCAAGCGCGGAAAGCTGGCGGGTGTAATTGCAGTCCGGATAATTCGAACAGCCGATAAACGCGCCGTACCGGCCGGTTTTCAGCGAAAGCTGGCCGCCCTCGCGGTTTTCACTTTCGCAGGTGGGGCAGGCGCGCGGGTCGGAGCCGTCTTCCTTTTTCGGAAATATCAGCGGTCCCAGCGATATATTCAGCGCATCAAGAACTTCGGAAATGCGAAGCTCGCCAATATCTTCGACAGTGGCGTGAAACTCAGACCAGAAGTTTTTGAGAAAAGTCTTCCAATCCGCTTCGCCCGCAGAAATTGCGTCAAGCGTTTCCTCAAGATCCGCTGTGAAATCGTATTCGACATATTTTTTGAAATAATTTTCAAGGAAGGCGGTGACAATGCGGCCCTTGGAATCGGGGATGAACCGGTTGCGATCCATGGTGACATAGCCGCGATCGCGCAGCACAGTCAGAATCGACGCGTAGGTGGACGGGCGTCCGATGCCAAGCTCTTCGAGGCGCTTGACGAGGCTGGCTTCTGAATACCGCGGCGGCGGTTGTGTAAAATGCTGGTCGGCTTTTACATCCGAAATGTCCGCACCGGCGCCTTTCGACAGTTTCGGCAGGACCCCGCCGCCGTCTTCGGCTTCAGGATCATCCTGGCCCTCTTCATAAAGCGCGAGAAACCCGTCAAACAGGATGACGGAGCCGGTGGCGCGCAAACCGGTTTTTTTGTCAGAGGATAAAAGATCGATGGTTGTGTTTTCCAGGCGCGCGGATTCCATCTGGCTGGCGATGGCGCGTTTCCAGATCAGTTCGTACAACCTGAACTCGTCCTGATTTAGTCCGCGAATTTTTTCAGGCGCGCGCGTGAAAGAGGTGGGGCGAATACATTCGTGCGCTTCCTGCGCGTTCTTCGCCTTGGATTTATAAACGCGCGGACTATCCGGCACATATTTGTCGCCGAATTGCGAGCCGACGGCGCCGCGCGCGTCGGCGATCGCCTCCGGCGCCATATCGACGCCGTCGGTCCGCATATAGGTGATAAGGCCGGTGGTCTCGCCGCCAATATCGATGCCTTCATAAAGCGACTGGGCCGTGCGCATGGTACGCTGCGCGTTGAAACCGAGCTTGCGCGCGGCTTCCTGCTGCAAGGTCGAAGTCGTAAAGGGCGGGGGCGGATTGCGCCGTCCCGGCTTGGCTTCAACGGAATCGACTGTAAACGACGCGCTTTCAACGGCGTTCTTCGCCGCCATGGCGGCGGCTTCTTCGCCAAGCGTAAATTTTTGAACTTTTTCGCCGTCATGTAATGTCAGGCGCGCTTCGAAAGGCGTTGAGTCGCCTGAAACCGCCTGTGCTTTCACACTCCAGTATTCCTGAGGAATGAAAGTTTCAATTTCAAGTTCCCGGTCGCAAATAATGCGCAGGGCCACCGACTGCACGCGGCCGGCGGAGCGCGAACCGGGCAGTTTTCGCCAGAGCACCGGCGACAGTGTAAAGCCCACGAGGTAATCCAGCGCGCGGCGCGCCAGATACGCTTCCACCAGATCGTCATCGATCTGGCGCGGATGGGCCATGGCGTCCTGCACCGCCTTTTTGGTGATGGCGTTGAACGCGACGCGGTCGATGCGCACGTCCTTCAGCGCCTTTTTGTCGGAAAGCGTTTCCAGAAGATGCCAGGAAATCGCTTCGCCTTCGCGGTCGGGGTCGGTGGCGAGCACCAGCCGGTCCGCCTGTTTCACGGCTGCGGCAATCTCGTTCACCCGTTTTTTCGAACTGGAATCCAGCTCCCAGATCATTTCAAAATCGTTGTTCGGATCAACGGAGCCGTCCTTGGATGGCAGATCGCGGATATGGCCGTAAGACGCCAGGACTTTGAACCCGGACCCCAGATATTTGTTGATGGTCTTCGCTTTTGAGGGCGATTCAACGATGACAACTTGCATGAACGGAAAGGCCTCAACAGGGACATAGGTAAATTAAACGTGGCGGGCCCTATGGGGCGCGCGCATAGCGCATGTCAACTGTCACGATGCGCTCGCCGCCTGGGGCCGCCGGGCCGCGCAACCTCATTCCGGTTCAATATGTGACGGTATAATGCTTTAAAATACAGCGGGATAACACGCTATCTTCTTTTGGGGTCTTACGTTGCGGACAGGGAAAACCGGCCGCCTTCGTGTTCCGCAGCCTCGCCAGACAGAACAAGGTCGAGCAGCGTATCGGCCACAAGGCCCGGCGGCGCATCCGCTTCGCGCAGGATTTCGTCGCGATGCAGTGGCGTAAATGACAGGAGCTCCAGAATTTGCCGGCGCAAGCTCATCAGCGCCGCCGCGTCGGGTTCCGGCTCTCCCATGCCATCGCTCCAGTTGAAAAGATCGCGGTCGTGGTCTGAAACGCCCCTCGTCTGGGCTGACAGCGCGTCGATAATATCCTCAGCCCGCTCAACCAGCGTTGCGCCGTCGCGAATCAGGCGATTGGCGCCTTTGCAACGCGGATCAAGCGGCGAGCCCGGCACCGCAAACACCTCGCGTCCCTGTTCCAGCGCGAAATTCGCGGTGATCAGCGTGCCTGAGCGCGCCGCCGCTTCAACCACGACCACGCCGCGTGAAAGGCCGGAAATCAGACGGTTGCGTTTCGGGAAGTCGCGGGCGGTGGGCTGCGCGCCCATGGCGCATTCGGAAATAACTGCGCCTTCACGGGCAATACGGGCCGTCATCTCCTCGTGTTCGGGCGGATAGATCACGTCGACGCCCCCTGCAACTACGGCGATGGTGCCGGTCGCCAGCGCCGCGTCATGGGCGGCGCCGTCAATACCGCGCGCGAGGCCTGAGGCGACGACAAAGCCGGCGGCGCCGAGATCGCCCGCGAGCATTCTGGCTATCTTGCGCCCGGCGCCGGAGGCGTTGCGCGCGCCAATAATTGCGACAGCCGGTTTCTCGAACAGCGAAGGGTGGCCGCGTACGTAAATCAGCGGCGGATGATCGGGAACGGCTTTCAGAACCGCCGGGTATGCTTTTTCGCAGGCGGCGATCAGCTTGGCGTCATGGCGTTCAGCAAGCTGCAATTCCCGCTCGCAGGCGCCGCGGTCGGCGGCTCTCAATTGCGTTCGCCTTCCGGCCTTGCGTGAAAGCTCCGGCAAGGCCTTCAGGGCCTCGGCGGCGATTTTGTACCTTGAGATTAAACGGTGAAACGTAACAGGCCCGATATTCGGTGTGCGAATGAGTTGCAACCAGTCGAGTCGGTCTTGCAAGGCGGGCCCTTTCGGATATGCAGGGGCGTTCATATAATAGCCCGATCATGCACGTGTGAAGGATCGCGACAAGGAAATTCAGTCAATCGATCCGTAAATCTTTCCATTTCACGAAGAATTCCGTACTGTAAACGACAAGCAGGGAGCGGCGGAAATGAGTTTAAGCAGGCATAAACTCCTCGCGGTATTCGCTGCGGCGAGCAGCGCAATATTTCTTTCTGTATTGAATTCAGGCTTTGCGAACCAATCGCCATTATCAGGCGGCGAAACAAAACTCACCGATAACGCTGTTCAGGATTTTCACCCCTCTTGGACGCCGAATTCGCAAAACGTCGTTTTTGACAGAACGGCTGAGGATGGTCCGCGCGTTTACGTCGCAAGCATAAACAATGGATTACAAAAGCCGCTCGCGGCGGGCGATCATCCGCATTGGTTGTCTACCGACAAGGGCCTTGTTTATCTGAACAGTGAAACCACACCGGGTTACCCGGCGGGTTCGTATCTGTTGTCGTTCGGCGCCGCTAAGCCGAGCATGATCGTTGAAGGCTACAGCGGCGCATTCCCGTCGCCGGATGGGCGGCGCGTCGCATATGTTTCAAATGTGGACGGAGACTGGGAGTTATGGGTAGTCGATCTTGTCGGGGACAAGCGAGTTCGCATTACAGATAATGCGGCGGACGAGTTCGCGCCGAGCTGGTCGCCGGACGGCCGCAAGGTCGCTTTCATGTCAAACCAGACCGGCGAATGGAACATCTTCGTGGCCGATGTTGTGACTGCCGAAACCCATCAGCTAACGGATGAAAAGGGATTGCATACTGCGCCATTATGGTCGCCGGACGGGAAATGGATTTCATATTTCTCCGAAACTGAAAACGGTTCGGATTTATATCTGGCGACACCGGACGGCGAAGAAAAATCCCGGCTAACATTCAACGGTGCAAAAAACTGGCAGGCCTGGTCCGCCGATGCAAGCCGGATTGTGTTTGCGGCGGAAAGAAACGTTGGGGAAAATCTATTTGTCATTGAGCTTGAAGGCAGACGAACAACGCCGCTGACAAACAATAACGCGCGCAATGTCGCGCCCGCCTGGTCGCCGGATAATCGTCATATCGCCTATGCGTCCGATCGCGACGGCGATATGGAAATTTATGTGGCCAAGGCGCCGCGGCGATAGTCAATCAGGTTACGGCTTCTTTCTTTTCGCCGATCTTCGGTTCCGCGCCGGAGATGAGTCTCGCGATGTTCGTCCTGTGACGGATAAAAATCAATATTGTCATGAAAATTGCGGCTATGGCGAAGGCGGGCTTTCCCATGGCGTACATGATGAACGGCGTCGCTGCAGCCGCGATGAGCGCCGCGAGAGATGAGTATCTGATTGTGAAAGCGGCGCCGAGCCAGGCGGCGGCGGCAAACAATCCGGCGGGAAAATGCAGGGCGAAAAGCGTGCCGAGAAATGTCGCGACGCCCTTGCCCCCGTTAAATTTCAGCCAGACCGGATAGCAGTGGCCGAGAAACGCCGCTGCGCCGGCGATTTCCGGCCGCCAACCGGCAAGGTAAGCGATGATCACCGCAATCGCGCCTTTGCCGCCGTCCAGCAGCAGTGTGGCGGCGGCGAGATCCTTACGCCCTGTGCGCAAAACATTCGTCGCGCCGATATTGCCGGACCCGATGGCGCGTATATCGCCGAGCCCCGCAGCCTTGGTAATCACAAGGCCGAAAGGGATCGAACCCAGAAGATAGCCGAGGATGAGGGGGAGTAGAATGTCCATCGCGAACCTCGATGTTTTATTGCGTCCGGCCGGATAGGGCGCTGAATGCGTCTTACCGGATTATTTGGCGTGGACTTTCATCAGCCACATGGCGCCGGCGGTGATGATGGCGATATCGATGGCGAACATGATCGGCAGCGCCATGGGGCCGCCGTTTTCTATGTAGGCCGCGCCGCCGAGCACGAGCCCGCTGGCGCAAGCCAGCATGGCGACGATGATCGCCGTGCGGCCGTTGACTTTGGCGCCCTTGTGCACGTCTCGGCGGACGTAGAAACTCAGCCCCGTGTATATGGCGCCATAAACGGCAAGCGGCAGGCCAAGTCCCGGCGCGATGTTCAAGAGCGCGACCGCCAGATGAAAAACGCCGGTGACGATCAAAAGCCCGATGATCAGGTGCCGCAATACGATTGGTTTCATGTAGCCAGTCCCCTCAGTCTGTCGATGGCGCCCTGCAATATAAACGTCGCGGCGGCTTCGTCGATCTTTTCCGCGCGCCTGGCCCGGCTGGTGTCGAGCGCGATCAACTCCCGCTCCATCGCCGCGGTGGAGAGGCGTTCATCCCAGAAGGCCGCGGGCAGGTCCAGAATACGGGGCAGATTGCGGGCGAAGGCGCGTGCGCGCTGGGCGCTCGGGCCTTCTGACCCGTCCATGTTGCGCGGCAGCCCGATGACGAGGCCCACAATATTGCGCGCCTGTGCAAGGTCTTTCAGCTTCTCGGCGTCCGGGGTGAATTTCTTGCGCCGGATGGTGTCCACCGGCGTTGCGACCATCCGCGCGGGGTCGCAGACGGCGACGCCGATGGTTTTCTCGCCTATATCGAGGCCGAAAAGCGCGCCAGTCGCGCCGAAGGCCGCCGCCTGTTGTTCGAAAGTCTCCGCCATGGCTCAATACTACCATGAAAGGTCAAGGGTAACGTATTGGATCGTCCTGTGATTCGCATATTGTCGATCGGCCTGTTCGCGCTTGCGGCGTTCATGGTCTTTGCTTCGCCGTTGACCCAGGGGGATGCGCCCCCGGATCTGCGGATCGACATTCGCCATTCAGGCGAGGCGAATTTACGCGTTGTGTATGAGTGGCGCCGGGCGCAGCGGCGGATGATTTTCCAGACCGTGGCCGAGGGCTATCGGAAACGCCAGTGGACCATTGTTCCGGACGGATTTGAGATTTTCAGCGAGGGCGGCGCCGACTATATCCGGCGCGCCGGCGGCGGACGGTTCCGTCGTGTGGAGATTATCGCGCGTCCGGACAATATCCGTCTTGATAAGGAGTATCAGCCGCTGGTGAAATATGGCGAGCGGGGCGCGCTGCTTTATACCGGCCATTTCTGGCCAATGATAAAATCGGGCGGCCGCGTAAACGCTGTGTTCGATTTCACGCCAGCGCCCGCCGGGCAGGTCGTGGCGTTCGGCGATCGCGCCATGCGCATTGAAAACTGGCGCAGCCCGGAAGACCATCCTGCATTTGTTTATATGGGACCGCTGGCGCCGGTTGAAACGCAGGACGTGATGGCGCTGGTTGATCCCGGCGCGCCGCAATGGATCGCTGAAGAATTCAACACGCTTGTGCCGCGCGCTTTTTCGGCGTTGTCGCAGCTTTTCGGTTTCACGCCGGAAACCAAGCCTAACCTGTTCCTCTCCGCGAATGTGGAAGGCGATGCGGGAAGGCTGAGCTACGCCGGCGACGCCCTGCCGTCGCAATTCCAGATCATGCTGCGCGGCGGCGCGTGGAGCCGTCCGAACGCCAAGGCGCGCGAGGTTTTCATCCACTCGACCATTCATGAAGCTACGCATCTGTGGCAGGCGGCGGCGCGGCCCGCTTCGGATGAAACGCCGGAATGGATTCATGAAGGCGCCGCCGATGCGATCACCGCTGAAGCGCGCGTCGCCCTCGGCGACTGGAATGGCGCGGCCTTTGAGCGAAATGCGCAACGCGCGCGCTCCGAATGCGCCAGCGAACTTGAGACGGGATCGCTGAACGGCGCCGCCGCGCGTCAGGACTTTCGCGCGCTTTACGTCTGTGGACATGTAATCGCTGATGCTGTCGCGCTTGCCGAAGGCGCGCGCGTTGTCGATTTCTGGCGCGCGCTGATCGAAAAGGCCGAACGCGCCGGCGGATATACCGAGACGATGGTTTACGACCTGATCGAGGAGCGCACGGGCGATGCGGAATTCGCGCAGGCCGTGCGTTATTTCGCCGATACGCCGCTGGCGCAGCCGGGCGAGGAGATCGAAAAGTTAATGACCGCGGCCCGGACGGCGGCGGGTCAGCGCAGGCCGGCCGCGTCGCTTTGAGGCTTGCGCATGAGAGGCGGCGTTGATAGGCCAAGCGCGGTCAGAATTTCATGGGGCTTTCATGTCGATTGACAAGGATACGGTGCGCAAGGTGGCGCGCCTCGCGCGGATCGCCGAACCCGAAGAGCGTCTTGAGCCGCTGGCGCAGGAGCTTTCAGGCATCCTCGGCTGGATCGAGCAGTTGAACGAGGTTGATGTGGAGGGCGTCGAAGCTATGGCCTCCACCGTCGATGTGCAGCTTCCCATGCGCGAGGATAACCAGCAGGACGGCCCCACCGGCGGCGGCCAGCCGGAAAACGTCGTCGCCAATGCGCCGAAGACGGAAGATCATTTTTTCGTCGTGCCGAAGGTGGTGGAGTGATGTTTGGTCTCGGCCCTGATTGAGGTGAGTTTAGTGACGAAAGATCCAAATCCAAAGGAATTCGATGATCCTGCCAAGTTACGCGGCATTATTCAGAATGCTTTGAGGCTCGGTAGAGATGATCTTGTGTTGCAATGCCAGCTTCGAATTGCCGATCTTGCCGGTCGCGGATTCGATGATGAAATAGAACGAGAGTTTTGGCAATCGGTTGCGTGCGCAGAAGAGTTCAAAAGAATTGAACATGGCAAGACGATATTATTGGCAAGGACTCGCCAAAAGTATGAACGTGATGGCGCGTTAAAATGTATCGAAGACTGGGCAAGGAATCCGAAAACTACTGATGGGTTTCAAATCCTCATCGACGCTGGTCATCCCGAATACACAGGGGAAGCAATTGTATTGCGACATAGCGAGAAGTTCTCTGCGGAAGTGATTTCTGCCGCAAAGGACAAGCTTATCGAACATGGCGTGAACTTAGACAGAATTACAAGGCCTCTTTGAATGACAAACCCAGCCGATCTCACCCTTGCGCAACTTCGTGACGCGCTGAAAGCGAAAAAAGTCTCCTCGCTCGAAGCGACGGACGCCTATCTTGCGCGCATCGAAAAAGCGAAGGTGCTGAACACATTCGTCACCGTCACCGCCGACAAGGCGCGCGACATGGCGAAAGCCTCCGATGCGAGGCTCGCCAAAGGCCCAAACAATTCTGATGTCGGCGATCTGGAAGGCGTGCCGCTCGGCGTCAAGGATCTTTTCTGCACCGAGGGCGTGTTGACCACGGCGGGCTCGCACATTCTCGACGGATTTCAGCCGCGTTATGAATCGACCGTCACCGCCAATCTCTGGCGCGACGGCGCGGTGATGCTCGGCAAGCTCAATATGGATGAGTTCGCCATGGGCTCGTCAAACGAGACGAGTTATTACGGCAACGTCATCAACCCATGGCGCCGGGAAGGCGACGATGCGCCTTTAACGCCGGGCGGGTCATCCGGCGGCTCGTCGGCTTCCGTTGCGGCGCGGCTGTGCGCCGGCGCGACAGCGACCGACACCGGCGGATCGATCCGCCAGCCGGCCTCTCTCACCAATACGGTCGGCGTCAAACCGACATACGGGCGCGTCTCGCGCTGGGGCGTCGTCGCCTTCGCCTCGTCGCTCGATCAGGCGGGACCCATGGCGCAGGACGTGCGCGACGCGGCGGTGATGCTGAAGTCCATGGCGGGTCATGATCCCAAGGACTCGACCTCTATCGATCGCGCCGTTCCGGATTATGAGGCGGCCCTGGGTCAGTCGATCAAGGGGCTCAAAATCGGCGTTCCGAAGGAATACCGTATCGACGGCATGCCGGAGGAAATCGAAAACTTATGGTCGCAAGGGATCGCGTGGATGAAAGACGCCGGCTGCGAGATCGTCGATATCTCCCTGCCGCTGACGAAATATGCGCTGCCCGTCTATTACATCGTCGCGCCGGCGGAAGCGTCTTCCAATCTCGCGCGCTATGACGGTGTAAAATACGGCCACCGCGCGAGCGACTATCAGGATATTCTTTCGATGTATGAGAACACCCGCGCCGAAGGCTTCGGCGACGAGGTGAAGCGGCGCATTCTTATTGGCACATATGTTCTGTCGGCCGGCTATTACGACGCCTATTATTTGCGCGCGCAAAAGGTGCGGAAAAAAATCTTCGACGAATTCACCGACGCGTTTTCAAAGGTCGATCTGATTCTAACGCCGTCGGCGCCGTCGGCCGCGTTTGGTCTCGGCGAGAAAACGTCCGATCCCGTGCAGATGTATCTGAACGACGTTTTCACGGTCACAGGCAATCTCGCAGGGCTGCCGGGCGCGTCTGTGCCCGCCGGTTATGACAAGCAGGGACTGCCATTAGGACTGCAACTTCTCGCGCGTCCCTTCGACGAGGAAACCATGTTTAAAGGGATGTATGCGCTGGAGCAGGCGGCTGGCGCTAACCGGCGGCCGCAAGAGTGGTGGGCCTGAGCGCTTCATCCGGCTCCTTGATCCGTGCGCCGTTCGCGCGCAGAAAATTTTCCGCCTTCGCGAAGGTCCGCTCCTGGGCATACCACGGAATGCTCGGCGCGAGATGGTGAATGAGGTGATAGTTGTGAAACCCGTAAACCCGCGAAAACAGCCACCCGCGTAACGACTTCGACGGCTTCTGGATCAGCGTCTGTTTCATCACGTCAGTCTTGTCCTCAACATGATGCGGCAGCCAGTCTATGAAAAAGCTGACCAGCGCGAAGGTGATGATGGTCGGAATGAAAGACAGCATCAGCACTTCTTTCCAGTATCCGATCGTCGCCAGCCAGATCAGGATCGCATAGGGGATCGCTGTCTCCAGAACCGCACGGATCACGAATTTACGTTTTTCGCGCACCAGCGGATAAATCTTGAAGACAAAATAATTCGTATAGAAATAGAACATCAGCGAGCGGAAAATCGCCGAGGCGAGATTCGGCGCATCGGAGACCCAGGCGTCCGTATCCCGGTCAGGGTCATTGGTGTGGGCGTGGTGCAGTCGGTGCACATGCGAATGCACGGTGTAGGAATGCAGGGTGAAGGAAAAGCCGGCGACGCCGAACACGTCGTTCAGCCAGCTTAATTTACGATGCTTGCCGTTGATGTTCCGGTGCGCGCATTCGTGCGCCGCGGTGTATCCTTGCGACATCCAGAAGGCGTTCCACAGCATTGCGGCCCACAAGGGAACCGCGCCGGAAAAACCCGCCCACAGACCCAGCACGGTCATGCCGATCACAAGGCACGAAAAGGCGAGCGTCGGCCACTGAAACCCCCTGGTTTCAGTGCGCGCGAGGATTTTCAGATCCCGCAAGGTGTTGACAGTCTGGTCAGTCATACTGGTCAATCATGGCTTCCGGCGGTTGCGTTTTCGCGCGGCTAGGCACTTGCGCGACAGGCGCGATATTATCATAGAAATCTACAGGCACAATTTACGCAAAACAGCCGACTTCATCGGCATAACGCCGCAGTCAGACGTTGCAGGAGAAAAACGACGTCCGCTTTTGGCCCTTTCCACGAAATCAGTTTCACCGCGCCCCTGAGCCAGCCGGTGGAAACCGACGCTTTTCATCTGCCGGGCGAGGGCGGCTGGCGGCTCATCGTCTTTCCCGGCACGCCCTGCAATAAACTCTTGTTCACCCGGCTGTTGCGCACGGCGCCCGCCGGGCTCGACGTTGTGGTGCTCTCCCGGCCGGGATTCGGGAAAGGGCATCAGGACGTTTTCACCAGCTTCGATGAGCAGGTGGCGGCGATCAGGCCGTTCCTTCCCGGGGGCGAATTCGGCGACAAGAAAGTGGTGACGCTCGGCGTCTCCTATGGCGGCGAACTGGCGTTGAAAGCTGCGCTCGATTTTCCGGACGCGGTGAATGGCGTCGTCACCGTCGCCGCGCTGATCGACGAGCCGCACGATTACGCCCTGAAGCTGGAACAGCTCGGCGGCGAGAGCGGCGTAGAGCCGTTCGTGCCGAACCGCTGGCAGCGTGTGCGGGCGGAAGTCGCCGGCCGGCGTGAACAGATCGGGCCGCTGCTGGACCGTTTGAAAGAGATGAGAGCGCCGGTGGAAGTGCTTCATGGCGATTTCGATGCGCTGGTGCCGCGCTCCAATGCGGAAACCTTGATAAACGCGCTGCCTGAAGGGGTCGCCAATCTGGAAATTATTCCCGGCGGCACGCATTATCTTGAGCTGCAATACCCCAGGCGGCTGCATCGGGCGGTGGAGCGGGTTATCGAAAGGGCGGAGGCGGGCCTGGTTTGAACTTGCACTTTCTTCCCCCGCTAGCGGGGGAAGTACCCGCGAAGCGGGAGATGGGGGTCAATTTAAGCTGAACCCCCTCCGTCTCGCCCGGATTAAATCCGGGCTCGACACCTCCCCCGCTAGCGGGGGAGGAGAAGCGCCGGTTCATTTCACACGGTTGCAAGTCTTCAAAACTGCGGGCAAAACCGCCTGAACGCGAGACGGTAAATCGTAACAGGGCAAGGCGATGAGCGAGACCAGGACAAAACTGCTGCAAGGATCGACGGGCGACTGGGAGGTCGTGATCGGGCTGGAGGTGCACGCCCAGGTTTCCTCAAAATCGAAGCTGTTTTCCGGCGCGTCGGCGGAATATGGCGCGGGGCCCAACGAAAACGTCTCGCTGGTCGACGCCGCCATGCCTGGCATGCTGCCCGTCATCAATAAATTTTGCGTGGAACAGGCGATCCGAACGGGCTTGGGCCTTAACGCAAAGATCAACACCTGGTCGCGTTTCGACCGGAAGAATTATTTCTATCCCGACCTGCCGCAGGGCTATCAGATTTCACAGTATAAAGACCCCATCGTCGGCGAAGGCGAGATCGAAGTGGAGCTTGAGGGCGGCGAAACGGTCATGGTCGGCATTGAGCGCCTGCATTTGGAACAGGACGCCGGCAAATCGATCCACGATCTGGCGCCCAAAGAGTCCTATGTCGATTTGAACCGCTCCGGCGTGGCGCTGATGGAGATTGTCTCCAAACCCGACATGCGCACGGCGGAAGAGGGGGCGGCGTATTTCTCCAAGCTGCGCTCCATCGTTCGATATCTCGGCACCTGCGACGGCAATATGGAGGAAGGCTCCATGCGCGCTGACGTGAACGTCTCGGTCTGCCGCGCCGGAAACTATGCCAAGTTCCGCGAGAGCGGCGACTTCAAATATCTGGGCACCCGGACGGAAACCAAGAACGTCAACTCCCTGCGTTATGTGAAACAGGTTATCGATTACGAAGCGCGGCGTCAGATTGAAGTGCTGGAAGACGGCGGCGAAATCGATCAGGAAACGCGGCTGTTCGATGTGAAATCTGGAACGACCCGCACCATGCGCTCAAAAGAAGACGCGCATGATTATCGTTATTTTCCGGATCCGGATCTTTTACCGCTGGAATTCGATGAAGCCTGGGTGGAGGAAATCAGGGCGAGCCTGCCGGAACTGCCGGACGCTAAAAAACACCGTTTCATGAACGATTACGGTTTGTCGTCATATGACGCGTCCGTGCTCGCCGCCGACAAGGCCAGCGCCGCCTATTTCGAGGAAGTCACCGGCAAATGCGGCGACGGCAAGCTCGCGGCCAATTGGGTGACGGGCGACCTTTTCGGCGCGCTCAACAAGGCTGATAAATCAATCGCTGCAACGCCGGTTTCTGCAGCGCAGCTGGGCGAGCTGATAGGCCT
The DNA here is from genome assembly GCF_965228385.1 of Hyphococcus sp. GTDB lineage: Bacteria > Pseudomonadota > Alphaproteobacteria > Caulobacterales > Parvularculaceae > Hyphococcus. The sequence continues at coordinate 1,577,808 of NZ_OZ245810.1, read as the reverse complement.
GATCAAGGACGGCACCATATCCGGAAAAATCGCAAAAGACGTCTTTGCACTGATTTTCGACGGTGAGGAAACCGGCGCGCCTGCTGACATCGTTGAAAAACGCGGTCTGAAACAGGTGACCGACACCGGCGCGATCGAAAAAATCGTCGACGAGATTATCGCCGCCAATCCGAAACAGGTCGAACAGGTCAAGGAAAAGCCGAAGACCATGGGCTGGTTTGTCGGGCAGGTGATGAAAGCATCCGGCGGCAAGGCGAACCCGCAGGCGGTGAACGAAATTCTCAGGAAAAAACTGGGTCTGGCGTAAGACCCCGTATTTTCGATTTTTCTTCCAATTTTCGGCGGTTTTCGCCTTTGCGGGGAACCAGCGCGACGCGATTGGGTTCCCTTAGTCACATGCCGTGCAAGCGGCGTGCGAACACAAAGGATTGTCCGTCATGAGTTTTTTTGAAAAACTAGCCCAGAGCCTTGCCGAGGAAAGCCGCAAAGTCAGCAACAAGGCTGGCGATTTCGATTTCCAGATCGATGATCTGCATGACGAAATTCGCCATCTTCGCCGCGAGTTGGCGAGTCTCGGGCGGTCCGCCGGGCGAACCGGCGCGCGCGCCCTGCATGACGGCGCGGAAGGTGTTGAGGCGGCGGCGGAAACTGCTGTGAAAACGGCCAGAAACAACCCCGCTTCCGTACTGGCGCTGATTGCCGCCGGCTATTTTACGGTGCGCCTTTTTCGCAACCGCTAGGCGCGATGAGCCTGAGGTTTTTAGCCCTTTTTAAATTATGAGTGCGCTGGTTGCGGCGCGCGCAAACCTATAATGCGCAAAAGCGCGGGGCCTGTCCGCAGCCGGATATGCGTGCGCTGCGAATAATTTCCGTTTCCAGACGCGATTGCCTTGGCTATTGAGCCTGCATGGCGGCAAGGCCCGTCCTTCGGCTAAGCAGGCGCCGACGGCGCTGGACGAACGGCGTTTCCGCCGACTATACCCTGCGCCAAGTTGTGTTGCGGGTCACTGTCTTTACCGCGCGGGAGACTAAAGACACGATCGCACCAAAGGAGAAACCCATGAAACATGAAAATATTCTTGGCACGGTCGGCAATACGCCGGTTGTCCGCATCAACAGGCTCGCGCCTGAAGGCGTCAAGCTTTATGTCAAATGCGAGTATTTCAATCCGCTGAGCTCGGTGAAAGACCGTCTGGCGCTCGGCGTTATCGAAGCTGCGGAGAAGTCAGGCGATTTGAAACCGGGACAGACCGTGGTGGAGGCGACCAGCGGCAATACCGGCATCGGTCTCGCCATGGTTTGCGCTGCGAAAGGCTATCCGCTGGTCGTAACAATGGCGGAAAGTTTTTCGGTAGAGCGGCGCAAGCTGATGCGCTTCCTCGGCGCAAAAGTCATTTTAACGCCCGCCGCGCAAAAGGGCACCGGCATGGTGCAAAAAGCAAAAGAGCTTGCCGAAAAGAACGGCTGGTTCCTGACCCGGCAATTTGAAAACGACGCCAATCCGGACATGCATGAGCGCACGACCGGCCGTGAGATCATGGACGCTTTCAAGGGCGAAAAGCTGGACTACTGGGTTACCGGTTTTGGCACAGGCGGAACGCTGACAGGCGTGAGCCGTGTTTTGAAAAAAGAAAGTCCGGACACGAAGATTGTCGTTTGCGAGCCGCCGGATGCGGCGATGCTTTCCAGCGGCGCGCCGCAGGAACGCCATGCCGATGGCAGTCCTTCAGCGTCGCATCCGGCCTGGACGCCCCATCCCATTCAAGGATGGAGCCCGGATTTCATTCCCAAAATCACATCCGAGGCCGTCGAGGCGGACGTCATACATCAGATCGTCAAGACGTCCCCGGCGGACGGCATGAAATGGGCAATTGCGCTGGCCCAGCGTGAAGGCGTTTTTACCGGGATTTCCGGCGGTTCCACCTTCGCCGGCGCCATGGAAGTCGCGAAATCAGCGCCCAAGGGCGCGACCATTCTGGCGATGCTGCCCGATACGGGCGAGCGCTATCTCTCAACGCCGCTATTTGCGGACATTGAAGCCGATATGAACGCGGAAGAAGCTGGCATTTCGAAATCCACGCCGGGTTACCAGCTTTAATTCTCGCAAAAAATTGATAACGCGTGATCCTGAAAGCGCGTCCCTCCCAGTGTTGATTTTAACGATGTCATTTATAATGACCAAGATTTCGACCGGGCAGGGGCGCGGAGGAACGGATTATGAAAAATACTATTGCGATTGCCGGATCTTTCCTTCTTGCGGCGGGGTGTGCGAGCGCCGGGACCGACAATTATGAAATGTCTGAACGGGTGGCTGAACGGCTTTCCAAATTTACCGCCACCGGGGAAACTGAAACTTGCCTGAGCCTCAGCAGAATTCGGTCGATTACGCCGCTGGATGAACGGCATTTCCTGGTCGAGGCGAATGTCGGCGACTATTACCTGAATAGAGTTTCAGGAAGTTGTTTTGGCGCGGCGCGGCCGGGCAACCGTATTCAATATACCGTCAGCGGCGGTCAGTTATGCCGAAATGAAATCATCAACGTCGTCGATAACACGTCGGGTATTCCGGGCGGATCGTGCGGCCTTGGCAGTTACGAAAGACTGGAAAAAGTCGAGACGCAATAGCGCCGTCTGACGGTCTACAAGGAGAATTTGAAATGAAGACTTTGATTACAAAACTATCCTGCGCCGGTATCGCCGCCGCTCTCGCAACTACAAGCGCCGGCGCTTTCTTTCTGGAACGCGAAAGCGACCGGGCGAAAGAGATGTTGTCGCAATATGAGCGCACCGGCGAAACGGTCAGTTGTCTTTCGCTGCGCCGCGTAGACGATACCGACGCCGTTGACGACTTTACCCTGCTCGTCGAGGCAAGAGGCGGCGATCTTTATCTCAACGAATTGAACGGGCGCTGTATCGGCCTTGAGCGCGAACAGCGTTATGTCCGCAAATCTACACAGGCCCAGATGTGCAGGGGCGATATTATTCAGGTGGTCGACAATTCCGGTATTAGTTTTGGAAGTTGCGGTCTGGGTGAGTTCGAAAAGTTATCGAAAATTGAGACGCCTGTCTCGCAGTAATTTTCGACTTGAGAAATTTCGTTACGGCGCGCTGTTTCAGGCAGCGCGCCTTTTTCATGCGTAAAACAGTATACTGAGTAAATAGTCGGGTTAACAAAACCTTTGCAAAACCTGAAAGTTTTACTAACGCCCGATTAACCGGATTTTAGGCTAGAGCCTTTCATTCTTGTCATGGTTAATCCGTTCGCGTGGGTGCGGCGGGGACATGACAAGGGGCTGTTAAATGACGATTGCCATGGGCGTGACTTCACTCGACGCCGTAGAACCGCTGTTGAGTGATTCTGAAATGTACAGGCTGGGGCTTGAGGCTTCCACGGGCGGCGAGACGGGAGAATTCGATCTCATCACGGCGCATAAATGGTTCAACCTCGCGGCGATGCAGGGCAACATGGAAGCGCGCGCATACCGCGCCGAGCTTGCCAATGAAATGAGCTCGGAAGAAGTGGCGGAAGCGCAGCGCATGGCGCGCGAATATCTCGCCGTGCACCGGCCCCGTCCGCAGGCCTGAAGCCGGCATTCTCTTTTCTTTCAGATTTCGCCGTGTGCGTCTGTCGCGTCACCCGGCGGAGGGCCTGCGCCGAGCTCTTGCGCGGCGATATGGCGGAAAATGCGTTTTTGCGATTCCAGCAGATTGAAATAGCGCGGCTGCTTGGCGCCGCGTAAGGCCGCTTTTTCTTCGGCGCTCATGCGATCCCAAAGATCTCTTCGATAAGCGCGAAACCGGGACCGCTCTGCTACGGTGAGCGAAAGATAATGGTCCGCGGTCGCCGCCTCGATCCGCCGCGATTGGGAAAGACGCAGCCGGTTTTCATAAAATTCCGCCGCGATGGCGTCCATGAGTTGATCGGGCGCGTTCACGGAGACAAGCCTCGGCGTTGTGTTGGGCGTGATTTCGCGCGCCGGCGCATCGCCGTCACCGGCGCTTATCAGCGCTGCAAATGCGGACGCCATAACCTGGATAAACATACCGGACCCCTCCACGAACAGGGAAACTAGCATAGGCGATGGGCGTTGCCAGCCGTTAAACCGGATTGATGCAAATGCGAGGATCGCCTAAACAAACGAAAATCGGCGCAAACCCCTGTTCCGGGCTTGCAATAGCCGCGATCCTGCCCTAGACGACCGGGCTTCAGTTGTTTGCCGGGCGGTTCCACGCTGTCCGGCCCCGATGAATAGAGGTTTTGAAATGGCTGTTCCAAAGAGGAAAGTCACTGGCGCCAAGCGCGGGATGCGCCGCAGTCATGACCGGCTGCAGGGCGAGTGCTATATCGAAGACAAGGATTCGGGCGAATTGCGCCGTCCGCATCATATCGATCTGAAAACCGGCAAATATCGCGGCCGCCAGGTTATCGAACCCAAAGACGACTAGCGATCGTCCCTGTCTTCTCGTGTTCACGCCGCCCTTAGAGGCGGCGTTTGCTTTTTGGGCGCCAACGCGACTATCATTTCTCACGGCTGTGGGGCCGGAGAGGATGTCATGGGGATCAAAAGATTCTGGGCGCTTGCGGGCGCTTTGGGCGGCGCGATCGGGTTTTTGCTGCTTTCGGGCTGTGTAACGTATCCGTATCAGACCGCGTTTGCCGCTTGCGACAATGAGGCGGGCGCCTGTTATCAATATTGCGAACAGTTTGCGACGAATGCGCTGGATTACGGCGCATGTCACGCCGACTGCGAAGCCGAGGTCGACCGCTGTTTTGCACAGGCGGATTACGACTACGGGTATTCGTCGACCTATGTCACGTCCGGGTATAGCAGCGGCCCATGGTACGGGCGGTACGGCCGGTGGGCGCCGCGCCAAGGCTATTATTTCGATTTCACCTATTTCGACCGCTATCCCAGCTATCGCCGCGCGCATCCGGGCTATCGCTATAGCGACCGTCCGTGGCGGGGACGGCGGGGCGATCGCAGACGCGGCTACAACAATGACGGCGTCAATAATCCGCGCCGCCGTGACCGTGACGGTTCGGGCCGGCGGCGAGGCGGTGATAATGACGGCGTAGAAAGGCCGCGTCGGCGCGGCAATGACGGCGCCGGGCGCAGCCGCGACAGATTGAATGAAGACATCGGCAATCCCCGCCGTCGCGGCGGCAATCTTGTCGACGGCAATAATCCGCAATCAACGGTTCCGGGGCGACGGAGCGAGCCGCGCAGGCGCAATAATAACAATTCGGGGTCGGAAACTGAACGCCGCCGCGCCGCGCCGCCCGTGCAAAACCGCACGGTGCCGCCCGTGCGAACCGCGCCTTCGGCGACGCCCGAGCCTGCGCCGAGTCAAGCAGCGCCAGCGCCGCGAAAAAGAACAGCGCCGCCGGCGCGGCGCAATCAGCGGCGGGACGCCGGTAGCCGCGAGCCTGAATTCACAAGCGAACCGAAAAATGACGATTAACGCCGCCCCTCGCGTTGCCTATAGCGGGCGGCGATGTATAGAGGCTCCGTACAATTTACGGAGCCTTTTTTCATGACCGCCATTGTGGACATTTTCGCCCGGGAAATCCTCGACAGCCGGGGCAATCCGACTGTTGAAGTCGATGTAACGCTGGAAGACGGCGCGATGGGGCGCGCGGCGGTTCCGTCCGGGGCGTCGACCGGCGCCCATGAAGCGCATGAATTGCGCGACGGCGGCGAGCGTTTCGGCGGCAAGGGCGTGCGGCAGGCCGTGGATGCGGTGAATGGCGAAATTTTCGACGCGCTCAGCGGTTTCGATGCGGAAGAACAGACGCTGATCGATCAAACCATGATTGAACTTGACGGGACGGATAACAAGAACCGGCTCGGCGCGAACGCGATTCTCGGGGTTTCGCTGGCGGCGGCGAAAGCTGGCGCCGAAGCCTCGGCGCTGCCGCTGTACCGATATGTTGGCGGCGTTTCAGCGCGCGTTCTGCCGGCGCCGATGATGAATATCATCAATGGCGGCGAGCACGCCGACAATCCTATCGACATTCAGGAATTTATGATCATGCCGCTTGGCGCGGACACGTTTTCCGACGCCCTGCGCATGGGCGTAGAAGTCTTCCATACGCTCAAAAAAGGGCTGAAAGACGCCGGACACAATACGAATGTCGGCGATGAGGGCGGATTTGCGCCAAATCTGAAATCCACCGACGATGCGCTCGGGTTCATCATGAAGGCGATTGAGGCGGCGGGGTACCGGCCCGCGGAAGACGTTTTCATCGCCCTCGATGCGGCGTCTACGGAGTTTTATAAAAAGGGCAAATACGAACTGGCGGGTGAGGGCAAATCACTGGACGGCGACGGCATGGCGAAATATCTCGCCGATCTGGTCGCGCGCTATCCGATCGTTTCCATCGAGGACGGCATGGCTGAAGATGACTGGGACGGCTGGCGCGCGGTCACAGAAGAGATCGGCGAGAAATGCCAGCTTGTTGGCGACGATCTGTTTGTCACCAATGAAAAGCGTTTGCGTCAGGGTATTGAAAAGGGCTGCGCCAATTCCATCCTCGTGAAAGTCAACCAGATCGGCACCCTTACCGAAACGCTGGCCGCGGTCGATATGGCGCACCGCGCGCGATATACGGCGGTGATGTCTCACCGTTCCGGTGAAACGGAAGACGCGACCATCGCAGATCTCGCCGTCGCGACCAATTGCGGGCAGATCAAAACCGGCTCGCTTGCACGATCCGACCGGCTTGCGAAATACAATCAACTACTTCGCATCGAAGAAGAACTGGGCGATATGGCGCGTTACGCCGGGCGTGCGGGGTTTCCGTTTTAACCCGTGAGCGAATTCGCAATCCGTTCAGCGACAAATGAAGATTGCACAGCAGTGCGCGCGCTCATTTTCGCCGTGCTCGACGAATACGATATAGAGCCTGCGCCGAAAACTACGGACAAGGATCTCTACGATATCGAAGCGTTCTATGAAGGCGGCGCTTTCGATGTGCTGCTTGCGCCCGGCGGGGATATCGCCGGCACGGTTGCGCTGCTCCCGTTAGGAGACGGTAAGTGCGAACTGCGCAAGATGTATCTGAAATCCACTTTTCGCGGACGCGGACTGGGCAAACGGCTCTTGAAACACGCCATTGAAAAAGCCAGGGCGCTTGGTTTTGCGCGCATCGAATTGCAGACCGCGCGCGTGTTGGAAGAAGCCGTAGACCTCTATGAGAAATCCGGATTTCGTCCATCAGAGACAGCAGCGCTCGAACGGCGATGCGATCAGGCGCTGGCGCTGGATTTAAAAGACTGACAGCAGCTTGCGGATAGTCGCGATCAGTCGCTTGCGTGCTTTTTTACGAAATCAAAGCTCGTCTCAATCATATCAGCCGACCATGGCGTGAGATCGAAACCGTCAAACCCGTGAACAGCATCAGGCAGGTTGACCAAGGTCAGCGGCATATTGCGCGTCAGGGCCAGTTCGGTGAAAGCGCGAATTGATTCATTGAGGCCTTCAGAATCCTTACCCGCCCGGACAATCAAAATCGGCGCTGTCAGGACTTCGTTTTCTTGTGCGAAAGTATGGACGGGCGAGTTGACAGCGAGCCAGGCGTCTCGTTCTACATCGCTCAGGGCTTCGGCTGAGCCGGTGCGGTCCAGAACCGGATAGTACGCAACGGCGCAATCGGCTGGAGCGGTTTCTCCTGCTAGCGCGCTCATCGTCGATCCGCCTGCGGAAAACACCCAAAGGCACACGCCGGATATTTCCAGATCAAGCGTACGCGCAAATTTCAATGCGTCGCGCGTATCCTGCGTTCCGAGCGCGATTTCTTCGGCGGTCGGTTTAAATCGCTTGGTCGGCACAAGCGCGATCACGCCGCGTTCGGCGGAAAGCTTTCCGTATTGTTGAAACCACGCCCATTCGCGCGTATCCGCGCCGCCGCTAACGAAGACCACAGCCGGATAAGGTCCTTCACCTTCCGGCGCGTAGACGTCCATCATGAGCGTTTCGCCGTCTGACGCCTCGAAAGCATGCGATTGCGGCGCCATCCCAGCAAAATCTTCACCAATTGGAACGACATCGCCGGGACCGGCGGTTGGCTGCGCCAGTGCAGGAGAGGCTGAAAAAAATACGGACAATATGATTGCGAATTGTTTCATGAAATCACAGACCCTCATTGAAAGCGGCGCAGTCACGGTAACGCGCTGCGTGTGACAAGCAACGTCGATTATTCAGGCGCTGGCGCTGGATTTATAAATTTCGCGTCTGTTTACGAATCATTAACCAAGATTGATTCTTTTGAAACGCAACAGCTAGATGAAAAGTTTTCCCATGTTGCGTATCCGCTTTTTATTCGACATCGCGTTTCCGGCGCTCGTTATGTGTTTGACGGCAATCCTCACTTACAGCGCTGTGGTGAGCGATACAGGCTACCGGACGCTTTCCGGGCTGCAAAGCAAGGCGGAGACGGAAACGAAACGGCTCGACGCTTTAAGTGATCGCCGTAAGGCGCTGGAAAAACGCGCAAATTTGCTGAATTCGAAATCGCTGGACCCGGACCTGCTGGATGAACGCATCCGCAATGTGCTTGGCTATTCGCGTGAGGGAGACGTTGTCATTCCCCGTCGCGAGCTTGACCGGCTGCTGGATGAGCCGCCGTATTAGAGCGGCGGGCCAGTTCCTTGAAATAACTTGAACTTGTCGCCGGATGCTTCGCCGCGTATGGAATGGGCGGGAACCATCCGGAGATGAATAATGGCCGCTGACGCCTCAAAATCCAACCTGACTGCGACCAAAGAAGAGCTGCTTCAATATTACCGCGACATGCTGCTGATCCGCCGCTTCGAGGAGCGCGCCGGCCAGCTTTACGGCATGGGCCATATTGGCGGCTTCTGCCACCTCTATATCGGCCAGGAAGCCGTCGTGGTCGGCATGGAGGCGGTGAAAAAAGAAGGCGATCAGACCATCACCGGCTATCGCGATCACGGCCATATGCTGGCCTGCGGCATGGACCCGAAGGGCGTCATGGCCGAGCTGACCGGGCGCGAAGGCGGGTATTCGAAGGGCAAGGGCGGCTCCATGCACATGTTTTCCAAGGAAAAGGAATTCTATGGCGGACACGGGATTGTCGGCGCCCAGATCCCGCTCGGCGTGGGTCTCGGTTTCGCCAATCGCTACCGTGAAAATGACAATATCAGCCTGACCTATTTCGGTGACGGCGCTTCCAATCAGGGGCAGGTCTTCGAAGCCATGAACATGGCGCAGCTCTGGAAACTGCCTGTGGTCTTCATCATCGAAAACAATCAGTACGCTATGGGCACTAGCGTCAAGCGCTCGCATTCGGACACGCATCTTTATCGCCGCGGCGCGGCGTTCGGCATTCCGGGCATGGAAGTCGACGGCATGGACGTGCTGGCGGTGCGCGAAGCGGGCCGTCAGGCGGTGGAGCATGCGCGCACAGGCGAGGGGCCCTATATTCTTGAAATGAAAACCTATCGCTATCGCGGACATTCAATGTCCGACCCGGCGAAATACCGCACGCGCGAGGAAGTCGATGAGATGCGCGAGCATAACGACCCGGTCAAACGATGTGAGGCGCGGATTTTCGACAATGATTACGCCGATGAAGCGGCGCTGAAAGACATCGACAAGGACGTCAAAGCCATCGTCAAGGAAGCGGCGGAGTTTGCAACGGAGAGCCCCGAGCCCGATCCGAAAGAGCTTTTCACCGATATCTACGCCTGACGCGTCACCGATATCTACGCCGGACGCGGCGGGGCTTTGCCTGAAACGGCGAAACCTGTCACATGCCGGTTATGCAACACAGCGCTGAAAATTCCGGCGCCGGACGCAATACGGTGCTGCTGCATATTTTCCCGAGCTTTGCCCATGGCGGCCAGCAGGCGCGTCTCGCCACGCTGGTAAACCGGATGGGCCCTCAATTTCATCATCTTGTTCTCTCGCTTGACGGCGCGCTTGACGCGCGCGGGTTGTTTGCCGCTGGCGCGCCAATTGAATTCAACACCTACGCCATGAAAAAGTCCGCCGGATTCAGTCTTACTAATATCCTGACCTTCCGTAAGCTGATCGCCAGAACGAGCCCTGATATTTTATGCACCTATAATTGGGGTTCGATCGAAGCGGCGGTCGCGAACCGAATGGGCGCGGCAAAACCGCATATCCATTTTGAGGATGGTTTCGGACCGGACGAGACCGGCGGAAATGAAAACAGGAACCGCGACCGGGCGCGGCGGCTGATCCTGAGCAGGAGCACAATCGTCACGCCTTCGCACGGTCTCGAAGACGCGGCGCGCACGCGATGGGCGCGCCGGGCCGATCAGGTAAAGCGCATTGGAAACGGCGTAGACGTCGACGGTATGCAAGTTGCGGATCATGCGAAACCACACAACATTGTCGTCGGCTCGCTTGGCTCGCTGCGGGCGGAAAAAAACTACAGGCGCCTGATCACCGCCTTCAAAGCCGCCGACAGCGACGCGCGCGCGCTGTTGCATATCGTTGGCGACGGGCCGGAACGCGCGCGCCTTGCTGCCGCAGCCGATGGCGACGGGCGCATCACGCTGCCGGGCGCAACATCGGAACCGGCGAAAGCCTATGCCCGTTTCGATATTTTCGCCCTCTCGTCAGACACGGAGCAGGCGCCCATCAGTCTGATGGAAGCGATGGCGTCCGGCCTGCCTGTCGTCGCCACCAATGTCGGCGACATTGCGAAAATGGTGTCGCCGGAAAACCTTCCCTTCGTGACGCCGCCGGGCGATGACGAGGCTTATACGCACGCACTCGCGCAAATGCTGCAAAACCCGACGGCGCGCGCCGATATCGGGGCCGCCAACAGACGCAAGGCCAAGGCGGCGTTTCCGGTAGAGCGGATGGTCGCAGCGCACCGTGATTTATACCGTTCCATGGCGGGACGGCATGCTTGAAACCGCAATCCGCCCGCTTGACGACCGGTCTGCGTTTTTATCGGGGTGGGCGGCGCTATATGAACGCTGTGACAGCCAGAAATTTTTCAATTCGCCGGCGTGGATGTCGGCATGGCTGTCGGGCGCGCCCGATGATGCGGCGCTGTATATGATCGAAGGAATGCGCGGCGGTGCGCTTATGCTGCTTGGCGCATTCACGGTCCGCCGCCGCCAGCCGCCGCTGCTGGGATTGCGGGAAGTCTGGTTCCGGGAAACCGGCTCTGCTGCGCATGACGATGTTTACGTGGAATACAATGATTTTCTCATCGCGCCCGACGCACCCGGCGAGACGCGCAACGGCGCCGTCTGCGCCATGCTCGATACGAATTCCGGGATGGACGCGTGTGTGTTTCGCAATACAACTCCTGACATGAGCCACGCGGTGCGGGCCTGCGCCATAGAACGGCGACTGGCGCACCGCGTGTTGAACGAACAACCGGTTTTTGTCTGCAATCTGCAAAAAGGCGATATCCTCGCCGGTCTCAGCAAATCGCTGCAAACCAAGATCAAGCGCGCGATGCGGCTTTACGAAGAGCGCGGGCCATTATCTGTTCGCACCGTCGCCGGCGGCGAGAGCGAATTTGAACATGTCTGGCGCAAACTAGTCGCCTTGCACGGATCCCGCTGGGGCGCGCAAAGCGTTTTCGATAATCAGCGCCTTTTGTCTTTTCACGAACGGCTTCGGGAGAGTTCGCCAGGAGCATTGCATCTGTTTGAAGTGAAAGCCGGCGATGAGACAATCGCCGTTCTGTATAACTTTGCGCATGGCGAGCGCGTCATGAACTATCAGAGCGGTTTCATGTATGAAAGCGACAATCGCCTGACGCCGGGCTTTCTCGCGCACGTCATGGCGGCGCAACATTATGCAGACGCCGGCTACAAAATTTACGACCTTCTCGCAGGCGAGGCGGACTATAAAAAACGTCTGGGCGTTCGGGAAACCGTACTCACATCGCTCGTTATAGAACGGCCCACATGGCGCAATCATTTGCGGAACATGATGAAACGCTAGCGCGCGCTGGTTTTCAAAAACGCATCGAACATAATGACGCTCCATAATTCCTGCGCGCAATCGGAGCGGCCGGACTGGTGCGCGCGAATCATCCGGTCTACCGCGCGCTCGTTGAATAGGCCGCTCTCACGCCAGCGCCGCGATGCATTTAGGCGAAAAACAGGATTGTTTCGCTCCCGCCGCATCCATTGGGTCAGCGGCGGCGCAAAACCCTGCTTTTTACGCGCTATGAACTCCTCGCCGAGACGCGGTGCGAAAGCCGCCTTCAATATGCGCTTTCGTTCGCCGTCATTCAGCTTGTAGGCCGATGGCAACGAACCCGCCCATTCCACGAGCTTGTGGTCGAGCAACGGCGGGCGCACTTCGAGGCTGTGCGCCATGGAAGTCCGGTCGGTTTTCGTCAGCATGCGGCCAGGCAGCCAGGTTTTGATATCCGCGTATTGCGCGCGCGCAAGCGGATCATCCGTATCCGCTTCATCCATCACGCCGGCGATCACCATTGCAGGATTGTAGCCGTCCAGCGATCTTTTGAAATCGCTATTCAATATGGCGCTGACCCGTTCCGGGAGGTTAATGGCGACGGCGGCCGCGTATCCGGCGGCGCCTGTTTGCGCAAGCGCCTGAAACGTCGTTTTAAATCGCAGTGGTTTTGGCGCCCAGTCGAGCTTGGGATAAAGCGCGCCTGCGGTTCCAAATACCATTTGCCGCAATAAGAGGGGCGCAGCGGCGCGCAGCTTTTCTTCGCCAAGATAAAACGGATAGCGGCGATAGCCGGCGAATATTTCGTCGCCGCCATCGCCGGACAGCGCCACGGTGACATGCCGGCGGGCGTTTTGCGCCACAAGAAAGGCGGGCAGGCTTGATGAATCTGCGAAGGGCTCGCCGAATGCGGCGGCGATCCGCTCGATCAGCGCTGCGGCGTCGCATGCGGCCGTGCTTTCATAATGTGCGGCGCCAAATTTTTCGGCGATCTCGCGGGCGGCCGGGCGCTCATCATGGGTTTCTTCATCAAAGCCGACGGTGCAGGCAATCAGATCGCCGCCGGCGCGCGCCATGGATGAGACGACGCTCGCCGAGTCGACGCCGCCGGAGAGAAACGCGCCAAGCGGCGCGTCGGACATCATCTGACCGCTTACGGCTTCATCCAGTCGTTCGCGCATCAGCGCGCAGGCGTCTTCGAATGCGGGCGCCGCGCCGTTCGTGAATACAGGCCGCCAGTAAGGCTCAATGCGCAAGGCCCGCCCGCGCTCTGCGATGAGCGTATGCGCGGCTGGCAATTTATAAACCCCGCGATAAATTGTTTTTGGATCCGGCGTATAGCCGTAATAAAAATAGTCGGCGACCGCACGCGGATCGAGGCTCGTTTCAATCATGCCGGAATCCACGAGCGCGCCCATTTCCGATGCAAATACGAGGTAGCCGTCAGCGGTTTGAGCGTAATAAAGCGGGCGCTCTCCCAGCCGGTCGCGCGCCAGCAGCAAACGGTTATCGCCGGGCGACCAGAATGAAAAAGCGAACATGCCGCGCAATTCGTGAATGAAATCCGCGCCTTTTCGCGCCAGCCCTTCGGCCAAGACTTCGGTATCGGAGCGCGTCTTTAAATTGACGTCAGCGCGCATGCCGCGCGCGAGATCTTCGTAATTATAGATCTCGCCATTATAGGAAAGCACGCAGTCGCGGGTTTGCGCGTGATAGGGCTGCACGCCGCCCGCCCGGTCAATGATGGCGAGGCGCCGGTGACCAAAAGCGACGCCCGGCGCAAAATAATATCCCTCGCCGTCCGGCCCGCGATGAATGAGGGCGTTGGTCATGCGTTGCAACGCGGCGCGATCAATCTCGCGAACGCCGTTCAAGTCAAATATACCGGCAATTCCGCACATTTTTTATTCAGCGCCGCCGTTTCTGGCGCGCCAGGCGGAAAACTCTTCAAGCTGATGCGTAAACGGACGAATAACGTCCATCGCCTCAGCCGGATCGGACCGGTAGGCTGCGGTCAGAATGATGACGCCGCCCGGCGGGTTTTCACCGCGCAGCTTGCCGAGCATTTGCGCCAGTTTCATTTTATTCCGATCAAGGAAGACTTCATCGCCGCGCCAATACGCCGTAATGGCGGCGAGGCGGCGTCCCTCGGCGCCGGCGATCAGGTCCAGCGGCGTCATTTGCGCCTTGCCGAAGAGATAAACCATTTGCTCTGCGCGGCCGATGCGCCGCCAATGCTCGCTGTCCCAGGCGCGATTTTGATAGGTGACGATTTCCGCGCCTTGCCGGTCATGGGTGAAATACGCCGTCGCTGTGTAAACGCGTCCTGCGCCGCTCTCATAGGTTTGCGTCGTCACACGATCGGCGGAAAGGGGCGGTCGCCAATTGTCCGGTCCGGGCAGGATGCGCCAGCCGGCGGCGCTGAACGGTGAAATCTCTGAAGGCGCCGCCGGTTGATCAGACGAATTGACGACGCATACGGCGTATATGGAGGCCGCGGCCAGCGGCGCCAATGCCGCGGCGGCGGTCACCGGCCGCCATGGACGGATTGTCATTGAAGGCGCGCGATCGGCGATCGCGCGTTCGCGCCCCCGCATTTTTTCACCGATGGATATGAGTATCACGAGAACAACTGCGTAAAAAACAAGCCCGATGACAAAATGATCCGGCCCTACCGCCACGCGCATTTGTGTGATTGTCGCAATCAGGATGAGCAGAAATACGCGTATAAAGTTTGCCGCAAGCGCGATAATTCCCGCAATGATAAAAAATGCAGCGCGCGTTTTGTTTGTGCGCAAGAACTGGCACGCGTAAAAGCCTGCAATCATCATCGCGGCGAGCAGGAAATTGAGACCCGCGCAGGCCTCGGCGATTTCAAAAAGGCCCGCAGGCGTTTCTATGAAAATTCCATCAATGCCGACATCCATGCCGGTCACAGAGAGCAGCGCGACAACAGTATGGGCGGTCGCCTGCTGCAAATAAGGGACAAGAACGGCGCCCACGGGAACCATGAAAAATAAGAACAAAAGCGGCGCGGCCCAGCGCTTCAGCGCCTCAGCGCCGAAAATCACGCCCGCGCCGGCGATCAGCAGACTGACGAAAGCCATCTGTTCAACTATCGCCGCGCCCGCCGCACGGCCGGCGAGCCACAAAATGCTGGCGAGAAACACGCCGATCAGGCTTAATGCATGTGTTGACGGTGCGATGCGGGGCCGGCTCAAAATCATCCAGAGCGCCAGCGGCGCAACCACGAGGCCGTGATGGTGACTGGATGATTGCAGCCAGGTCATCGCCATCTGCAGCGCCGTCGGGTGGAGCAGTGCTATGCACGCCGCCGCGAACAAGACGTAGCTCAGTATCGGCAATGTCCACGCGCTGCGGCGCGCCGTCGATATTTCAGAAACAAAAGCGGCCATTGCCCGTCCGGCTTCCTCGCCCCACATGGCGTGCGCGACTTATACTACGAAACCGGCGTTTCCCTTTTGTTAATGATCTTCGCGCCTGTTTTGTCGCGTGTCAGCGGTTTTTCCGGCCTTCAATCAGCGAATCGACCACGCCGGGATCTGCGAGCGTCGACGTGTCGCCAAGCGAGCCATAATCGTTTTCGGCGATCTTGCGCAGGATGCGCCGCATGATCTTGCCGGAACGGGTTTTCGGCAATCCGGGGGTGAAATGCAGAAGATCTGGTTTTGCGATGGGTCCGATTTCGCTGCGCACATGATCGCTCAATTCTTTTTCAAGCGCTTCGTTCGGCTCTTCGCCCTCCATCAGCGTGACGTAGGCGTAGATGCCCTGACCCTTGATGTCATGGGGATAGCCGACCACTGCCGCCTCGGCGACTTTCGCATGAGACACGAGCGCGCTTTCGACTTCCGCTGTGCCCATGCGGTGACCGGAGACATTGATGACGTCGTCAACCCGGCCGGTAATCCAGTAATAGCCGTCTTCGTCCCGGCGCGCGCCGTCGCCGGTGAAATATGCGCCGGGATAGGTGCTGAAATAGGTCTCGATAAACCGCTTGTGGTCGCCATAGACCGTCCGCATCTGACCGGGCCAGGAATCCGTTAAAATCAGATTGCCCTCGCACGCGCCTTTCAGCTCCTTACCCTCGGCGTCGACGATCGCCGGGAAAACGCCGGGCAAGGGCAGGGTCGCCGAGCCGGGTTTCAGATCCGTGGCGCCCGGCAGCGGGGAAATCAGAATACCGCCGGTTTCGGTCTGCCACCATGTATCGACGATCGGCAGTTTCCCGTCGCCGACGACATTGTAATACCACAGCCACGCTTCCGGATTGATTGGCTCGCCGACCGTGCCCAGCAGCCGCAGCGAAGACCGGTCCGTTTGCGTGACGAACTTTTCGCCGTCGCGCATGAGCGCGCGGATTGCTGTCGGCGCGGTGTAGAAAATATTCACCTTGTGCTTGTCCACAACCCGCCAGAAACGCGATGCGTCCGGATACGTCGGCACGCCTTCGAACATCAGTGTCGTCGCGCCGTTGGCGAGCGGTCCGTAAACAATATAGGTGTGGCCCGTGACCCAGCCCACATCCGCCGTACACCAATAAATATCGCCCGGCTTGTAGTCGAAGACCATTTCATGGGTATAGGCGGCGTAGGCGAGATAGCCGCCGGTCGTGTGAAGGACGCCTTTTGGTTTTCCCGTCGAACCGGAGGTGTAAAGAATGAAAAGCGTATCTTCCGCATTCATGGGCTCCGCAGGGCATTCCGGCGAAACATCGTTTCGGGCTTCGCCGTACCACAACAGATCGCGGCCCGCTTTCAGGGGAATATCCGCGCCGGTGCGCTCAACGGTCAGGACGAGACGAACGTCGCCTGCTTTTTCAAGCGCTTTGTCGACGTTCTGTTTCAAGGCGATATTCTTGCCGCCGCGCACGCCTTCATCCGCGGTGATGACCGCGACGGCGCCGCAATCTTCAATCCGGCTCGCCAGGGCGTCGGGCGAGAACCCGCCGAAGACGACTGAGTGAACCGCCCCGATCCGCGCGCAGGCGAGCATGGCGTAAGCCGCTTCCGGAATCATCGGCATGTAAATGACAACGCGGTCGCCTTTTTTTACGCCGCGCGCTTTCAGGACATTCGCCATGCGGCAGGTTTCTTCGAAGGCTTCGCGATAGGTGATTTTCTTGTCGATCTCGGGGTCGTCGCTCTCCCAGATGATGGCGATATCGTCGCCCTTGTCTTCCAGATGCCTGTCGAGGCAGTTCACACAGGCGTTCAACTCGCCGTCATGAAACCATTTGATATGCAGATCGTCAGCGTCGAACGAGACGTCTTTGACTTCAGAAAACGGTTTTGACCATTCCAGCCGTCCGGCGATCTCCGCCCAGAACCCCGCCGCATCCGCGCTGGCGTCCGCGCGCAGCGATTCTGCTTTGGATTTATTGGTGAGCGTGCGCCTGGCGGCGTTTTCGCTGACTTTAATCGTCTTGTGATCCGTCATGAGGGTCTCCGGCGTTTTGCGCGGAAAACCTACGGGAAAGGGGCCGGGGGCGCAAAGGCGCCGGGCGAATTCATGGCATGAAATGATGGGTTTAAGGGCCCGCGCGGCTTCGCCTTGCCCTTCCGCAGGATTTAGTTGACGGCTTTGGTCAAGCCGCCGGCGTCGCCGCCGTCAGCGACAACGAAGCAGGAGAATTTTTTATCCTTCAGCGCTTCACAGGCTGCTGCGGCGTCAATCTCGGAAAGCTTGACCACCCGCGCGCGGTATAAGGTCTTGCCATCGTCCAGCGGCGTCGGAAGCACGGCCATGTTCCTATTTTCCAGACCGATTTTCAGAACGGCCTTGTTCAGCTCGTCCTGCGCCATCTGTTTTGATGAATATGCGCCGATCTGAATGCTCCAGCCCATGACAGATACGGTTTCAAGATCGCCTTCGCCGATAAAGCCTGCGTCATTGGCATAGAGCGATGCGAGCTTGGTGCGTTCGAATTCGTTGAAATCATCCGTATCGGCGCGTGCGATGAGAACGCCGATATTATCGGGGACAGCCGTTTCGCCTGCGCTTTCGTTTCCGGTGATCGCCGCGGCGGCGGTCAAAATCTCGTTTCGCAATGCTTCATTATCGCCGATGGTCGGCGCGGCTTCCGTCGCAGCGATGACGGCGGCGAGCGTTGGCTTCAAGCGCGGAGTGGGGCTGTTGCGGTGTAGCGCGGCGATAAGCGCGGGTTTCTGCTTGATCTCGGCAAAAGCTTCATCAAGGATTTTGCGCATATGCGCGTCACGGGTCCGCGATGAGCGGCCGCCCAGCACCACGCCGATGAGGCGCACGCCGTCCCGTTCGGCGGTTGTGGTGAGGTTGAAGCCGGACCGGCGGGTATAGCCGGTTTTCAGCCCGTCCGCGCCGTCGAATGATTTCACGAGGGAGTTGTGCGTGCGATAGGTGCGTCCGTCCCAGCTAAAGCTCTGCTCGTTGAAATAATGAAAATATTGCGGGAAATCCTGCATGACCCTGCGGCCGAGCGTGGCCATGTCGCGCGCGGTCGTCACCATTTTGGAGTTAGGCAGGCCGGACGCGTTCCGGAATGTAGTGCGCCGCATGCCGAGTTCGCGCGCTTTTTCCGTCATTTTTTGCGCAAAGCGCCATTCCGAACCGGCGAGTTCCTCGGCGACGGCCACGGCGATGTCGTTCGCCGACTTGATCACCAGAGACTGAATAGCCGTTTCGACGTCTATTTTTGAACCGGATGAAACGCCTAGCTTCGACGGCGGCTGCCCTGCGGCCCGTTGTGAGACGGTGATTTTCGAATCAAGCGTCAGCTCGCCGCGCTCGAGCGCGTCGAAAAGCATATAGAGCGTCATCATCTTGGTTAACGAAGCGGGGTATCGCTGCGACGTCGAATACCGGTCAAACAGGATATCGCCCGAATCAGCGTGCATTACGAATGCCGCATATTTCGAGTTCGCATAGGCTTGCGGCGTGAACAAAAACGCAACTGCAAGCGCCAGGGCTAAAATTGATACGCTACGACAAGCCATGACCATGAAACGAGCCTCGCCCATTCGTTAAAATTTTTCAATATGCGAGAGACGCCGCCCCCCGATTTTTCAGCGTTTTTTTATCGCCCATCCCCTTGAAAAACGCTTCCTGTCTATTTTTGACCGGTTTCGCGCTATCGCGGAGCAAACGCCGTGCCGCTGGCAGCGGCAAACGCCATCATGGCCCATCACAGTAAATGGAGCGTTAACGAAGCCTTTACGAATCTCGCCGAAATAAAAATTGTGCAACGCACAAAATTTTCCTTGACGAATAGAACAGCAATCCATATGTTGCACTGCACAAGAGGCGTTTTCGAGAAAAGAACGCAATTTTATCAATAGCTTGATGCCAAAATCGTCCAGGGAGATGTTAGACATGGCTGCTACGAAGAAAACCAAAACCGCCGCCGACGCGTTTGAAATCAGCGGGTTCAGCCCCGAATCGTTCAAAGACGGCTACGAAAAATTCGCCGAAGGCATGACCGCCGTCGCCGATTTTCACAAAGAATCACTGGAAGCGCTTATGGCTTCCGCCGGCGCTTTCGCCAAAGGCGTTGAAAAATTGACCGCCGAGCAGTCCGCTTTTTCGAAATCCGCGTTTGAAGACACTGTCGCCAAGGCGAAAGCCGCCGCATCGTCTTCCACGGTGCAGGAAGCGATTGAGCTGAACAGCGATTTCGTGCGCTCCTCGATGGAAAAAAACCTCGGCCAAATCAACAAAGTGGCTGATATCTGGTCAGAAACCACAAAAGAAACAGTCGAGCCGCTGACGGCCCGCTATTCTGAACTCGTGGAAAAAATTCAGGCTTACCGCCCGTAACCCGCAAAGTTACTTTAGTACCAGTTGCGTAAGAGGCCCGGCGCGTATCGCCGGGCCTTTTTTGTTCATCACAGTTCGGTGTGATGAAAAACTTGGAAAATTTGCGTCTTTTCAACCCTGTCCGACTACATATCTAATGAGATCGCGATTGATGGCGAATAAGGACGGCGGCGCCGCGTTGCATTGCATTACGCGCCCAAGTTGCAGAAACTGTAGGAACTATGGCTGAAGACAACGAAAACGATCAGGATTCACATGTCGGTCCGGGCCAGGGCGTCGGCGTCGTATCGAAAACGGCGCCCAAGACGAAGCGTCCGTCGCTTTACAAGGTGCTCCTCCTGAACGACGATTATACGCCGCAGGAGTTTGTGGTGTGGTTGCTGCAGGCCATATTCAAAAAAGATCCGGAAGAAGCGGTGCGGATCATGCTGCACGTCCATCAGAGCGGAATTGGCGTTTGCGGTGTTTACACATACGAGATTGCGGAAACGAAAGTCGCGCAAGTGATGGAATTGTCCCGCCGCAATCAGCATCCGCTGCAATGTACTATGGAACGGGAGTAGTTTGGTGGCGTCTTTCAGTAGAAATCTCGACGAAGCCCTGCATCGCGCGATCGCGCTTGCAACGGAACGCGAACATGAGCTCGCAACGCTTGAACATCTGTTGTTGTCGCTGACGGATGACCGCGATGCGGCGGCGGTGATGCGCGCATGCAATGTGGATGTCGATCTTCTTCGCCGCCAGCTTTACGAATTTATTGAAAATGAACTTGCGAACCTGACGCTTGAAAATGGCGAGCAGGCGAAACCGACAGCAAGTTTTCAGCGCGTTATTCAGCGTGCGGTCATTCATGTGCAGTCCTCCGGCCGCGAAGAGGTCACCGGCGCGAATGTGCTGGTCGCACTCTTTGCCGAACGCGAATCGCACGCCGCGCATTTCCTGCAGGCGCAAGATATGAGCCGCTTCGACGCCGTGAATTATATCTCACATGGCATTGCGAAACGGGCCGGCGAGAGCCAGCCGCGTCCGGCGCGCGGCGCGCCGGAAGAAGGCGAAGCGGCGGCGCAGGGCAAACAGGAAAGCGCGCTTGATTCTTACTGCGTCGATCTCAACGCCAAGGCGCGGGCTGGTAAAATTGATCCGCTGATCGGCCGCGAGGCGGAAGTCGAGCGCTCGATTCAGGTGCTCTGCCGCCGCCGCAAGAACAATCCGCTCCTGGTGGGCGATCCGGGCGTCGGCAAGACCGCCATCGCTGAAGGGCTGGCGCGAAAGATTGTCGATGAAGACGTGCCGGAAGTGCTGGCCGAGGCGACGATTTTCGCGCTCGATATGGGCGCGCTGCTCGCTGGCACGCGCTACCGGGGCGATTTTGAGGAGCGCATCAAATCCGTCCTGAAAGAACTTGAAGATCATGAAGACGCGATTTTGTTCATTGACGAGATCCATACGGTCATCGGCGCGGGCGCAACGTCCGGCGGCGCCATGGACGCCTCGAACCTGTTGAAGCCGGCGCTGCAATCGGGCGCGCTGCGCTGCATGGGATCTACGACGTATAAAGAATATCGCCAGCATTTTGAAAAAGATCGCGCGCTGGCGCGCCGTTTCCAGAAGATCGATGTGGTCGAGCCTTCGAAAGAAGACACGGTCGCAATTCTGATGGGACTGAAACCCTATTTCGAAAAGCACCACAAGCTGGAATATACGGACGAAGCCATCCGCGCCGCCGCCGAGCTTTCTTCGAAATACATGACCGACCGCAAATTGCCCGACAAGGCGATTGATGTCATCGATGAGGCCGGCGCGCGCCAGATGCTGTTCACCGAGGACAAGCGCGTGAAAATTATTGGCGAATCGCAGATCGAGGAAGTCGTCGCCAAGATGGCGCGCATTCCGCCGAAAAGCGTTTCCAAATCCGACACCGAACGACTGCAAAAGCTCGGAGAGGATTTGCGCCGCGTCGTCTTCGGACAGGACGAGGCTATCGACCAGCTCGCCGCCGCCATCAAACTGGCGCGCGCCGGGCTTCGCGAGCCGGAAAAGCCGATCGGCTCTTATCTCTTCGCCGGTCCCACCGGCGTCGGCAAAACGGAAGTCGCCAAGCAGCTTGGTCTCGTCATGGGCCTGGAGCTCGTGCGTTTCGATATGTCGGAATATATGGAGCGGCATACGGTATCGCGCCTGATCGGCGCGCCGCCGGGCTATGTGGGTTTCGATCAGGGCGGGCTTTTGACCGACGCCATTGACCAGAACCCGCATTGCGTATTGCTGCTGGATGAAATCGAGAAAGCGCATCCGGAAATCTTCAATATTCTGCTGCAGGTGATGGACAACGGACAGTTGACCGACGCCAATGGACGCAAGGTCGATTTCCGCAATGTGATCATTATCATGACGACAAATGCAGGCGCATTTGACGCGGCGCAGTTCGCCATCGGGTTCGCAGGCGGCAAGAAGACCGACGAAACCGAAGCCGCGATCAAGAAAATGTTCACGCCTGAATTCCGCAACCGGCTGGACGCCACCATTCAGTTCGCGGGACTCTCGCCGGCGATTATCAACCGCATCGTTGAGAAATTTGTGCTGCAACTCGAAGCGCAGCTGGCCGACCGGGGCGTTACTTTCGAGCTTAGCGAAGCGGCCACGAAATGGCTGGCCGATAAGGGCTTTGACGATGAAATGGGCGCAAGGCCGCTGGCCCGCACCATTCAGGAATATGTCAAAAAGCCGATCGCCGATGAAATCCTGTTCGGCAGCCTTAAGGGCGGCGGCGTCGTGCGGGTGCTGGTGGATGAAAAAGACACGAGCAAGCTCGCATTCGATTATATTCCGGACCCGGAAAGTCCGGACAAGCCAAAAGACGGCGGCGACGGCGCCAACGTCCCCGCGCTGATGGAATAATCATTCCTCAGCGCGCAAGCGCAGGGTAATTTCCATATCCTCTCCGGGAGCGAGGTGATCGCTCCCGAAGTCGCCGGGTTCGTGCGTGATAGGCTCGGCGCAGAAAAAATCCGCATTTTCCGGCGAGTAGAGATGCAGGAACCGCGCATTGCTTCGCATGGCGATACGCATGCTGTTCTGTACAATTTCCGCGCGCCCGTTCCAGCCGCGTAATGTCTTGTCGATGTCTTTGGACGGAACGGGCCCGCTGTGTTCGATGGCCGCCGGGTCGCCGTTTTCACCAGTCGTTTCCGCTATGTTTATTTCGGCGTCTTCGCCATTCGGGAAGAACGGGTGCAGGCCCAGCCCGGCCGGCATCGCACCACAACCGATATTGGTAATGCGAAGCGAAAGATGGAACCCCCGATCGAAATAAAATGACTGTTCGGCCCGAAAGGGAAAAGGGAACATCATCGGCGCGGGCTGATAATCCAGACGGCACGTTGCACGCGCGGGCGCGCGGCGCGAAATTTCCCAGGCTTGCGTCCAGACATGGCCGTGCAGCGCGTGTTCCGGATCGCAAGCGGGTAGCGTTGGCGCGAGGTCATAGTGACGGGCGCCAAAATCGAGGCCGCCGCGAAGCCGCCCAAACCAGGGCACGCAAGGATAACATGCGGCCTCTCGCGGATCGGCGGCGACGGTTTCAATATTGGCGGCCGGGCGAAGCATGTCCCGTCCGCGATAGCGCAGCGACATGAGCGATCCGCCGGCCTCCGGCGCTATCCATGCGCTGTAGTGTCCGTCGGCGATTTCCAGCAAGGCGCGTTTTCCTGAATGGTTTCGCGCACAGTATGGCGTTATTCGAGCGGGACCGACATGATTTTCAGCGGTTTGAGCGCCGCGTCTTCACGCACATTCCACTCCTGATCGTAAGAAGGCCAGTTGGAGGTCGCGATATAGTGAAACGCGCCGTCGACAACCGCGCCATGCGTTGGCTCGTTCCATTCCTCCAGCGCCTGTTGCATGACAGTGAAGCCTGTGATTTCCGAAACTTCATCGTCGATTTCGATACGAACGATGCGCTGCGGGGTCGCGCCGTTCTGGATGCCGATCAGATCGCCATCGTAAAGATAAAGCCCGTCTATGCCGCCGAGATGCGCGTCAGCGGTGTTTTCAAGCGCCGTCGCGGCGCCGGTTTGCGTATCGATAACAAACAGCCCGGTGAGATAATCGGCGACAAAGATGCGGTTGTTTTTTTCATCGAGCGCTATGCCCTGCAAGTTCGCGAAACGCGGGTCTTCGGCGAAGACGTCCAGCGTCTCGCCGTCCGGCGCCATGCGAAACAGGCGCGGAGTCAATGAATCGCTGGCGTAAACCGTTCCGTCTTTCGCGATTTCCAGATCGCCGAACAGCGCTTCGTCTTCGGCGGCGCGGATGTCGCGCTGGAGTGCGCCGTCTTTTGCACGAAACGCCATGACCGCTGCAAACGGCGCTTCCGGGTCGGCGTCTTTATAGGCGAGTTGATTGTTGACGACAGCCCAGACGGTCTTGCCGCGCGCTTCGATATCAAAAACGCCGCCCGGCGCGGTAGCTAAGGTTTCTACATCGCCCTTGCGGCCGGCTTTTAAAATTGATCCGTTTGCGACCGAACCGAGATAAAAAATCTTGCGTTTGCCATAGGCGAGAGCTTCGGGAAGGAGGTCCGCCTGTTCATGGTTAAACACAATGTCAGCTTCGCCGGCCGGCGCGGCGTTCGCCTCCATCTGCGCAGCGATGGGTGCGTATTGCGGTAAGGCTGTCAGCGCCTCGAACGCCGGATGACCGGAAAGGTTCAGAACGAGGCCGCGTCCCGCCGCTTTTTCGGCGAGCGCCAGCGCTTCATCGGGGCGTTCCGCCAGCATCCGCGCGAGGATGCGATTGCGCCAGACATATAAGGAATAGGTGCGGATTTCCTGCGCCGCGTCCAGATGTTCGTTCAGCGCGGCCCAGTCTTCAGACTGAAAGGCTTCGCCTGCGCGCGCCATATGGTCCTGATAGGTCTGCGGCGCTTGCGCCGCTGCTGCGCCGGCCAGCGCCAGCGCGCCAAAAATTGACGGCAGAAATCGTTTCATGTTGCGCCCCTTCATTATTCGCTGTCAGGAGAAACGGATTTGTCATCAAAAGGCAATGAATGATCGATCGCTTCGCCGTATGAAACGCTCCGCTAACCGAAAAAGACCGCCGCGAGGGAAGGTTCGCGGCGGCCTTCTAGCGGGCGCGCAGGACCGGTAAGGCCGCGCGCCAGCGGACGAGCGAACAGCCGCGAATTGGAAGGGATTTGCGGCCGCACACTCTACACCACAACAGGGGCGGCGAAACTTTACGCCCATGCTTGAATAACCGGCTGAGGCGGCGCGGCGCAAAACACGAATTCGCGAGCCCGGCTGTTTCAGATTTTATCGCGGATTTTTTTTGCCGCCGGCTCCAGCGCCGCCGCTTCGGCGGGGCCGCCGCGGGCATGGTCGTCTAAGCGCTTGCCTTCGAAAACCGGAATTATATGAAAATGCAGGTGATAGACGGTCTGGCCCGCCGGGGCGCCGTTAAACTGCGCAATGCGCACGCCGTCCGGCGCAAGCGCCTCTTTCACAGCCTTCGCGACTTTTTGCACGGCCTGCGCGAGCGCCGAGAGGTCGTCAGGGGAAATATCGAAAAGGCTGGTCGCTTTTGCGTGTTTATGAATGACAAGACAGTGGCCCTCGCTTTGCGGAAACACATCCATGAAAGCGAGAATGTCATCTGTCTCGTACAGTTTCACGCAATTCATATCGCCGCGGATAATCTTCGCAAAAATATTGTCGTTATCGTAATCCGTATCCAGACTCATTCGCTCTTACCCTCATCGATGCGGGCGCCGCCGCGGTCCGCGTTTTTCAACAGCGCGACCGCTTCGGCTTCCTGGTCGTCGGGCACGGCGATGCGCACGCCCATGACGACGGGCAGAATGGAGTTCACCGCGCCGTCAAGCAACTCGGCGTCAATATTGTGCGATTGCAAAAAGCTGACAATTATTTTGGCTTCCTGCTGATTATGCGTGCGTTTGATGACTTTCATAAAATCCTTCTACAGGCTTTTTTTGAACGGCGTGAAATTTTTCAGGGCGTCGATTTCCATGCGTGTTTCCATGCGTTCCGCTTCCAGATAGCGCCCGATCGCATCGCGAAAACCCTCATCCGGTATCCAGTGCGCGGACCATGTCGCGACCGGCTCGTAGCCGCGCGCAATCTTGTGTTGTCCCTGCGCGCCCGCTTCGACGCGCGACAGACGATGTTCAATCGCAAATTCCACGGCCTGATGATAGCACAATTCAAAATGCAGGAAGGGAATATCTTCCGTGCAGCCCCAATAGCGCCCGTAAATCGCGTCGCCGCCGATAAAGTTCAACGCGCCAGCCACCGGCGCGCCGTCCCGTTCCGCCACAATGAGCAACAGGCTGTCGGGCATACGCTCTGCAATAAGCCGGAAAAATGTGCGCGTCAGATACGGATAGCCCCATTTTCGCGCGCCTGTATCCTGATAAAACAGCCAGAAGGCGTCCCAGTGCGCTTCTGTGATGTCCGGCCCGCGCAGGCGGCGGATCGCCAGCCCGGCATTGGCTTCGCGCCGCTCCCGGCGGATCGCCTTGCGCTTGCGAGAGGCGAGGGCGCCCAGAAAGTCGTCGAATGATTGATAGCCGCGGTTCAGCCAGTGATATTGCTCGCCCATGCGGGCCAGATAGCCGGCGCGTTCCGAGGCGGTCTTGTCCGCCCCCTCCATAAAATTGATATGCGCCGAAGAGGCGCCCAGTTGTTCCGTTACCTGACGAAATGCGAGCGCGAGCGTCGTCTTTGCCGCGTCATTCAAAGCCAGCAGACGCGGGCCCGGAACGGGCGTGAACGGCGCGGCGCATAAAAGCTTTGGATAATACGCGCCGCCCGCGCGCGCATAGGCGTCGCCCAGTGATGATCAAAGACATATTCGCCCTGGCTGTGGCCCTTTGCATAAAGCGGCGCGGCGCCAGTGATGGCGGCGCCGTCTTCGACGACAAGATGCATTGGCGCCCAGCCGTTTTCAGGGGTTACGGATTTAGAATCCTCAAGCGCAGAAAGAAAAGCGTGTGCAACGAATGGATTGAATGTTTTCGCCGACGGATTGGCGAGCGCGTCCCATGCTTTTGCGTCAATGTCGTGAATTGACGAAACCGTGCGCGCAACCAGGGACTGTGAACCGTCGGGCATTAATCGATCTCAAACACTCCGTCGATTTCAACCGCCGCATTCATGGGCAGGCTTGGCGCGCCGACCGCGGCCCGCGCATGGCGGCCTGCATCGCCAAACACGGCCACCATCAGGTCGGAAGCGCCGTTGACGATTTTCGGCTGATCCGTGAAATCATCCGCACAATTGACGAATGCGCCAAGTTTTACAACGCGCTTCACGCGGCCCAGATCGCCGCCGCAGGCGTTTTTCAGTTGCGCGATCAAATTCACGCCGCAGGCCTGCGCCGCTTCGACGCCATTCTCGTAGGACACGTCCTTGCCGACTTTTCCCGCGATCAGCCCGTTCGGACCGATGGAGACCTGACCGGAAATAAAAACGTGATTGCCCGTAATCACATACGGCACGTAATTGGCGACGGGCGCAGCCGGTTCAGGCAGGATGATTCCGAGTTCGTCAAGTTTTGCATCGATACCGGTCATGGGCGCGTCCTTTTTTCAAACAATGATCGTAAGCTATTCATCGGTTGCGATGACTTCAATCTCAATCCGCCGGTTGCGTTCACGCCCCGCGGGCGTCGCATTGCTGACGAGCGGCTGCGCCGACCCGACGCCGCGCGCGGTAATGCGCGCGGCCGGCGCGCCGACGGATGTTAAAAATGTGCGCACTGCGTCAGCGCGATAACCGCTGAGTTGCAGGTTGCGCGCGGCGTTGCCGCTGGCGTCGGTGTGGCCGGTGACGCGCAGGCGCGCCTGCGGGCAGTTGCTTAACTGCGATGCGATTTCCCGGAGCTGGTTGCGCGAACGCGTATCGATATCGGCGCGCGCGCTGGAAAAACCGATGCGTCTTTCATTGGCGGCGGCTTGAAGAAGTGCAACGCAATCGGGCGCCGCCGGTTCTTCTTCGTTTTCTTCAGGAGCGGCTGGCGTGTCTGCAGGGAGCGCCGCCGCTTCGGGGGAGGATCCCACCGCCTGTTCGTCCGGTTGCGATTGTGCTTCCGCTGTCAATTCAGGTGTTTCTTCGGGTAATTCTGTGCGTGTTTCCTCTGGCGGCGGCGCATCGACAGCAACATCGATTGTTGTCGCAAAGGCGTCCGGCAATCGCGCTGACAAGTTCGTCAGCGACTGGCGGGAGGATTGAGACCGCGCCGTTCCCGATATCTCGATTTGTGCGCCGCTGATCACGGCTTCGCCGTGTTGTAATTGCGCAAGACCGGCGAGAACGAGATTGACGGCGGAAAGCCACTCATGTTCCGGCGCCGGCGCGCCGGCTGCGAGATCAATGGTTCCGGATATTTCCGCGCCAGGGAAGGCGGCGCGCGCAAGTTCGCGCATGGCGTGGCGCGTATCATCGTTGGGCGCGTAACCGGTGAGAGTGACGGCGCCGTTTTCATATTGCGCAATGAGCGTGAAGGGGTCCGCGATGGGCGCCGCCGGCGCTGCGGTCAGGCCGCTGGCGTCAACGGCTGTGACGCCGCCAAGCAGTGCGCCGCCCCGCCATTGCGCCGATGACATGCGCTGAACCAGCGCCGCGCGCGTTTCTTCGCTTGGCGCTTCCCCGCTGATGACAAGTTTTTGTCCGTCTATTTCGAATGCCGCCCATTGCGCGGCGGAAACGCCGAGCGCATCGGCGGCGCGCTGGCGCAGTTTCGATTCCGCCGTCGCCGCAGAACCCGGAACATTCTCCACACTGACGGCGGCGACACCGATCAGGGCGACCAGCGACAGGCCGAGAAAAATTTTCAGCAGAGTCTTCATGACGGGCGTTTTGCCGCGTCACGCGCGGATTGTCACCACTCCAGGATAACTTTGCCTGACTGGCCCGAGCGCATGACATCGAACCCTTTTTGATAGTCGTCTATGGCATAGCGGTGCGTGAGGATGGGTGAAAGGTCGAGGCCGGCCTGCAGCATGGCGCCCATTTTGTACCAGGTCTCGAACATGCGTCGGCCGTAGATGCCTTTAATTTCAAGCCCTTTGAAAATCACCTTGTCCCAGTCGACGCCGGCGCCCTTGGGCATGATCCCCAGCATGGCGATCTTGCCGCCGTGATTCATCGTATCGAGCATGGTCTGGAAAGCGGACGGCACGCCTGACATTTCCAGGCCCACATCAAAGCCTTCGGTCATTTTCAAATCGGACATGACGTCTTTCAGCGAATCATTGGCCACGTTTACCGTGCGCGTCGCGCCCATTTTTTGCGCCAGATCGAGCCGGTAATCGTTGACGTCGGTGACCACGACGTGGCGCGCGCCGCAAAACTTCGCGATCGCCGCCGCCATGATCCCAATGGGCCCGGCGCCGGTTATCAGGACATCCTCGCCCACAAGGTCAAAGGCGAGGGCGGTGTGCGTGGCGTTTCCGTAAGGATCGAAGATCGCGCCCATATCGTCGGAGACGGCTTCAGGCAGTTTGTAGACGTTAAACGCGGGCACGGCGACATATTCCGCGAAAGAGCCCGGCCGGTTGACGCCGACCCCGACCGTGTTGCGGCAAAGATGGCGCTTGCCCGCGCGGCAATTCCGGCAATAGCCGCAGGTGACATGGCCCTCGGCTGAGACCCGGTCGCCGATTTTCATGTTGAAATGCTCAAGATGAACCTCGGCGCCGATTTCAACGATCTCGCCCGCGAATTCATGCCCCACGGTCATCGGTACGGGAATCGTTTCCTGCGCCCAGTCGTCCCAGTTATAAATATGAACGTCCGTGCCGCAGATGGCTGAGCGTTTCACCTTGATCAGCACGTCATTGACGCCGACTTCGGGACGGCTTGTATCGACCATCCAGATGCCTTCTTCGGGTTTGGCTTTCATCAGGGCTTTCATGGCGCACCATTTGTTGGCGTTTTACAGAACGCGAAGGCCATGTTCTTAACAGGCAAAAAAAGCGCCGTCACTATGGCGACGGCGCTGTTATTGTTCACGCTTGGATGAACACGGGCTGTTTTCGCGGCGATCAGGATTTTTTGTCTTTCTTATCGTCCTTGTCTTCACGGCGCTCGTCGATCTTCTCACTTTCGGTCGGCGGGCTGGCCGGCGCCGGCGGATCGCTTGCGGGGAAGGATTCGTCCAGCGCTTCGTCCAGTTCCTTCTGTTCTTCCTTGGTCGGTTTCTTTTCGGCGCCCATGGCGTCTTCTCCTTTGCAACCTTGTCCCTAGGAACGCTTGATAACGCCCATTTGTTCCCCGACCTTGACGAAAGCCGCGACGGCCTCGTCAACCTGATCGTCAGTATGGGCGGCGCACATTTGCGTTCGGATGCGCGCTTTTTCCTTTGGCACGACAGGAAATGAAAACGCCGTAACATAGACGCCTTCATCCATCAGCGCCGCCGCCATATCGCCGGCTTTTTTGGCGTCGTAGATCATGATGGGAATGATCGGATGCTCGCCGGGGAGGAGTTCAAAACCCGCCGCGGTCATCTGTTCGCGAAACCGGCGCGCATTGCGAAAGAGCTGTTCGCGAAGCCCCGCGCCGTCGCGTATCAGCTCCAGCGTTTTCAGGCTCGCGCCGAGAAGCGCCGGCGTCAGCGCATTGGAAAAAAGATAGGGCCGGGCGCGATTGCGCAACAGGTGCACGACTTTTTCCGACGCGCAGATATACCCGCCCATGCCGCCGCCCAGCGCCTTGCCGAGCGTGCCCGTTAAAATATCGATGCGTCTGGCGACGCCGCAATGGGCGGGCGTGCCCTCGCCATGGGGTCCCATGAAGCCGGTGGCGTGCGCATCGTCGACCATGACCAGCGCGTCGAATTCATCCGCAAGCGCACAAATTTCGTCCAGCTTTGCGATATAGCCGTCCATGGAAAATACGCCGTCAGTGACGATCAGCTTTGTGCGCGCGCCGTCCGTCTCCGCCTGTTGCAGCTGCATGCGCAGATCGTCCATATCGGAATTGGCGAAGCGATAGCGTTTGGCTTTGCACAAGCGCACCCCGTCGATGATGGAGGCGTGGTTGAGCGCGTCGGAAATGATCGCGTCCTCCGCTTCCAGCAGCGGCTCGAACACGCCGCCATTGGCGTCAAAGCAGGCGGCGAACAATATGGAATCCTCATAACCCAGAAAATCGGCGATTTCGCGTTCCACGCGTCTGTGCAGATCGGTGGTGCCGCAGATGAAGCGCACCGAAGCCATGCCGTAACCATATTCGTCCATGGTGGTTTTCGCCGCCTCAACCAGCGCCTTGCTGTCGGCGAGGCCGAGATAATTGTTGGCGCAGAAATTCAGCACTTTTTTGCGCGCGCCCTTATGCTCGACCTCGATCACCGGGCCTTGCGGCGAAGTGATCTGGCGCTCGATTTTTTCCAGCCCCTGATCGCGGATGTCTTCTATTGTCGCGGCGATTCGGTCATAAAAGGCGCGGCGCATGGCGGGTCCCTATCTGTTCTGCTGGCGATAATGCGGCGCTATTGGTTTGGCGCCGCCGGGGCGGCGGGTCAACGACCGGTCCGGAGCGCCCGTAGCACTTTGCCGCCGGCGCCAGGTTGATTTATTGCGTTAAATTAGCAAACTTGTGTGCGCAATCGTAACAAAATGGAAGAAACGACATGAAAACCAGAGCCGCCATTGCTGTCGAACCCAACAAACCGCTGGTTATTGAGGAAGTGGACCTGGAAGGCCCGAAAGAAGGCGAGGTGCTTGTGGAGATCATGGCGACGGGCATCTGCCACACCGACGCCTATACGCTGGAAGGCAAGGACAGTGAAGGCATTTTCCCCTCGATCCTCGGTCATGAAGGCGCCGGGATCGTGCGCGAGGTCGGCAAGGGCGTCACGTCCGTCGCGCCCGGCGATCATGTAATTCCTCTGTACACGGCGGAATGCCGCCAGTGCAAAACCTGCCTGTCGCAGAAATCAAACCTGTGCACGTCCGTGCGCGCGACGCAAGGCAAGGGTGTGATGCCCGACGGCACGAGCCGCTTTTCATGGAAGGGAAAGCCGCTGGCGCATTATATGGGCTGCTCGACCTTTTCGAATTTCACCGTCCTGTCGGAATATTCCGTGGCGAAAATCAGAAAAGACGCCCCCTTCGACAAGGCCTGCTATATCGGCTGCGGCGTCACCACCGGCGTCGGCGCCGTGGTGTGGACGGCGGGGGTTGAACCCGGCGCCAATGTCGCCGTCTTCGGGCTTGGCGGCATCGGGCTCAACGTCATTCAGGGCGCGCAGATGGTGGGCGCCGACAAGATCATCGGCGTTGACATTAACCCTGCGCGCGAAGGCATCGCCCGCGAATTCGGCATGACGGATTTCGTCAACGCGCAAGAGATTGGCGCCGGGAATGTCGTCGACAAGGTCATCGAACTCACCGGCGGCGGCGCGGATTACTCATTCGACTGCACCGGCAATACGGATGTGATGCGCCAGGCGCTGGAATGCTGCCACCGCGGCTGGGGCGAATCGATCATCATCGGCGTCGCCGAAGCGGGCAAGGAAATCTCAACGCGGCCGTTTCAGCTCGTTACGGGCCGCGTCTGGAAAGGCACGGCCTTCGGCGGGGCGCGCGGGCGCACCGACACGCCGAAAATCGTCGACTGGTATATGGACAAGAAAATCCAGATCGACCCGCTGATCACCCACACCATGCCGCTCGAAGACATCAACAAGGCGTTTGACCTGATGCATGAGGGAAAGAGTATTCGAAGCGTGGTGGTTTATTGATATTGCAGCGCGAGCGCTTATAACTAATAGAGTTGCGTTCGACTGAATAAATCATTTCAAGCGAGGTCGAACGCAATGACTTCAGTTCACGCAATCATCGTTGTGATGATCAGACTCTGGTCGGCGAGTGCTATCATCAACTCTCTTATGCTGGCGCCAGTCTACGTTGAGATGACCCTCAGCGGCACGCCAGACCGGAGTATCATTTTTCAACTCGCTGCGTTTGGAGTGTGGTTGATTCTTGGTGTTATTGCATGGTTCACCGCCCCGTGGCTTTCGCGACGTGTACTCAGCAATAGCAAAAAGCCGGACTTAAATCTCAATATCGATGCACAGACATTGATTGCTATTGGTAGTTTTTTAATCGGCATCGCTTATCTTGCCATGCATCTGCCTCCAATCCTGATTGATTGGGCGAGCTGGCTTATCCAACGGGCAGGCGAATCTCCCACGCAGGAATCTCACTTTGGAACGTCTCAGCGAAATATCATTCACTGGAACAGCTTCATCTCCAACTTTTCAATAGTGATCGTCGCGTCGGCCATGGCTTTTCGACCGTCCTATCTTGCTCGCATATTCAATTGGTTGCGATCTGCGGGGCATCAAAAAGAATCGGAAGTCCAATCATAACAATCGTGAATTTGATATATTCGCTGAGCCATGAGGCAGACCCGAAGCTTATTGACACGCCGCTCATCCCGGCGGAAGCCGGGACCCAGCGTTTCAAATTGTCGGGCGAAGCCCGGCTTTATTCTTTCACTGGATTCCGGCTTGCGCCGGAATGATCGGAAATAGGTTATGAAGCAGGTTTCATCCACAAAATCCTTCGGCGGCCGCCAAGCCGTCTACGCGCACCAAAGCGGTGCGTGTCATTGCGAGATGAAATTCGCGGTGTTCACGCCGCCGGAAGAAACGCACGGGGCGGGGCCGTTCCCCGTGCTCACCTGGCTGTCGGGGCTGACCTGCACCGAAGAGAATTTCATCACCAAATCGGGCTTTCAGCGCGTCGCGGCGGAACTGGGGCTGATCGTCGTTGCGCCGGATACAAGCCCGCGGGGTGAAGGCGTGCCCGACGACAAGGACGAGGCGTATGATTTCGGGCTCGGCGCCGGATTTTATCTGAACGCCACGCAAGACCCGTGGTCCAAGCATTATAATATGTACGACTACGTCACGCGCGAACTGCCTGCGCTGATCGAAAAAGAGTTTCCCGTGGATGCCGCGCGCGCCGGAATATTCGGTCACTCCATGGGCGGGCACGGCGCGCTCACGATCCACCTCAAAAACCCGGAGCAATTCAAAACCTGCTCCGCCTTCGCGCCCATCGTCGCGCCGTCACAGGTTCCGTGGGGCGAGAAAGCCTTTTCGAATTATCTGGGGTCCAACGCCACCGACTGGGCCGATTATGACGCGACGGAACTTGTCGCCAAACATACGACGCAGACCGAAATTCTCATCGATCAGGGTACGGCGGATAATTTTCTTGAAGAGCAGTTGCGCCCGGAGTTATTCGCGGCGGCTGCAAACAAGGCCGGACAGAAACTGACGCTGCGCATGCAAGACGGCTACGACCATTCTTACTATTTCATATCGACCTTCATCGAAGATCATCTGCGCTGGCACGCCGAGCGGCTGTGAGGCAGTTTTTCCTCCCCCATGAATGGGGGAGGAGAAATAAATGGTGCGCGCGGCGCAACATTCATCGCGTCTGGGGCGAAAAGCACGGGCTGCACTCGCCCGTTCAACCTCAATAGATCAGGCGTTTTGTGAATATTCGCGCTCACCAACGCGGCGTGCAAATACGCCGTTTGTCCACGGGCGCATGGTTAACGCGTAGGGTCGCTATCGATGAACGGGTAGCGCTTCATCCTGAGGAAAATTTTCCTTCGCTCTTCGAGACGGTCTTCCGGCCTTTTCAGGATGTAGGAAAATTTTGTCTTGAAGGATGACGAGATTTTTTGAGTATAAAACGAAAATGACCATTGAAAGTTGCACAACATTCGCCGCCAGCCAGGGAACGGCGCGAAAAATGCGCGGGAAAAAGTTGCGCAACTTTTCCGGAACAGGACGTTTACGCCGCGGGCGCGTAGCCCGCGACGGATTTCAATTCGAGAAATTCATCAAAGGCGTGACGGCCGAACTCGCGCCCGTTGCCGGAGCGTTTGAACCCGCCGAACGGCACGGTGAAATCCATCTGCGCGCCATTGAGGTAAATATACCCGGCGCGGATTTTCGCGGCCACTTCGCGCGCATGTTCAATGTCGCCGCTATGCACATAACCGGCAAGGCCGTATTCTGTGTCGTTGGCGATGTTTATGGCTTCTTCCTCCGTGTCGTAACCGATAATGCACAGGACCGGGCCGAAAATTTCCTCGCGCGCGATGGTCATGTCGTTGGTGACATTGGCGAAGATCGTCGGGCGCACATAGTAACCCGTTTCAAGACCTTCCGGTTTCCCGTGACCGCCCTTGACGACGGTGGCGCCTTCCTTGACGCCTTCCTCGATCAGGCCCTGAATCTTGTCCCATTGCGCCTCGGAGACGACCGGCCCCATTTTCGCCGATGCCGGATCGCCCGGCGTCCAGCCTTCCGCCGCCTCGACGGCGCGTTTGACGATCTCCTCCATTTTGGAATTCGGCGCGATCATGCGCGACGGCGCGTTACAGGACTGGCCGGAATTCGCCATCATGCCGGAAACCGACGCCTTGATCGCCTTGTCGAGGTCCGCATCTTCAAGAATGATGTTCGGCGACTTGCCGCCCAGCTCCTGATGCACGCGCTTGACTGTCGGCGCGGCCTTTTGCGCCACGTCAACGCCCGCGCGCGTCGAGCCGGTGAACGACACCATGTCGATGCCGTCGTGAGCGGCGATGGCGGCGCCCACCGTCGGCCCGTCGCCGTTAACGAGGTTGTAGACGCCCTTGGGCAGTCCCGCTTCGTGCAGGACTTCGGCGAAAAGATAGGCGGAGAAGGGCGCGATTTCGGAAGGCTTATGAACGATCGTGCAGCCGGTGAGCATCGCCGGCGCGAACTTCGCCGCGATCTGGTTGATCGGCCAGTTCCACGGCGTGATGAAACCGCAAACGCCAATCGGCTCCTTCACCACGCGGCTCGCGCCGTAATCTTCCTCAAACGCGAAGTCTTTCGCCGCCTTGATCCCGGTCATGAAATGGCCGAGCGCCGACATGGCCTGCGGGCCTTCGGCGAGCCAGGCGGGGGCGCCCATTTCCTCGGTGATTGCAGCGGCGATATCGCTCGCGCGGGATTTGTAGGTCTCGATGATTTTCGACATGACGCCAATGCGATCGTCGAGCGAGGTATTGCGCCAGTCGTCAAATGCAGCGCGCGCCGCCGCGACGGCGGCGTCCACATCGCTCTCGCTCCCCAGGCTGATTTTGCCCGCGGGCTTTTCCGTCGCCGGGTTGATGACGTCCAGCGTTTTCGCGCCTTTTGGCTCGATCCATTCGCCGCCGATATAAAATTTCGTGTAGTCGCGCATCTGAGGCTCCTCCCGTTCAGGGTTCGCGTGAAGTCATTGCTGGGCGCTATATCGTCTTTTCGGGGCGGAATTGAACCCTTGACGCGCAGCCGATGCGCCGCGCCGGACGGCAAGGGCGCGCGCCGGCGCGCCAAAGCGGGCGAAAATCGCAAAAGATTTCTCAAATTCGGTAACGAAAATGGGGCCTTATGTGCTATTATGGAAGACAAACGGGAGGAAAAAAACCGCGATGAACCTTGCGGGTCTTATCCAGCCTTTTGTCGGCCGCACCGGCGGTCTGATCGCCGCCATGCGCGCCGTGCAAAAGCAGTATGGCCATATTCCGGCGGAAGCGGATGCAATCGCCGCCGATCTGTTCAACCTGTCGCGGGCTGAGGTGAAGGGCGTGATCAGTTTTTATCATGACTTCACCCGCGCCCCGAAAGACGGGACCGTCATGCGGCTTTGCGCGGCGGAGGCGTGTCAGGCGGCGGGCGGGCGCGCGCTGATCGCCGAGATTGAAAAGAAATACGCCGTGAAAATGGGTGAAGCCGCCGCCGCGAAAGATCTGACTCTGGAGCCCGTTTACTGCCTCGGGCTGTGTTCGGTCGCGCCGTCGGCGATGGTGGGCGACCGGTTGGTGGCGCGGGCCGACGCCGGCAAAATTGACAAGGCGCTCTCGCGCGCAAGGAAGGAGCGTGCGGCGTGACCCGGCTGAAGGTTTTTTTGCCGCTCGATTCCGCCGCCGTTGCGCTGGGTGCGGACGATCTCGCCGATGCGCTGAGGCGCGAAGCGCAGACGCGCAAGATCAAACTGGAGATTATTCGCACCGGCTCACGCGGCATGCACTGGCTGGAGCCTTTGCTGGAAGTGGAGCGCGAGGGAACGCGCATCGGTTACGGGCCCGTCGGCGAAGATGATGCGGCGGCGCTTCTCGATGCGATCGCCGGCGGCGGCGAGCACGGCAAATGCGTCGGCGCGGTTGAGGGTATCCCATTCTTTCAGCAGCAGACGCGGCTGATTTTCGAGCGCTGCGGCGTCATCGATCCGTTGTCGCTGGAAGACTATGGAAAACATGGCGGCCTCGCCGGTCTGGATAAGGCGCTGAAAATGGACGCGGGCGCGGTCTGCGAAGAGATCATGCAAAGCGGCCTGCGCGGGCGCGGCGGCGCCGGATTTCCGGCGGGGATCAAGTGGAAGACCGTGAGCGAGGCGCCGGGCGACGAGAAATACATCGTCGTCAACGCCGATGAGGGCGACAGCGGCACCTTCGCGGACCGGATGATCATGGAAGGCGATCCGTTTACCCTGATCGAAGGCATGATTATCGCCGGCGTCGCCGTCGGCGCGACCAAAGGCTATATCTATCTGCGCTCGGAATATCCCGTCGCCGAGCGCGTGCTGAAAGAAGCGATTGCAAAGGCGAAGGCGGCTGGTTTGCTCGGCGATAATGTGCGCGGCGCCGGCAAGGGTTTCGAAATAGAAGTCTTCATGGGCGCGGGGGCTTACATCTGCGGGGAGGAAACGTCGCTGTTGAACAGCCTTGAAGGCAAACGCGGCGAAGTGCGCGCCAAGCCGCCGCTGCCGGCGCTAGAAGGCCTCTTCGGCAAGCCGACGCTGGTGCATAACGTGATCACCCTTTGCTCGGTTCCTGCGATCATGGCGCGCGGTGCGAAATTCTATCGCGATTTCGGCATGGGCAAGTCCATGGGCACCATGCCGTTTCAGCTCGCGGGCAATATCAAGCATGGCGGATTGTTCGAGACCGCGTTCGGCGTGACGCTCGGGCGCCTGGTGAACGAAATAGGCGGCGGAACGCTGAGCGGAAAGAAAGTCCGCGCCGCGCAGATCGGCGGCCCCCTCGGCGCTTATCTGCCGCCTTCGCTTTTCGATCTGCCCATGGACTACGAAACCATGCTCGAAAACGGCGCGGGCGTCGGTCATGGCGGCGTCGTGGTGTTCGACGAAAGCGTCAATCTGCTTGAACAGGCGCGCTACGCGTTCGAATTCTGCGTCGAGGAAAGCTGCGGCAAGTGTACGCCCTGCCGCGTCGGCTCGGTGCGCGGCGTCGAAGTGATCGACCGCATTGCGGCGCGCAAGGACCATGAAAAGAATCTGACCGTGCTCGACGATTTGTGCGAATTAATGGTCGACGGTTCGCTCTGCGCCATGGGCGGCATGACGCCGATCCCCGTGCAAAGCGCGGTGAAACATTTTCCGGAAGATTTCGGGATTAAAACATAGATGACCGGTATCTCGCTTGCCCCTGGCTACAAAAAAACGCCTCATCCTGAGGCGCAACCGCAACGCGTTTGCCTCGAAGGATGTGCGGCGCACTTGGAAACTGTCTCACATCCTTCGAGGCTTTTCCGCAATCTGCGGATTGCGAAAAAGACGCCTCAGGATGAGGGCCGTATTGGTTTCGAGCCGACCGCCAAGGAGGAGGGCCTCCCGCAATGAGTTTATTGAAAGAAAAAGACTACGGCACGCCAAAACCGAAGACCGATAAAAAAGTGACGGTGGAGATTGACGGTTTCAAGGTTGACGTCGAGGAAGGCGCCAGCGTCATGCGCGCCGCCGCCGAGGCGGATATCTCCATCCCGAAGCTTTGCGCCACCGATACTATGCAGGCCTTCGGTTCCTGCCGCCTGTGCCTTGTCGAGATCGAAGGCCGCAAGGGAACCCCGGCTTCGTGCACGACGCCGGTCGCGGAAGGCATGAAAATCAGCACCCAGACGGACCGCCTCGCAAAGCTGCGCCGGGGCGTGATGGAGCTTTATATCTCCGATCACCCGCTCGATTGCCTTACCTGTTCGGATAATGGCGATTGCGAGTTACAGGATATGGCGGGCGCGGTGGGCCTGCGCGATGTGCGATACGGTTATGACGGCGACAATCATCTGGACAAGGCGAAAGACGTCTCCAATCCTTATTTCGAATTCGACCCTTCGAAATGCATTGTCTGCTCGCGCTGCGTCAGGGCTTGCGATGAGGTGCAAGGCACGCTGGCGCTGACGATTGAGGGGCGCGGCTTTGACTCAAAGGTCTCCGTCGGCGGCGCGGACTTTTTCGATTCCGAATGCGTTTCCTGCGGCGCCTGTGTTGAGGCTTGCCCGACTGCGACCTTGCAGGAAAAGTCGGTTGTCCAACACGGCGTACCGGACAGAACCGTCCTCACCACCTGCGCCTATTGCGGCGTCGGCTGCTCGTTCAAGGCGGAGTTGAAGGGCGATCAGATCATCCGCATGACGCCGCACAAGGACGGCAAGGCCAATCACGGCCATTCTTGCGTCAAGGGGCGCTTTGCGTGGGGCTACGCCACGCACAAGGACCGGATCACGAAGCCGATGATCCGCGAGAAGATCACTGACCCATGGCGTGAAGTGAACTGGGCGGACGCCATCGACTTCGCTGCGGCGCGCCTGAAAACCACGCAGGAAAAATACGGTCGCAAATCCATCGGCGCGATTTCATCGTCCCGCTGCACCATCGAAGAAGTCTGGGCGGTGGTGAAAATGGTGCGCACGGCGTTCGGCAACAATAATATCGACACTTGCGCGCGCGTCTGTCACTCGCCGACCGGTTACGGCCTGAAACAGACTTTCGGCACATCCGCCGGAACGCAGGATTTTGACAGCGTCGAGGAAGCGGACGTCATCCTCCTGATCGGCGCCAACCCGACCGACGCGCATCCCGTCTTCGCCTCGCAGATGAAACGGCGTCTTCGGAAAGGCGCCAAACTCATCATCGCCGATCCGCGCGCCATTGACCTCGTGCGAACGCCGCATATCGAAGCGGCGCATCACTTGCCGTTGCAACCCGGCACGAATGTCGCGCTGATCAATGCGTTCGCGCATGTGGCGGCGGCTGAAAACATGATCGATGATGCGTTCGTTAAGGAACGCTGCGATCTTGGCTCGTTCAAAGAATGGCTCGATTTCATCAGAGGTGAAGAAAATTCTCCCGAGGCGGTCGCGAAAGTCACCGGCGTTCCGGCTGAGGACATCCGCGCGGCCGCGCGGACTTACGCGACTGGTGGAAGCACGGTGGGCGGGAACGCGGCGATCTATTACGGGCTCGGCGTCACCGAGCACAGCCAGGGCTCGACCATGGTCATGGGCATGGCCAATCTCGCCATGGCGACGGGGAATATCGGCAGGCGCGGCGTCGGCGTGAACCCCTTGCGCGGACAGAATAACGTGCAAGGATCCTGCGACATGGGTTCGTTCCCGCACGAATTTTCCGGCTACCGCCATGTTTCCGACGATACGGTGCGCGCCGAATTTGAAAAAGCCTGGGGGCGCGAGCAGGACGCGGAGCCCGGATACCGCATCCCGAATATGTTCGACGAGGCGATAGCCGGGTCTTACAAGGGGCTCTATGTACAGGGAGAAGACATCGCCCAGTCCGATCCCAACACCCAGCACGTGGAAGCCGCGCTGAAAGCCATGGACGTCATTATCGTGCAGGATCTTTTCCTGAACGAAACCGCGCGCTTCGCTCATGTTTTTCTGCCGGGTACGTCATTTCTTGAGAAAGACGGATGTTTCATCAACGCCGAACGGCGGATCAACCGGGTCCGGCCCGCCATGCGCGCGCAGCCCGGCGTGCAGGAGTGGGAAGCAACGCAAATGCTGACCAACGCCCTTGGCTATGCGGAAATGAACTATGAGAGCGCCGCCGATATCATGGATGAAATTGCGGCGCTGA
Organism: Hyphococcus sp.; assembly: GCF_965228385.1. Taxonomy (GTDB): domain Bacteria; phylum Pseudomonadota; class Alphaproteobacteria; order Caulobacterales; family Parvularculaceae; genus Hyphococcus. Next base: position 1,537,100 of record NZ_OZ245810.1, on the reverse strand, counting down.
CGCCGACATTCGCTCATGTCTCCCACAACATGCTGGACGAAAAGGGGAGCGTCCAATGGCCGTGCAACGACGCGGCGCCGGACGGCACGCCGATCATGCATGTGGACGGGTTCGTGCGCGGCAAGGGCGCCTTCGTGACCACGGAATATGTCCCGACCACGGAGAAAACGACCCGCAAGTTCCCCTTGATACTCACGACGGGGCGCATCCTGTCGCAATATAATGTCGGCGCGCAGACGCGGCGCACGCAAAATTCCGACTGGCACGAGGAAGACGTTCTGGAAATCCACCCCGCCGACGCCGAGGCGCGCGGCGTGCATGACGGACACTGGGTGTCGATCCGAAGCCGCAAGGGCGAGATTACGCTGAAAGCGGTTATTTCGACGCGCATGGCGCCGGGCGTTGTCTATACGACGTTTCACCATCCGGTAACCGGGGTGAATGTGGTGACGACGGAAAATTCCGACTGGGCGACCAACTGTCCGGAATACAAGGTCACCGCCGTCGAGGTGGCGCCGGCGAACCATAAATCTCAGTGGCAGGAAGAATACGAAGCCACAACGCCGAAACTGCGCCGTATTCTCGATGCGGGTGTCGCCGAGCCTGCGGAATGATGACGAGCACGCGCTTTTCTCCCCCCGTTTACGGGGGGAGTGCCCCCGCAGGGGGCGAGGGGGGTGCTTGCGACATAACCCCCTCCGTCCATCCGCATCGCTGTCGCGATTGCGTTTGGACACCTCCCCCGCAGGCGGGGGAGGAATAGGCCGGAATGAGCAAAAAGATTTCATTCACAACGCACGGCGTCCCGCCGTATATCAAGCATTCGGTTGATATTAGCGATGGAAAACAATGGTCCGTACCCGCCGAAATCCCTGTCGCCTTTGTTTACAACCGCCGAAACTACGCCGTCATGCTGGCGACGCCCGCCGACATGGAAGATTTTGCCGTCGGGTTCTCGCTCACCGAACGGGTTGTTGATAAGCCGGAAGAGATATCTTCGGCCGATATTCATCAAAGCACGCGCGGTATCGAGTTACATATTGCGATCGCGCCTGAAAAGCTGGAGCGGCTCGACCTGCGCCAGCAGCGCCGCAATATCGTTGGCCGGGCCGGCTGCGGCGTCTGCGGTCTTGAAAATGCGGACGTGTTTTTTGAAACCCTGCCGCGCGCTGCGGATGAGAAATTGCGTTTGCCTTCGTCTGCATTGAAAAACGCGCTTGAAAATCTGCGCGAGCATCAACCGCTAAACAATACGACAAGAACAGTGCATGGCGCCGCATGGGCGGATATGAATGGCGATATCCTGCTCGCGCGGGAGGATGTGGGGCGGCATAATGCACTGGATAAGGTGCTGGGCGCGCTGGCGCGTGAAGAAATGAATTTGCAAAACGGTTTTGTCCTCATGTCGAGCCGGTGTTCTTACGAGATTATCGAAAAAGCGGCGCGGCTTGGCGTTTGCGCCGTCGCGAGCGTTTCCGGGCCCACGGCGTTTGCCGTCAGGAAGGCGCAGGAAGCCAATATTGCGCTTTACTGCCGCGCGGGCGAAAGTTTCGTAGAAGTACTGGAGTCATCGCCATAACAATGCCTTGCGTAATAACAGCACAAAAGCCGACCGGGGATTCATGACCGAACAAAAACTGCCCGCGCCGGGCGTGCCTGATATTGAAATCGCCCGCGCCGCATCCATGCGGCCAATTCTCGATATTGCAAAAGAACGCTTTGGCGCGCCGGCCGAGGCGCTTGTCCCTTACGGCCACCACAAGGCCAAAGTCTCGCTTGATTATATCGCCTCCCTTGAAAGCGAGAAAAACGGCAAGCTGGTGCTGGTGACGGCGGTGACCCCGACCCCGGCGGGCGAGGGGAAAACGACAACGAGCGTCGGCCTGACCGACGGGCTGAATAAAATCGGCATGAACGCCATGGTCTGCCTGCGCGAGCCGTCGCTTGGCCCCTGTTTCGGGATGAAAGGCGGCGCCGCCGGAGGCGGACGCGCGCAGGTTCTGCCCATGGAAGACATCAACCTGCATTTCAACGGCGATTTTCACGCGATAACATCCGCACACGCTCTTTTGGCGGCGCTGATCGACAACCATATTCACTGGGGGAATGAACAGAACATCGATCCGAGACGCGTGAACTGGCGGCGCGTTGTCGATATGAATGATCGCGCGCTCAGAAACATCAATGTCGGGCTTGGCGGACCTGCGCATGGCGTGCCGCGCGAGAGCGGTTTCGACATTACCGTCGCCTCCGAAATTATGGCGATCTTCTGTTTGGCCGCGGACCTGAAGGATCTGCAAAGAAGGCTCGGCGACATTATTATCGCGCTGCGCTATGACAAAACCCCGGTGCGCGCGCGCGACATCGGCGCGGACGGCGCCATGGCGGTATTGTTGAAAGACGCGCTTGCGCCCAACCTTGTGCAGACGATCGAGCACAATCCGGCGTTCATTCACGGCGGTCCGTTCGCCAATATCGCTCATGGCTGCAATTCGGTAATGGCGACGCAGACAGCGCTGAAACTGGCCGATGTGGTCGTGACGGAGGCGGGGTTCGGCGCTGATCTGGGCGCCGAAAAATTTCTCGACATCAAGTGCCGGCAGTCAGGCCTGTGGCCGGACGCCGTCGTGCTGGTCTGCACCATTCGCGCGCTGAAAATGCAGGGCGGCGTCGCCAAAACGGATCTTGTTGCGCCTGACGCAGAAGCGGTTGAGCGCGGCTGCGTCAATCTTATCCGGCATATCGAAAATCTCAAAAAATTCGGTATCACGCCGATCGTTGCGATCAATCACTTTGTCAAGGATACGGATGATGAAATCGGCGTTGTTCAGCGCATCTGCGCGGAGCAGGGCGTCTCCTCCGCCATCGCCAAGCACTGGGCGAAGGGCGGCGCGGGGACGGTTGCGCTGGCGGAAGTCTTGAAGGCGCAGCTGGAGGCGGCGCATGGCGAGCCAAAATATCTTTATACGGATGAAATACCGCTGGCCAAGAAGATAGAAACCATCGCGCGGGAAATTTATCGCGCGGACCATGTGGAGTTTCATTCCAGCGCTGCGCGCAGCCTGAAGCAGTTTGAATCCTTCGGCTATGGCGAACTGCCCGTCTGCATCGCCAAGACGCAATACAGTTTTTCCACTGACGCAAAGGCGGTCGGCGCGGCGCAAGCCCACACGCTTGAGGTGCGCGAGGCGCGTCTGTCAGCGGGGGCGGGGTTTGTCGTGGCGATTTGCGGCGACATCATGGTAATGCCCGGCCTGCCCAGAAAACCGGCGGCGCTGGAGATCGGCCTTGATGAAAATGGCGATATCGTTGGTCTGGCGTGAGAGAACTCTTCCCCCGTGTACGGGGGAAGTACCGGCGAAGCCGGGGATGGGGGTTAACCCCCTCCGTCAGCTTCGCTGACACCTCCCCCATAAACGGGGGAGGAAAAGCCCTGTTCCAGTTTGCTCAGCCTTGCGCCGGCGTGGTATGATTAGGGCGATGAAAAAACTGACCGACACATTCGGACGCAACATCACCTATCTTCGCCTCTCGGTGACGGACAGGTGCGATTTGCGCTGCGCTTACTGCATGGCCGAGCACATGACGTTCCTGCCCAAGCGAGAGGTCTTGAGCCTTGAGGAGCTTGAGCAGCTTTCCGGCGCGTTTATCGACCGGGGCGTTAAGAAAATTCGCATTACGGGCGGTGAGCCGCTGGTGCGCCGCGATATCATGACGTTGATGGCGCGGCTGGGGCGGCGTCTTGAAGCGGGCGAGTTTGAAGAGCTCACCCTGACGACGAATGCGACGCAGCTTGTTCACCACGCGGACGTTTTGCGATCTGTCGGCGTCAAGCGCGTCAACGTCTCGCTGGATACGCTCGACGATGAAAAATTCGCCGGCCTGACGCGGCGCAACGCCCTGTCGAAAGTGCTTGCCGGCCTTGATGCGGCGCAGGCGGCGGGGCTTAAAGTCAAAATCAACACCGTAGCGCTGAAAGGCGTCAACGAAGATGAAATCCCCGCCATGATCGCGTGGGCGCACGGACGCGGCATGGACCTGACGCTGATTGAAGTTATGCCCCTCGGCGAGATTGAGGCGGACCGCGTCGATCAATATCTCCCGCTGACAGCGGTTGAGGATAATCTTCGGACGCAATGGACGCTGACGCCGCTGGAAATGCGCACGGGCGGCCCTGCGCGCTACGTCAAAGTGGAAGACACCGGCGGCGTACTCGGTATGATCACGCCGCTGACGAATAATTTCTGCGCCGGCTGCAATCGCGTGCGCGTCACCTGTACGGGCCAGATCTATATGTGCCTCGGGCATTCGGACCGGATCGACCTGCGTGCGGCGCTCCGAAGCGAGAAGCCGGACGCGGCGCTTGATGCTGCGCTCGGCCGGGCCATGTTGAAAAAGCCGGAGCGCCATGCGTTTGATATTTCCGAGCGGGGCGCTGCGCCATCTGTTTCACGGCATATGTCGGTAACTGGCGGTTAGCGATGGCGCGGATTTTGTTTTTCGGCAAGCTCGGCGATCTGGCCGGCGCGCGCGAGCGAAACGTGGCGCTTACAAAAGAGCCTGAAACTGTAAACGGCCTTATCGCGGCGATCGGCAAGGACGACAGCGTGCTCGCCGCAGCGCTACAGGAAATTTCCGTACGCGTTATCGTCAATGAAGAAATGGCTTCCGGCGATACGCCGATTACCGACAAGGACGAAATCGCGTTTCTCCCGCCGGTCAGCGGCGGCTAGAAGGCATGATAAAAATCACTGACAAACCGTTTGACCCCGGCGCCGAAGTCGCAAATTTCGAACGCGCCGCGAAAGGCGCCGGCGCCGTCGTCAGTTTTCTCGGCAAAGTGCGCGAGGAGGCGAACAGCGAAAAGGTGACTTCGCTTTTTCTTGAGCATTATCCGGGCGTCACGGAAAACTCCATCGCCAAAATCGAAACGGCTGCGCAAAAGCGATGGGCGATCAAAAATACGCTTATTATTCACCGGGTCGGCGCTCTCACGCCGGGCGAGCCGATTGTCATGGTCTGCGTAGCGTCTGCGCACCGGCGCGACGCTTTCGAGGCGGCAGATTTTCTGATGGACTATCTGAAAACCGAGGCCATGTTCTGGAAAAAGGAAATCCGGGGCGCCAGTGAAGCGTGGATCGAACCGCGCGATGAGGATTATAAAGACGCGCAACGATGGCGGGAGGGAAACTGACGAATGCCCGGAATTGATGGAACGCTGAAATTTATTCCCGTACGGATTGCCGTGCTGACCGTCTCGGACACCAGAACGGAGAAAGACGATACGTCAGGCGATCTGCTGGCGGAACGTATTCGCGCCGCCGGCCATGAGGTGGCGGCGCGCTCAATCGTTCGCGACGACACTGGAGAAATTCAGAAAACGGTCAGCGGGTGGATTCACGACGAAAAGATCGATGTGGTCATCTCAACCGGCGGTACCGGGCTCACCGGCCGGGACATCACGCCGGAAGCGCTGGCGCCGCTGTTTGAAAAGGAAATTGAGGGCTTTTCCGTAATTTTTCATCAGGAGAGTTTTAAAAGCGTGGGCCTGTCGACGCTGCAATCGCGCGCCTGCGCCGGCGTTGCAAAAGGCACGTTCATCTTCGCGCTGCCGGGCTCCAACGGCGCGGTCAAGGACGGCTGGGACAAGGTGATTTCATTCCAGCTCGATTCCCGGCACAGGCCCTGCAATCTTGTGGAAATCATGCCGCGCCTCATGGAAAAATAAATGGCTGACGATCTTACGCATTTTGACAAGACCGGCCGCGCGCGCATGGTGGATGTGAGCGCCAAAGCGGATACCGAACGGCGCGCCGTTGCGCGCGGCCGCGTGACGTTTTCGCCGGACGCTTTTAAAAAAGCGCGGGCGGGGGTTAAGAAGGGCGATATAGCAAGTATCGCGGAACTGGCCGGGATCATGGGCGCCAAGCGCACGAGCGACCTTATCCCCCTATGCCATCCATTGCCGATTACTGGATTGTCCGTACGCGTTGAACCTGACGATCAGGCGTCCGTCTTTGTCGTGACGGCGGAGGTCAAGACATCCGGCAAGACCGGCGTTGAGATGGAAGCGTTGACCGCTGTCATGACCGCTTGCCTGACGATTTACGACATGGCGAAAGCGATCGATAAATCCATGACCATAGAAGACGTGGCGCTTGTCGAAAAATCCGGCGGCAAATCCGGGGATTTCAGGCGGGATGATTAGATCATGCTGAGCGTTGACGAAGCTGTTACAGCTATCCTTCGCGGCGCCGCGCCGCTGGAGGCGGAAGCGATGCCGCTGGCAAAGCTGACGGGACGTATTGCTGCGGAAGATGTCATTGCTCAACTGACGCAGCCGCCTTTCGCCGCATCGGCCATGGACGGCTACGCGGTCCGGTTCGCCGATGTGAAGACCGGCGTTTCATTGAAAGTGATCGGCGAGGCGCCTGCCGGCGCGCCTTTTAAAGGTGAAATCCGAACAGGCGAGGCCGTGCGTATTTTTACCGGCGGCGTCATTCCCGATGGCGCGGATCATGTGATCATTCAGGAAAAAGTAACGCGCGACGGAGAGCGCATCACCGTTACGGAAACGGCCGACGCGCCGCGCCATATCCGTCCGGCCGGAATCGATTTCAAAAAAGGCGACAGGCTGGCGCAGGCCGGCGAGCGGCTGCATGAAATACACGGCGCGATTTTCGCGGCGGGCAATATCAGCGAAGCGCGCGTCATCGGGCGCCCGACAGTCGCGCTCTTTTCCAACGGCGATGAATTGATTGAACCGGGCGGGGATTTGCGGCCGGGCGAGATCGTGAATTCCAATCATTACGCATTGTCGGCCATGGTGGAGCGCTGGGGCGGCGCTCCGGAATATCTGGGGCGCGCCGCCGATAATGAAGACGCCATTCGCGAATTTTTCGCGCGCGCAAGAAACGCCGATATTATCGTCCCTATCGGCGGCGCCTCCGTCGGCGATTATGATTTTGTGAAGACTGCGTTTGCAAAAGAAGGCGGCGACATTGTTTTTGAAAAAGTCGCGGTCAGACCGGGCAAGCCCACATGGCACGGGCGGCTGGGAAGCGCGCGCATCATCGGCCTGCCGGGCAATCCCGCCTCGGCGATTGTGACCGCAGCGCTCTTTGTGCAGCCGCTGGCGCGCCGCCTTGCCGGACACGCTGCCACAGAAGGGTCTGTGTTCGAAAAAGCAGCGCTTTCCCGCCCCTTGAAAGCGAACAGCGCGCGCGAGGCGTATTTGCGCGCGGAGGTCAGTCCATTAGTATACGGATATAATGCGGTTCCCGCCGATGATCAGGACAGTTCCTTACTGTTTCCGTTCGCCCGCTCGAACGCGCTGATCCGGCGACTGGCGAACGCGCCGGCGGCAAAGGAAGGCGACGAGGTGGAAATCTTGTGGCTGCGGCAGGCGGCGTGACGTGACAGCGAAAAAGCCGCGTTATGGCCTGATCTTCGCCGGCGGCGGCGCAAGGCGCATGGGCGGCGCGGAAAAGGCCGCTTTGATGCTTGGCGGGCGGCGGTTGATTGACATTGTCATCGCCCGGCTTGCGCCGCAATGCGATCAGATACTCATTGCCGGGCCCGATGATTACGAAACGCGCTGTCAAAATTTACCAGATCGGGACGACGGGCCGGCGGGACCTGCGGCGGGATTGTGGTCTGCGCTTGTCTGGCTTCAGCAAAATGCGCCGGATACGGATGGAATAGTAACGGCGCCCGTGGACGGGCCGTTTTTCCCCGGCGATTTGTTTGAAAAACTCCACGCGGCGGATTGCAGCGCCGTCGCGCGCGACGACGCCGGGACGCATCCGACATCTGCATGGTGGCGGTGCGATGACTTGCGCAAAGTCTTTAAGACGTCCACGCCGGGCGAGGGGCTGGCGCTGAAAACACTGGCGAACCGCGCCGCCGCAATGGAAATCGTATTCCCCGGCGGCGAACTATTCCGCAATATCAATACGCCCGAAGATCTTGCGCGCGCGGAAAAAGACTTGCGCCGGGTCTAGCAACAGCAGGTAAACTATAAGAAGCGCGCGACGACTTCCTTGTAGGAACGCGACAGCTTCAGCTCAAACCCGTTTTCCAGAATCAGGAAATATTCGCCGTTCGAATGGGGATGCAGTTCCTTCACCTTGCCGATATTGACGATGGCGGAACGGTGCACGCGCTGAAAACGCGCCGGGTCAAGCCGCTGCTCGAGCGCTTTCATGGTCTCCCGGATAATATGGGTTTTGCCGCCTGCATGGATGCACATATAATCGCCGGCGGCGTCGATCCACTCGATCTCGTCGGCCATCAGCATGACGACTTTCGAGCCGTCCTTGAACGAAAGCCTTTCGGAATAGCGCTGCTTTTCCGACCATGCGGGATCGTTGATCAGTTCCTTGATGCGGTCGCGATCGTCATCGGAAAGCGAAGCCAGCATTTCAATCAGTTTCGATTCGCGATTGGCGGCGACCTTGCTCTTCAGCGCCTCGCGCGCGCGATGGATTGCGTCGCTCAACCGCTCATCCTCGACCGGCTTGACGATATAATCGAGCGCGTTCGCCTCAAAGGCGTCGATGGCGTATTTGTCGTAGGCGGTGACGAAAACGAAAAGCGGGGCGGGGCCGCCGATCAGCGCGCGGACGACGCCGAAGCCGTCCAGTCCCGGCATTTGAATATCAAGGAACACAAGGTCAGGCGATTTCGCCCTGATATCCTTCACCGCTTCGCGCCCGTTTGAACATTCGCCAATGATTTCAATTTCAGGAAAATTTTCCAGCCGCAGTTTCAGCCCCCGCAAGGCAAGCGGTTCGTCGTCGACAAGCATCACCCGGATTTTTTCGTCACTCATTTTTGTCCCCGATTTTCAAAAGGCATTCTAAGGCTGACGCACAAGCCCTGCGGATCCACATGGCACAGGCTGAATTCGGCGCGTCCCTGATAAAGATAATTCAACCGGTCGCGCATGTTCACAAGACCGACGCCGGTTTTGACATTGCGCAAAAGCGCCGCCGGATCTTCCGGCGCATTCAAACCGTTGTCGCAGACTTTCAGAACCAGCGCGCCGCCTTCGCGTTTTGCAATGATGGTGATTTCGCCGCCGCTTTCCATTTGCGCGATGGCGTATTTGATCGCATTCTCGATGGCCGGCTGCAGGATCAGCGAAGGAACATACGCGTCTTTCGTTTCCTCCTCGATATCAAAGGTCACCGTCAGGCGGTCGCCGAAGCGGGTTTTTTCAATCGCGAGGTATAGTTCCAGCGCCCGCACTTCTTCGGCGAGGGTGGTTTTCTGCAAGGGATCGCTGTCGAGCGAATAGCGCAGGAAAGCCGACAATTGCGTCAGCATGGCGTTCGCCTGTTTGCCGTCCTGCTCCAGTACAAGCGTCGATATGGCGTTCAGCGTATTGAACAGAAAATGCGGGTTTAGCTGATAGCGCAGCATTTTCAGTTGCGCCTGATCGGCGAGCCTTGCGGACAATATTGTCCGTTCCATTTCATTGCGCAGCTTCAGATAATAGTTGATGCCGAAGTAAAAGCCGGCCCATGACCCGAGAAGAAACAGGTTCGCGGGCATGCTGGGCAGCAACAGCAGCAGATAATTGATCGTGCCCAGATTATCGCCGTTCAGCTCCATCCATTCCTGACCGATCAGAAAACCGAATGTCTGCGCTTTCATGGCGGACATCAAAACCGCCATGGCGATCGTGGAAATAATCACAATGGAAAGGATCAGTATCGGTCCCTGACGGCGCGCAAACCGATAGATCGGGCGCGCCAGTATGCTGGTCGTTAAAAAACCGATCAGCGACGATGCGGCGGAGTAGAGAAGGGCGATGGAGGTGCGCCCCGCCACGAATGTGGAAACGCTGAGAATATGAAGCGCAAAAAAACCGAGCCAGCCGGCGGTCTGGAGAATCCAGAACATCCGGCCCTTGTCGGCGAAAAACCAGTTCATCCATTGGCGCGACCGGCCCTGGTCGGAAATGAACGGTCCGGCGCGATCGGGGGCGATGTCAGCAGCACTCATTTTTACAGTCTCGGGTTTGTTCATGGAAACAAGGCCTGTCTTCGCCGTAATACAAGGCGCGCTGCGGCGAACAGCCTCCGCCATGCGATAAACGTCGCAGCGATTTGTCCGCGACCCGTCATAATAACCCTATTCCGTCAGGGACAACAATCGAACGTCGCCGCCGGCCGCCGTCGTATTGATGGTTAATGTCCGCTCTGTCGCGAAACGCCAGGGCTCATCCATAGTGGAAAGTAACGGAATAATCGGTCCGCTGCGCCGCGCCAGCACCGATTCGATCTCTGCACGGCCTTTTTCGCCGCCGTCAAAGACGACTGCGCTGATGCGGTCGTCAAGCAGAAGGGCGCTGGTCGTATTTTCGCCCAGAACTGTCAGCAATCCGTCCGGCGCGCCGGATTTGTCGAGCGCGTTCGACAGAGCCGCCATGGCGTCATCGTGTAGCGCCAGCACGGGATTGCCCGCAGCCAGGGCGCAAGCAACCTGATTTATCAAGGCGCCGTTTCCGCCGAGGCATAATGCGACGCCCCGACCGCGTTGCTTTAATGTATTGGCCTCGCCGGTGGGGCCGGGAAGTTCTGTTTGCGCGGAGAGAGCGGCGAGCATACGCCCGACCATGTCCAGACTGGCGTTATCACCGGCGGCGGAAAAAGCCTGCTGCAAAATTGTCGAACGATCGGCGAGCGACCAGGGAAGATAGGCGTTCGCCGCTGCGGACAACGCCGCCTGTTCAGCTTTCGTGATTTCGCCATCGGCGACATTAGGTGAGCCGCCGCCTTCCGGCCGCGAGCGATTTGTCAGCGCGCTTAGATAGTGCGGACCGCCCGCTTTCGGACCCGTGCCCGAAAAGCCTTCGCCGCCAAATGGCTGCACCCCGACAACGGCGCCGATCTGATTGCGGTTGACATAGATATTGCCGATACGCGCCCGCCGCGCCACGCGCTCCATGGTCTCGTCGATGCGCGAGTGAACGCCCATGGTGAGGCCGTAGCCAAGCGCATTGATGTCTTCGACCAGCGCTTCCAGGCCATTCGACTTGAAGCGCACGACATGCAAAACGGGTCCGAAGATCTCTTGTTTCAGCTCTGACAGCGCGCTGATTTCATACGCCGCCGGACGGATAAAAGTTCCGTTCACGTCGCCCGCAACCTCCGGCGTGCGGGCGATCAGCCTTGCATCCCTTTCAAGTCTGTCAGTATTGCGCTGAATGTTATCGCGCGCCTCTGTGTCGATCACCGGCCCGACATCGGTCGACAGTTTCGCCGGATCGCCGACCTGCAGTTTCGCCATGGCGCCGGCGAGCATGTCGTTGAACTGATCGGCAATGTCTTCCTGCACGCAGACAACGCGGCATGCGGAACACCGCTGTCCAGCGCTTTGAAACGCGGAATCGATTGTGTCGATAACGGCGGCTTCCAGCAGCGCGGTTGAATCGACGATCATGGCGTTGATGCCGCCGGTCTCGGCGATCAGGGCGGCGTCATGGCGCCCGCTCTCAACCAGCGTTTTTTTGATCGCCTGCGCCGTGCCGGTGGAGCCTGTAAAGACAACGCCGTTGATATTCGGATTGGACGTCAGGGGCGCGCCGACCGACGGGCCGTCGCCCGGCAGATAATATAAGGCGCCGGCCGGGACGCCTGCGTCGAACAGCAATTTGACGGCTTCGAATGCAATCAGCGGCGTTTGCTCGGCGGGTTTGGCGATCACACAGTTTCCTGCACAGAGCGATCCGGTGATTTGCCCGAGGAAAATGGCAAGCGGGAAATTCCAGGGCGAGATACAGGCGATGACGCCCACAGGCTCGCCGGTCAGCGCTTCGGCGCGATCCGGATAATAGCGTAGAAAATCCACGGCTTCGCGGACTTCGGCGATCGCATCCGGCCAGCTCTTGCCCGCTTCGAAAACGCAAAGCGCCATAAAATGCTCGCCGCGCTCTTCGAGAAGGTCTGCGGCGCGGCGAATGACGTCAGCGCGTTCGCGAACACGCGTCGCCGCCCATTCGCCGGCAAAAGCCGCCGCTTGCTCACAGGCGCGATTTACATCATGCGCTGCGGCTGGCGACACCTCGCCAATTGCATCACCGGGTCGGGCGGGGTTTTTAAGAATTATAGCCTCATCGTTTTTGCGGCTCTCGGGCGTGGCGCCGTCAATCAATGCGTGGGCGTAAATATAGGGAAGCGTTTCGCGCGCTGCCGGCGACATCGCCGCCGCCGTGGGCGGATGGGTTTCGTCCCAGCCCTTGGCGGCGAGGCGTCCGCCAAGATGATCGCGCGGCGCCGGGATGAGCGGGTTTGGATAAGTCTCCAGTTCGGCGATTTCGTCGAAGGGATCGGCGACCACATCGTCAACGGATAAATCCGGATCGATGAGCTGATTGACGAAAGACGAGTTTGCGCCGTTTTCCAGCAGCCGGCGCACAAGATAGGGCAGCAGTTCCTTATGACCGCCCACAGGCGCGTAGATGCGCGAGCGAGAGCCGGTCGCCAGAAGCTTGTCATGCAGCGCTTCGCCCATGCCATGCAGGCGCTGCAACTCGTAATCGTCGCCGTCGCCCGCCATCGCCTGCACCATAGCGGCGGTCAGGGCGTTATGGGTCGCGAATTGCGGATAGAACACATCCCGCGCTTCAAGCAGTTTTCGAGCGCAGGCAATAAAACTGACGTCGGTCAACACTTTGCGCGTATAAACGGGGTAGCTTTCGAGGCCCATTACCTGTGCGCGTTTGATCTCGGAGTCCCAATAAGCGCCTTTCACCAGGCGCACCATCACGCGGCGGCCTGTATCGCGCGCCAGCGTCGCCAGCCAGTCGATCACGAACATTGCGCGGCGCTGATAGGACTGGATCACCACGCCGAAGCCGTCCCACCCCGCCAGCGCAGGGTCCCGCATCAGCATTTCCATGATGTCGAGGGAGATATCGAGCCGGTCGGCTTCTTCAGCGTCGATATTGAATCCCATATTGGCATTGCGCGCCATTACGGCGAGATCACGGATGCGCTCGCCAAGCTCGTTCAGCACACGCTCCTTGTTTGTGTATTCGTAGCGCGGATGAAGCGCCGACAGTTTGACGGAAATGCCGGGATTGTCCGCCGCGCGCGCATGCGTGCTGTGTTTTGAAATCGCGGCGATGGCTTCACTGTAATCGTCAAAATATTTCAACGCGTCCCGGTCGGTGCGCGCCGCCTCGCCAAGCATGTCGAAAGAAAAAACGTAGCCCTTTTCGGCGAAGCCTCTTGCGCGCTTCATCGCCGCTTCGATGGTTTCACCCAGCACGAAATGTTCGCCCATGATGCGCATGGCCTGACCGACGGATGCGCGGATCACAGGCTCGCCGAGCCGGTCGAGGACGGCCTTGGTGCGCGCCGCCATTTTGCCCAAAGGATCTTTCGGTTCGACGTCGTCGAGCCAGGCGGAGGTCAGCATCAGCGCGCGGGTGGAAAAATTGACGAGCGGAAAAGGGCTTTTGCCTTGGTGGGAAGCCCAGTCGCCGGCCTCGATTTTATCTTCGATGAGTGCGTCCGCGGTCGCGGCGTCCGGCGTTCGCAACAGCGCTTCCGCGAGGCGCATGAGGGTGACGCCCTCAGCCGTCGAGAGCCCGTATTCCTGTAAAAACTTGTCGATAAGGCCTGAACGCGCCGCGCCGGCCCGCGCGGCGCGGACAAATTCAGCCGCTCTTTCCTGCGCGGCGTCCCGCAGCGCCTGATCCAGATCGGCGGCCGCGACCATGGCGGGCGCGAGCTGTTCTTCCGGCTCCAGATAGTGATCGCGAATGTGTTTGCGGTGTTCTTCCAGACTGCGTTCAGCGCTCATGGGATTCCTGGATCGTGTTCAATGGCGGCAATGGCTTAGCTCATTCGGCGCGTTGTTGAAACTGGCGGCGCTGGTCTTGTTTTGCAGCGGTTCTGCTGCATTGCGCCATTGCGCTGGACTTTTGCGGGGCCTAACTAGGGCGTGAAAAAAGCGTCGGCTTTAAGCCGTTGCGCCAAAATTTAACAGTCAAGGCCTGAAAGGAACGCCCCCCATGACGGAAGCCTATATTTACGACGCCGTGCGCACGCCCCGCGGCAAAGGCAAAGCGGATGGCTCGCTCCATGAAATTACGCCGGTCGAACTGGCGACGCAGGTGCTGGAGGCTGTGCGCGACCGCAACGAAATCGATGCGGGCGCTATTGAGGATGTGGCTTTCGGTTGTGTGTCTCCGGTGGGCGAGCAGGGCGCTGTCGTGACGCGCACGGCCATCTTGAACGCGGGCTATCCGGAAACCACGTCCGGCATCCAGGTGAACCGTTTTTGCGCCAGCGGGCTTGAAGCGGTGAATATCGCCGCGGCTAAGGTCAAGGCGGGCGAAGCGGAAATGACCATCGGCGGCGGCGTTGAATCCATGAGCCGGGTGCCCATGGGGTCCGACGGCGGCGCCTGGCCGGCCGACCCGGCGACGGCGTTCAAGACCTATTTCGTCCCGCAAGGCATTTCCGCAGATCTGATTGCTACCAAATACGGGTTCTCGCGCGATGATGTGGACGCCTACGCCGTGGAAAGCCAGAAGCGCGCCGCAAAGTCGTGGGAGGAAAAGCGGTTTTCAAAATCCATCATGCCGGTCAAGGACGTAATGGGCGCGACGGTGCTCGATCATGATGAAACCGTACGCGAAAACACCGACATGCAATCGCTGGGCGCGCTCAATCCGTCCTTCGCCATGCTTGGCGAGAATTTCGGCTTCGATGCTGTGGCGATCCAGAAATACGCCGAGCTTGAAAAGATCAATCACGTTCACCACGCCGGCAACTCCTCCGGCATCGTCGACGGCGCCGCCGCGGTGCTGCTGGGCAATGAGGAGATCGGCAAAAAACTCGGGCTTAAGCCGCGCGCACGCATCAGATCCATGGCGTCGATCGGCTCGGAGCCGACGATCATGCTCACCGGGCCGGAATTCGCCGCCCAAAAAGCGCTGAAGCGCGCCGGCATGGATAAAAAGGACATTGATCTGTGGGAGCTGAACGAAGCTTTCGCTTCCGTTGTCTTACGCTTCATGCAGGCCCTCGATATCGATCATTCCGATATCAACGTGAATGGCGGCGCCATCGCCATGGGGCATCCGCTCGGCGCCACGGGCGCAATGATTTTCGGCGCCATGGTGGACGAGCTTGAACGCTCGGGAAAAGAAACGGCGCTGATTACGCTGTGCATCGGCGCCGGCATGGGCACGGCGACCATCATCGAGCGCGTCTAGTCAGAAATTTTGAAACGGATTTGAATCATGAGCTACAACACAATCAAAGTTGAGACGGACAGCGACGGTATTTCGCTTGTCACCATCGATCTGCCCGGCAAGTCCATGAATGTGTGGGACGCCGATCTCATCGAGGATTTTTCCAAATGGGTTGATGAATTTGTCGCCGACGACAAGGTCAAAGGCGCAGTTATCACCTCCGGCAAAAAATCCGGATTTCTCGCCGGCGCCGATTTGAACATGCTCGGAAGCGGCGGTCCTGCGAAAAACGGAAAAGGCGCGCCCAGTGATCCGGAAGCGCAGTTCGAAGCGGCGTTTGGCCTGAACAAAATGCTGCGCAAACTTGAAACCGGCGGGCAGTCGGCGAAGGACCTGCAAAAGGGAACGGCGCACGCCAAACCGGTTGCGGCGGCCGTCAACGGCCTCGCGCTCGGCGGCGGTCTGGAACTCGTTCTCGCCTGTCATCATCGCGTGGTTGCGGACAATCCGAAAATCCAGCTCGGCGTGCCCGAAGTGCAGGTCGGCCTTCTTCCGGGGGGCGGCGGCACGCAGCGCCTGCCGCGGCTGGCGGGTCTTCAGAACGCCGCCATGATGGCGACGCAAGGCAAGCCGATCGATCCGAACACCGCCAAAAGCCAGGGCATAATTCAGGACGTCGCGCCGCCGATGAAGTTGTGGCGAAAGCAAAGGAATGGGTGAAAGCCAATCCCAAAGTCACACAGCCCTGGGACAAAAAAGGGTTCAAGTTTCCGGGCGGCGGCGGCGCAATGGATCCGCGCTCGGTCCAGTTCTTTATGGCGGCGAACGCCATGGCGCAGCGCGAGACCAACCATAATTATCCGGCGGTGCGCTATATTCTTTCCTGCATGTATGAAGGTTCGATCGTGCCGATCGATACGGCGCTCAGGATCGAAACCAAATATTTCGTGAAGCTCTTGAGAAGCGACCAGACGCGCAACATGATCCGCACCCTGTTCATTAACAAGCAGGCGGCGGAAAAAGGCGAACAGCGCCCCAAGGATGTCCCGCCGACTGAGTTGAAAAAAGTCGGCGTACTCGGCGCCGGCATGATGGGCGCAGGGATCGCCTATGTCACCGCAAAAGGCGGCATGGACGTCGTCCTGCTCGACCGCGATCAGGAATACGCCGAAAAGGGAAAGGGCTATTCGCAGAAGATCGTCGAAAAAGGCGTCTCGCGCGGCAAGGTGACGAAGGAAAAGGGGGACGAGCTGCTCGCCCGGATCACGCCGACGACGGATTATAACGCCTTGAAAGACGTCGACATGATCATCGAGGCTGTGTTTGAGGACCCGGATGTGAAAGCGGACGTCATCAAGAAGACCGAAGCCGTCATCGGTTCCGATGTGATTTTCGCGTCGAACACCTCAACGCTGCCGATTACCGGTCTCGCCAAGCATTCCGAGCGTCCGGATCAGTTCATCGGCATCCATTTCTTTTCGCCGGTCGACAAGATGCCGCTCGTGGAAATCATTCCGGGCGAGCAATCAGGCGACAAGGCGCTTGCCGCTGCGCTCGATTATGTGCGCATGATCAAGAAAACGCCGATCGTGGTGAAAGATACGCGCGGCTTTTATACGAACCGCGTCGTGCCGCCTTATCTCGGCGAAGCAATGATCATGGTGCAGGAAGGCATCAAACCCGCGCTTATCGAAAATGCGGCGAAATCACTCGGCATGCCTGTCGGTCCGCTGGCGCTGACCGATGAAACATCGCTGTCGCTCGGTCATATGCTGATGCAGTCAACCAAGAAAGAACTTGGCGACGCCTATAAACCTTCAGGCAATGAAGAACTGCTTGAGAAAATGGTTGTCGATCTGAAAAGGGAAGGGCGCAAATCCGGCGGCGGATTTTATGAATACCCGGAAGGCGGCAAAAAATATCTCTGGCCCGGACTTTCCGAGCATTTTCCGATTGCTGACGATCAGCCTTCTCTGGAAGAAGCGAAAGAACGCTTGCTTTACGCGCAATTGATTCCAGCAGCGCAGTGTTATGCGGAAGGGATTGTATTCGATCCGCAGTCGGCCGATATCGGCGCGATTTTCGGATGGGGCTTTGCACCATGGACCGGCGGCCCCATGAGTCATATCGATACGGTTGGCGTTGAAAATTTCGTACGCAAGGCGGAAAGCCTCGCGCAACAATACGGAAGCCGTTTCAATCCGCCGGAAACATTCCGTAAAATGGCGAAAGAGGGCGAAACGCTCTACCCGAAAGCGGCTTAAAATAGGGCGGGGGGAGCGACAAGCTCCCTCCGTCATTTGCATGACGGCCCCGGCGTTTTCCCGCAAGGCATGGGAGGAAAACGCCCGCGCCTTGCGGCATGGAGCCCTCTTAAACGCCCCCCATCGCGTACACGTTGCGGGCGAGCCGGACGGCGAAAAATACAACCTTTCTGATGAATTCTTCAAAAAAACCCAGTGTTGGTGGATAGATATCCACCCCCTGGCGGCGCCCCCTTATACTGCACCAGCTGATCGGGCGCAGTTGCAGCGTCGTAAAATTCGCTGAGGCGCCCGGTTTCATACGCCGCCTGACATGCGCAGCGGGCAAAGGAGACTGGAAAGGATGAAAAGTAGTACAAGACAGTGTCGCGAAGTTGCACAAAAATCGGCTGAAAGCCTTGGATGGTGCGGGATGCATCAGCGCGGCGATCCGGTGTTGCACAACTTTTTGATGCGGCGGCGGGCCCTGGCGGGAGTGCCGCGCGTTAAAAACCCCAGCTTTGCGGGTTCGGGTAGGGTTCATTTTTGGAAAGCGCCTGCATGCCTTTCACGATGCGAACCACATACCAGATAAAGGCGACGAGAAGGATGACGAAACCGATCAGCACAATCATGAGCACGCAACCAATGAGCATGTACAAAAGGCCTTTCCAGAAAATATGGATCTGGTTGCGATAGTGAGATTGAAGCCACTCCGGCGCCTGATCTTTCGAGACATAGGCGATGATGACCCCGACAATTGCTGTAACGCCCAGCACAACCGCCGAAAGGTAAAGGATATAGATGAGGTTCGCGTTGCCGCTTTCGTTCGGATTGGTGGAAATATGTGAGCCGCCCTTTTGCGGCGCTGGCGTTTCAGACATGGAATTCCCCTTTTTTCACTGGCCTTTGAAAATCCGGCCGCCGAAAATATTGCGTTTTCGGGTTCATGGTAACCTTGCCGCAGCGCAAAAGCATTGATAGGAAGCGCGCCGAATCACTTTTTCCACAATCAAGGATAGCAATCATGGCGCTAGAACGCACTTTTTCAATCATCAAACCGGACGCGACACGTCGCAATCTGACCGGAAAAATCATCTCAAAACTGGAAGACGGCGGCCTTCGGGTTGTCGCCTCCAAACGTATTCATATGACGAAAGAACAGGCGGAAGGATTCTACGCCGTCCACAAAGACCGCCCTTTCTTTGGCGAACTGGTTGATTTCATGATTTCCGAACCCGTCGTCGTGCAGGTGCTGGAAGGTGAAAACGCCATCGCCCGCAATCGCGAAATTATGGGCGCCACCAACCCGGCTGAGGCCGACTCCGGCACAATTCGCGCAGAATTCGCGGAGTCGATCGGCGAGAATTCCGTTCACGGTTCTGACGGTCCGGACACGGCCGCACAGGAGATTGAGTATTTCTTTTCGAAAGAAGAAATCGTCGGTTGACGTCGGGCATATGGCGCTTGATCCACGATTTCGTTAGGATGGCGGGCGCTGGCGCAGCCGGGAGCCAAGGTGAATGAGTCTGATCGCGAACGTTTTGTTAGTTCTCGTCGCCAGTTTGTTACAGGCGGGGATGGCGTTCGCGCAGACGCCATACCCGACGCCTGTCGAGGGCGACTATATTGCTGAAGATTTCGAATTTGGAACTGGCGAGACGCTTGACGCGTTGCGGATCCATTATCGAACGATCGGCGAGTTAGAGCGCGATGAAAACGGACAGGCGACAAACGCCGTGCTCATCATGCACGGGACGACTGGTTCCGGCGCGAGTTTGTTACGGGAATCGTTCGCCGATGTCCTGTTCGCGCCAGGCGGTCTTCTTGATGCTGAGGAATATTTCATTATTCTTCCGGACGGCGTCGGTCACGGAGAGTCGTCAAAACCGTCAGACGGCTTGCGCATGGATTTTCCCAAATACGATTATGACGACATGGTCCGCGCGCAATATCTGATGCTGACCGAGGGGCTTGGCGTCAATCACCTTCGCCTCGTCATGGGCACGTCCATGGGCGGCATGCATTCCTGGGTCTGGGGTTACAAGTATCCGGATTTCATGGACGCCATCATGCCCCTTGCGAGCCTTCCGACCGAAATTGCCGGGCGCAACCGGATGCTGCGCAAGATGATTATCGATGCGATCATGGCGGATCCGGCATGGAATGAAGGAGAGTACGACGAAAAACCTGTGCAAGGGCTTACCGCGGCGACCTATCCGTTGATTTTCATGGTGTCGAGCCCGCTTCAATATCAAAAAATGGCGCCGACAAGACAGGAAGCCGAAGCGATGTTGGCGTCACTGGTGGAGCGGTTTACAGGCGCGCTCGACCCGAACGATACGATTTACGCCGTCGACGCATCGCGGAATTACAATCCGGCGCCGCATCTTGAGAAAATCACCGCGCCCCTGACGGCTGTGAATTCGGCTGACGATCAGGTCAATCCGCCGGAGCTGAAAATTCTTGAAAAAGAGATCCAGAACGTCGCCAAGGGAAAAGCCGTCATACTTGCGATAACGGATGATACCCGGGGGCATGGCAGCCATACAGTCGCGGTGTTATGGAGCGATCATTTGCGAGAACTGCTTGACGCCAGCGAATGATCGCGGGGAGTATCGCCGATAATTTACGGCAGGAGGGCGATATGAAATTTATGATGACCGTATTGGCGGCGCTTGCGCCGGGTTTAGCCGTCGCGCAGGAAACTGCGCCCCCAAGATGCGATTACGGCGAAGTCCACGAAAATGCGCCGCCGGAAACCGCGCAATTCGATTTTCTGATCGGCGATTATCAGATTTTCTTGCATCAATGGCAGGGTGAAAACTGGTCTCCGGCCCTGCCGGGCAAAACGGCGCGCTGGAATGGCTGGTATGGCCTCGGCGGCATGGCCATTGTCGATGAGTGGTTTAATCCCGATCCGGCGCAGGATCCGGACGCGCCGCGCGGCGTCAATGTCCGCATGTATGATCCTGATGCGCAGGAATGGGACATGATGTGGATAGCGACCGGCGGCCGTCAGGTTCAGGATCTTCGGGCCAAGGTAATAGATGGCGTACTGACGATGTGGCAGGAATATCCTGACCGTCCGAATTTCCGGGCCGAATTTATTATCGATGACGCGGATCAGTGGTCGCGTATTACATACGGCAAGGACGATAATGATGAATGGGTCAAGACGTTCAAGCTGGCTGCGGTGCGTATTCCATGCGACGCAGAATAGCCGCTGCGCGCTGTGTTGATATCATTACCGGCGACAATATCGTCAGCGTGGAAAGGAAGTATGCGGACGAAATTACTAATGCGGCGGCTATAGCGGCGTGACGGGCGACTATATTATCGATTCCGTAATTTCGCTGGCGGCTATCGGGCTGATGGTGTTTGTCGCATGGGTCATGTTCCGCACGCCTTTCAAGCCGGTGACGCAGGAAGAAGCGCGCGAGCGGCTGGCCTTTGATGAACCGGATTTTACGCCGGCGCACTGGCTCGTCGACGATAAAGGTAAAGCCGTTTTTGTCGAAGGGGCGGATGGCGATTATGCGCTGGTCTCCAGGCTTGGGCTCGACCTTGTGACGCGCCGTTTTCAGGGAGAGGCGGTGCGGGCGACAGAACAGTCCGGCGCGCTGCGGATTAAGCCGCTCGATCCGGGCTCGCGCGCCGTCACCGTAAGCGCGCCTGAAGCTGCAGCATGGGCTCGAAAATTCGTCTGAAGACATGATATAAAGCCCGTATGGAGTTCCCGGATATCATCGCCTACGCCGTGCCGGCGTTTCTCGTTCTGGTGCTGGCGGAAATTATTCTGGCGCGTTTGCTGAAGCGCGGCCGGTATGAAGCGCGCGATTCCGCCGCCAGCCTGATTATGGGTTTTGGCAGCGAGTTGGCGCCGTTGCTGGGCGGCGCCGCCATTGTGCTGGCGGTGTTCACTGCAGCGTATGAATTTCGCCTGATGGAAATTCCAAACGTCTGGTGGGCGGTGCTGCTTTGCTTTGTGCTGGATGATTTACGCTATTATTGGTGGCATCGGATAAGCCATGAGCGCCGTTGGTTCTGGGCAAGTCACGTGGTTCACCACTCATCCCAGCATTATAATCTGACAACAGCGCTGCGCCAGACATGGACAGGTCAGATACTGGGACCGGTATTGTTTCGCACGCCCCTGGTGCTGATCGGGTTTCACCCTGCCATGGTTCTTTTTGTCGGCGCCATAAACCTGCTTTATCAATTCTGGATTCATACAGAGCTTGTTAAGCGCATGGGTCCATTCGAGTGGGTTTTTAACACGCCAAGTCATCATCGGGTGCATCACGCAACGAACCCTAAATATCTGGATGCAAATTACGCGGGAACGTTGATTATCTGGGACCGGATCTTCGGCACCTTCATCGAAGAAGACGCGCAGGAAAAACCGCGTTACGGAATTATCAAAAATCTGGGCACATATAATCCCATCACGATCTCATTCCATGAGTGGCTCGGCATAGGCAAAGACGTCTATTCCGCTAAATCGGTCAGGGAGGTGCTCGGTTACACTTTCGGGCCGCCCGGCTGGTCTCCCGACGGCTCTCGATTGACGTCGCGCATGATCAAGGAACGCTGGAGCCGGTTACAGGGCGAAGACTTATCCCCAGCGCCAGAAGACAGCCCGCCCGCCGCAGTTCAGCCGGCTGAGTAGAAAAAAGGGGAGGGCTTAGCGCGAATACGCGCAAGGGTTGAATTTCGCCCATTTTCGCCCAAATCGCCGCGCTTTAGCCATGCTTGCCCGCATTTAATCAAAAAAAATTCGAACATTTGCCGATCTGAAGTGTGAGTCTCCTGATTGAGAGAATTAAGGAGGCGGCTATGCCCACCACGATGTTCATGAGCGCTGTAACGGGAATTCTGGCTGCGGCTGGTGTAGCGGGCGTATCCTTTATTGGCGTCAAAGACACGCCAGCATACGAAAATGGAAGTTTAAACAGGCTTTCAGCAGAAGAGGCGTCCGTGCATGCAGAACGTGTTTTCAAGCGTTCAGACCGGAACGGCGACAATGTTCTTGATGTGAACGAATTTGCGGCCCTGACGATTGTGACCGCCGAGCTCGCCAATCTTAATGGATTTATTTCCGTTGAAAATGATGCGGCTGTTAAAACAATTTCTCTTTCCAGCGGCAAACTGTCCGCACTTTCGTCCAGCGAACATGCACGTATTGATGCTGTCGCGCGCCGGACTTTTTACACATTTGCAGGCGCTGATGGAAAGTTGCAGAATGAAGAATTCATCCAGTTGCAGGATACCATTTTTAGATCTTCGGACTTGAATACAAATGGCGCGCTGACCCGTTCAGAGCTTTCAATCTTTGCACGCCGTCAGGCTTACTTGCGCCCCGAAGCTTGAGGAAAGTCACCCTCGGCGCTGCTGCCGGAGACCATAGAGCATCGGCGTCGGCCGGGCATGGTTTAATCAGTTTGCAGATTGTGTTTTTTTATAATACCGCGCATTTGATCGTAAGTAAGCGATAACGCCTTGGCGGCTTTTGTTTGATTGCCGGCATATTTTTGTAAGACCTCGCCGGCAATTTCTTTTTCGATCGCATACAGATATGCGCGCAAGTCAGATACTTTTTCACTCCAATTTGTCGTATTCGTTGAACCGGCGGGCTCGTCTACGTCTGTATTTTTTGTCTCATCAATGGCGCCGAAAGCAGCTTCAAAAGGATCGATGATGATCTGATCGATAGGCGCTTTTGAACCGCTGTCCGCCCAAAAATATATGGCCCGTTCAGCGGCGTTCTTGAGTTCGCGCACATTCCCCGGCCAATGATATGCTCTAAGCTGCGCTATGCCTGACGGAGAGAACCCGGGAAATTCAACGCCAAGTTCGGATGCAACCCCTTGCGCAAAATATGCCGCCAATAATGAAATATCTTCAGGGCGCTGGCGCAAGGGCGGAGCAAAAACAACATCAAACGCGAGCCGGTCTAGTAAATCAGCTCTGAATTTTCCTTGCCTGGCGGCGTTTCGCAAATCAACATTTGCAGCGGCTATTACTCTGACATCGGCTTGCCGCGTTTCTTCACCGCCAATTCTCTCATATTCGCCATATTCGATTACGCGCAGCAGCTTTTCCTGCACACGGAGCGACGCTGAAGCTATTTCGTCCAAAAAGAGCGATCCGCCTTGCGCCCTTTCAAATCGTCCTTTGTGACGTTTTGTTGCTCCGGTGAAAGCCCCGGCTTCATGGCCAAATAATTCACTCTCAAGCAATTCTTCGCTCATTGCGGCGCAGTTGACTTTGATGAACGGGCCATCCCAGCGCGACGATAAAAAATGAATGCGTGCGGCGAATAATTCCTTGCCCGCGCCCCGTTCTCCGACCACCAGGACAGGCCGATTAACCGGAGCGACTCTTGATGCATGGTCGAGGGCATCAAGAAAAATTTTTGATTGGCCTATGAGGTCAGGCGGTTGTGGATGGGAACGCATAGGTAATTCTACCATATATGTGGCAAAAATAACCTTAAATTGGCGAATATCACACCGGTGAATTCATAAAAAAGTTATGAAAATTAAAATAAAGTGTTTAAAAACAACAAACTACAGAATTCTTCCGAAAGTGGCATGCTTTTCGCAAAAGAGTTAATATCGGGACAACATGCTTGCTTGAAAAGGAGAAACCCAATGAGCCGATACAGGTCCGACTACCGATACTGGGAAGATCGACTTGATCGCACCCTTCGCGGACGGTCAGGTTTTGCCTGGGGCGCTTTTTTCATCGGCGTAATTATCGGCGGCGTTATATTTTAGGAGTAAATAAATGGGCGTTTTTTCAAGGCTAAGCGACATCATCAATTCCAACATTAATTCCATGTTGGACAAAGCTGAAGATCCGGAAAAAGTTGTAAGGCTGATTATTCAGGAAATGGAAGACACGCTCGTTGAGGTGCGCTCAAACGCAGCTCGCGCGCTTGCCGACAGAAAAGAAGTAACTCGTAAAAGAAATGAGTTTGTATCTCGCGGCAAAGAGTGGGAAGTCAAAGCAGAATTAGCTATTTCTAAAGGGCGCGAAGATCTGGCCCGAGGCGCAATTTCCGCCCGGCGCAAAGCTGCTGAGATGATTGATTTATTGGATCATGAACTCAAAGCTATAGATGAGACAGTCGGTAAAACAAATGAAGACCTTGAAAGGCTTCAAAACAAGCTAAAAGAGGCGCGCGCAAAGCAACGATCTCTAGAAATTCGCCGTTATGCGGCGTCTGATAGCGTGCGCATAAGCCGTCAGGTTAATGACGGCCGCATCGAGGAGGCTTTGTCCAAATTTGATCGGTATGAACATCGTATTGATGAGCTAGAGGCTGAAGCTGAAAGCTGGGCTTTGGGCCGTCCCCGTACTTTAGAAGAGGAATTTTCGGAACTCGAATCTGAAGATGCGGTCAATGCTGAATTGGAAACCTTGAAAAAGCGCGTTGCAAACCGCACTTCGACGGGCGGGCAAGGTTGAATTAGGGCTGAAAGGGCGCATCCATGAACGAGTTACTAGTGCCAATTGCGATAGTTGCCATCATATTTGTGGCAATGCCGGCGGTGTTTTTGCACTACCAAACAGAGCTTCGAAAAACAAAAACTATTTCAACCGACGATGAACGACTTGTGGATGATCTCTGGAAAACGGCGCAGCGGCTCGAGCGGCGCGTGGACGCGCTTGAGACGATTCTCGATAAGGAAACACCAGACTGGCGAAAAGATTATCCGGAGCGTCCGCATGCCTGATCGCCATTATCATCACCATCATTATCATTCGCGCGATCGTGATCGTTACGCCCATTCCGCTGGGCAACCTGGGCCGGGCCCGAATTTTCATAGGCTGAGGCGGGATACAAAACGCGGTGTTATCGCTGGGGTTTGTTCTGGTTTCTCCAACTATTTCGGATGGAACGTGAAATGGGTGAGGGTATTATCCGTGCTCATCACAATATTTTTTTTCCCACTTCCTGCAATAGCATATCTCGCTGTTGCACTCTTGATAAAAACCGAAGAACTGCATGCAATAGTAATCGATGAAGAAACAGAACGTTTCTGGAGGACGTTTTCCACCAGGCCAAAAGCAACTTTCTCAGATCTAAAACACCGCTTTCGCGCATTGGACACCCGCATAGCAGATCTTGAGAGTACGGTAACATCTGATGAATACGGACTGAACAAAGCATTTCGCGATCTTGAGCGAGGCGTCTAATCGGCGTGTGGAAATAGCATTAAACTTTTAATATCAAAAAAATGGCGATCACATTTTTATGTGGTTAAGGAGCGATGATATGTCTGTATTGGTGGTCACGGCAAAAGCTCTACTGCTTGTCCTGTTTGCAATGACGGTTTTCACAACATTAGCGATATTCTTGGACTTCGAGCCGACGCGCGACACTATGAGCATCTGTAGAAAAGATATTGCACCCATTTGTTTATTCACTATTTTTTAGAGTGATAAGGCGCTTGCTCCAAGCTCTCTCGCTGGCTAGGGTGAATATTCATTCATGAGCGGCATGCCAGCAGCTCCAGCGAGGACGCAGCGGATGACATCTAAAAGGCGCAATGTTAGCGCTGCCGACAGCATTTTAAACGAGCCACCGCACAGAAAAAAAACTGCTAGAACAGCGCCAGGCAACTCCTCACAAAAAATACATCGGCGGCAAGGGTTAAGGTTTGCAGCACTTGATCTTGGTACGAATAATTGTCGATTGTTGATAGCGGCGCCAAGTAAGAATGGGTTACGAATTGTAGATGCATTTTCTCGGATTGTACGTCTTGGAGAAGGTCTAACCCAGACTGGAATGTTATCTCAAGATGCAATGGCCCGCACACGCGAAGCCTTAATAATATGTGCGGAAAAGATCAAACGACGCGGTGTATCTCATATGCGCTGTATAGCAACGCAGGCATGCCGAGCGGCCGGCAATGGAGCGACTTTTCTTGATAGTATTGAAACGGAAACAGGCTTAACATTTGACATTATTTCGACAAAGGAAGAGGCGCGTCTTGCTGCATCAGGGTGCGCAGAGTTACTGGATCCAAATGTTTCCGCAGGTTTAGTGTTTGATATAGGGGGAGGCTCTACTGAAATTTCATGGATGCGCAAACTGCACGATAAACATGAAGTCGTTGCGTGGACGTCACTGTCGTTTGGTGTGGTTACGCTATCGGAGAACTGGGGCGGTAGGGAAATTGATAGGGCTACCTATCGGGCTATTATTGAGAAAATACGCCATGAAATTAGAGCAGTTGGCGATCCGGCGGGTCTACAACATTTTTTTCAGAATGATGATGCTCATGTATTGGGCACATCGGGAACCGTAACTTCAATCGCAGGCGTATTTCTCGGCTTAAAGCGGTACCGCAGAGACAAAGTTGATGGGCTCTGGCTAGATTCGAAAGAAGCGCTGGCGACAGCAATAAGACTACAGACCATGAATTTTGAGGAGCGGGCAAAAGAACCCTGTATTGGGCGGGATCGGGCCGATCTGGTGGTTTGTGGTTGTGCTATTCTTGAAGCTTTGCTGTTGGAATGGCCGTCTAGCCGCATTCGTGTGGCGGATCGCGGATTGCGAGAAGGGATACTGGCTGATCTCGCAGAGCAAGCGGGAAGAGCGTAATAGTTCTGCTTGAAATGAATTAGAAACTTGGGTGCGGGGAGAGGATTTGAACCTCTGACCTTCAGGTTATGAGCCTGACGAGCTACCGGGCTGCTCCACCCCGCGCCAACTTTCTTTATCCCAAAGAGTGAATTTGTTTGTAATTCGCAATTTGGAATTCGGGGTATAGCGAAGGCCTTGAGGGCGGGCAAGGGGGAGCAAAGGTATTTTTATTGTTATGGCGTCGAGCAGCTTTTCGGTTCGGTTAAGGGGCATTGAAATTCGGCGGGTATAGTTTTGATTGGTGATTGCAAAAGGCAATAAAAGGGCTATTCCGGTATTCATTAGAATTTCGCTGGGGCTAGGTCATGGCGTGGCGAATTAAACCTGCCCATGAGGCTATACTGCTGTTTAATGTAGCTCAATGATTTCAACGGATCCATCATTGAGTTTCAAGGCGATCTCGCCGCTTTTCAGCCGCAGCGCCATGTCTCCGAAAATTTCACTCCGCCAACCTTTAAGCGCCGGCACATTCGCGTTGTCGTTTATAGCGATTTTTTCCAAATCCGCCGTAGCGGCAATTAGCTTCGGAGCAACTTGAAATACTTCACACTGACGTTTTAGTAAAACTTTTAAAAGCTCCAAAACATCTGCAGGGATTTTATCTCGTTCTGATTTTTCTATTTGAGGCAAGCAATCCTTCTTCAGACGCTGGCCTTTTTCTATAGCATTGATGATTGCTGCGCCTGATCGAGAACGCTCAAAACCTGAAGGTATGGATCTTGCGCGCGACAAACTTGTTGTATCCTTCGGTTGGAGACGAGCCAACTCGAAAATCGCATCGTCTTTTAAAATGCGATTTCGTGGAATGTTTTTTGTCTGTGCTTCATTTTCTCTCCACTCGGCGAGCTTTACGATAGCGCCCATTTCTTTCGGACGTACGCCTTTAAGTTTCAGCCGTTTCCATGCTTTTTCGGGTTTAACAAAATACATATCGTCGTCATTTAGCCCTTTCATTTCTTCTTCCACCCAGTGCTTTCGGCCTTTTTCTTCTAAAAAACGTTTCAAAATTGGGTAGGCTTCTCTTAAGTAAGTGACATCCGACAACGCGTAAGAAAGCTGGGCGTCAGTTAGAGGTCGCCGCGACCAGTCTGTAAATCTGGACCCTTTATCGATTTTGGCTTTCAACAATGTTCGCATCAATGGCTCGTAACCAATCTGATCGCCAAAGCCGCAAGCCATCGCTGCAATTTGTGTGTCAAAAAGCGGGGCGGGAACTTTACCCAGAAGCCTGTAAAAAATCTCCAAGTCCTGGCGTGCTGCGTGAAATACCTTCGTGACGCTCTTGTCTAACAAGACATCCAGAAATGGAGTTAGATCAATGTCCTCAGCCATAGGGTCAATGATCGCCTCAGTTCCCGGAGCCGCAGCCTGAATTAGACATAAAATAGGCCAGTAGGTTTTTTCCCGCATGAATTCGGTGTCAACAGCGGCAAAAGGCTGATCTCTCAACTCTTTGGAGAATTTCCGTAGCTCTTCGGTGGTTGTGATGATATGCATATAGCGCGCTTCTATCTCACGCTGTCAGCAAAAAGAAGGTGCCTTGGCAGGTCAAAATTGAGATAACAAAGCAGATGATTTTTTTCACTTTATTCCAATCGAAGATTATCACATAAACCTGTAAAGTAAGCTTTACATTATATTTATATGTAGTGAAGTTTTTTAACGCTAAAGTTACGGCCTTGACTTTGCATTGCAGCGTTGCCAATCCGGCTCAATAAAATTCACAAGGGGATACCATGCACGCCTATCGCTCGCACAATTGCGGCCAACTGCGCAAATCCGAGGTTGGTGAAACCGTTCGTTTATCCGGCTGGGTGCACCGGAAGCGCGATCATGGCGGCCTGTTATTTATCGATTTGAGAGACCACTACGGGCTGACTCAGTTGGTAGTGGAGCCGGAAGCGCCGTTTTTCAGTGAAATTGAAAAAGTTCGACAGGAAAGCGTCATAAAGGTAGACGGCCGTGTAGTGGCCCGCGAAGCTGAGGTCGTGAATGCAAATCTGCCGACAGGCGATATCGAAGTGCGCATTGACGCCTACGACGTGATGTCAGCCGCTGACGATTTGCCGCTGCCTGTCTTCGGCGAACCGGACTACCCGGAAGATATTCGTATGCGGCATCGATATCTCGATCTGCGCCGCGAAACCTTGCATGATAACATTATGTTGCGCGCCGCTGTGATACGTGAAATTCGGCGTGGCATGGAAGACAAGGGATTTACGGATTTTCAGACCCCGATACTGACTGCCTCATCTCCAGAAGGCGCGCGCGATTTTCTTGTGCCATCGCGGCTGCATCCAGGCAAATTTTATGCGTTGCCCCAAGCACCTCAAATCTTCAAACAGCTTATAATGGTTTCCGGCTTTGATCGCTATTATCAAATTGCACCATGCTTTCGGGATGAAGATGCGCGGGCTGACAGATCCGCAGGAGAATTCTATCAACTCGATCTGGAGATGAGCTTTGTAGAACGTCAGGATGTCTTTGATGCTGTAGGGCCAGTAGTTGAAGAAACTTTTACAAAGTTTGCAGGAGAGCGCAGCGTTACAGAATATCCGTTCCCATTAATTGGCTATGACGAAGCCATCCTTAAATATGGAACAGATAAGCCAGATTTGCGCTGTCCGATCGAGATGCAAGTCGTTTCTGATCATTTTCGTGGATCCGGTTTTAAGATTTTTGCGCAGATTCTAGACGCCGACCCGAAAAACGAAATACGCGCTCTCCCAGCGCCGGGTGGCGGGAGCCGCGCTTTTTGCGACCGTATGAACGCATTTGCTCAAAAAGAAGGTCTTCCTGGAATGGGCTATATGATCTTCGACGAAGATGAAGTGAAGGGGCCGCTTGCAAAGAATATTGGGGCCGAACGCGCGGAAGCGGTGCGTAACCAATTAGGATTGAATGCTGGCGATGCTGCATTCTTTCTTGCCGGTAAAGCCTCTGACTTCGTCGCGGTCGCCGCTAAAGCACGTGTCGCGATCGGTAATGAATTGAATCTCACAAAGAAAGACTCATTTGAACTCGCCTGGATTGTCGATTTCCCTATGTACGAATGGGATGAAGAAAACAAAAAAGTTGAATTCGGCCACAATCCGTTTTCAATGCCCCAAGGCGGTTTGGAAGCGCTCGAAACGGCGAGCACCGATGAAGAGAAACTTGCTATCAAGGCCTATCAGTACGATATCGTCTGCAATGGTTATGAACTCGGTTCTGGCGCGATCCGCAACCATCGCCCCGATCTCATGTACAAAGCGTTCGAGATTGCGGGGTACGGTAAACAAGTGGTCGAAGATAAATTTGGAGGCATGTTGAACGCTTTTAAATATGGCGCACCCCCTCACGGAGGTTGCGCTTTGGGGATTGAACGTATTGTCATGTTGCTCTGCGAACAAGAAAACATTCGTGAAGTGACGATGTTCCCGATGAACCAGCAAGCTGAGGACTTATTGCTAGATGCGCCCGCTAGCGCTTCGGAGCAACAATTAAAAGACGTACATATACGCGTCGTCATGCCGATCACAGACAAGAAAGACTAAGGCGCAGAGATGGTCACAATTTCAAGTGATTTTGATAGCGGAAATATAATTCCTTTTGATATATCCGATCCATCGAATTTAGAACTTGAGATTAAACCGGACGGTAAGGCTGATTTTTATCAGTGGTTTTATTATCGAGTCGATGGCGCCGCCGGTCAGCCTCTGACAATGCGGCTCAAAAATGCATTTGGCGCGTCGTATATAAATGGTTGGAAAAACTACAATGCCGTTGCGTCATATAATCAGGAAAGCTGGTTTCGTGTAGAGTCGTCTTTTGACGGGCGCGAGTTAACTATCAAGCATGCTCCAGATCAAGATATTGTCTTTTACGCCTATTTTGCGCCTTATCCGACGGCACGGCACCGAGCGTATGTAGAGACTCTCAAAGCTTCTTCACTGCTTTCGCATCAAGTAATAGGCCGTACACTGGATGGACAAAGTATTGATTATTTTAGAGCTGGCGAGGGAACTCGCGAATTCTGGGTTATTGCGCGACAGCATCCCGGCGAAACGATGGGTTCGTGGTGGATGGAAGGATTTCTTGATCGACTTTCGGATGAGAACAACGCCGCAGCCAGAACGCTCTTGGATAAAGCAACGGTTCATATCCTTCCTTGCATGAATCTTGACGGCGTACGCCGCGGCCATTTGCGCACGAATGCTGCGGGCAAAGACTTGAACCGCGCCTGGCGAAATGCGAGCATGGAAGATTGCCCTGAAGTCTTTCTCGTACGCGAACGAATGCGCGAAACCGGCGTCGATTTTTTCCTTGATGTGCACGGCGATGAAGCGATACCCAATAATTTTCTCGATAACGCCAAAGGTATTCCATCCTGGAATGACGTTCATGAGAAAAGGTTTGAGCGATACTCATCCCAATTATTAGAGATCAGCAAAGACTTCCAGACTAAAGACGGTTATCCAGCTTCTGCGCCAGGACAGGCCAATCTTGATGTCGCCAATTCTTATGTGGCGGAAACGTGGGACTGTCTTTCAATGACTCTTGAAATGCCTTTTAAGGATGCGGCAGTGAACCCTGATCCTGCCCGGGGCTGGTCGCCTGAGCGGTGCCGTCATTTTGCCGGTGAACACCTTCGCGTTATGGCCGATATTGCCAATTTTTTGCGTTAATCAGGGCGATATATCGCGGCCGCAAGGCTCGCCGTGAGTGCTAAATTTGAGTAAAATACGGCTTTGTAGATTTTATTGACCCACAACGTGCATGACTCCTGAAATTGGCCTTTTTGCTCTCGTTCTAGCTTTCATGACCGCGATCGCCCAGGCGATCTCGTTAATTATTGGCATTCGTAGCGGTGATGTGCGTTTTTCTATTTTCGGGCAACGCGCCTCATTCATAATATTTTCCTTAACGGCGTTATCGTTCGGCTGCCTGATGTACGCCTATGGCGCATCGGATTTTTCAGTCATTAATGTTTATGAAAACTCGCATTCTGCAAAGCCGTTTATCTACAAGTTAACAGGTACATGGGGCAACCATGAAGGCTCCATGATGCTCTGGGTGCTGATCTTGACCTTGTTCAGCGCTATTTTGGCGGCGCAAGGCCGGGCGGCGCCGGCGAAGCTCCATATGCTGACGCTGGGTATACAGGCATTGATTATCACAGCGTTCATTGCGTTTATCTTGTTCACATCCAACCCGTTTGAACGGCTTTTCCCGGCGCCTTCTAACGGAGCAGGGCTAAACCCTCTCTTGCAAGATCCGGGACTCGCCATTCATCCGCCGTTTTTATATCTCGGTTATGTAGGGTTTTCTATTCCGTTTTCCTTTGCGGTTGCAGCGCTTGTTCTCGGCAATGCGGATTCGGTTTGGGGTAGATTGGTGCGACCTTGGGCGCTTGCTGCATGGGTGTTTCTCACAATCGGCATCGCGCTCGGAAGCTGGTGGGCCTACTACGAACTTGGGTGGGGCGGATGGTGGGCGTGGGACCCGGTGGAAAACGCCTCATTCATGCCTTGGCTAGCTGGCACTGCTTTGATTCATTCAATTCGTGTGGTTGAGCGGCGTGATGCGTTAAAGGGCTGGGCCGTTTTGCTTGCGATCACCACTTTTTCTTTAAGCCTGGTCGGCACTTTTCTGGTGCGTTCCGGCGTACTAACTTCTGTGCATGCATTTGCCGTTGATCCTGCGCGCGGGGTGTTCATCCTCGCTATTTTGGTCGGCGCAATCGGCGGAGCGCTTTCGGTTTATGCACTAAGAGCATCATCATTAACCGCGACAGGCCGATTCGAGCCAGTCAGTCGTGAGGGAGCGCTAATTATCAATAACGCCTTGCTGATCGCTGCCTGTGCTACAGTCTTCGTCGGGACGTTCTATCCGTTATTTATTGACGTGCTTACTGGCGACAAGATTTCGGTCGGCGCGCCGTATTTCAATCTCATTTTCACTAAGATCGCTGCCGTGACATTGGCCCTTGCTGCGATTGGTACGTTATTAGCGTGGAAGCGAGCGAACTGGCGGAGCACTTTGGCATCGATGATGCCTGCAGGCGTTGCGGCCATCGTCGCTGGTGTGATTGCGCTTGTCATTGCGGATAGAGAGCGGGCGGCGGGCGCCTTCGCCTTGATGCTAGTTGTCTGGCTTGCAGGCGGGTCTTTAAGTGAAATCGTTCAACGGACCAAACTAACCCGCATTCCTTTTCGCGAAAGTTTTGCACGCGCACGCGGCTTGCCTGGTGCAACGTGGGGAGCAGCGCTGGCGCATATCGGACTTGCGCTTTTCGCCTTTGGTGCAGCTGGGATCAGCCTGTGGAAATCAGAAGAAGTCGCCCTGATGGCTGAAGGAGAGCAGGCGCAGGTTGCTGGCTATGTCGTCACATTATCGTCAGTGGATAACTTGGTCGGACCAAACTATGAAGCGGAGCGCGCCGTTTTTTCAGCAACAAAAGGTGGTGAGACGTTCGCACTCTCGGGCGAGCGGCGATATTATCCGATCAGAGGAATGGAAACGAGCGAAGCGGCGATCCGTTCGCACGGGCCAGGAGACCTTTATATCTCTTTTGGCGAAAATACCTCCGGGCGCGGCTGGCCGGTCAGGCTGTTTTACAACCCATTTGTCGGATGCTTGTGGTGGGGCGCAGGGTTGACAGCGTTTGGCGGGCTTGTCGCTTTCGCCGATCGCGGGCGGCGGCCGGCTCGGCTAAAAAGAAAAAAAACAAAACAGTCGGAAGCGCTTGAGGTGGCGCCGGCATGAGAAAAATTATTGTCTTCACGCCGCTATTTCTTTTTCTCCTGATTGGCGTTTTCTTCGCCTGGGGTTTGACGCGCGATCCCTCCCGTATCCCTTCGCAACTAATTGATCGACCGCTACCGCAATTTGAACTTGATGCGCCTGAAGGTTTCTCTAGCGGTCTGTCTACGGAGGATTTCAGGGGAGAGGTGTCACTGTTGAATGTTTTTGCGTCCTGGTGTGTCAGTTGCCATGTGGAGCACCCTTTGCTTATGGATCTCGCCGCGCGTCAGGAGGTGCCCATCTATGGCCTCAACTGGAAGGAAAAGCCCGGCGACGGTAAGGCGTGGCTTGACCGGTATGGAAATCCTTACACCCGCATAGGCGATGATCAAAATGGGCGCGTCGCCATCAATCTCGGCGTTACAGGCGCGCCGGAGACTTTCGTCATCGATAAGGACGGGCGCGTGCGTTATGTTTTTGTTGGCCCGATCACCCTACAGTCATGGAGTAACACGTTGGGCCCCCTAATCGAGGAATTGAAGCGCTCATGAAATTGCCTTTGATCCTGCTGATCTTCATGCTCGCGGCAGCCGTCGTCGCCGGTTCGGCTGAGGCCGCAGAGCCTGACGAGGTGTTA
Organism: Hyphococcus sp.; assembly: GCF_965228385.1. Taxonomy (GTDB): domain Bacteria; phylum Pseudomonadota; class Alphaproteobacteria; order Caulobacterales; family Parvularculaceae; genus Hyphococcus. The sequence continues at coordinate 1,502,616 of NZ_OZ245810.1, read as the reverse complement.
AGCGATCCAGTGATGGAAGAGCGTGCGAGAGAACTCGATGAAAAATTGCGTTGCGTTGTCTGCCAGAGCCAGAGCCTGGCGGAATCGAACGCGCCGCTGGCGAAGGACATGCGAATTCTCGTGCGCGAGCGTATAAGTGTCGGCGACAGCGATGAAGAAGTGATTCAATATCTCGTCGATCGCTACGGTGATTATGTGCTGCTAATGCCGCGCGTTCAGCGCAATACGATTTTTCTCTGGCTGTTCCCGGTATTCGTTGTTGCTAGCGGAGGGGTGGTTGCACTGATTTATCTGCGCAGTCTTAAAAAACCTGTTGCATTTGAACTCAGCGACGAGGATGAAGAAGAAATTGAACGTATCATCTACGAGCGCAGTCAATGATCTGGGCGCTTATTTTAATAATCGCAGTTGTAGTCCTTACGCTGTTGATAGAGCCTTATTTTCGCAAAACCGCTGAAGCGGAAAATCTTGATGAAAAGGATTACCTAGTCGCTCAGTTTGATGATATCGCGCGTGACCGCGCCGCCGGGCTGCTAAGTGATAAAGAAGCGGACGAAACCGAAAAAGAAGCTCGCCGTCGTTTGCTTGTTGCTAGCAAAACAAGTGAAGGCTCGCATGAACGCAACAATGGTTTTATCGGTCGTAACGTCAGTATCGTAATTATTAGCGCCGCGCCACTGGCGGCAATTATTCTTTATGCGTTGATTGGCAACCCTGCGCAACAAACAACGCAAAAAGCGATTGAGCTCGCACAGCGGACGCAGCTTTCCGAGCCAGGTAATGGTGCTCAGGGCGCGCCGAGCCTTATCGCTTCCGTTAACGCTTTGGAACAGCGTCTTGCCGACGCCCCTGAAGATCTCGCCGGTTGGGCCATGCTGGGGGAAAGCTATACCCGCATGGATCGTTTTGCGGAAGCGGCTACCGCCTTTGCCCGGGCCCGCGAATTGGAACCTGACAGCGCCAATCTGCACGCAGCCGAGGGCGAGGCGCTTGCAATGGCGAATGACGGGGTCGTTAATAAAGAAGCTTTGGCGGCGCTGCAACAGGCGCTGCAGCTTGACTCGGCGGAGCCGCGGGCAAGATTTTACCTTGCGCTCGCCGCCTATCAGCGGGATGAAAGGGAAAAGGCTCTGAAAGAGTTTGTGGCGCTTGCCAATGACTCGCCCGCTAATGCGGGATGGATGCCGCTAGTCCGTTCACAGATTGACTCAATCGCAGCGGAACTCGGTCGCCCGCTTGATACGCTGGGAATTGAGGACGATTATTCTGAGAATATGCGATCGCAAGGGATGAAAAATAACTTTATTGGCGCGGGACCGACACAAGACCAGATACAGGCGGCAGAACGAATGTCGACCGAAGACCGCACCGTTATGGTTGAAGGCATGATCGAGGGGCTTGTTTCGCGACTTAGAGAAGATCCCAATGATCTTGAAGGCTGGACAATGCTGGCGCGTTCTTATGCTGTGATGGACGATTTGCAAAAAAGCGCCGACGCCTATGCGCGCGCTATCGAACTGGCGCCAGGGGACATAGATTTGCGGCTCGGTAAAGCGGAAGTCTTGCTAAATATCCTTTGGGAGGAAGGCGCACCGATTGATGAAAATGCAAAAACCGCCATCGACGAAGTATCCCGTCTGAACCCGGAACATCCCTTCGCGCTTTATTTTCAAGGGCTCGCCGCCAGCCAGCGTGGCGACGCGGCGCGCGCCAAAACCTATTGGGAGCGCTTGCTTGTCGCCATGCCTGAAGACTCACAAGAAGCAGCCAGCATTCGAGATATGATTGCAGCGTTAAAATAGCGCTTTAAAAACGACGCGGTTCGCCGTTTTTTTAAAGCAGAGAATAAGAGTTTCCGAGCACTTGGGTGAGCCATTATGCTCCCGATATCCTTTTTATCAGATTCCGCTATTGCTAGCCTACCGAGAAAAATATCTTAGCGGATCCGCTCGCTGCCATACAAAATAACGTTAACGGTTCCTTGCGTCATGTGAGCTGAAGCGCGTAAAATCCGCAGGCAATACGAGTTGTACATATAAGCTTAGTTTGTGCGCGGCGTCACATCGGGGGAAAGATGGCGAATGATATATTCTCGCTGAAATTAAGCGGCGGTTTAAGTGCGCGATGATTGCAGGGAGGGCGATAGGATATGGATATAACGGCAATGTCCGAAGCGCAGTTTATATTCCTTATGCTGGTCATATTTCAATTTAAACAGTTATTTGGCGATTACATATTTCAATCAGCGTGGATGGTGAATGGAAAGACGAAAACAGGAGTTGATTTTGTTTTTCCGTTGACTGTGCATGTTTTAATTCACGCGCTGACGACCTTAGCTATCGTTCTCATTGTGAACCGGGATTTGTGGTTGCTGGCCTTCGTTGATTTTACAGTGCATTTTGCGATGGATCGCATTAAGTCGAGTCCAATAATGATGGGACGTTTCACAGATATGACAAAACAATCTTACTGGATTCCATTTGGTTTAGATCAAATGGTCCATCACCTGACGCATTATTTTATAATCTGGCAGCTTTTAAACTACCGGTAATTTCGCGCCTTTGTTGACGGAATGCAGGTGGTTTGGTGAGTGGAAAGGCCAGAAAAGAGTTGCGGCGCTCTGGAGCACGAGGGCATAATCGCTGCGACAGGAGAGACCCAGTGAGCAGATTTTGCTACGGTGCTACCATAGATTTGTGGTCTGTCGCTGCGCCGCAACATCCCGCTGGCTGGTGGAAAATGCAATGGGGAAGGGGCCCATTTTCATGTTATTAATACGATTCATCAGAATCGCGTCAGTTGCGCTGGGTTTATTCATGACCGCTGTCAGTGCTCAGGAGCCTGAAGAATCTGTCCGAGAAACAGTAGATCGTAATTTGCTTGAATATCAGGCGCAGGGCTCCGATCGCGGGGAAAGCGATTTTGTTGGTATTCCTTTTGAGCAAGTACTCGCAACCCCTGAGAATATCCAACTCAATATCGCTTATGCGCGCCAACAGATCATTGGAGGCGATCTTAAAGAAGCCGGATCAACGCTCGAGCGAATTTTGCTTATCGACCCAGCCATGCATGACGTACGAGTATTGTATGGCCTCGTGCTTTATCGGTTAGGCCTGTTCGATCGCGCGCGTTACGAACTGGAGCTCGCTCTTGATAGCAATAACCTGCCGCCGCCGCTGAGGGCCGAGGCGGAAACATACCTGAACCGGATTAAGTATGAACAGCGTCAGACGCGCGGTTCGCTAACGCTGACCACGGGGCTCGACTGGGATCGCAATCGAAACCAGTCGCCATCAAGCGGCATGGTGCAATCGTTTCTGGGTGTGTTGCCGGCTGAGGAAAGAAACGGCGACGCTGCTTTTATCTTCTCCGCACAAGGACGTTTGATTCATGACCTCGGATCGCAGGAAGGCCATACGCTGCATGCGGAAGCTTCCTATTATCATTCCGACAAACATGAAGTTGATCGACTCGATCTTGATGCGACGACGCTGGCGCTGGGCGGTACTTGGTATGCCGGTGATTGGTCATTTACACCGCGACTTAGAGGCGGCTTTTACTGGCTTCAGGGCGAGGACTATCAAAAGACGCTGGGCGGGGATTTTGAAGTCGCATACCGCTGGAATCCTCATGTGAAAGCGTATGTGACTTTACGCGGTGAAGACGAAAACTTCCGAGCCACAACAAATTTTGGGTCGGCGCCGCTTCGGTCCGGCAGAAGGCTCGGCGCGCGCAGCGGCCTTGAATGGCGCTTCAGCACAACGCAACGTTTGTCTGTGGAGGCCATGTATATGGACAAACAGGGGGATGCATCATGTTCGCTGACCGGCGCCGTGTCGGGGTGCGAATCTTATGGTCGTTATGGCGCCAATATGCAGCACAGCTGGCTTTTAGGGAAAGGTGCGTTCTCTCTTATCGGATTGTGGGCTGAGAGGTCGGAATATGATGGCGTTGACCGTTTTATCAGCCCGTCAATCGTTCGAGACGAATGGCTTTATCGCGCGCGGGCGACTGTCGGCGCACCTTTGTCGGTGTTCTTGCCAAATGCGCCTGAGGGCGTGAAAGACATAAATATCATCGCGCAGTATGAGTATGAAACAGTTGATTCGAATATTCTCAATTTTGATTATGATACGCATAAGGCTGCGTTGCTGTTATCCAAACGGATTGCATTTTAGGGGGCTTTAAAATGAAACGGGCAAGCCTTATTAAAGCTGCGAAAATAGCTGTAGCAACGGCGGCGATGTCTTTAACGCCGGTTGTCTTAAATGCGGCGGAATGTTTTGATCATGAAACGGACGATCCAAAAGCTGGAAATGCGACTGCAGTCGTAGGCCCGTCAGTGGATGTTGAAAGGCAGAATCGAAACGGCGCATTTCGGCCTGCAAGCGGCGATGATATGTTCACTGGCGACACTGTGCGGACAGGCGATGAGTCTCATTTACAATTAAAGCTGTGCGATTGGAGCACTTACACATTCGCACCGAATTCAGAATCAGCCATCAACGAATTTTTCGACGCACGCGGCGCCGGCCGGCGTCGAGTAGTCAATTACGTGCGCGGTGGATTTCGATATTCCTCAGGTCGTGAAACAGAGCCGGGATCAACGGAAGTTGAAATTCAGGACGCAGGCGTCACTATGGGTGTACGCGGCACTAATGTTATTCTTGCAGAACTTGACGGCTTTGTTTACGCGCTGCTTGAGGGGCCACTTCGTGACAATAGTGGGCTAACCCCAAAGGGACTGGTGCAGTTCTGGACAAACGATAACCGCAGTGTAATTGAGGCCGTTTTGAAACGTCCGGGTTTCGTTGTCCGCATAGGGCCGGATGGACTGTCTGAACCTTTCCGAGCTGATCGGACGCTGCTCCGCCGTATTTATCGCGCGTTTGTCCCGGTTATTCCCGAAGACGACGGATCTACATTTGAATATGCAGGAAATGCACTGGATGATTCCGGGCAGGGTGCGCAGGAAGGCGATTCTTATCAATTTGAGTCTGAAGAACGCAACGAAAAAGAGGACGAACAAACAGAGCAAAAGCCTCAGCAGCCATTTAACGACGGAGAAGATCCGCAGGAACCGACAGATCCAATGGAGCCGCCTGACCCAATGGAGCCGCCTGATCCGATGATCCCGGTAGGAGACATCTTGCCATTAGATGCCCTCGATGACTTTGCAGGCATGCAAACAAGTCCAAGCGGCAATATTTTTTCGCTGGCGCCTGCCGTTATCACGGTAGATGACGGCGTAAATGTCACCGAGTATGATGGGGTTGTTATTTTTCAAATCGATATTGATTGGCAAAATAGAACTGTTGCACCTGATGCGCTCGCCTCATTCGTGCGGTTTGATTTTACAGTGTCGAATCCGGACGACCTGACGCAGGAAAGTCCATCTTCATTTACAACGCCTTTTTCGGTCAACGAAGAGTTTTTCGCCGCTCTGCTAGGCAGCGCCGCCATTTCTTTCACGGATGGTGAGGAGGGCGTCGCTAAATACTCAACGCCAACCTACGTGCTGACCATACGACAAGGGCCGAACGATACGGTAATGGCTGATGTAAGCCTTGATTACTCTGACACAGATGGTCAAGGCATTATGTACTCGGTTACAAGTTCTCTCGCTGACCTCATGCTATCTGCCGGGGAAGGCGATTTGGCTTATTTCACTCAAAACCTGCCCCTCGGTTTGGTTTATACGCCGACTGAGCTGGAAGGAGTCTCAACGTCCGGGATGTCCATACTTTCCGGATTTTCCGACAGCGTATATTCTACACTGAATGGAGCAACAAAACTCGCTGGCGTGGCGTTGGCGCAACTTGAAATTGATTTTGATAATAGAACCGTAGGCGGCGGATCATCATTCGTAGCTGTCGCCGCAGGCGCTGATTCGGCTATTGGCGGAGAGAACACCGGGCAATATGTGGCGCTCGATCAAGCGGTTTCCTTTGACAGTGGGTTGTTCGGGCTTACCTTCTTCACGCTCGCTTCTCTGTCGTCTGATCCGGCGGTGCAGAATGGCCAGGCTATCATTTGGGAGCCTGAGGGTTTGGCTGCAAATATTTCATCGATTATTTCCGACAATAACGGCAATCATCTTTATTCCGATGTTGAACTATTCAGCGACACGAAAGGTGCAGTCACTTCGATATCCGATCTTGAGGTTCTCGCCGTTGACCTTGGCGCAGGTACATTCCGGTATGACGGGACGGCTGGCGGCCGAGGTATTGGCGGTTTTGTGGATTTTGAACGTGCTGACGGCGCATTATTTTTTGGCGAATCCGAAGCATCAATCGATATAAATTTTGCAAACCGCACATTGGGAGGCGGAAACTCTTTCGTGTCCGTAAATATAGACGATCCGTCTAGTGGATTTAATTTCGCCTTCTCGGAGCTATTGAACGCTGTCAGCTTTGATGACGCTATCAACAGCGTCGGCGCTTTCGCTCTCGGTGCAGAGGATTTCAGCGGCAGCAATATTGACAATGCCTTGTTCCTGATACGAGACGGAAGCGCCCCTGGAGATGCTGCAGATCTATTTTTCAATTTCAATGATGGAGATGGCGGCGCCGGGGTGGGCGTAAACGAGGATATGTTGCGCCAAAATGGCGCAACTCCGTAATTGAATGAAGAACTTGCGAAGTATCTTCGGGCCACGGATCGCCGGTGTCATCGGCGCAACGCTAGCGCTTGTCATTGTTTTTCAACAGCCGATGCTGGTGAACGTAGCGCGGGACCGGCTGTTTGATCAGTTTCAACGCATATCACCACGGGCCTATGACAGCGATCTGGTAAAAGTTGTTGAAATCGATGACGCAGCGCTTGAAAAATATGGGCAATGGCCGTGGCCGCGCCATCGTTTTGCGACCATAGTTGACAATTTAAATGAAGCTGGCGCCGCCGCAATTGTTTTCGACATACTTTTTGCGGAGCCCGACCGCACAAGCCCGGGCAATGTTTCAGCAAGCTGGTTAGACGCGCCTTTGCTCGTGCCGATTGTAAGCGAGCTTGACGCATCCAATTTAGACGAACTTGATCATGATAGCCGTTTTGCGGCTGCGATCGAAGCCGCGCCAACAGTCATGCATATTACAGCCCGCTCTGGCGCGTCGACTGCAGTTTGTCCTCCCGTTCTGGAAGCGGCGCGCGTTCAAGGTGTACGGCCATCGGATCTAGCGCGCGTTGCGCCGAGTTTCCGCCAGATTGTGCCGCCATTGCCGATTTTCCGCGACGCAGCGCGTGGAGAAGGATTCGCCCGGGCGGCTCTTAATGACGACGCAATCATTCGCACCGTACCACTGATTGCGCTCGCTTGTGACGGCAAGGAAATTTATCCAAGCCTCGTGCTGGAAGCTTTGCGTGTCGCCGCGCCCAAGCTTAACCCCACGTTGGCGCCGACAGACTTTGTACAAGAGGCAGTAGAGCGCCCTTGCAAAGCACACGTTACCAGCACGGCAACACAATCCGTCTCTCAGGTGGCGCTTTGCAGCTTGCGTTTTCCAACGTCGCAAGATGGCCAACTTTGGATTCATTATTCGAGACTTGAAAGCATCGAAAAGCGGCGGCTATCTGTTGTCGATGTATTGGAAGGTGAAACGGTTTCATTAAGTGAGATTGTCAAGGGCCGGATCGTTATGATTGGCGCATCTGCTGAAGGTCTGCGGGATGCGCTAATTACGCCGCTTGGCGATGTGCGGCCGGGTGTTCACATTCACGCAGAGGTGGTTGAGCAGGCGCTCTCCGAGGAGACACTGTATCGCGCCTGGGATTTGATGCGCCCGGCTGAAATAGGCGCCGCTATTCTTGTAACCTTGATAATGCTGCTGTTCTTACCACGCTTGTCGGCCGCGATGGGTTTTTCAATCTGGCTGATTTTAACAGCCGCTTTTTTCGCAGGCGCGTTTTGCGCATTCCATTTCGGCCGTCTACTTATTGATCCAGTAACGCCGAATCTTATCATCGCGACATCCTTCTTCGGCTCATTTGTCGTGATGTTTCAACAGGAACAGATTGCGCGTAAATTTATCCGCGGCGCCTTTGGGAAATTTCTATCTCCCCTTATTGTTGAGCGGTTGGAACGTGATCCGACCCTGTTGAAGCTGGAAGGGCAATCGCGGGAGATCACAGCATTCTTCTCCGATATCCGTGGTTTTACATCGATTTCGGAGCAAATGTCTCCGCCCGAAGTCACAACCTTGCTTAATCAGTATTTTACTCAGATGACACGCATCGTGGTTAATCATAAAGGACTAGTCGATAAATTTATGGGCGATGGTTTGGCGGCCATGTGGAATGCGCCGGTAGACGTCACAAATCATCCGGCGCAGGCTGCGCGTGCTTCGTTGCAAATGTTGAAGTCGCTTGAAAAGCTGAATGCTGTCTGGCGCGAGAACGATCAATTACCCGTTCCTGAAATTAAAATTGGTATTGGTCTGCATACAGCTGAAGCGCGGGTAGGCAATTTTGGATCGGAAGATCATCTTGAATATTCGATGTTGGGGGATATGGTGAACCTGACTTCGCGACTTGAATCACTGACGAAACTTTACGGCGCGCCCATTATCATGTCGAAGCAGACGCGCGAGTGTATTCCTGACTTTGCCGGTGTGTTGCTCGGGGCGTCTACCGTGGTGGGGCGCACCGATTCAACAATTATTTACGCATTGGTTGGTGATGATACTGTTGCGGCGAAATTGGCGTTTCAGTCATTCCGGCGATCATTTGAAATGGGTGTTGTTGCTCTAGAAAATGCGGACGCCCATGCAGCGCTAGACCATTTCGGCGCGTGCGAGCAGGGGGAGACTTTCGGCCTTGAGGAAACCATCAAAAGTTTCAAAAGGCGTGCAGAAGACATGATTCGCAGTACCTAACCGATGCCGCAGGCGTACAGACCCATAAAGTTTTGAGCTTTAACGAAAACCGTGAATTTGCGTGTGTCAGGAATTCATCTGCTAAAGCGCCAGTGCTGTGACGTGAAACACAGCGGATCACGAGCAATTCTAATAATTTTCTCTCAATGGCGGTCGGTTGAGACAGCTTTGAACGACGGGAGAAAGACAATGGGTATTCTAGAAATTATTCTTATCGGTTTCATTGGCATTAACGCTACCCTGGGCGTCTCTAGTCTCTTTACGACCGGCCGTTAGGCGCCAAGCTGTGTTGTGCGACGCGTAAGGGGAGATATCGGCGCGTCAACAGGCTGGAATTCCATTCCGAATTATACCCTTAAAATCAATACCTTGTCGAAAATTGTATTATCTGTGACGGTCGTCACAGCACAAATTCGGCCTGTATTTTATTTCTCTCTCATAGGCAGTGGAAAGAAATTGAGTGAAAAGAGGGAGAAACATCATGGGCGTTATCGAAATCATTCTTATTGGGTTTATTGGAACGAACGCGGTTCTCGGTGTTTCAAGCATTTTCACAGTGTCGCAATAGTCGATCCTTCTCTACTGACCGTTGGCGCCCACGTTCCGTTTTACGTCCCAACCCCAGTATTCACGCGCATAATTTGAGATAAAGCGTCGATATTTTCCAATATTTTGCCTGCAGTTGCAGGGAAAATTGAAAACCTAGCAGCCTGTGACGCCCATCACAGCGGATAGTTCGATCCGGCTTTACATTGAAAACATCGGCACTCGGAAATGACTGACAAGACGAGAAACTGGAGAAAATCATGGGCGCGTTAGAAATCATCCTGATAGGCTTTATCGGCATGAATACCGTCCTTGGCGTTACAAGCGTCTTTATGGTTTCCAGGTAGCTGACAACACCCTCCCAGGGCCGGGATATGCCTCATTCCGTCCCGTATCTTAGACTGGCGGTGCGTTCTTTGGGGGAAGGATGCGCCGCCATTTTTCTGCTAGAGCGCGACAAATGACTTCTATTTCGCTATGTAGTGAGTAAGGACGACCTGCATGGGAGAAATAGGGTGTCCATACAAGATGCAAAATCGGCCGCGACAGCAAGTCTCATATGGGAACTGAAGCGTCATCCTTTTTTCGAAGCCTTGTCGGATGAGACTCTGAAAGGCCTGTTAAACGCAGCGCAAACCGTGGTCTTCTCGCCCAGAAAAGAGGTATTTTCCCAAGGCGACAACAGTGACTGTCTCTACATTATACTTTCAGGATGTGTAAAAATTTCCAGCTTTTCGGACACTGGAAAAGAGACAGTGCTTGCGTTTATGGGCGAGAACGAAATACTGGGTGAAATGGGGGTTTTTGATGGCGGCGTTCGCTCAGCTGCCGCCAGTGCATTACAGGAAACGCGCGCTTTGCGCCTATACAGGCGCGATGTCTTAGATTTTCTAGAGCGTAATCATGGAGTTGCTCTCCAGATAATATCGGCGCTATGCACACGGCTTCGCCACACAAATTTCTTATTGGAAGATATTGCGACGTTGCCTGCAGGGCCGCGTCTGGCGCGCGCGCTTTTGCGTCTTGGTGAATATTACGGGCATGTCGACGAGGACGGATCCCTTTGTATCGATATGAAGTTGAGTCAGGGCAACCTCGGCGCGCATGCTGGCCTCATGCGCGAAAATGTAAATCGCCAGATCAAGCTTTGGGAGCATGAAGGGATTGTGCGTCAGAAAGGCGGCGTGATTACGGTCTTAAAACCCGATATGCTGAAAAATATAGGCGAGGAATAGGTTTCGGTTTATCGCGCAGATTTTTCGTCTCTGCTGTTTCTTTCATCTCTATAGTTCGAGAGCCAATTGACCCTTCTATTATTCTACCTTTTTCTGGCGATTTTTGTATCTTTTTTTTGCTCGATTTCTGAGGCAATTCTGCTTTCAGTTAGGCCTACATATGTAGCAACGCTCGAACGAAAATCTGCGCGTGGCGCAAAGGCGTTAAAAAAACTGCGCAGCAATCTTGATCGCCCGCTCGCTGCAATACTTACAGCCAACACAATTGCGCATACTGTTGGGGCTGCGGGCGTTGGCGCGCAGTCAGCAGTAGTTTTTGGGAGTGCATATATTGGGGCGACATCCGCAATTTTAACGCTACTGATTCTCGTATTCTCAGAAATTATTCCTAAGACTTTGGGCGCAACTCATTGGCGTACGCTTGCACCGGTATTTGGTCCCTTAATACACGGTTTGACAGTCACCTTTTTGCCGTTTGTTTGGTTGTCAGAACGTCTGACGCGCTTGATCTCAAGATCGGGATCCCGAGGATTTACATTCAGTCGTGACGAAATGGAGGCTATGGCGGAAATCGGCGTGCGTGAAGGCCTTCTACAAACGAAAGAACTCAAAATTGTATCGAATTTGATGCGGCTTCAGAGCTTGTCAGCGCGCGATATTATGACGCCTAGGTCTGTTATATTTTCAGCGCCTGCTGACCTTACGGTGCAGGAGTATTTTTTACGCTATTCGACGAAGCAATTCTCGCGTATCCCGATTTACAAAACCAACTCTGATGATGTGATCGGGTTTGTATTAAAAACGGACCTTTTGATGGCGCAGGCGAAAGATGAATTTAACCGTCCTCTTTCTGATTTTCGGAGAGAGTATCTCGCTTTATTGGATAATGTCACAGCTTCCGATGTTTTCGACAGGCTAATGCACGAAAAAAGCCATATCGCGCTTCTAGTAGACGAATATGGGACCGTACAAGGATTAGTGACGCTTGAAGATGTCGTTGAAACTTTAATTGGTCTTGAAATCATGGATGAACTGGATACCGTGGAGGATATGCAAGTGCTCGCCAATCGTCGCTGGCGTGATCGTATGACCGCACTTGGTATTGACCCCGACAGTCTTAATACCGAAAGAAACTAGATCGCGCGCTTACGCTGGTCTTCACGTCCCATAGCAATCAAGTATGGATTTTCTTTTTGCATGGCGGAGAAATCCGCTTTCTCTTTCAGACCCAGCCATTCATGCTGGATAAGTTCTTGCGCGATGGCTGCGCCCAGTGTTGCGCCTGGGCCGGCGAGGATAAGTTGATCGGGTGCGAATTCCTTGATCGCCACTTCGATTGATTTCGAAAAGTCGTAAGTTTCAACGATTTGATGGCCGAATGTGTATTGATATAACGCTTGGAGGTTTATGTTGTATCGTGACCAAATGGCTCCGCGCCCGTCGATCATAGGAATTTCCGGCTCCTGCATTATATTCTGGTCAAACAGGCCGAGTGCTTTTTGCGATATATGCTCAAGCAGCGGCGTATGAAACGCCGCGTGGCGCGCCAATCGGAACGGGTAACGTCCTTCGGCTTGCGGCAACGTTTTTTCCATCGCCGTCATGCCTGCATCATCACCGGCGAGAATTGCCATGCCGCCAAGACGAATAGAAAGATATGCCGCGCCGGCGGTGCGGCCGGCATGAAGTGCTTCGCCGATACGTTTCCGGTTGGCTTCAGAGGAAATCCAATTCTCGTCCACAAATGGATAAATCAGTTGTCCGCCAATGCCTTCCGCTTGCATCAGCGAGCCCATTGTATCTATAATGCGAATAGCATTTTCGCGATTGGCGGCGCCAGCGGCGGCGAGCGTCAAATACCAGCCTAGCGAGTTGCCGCAGACAGCGACGATGTCAAATTTCTCACGATTGATCGCGGCGAAGTCACAAAGAGCGCAAGCATAGATCAGCGGGGATGCATTAATACTGGAAGCATGTTTTGCTGCTGAATACGCCTTTGCGCTGTCGAGGGCTGTGACGGTTTCACGGCCATTCGTTTTGCGCCATTTATCGACGTCCGTGATAAAATCTTCTTTTTCGGTGTGATAGCGGCTCAGATATCCAAGTTCGTCTTTACCATAGGCGCCACGGCCGGGAAAAATAACGACAGCTGACTTTTTCATTATTCTGCGGCTCTTTTTTTCAGATTTCCGCATATGGCAAGCGCTGCGTCGACAATGCCAGTTTCGCTGATCAACACTTCGTTGGCGGCTGGGCCTAGAGGGATAAAAGTATCTACGCCGGTGATGCGATTTATATTAACGGCGGCGCGCCGGTCATTCAAAATTGCAATGATTTCCTCGCTTGGAGACCCGGATTTTCGACATTCGTCGACGATAAGGATATCCTGGCAGCCGCCTATAGCATCCAAGACGGATTCAATCGGCAACGGCGTAAGCCAGCGCAAATCAATGATGCGCATATCAATGCCTTTCCGCGCCAAGGTTTTAGCGGCGCGCTGCGAAAGATATGTCCCATTGCCGTAGGTAATGATGGCCAGATCGGCGCCATCGCCGATCGTGTTCACAGACCCAAACGGCGCCGTGCCCTCAATTTCTTCGAACACTGCCGTCATGGCGCCGTCTCCATCTTGGTGAAGGTCTTTGGTTCCATATAGAGCAATCGGTTCTAAGAAGATGACTATGCGTCCTTCTTCGCGGGCGAGCCGGAAGGCTTCCCGCAACATCATGACGGCCTCGGCGCCGCTGGACGGACAGGCCAGAATAACGCCCGGAACGTCGCGAAATACGGCAACTGAATTATCGTTGTGGAAATGGCCGCCAAAGCCTTTTTGATAAGCGAGGCCGGCAACGCGCACGACCATCGGGTTTGCATACTGACCATTGGAGAAGAAAGATAACGATGCCGCTTCGCCACGCAACTGATCCTCAGCGTTATGAATATAAGCGAGAAACTGGATTTCAGGTACTGGCAGGAAACCGTTATGCGCTAGCCCGATGGCCATACCCAAAATCGACTGTTCGTCAAGAATGCTGTCGAAGACTCGCGCCGGTCCAAATTTTTGTTGCAGCTTTAAAGTCGCGCCGTAAACGCCTCCCTTTTTTGCTACATCTTCACCGAAGATGGCGACATTGGCGTCCTTTTCCAACTGTTCAGCAAGCGCCAGCGAGATCAGGCGGGACATGTGCTGGGGTTCGGTTAAGGCGCGCTTTTCGTTCTGCGCCGACGTCAGCGTTTTCCCCGCTCGTAATGCGCGTCTAGGCCGTGCTGGAGGAATGAGCGTAGCAATGACGTCCGACGCACTGGTTAATTTTGGTCGCAGCGTCGCCTGTTCCATAGCGCGTCTCACGCGTCCGGCAATATCAGCGTAGAGCTTTTCAATATCTTCGTGGCCCATGAGACCACAATCCAGTAGCCGCCGGGCTGCATGCAGCAGCGGATCCTGATCGGCCTCCGCGTCCATTTCCGTGCGGTCACGATACCCGCTTTCGAGGTCTGATCCGGCATGGCCCATCAACCGTACTGTGCGAAGATGTAAAAACACAGGCTTACGAGTTAAGCGCGCATACCTTTCCGCTTCCTTTGCAGCGCGCATCGCGTCAACAGGGTCGCGGGCGTCGCCGTAAATATAGCGTAGTCCTGGCCGCGCGCTATAGCTGGCGGCAATCCATCCCTCCGGTGTTCTCACCGAAATGCCGATGCCATTATCTTCACAGACAAAAACAAGCGGCAGGGGTAACCCGCGAAAACCTGTATGGGCTGCAGCGTTAATTGCGCCGAGGGCAGTTGAATGGTTCGCCGATGCGTCGCCGAAGCTGCAGAGCACAACACTGTCTTGCTTCAGTTCGGCGTCATGCTTTTTTAAAGAACGCGCTAGCGCAACCGAAAAAGCAGCGCCCATGGCCTTTGGCAGATGCGATGCAATCGTCGATGTTTGCGGAGGTATAAAGAGTGTTTTGGAGCCGATAACCTTGTGCCTGCCGCCGGAAATAGGGTCTTCGGATGAGGCGACGAAAGAAAGCGCCATATTCCAGATCGGTGTTTCGCCAGGAATTTTTGATGCTCGCTCAATATAGAAAGCGCCGCTGCGATAATGAAGAAACGCCATATCATCGACACGGAACGCGCGGGCGAGGGCGGCGTTGCCTTCATGGCCAGCGCTGCCGATCGAATAAAATCCACGCTTTTCTGCGCCGAGACGGCGGGCTTCAAGATCGAGTCGGCGGCTGGTCAGCTGGCTTTCAAATAGCCCCGCGAGGTCTTGCGGCGTCATGTCAGCTTCCCGCAGACTTGTAACGCTAACCGGCCGGGGCAGGCGACCTGCTTTGAACCGTTGCAAAAATCCATCCGCCGATGCAGCGATAGCGCCTGCCATACTCTATACTTTTCCTCGCGAAATTATTTGTTACTACATGCGCCTTGAGCTTACTCACGTACTGCGCCTATCTCCATATCAGGCGATCATTGTTTGCCAAGGCGATTAACCATTCTTCGGAGAAATTTCTTGAAAAAACCCAACCTCGGAGAGACTTTACCCGCTTCTTACCAGAACGAGCAAACGCTTCACTTGCTTCGATTTCGGCGTTCGACTGCGGCGGATTTTCTCGACGGGCCAGGCCCGGATACGGAAACACTTGCTGATCTTCTGGAACTTGCGGCGCGGGCGCCGGACCACCGCAGGGTTGTTCCTTTTCGGTTCATTGTTTTCGACGGCGAAGGGCGTCAGCGATTTGGCGACGCTCTTGCCAGCATCTTCGCTGATCAGGAACCTGATGTAGATAAATCCAGACTCGAGTATGAGCGCACCAGATTTCTGCGCGCCCCCGTCATTGTATGCGTTGTCTCCCAAATCAATCCAATTCACAAAACGCCGGAATGGGAGCAAATATTAGTGGCTGGAGCAGTTTGCCAAAATTTGCTGATTGCCTCATCGGCTTACGGATTTGCCGCCCAGTGGCTGACTGAATGGTACGCCTACGACGAGAATATTCGTACAGTGTTAGGGTTGTCGGAGCATGAAAGACCGGCTGGCTTTGTCTATATAGGTACTGCAAAGGAGTCGCCGAAGGAACGCGGGCGACCCGACATGAATGCAATTGTTTCGCGTTTTTGATTATTTTGAACATCCGCCAACGCGCATTTTTATGCTTTGCCGTTATAACGGCCGGATGGTTAAGCTGCGCGGCCACGTTGATCCGACCGGCGCTGTGCTTCTTCATCGAAAAGCTCCGCCAGTTTATCAATTATAGCCCCGCCTAGTTGATCGACATCGACAATTGTGAGAGCGCGGCGGTAATATCGTGTTACGTCATGACCGATACCGATTGCCAGCAACTCGACAGGCGAGCGGTTCTCAACATAATGGATGACCTCTCGCAGATGACGTTCCAGATAAGCGCCGCCATTTGCGGAGGATGTCGTGTCGTCAACCGGGGCGCCGTCCGATATCACCATCAGTATACGGCGCGATTCGGGCCGGCCCAGTAATCTGGAGTGCGCCCACATCAACGCCTCGCCATCGATATTTTCTTTTAGCAGGCCTTCCTTCATCATCAGTCCAAGCGAAGAGCGGGCTCGCCGCCATGGCGTATCCGCCGATTTGTAAACAACGTGCCGTAAATCATTCAAGCGTCCGGGTTTGGCCGGTCTTCCGTCTGCAACCCATTTTTCTCGCGCCTGGCCGCCTTTCCAGGCGCGCGTTGTAAAGCCCAGAATTTCAACTTTTACGCCACAGCGCTCTAGTGTGCGTGCGAGTATATCAGCGCAGATTGCAGCAATAGTTATGGGCCTTCCCCGCATAGAACCCGAATTGTCTATTAATAAGGTGACAACCGTATCACGAAAGTCCTGTTCCTTTTCCATTTTGTATGAAAGCGGTTGCATCGGATCGACAATAACCCTGGCAAGGCGTGCAGCGTCGAGTACGCCTTCATCAAGATCGAACATCCAGCTTCTATTCTGCTGCGCCATCAGCTTTCGTTGCAGCTTATTTGCAAGCCGGGCGACGACGGCATGTAGATTTTCCAATTGCCGGTCCAGCGAACGTCTCAGGCGTTGCAATTCTTCAGGATCGCAAAGGTCTACAGCATCAGCAATCTCATCGAATGCTGTGGTATAGGCTTTGTACGCGGCGCCGCTGTCCCCTTCAAATTGCGTTCGCATTGACGAGATTTTAGCGTTTTCCGTAGAGCCGTCATCTTCTTCGATACCGCTTTCCATATCCTGCTCGGAGAGATCGGAGTCTCCACTTTCGCTTTCTCCAGATCCCGGATCTTCAGGCATTTCTTCGGAGCCGGTTTCTTCATCGCTGTCATCGTTTTGATTATCACTTTCGTCCTGGTCGTCCTCCCCTTCCTGACTGCCGTCTTCTTCCTGGTCTCCCTGATCATTGTCGTCGAGTTCAAGTTCGCGAATTAAGTTTCGTGCGAGAGCTGCAAAGGCTTCCTGATCGTTCAGCGTGGCCGCGTCGCTGAGCGCATCGAACGACTTACCGGCGCGGGATTCCAAATCGTCCCGCCAGGCTTCAACAATACCCGCCGCTGAAGCTGGTGCGGTGCGGCCGGTGAGGCGTTCACGCAACATCAGCGCCGCTGCATCAGCCATTGACGCCGCCTCCTTTACGTTCAGTTTGTCATATCCCTTCTCTGCAAAATTCTTTTCTAAAGCAGCCGCAAGGTTATCGCCTACGCCCTTCAAAGCGCGTGCGCCGATGGCTTCGCATCGTGCATTTTCAAGCGCAGAAAACACAGCGCGTGCTTCTGCGCCTTTTGGCAAGAAATTGTGATGCGCAACGGCGTCATGATGCGCCAGTCTCAGTGCAGCCGAGTCGCTTTCACCCCGGGCGATTGCGGACGAGGCTTTATCAATAACCCGGGCGGGCAGGGGAATCCGGGCGGATTTTCCCTGGACGGCCGCCTGATCGCCGCCGAAGGCAACGTCTACATCCTGCTGCGCTGAAAGTGCGCGCGTCGTATGAAGAAGCGCTCTTTTAAAGGCTTCGCGGATTTGTTCTTTTGTCGTCATCGGCGTTTATATAGTCGTTGAACGCACCATAGGCCAATCATTCTTCCAACCGGGAAAACCCGCCATATAGCGGGGTTTCCCGGAACGATGCGCGCCTGATTGGGGGCTTACCAGATCTGCACGCGTTCCTCGGGGGGCAGGTACAAATTATCATCCTCGCTAACGTCGAACGCGGCATACCACTCATCCATATTGCGAACGACGCCGTTCACGCGATACTCGGCCGGCGAATGCGGGTCCGTCTTTACCTGATTTTTCAAGGCTTCTTCGCGTGTCGCGCGTTTCCAGACCTGCGCCCAGGACATGAAGAAACGCTGATCGCCTGTGAAACCGTCAATGACAGGGGCTTCCTCTCCGTCGAGTGAAAGTTTATACGCGTGATAGGCCATGGCCAAGCCGCCCACGTCGCCGATATTTTCACCCATGGTCAGTTCGGGATCAATGAAAAACCCTTCCACAGGTTCGTAGGTTTCATATTGTCCGCCGAGCGCGTCTGCGAGTTCCTGAAAATTGGCGGCGTCTTCTGCGGTCCACCAGTCGCGCAATATTCCGTCGCCGTCGGATTTGCGTCCCTGATCGTCAAACCCATGTCCGATTTCGTGGCCGATCACCGCGCCGATGCCGCCATAATTGACGGCGGGATCTGCGGCTGGATCGAAAAAAGGCGGCTGCAGAATTGCGGCCGGGAAAACAATCTCGTTACGCGGCGGCGAGTAATACGCATTGACGCGCTGGGGCGTCATTCCCCATTCTGTTTTATCAACAGGACCGCCCAGTCTGTCGATGGACCATTCCCACTGAAAGACAGTGGCCGTCTTTCTGTTTTCAAAAGCGTTTTCGGTGACAGTTAAACCGGAATAGTCGCGCCATTTATCTGGATAGCCGATTTTTGGCGTGAACTTGTTCAGTTTTGCGTGCGCCTGTTCTTTTGTCGCCTCGCTCATCCACGGGAGGGTGTCGAGCCGTTCATCCAGCGCCATACGTAAATTTGCAACAAGGTCTTGCATTTGTTCTTTGGAATCCGGCGGAAAATATTGATCGACGTAAATTTCACCAACAGCCTCGCCCATGGCGCCGTTAACAGCAGCCACGCCGCGTTTCCATCGTTCACGCTGTTTCGGCGTGCCGCGTAGCGCCGTTCCGAAAAACGCGAAATTTGCATCATCAAGTTCAGAAGGCAGAACGTCGGCATAGGTGTTCAGGTGATGGAAGGTCATATAGGCTTTCCAGCTTTCGACCGGCGTTTCAGCGAAAATCTTCGCCAGATTCGCAATGGCGTCATCTTCCCTCACCACAAATTCAGTTTGATCGCCAAGGCCGGCGGCGCCAAACATCGCTTCCCAGGGCGCTTCAGGCGCAAACGCCTTCAATTCATCCAGTGTTTTCAAATTATAAGTCAAATCGCGATTGCGGCGTTTTGCAGGCTCCCAGTGAACTTCAGCCATTTTGTATTCTATATCGTATATGGCTTGCGCTTTTTGCTCTGCGTTGGCAATGCCGCCTAATTCAAGAACTTTAGCGATATAATCCTTGTACAGATCACGTTTATCGGCAAACCCGTCTTCGAGATAATAATTCCTGTTCGGCATGCCAAGGCCGGCCTGTGTGATATACATAATATATTGATCGGTGCGCTTTGAATCGACATTGACGAAAGCGGCAAATGGCGAGTTACCGATCATACCCGGTTCGCCGAAAATACGCGCCACATCCTCATGCGTTGAAGCGGAGTCAATTTTCGCAAGATCGTCGGCGACGCTTTCATAGCCGGCCTGATTAATAGTTTCTACGTCAGTATAAGCGTTGAAGTAATCGCCGACTTTTTGTTCATTGGAGCCGTCCGGCGCATTACTGTTTGCGGCGTCTTCAATTATTGTCCTTACACGATCTTCTGAGCGCTCGAACAATACTGTGAATGAGCCGTAACTAGCAAACTCTTCCGGTATTTCAAAACTATTCAGCCACTTGCCGTTTACATATTGATAAAAGTCATCGCCAGGGTCGGTTTCCGGATCAATGTCGGCGATTTCAACACCCCATTCGCCAAGTTCCGGCGTTTCGGCAGTGCTGGTTTCAATTGTTGGCTGATTCGATTCCTGCTGGGTCGATGAGGCGTCTTCTGCGGATTGGTCGGCGCAGGCGACTATCGTCAGCGTCGCGGCGCTGCATAGTAAAAATTTCTTCACGGTGCTTTCTCCTCGCGTGTATTCCGGTGGTTTATTCTTGCGTTATATTCCCCGCGACCAATGTCCTTATTTCAAAGGGCAGAGCAAGCGGAGTGGGACTAAAAGAGCATTTTCGCGGATGAAACGTTTTCCACATTTCAATTTTAGCCACTGAAAAGGACATACTGCGTCGCAGCAAATTACTTGCCGATTTTTTCGGACTCCTGCACATTGTGTGGCCAGCAAGGAGGGCATGGCCATGGACCTGAAATCGGTGATTCGTACGATCCCGGATTACCCCAAACCCGGCATCATGTTTCGTGACGTCACGACCCTGCTGACCGATGCGCGCGGGTTTCGTCGCGCGATCGATGAGCTGGTGCAACCGCTTGCGGGCGCCAAAATTGACAAGGTCGCCGGGATAGAAGCAAGAGGCTTCATTCTGGGCGGCGCGATTGCCCATCAACTGTCCGTAGGATTCGCGCCCATCCGTAAAAAGGGAAAACTGCCCTACAAAACTATTCGTGAAAGCTACGCGCTGGAATATGGCGAAGATGAAGTCGAGATTCATATCGATGCGATTGAAAAAGGCGAAAAAATTCTGCTGGTTGACGATTTGATCGCCACCGGCGGCACTGCCGGGGCCGCCATAAATTTGCTTGAACGCGCTGGAGGCGAGGTTGTCCTGTGTTCCTTTATTGTAGATCTCCCTGATCTTGGCGGTGCGCAAAAATTGCGCGAGCGGGGCATGAATGTGACGGCGCTGGTTGCGTATGAGGGAGAGTGATTTCCTGGCGGGGCGTTTCATAAACTTTACCTTGGCGATTATTGTCGCCATAGCGGGGCCATTTTTGGCGCTGTTTTCATATATGAGGTCTTTCAACATGTTTCGCATTTTCGCCCCGTTTTTGTCAGTCCTGTTGCTGGTCTCCAGCGCCGTCGCCGCCGACCTTGATGAAATCGCCGATCGCGGCGTCCTGCGCGTCGCGGTCGCACCGCTTTCGCCCTTTGTCATCAAAGCTGCTGACGGAACGCTTTCGGGCTTCGAAATCGATTCAACGCGCGGTCTCGGTGAGCATCTGGGCCTTGAAATCGAATATATCGAAAAGCCGTTTTGCGAACTGGCCGACGCCGTGCTTTCCGGGGAAGCGGATATAATCGCTTCCGGCTTTTCAAACATGCCGGAAAGGCGCCGCCTGCTGGATTTTTCTCTTCCTTACCACGATACGGAGTATTTTCTGGCGATGACAAGTCGCAAAGCGAAACAGGCGAAGACCCTGCGGGGCGTGAACCGTAAAAATATCGCCATCGCCTATCAGCATGGCGGCGTTTCCGGCATGGTGGCGCATGGCGAGTTTCCCGGATCGAGCCTGAAAGGATACAGCTCCTTTTCCGACATTCTTGACGCCATGGCGAATGGCGAAGTGGACGGCGCCGTTTTGTTCGACCCCTACCTTCGTTTAAGTCAGGAGATTGATGGCAAAACATTTGTTGTACCGCATGAATTTGCACTGACCCGCACGATCGAAGCCTTCGCCACCGATAAAAACAGCGACGCCCTGCACGAAGCGTTGAATGAGTGGGTGATCGGCCAGGATCTGAACGGATACTGGGACGCGCTTGAAAAGAAATGGTTCTCCGATGAACACGCCGTTGCATCCGCGCCGCCGCCGCATGCCTGCGCCGCAGCGACGCCTGTTCAGTAAGTGGCGTAACAAACGGCTTCGTTCGTAAAAAGTCTTTCAAATTTTCCATCCGGCGTTTGGAACGAACGCCTGCGGCGTTTGTTAACCGGACATCAGATTGGAAAGGAAGGACTATCATGAATAAGCTCCTCATTACCGCCGCTGCGAGCGCGATTTTGATGCCGTTGGGCGTCAACGCGGCTCAGAGCGACGCCGAAGAAACGAAAATGAAGACGGAGACTGTCGAACAGGAAAACGTCGACAGAAAAACCGACGCCAAAATTACGTCGAAAATGAAAACCGACGCCGATAGAATGAAGGCGGAAACGGTTACGAAAACCACATACGGCGCTGAAACCGCCGACATGGAAACAAGCGCCCAGACAACAAGCGCCCAGACAACCAGCGCGCAAAAAACCAGCGCCCAGAAAGACAAATCCTATGCTGACGCGGACATGGACGAAAACGCGGACATGAAGGTCGGCGCCCGCTCCATGAGCGTCAAGGAACTGCTGGGCGAAGGCATTCACGGCGTTGACGGCGACCGCATCGCCCGGATCGACGATCTTGTGATCGGCGCTAACGGCCAGATCCAGGATGTTGTATTCCTGTCGGGCGGCGTATTCGGCCTCGGCGGCAAGCGCGGCGCGCTTGATTACAACACCATCGACATCGCCATGGAAGAAGACCGCGAGCCGGTGGTGAACATCTCGCTGACGGAAGAAGCGATTCAGTCGGCCGTGGAATATGAAACCGAAGAGATGAACGATTACAGTCTCGCGTCCGAGCTGATCGGCGCGGAAGTCGATCTGACCAGAACGTCGGAAGACAATGAAGACGACGTTGTCGTTAACGACATTATCATCGCCGACAGCGGCGTTATCGAACATCTGATCGTTCAAAACAACATTATCGGCGGCATCGGCGCCGGTGAGAAACATGCGGTGGCCTATTCCAAGCTTTCCGTTGCGCAGGGCGACGGCGGCCTGGTGCTTGACATGACGCAGGCCGAACTTGACGCCGCGCCGACATTCACCAGCCTTCGCGCTGACATCGGCAGCCGGGCGAACAGGGCCTGGACCGATACGAAAGACGGCGCCAAGAAAGCCTGGGACAAGACCAAGGACGGCGCTGAAGACGTCAAGGACGATATCGACCAGTAAACTGCGTCCAGTAAGCAGCAAAGCTGCACAATCAATAAGCTGCGCAACGCGAATGTTGCGTTCACTCGAAGCCGGCGGGATCTCCACTCCCGCCGGTTTTTTCGCGGACGGTTATTGCCGGCGCAGTTTGGCGGGCAGTTTCACCGGCGGGAGTGCGTCCATGGCGGCGCGGTAAACGATCATATAGCGCGCATGGGCCGCGTCGGACGTATGCGCGGCGATCTCGGCCTCCGTCAGCCGCCCGGCATAGCGGCAATCCGGTTTGACGCCGCAGCAGATCGGCAGGCCGTCGAGATAGGATAGGTCGCAATTGCACCGGTAATCGCGCGGGCGCGCGCCCTGGGCGCCGAGCCGGCGGGAGACGCCGGCGAGAATGCGCGGCGCGACCTCGCGTTCAAGATGCCGATGCAACGCAGCGATGCTCTCATCGCTCACCGGCGGCGCGTCAGGTTCCGCGCCGGGTATTTCAGCGGATCGCTTCCCGCGCTTTCGCGTGTGTTCTTTCTTTTGCGTTTTCATTTTCACTCCGATCATTCCGGCGCCCGCGCGCGAAGGCGCGCAAACCAAAAATCTCGCGCATCTAAGACATCCTTTCCGCACAGGCATTCCTTGCCGCGACCGGTTGAGGCCCGAACATATCAATGGAGAGATGCGCGAGACGCAAAAACATCCTCGTCAAATTGAAGTCACGGACGCTTTTGCGTCTCGCGCGCGGCTTATTCATCATCGCCAACCGAATGCCGCCGGTGCGCGGTCCTGCTCCGTGGAACAGTCCCGCGCCTTTCACCCGGGGGCTCGGTTGCAGCGACAGGCCGGGACTAAGCGTCCGTCCGATCCTCCGCCCCGGCGAAACACCGGTTAAAAGACGAAGGCGAACGCCGCCCGCGCGCCGCGTGTCCGGACCGATAAGAAACGGAAGCGCTTACCGCTCTCCATATCCGGACATGCCGCGCAGTATAGGGCCAATCGCCAGGTGGTGGATATCTATCCACCGACACTGGGTTTTATGGAAGAATTCAACAGATAGGATGTATTTTTCGAAGGCCGACTCGCCCGCAGCGTGCGCCGAATTTTCCCTATGCGCGCCATGTGATCGCCGTCACAGACAGGCGCCCGCGCATGATGGTTAATTCGGACGGACCGGAGGCTTTTCGCCGCCGCGGAAAAATCAGGGGAGAGACCCATGTTACGTTTTGCATACGCCGCCGCCGCGCTGATCGGCGTCGCCGCCGCCTTGCCGGCAACCGCCGCAGAAACAGGCAGGGGAGAACCGACAACACAGCCGCCCGGAAACACATGGCAGCCGAAACCCGTTTACGGCGTCGATCCATCGAAAAACTACGAATTGCGCGCGCAAGGGTTTTCGCTGAAACCCTATACGTTAAACGGTCCGGCGCGCACCTACGCTCATGTTCTCGTTCTCGATGAAAACGGCAGGCCCGTGACCAATCTGACGCCCTCCCATGTTGAAGGAACCGACAGCCCGTTCCGCGTGCAGTATGTCACCTCTTCCGGTTTTCGCTGCGAACCGCTGGCATCCGATGGCGGCACTGAGAATGAGTCGGGCGTGACGCCGGGCGTCTATCGCATCTTTGCGCGCATCACGAGAGAAGACGGTCAGGGCCATTGCAGCCTGGGCAATGGCCATACGCTTATGCTGTATGTCAGCCTGCTCGATGAAAAAGGCAAGGCGATCGCCGCCGACACCGTTCGTCTGATCGCATTCGAATAAGGCTGGCGCCGAGCCCCATCGCCCGCTTCGCGTTGGAAGCATGCTTCCAACCTTCCCCCGTACACGGGGGACTTCGATGGGGGTTGGACCCAATCGAGGGCGTTTGCGGCCATCCGCGAACTTCTCCTCCCCCATGCCAATGGGGGAGGTGTCGCCAACGGCGACGGAGGGGGTATACTGACAAACTATGACGATCCGCAAACCCCACCCCAACGCACGAACCCTCCGAAAGGACATGCCGGAAACTGAACGGCGATTATGGTCACGGTTGCGCAACAAAGAGCTCGGCGGCTTTCGCTTCCGCCGTCAGCATACAATCGGTCCGTACATTGCTGACTTCGCCTGCGTCGAAGCAAAGCTGGTCATCGAACTCGACGGCGAACAGCACGCATTGGGAAATACGCCAGTGCGCGATGTGGCGCGCGACACATTCATGGAAAGGGAAGGGTGGATGGTTCTCCGTTTTTGGAATCATGAAGTGCGCGACAACATGAACGGCGTCCTCGATGCGATTATCGAGGCGGCGGGAAATTCAGTGCGCTGTTTAAAAATGAAAGAGGATAATTTCAAAAGCGATCAGTGATGCACTCCTCCTCCCCCGGTTCACTGGGGTTGGGGCCCCAATGGACGGGGAGGTGTCGACCCCGGATTTAATCCGGGGGAGACGGAGGGGGTGAGGTTTGCAGCAAACATGTGCTTAACCCCCATCGCCTCGCTACGCTCGGCACTTCCCCCGTAAACGGGGGAAGTGGAAACTCGCGGCAATCACGGCACCTCTCCTCCCCCGTTTACGGGGGAGGTGTCCGCGAAGCGGACGGAGGGGGTGAAGCCGCAAACCAAGGCTAAAAAAGTCGCGTTCGATGCAATGCTTGTGTCTAACCCCCATCCCCGGCTTCGCCGGTACTTCCCCCGTAAACGGGGGAAGAGGAAACTCGCCGCAAGCTCAGCGCTTCTCCTCCCCCGCTTGCGGGGGAGGTGTCGAGGCCGTCAGGCCGAGACGGAGGGGGCTACCAGCCTAACGCAAAAGCGCGAAGTTCTTCCTCCCCCGCTTGCGGGGGAGGTGGCCAGCCGCTTTTGCGGGAGGGGGTGAGGCCGCTACACCAAGGCTAACGAAGTCGCGTTCGATGCAATGTTCGTGTCTAACCCGCATCCCCGGCTTCGCCGGGACTTCCCCCGTAAACGGGGGAAGAGGGCGCAAGCCGCACATTCGGCATTTCTCCTCCTCCGCTTGCGGGGGAGGTGTCCGCGTATCGGACGGAGGGGGCTCTCACTAACGGTCGTTCCGGTGGAAGCCGGCCAGTGACTAGCGTGTTCTCGCTGCAGCAAGCACTTGGTCGCAGAGTGGCATTACACTTTTGGCTACATTTAGAAGAAAAGTATGGAGCGCCATCATTGGCGATCCATGAGGATTTACGACACTCATTTCCTTTAAGGAAGCCACCAAAGGCTCAATTCCCTCATCATAATGTGCCGCTTCAGTATCAGCATAAGCACGAATTATGGCATTATTAGAATACGCACTTCCATTACAGTGCGCTTTTTCGGCATTCAGCCAAAAGTCTAAGTCCATGGCAGCATCAACTGAATAGGTAGCCGATGGCGCAACATGCTGATCGATAATTAGTTGAGCCGCTGTAATAAGGTCTTTTGGTTCGGGGCTTGGTGGAACGGCATAAACAATGAGCGGTAGATCGAACGCACCAGCGAGCCTTTGCAATAGTGGATATCCGTTGTTCATATGGCAGATCAAAGCACGCAATCTAGCTGCAAGCGCGGTATCGTGATGTATTTGGCCTCGTTGCACTGATGCGATCTGGTCTGCAAGCTGAAGGCGTGCCGATTGAAGTTTGTTAATCATATGATCTGTTGAAGCAGGCAAGCGGTTAGCGCGAATCTTTAGGGTCAATAAATCTTTTTTGCGTGCTTCTCGGGAACTTTCATTATCTTTGTGAAGGCTCAAAATCGGATTTGCATCCACAGGCGCATGCCACTCAATGGATGTTTCAGTCTCTTGCTGTGTGTCCGTCGAAGCGGCACAGGAGCCGTTTACCCATACGCCAATCTCTGATCCCTGCCATCTAATACTTAAAACAAACGGTGATTTGTCCGGGCCTTTAAGTGGGCATGTTTCAACATGTTTCAGTATTGTTGAATGCTGCCTTGTTGCGACAATCAATGTCGATGCAGGCATAGCCGTGACTTGTATTGTGCCGGCAGCCGTCTGCTTGTTCAAAATGATACTAGGAAGCTTTGGTGGCCAATTTGAGAAAGGCCCGGCTACTCCAACGAATTGCCCTTCGAACTTTTTTGATTGTTCGAGAGCGTGTAATGGTGAGGCATTAGTCATTTTTATGTCGTCGGGTTAATTAGAGCTGACAATTCACTACATGTTCCAGTACTCTGGATATTACTTCCAGCGATTCTTCCCCTTCGTACCCCTCGGCTTACTCCGCACATTACTCACCGTACCTTCGGACTTTTTAATCCGGCCCTCTGAGGCCTTCTCGACTCTGTCCTCAATCGCAGACTGGCGTGCTAAAGGATCATCCGACACAGCAAGCTCCACCTCTTGCAGCCGCTTGATTTCGTCGCGGATGCGCGCCGCGTCCTCGAATTCGAGGTTGGAGGCGGCCTCGCGCATCTGTTTTTCCAGCGCCGCGAGGTGGGCTTTCAGGTTGTGGCCGGGCTTTCCGTCCTGGCCGGCGAATTCCTCCGCTTCTTCCGCGAACCCGGCGCGCACATTCCTGTGCCCCACAAAGGTCTGGCCCATGGCGGCTTTCGCGCCTTCATCGTCGGAGGTCGCGATCTCGGCGATTTTCGCCTTCACCGTGGCGGGCGTAATGCCGTGTTCCTTGTTATGGGCGAGTTGTTTGTCGCGGCGGCGCTCGGTTTCGCCCATGGCCCGCTCCATGGAGCCGGTGATATTGTCCGCATAGAGAATGACCCGGCCGTCCACATTGCGCGCCGCGCGCCCGATGGTCTGGATGAGGGAGGTCTCCGAGCGCAGGAACCCTTCCTTGTCGGCGTCGAGGATCGCCACAAGCTGGCATTCGGGGATGTCGAGCCCCTCGCGCAACAGATTGATCCCCACCAGCACGTCGAAGGCGCCGAGGCGCAAATCGCGGATGATCTCGATCCGCTCCAGCGTATCGATATCCGAATGCATGTAGCGCACGCGCACGCCCTGTTCGTGCATATATTCGGTAAGGTCCTCTGCCATGCGTTTCGTCAGCGTGGTGACGAGCACGCGCCCGCCGCGCTTTGCTACGCCCAAGCACTCGGCGATGACGTCGTCGACCTGGTTTGATTTGTCGCCCGTGACGGGGCGCACCTCCACCACGGGATCGACGAGGCCGGTGGGGCGGATCACCTGTTCCGTGAAGACGCCGCCCGTGCGGTTCAGCTCCCAGTCGCCGGGCGTCGCGGAGACGTGCACCGTCTGCGGGCGCATCTTCTCCCACTCCTCGAATTTCAGGGGCCGGTTGTCCATGCAGGAGGGCAGGCGGAAGCCGTATTCGGCGAGGGTGCGTTTGCGGTTGAAGTCGCCGCGGAACATGGCGCCGATCTGCGGCACGGTGACGTGGCTTTCGTCGCAAAAGACGATGGCGTTTTCCGGCAGATATTCAAACAGCGTCGGCGGCGGCTCGCCCGGCTGCCTGCCCGTGAGGTAGCGCGAATAGTTTTCGATGCCGTTGCACGAGCCGGTGGCCGCCATCATCTCGAGGTCGAACTGCACGCGCTGTTCAAGCCGTTGCGCTTCGAGCAGGCGGCCTTCCTCGCGCATGATGGGGAGGGTTTCGTTCAACTCGTTTTTGATCGCCTTCATCGCCTGGTTCAGCGTCGGGCGCGGCGTCACGTAATGCGAGTTGGCGTAGAGCGTCACCTCTTCCAGATCGCCGGTTTTCTGGCCGGTGAGGGGGTCGAACTCGGTAATGCTCTCGATCTCGTCGCCGAACATGGAGACGCGCCAGGCGCGGTCTTCGTAGTGGGCGGGAAAAATCTCGATGGTGTCGCCGCGCGCCCGGAAGCAGCCGCGGGCGAAGGCGTTGTCATTGCGCTTGTATTGCAGGGCGACGAGATCGGCGAGGAGTTTTTTGCGCTCCAGCTCCTGACCCGTCTTCAGCGAGAAGGTCATGGCCGTATAAGTCTCCACCGAGCCGATGCCGTAAATGCACGAGACCGATGCGACGATGATCACGTCCTCGCGCTCGAGCAGCGCGCGCGTCGCGGCGTGGCGCATGCGGTCGATCTGCTCGTTGATGGAGCTTTCCTTCTCGATATAAGTGTCCGTACGCGGAACATATGCCTCCGGCTGGTAGTAATCGTAATAAGAGACGAAATATTCGACCGCGTTGTCGGGAAAGAACGCCTTGAACTCGCCATAGAGCTGCGCGGCCAGCGTCTTGTTCGGCGCGAGGATCAGGGCCGGGCGCTGCGCCGCCTCGATGATCTTCGCCATGGTGAAGGTCTTGCCCGTGCCGGTGGCGCCGAGCAGCACCTGGTCCCATTCCCCGCCGCGCACGCCGGCGGTCAGCTCCGGGATCGCGCTCACCTGATCGCCTGCGGGTTCATAGTCGGAGACGACGCGCAGGGGCCGCGACTTGCCGGACTTCTCCGGGCGCTCGGGCCGGTGCGGCTCCCATGTTTCCAGCGGCTGCGCCAGCCTGTCGTGATAGCTGGCGACGGCTTCGGAAAAGCCGCCTTTCGTGATCTCGGCCGCATCGGTGACGGGCTGGGAAGACGGGCGTCTGGCTTTCGGGTCGTAGCCGGGGCGGTGTTTCGGGTTGCTGCTCATGGATGCGAACATAATGCGAACGCGCCGAAAGAAAAGGGGCTTGTGAAAGCGGCGCTGACCCCGCCGCGCGCGCCGTCGGGCATGGAACAAATCGCGGCGCGCCAGTGTTTATCCATATCGTATCGCAAGGAGAATTTCCCATGGCCCGCATCATCACAATTCTGGTTGTCATTGTCGCCGCCGGCTTTTTGCTGTGGGTGCTGTTCGACGATGACGCGGCGGTGGAATCGGACGTACCGGCGATCGATACGCGCGCCGTCGAAGTGGAAGACCCCGTCAGCGATATGGACGTCGAAGCTGAGGAAGTCTCGCCCGATGTTCTCACTGACCGCGAAGACGCCTCCGATACGAACGTCACCGTCACCGTGCCGGAAGGCGACGGCCAGATGGAAGGCGCGTTCGACGACGCGCAAGACGCCGACCCTGAAACGCCGGATACTGACGATCCGGCGGAGGGCGAGCAGGCCGCCAGCGACGACCCGACGCGAGACTAGAACGCTGTCACTGCGCTGTTGCGCAAGCGCTTTGCGAACAATTGTTCAGATTTTTTGTACGCGCGTATCCGCGTCGCGCCCCGGAAAAACGCCCACAATTGTGCATATAATCTGTGCATATAATCGCAATCCGGCGAAGCCGCTGCGTGCCTTGCAGCGTAAAACTTTTGCGCGCCGTTTAAATCCCGAAAAGCCGTTCGACAAGGAAACCGCGCCTGAATACGCGCCTGGTTTATGACAGTTTCAATCTCCGGCTTATCCGGATTTACCCATTCTTCATAAAATTTAAGAAAGGGTTACGCGGGACGATAGTCATTTGTAGCGTTGTACGAAGGAGAGTGATTCGATGAATACCCTTCGATTTCAAAAAATTATTATCGCGGTATTGGCATATTGTTGCTTGAGCGCGTGTGCTGAAGAAATTGATGTTCTTGGGAGCGAAGATAAACGCAACAATCCAAGTTTGACCACTGCACCTCCTTGTGAAAATGGTCATGTAGTAACGTATTCATTTCAAGGTAAAGGTCATTCACTAGACATTCTTCCACCTGAAGCTGTGGCGCCTGTTTTTAAGCCTAACTTGTATAAAGAATTATTGGCGCAAGTGGAAAAAAAGGGTCTGTTGCCAGGAGACGAAAAGCTTAGTGACTTTGCTATTTTTGCTGCAAATAGTGAACACCTAAGCGTCATTATCCTTATCAATAATAAATTGCCCTGCCCGCAATCTGGATGCAGGACATTGTTGTACAGTTTACAGGCGGGCACAACGAACTTTATCCCTCTAGCTATGGGTGACGCAGGCGTGACCAATTATTACTCTTGGTCTGTTCCACGAGTTTTATTCAATGCTTGCGGTGTTCAAACGTTTTACTATCTGGAAACTAACAATGCACCAATCGCATCTCCGTATGAGGACGATGATGAGACTATAACGATTTGGTCCCTTCCGAGCGCTAAAATTGAGTAACGCCACAAAATAAAGGAATTTGAATGACACAAGGTACTTATGACGATTTTTTCGATGCGTTAGGTCTGAGAGAATCATCAGATAATTACCAGGCTGTAAATTCTGCAGGTTTTCTCGGTCGGTACCAATTGGGAGAGCCCGCACTTATCGATGTTGGTATTTATACGGATGATGGAAACTTCGAAGACGCGCAAGACGCCGACCCTGAAACGCCGGATACTGACGATCCGGCGGAAGGCGAGCAGGCCGCCAGCGACGACCCGACGCGGGGCTAGGACGCTGTCACTGCGCTGCCTCGCGCGCCTTATTCAGCTCGAACAGACGTTTCAAGATTTCCTCGTCGGTCAGCGCGCCGGCGTTGAAGTCCTCTTCCCAGCCATAGCTGTGAGCGACCGCCGCATCGAGCGCCTTGTGCGCATTGTCGAGCCATGCCGGGCGCTCATTATAAAGATTGGTGAGCGTTCTTTTCTTTAGGATTTTTTCCGCCGCGTCGTCCACGGGCAGAATGCGGTCGGGATAACCTTCCACCACTTCGGGCACGCGTTTGACGAGGTCCGGCGGGTTCAGCCAGTTTTCGCGCAGCTCGTTAAGCCGCGCAGCGGCCTCGGCGATACGGATTGCGCGCGGATCGTTGGCATAGTCCTCGGCCGGAATGTTCGGCGTCAGTCTCTCGGGGAAGGGGAAGGTTTCGAAACAGGTTGTCGGCGTATAGCGGGGGCGGTCCTCCAGCGAGGTGCCCATGCGCAGCGACCAGAGTTCGTGGAATTTCGAATGGAGAATGCCGAAGGTTGTGTCGTCGTCGCGAGAGATGGCGACGACAGCCGAGTCCGGAAGAACGCGACCAGGTCTCCAGATAAATAGGCGATATTTTGAAACCCGCGGTGTTAGAATTACCCGCTGGTACCCGCTAGTTGCAGCTTTTAAATCTGCGCCAGAACGACCCAATCGCCACCAGTTCTCGCGTCTTTGCCGATCCCGGTTTTTGGCTCTAATTGGTTTGATTTCAGATACGACGTATTCGAAGGGAGCTTCAAACAAAGATGCATCGATACTTGTGAGTTCATCGAAATCAATAATCCAACGACCTGAGGGACGTCGAGTAATATCCATCCCATTAGTCCATGGTCGGAGGACATGTTCATTCGTTAAGCCATTTGGATTTGATGGAAATTGTAACCACGCTCGTGCTAACTTGCCTTCAACATCAAAAGAGCCAACCTTTACTGGACCTTGAAATGAAACTCCTTTGTTCTCAACAAGGCCTCCGGCAAATGTAATATCAAAATTTTCTTGGCTTGCAGTTAAATCTGAATAAACTTGAGCAACATGCAGGCCGTTTAATCTAACTGCGTTCACAGGTGTGGCATTAAAACAAACAAGCGAAACGCGAACGGCAGCCCCGTCCACTGTCCATTCCTCATCTTCCCACGCGTCAAATATTTGGCCGTCCTCAACGACTGGTTTGAGTACCTCCCGATTGGCGCCGCCGCGAATTGAGTTCGTTGCGACGAGACCCGCCCGTTGCAGCTTGTCTGCTTTCAGTTTCTCCCATGCCTTCTGGAACCAGTAGAGAACCAGATCGACGCCGCTGCTGATACGGCCTTTGTAAATCTCTCGAAGCGTTGAAACGTAATCCTCGCCCAGCTCCGAAATCATTTTCTTGTTTCCAAGAAACGGCGGGTTGCCGACAATCACATCCGCGTCGGGCCATTCGGCTTCGCGCCAGCCGCCGGTTTCGGGATCCTGTTCGATCAGGGCGTCGCGGCATTCGATATTGCCGAGTTTTCTCAGGATCGGATTGCGCCCGGCGTCGAAACCGTTGCGGCGCATCCACTGGATTTCACCGATCCAGATCGACACGCGGGCCAGCTCCGCCGCATACGGATTGATCTCGATGCCTTTCACCGCCTCGGGCCCGACGCGGGGGAACCCGCGCGGCAGACCCATGGCCTCCGCGTCGAGATTGACGGTGTGCTCGAGGTCTTTCAGCGCCGTCAGTGACAGGTTGAGGAAGTTACCGGAGCCGCAGGCCGGGTCGAGCACGCGGAAATTGACCAGCTTTTCAATAAACGCCTGATAGCGCCGCTCGGCGGCGTTCAGCGCCTTTGTCTTAGCGGCTTTCGATTTCGCCTTATCGGCCTTGGCCGTATCCGCGGCGATCTTTTCCTTTTCCACTTCCCATTCCGCCGTCAGCGGTTCGACGAGCACCGGTCCGACGATCATCATGATCTTGTCGCGGTCGGTGTAATGGGCGCCAAGCTGGGAGCGTTTTGACGGGTCGAGCCCGCGCTCGAACAACGTGCCGAGAATCGACGGGTCGATATCCTGCCAGTCGAGTTTCGCCGCCTTCAGCGTCAGCGCCACGTCGTCATGGGTCAGCGGCAGGGCCTCATCCGAGTCGAACAGCCCGCCGTTGAACCACGGAATGTCATCGAGTCCGAATTCGCCGCCGTCCTTCATCGCCGCAAAAAGTTGGCGCAGATAACCTTCGGCTTTTTCGGGTTTGTATTCGGATCGCTCCAGCGCCTTCTGGAACAGCTTGTTCGGCAACAGCCCAACATCTTCGGCGAACATGCAGAAGACCAGCCGGTTGACGAAATGCGCGACTTGATGGGGCTCGTGCCCGCGATCGCGCAGGGACTGGGCGAGGGCGGAGAAATCGTTGGCGGCGTCGGCGGTGAGCTGGGTGCGGGTCTTTTTCGGTTTTAGCCGCTCCGGGTCTGACAGAACCGCCTTCAGGAGATCGCGCTTGCCCGCATCGAGCAGGTCGTCCAGCTCCAGCGCATGGGTTTCCTGGATCGTGTTCGTCCAGTTGGTGCGGATGATGATTTTTTTGGTGTCGCAAACCACCAGCAGCGGCGGGTTTTCCAGCGCCACTGAATAGGTCAGCAATTGCCGGTGCGCACGGTCGAGGTCTTTTTTCGGCCCTTTGTACTCCCAGCCGAAATGCCCGCGTTTCCAGACATCGGCGAAACCCTGTCCGCCGGTGGATTTGGTCGCGCCCTTTTCGAAACAGAACCGTTCGCCCGTGGGATCGACATCCGCAGGGGCGGGCTCTTCAAGCAATGCGCAAAGGTCAAGAAAATGCTGTTGGGCGCCGGCGCTCTCTTTTAGCTCCGATTTCCCCCATTTTCTTATAAAGTCTTCTGGCGTCATTGGCGGAAGTCTTGCGCGGTTTTGGCGCTGCGGGCAAGCTGTCTAATTGTGCAGCGTCGGGGCCAGCGCCAGGATCTGCACGTCCACATCCATGCCGAGGAAATCCTCCGCCGCGCCGTTGAACGAGCCGTCGAGCGGCACGGCCTGGCTCGGCGTGCGCGCAACGCCCGTGCGGATGAGGTTGCCGCTGGCGATGAGGCCGTTGGTCGGGTCGAACTCGATCCAACCGGCGCCCGGCAGGAACACCTGCACCCAGGCGTGGGTTGCGCCGGATCCCTGCAGCGCGCCGGATTGATTAGCGTACGGATCATATAGATAGCCGGTGACGAAACGCGCGGCGAACCCGAGCTGTCGCACCGCCTCCATCATCAGAACGGCGAAGTCGCGGCACGAGCCCTGCGCCAGCTCCAGCGTTTTGCGCGGCGGCTGGATGCCCGGCTCCTCGCGCCGTTTATAGTCCAGCGTTTTGTGGATCGTGCTGTTGATGCCGGTCAGGATGGTCCATGTGTCGTCGCCCGCCTCGCGGCGAAGCTTGTTGGCCCATTCATTCACCGCCGCTTCCGGGTGATCGTATTCCGGCTTGATGAGCGCGATCAGATCCGGGATCTGTTCTTTTGGATAATCGAACGGAAATTTCTGCGCGGCGGCGGCGATGGGAAACACCGGCGTCGCGACGCTGGAGCGGATGACATTGAAGACGCAGGAGATTTCCAGCGTGTCGGCCGGCGGCGCGTCTGAAAAATCGAAAATCACTTTCGAATTGGAGAAAACATCATGCACCCAGTGCTGCCTGGCGTGCGGCGCGGCCGTCACCTCGAACGCGGTCAGGCGCAGATCGTTGCTCTCATGCGGGCGGAACATGGCGCGGTGCGGACCGAACGCCACCGGTTTTGCATAACGGTAGCGGGTGGTGTGGCGCACCTGCCAGATATCGGTGCTGACGCCGGAAGCATACGCGTTCATTATTTCATACTCATGTGACCGGCCGGCTATCATGCGCGGGCGGCGCTGATAAAGCCCCAATTTCGCCGCGCGCTCAAGGGCGTATATAGCGTCACGCCGCCGGAGAGAAATAGCGGTCATTGAGCGATTTTGCGAGGGCGTTCACCGCCTGCTGGATCTGGTCGAGATAGCGGTGCAGGGAGCGGCCCTGGGCGCGCGCGGGCGGCGCGGCCAGCCGGTCGCCGAGGGCTTTCGCCGCGCTTTTCACGTCAGCGCCCGGTTGCGCGCCGAAATCGCGGTCCAGCCGGTCAATCTGGTAGAACGCCGCTTCCGCCGCATTGGTGACGGAAAGCGGCAGATGCGCGTCGCACAGAAGGAATTTTGCGGCGTCCGCGGGGTCTGCGTTGAACGAATGGCGACGCTGGAAAGCGTGATAGGCCGAGGCGGAGCGCAACAGCGTGTTCCACCACGCGACATCCGGGGGCGAGACGGCGTCGTCATCGTCCCTGTCGAAGCGGAAATATTTGATGTCGATGAGGCGGGTCACCTGATCGGCGCGCTCCAGCGCCGCGCCAAGCTGGTTGAACCGCCACACCTCGTCGCGATAGCAGGTCGCCTCCATGACGCCGCGAAAGGTAAAACAGCCGTCGCGGATATCCGAGCAGATGTCGCTGAGTTTCGACAGGGAAAAGCGGCGCTTTTTCAAAGCGGCGATATCGGCGTGGAAGACAGAAAGCTGGCGCCAGCTTTCCGTGCTGATCAGATGCCGCAGCGAACGCCCGTTTTCTTTCGCCATATGCGCCGCGCCGAGAACGGAATTCGGATTGTCCGCATCGGCGATGTAAAAACGCGCCACGTTCAGCGCCGTCAGCGCCTTGCCGCGCGCCTCAAACGCGGCGCCGTCGGCGAAAACGGAAAGGATCGGCTCCCACGCCTCGTCGCTTTCCTGGTCGGCGGCGAAAGACTCCGTCACCATCAACAGGCGCGCGAGGCTTTCGGCCCGCTCCATGTAACGCCCCAGCCAGAACGCATTGTCTGCAAATCGCGATAACAGCATAGGTTCAGCGCGCGTCCCCGCTCAAATCATGTCCCGTCATTTCATCACCCATGTATCTTTCGAGCCGCCGCCTTGAGAGGAATTGACGATAATCGATCCCTCTCGCATGGCGACGCGGGTAAGCCCGCCGGGCAGCACCCAGCTTTCCTTTCCGGTCAGCACGAACGGGCGCAGATCCACATGGCGCGGCTTCAACCCCTGTCCGGTGAGCGTCGGCGAGACGGACAGGTTGACCATGGGCTGAGCGATATAGTTTTCCGGATTCTTTTTCAGTGCGCGGCGGATTGCGGCGAGTTCGGCTTTCGTGGCTTTCGGCCCGACGACAATGCCGTAGCCGCCGGACTCGCCCACCGGCTTCACCACCAGCTCCTCAAGATGCTCCAGCACATAGGCGAGGTCGTCTTCCTCACGGCAGATGTAGGTCTCGACATTATTGAGAATGGCGTCTTCGCCGAGATAATAATCGATGATGCGCGGCATATAGGCGTAAACCGCCTTATCGTCGGCGACGCCGGCGCCGACCGCGTTGGCGATGGAAACCTTGCCGGCCTTGAGCGCGCGCATCAGGCCGGGAACGCCCAGCATGGAATCCTTATTGAACACTTCCGGGTCGAGAAAATCATCGTCGATCCGGCGGTAGACCATATGAATGCGTTCAAGGCCGGTGATGGTTTTCATGAAAACGCGGTCCTGATCGTCGACGATAAGATCGCGCCCCTCAACCAGCTGCACGCCCATTTCGCGCGCCAGAAAAACATGTTCGAAATAGGCTGAATTGAAAACGCCCGGCGTCAACAGCGCAATATGCGGATTTTGAATGCGCGGCGGCGCGCATTCCATCAGCATCCCGCGCAAGCGTTTGCCGTAGTCGGACACCGGCATGATTTTCATGCCTTCCATCAGGTCGGGAAAAGACCGCATCATCAGATGGCGATTTTCGATGACATAGGATACGCCGGAAGGGGAGCGGCAATTGTCTTCCAGCACGAGAAATTCACCGCTTTCGTCGCGAATCAAATCAACGCCGCTGATATGGGTGTAGGTATTGTGGACAAGCTTTACGCCCATCATTTCTTTACGGAAATGCTTATTCCCAAGCACAAGCTCCCTGGGGATTACGCCGTCCTTGAGGATTTTCTGCGAACCGTAGACATCGGTAAGAAAGGCGTTTAGCGCCGCGACGCGCTGCCGGCAGCCGCTGTCGATGATCTTCCAGTCTTTTTGGGTGATCTGACGCGGCACCGGGTCAAACGGCAGAATACGGTCGATCGCCCCGGCGTCGGAATACACCGTGAACGTGATGCCGAGATTGTGGAGTTCGCGTTCGGCGGCGGCGTTACGCTGATTGAGCGTGCGCACCTTGTATTTTGACAGTCTGTCGGCAAGCGCGTTGGGGGCATTCGTGGATTTTCCGCGCGCGAAAATCTCGCAATAATTTTTTCCGGGATGATAACCGGGAAACATGATGGGTTTTGCCATGGAAGTTATTGATATAGCAAATCAATTTAAAATGCAATCATGATTCGTGATCGTCAGCTTACAGATCGTTTCGGCCGTAGAAAAGCCTCATATGGAAAAAGCCGCCCGGGCGATACTGCCGGGCGGTTTAGTTGAATGAAGTCCATGGCCGGTTACGGAGCGGCTGGAAAACGCAAACGCCAGGCCCGTTCTGTTTAAAACGACGCGCTAAAACCTACGCCCCACCAGAAACCGCTTGAGTCGTATGTTCCAAGCACCGAGTTGTCGATGATTGAGCCGCCGGGCAGGTCCG
Source organism: Hyphococcus sp. (assembly GCF_965228385.1). Lineage (GTDB taxonomy): Bacteria > Pseudomonadota > Alphaproteobacteria > Caulobacterales > Parvularculaceae > Hyphococcus. The sequence goes on along the minus strand of NZ_OZ245810.1, from coordinate 1,465,015 downwards.
AACCGCCAAATCGCGCGCCCACATAGAACGAGCCATTGTCGGAAAACGCATATGATATGTCTGCGGTTGCAGCGCCGTAAAGATAATCCGTTCCGCCATTGTCGGCGATGACATAACCGAGCGAACCGCCGAGATCGAAGCTGGTTTTTTCGGCGAGCGGAAATGAATAGGACACACCGCCTTCAACTGTTGTCGCATCCAGCGTGAAATCGCGATAAACATAGACGGACGGCGACAGGGGAATATCGAATGAAAGGCCGCCATAAGCTTCCCATGTATTCGTAGAGCCGTCGAAAAAGCCGCTCGCGGCGTCGGGATAGGTATAATAGGTAACGCCGGCGTCAAACGTTACAACCTCGCTGAGCGGTGCGCTATATCCGGCAAAAAGGTCAAGCTCATCGCCGTATGGCTGCAACGGCGGACCATCATCGTCGCCTACGGGAAGGGCGAACCAGGCGCCGGCGTAAAAATTTCCAAATGATAAAGTTATTGCAGGTTGAACGCTGGCCTCCTGCAGTTGAACGCCCCTGAATACGTAACGTGATTCAAAAGCGACATCCGTAGAGACGCCTAAGGTTTCGGCGCTGGCCGGAACGCTCATAACTGCAATTGCAATGGCGCTGGAGAGTGCGCGATACATAAAGTCCTCCTTTTACCCCTATTGTTTTAAAAAGAGAGGTATGCTGAATACAAAAATCGGTTTACGGATTAATACTGAAATGGAGCGCTGCATCGCACAATAACATTTTAGCAACAAAGCGCTGTTCACGCTAAAAACTGGTAAAATAATCTACAATTATAGCTATAATCACCAATATTATGGAATAAAATAGCGATTATATGGCGCAACTTTCGCCTATGCAGCAAAAATTGGTTGCATTGCGGCATTGCTGCGCTTAGCCTGAAATCCGAATCGGACGCTGCAATCTGTTCGGGTTCGCTACAAAAAGACCAAAAAAGAGGCACACAGATGAAATACATTATTGCAGTCGTGAAACCGCACAGGCTTGAGCCAATACGCGAAGCGCTGACCGCCATTGGCGTGGAAGGATTGACGGTTTCCGACGTTAAAGGGTTCGGCCGGCAAAAAGGGCACAGCGAGGTCTATCGGGGCGCTGAATATCAGGTGGACTTTGTACCGAAAGTTAAGCTCGAACTTGCAGTTGAGGCAAGCATGGCCGCCCGGGTTGTCGAAGCAATTACCGCTTCGGCGAAAACGGACCGGATCGGCGATGGAAAGATCTTCGTGCTTGATCTTCAGGAAGTCGTGCGGGTTCGCACAGGCGAGACCGGCGCGGCCGCGCTATAAATCAGACGGGAAACAATCAATGACATTCAATAAAAATGCAGCCGTCATCATCACGGCGGCGAGCGCTGCAATGCTGTCCGGCGCCGCAGCACAGGACGTAGCAGAAGCCGCAGCCGCGCAGCCAGAGGCGTCAGAAGCGACGGTATTTGTCTTCAACACGCTTCTATTCATGATCTCGGGCATGGTCGTCATGTTCATGGCGGCGGGATTTTGCATGCTGGAAGCGGGGCTGGTGCGCGCCAAGAACGCCGCTACCATTTGCGTCAAGAATATCGCGCTTTATTCCGTCGCGGGTCTGATGGTTTATCTCATAGGTTATGATCTGATCTATGGCGTTGGAGAAGGCGGTATTATCGCGCCGTTGAATATATTCTGGGGCGCCGATGAAAGCGGATCGTTGGGCAACGGATATTCTGCGCATTCAGACTGGTTTTTCCAGATGGTGTTTGTCGCGACGGCGGCGTCGATTGTTTCGGGCACGCTGGCGGAACGCATCAAGCTTTTTCCCTTCCTGATCTTTGTGGCTGTGCTGACCGGCGTCATCTACCCCATCCAGGCAAGCTGGGTCTGGGGCGCGGGCTGGCTTGACGCGCGATTTGACGATTTTGCCGGGTCTACGCTGGTTCACTCTACGGGCGGCTGGGCGGCGCTGGCGGGCGCGCTGGTGGTCGGGCCGCGGGCCGGCAAATATGTCGGCGGAAGGGTTGCGCCCATACCGGGCTCATCGCTGCCGCTCGCCGCGCTTGGCACGTTCATCCTGTGGCTCGGCTGGTTCGGTTTTAACGGCGGCTCGCAACTGGCGCTCGGAACAATATCCGACGCCACCGATGTGTCGAAAATTTTCGTTAATACCAATATGGCGGCCTGCGGGGGCGTCGTCTCCGCGCTGATTTTGACGCAACTTCTCTACAAGAAAGTCGATCTGACCATTGTGTTGAACGGCGCCATCGGCGGGCTTGTCTCGATTACCGCAGAACCCCTGCAACCGGCGATCTGGCAAGCCATTTTGATCGGCGGCGTCGGTGGTGTTATAGTCACGCTTGCAGTGCCGGTTCTTGACAAGTTCAAGATTGACGACGTGGTCGGCGCTATTCCAGCGCATCTGTTTTGCGGGATCTGGGGTACGTTGATTGTGCCGTTGTCGAATAGCGGCGTGACATTTTTCGGGCAGTTGACCGGGGTCGTTGTTATTGGCGTATTCGTGTTCGCCGTGAGTTTATTATGCTGGCTTGCGCTCAAATATACGCTTGGCGTAAGGGCGAGCGATGAAGATGAACGGATAGGTCTGGACAAATCTGAACTTGGTCTGGAAGCTTATCCGGAATTTGCGACCAGCTAATTGGAAAGCCGTCATGCTTGGAGGCTGACATAAAAGACGAGATGTTAAAATTTGTTTCGCGTGATCGCGAAACGCCAGAGAAGCGAAATCCCGGCGAAAGACGCCGGGATTTTGACGAAATCTATGCGCGTTTCGCCGATGAGCGCGCATCGGAACAGGCGGGACGCTGCAGCCAGTGCGGCGTGCCGTTTTGCTCTGACCACTGCCCGCTTGGCAATGATATTCCCGACTGGCTGAAGGCGGTCGCGGAGGGCCGGCTGGAAGACGCCTACGCGCTTTCCGCCGCAACGAACAATATGCCGGAAGTGTGCGGGCGCATCTGCCCGCAGGACCGTTTGTGCGAAGGCTCCTGCGTGATTGAGCAGTCCGGTCACGGCACCGTGACGATCGGCGCTGTCGAGCAGTACATCACCGAAACGGCGTGGGAAAAGGGCTGGATCAAGCCGGTAAAACCGGTGCAGGAACGCCCGCAATCGGTCGGGGTTATCGGCGCGGGGCCGGCCGGGCTCGCCGCGGCGGAGGAGCTGCGCAAGGAAGGTTTCCAGGTCAAGATTTACGACCGCTATGACCGAACGGGCGGATTGCTGACTTACGGCATTCCGAATTTCAAACTGGAAAAGGATGTGATTGAACGCCGGACAACGCATCTCGAAAAAAGCGGCGTGCAGTTTGTCCGCAATTTTGAAGTCGGCCGCGACGCCACGCTGGCGGAGCTGCGCGCCGATCATGACGCTGTCCTGGTCGCGACCGGCGTTTACAAGGCGCGCGATCTCTCCTGTCCGGGTTCCGGCAATGAAGGCGTCATTGCCGCGCTTGATTATCTGACGGCGTCCAACCGGAAGGGATTCGGCGACACGGTGCCTGAATTTGAAAGCGGCGCGCTCGACGCCGCCGGCAAGCAGGTTGTCGTCATTGGCGGCGGCGACACGGCGATGGATTGCGTCCGGACGGCGGTGCGCCAGGGCGCGCAATCGGTCACCTGCCTCTATCGGCGCGACCGGAAAAACATGCCGGGCTCGGCGCGCGAGACGGCGAACGCCGAAGAAGAAGGCGTCATTTTTGAATGGCTCGCGTCGCCGAAAGCCGTCATGGGCGACGCCGCCCGGGCGGCGGGCATCCGCGTGGCGCGCATGGAGCTCGGCGCACCGGACGACAGCGGCCGGCGCGCGCCAGTTGAGATCAAGAACGCCGAATTCGATCTGAAAGCGGATCTGGTGATCAAGGCGCTCGGTTTCGAAGCGGAAGATTTGCCGTCGCTTTTTGACGAACCCGGCTTGAAACTGACGCCGCGCGGCACGTTGCGCGTGGACAGCACGACGCTTCAGACGAGCGTGCCGGGCGTTTATGCGGCGGGCGATATTGTTCGCGGCGCATCTCTGGTCGTCTGGGCGATCGTCGACGGACGCAAGGCCGCGGCCGCAATTGTAAAACAGCTGGAGACGGCCAACGTCACGCCGCTCGCCGCTGAATAAGACAGAAGTAAAAAAACATGACTGACTGCGTTTCGACCTATGTAAGCCAGCGCGAGCGCCTGATCGCCGCCAACGCTTATGATCCGTCTTCTGAGCATGACGCTTGCGGCGTCGGTCTCGTCTGCGCGCTTGACGCTGAGCCGCGCCGCGAGATCGTCGAGATGGCGATTGCGGCGCTGAAAGCGGTCTGGCACCGGGGCGCCGTCGATGCGGACGGAAAGACCGGCGACGGGGCGGGGATTCGTCTCAACGTGCCGCAGGAGCTGTTTCGCGCATTCGTGGAACGCACCGGCCATAGTGCGGTCGAGGCGGATATATGCGTCGGCATGCTGTTTTTGCCGCGCACCAATTTACGCGCGCAGGACGCCGCGCGCGCCATCGTCGAATCGGAAATCCTGCGCCGCGGATTTTACATTTACGGCTGGCGCCAGGTGCCGGTGCAGTCGCGGGTCCTCGGCGCCAAGGCGAATGCAACGCGCCCTGAAATCGAGCAAATCCTGTTTTACGATCCCAAAGGGCGTTCGCAGGACGAACTTGACCGGATTTTGTATATTGTCCGCAGACGGATTGAAAAGCGCGCAAGAGAAGACGGCCTGCATGAGCTTTATGTCTGTTCCTTGTCGTCGCAGGACGTCATCTACAAAGGCATGTTCCTCGCTCAGGAAATCGATAATTTTTATCCGGACCTGAAAGACGAACGTTTTGTCTCCCGCGTGGCGATTTTTCATCAGCGCTACTCCACCAACACGTTTCCGGAATGGCGCCTGGCGCAACCTTTCCGCATGCTCGCCCATAACGGCGAAATCAATACGCTCAAAGGCAACGTCAACTGGATGAAGAGCCACGAGATTCCAATGGCGGCCGAGGTCTTCGGCGCCAATGGCGACGACATCAAACCGGTGATCCAGCCGGGCTCTTCTGACTCAGCGACACTCGACCAGGTTTTCGAACTCCTGGTGCGCGCGGGCCGGTCCGCCCCCATGGCCAAGACGCTCCTTATCCCCGAAGCCTGGTCAAAACGCGCCTCAGTCATGCCGGAACGCTGGCGCGCGCTTTATGAATATTGCAACGCTGTGATGGAGCCATGGGACGGACCCGCCGCGATCGCCGCTTATGACGGTCAGTGGGCGATTGCGGGACTTGACCGCAACGGCTTGCGGCCCTTGCGGTATGCGATCACCGATGACGGCATTCTCGCTGTCGGTTCGGAAACCGGTATGTGTCCGCTGGAAGGCCGGCAGGTCAAGCAGCGCGGCTCGCTGGAGCCGGGCCGCATGATCGCGGTTGATATGAAAAACGCAAAATTCTACACGCCGCCGCAGATTCTCGATCTGCTTGCGGAAAAGCATCCCTATACGGAATGGCTGGAAAACATCGTCGAGCTTGAGCCGAAAATCGGTCCCGGACCGGAGGACCGGCTTTTTGACGGCGAGGAATTGCTGCGCCGTCAGGGGTCCGCAGGATATGACCTGGAAGGGCTGGATCTGATTTTGCGGCCGATGGCGGAAACCGGCAAGGAGGCGATCGGCTCCATGGGCGATGATACGCCGATCGCGGTGCTGTCTGAACGCTACCGTCCGCTCTCGCATTTTTTCCGGCAAAATTTCAGCCAGGTGACAAATCCGCCGATTGACCCCTTGCGCGAAGACGGCGTCATGAGCCTGAAAACGCGTTTCAAGAACCTTGGCAATATTCTTGTTACGGATAAAACGCAGACCAATGTGTTCGTACTGGAAAGCCCGATTCTGACAAACGGCATGTTCACGCGCCTTGAAGGGCTGCTCGATGAGAAGATCGTCGAGATTGACTGCACCTACAACGTCAAGGATATCAAGAAAAACGGCGAGGCGCTGCGGGCGGCTTTAACGCGCATCCGGCGCGAAGCCGCCGCCGCCGTAAAGGACGGCGCCGGACATATTGTTCTGACCGATGAAAATCAGGGACGCGGCCGCGTCGCAGCGCCCATGATTCTGGTGGCGGGCGGGGTGCATGCGCATCTGACAAAAGTTGGCGTAAGGACATTCTGCTCGATCATCGTGCGCTCGGCGGAGTGTATCGATTCCCATTACGCCGCTGTTCTCGTCGGCGTCGGCGCAACGGCTGTCAGCCCTTATCTTGCGTTTGACTCGATTGCACAGCGCCATGCGGCCGGCCGTTTTGGCGATTTATCGCTCGGGACATGCGCCAAGAATTATAAAACCGCACTCGAAGCCGGCCTGATGAAAATCATCTCCAAGATGGGCATCTCGGTCATTTCCGCTTATCGGGGGGGATGCAATTTCGAGGCGCTCGGCCTGTCGCGCACGCTGGTCGAGGAATTTTTTCCCGGCATGACGAGCCGCATATCCGGCATCGGTCTCGCGGGTCTTGAGGCGAAGACAGTGGAACTGCATGCGTCGGCCTGGGACAGCGACGCCGCACGGCTCCCGGTGGGCGGTTTTTACCGGCACCGGCGCAGCGGCGAGCGCCATATCGTTGAAGCGGATCTCGTTCACGATCTGCAAAAGGCGGTTCGCGAGGACGACGCCGGCGCCTATGCGCGCTATTCGCAAGCGCTGAAAGACCAGCCGCCAGGGCAAATTCGCGACCTCTTGCGCGCACGTCCCAAGGGAGAACCGATCGGCGTCGACAAGGTGGAAACCGCGAACGACATCCGCCGCCGTTTTGTGACGCCCGGCATGTCGCTGGGCGCCCTGTCGCCGGAAGCGCACGGCGCGCTGAATATCGCCATGAACCGCATTGGGGCCAAGTCCGTTTCAGGCGAAGGCGGCGAAGTGCCGGAACGTTATAAACCGCTTCCCAACGGCGACAACGCCAACTCCGCGATCAAGCAGGTGGCTTCAGGCCGTTTCGGGGTCACGGCTGAATATCTCAATCAGTGCCGTGAGTTGGAGATTAAAGTTGCGCAGGGCGCGAAGCCCGGCGAGGGCGGTCAACTGCCCGGTTTCAAGGTGACCGAGTTTATCGCGCGCATGCGGCACTCGACGCCCGGCGTCACGCTCATCTCCCCGCCGCCGCATCATGATATTTATTCCATCGAGGATCTGGCGCAGCTGATTTACGATCTGAAACAGATCAACCCGGACGCGCGCGTCTGCGTAAAACTTGTTTCCGCGTCGGGGATCGGCGCCATCGCCGCCGGGGTTGCGAAAGCGAAAGCCGACGTGATCCTGATTTCGGGTAATGTCGGCGGCACCGGCGCCAGCCCGCAATCCTCGATTAAATTCGCCGGCGCACCCTGGGAGCTGGGGCTCGCCGAAGCGCATCAGGTTCTGACTCTGAACAATTTGCGCGAGCAGGTGACGCTGCGCACCGACGGCGGCATTCGCACCGGCCGGGACGTCGTGATCGCCGCCATGCTGGGCGCAGAAGAATTCGGCATCGGCACGATCTCACTTGTCGCTATGGGCTGCCTGATGGTGCGCCAGTGCCATTCCAATACCTGTCCGGTCGGCGTGTGTACGCAGGATGAAGATTTGCGCGGCCGCTTTCCCGGACTGCCGGAGCACGTCGTGCACCTGATGACCTTTATCGCCGAAGAAACGCGGCAAATTCTGGCTGACCTTGGCGCCTCTTGTCTGGAAGACATCATCGGGCGCGCGGACCTGCTCGATCAGGTCAGCCGCGGCGCCGCGCATCTGGACGATCTCGATCTCAACCCGATCCTGACGCTGGTGGACGCCGGCGAGCGGCCCAAACGCTCAAAACGCGAAGGCCGACAGGACGTCGTCGATACGCTCGACCAGCGTATTGCCGATGAACTGGCGCCGTTTTATGAACGCCGCGAAAAACTACAGCTTTCATTTCCCGTCAAGAATACCGACAGGTCGATCGGCGCGCGCATATCGTCGGAAATCGTGCGCCGGTTCAAGCCTGAAGATCTGACCAATGATCATGTGACATTGCGGCTGAAGGGCTCCGCCGGGCAGTCCCTGGGCGTTTTCTCAGCGTACGGATTGAAAATGATTATCGACGGCGATGCGAATGACTATGTGGGGAAAGGCCTGTCGGGCGCGACAATCGTTGTCCGGCCCGCCAACGCCGAGGCGGGCGAAGACGACGCGATCATCGGCAATACCTGTCTTTACGGCGCGACGTCAGGGGCGCTGTTCGCAGCCGGCCGCGCGGGCGGGCGGTTCGCCGTCAGGAATTCAGGGGCCGAAACCGTTATCGAAGGATGCTCCACCAATGGCTGCGAATATATGACCGGGGGCGTCGCAGTGGTGCTGGGCCCCGTGGGTGCGAATTTCGGCGCGGGCATGACGGGCGGGCGGGCCTATGTTTTCGATGAAGAGGGCGGTTTTGAAGACCTCGTTAATCCTGAAAGCGTCGCCGTGCGCGGCTTTATCGACAGCGATGACGATCACCAGTGCCTGGAGTTGATCGAAAGGCACTGGCGTGAAACCAAATCCGCGAAAGCGCGCCGTCTTCTCGACGACTGGGCGAATGCGCGCGCGAAATTCTGGGTTATTGAACCGCGCGAAATACTCGCCCGGCAAAAAAAGCTGGAAGCCGCCGCCAAATCAGCATGAAGTTCAATTCTGTTTAATTAAGGTGGCGCAAAACTTAAGGAGTTGAAGTCGTTTCCCACCGGCGGCAATTGGAGAAATAAATGGCGCGCTTCTTAGCCGGAGTTCTATTTTGTATGTCAGCCTGCGCCAGCAGCAGTTCGATCTGCGACTATGATTTGGTTGCCGATGGTTGGGTCCGCACGCCATCATATCCGAGCGTCCTGGATTCAGAAAATACTGAGAATACAAATTGGTTTGAAAATTCTAATGGCGATTACCTCTCATGTGCGTCAATGAAATCAGACAGGGTTTGTAAAGCGAATTATGAACTTCACAAAAAATTACCCGATGGAGAGTATGAGACGGATATAGTTGTATGCATGATGTAGCCGAAGATAATTTTGGATGAGTGAAAAGAAACACTGCCGTAACATGTGAGTTATTCTTGTCGTCAACAATCGAAGAATTCCACCGCATCAAACAGCTTCCGCCTTATGTCTTTGAGGAAGTGAACGCGCTGAAAGCAAAGCTGCGCAGCGAGGGGCGGGACATTATCGATCTCGGCATGGGCAATCCCGATATGCCAACGCCCCCGCATATTATCGAGAAGCTTGTGGAGACGGCGCGCAATCCGAAAGCGCACCGCTATTCCGTCTCGCGGGGGATCATCGGGCTGAGGCGCGCCATGGCGCGCTATTATGAGCGGCGTTTTCATGTGAAACTGTCGCCGGAAACGGAAATTGTCGCGACCATCGGTTCGAAAGAAGGCTTCGCCAATCTGGCGCAGGCCATTACCGGGCCCGGCGACGTCATTCTGGCGCCCAATCCTGCTTATCCCATTCACGCTTTCGGGTTCATTATCGCCGGCGGCGTGATTGCGCCGGTGGCGGCGCCGTCGCCCGAGGCGTATCTTCAGGGCCTCGCCGACGCCATCAAAATCTCACACATGAAACCGCGTGCGGTGGTTTTGAACTATCCGTCAAACCCGACGGCGCAGGCGGTCGGTCTCGATTTCTACAAGGAAGCCGTGGCGCTCGCGAAGAAGCACGATATTTATATCCTGTCCGATCTGGCCTACGGCGAAATTTATTTTGGCGATGCGCCGCCGCCATCGATCCTGCAGGTGGACGGCGCGCGCGATATTGCCGTTGAAATCAACTCGCTCTCCAAAACTTTCGCCATGGCCGGCTGGCGCGTCGGTATGGCGGTGGGCAATGAACGTTTGATCAGGGCGCTGGCGCGGGTCAAATCTTATCTCGATTACGGCGCCTTTACGCCGATCCAGGTGGCGGCGGTGGCGGCGCTCGACGGTCCCTGGGATTGCGTCGAAGAGATCCGCTCCATTTACAAGACGCGGCGCGACACGCTGATCGAGCACTTTCACATGGCGGGCTGGGATGTTCCGCGGCCTGAAGCGTCGATGTTCGCATGGGCGCCGATACCGGAGAAATTCCGCACAATGGGCTCGGTTGAATTTGCAAAAATGCTGATGGAAAAGGCGGACGTCGCCGTTGCGCCGGGCCTTGGTTTTGGCGAATTCGGCGAAGGGCATGTGCGTATCGGTCTGGTTGAAAACCAGCAGCGCATCCGGCAAGCTGCAAGAAATTTGAAAAAGGCTTTCAAAGAAAACTGAGGAGTCTCGGGGGAGTGGAGTTTTCGTATTTTGAGCCGGCGCCGGCCTTGCGCCAGTTCGTCAGCAGCTACTACTTCGTCGCGTTTGCGTATGAAATTTCCGATATCATGCGCGCCGAAATCGCCAATGCCCGCTTCATTCTGGACGGGGCTGTCACGACAGAGCTGTCGGGCGAAGCGGTGACCTTCAATGCCGGCGCGGCGCCATTATGCGGACCGACCTATCGCGCCAGCAAAATCAGGTTCGAGGCGGGCGCCCGGATCTTTGGCGCGGCCATCACGCCGCTCGGCTGGCGGCGGCTCTTTTCCATGAGCGCTCAAGACGCCGCGGATAAGCATATGCCGCTGACCGACGCCATTCCGGCGAGCCGGCGCGGCGGCGTCGACGCCATTTTCAATGCGCCGGATCAGGCGGGGGTCATCGCCGCCGCCGATGCGCTGTTCCTGTCGCTGGTCGATAATGATCGCAGCGTGCATGAAGAGTTTATTCATCAGGCGACAGACTGGATCGTCGATCCGGAGCCGAACGAAATTCATCATCTTCTGGATCATGTGGATATCTCGCACCGCCAGGTCGAACGTCTGTGTAAGTCCTATTTCGGCTCAGGCCCGAAAAAGCTGCACCGCAAGTTTCGCGCGCTGCATGCGGCGAACCGGCTGACCTGGCAAAGTCTCGACGACTGGCGGGACGTTGCGCGCGCCGCCTATTACGATCAGGCGCATTTCATCAGGGAGTTCAAGCTGTTCAACGGGCGCACGCCGAAGGAGTTCATGAACGGCCCGCATATTCTGGTGCGCACGACGTTGGAAGAACGCCTGAAGATCAATCACGCCTCGCCGTTCAGTCTGGTGGGGTGAATGTAGAAAGCCGGCGGCGCATTTTGACACGAGCAAGCATTGAGATGCTTTCCGGATCGAAGTTGGAAAGAGAATTACGATAGAATGACGCAATCCATCAGCACGTCATGGCGGACGTGACCAAAAAATCAGCAATTGGAAAAAATGCTAATAAAGTAGTAGTATCTGCCAATTTCAGCGTTCCTATAAAATATCCTGTTGACGGCTTCGCAGTTGCGAAGTAAGACCGCCGGTAACTCATCAAGACCAGCCGAGGGACAGGCCCGTTGACGCTGGGGCAACCGCCGGAAAATCCGACCGATTTTCGTGGAAAGGTGCCAATTCCTTCGAGGGGCGATCCTCGAGAGATGAGTCGGACGACGAACGACGTCATGATCGTCCGATGAGGTCTCTAGCGAATTTCTGAACATGAGTTGGCCGCGCATTTTGCGGGGTCCGGTTTTGGAAATGACGCGAGAGACTAACGATGACCACCGCGCAGACAAAAACCGAAGAGAGCGCGTGTCGCAAAACGGTGTCGTTTTGCGAAGTCAGCGTCTTTTTGCCTGGCGACATCGAACTGGACAGCGGCGAGCGCCTGTCGAAACCTGAACTGACCGTGCGCGTTTACGGCGACCTGACGCAGCCGGTCGTGATCGCGGCGGGCGGCGTCTCCGCCGGCCGCAATGTCGCCGATACAGCCGAAGAAACCGGCTGGTGGCGGGACTTCGCCGGGGCCGGCCGCGCCATCGACCTTGACCGGTTTTGTCTTGTGGGATTTGATTTCCTGCCCGGCGACGGCGAGGCGGCGCGCACAATCTCAACGAAAGACCAGGCCCGCGCGCTGGGCCATGCGCTCGACATTATCGGCGTTGAAACCGTAGAGGCTTTTGTCGGCGCTTCTTATGGCGGCATGGTCGCGCTTTGTTTTGCGGAACTGTTCCCCGAACGGATTAAAAAAGTCGTGGCGATTTCCGCGCCGGACAGGCCAAATCCGGCTGCGACGGCGCAGCGCGGCGTGCAGCGGCGGATTATCGAATTCGCGGAAAAGGCCGGCGACGCGCAGGCGGGCGTTGCGCTGGCGCGCCAGCTCGCCATGGTGTCGTATCGCACGCCGGAAGAATTCGGAACGCGCTTCGCGAGCGCGCCAAGGGGCGGCGCTGCGGGCGATCCATACGACATTTGTGAATATCTCGTGGCGCGCGGCGAGGCCTATGCCATGAAGGCGCCGCGCTATCTGACCTTGTCCGATTCCATTGATCGTCACCGCGCCGATACGTCAAAAATTGGTGCGCAGACACTCGTGATCGCCGTTTCCAGCGACCGTCTGTCGCCGCCTGCCGATCTGGAGCGCCTTGCCGGCGCTATCTCCGGCGGCCGGTTCATCCAGATCGAATCCCCTTACGGCCACGACGCCTTTCTGAAAGAGCCCGGCGTTATCGGTCCGCATATCAGCGAATTTCTAAAGGAGCCTACGTCATGAGTGAAGAATTCCGTCCGGAAACCATTATCGCCGGCGCTGGCGTCGCCGAAGACCCCGCTTTTAATTCGGTCTCGCCGCCGCTGCACCTGTCGGCGAATTACGGCTGGAACGATCCGCTGGAAAAACCGCAATATGACTATGCGCGTTCCGGCAATCCGACGCGCACGCAGCTTGAACAGGCGCTGGCGCAACTGGAGGGCGGCGCGCGGGGCGTCGTTGTCTCTTCCGGCATGGCGGCGCTTGATCTTATCCTCAACCTTGTGGATCCCGGCGAAACCGTGCTCGCGCCCCATGACTGTTACGGCGGCACGCATCGCCTGTTTACGGCGCGGGCGAAACGCGGGCATTTCGATATCGCCTATGCGAACCAGACCGACCCTGAAGAGCTGGCCGCCGCGTTTGCGCGCCAGCCGAAACTTGTGCTGATCGAAACGCCGTCCAATCCGTTGTTGCGCGTGACCGACATCCGCGCCGTTGTGGCGCTGGCGAAAGAAGCGGGCGCGATCACCGTGGCTGACAACACATTTTTGTCGCCTGTTCTGCAAAAGCCGCTGGATCTTGGCTGCGATATCGTCGTCCACTCGACGACGAAATTCATTAACGGCCATTCGGATGTGGTCGGCGGGGCGGTTATCGCGAGAACGCCTGAGCTTGGCGAGGAACTCGCCTGGTGGGCGAACTGCACCGGCGTAACCGGCGCGCCGTTCGATTCGTTCCTGACGCTGCGTGGCCTGCGCACGATTTATCCGCGTATCGAACGCCAGCAGAAAACCGCCCATGATGTGGTTAACGCGCTGGCCGCCGATGACCGCGTCGCAAACGTTTACTATCCGGGCCTTGAAAATCATCCCGGCCACGCGGTGGCGAAACGCCAGCAGGCAGGCTTCGGCGCCATGTTCAGCGTGGAATTTGCACAAGGCGTTGACGTAATCGAACTTTTACGCCGCCTTGATATCTTCACCATTGCGGAATCGCTCGGCGGCTTTGAAAGCCTGGTGTGCACGCCGGCGACCATGACCCATGCGGCGATGACGCCGGAGGCGCGCAAGGTGGCCGGCATTTCCGATCGTCTGGTCCGGTTTTCCATCGGGCTTGAGCATGCGGACGATCTCGTGCGAGATATATTTACGGCGCTCGATTTTGCATCGGGCGCAGACAATGTGGCGTATCTGTCAAAGGGGGCGGCAAGCAAATGTGCCTAGATGTAGAAGACAAGGAATTATCATTCAGTAACGGAAGCGGGGCGCCGGCGTCGAGGCGCCTTCGCGTCGCTGTGGCCGGTCTTGGCGTTATTGGAGAAGGCGCCGCGCTTGAACTGGCGAAGGAAGATATACCCTACGCATTGTGTGCGGCGCTTGTGCGTGATCCCGCAAAGACACGCGCGGTATCTTTAAAAACCCTGCGGACATACTCAGACCCGGCGGTGATGCTGGTCGAACATCCGGACGTTGTCGTCGACGCCTTGCCGTCAGGCGAAGCGGGGCGGCGCCTGATCGAGGCGGCGCTGGCGCAGGGCGTCAGTATTGTCACTGCAAACAAACAGGCGATCGCCGGCGCACTGGCGCTGCTGCACAAGCACGCCGAACAAAACCACGCGGTGCTTGCCTATTCGCCGTCAGTCGGCGGCGGCGCGCCCATGGTGGAAACCGTTCAGCGCGCGCGCGAACAGGGCGATCCGCGAGAGATCGCCGCCATTTTGAACGGCACGGTGAACTTTATTCTGTCGGCCATGAAAAACGGCGCCGCATTTGGCGAAGCGGTCAAGCGCGCTCAAGATGCCGGATTTGCCGAGCCTGATCCGACGGCGGATCTTTCAGGCGAAGATGCCCGGGCGAAGATTTCAATCCTGACCTATGAGGCGTTCGGGCACGAAATCGATCTCGACGCCATTCAGGTAGAGCCTTTAACAGCGGAGCGGGCGAACAGCTTCGTCAAGGGCGGCGGCGTGTGGAAGCAGCTTGCACAGATTTCACGCCGCCCGGATGGAGAAATCGCCGCGCGCGTGACTTTCGCGCGGGTCGATGACGATCCGTTTTTCCGCAAAGTGGAAAAAGAAGGCAATGCGTTACGGGTGGCGAACGCCGACGGTCGCGCCTTCACCTGCGAAGGCAAGGGCGCGGGCCGGGCGCCCACGGTCGGCAGTATCTTTTCCGATCTAGAAAAAATCGCGCGTTTGAAACCGTCGCGGAATATCGAACGCCCGGAAAATTCTTTGCGCCGCAGCGGATTTTTCAACTAGAAGACGTTTCATGTCTTCACCGGAAACATTCAGTGCGGCGTCTGACGCCGCAGCGGCCGCGCACGCGGCGAAACGGCTTGTCGTTAAAGTCGGGTCCGCCATCCTTTGCGGCGACGCCGGCGCTGTTCGCAGCGCATGGCTTTCGGCGCTGGCGATTGATATTGCGAGGCTTCGAAGCGAGGGCGTTGAGGTTGCGGTTGTGACGTCCGGCGCCATTGCGCTCGGGCGCAAAAAGCTTGGCCTTTCCGGATCACTGAGGCTCGATGAAAAACAGGCGGCGTCCGCCGCGGGACAGGTGGCGCTCGCCGAAGCATGGCAGGCCGCATTTGCGCCGCATGATATTCATGTCGCGCAAATCCTGCTGACGCTTGACGATACAGAAGAACGCCGCCGTTACCTTAATGCGCGCACGACCATGCGCACCCTGCTGGACCTTGGCGCATTGCCGCTGATCAATGAAAACGACACTATTGCGACCAGTGAAATCCGCTATGGCGACAATGACCGGCTGGCGGCGCATGCGGCGCAGCTCATCGGCGCGGACCTGCTGGTGATTCTGTCAGACATTGATGGTTTGTATACGGCGGACCCGCGGCGCGACTCGTCTGCGCGCCACATATCTGTTGTCGATGTTATTACGCCTGAAATAGAAAGCGCCGCCGCCGGACCCAATCAGGATGCAGGCGTCGGCGCGGGCGGCATGGCGTCAAAAATCGCCGCGGCGAAAATCGCCTGCGGCGCCGGATGCGCCACTGTGATCGCGCCGGGGTTGATCGATTATCCCCTGAACGCTGTTCTGACGGGCGGCGCGGCGACGCTGTTTCGCCCGTCCAATACGCGCGACCGCGCCCGCCGGCAGTGGATCGCCGGACGGCTGAAACCCGCAGGCGCCGTGCGGGTGGATCAGGGCGCAGCCAAAGCTTTGCGCAGCGGCGCCAGCCTGCTACCGGCGGGGATCACCGCAGTGACCGGCACGTTTTCACGCGGCGACGCCATCGAGATATCCGGGCCGGAAGGCGAGATCATCGGCAAGGGCCTGTCGGCTTTTGACGCGCGCGACATCAAAAAAATCGCCGGCCAGCGGTCGGATCAGATTGAATCGATCCTTGGCTACCGGCGCCGTCCGGCGGTAATAGAAAAAGACGATTTGATTTTGAAAGCGGATTAGATGGCGGACGCATCAGCGGCATATGGATCGCTTGCCGAATACATGAACGCCATCGGCGTTCGCGCCAGAGGGGCGGCGCGCGCGATGGCGTGTGCGGTTACGGCGCACAAGAACGCCGCGCTGAATAACGCCGCATCGGCGATCCGTATGAGGGCGGACGAAATCCTGTCTGTTAACGCTTCGGAAATCGATGCTGCGAAGGCGAAAAACATTGCGGACTCGTTTCTCGACAGGATGATGCTCGACGGCGCGCGGATCGAAGGCATGGCGCGCGCGCTGGAAGATATCGCAACGCTTGACGATCCGGTCGGAAAAAGCATCGCCCGCTGGACGCGGCCGAACGGTCTTCATATAGAGCGCGTCAGAACGCCGATCGGCGTCATCGCTGTGATTTATGAAAGCCGGCCAAACGTCACCGTCGATGCGGCGGCGATCGCCATGAAAGCCGGCAACGCCGTCATTTTACGTGGCGGCTCGGAATGCATCGAATCCAACCGGATATTGTTCGACTGTTTCGCAGAAGGATTAACGCGCGCGGGCCTGCCGGAACATGCGGCGCAATTTATCACAACGCCTGACCGCGACGCCGTTGGCGCGCTCCTCTCCGGTCTTGACGGCAATATCGATCTGGTAATCCCGCGCGGGGGAAAATCGCTGGTTGCGCGCGTTCAGTCGGACGCGCGTGTTCCGGTGCTCTCGCATCTTGACGGGATTTGTCATGTCTACATTGATCGCGACGCCGATCCGCAAAAGGCCGTGGAGATCGCCGTTAATTCGAAAATGCGGCGGACAGGCGTTTGCGGCGCCGCCGAAACATTATTGATTGACCGGACGGTTGCGGAATCAATCTGGCCCGTTATCGCCGGGGCGTTGCGGGCAAAGGGCTGTGAGCTGCGCGGCGATGCGGCCATAGTGAAACTCGACCCCAAGACGACGCCCGCCAGTAACGAAGATTGGCGTACAGAATATCTGGCGCCTGTCTTGTCGACGGCTGTAGTGGACGGCGTCTCCGGCGCAATCGCGCATATTGCGCAATATTCCTCCGGGCATACGGAATCGATTGTCACGGAAAATAACGAGACGGCTGAGGCGTTTATCGCCGGCGTGGACAGCGCCATCGTTTTGCACAACGCCTCAACCCAGTTCGCCGATGGCGGGGAGTTCGGCCTGGGCGCAGAGATCGGCATCGCCACCGGGCGGCTTCACGCGCGCGGACCGGTGGGCGTGGAAGAGCTGACGACCTACAAAAACATCGTGCGCGGGTCAGGGCAGGTAAGGCCGTGATATCCAGGTCTTGGACAGCAGAATCGATCAATAGCATAATCTGCTACCATGCGGCGCGATGCGTATACTCCGGCGAAGAAAATCGAAAAAAGAGGCATTTTTTGCTTGTTTGTTAACGGCTTCCTGTTGTAAGCGCTGTGCAGCGCAGCAAAAAAGCGCAAAACAAGGTAATGTCATGGCCGGGATGGCGGGGATAATTTCAGCGGGAGAAGGCGCGGTTTCGGCCGTGAGCCCGGTGATGTTGTCTGTGAGCCTGCTAGTGGTGGTCGTACTCCTTATTAGCCCCTTCCGGGGAGCGGCGATGGAGCCCGCGCGCTAGAAAGCAGCACGGAACTCCAGACACCCCGCTCCCGAAAGGAAGCGGGTTTTTTTATGTCTGGCGGTTCCGTTCGAGGGAAAGAACGGATGAGCGACGAGAGAACAAAACGATCTGACGCGATTACCAAGGGCCCGTCCAAGGCGCCGGCCCGCGCGATGCTGCGTGCGACGGGTCTTGAAGATGAAGATCTCGCCAAGCCGATGATCGCCGTCGTCAATACCTGGTCCACGGTTACGCCGTGCAACATGCATCTCGACAAGCTGGCGGCGCCGGTGCGCGAAGGCGTTCGCAAAGGCGGCGGCACGCCCGTCGACTTCAACACCATTGTTGTTTCCGACGGCATCACCATGGGCGGCGAGGGAATGCGCGCCTCATTGATCTCGCGCGAAGTAATCGCTGATTCCATAGAACTCGCCGTACGCGGACACTCGCTGGACGCCGCGGTGATTCTGGTCGGCTGTGACAAAACCTTGCCCGCAGCGGCGATGGCGCTGGCGCGGATGGATATTCCCGGCGTGATTTTCTACGGCGGCACCATCTTGCCGGGCCATTGCAAGTTTCGCGGCGAGGAAAAAGATCTTTCAATTCAGGACGTGTTCGAGGCTGTCGGGGCGCACGCCAAGGGTGATTATTCGGACGCGGAACTTGACCAGATTGAACGCGCGGCGTGCCCCGGCGCAGGCGCATGCGGCGGCCAGTTTACGGCGAACACCATGGCCATGGCGCTGGCGTTTTTAGGGCTCGCCCCTATCGGCGCCGGCGACCCGCCGGCGACGGATGAAGCAAAATCGGCCGAAGCCGCGCGATGCGGCGAACTAGCTGTAAAGCTGGTCAACGCCGGCGTTACGGCGCGGCGTTTCATTACCGAAGCCAGCCTGAAGAATGCAGCCACGTCTGTCGTCGCCAGCGGCGGATCGACGAACGCGGTATTGCATCTTGCAGCGATCGCCGCGGAAGCCGGCGTGCCGTTCTCAATCGATTTGTTTGACGCGCTTTCCCGCTCGACGCCGGTGATCCTCGACATCAAGCCGGGCGGGCGGTTTCTCGCGAAAGATTTGTATGAAGTGGGCGGCGTTCGGCTTTTTGGCAAACGGTTGATGGAAGGCGGCGCAATTTTCGAAACGCCGACAGTCAGCGGCGAGACATTGTTTGAAGAACTGGCGCGCGCGGAAGAAAAGCCAGGGCAGGAAATTGTCCGCACTGTAGACGCGCCCATGAAAAAGACCGGCGGTTTGCGCATTTTATACGGCGATGTGGCGCCCGAAGGAGCGGTCCTGAAAACCGCCGGATATGCTGACGCTGCATTTGAAGGCATCGCCCGCGTTTTCGACAGCGAGGAAGAGGCCTTCGCCGCCGTCTCCAACCGCGACATCAAGGAAGGCGATGTTGTGGTCATCAGGCATGAGGGGCCGAAGGGCGGACCCGGCATGCGTGAAATGCTCGCCGTTACGGCGGCGATCGCCGGACAGGGTCTCGCCGGCAAGGTGGCGCTGATGACCGATGGACGCTTTTCAGGCGCCAGCCACGGTTTTGTCATCGGTCATATCGCGCCGGAAGCCGCCGCCGGCGGACCGATCGGCCTTATCGAGGAAGGCGACGTGATCAGTATTGATGCTGAAGCGCGCCGGATTGACGCTGATATCGACTGGGCGGCGCGCAAGGCCGCATACAAACCACGGCCGCCAAAGCGTATGGGCGGCGCATACGACAAATTCGCAAAACTCGTTTCGTCGGCGTCAAAAGGCGCCGTCACTATTCAACCGCTGAACGACTGAAGGAAGAAAAACATGAAAGTCTATACGGAAGACGACGCAAGCCCGGAACTGATCAAATCCGAACCGGTCGCCGTTATTGGTTACGGCAGTCAGGGCCGCGCCCATGCGCTGAACCTGAAAAACTCCGGCTGCGATGTGGTCGTCGGCGTGCGTGAAGGCGGGCCCGGCGCCAAACGCGCCGCCGAAGACGGACTGGAAGTCGCCTCCGTGTCGAAAGCCTGCGACGGCGCAAAACTGATTGCGATCCTCACGCCGGATATGACGCATGAGAAAATCTTCAATGAAGACATAGCGCCACATTTGAAATCTGGAGACGCGCTTTTATTCGCACACGGATTTACCGTGCTTTATGGCCGGGTGCAGCCGCCAGAAAATGTTGACGTTATCATGGTGGCCCCGAAAGGCCCCGGCGATCTTGTAAGGCGCGAATATGAGCGCGGGCGGGGCGTGCCTTGCCTGTTCGCCGTGCACCAGGATGCAAGCGGAAAGGCCAAGGACAAGGCGCTCGCTTACGCCAGCCTCATCGGCGGCGCCACGGCCGGCGTGATTGAAACGACATTCAAGGAAGAGACCGAAACGGATTTGTTTGGCGAGCAGGCCGTACTTTGCGGCGGCGCATCCGAACTCGTCATCGCCGGGTTCGAAACGCTTGTGGAAGCCGGTTACCAGCCGGAGATCGCCTATTACGAATGCATGCATGAGCTAAAGCTCATCGTTGATCTGTTTTATGAAGGCGGACTTGAGGGCATGCACAAATTTATTTCCGAGACAGCGAAATACGGCGATTTCGTTTCCGGGCCGCGTGTTGTCAATGAAGAAACCAAGCAGCGTATGCGCGAGGTGCTGAAAGACATACAGAACGGCTCCTTCGCCCATGACTGGATCATGGAAAACCAGGCGGGCAAAGTCCGTTACAACCAGATGCTGCAGGCCGATCTTGACCATCCGATTGAAAAAACGGGCAAGGAATTGCGCGCCCGCATGCCGTGGCTGAAGCCCGACGCCAACATCAATTAGGCTTGAGGACATTCCCATGACGTCTCCGGTTGCAAAGCAAAAGACCAGGCCCGCCGCGCTGGCGAAAGCCGGTGCGGAGCTACTTCTCGATGCGCTGGAGGAGCAGGGCGTGGAGGTGATTTTCGGCTATCCGGGCGGCGCCGTTTTGCCGATTTACGACGCGCTCTATGCGCGCAATACGATCCGCCATGTTCTAATGCGTCATGAACAGGGCGCCCTCCATGCGGCGGAGGGCTATGCGCGCTCCACCGGCAAGGTTGGCGTGGCGCTGGTGACGTCCGGTCCCGGCGCCACCAATGCGGTGACGGGGCTGGCGGATGCTTTGCTGGATTCCATTCCCATTGTCTGCATCACTGGTCAGGTGGCGCGCCCGCTGATCGGCACGGATGCGTTTCAGGAATGCGACACGACCGGCATTACCCGTTCGTGCACCAAGCACAATTATCTGGCGGAGTCGGCGCATACATTATCGAACACGGTGCATGAGGCTTTTCATATTGCGCGGCGCGGGCGGCCCGGCCCGGTCCTGATCGACATCCCGAAGGATGTTCAGTTTGAAAAAGCGCCCTATGTCTCCCGCGATAACGCCAACAATCGCAATTGCATTGAAACGCCGCAGATCGACAAGACAAAAATCGATCAGCTTGTTGATTTGATGCGCTATGCGCGCCGCCCTGTGCTGTATACGGGCGGCGGCGTTATTAATGCGGGTCCGCAGGCAAGCGAAACATTGCGCGCGCTGGCGGACGCGACGGGATTTCCCGTTACATCCACCCTGATGGGGCTTGGCGCGTTCCCCGCTTCCCATCCGCAATGGCTTGGCATGCTGGGCATGCATGGCAGTTACGAAGCCAATAACGCCATGCACGATTGCGATCTGATGATCGCGATCGGCGCCCGTTTCGATGACAGGGTCACGGGCCGGCTGGATGCGTTCTCTCCCAATTCGCGAAAAATTCACATCGACATTGATCCGTCCTCTATCAATAAAAACGTGCCGGTTGATATCGCCATCATCGGCGACGCCGGCGCCGTGATGGAAGCAATGCTGACGGAATGGAACGCCCGCGAAGCGCAGGAAAAACACGATCGCAAGCGGATCGACGCATGGTGTAAACAGATCGGCGGCTGGCGTGCGAAAAAATCGTTTCAATACACGCCGTCAAAAGACCGGATCAAACCGCAATATGCCGTTGAACGGCTCTACGCCCTCACGCGCGGCAGGGATGTTTACGTTACTACAGAAGTTGGCCAGCATCAGATGTGGGCGGCGCAGCACTTTCATTTTGACGCGCCTAATCGCTGGATGACCTCCGGCGGGCTCGGCACCATGGGTTACGGTCTGCCCGCAGCCCTCGGCGTTCAGGCGGCGCACCCGGACGCGCTGGTGATCGACATTGCGGGCGACGCGTCGGTGCAGATGACCATGCAGGAAATGTCAGCGGCGGTTCAGCATGGTCTGCCCATAAAGATCTTCATCCTGAACAACGCTTATCTCGGCATGGTGCGCCAGTGGCAGGAGCTGTTGCACGGCGGGCGCTATTCGCATTCCTATTCCGACAGCCTGCCGGATTTTGTAAAACTTGCCGAAGCTTATGGCGGCCATGGCATACGTGCGGAAACCCCGGATGAGCTCGACGATAAAATCCGTGAAATGATCGATAGCGACAAGCCGGTGCTTTTCGATTGCGTGGTGACGCAGGAAGAAAACGTCTTTCCAATGATACCGTCGGGCGCGGCGCATAACGAAATGCTGTTCGGCGAGGTCAAGGGCGATGAAGTCAGCGATGCAGGAAAGGTGCTGGTATGACCGCGCAAACCTCGACGCCAAACGCGCCTTCCCAGTCTGTTTATCCGGTCACGCCCGATCAGGGTGCGGCGGCTGAAGCCGTCATCGCTGTTATTGTCGATAACGAGCCGGGGGTTTTGTCCCGCGTTGTCGGGCTCATCTCCGCGCGCGGCTATAATATCGAAAGCCTGACCGTCGCTGAAACCGACGTGGAAAAACACACATCCCGCATCACTGTCGTCACCAACGGCACGCCGGCGAAAATAGAACAGATCAAAGCGCAGCTCGGGCGGCTCGTGCCTGTGCGACGGGTGATCGACGTCAGCGCGGAGAAAGATGCGCTTGAGCGCGAACTGGCGCTGATCAAGGTCGTCAATGAAGGCGAGCAGCGCGTCGAATCCATGCGGCTCGCCGATGTTTTCCGCGCCAGCGTCCTCGATACAACGCACACGTCGTTTGTCTTTGAAATCACCGGCGCGCGGGACAAGATCAACGCCTTTATCGACCTTATGAAACCGCTGGGGTTGAGCGAAGTTTCCCGCACCGGCGTTTTGTCCATCCGCCGCGGCGTCGAGAAGGATTAGCCGTGACGCATAGACATTCATATCCTGTAAATCTGCTTCTTAGCCCCGCGCGGCGCTAATCGCCGCGCGCAATAAATGGGTGAATCAGCAACAGGCTATAGAGAAATACAAAATGACAAATTCAAAATCGGATACGAATAGCGCGAAAGTGAGAGATGACGCGCATGTAAAAATTTTTGACACGACGCTGCGCGACGGCGAACAGGCGCCGGGTTTTTCAATGTCGACCGACGCCAAGCTTATCGTTGCGCGCGCATTGCAGGCGCTGAACGTGGATATTATCGAGGCGGGCTTTGCAGCCGCGTCTCCGGGCGACGCCGCCGCGGTGCAGACAATAGCAAGCGAAATCGAGGGCCCGGTCATCGGCTCGCTGGCGCGGTTGAACAGGAGCGATATCGAGGCGGCGGCTCGCGCCATTGAACCGGCGGCGAAAAGGCGGATTCATACATTTATCGGAACCAGCCCCTTGCATCGCGACGCCAAGCTGAAAATGTCCAAGGATGAGATTTTGAAGCAGATCGCTGAGGTCGTGGCCTTTGCGCGCACGGCCTGCGACGATGTGGAATTCTCCCCGGAAGACGCCATCCGCACCGAGCGTGAATATCTGATTGAAGCCGTGGAAGCGGCGATTGAAGCCGGCGCGTCAACCATCAATATCCCCGATACGGTCGGCTATACGACGTCAGAGGAAATCACCGACCTGTTCCGCTATCTGACGGAGAACGCCAAAGGCGCGGAGCGCGTGACCTTCTCTGTTCACTGCCACGATGATCTCGGGATGGCGGTGGCCAACTCGCTGGCGGCCGTGCGCGGCGGCGCGCGGCAAATTGAATGCGCGATCAACGGTATCGGCGAGCGCGCAGGCAACTGTTCCATGGAAGAAGCGGTGATGGCGCTGGCGACGCGCCGGGATTTCTTCAATCTTTCAACGCAGATCGACACGACAAAAATTTTCGCCGCCTCAACGGCGCTGGCGCGCGTGACGCATAACCCGATCCCGCGCAACAAGGCGGTGGTCGGCAAGAACGCCTTCGCCCATGAAGCCGGCATCCACCAGCATGGGGTTCTCGCGGATAAGCGCACCTATGAAATTATGGATGCGGAATCGGTCGGCATGCCGTCAAACTCTATTGTGCTTGGCAAACATTCAGGCAAACACGCTGTCGCCGCCCGCGTGAAAGCGCTGGGTTTTAATGTCTCAAAGCAGAAAATCGAGGATATTTTTCCTTCCTTTAAACGGCTTGCGGATACCTGCCGCGAAGTGACGGACGCCGACCTTGTCCGCATTGTGACAGGCAACGCCGAGACTGACGGGCGCATCGGGCCCTGGCGCATGCGTAAGACAGAATTGCACGTGGATTTCGAAGACGATACGCGCCCTCATGCGCGCATCACCATGGAGCATGACAATGGCGAGCGGCGCACGGTGACCCATGAAGGCGAGGGGCCAATCGATGCGGCTTTCGCCGCCGTCACCGCCATCGCCGATGTGCCGGGCCATATTTTTTCGCTTGACCTCAATCATATCGCCGCCGAAGGGGTCGTGCGCGCCGAAGCGGTGATTGAGGTTGAAGGCCAGCATTATTCCGGCAATGCGGAAGAGGTCGATATCGCCGACGCAGCCGTCGCCGCTTTCGTTGCGGCGGTAAACCAGGCGGCGGCGATCCGCGCCGGCGCCGGCGCCGTGTCGGAAAAGGCCGCATCATGAGCAAGGCGAAATCATTATTCGACAAACTCTGGGAGCGGCACATCGTTGTGGAGGAGACCCGCGAGGCGCCGGCGGTGCTCTATATCGATCTGCATCTCATTCATGAGGTGACTTCGCCCCAGGCTTTCTCTGTGTTGAATGAAGGCGGGATGCAGGTGCGCCGGCCGGACCGCACCATTGCCACACTCGATCATTCGACGCCGACCTTACCGGCGAACGCGGCTGGCGAGTTGCCTTATGCGACGCCGGAGGCGAAAACCCAGGTTGAAACCCTGATTGCAAACTGCGAGCGGCACGGGATCGAGCTCTTGGGGCTGGGCGATCCGCGACGCGGCATCGTCCATGTCATCGGTCCGGAACTCGGGCTGACGCAGCCTGGCAAAACCATTGTCTGCGGCGACAGTCATACGTCGACCCACGGCGCCTTTGGCGCGCTCGCTTTCGGCATCGGGACGACCGAAGTCGGTCATGTGCTGGCGACGCAATGCGTTCTGCAAAGAAAACCGAAATCCATGCGGGTGACGTTCGACGGTGATTTAACGCCGGGCGCCGGGGCCAAGGACATGGCGCTCGCCATGATCGCTGAAATCGGCGCCGATGGCGGGCAGGGCTACGCTATTGAATTCGCCGGCGCGGCTGTGCGCTCACTTGGCATGGAGGGGCGCATGACCCTGTGCAACATGTCAATCGAAGCGGGCGCGCGTTCCGGCATGGTGGCGCCGGATGAAAAAACCTTCGCATGGTTGGAAGGCCGGGATTACGCGCCCTCTCAAGAGGAATGGGAGAGCGCCGTTAATGACTGGCGCTCGCTGGCGAGCGACGCCGGCGCGGTTTTCGACAAGGAAGTGCGGATTGATGCGGGCGCCATTCAGCCCATGATCACCTTTGGCGTCTCGCCTGACGCCGCCGCGCCGGTCAATTCTAACGCGCCTGCCCCGCAGACGGCTGCGCAAAAACACGCCGCCGACTATATGCGGTTCGAGGCGGGCGCGCCTTTTTCCAGCGCCGCCGTGAACCGGGTTTTCATCGGCAGTTGCACGAACTCCCGGCTTTCGGATTTGCGGGAAGCGGCGGCGGTCATGCGCGGACAAAAGGTGCGCAGTGGGGTGGTTGCACTTGTCGTGCCCGGATCGGAAGCGATCAAGCGCGCCGCTGAAGCCGAAGGGCTGGACAAGGTCTTTACGGGCGCCGGCGCGCAATGGCGCGAACCGGGCTGCTCCATGTGCATTGCAATGAACGGCGACGCAGGCGCGCCAGGCGATCTTGTTGTCTCCACGTCAAACCGAAACTTTATCGGCCGTCAGGGCAAGGGCGTCAGAACCGTATTGGCGAGCCCGGCGACCGCCGCCGCTTCCGCCATTGAAGGGCGCATTGCCGATCCGCGCCCTTATCTGACGCAAATGAAGGAGAGCGCCTAAATGTCTTTTGAACCATTCAGTACGCTCACTTCACGCACCGTCGTATTGCCGCAGGAAAATATCGATACAGATCAGATCATTCCGGCGCGTTTCTTGACGACTACTTCCAAGGAAGGCCTTGGTCAGTCAGTATTTTACGATTGGCGTTATGATGAAAACGGGTCGCCGAAAAATTCGTCCGTGTTCAATGGCTATAATCCCGAAAGCCATAAAATTCTTGTGGCGGGCCCGAATTTCGGCTGCGGCTCATCACGCGAACATGCGCCCTGGGCGCTCTATGGATTTGGTTTTCGCGCCGTTATCAGTTCCGATATCGCCGATATTTTCAAAAGCAACGCGCTGAAAAACGGATTGCTCGCCGTGGAAGTCGATCCAAAAACCCATGCGCGTCTGCTTCAATCACCGGGTGCTGAGGCGACGGTTGATCTCGAACGGCAAATTGTTGCGTTAAGCGTCTGGGAAAAAGCGCATTTTGATATGGAGCCTTTTGCGCGCCAGTGCCTTTTGAATGGCGTCGATCAACTGGGGCATCTATTCAATCAATTGCCTGAAATCGAAAAATTTGAAATGTCGAGATCATGACAAGAAACATCGTATTTCTTCCCGGCGACGGCGTCGGGCCAGAGGTCGCTGGCGCCGCGCGTAAAATTCTGGACGCGGCGGCCGAGAGGTTTTCACTGTCGCTTGAATATCGCGAATGCCTGTTCGGAGGCGCCGCCATTGATGCATCGGGCGATCCTTTTCCAGCGGACACGAAAGCCGCCTGTCTCGACGCCGACGCAGTTTTTCTCGGTGCCGTGGGCGGGCCGAAATGGGACGGCGGCGGCCCCCGTCCGGAAAAAGGCCTGCTGGACTTGCGCAAGGCGTTGGGGGTTTACGCCAATTTGCGGCCGGTGAGCGTCGCTGCCGGGATGGAGCATTTGTCGCCGCTCAATCCGGAACGCGTCCGGGGCGTTGATCTTTTAATCGTCCGTGAACTGACGGGCGGCATGTATTTCGGCAAACGCATGGAGGGCGATGAGACGGCCAGCGATGAATGTCTCTATACGAAAGCGGAGGTGTCTCGCGTGGCGCGCATCGCTTTCGAGACGGCGCGCAAACGTAGCGGCAGGGTTGCATCGGTCGACAAGGCCAATGTCATGGCTACGAGCCGGCTCTGGCGCAAAGCCGTGAGTGAGTTACATGCGGCTGAATACAGCGACGTCGAATTATCCCATGTGCTGGTGGACGCCATGGCCATGAAGCTCATTCTGGCGCCGGCTGATTTCGATGTGATCCTGACGGAGAATCTTTTCGGCGACATCCTGAGCGACGAGGCTTCAGTGCTCCCGGGTTCTATTGGGCTTGCGCCGTCGGCCTCGCTGGGCGAGGGAACGCGCGGGTTGTATGAACCGATCCACGGATCGGCGCCGGACATCGCCGGGCAGGGCAAAGCCAACCCTGTAGGCGCCATCCTCAGCGCTGCGATGATGCTGCGCTACAGTCTCGACGCTGGCGAGGTCGCCGACGCTATAGACGCGGCTGTTGCAAAAGCGCTGAGCTCAGGGCGCGGTACGGCCGATATTGGCGGAAAGGACACCACAAGTTCGTTCACGGACGCAATCTGTGCACTGATCTAGTCACTCCATTATATCCTCGTTCCACAATTCCGGCTTTTCCCTTATAAATCTCGCCATCAATTCCAGCGAAGCAGGGTGCGCGACATCGATCACGTTAACGCCGCGCTCACGCAGGAAGTCTTCATTGCCGCCGAAATTTTGCGTGTCGTTGATAATGACGCGCGGAATTTTAAACTGCACGATCGTGCCTGAGCACATCATGCAGGGCGACAATGACGTATAGAGCGTCAGGTCGCGATAGCTTTTTTGCCGCCCGGCTTTGCGCAGGCAGTCCATTTCGCCATGGGCGATCGGATCGCCGTTCTGCACGCGCTGGTTATGACCCTCGGAGATCAGCTCAGACCCGCGCGCCAGCACCGAACCGATGGGCAGACCGCCTTCGTCATAGCTTTTTTTCGCCTGCGCGAAGGCGCGTTCTATAAAGTCGCGGTCGAAATCATGCAGCATCGTGCTGGTTCCTTCATGGACAAGGGCGGTGCTATCCCTGATAAACACGGTCGTTGAAACCAGCAACAAAGGCGGCAGGCATGGGCAAAACCTTGACCATCGTTGATCATCCGTTGATCCAGCACAAACTGACCATATTGCGCAATAAACAAACGCCGACCGCGCATTTCCGGCAGGTGCTGAGGGAGATCGCCTTTGTTCTCGGCTGTGAGGCGACAAAAGATCTGGCGCTTGGCGAGATTGATATCGATACGCCGCTGGAAGCGATCAGCGCGCCTTATCTGGAAGGCAAAAAACTCTGTTTTGTCTCCATTCTGCGCGCCGGTAATGGCCTTGTGGAAGGATTGCTCGATCTCATCCCGTCTGCGCGTGTGGGTCATGTGGGCGTTTACCGCGATCATGAAACGCTCGAAGCGATCAAATATTATTATAAAACGCCGGACAAGCTGGACGAACGGCAAGTCATCATGGTCGATCCCATGCTGGCGACAGGCAACACGGCGATCGCGGCGGCCAGTGAACTAAAGCAAGCCGGCGCCATGCAGATGAAGTTTCTCTGTCTTGTCGCGGCGCCGGAAGGCGTAGAGAAATTCTCAGAGGCGCATCCGGACGTCCCGATCATTACAGCGGCGCTGGACCGGGAATTGAATGACAAGGGTTACATCCTGCCGGGACTTGGCGATGCGGGCGACCGTATTTACGGCACCAAAGGTTAATCCGCAGGCGGCGTATAAACGCCGTTCGCCGCATCGTGAGAAATCCCTTCCAGTTCTTTCGGGATATAATTCTCGTCATGCTTGGCGAGAATGGTTTCGGCCACAAACACGCCGTCCTCATTGAATGCGCCTTGCGCGATCACGCCCTGACCCTCCCGGAAGAGGTCGGGCAATATACCGCTATAAGCAACCGGCATGGTCGCTTCGCCGTCCGACACCCGGAATGAGATGGAAAGACCGTCGCCATGTTCGAGGCTGCCGTTTTCCACCAGCCCGCCCAGGCGGATACGCGTATGCGGCGTAACGCCTTCGGCCTGCGCCTCGCTCGGCGTATAAAAGTAGGAGATATTCTGGCTGAGCGCCGTGGAGACAAGCCACGCAGCGCCGCCGAGGATAAAGGCGGCGGCGGCGATAAAACCCAGTCGGCGATTGCGATGCATCGGCTTCATGAAACAATATTTAAGGCTTGGCGGCGCGCGATTCAAACCGGAAATGCCTGCGCCGATTGTCGCGCGCCGGTTGCGCGGCGAGCGAAACCCGTTCAAATGCCTGAAGTTTTTTGGGACCGCCGGAGCACCCATGCAGGAATACGCGCGACAGATCGGGTTTGAAGCGGAAAACGCCGGATGCGACCGCGCCGGTGCGGCCATCGTGCGGGGGGTTACTTTTTCGCTGAAACCGGGCGAGGCGTTGCAGCTATTCGGGCCGAACGGATCAGGGAAATCCAGCCTTTTATCGATGTTCGCCGGTCTGTTCGCGCCGGTCGAAGGGGCGCTGACATGGGCCTCTGGCGGGGCGCGATCCCCGACGCCGTTCGAGAATTCCATATTTTTTATGGGTCATGAATCGAGCGTGAAGCCGTCTTTGACTGCGCTGGAAAATCTTGAGTTCTGGGCGCGCATCTACGGCGCTGCGAAGGAAGGCGTGCGCGAAGCGCTTTGCACTGTGGGCGGCGATGATTTTTCTGGCTTGCGCGCCAGCCGTCTCTCCGCCGGACAGCGCCGCCGCCTGGAGCTTGCGCGGAGTGTTCTGGCCAACCGCCCGGTCTGGCTGCTGGACGAACCGGCTGCGGCGATTGACGGCGCCGGCGTTGAGATCATTCGCCAACTGACGGATGGGCACAGGCGGCGCGGCGGTATATCGATTATCGCCACGCATGACGATCTGGGCGGCGGGTTCAAGCGGCTGGAGCTTGGCCGATGAGCCATTTTTTGCGCATTGCGGGCGCGGTTGCGTCCCGTGATCTGAAAATTGCATTTCGTTCCGGCGGCGGATGGTTTTATGCGCTGTTCTTTTTCGCCGTGTTTACAGCGCTCGCGGCTATCGCATTCGGGCCGCAGCTTTCCGCGCTCTCTGCCGTCGCGCCGGCGACGCTTTGGCTGGCGGCGGCGCTCGCCGTGCAGTTCGCGGCGGCGGATATCTTCGAAAGCGATTTGCGCGACGGCTCGCTGCGGACATTCGCGGCGGAGCAGGGCGGGCTATTTCATTATTGTCTCGCCAAGGCCTGCGTCCTTGGCGCAACGGCGGCGGCGCCGATGATCATTGCATCGCCGTTTTTTCTCGCGATGCTTGGCGTTCCCTTTGGTCAGGGCGTTATCGCCGCCCTCCTTCTGGCGATCGGGGCGCCGGCGCTGATGATGATTGCGCTGTTAACGGCGGCGCTTGCGGGCGGCTTGCGCGCCGGCGGCCTGCTGGCGACGATAATCGCGGCCCCGTTCGCTGCGCCGGTGCTCGTGTTCGGCGTCAGCGCCACTAAAACAAGCCTTGCCGCCTCCGGCGCGGGCGGCGGGCCCGAGACCTTGATTTTGGGCGCGCTCAGCCTCTTTATGGCGGCGGTCACGCCTGCATTCGCCATCGCCGCATTGCGCATCAGTCTGGAATAGGAAGCATTTTTTCATGTGGAGCCGATTTTCAAATCCGGCGAAGTTTGACGAACTGGCGCGCAACGGCGGTCCGGTCGCGTTCTGGATTTTTGCAATATGCGCCGTCTTTGGATTGGCGGCGGGATTGTTCTATTCGCCACCGGATTATCAACAGGGCGACGCTGTGCGCATCATGTATGTACATGTGCCGGCGGCGTGGATGGCGATGGGCGCTTATTCGTTCATTGCCGCGATGAGCCTCGTCGCCTTCGTTTGGCGACATTCGCTTGCCGATGTGGCGGCGCGGGCCGCAGCGCTTCCCGGGGCGGTTTTCACTGCACTGGCGCTCTTCACCGGCGCCGTCTGGGGCAAACCCACATGGGGCGCATACTGGGTATGGGATGCGCGTCTGACATCTATGTTGCTGCTGCTCTTTATCTATTTTGGATATATGGCGGTCTGGCAGGCGGTGCCCGAACAGGCGCGCGCCGCGCGGTTCGCCCGTATCCTGGCGCTGGTCGGGTTTATCAATATTCCGATCATCAAGTTTTCGGTGGACTGGTGGAACTCGCTGCATCAGCCGGCCAGCATTCTGCGCGCCGACGGCCCGAGTATTCATCCAAGCATGCTGTGGCCGTTATTCGCGATGATTATCGCCTATACGGCTTTATTTGTCTGGCTGGTATTTCTCGGCGTGCGGACCGACCTGGCGCAACAGCGTATGGCGAAACGTGCTACGCGAACGCCGAGCAGGCCGGTAGCAGCAAAAGCAAGTGAGTAGACCCGTGATGGATTTTGGACCGCATACGCCTTTTATCGCTGCGGCTTACAGCGCCAGCATTCTGGCGATCGCCGCCTTGATTGCAATGCGCGTTCACAGATTTCGCGAAGCCAACCGCGCCGAAAAATCGAATACAGATATGCGCAACAATTAGCCTGCGGCTTTCTTTGCTTCTTCGATTTTTTCTTTCAGCACGTCCTGCTGGTTGCCGCTGACGACTTCCACATATTCGCCGTTGGTCGAGGCGACGATGAAAGCGGGGGTGTAGTCGACGCCCAGCGCTTCTGCGAGCGCATGATTGTTGGCGATCATCCCGACAATATTTTCATCATCAATAGCGGCTTCCATTTTCTTGACATCAAGACCCTGTTCGCGCGCAATTTTCTGGACGCGGTCTTTGGTCAGAACACCGGAGGCGCCGAGTAGCGCGTTATGGAAATCGAGAAATTTTCCTTGCGCCCGCGAGGCTAAAGACATTTCCGCCGCGTAACCGGATTCTTCGCGCAGGAGCGGTAGCTCACGGAAAACGACTTTTACATCGGCGTCTGATTTCGCCAGGTTCGTAATGAAGTCCGCCGCGCGCTTACAATAGCCGCAGTGATAATCGTAAAGCTCGACAACGGCGACTTTCGCTTTCTCGACATTTTTGCCGGCGACAAAACTCGTCGCGGGATCCAGGAGATAGTCTATGTTTTGCACCGCCGCGGCTCGCGTGCGTTCTTCGCCTGCCATTTGCTGGCGCTGGCTGTAAAGATTGACCGCTTCAATGATCACTTCAGGATTGTCGAGCAGATAAGCGCGGACGAGGTCGCGAATCTCATCTTCCTGTCCGTCAGAAAAAGAGGTCTCGACCATTTCCGATTGCATCGGCGCCTGCGACGCTGAACTGGTTTGCGCACCGCGCTCTGTCTGATCGGCGCGATCCGTTTGCGCCGATGAAAAACCGACGGCGATCGCCCCTAAGACGAATGCGCCGGCAAGCGCCGCGCCAATTGCAAATTTTGTATTGAACATCAATTTTTCCTTTGCCGCACCGCCAACTGCTATTTGCGGTCGCTGTTTATTCCATCGTTAGATTTAAAGAGTGCTCTGATCGATCACAATCGGGTCGGGCACATCCGGTTTTTTGTCTTGATTTGTGTCCGGTTTTGGCAGGGGTTGTGGTTCGCTCTCCTCGACGCCCGTGGGCAGGGGCGCGCCGCCTTCAGCCGGTTGCGTCGCCATGATGATATCCGCGGCCTGGCGCCATTCCGGCGTGCCGCGCCTGATGCCGGTCATGGCGCGTCGCGCAAACTGGTTTGCGTCGGGTTCGGCGCCGGCGTGAAACCGGGACTCGGCGGTGGCCAGCTGCGCCATGGGTTCGTTGCCTTGCGCGCCATAGACGCGCGCGAGTTCGAACCATGCGAAACTGTTATCACGCTCGAGCAATGTCGCCTGTTTCAATTGTTTTTCAGCTTCGCTGAGCTGTTCCGGGCCGCCATTCGCCAGCAATGCGCGACCCAGATTGATGCGAAACAGCGGATTGTTCGGGATTAGCTCTACTGATTTTCGGTGCGGTTCAACCGCTTCCATGGTGCGGCCGTTCTCAAACAGGATCTGCCCTTCGAGTTCATGGTAGAAGGGGTTTTCCGGATGGTCGCCGGTCAGGGTGCGCACCTCTTTCAGCGCCTTATCAATATCTGAATAGCGATAATACGCCACTGATCTGGCGTAATGCGCAGGTTCTGATTGATCCGATAACGGATATTCGCGCAGGGTTCTGTTCGGATCATGCAAAAATCCGACGATTTTGGCCTGGATCAGCTTCAGCCGGTGAATTTCTTCCGGGCTGTCTTTGACGTTGATATATGGCGATTGTTCAGCGCGTTCTTTCAGCGCGTTCATGCGCGCATTCGCCAGCGGGTGGGTTTGATAATACGGATTTATCCGGTTTCCGGTGATGATCTGGGAATTACGCACGCGGCTCCAAAGATCTATTGCGCCCTGGCTCGAATGACCGAGGCGGTCCAGATAGGTAATTGACGACTGGTCGGCCGTCGATTCCTGGCTGCGCGTATATTTTAGGAAATTCGCTGTACCGACGGTCTGCCCGAGACCGAGAATACCGATGCCGGCATCCGGCGCGCCCGCCGCGATGGCGCCGGCAGCGAGAAGCAAGCTCAGCAGCATTGGCGCCGATGCGTTGCCGGCTGCATCCTGTCGCCGCGCGCCGTGTCCGCCGGCGAGATGCCCGACCTCGTGCGCAAGGACGGCCTCCAGCTCATTCGGCGTTTCCACAAAGGTAATCATGCCGGTGTTGACGCCGATATAGCGGCCGCCGGCAAAGGCGTTCATGGTCCCGTCATTGACGATGAGAATTTCAATGGAACTTGGCGGAATGTTGGCGGCTTCGAGGAGAGGGTAGGTGTAATCCTCAAGATATTGTTCAATTTCCGCATCGCGCAGGAGGGAAATGCTCTGAGCGCTAGCGCTGACAGGGGCAAACGCCGTTAGCGCAGCGGCTGCGCTGACGGCCAACGTCTTCACGAGATGTCTTCGCTTTTTCATGTGCGAATCCTGAATTTACACCGTACTCATTATAGGCGCGCATTGCGGCGATTTCGAGGTTTTGAACCGCGCGGGCGCCGCTTTTGTGATCGCGGCGCGAGACATGGCTCCGGGTCCGCCGGTATCAATTCTAACGTGTAAAACGTCTCTATCCGTCGCTTGGCGCTCAGGCGTCGCCGGCGCGGCTCCACCAGCCGCGCCTTTTACGCTTTGGCGGCGATGGCTGCGGCGCGTCGGCCAGATCAACCTGACTGTCTTCCGGTGCTTTTTCATTCTCATCGGCGGAAGCGCCATTGGATTTTTCCGGCTTTTCCGCCGCAGGCGAGGGTTCGCGCGACTGCGAAACGAAGTTATCGTCTTTCCCGGTTTCAGGCGTTTCCACCTCAGCCTCCGCCTTCGGGGCCGGCGTATCTACGCCTTCTTCAGTTTTGGCGATGCCCGCTTGCGGTCCACCGGATTCAGAATCTGCTGAGACTTTGTCTCCGGCCTGTTCGGCCGCATCCCCTTGATCTTTACCGCCATCCTCGCGCGTGCGGCGATTGCGCCGCCCGCCGCGCCGACCGCGGCGCCTGCGCTTTCGCGGCTGATCGTCGTCGCCGTCGCGCGCCTGCTTTTCTGTTTTTTCCTGACGCCCCTCATCGCTTTCTTCGCCGCCATCGTCGCCGCTGGCCGTTTGGGCCTCGCGCGGGCCGTCTTTTCTGCGCCGGCGGCGGCGGCGTTTTTTCTGCTCGCCGCCTTCTTCCGCGGAGTCGGCGTCAGCTTCCGCCGCCGCCTCATCACGATCCGGTTCAATCATGTCCATCTGGTCGGCCTGAATAACAGGCGCGCCGCCGGTGCGCTCTCGCGGGACGCCGCTTTTTTCCAGGGTAAAGTCGTCGCCCGCCTTATCCGGATCAGGTATGATCTGGATCGTCACGCCCTGTTCGTCTTCAATACGTTTGACCCAGTCGCGATGATGATTGAGCACGTAAACAGTGACGTCGAGCGAAGCGTTGACGCTCAACACGCCCGCTTTGCCGGAAACGGCTTCGCCTTCGATGGCTCTCAGGATTCGAAGCGCCGCCATTTCCGCAGAACGTATGACGCCTGCGCCCGCGCATGTCGGACAGCTTTGCGTCGTACCGTCGACAATGCCGGAACGGCGGCGTTGTCTCGACATTTCAAGCAGGCCGAAATTCGAAATTCTGCCGAGTTGTATGCGCGCACGGTCATGCTTGATGGCGTCTTTGAGCGCCTTTTCAACTTTCCGGTTGTTTTTCTGCTCTTCCATATCGATGAAGTCGAGCACGACAAGACCGGCAAGGTCGCGCAGGCGGAATTGCCGGGCGGCCTCATAGGCGGCTTCAATATTCGTCTTTAGCGCCGTTTGTTCGATATTTCGCTCGCGCGTCGCCCGGCCGGAGTTAACGTCGATGGCCACCAGCGCTTCCGTCTGGTGAATTACGATATAACCGCCGGATTTTAAACGCACTGAGGGCTGATACATGCCGTCAAGCTGGGCTTCCACGCCATGTTTCAGAAATATCGGCGCTTGCTCCTTATACGGTTGAACATGCTTGGCGTGACTCGGCATAAGCATCTTCATGAAGTCTTTGGCTTCACGATAGCCCGCTTCGCCTTCCACCTGAACTTCGCTGATATCTTTGTCGTATAGATCGCGGATCGCACGTTTAATGAGGCTCGCTTCTTCGTAAATCAGGCAGGGCGCGATTGATTTTAACGTCAGGGTGCGAATGTTCTCCCAAAGGCGGAGAAGATAATCATAATCGCGCTTGATTTCGGTTTTTGTCCGTTTGGCGCCAGCCGTGCGGATGATCAGTCCCATGCCTTGGGGCACATCGAGACTGTCGACAACGCGGCGAAGACGCCGGCGGTCTGTCGAATGCGCGATTTTCCGGGAAATGCCGCCGCCGCGCGCCGTGTTCGGCATCAACACGCAATACCGTCCCGCGAGCGACATATAAGTTGTCAACGCTGCGCCCTTGTTGCCGCGCTCTTCCTTGACGACTTGAATCAGCAGGATTTGCCGGCGCTTGATCACTTCCTGAATTTTGTAGTTGCGCAATAGCTGAGAGCGTTTGCGTTTCGCATCCTTGTAGCGCTCAAACAATTCCTGACGCTTGGCTGCGGCTGATTTTTCCCGTTTTTTCGCTTTTGGCTTATCCTCTTCGCCGGCGGCGTCCCCGTCTGCAGGCTGGGTGTCTTCAGGCTGGGTGTCTTCAGGCGTTGCGTCGCCATTCCCGGATTCGACGTCGGCGACATCAATGCCTTCATCATCACTGAGCGCGGCCGGCGCCGGATCGTCCGGATCTTCGGCGATGTCTTCGGCAAATGCGTCGTCAGGGTCGGAGGGCTCGGGACCGGCTTGATCTTCAGCCGCCAGAACTGGCTGCCCATCACCGGTCTCATCTTTTTCCGGCTCTTGCTTTTCCTCAGCAGCAGCTTTCTTTTTTGTTCGCCGGCGTCTGCGGGGCGGTTTTGCTTCGTCCCCGCTCTCCTCTTCTTCTTCCTCTTCTTCCGATGACAGGTCTTCTATTTCATCGACCGGATCGTCGTCTGCGGTTTCAGAATAATCTTGCGCGGCTTTCCGCACGCGCGTTTTTGAGCTGGAGTCATCGGCGTCCTCTCCGCCGTCCTCTCCCTCAGGGGCCGCTTCTTCTGGTGAAGAATGGTCAGAGGACTGGTCTTCGTAGCCGTGATCATGGTCGCCATGGTCGTCATGGTCAAATTCGTCTTCGTCGCCGCGCTGGGCGAGTTCCAGCTCAGCGGCGAGTTCGGCGACCTCGGCTTCGGCGCGTTGCAGCGCCTGCCGGTCGGACACCGGAATTTGGTAATAATCGGGATGAATCTCGCTGAAGGCGAGGAAACCGTGGCGATTGCCGCCATATTCTACGAAGGCCGCCTGCAGCGATGGTTCGACGCGCGTAACGCGCGCCAGATAGATATTGCCTCTAAGCGGCTTTCTCGCCGCCGATTCGAAGTCGAAATCCTCGACTTTTCCATTGTCGAGCACCGCGACGCGCACCTCTTCCGGGTGGGCCGCGTCGATCAGCATCTTTTTTGTCATTTATTATGGCTCCGCAATGCGGCGGCTGCGCCGGCGCATTGGCTGTGATGTGTCGCTGGAACAAGAGCGAACGCCATTGTCCGCGCGCCATCAGGGCGTCGTCGGATTGCTTATGTGCGTCGCGTCTCATCAGCGAAAGCTGTTTCCTTGCTGGGCCGCGCCGTTGAAGGTTCTGGCCCGCGGTTCAATTGCGGCGCTAAAAGCGCCTGTTTGCTCCGGACGGGGCTGGCGCGCCGGCCATTCCCGCGGGCCGGCTGAATGGAGCGGCCGGCGCTTAAGTTTCTGGAAAAGCTATATAATTCTGGCTTCCCCGGAAAAATTCTATCGAATGGCCAGGAACGTATTCCGGTGGAATTCGCTTATGGGCCGTTCTAAAACGTCATCTTGCGATGTGGCCTATATGACCGCCAATCGCAAGCATTTTTTGACCATGCATGAGTGCGGGGAAAAAGAAAACCCAAGGTTAACGCCGACTCAGTGTTCCATGCAATTCATCAAAATGCTTAAGGCGGCGTTAAGGCTGACACAGGCAAGATACCGGACCGTTTGCGTCCCGGCCGTGTTGGGACAGTTTAAGAATATTGCGCGTTGCAGGAGTTGATTTGCGGCGCGGGGTTCGTATGGATGGGCGAAATGGCCGTGTTTCATGAGTTAAGGCGAATGTTGACGCGTTTTGCGGCGCTTGCGATTGCGGTTGCCGGAGCCGCCGGCTTTTTTGGCGTCAGCGCGGCTGCCGCGCCTGAACTGCTTGATGTCCGCTTTGGACCGTCAAAAGACGCGACTCGCATCGTTTTCGATCTTGCCGGCTCCCCGGAATACGCGCTTTCCGGCGATAAATCCGGCAATGGCAGACTGTATGTGGATTTCGCCGAACTATCGCTTAACGCCGCGCAAAAGGAATATGCGCCCGGAAAGGGGCATATTTCGCGCTATGGTTTCGCCGACCGCGGGGATAATGGCGTGCGCGCCGTCCTTGAGTTCAAGAACACTGCGAAAATCAAGGAAGTCTTTCTCCTGGAGCCGAAGGACGGGGTGACGAAACACCGTCTCGTTGTAGATCTCGTCACAGGAGACAAGAGCGCCTTTCTGGCGAGCCTGCCGGAGCGTTATGGCGACCTTACGCTGATGATCGAGCAGGCGACCGCCCAGTCCGGCGAACAGACGGCTGCATCGCCAAAACCGCAGGGCGTCACGCCCCCGACGCCGACCCGAAAGACGGCTGATATACCGCCCGCGCCGGAGGAACAGAAAAGGATCGTCGTTATCGATCCCGGCCATGGCGGGCGCGATCCCGGCGCTCAGGGACAAAGCGGCACGCTTGAGAAAAACGTTACTCTGACGGCGGCGAAGGAACTGGGCGAAATTCTGAAGAAACGCGGTCGCTACGAAGTGGTGATGACCCGCAACGAAGATGAAACGATCAGGCCCGACGCGCGCGAAAAACTGGCGCGCAAGGCCAGGGCGGATTTGTTTATTTCCCTGCATGCGGATGCGCTTGATCAAAAGGCGGTGCGCGGCGCGTCGGTCTACACTTTATCTGACAAGGGCACGGAGCGTTCGGCGAAACTGGTGAAATCAGAAGGCGACAACCAGGTCTATAATCTGGATCTGAAGGAATACGATAATATCGTCGGCGATATTCTTCTCGACCAGGCCCAGAAAGCCACGCTGACCAATTCCTCGAAATTTGCTTCCATTCTCATTGAATCCTTGACCGGTAAAACGCCGATGTTGAACCGTTCCCACCGGACCGGCGATTTGCGCGTGCTTCTGGCCGCTGACGTCCCGGCGGTGCTGCTGGAAATGGCGTTCATGTCCAACGCCAAGGATGAGGCGAATCTCAATTCACCTGCGTGGCGCACCCGCGTGATGACTGCTGTCGCCGATTCGATTGACCAGTATTTCGACGAATCTGCGCCGCAACGCCACGCCGACGCCCGCGCTGGCGCTGGCCAATAGAGAAATCTTACGAAAATGAGGGCTTTGACGCCGCTCTTGCGCCTCGCTGTCGTCCTATTTATGCGGTATTAGACAGTTTCAGGGAAGCATTCTCCGGCGGTTCGCAAGTGCGGGGAAAGCCCGCGGGGAGCCGAGCCGCCGATATCGGATCCATCACGGGCCATAGCGGGATAATCGTAAGCGTTATTTTCAATGAGCAATCACGACAACGAAAAGCCGAACAAAAAGCCTTCCGATGAGCCAGAGCGTTTGTCCTTCACCGACAGCCAGACCGGCGGTGACGAAGGGGAGAGCGCTGACGCCCACCGCCGCGAGGACGGGCCAATCGAAAATGACATGTTTGCGGCCCGCAAACCGGCAAGCCGTGACCGGGATGCGGCGCCCGGCGATCATCGCGACCGGATTTATAATCGTCCCGTCGCTTCTGATGATGCGATTGCAATGAATGAAACAGATGACAATGAATTTCTCCTCGATAAAGACGATCAGGAGCCTCCGATCGATAAGAATAAGCCGCTTGCCGCGCCGGTCCGCGCCGGCGGCTCCGCACCGGACAAAGGCGATGGCGGCAGACCGTCCGGCGCCGGTTCAGGCGGCGGAGGGTGGGGCGTCGCCATGCTGAAATTTGCAGGTTTTGGTTTTGCCGTTGCGGCGCTGGGCGTGATCAGCGTCGCGGCTTTCTCCGCATGGTACCTGCATCGTCTCGGTCAGGATCTGCCTGATTATCAGCAACTCGCTGAATACGCGCCGCCGGTGACGACGCGCGTTTATGCGGGCGACGGATCGCTGGTTGCGGAATTCGCCCGCGAGCGGCGTTTGTTCGTGCCGATCGAGTCCATGCCGGATCATGTGAAATACGCGTTCGTATCGGCGGAAGACAAATCGTTTTACGAACATACCGGCATCGACATGCGCGGTATTGTTCGCGCACAGCTATCAAACATCGGCAATGTGATGAGCGGCCGCCGCCTTGAAGGCGGTTCGACGATTACCCAGCAGGTGGCCAAAAACTTTTTGCTGACCAGCGAACAGAAAGTCGAGCGCAAGCTGCGCGAAATGATGATTGCGCGCAAAATGGAGCGCGCCTTCACCAAAGATCATATTCTCGAGCTTTATCTGAACGAGATTTATCTCGGCAACCGGTCCTATGGCGTGGCGGCGGCGGCGCTGAATTATTTCGACAAGGCGCTGACGGATTTGACCATCGCCGAAGCGTCTTATCTGGCGGCGATTACAAAAGGCCCCAGCAATTATCACCCTATCGATCATGAAGAGCGTGCGGTGGAGCGCCGGAATTACGTGATCACGCGCCTGAACGAAGACGGCGTTATCACAGATGAAGAAGCGCAGGATGCGAAGTCACAGCCCCTTGGCGCCGTTATCGCGCCGCCGCTCGGCGCGCGCGACTGGACGATGGAGTATTTCGCCGAGGAAGTCCGTAAACAGATCGTCGATCTATACGGCGTCGAGGCGCTTTATGACGGCGGCCTTTCGGTGCGTACATCGGTCGATCCGGAAATGCAGAAAGAAGCCGGCGAGGCGCTGCGCAAGTGGCTTGTTGAATATGACCAGCGTCACGGCTGGCGCGGGCCTTTGTCTGAAATTGACGTCGGCGGCGACTGGGCGGAAACGCTCGACGCAGAAGTCGAACGGCTTCGTGATGCGCGCAAGGTGACCGACGATATGGCGCCATGGCGTGCGGCGGTGGTGTTGTCTGTGTCCGACGCCGATGCGCGTATCGGTTTTCCTGACGGCGAGGAAGCTTTCATTCCTGTCGATCTCCTCTGGTGGGCGCGTGAATACATCTCCGCCAATGACATGGGAGACGCCGTGAATGCGCCGGGCGACGTCCTGACGCCGGGCGAGGTGGTTTACGTTGAAAAATATGAACCCGCGACCATGCCCAAGAAAGATCCGGACGCGGAAGGCGAGGGACGCGCAACGCCTGAGAACGCCTATGCATTGCGCCAGGCGCCGGCGGTCAACGGCGGATTGATCGCCATGGACCCGCATACGGGCCGCGTGCTCGCCATGGTCGGCGGATTTTCGTTCCAGATGTCGGAATTCAATCGCGCGGTGCAGGCGGAACGCCAGCCGGGATCGACCTTTAAACCGTTCGTTTATGCCGTTGCGCTCGACAGCGGGTATAATCCGTCGTCGATCGTTCTTGATGCGCCGTTCGTGGCGCCAAGCCTCGACAGCTGGTACAAGCCGGGCAATTACATCGAGGGGCGTCATTACGGGCCGTCGACCTTGCGTCTCGGCATCGAACAGTCGCGCAACACCATGACGGCGCGGCTGGCGCAGGATCTCGGCATTGGCCGCATACTCGACTATGTGAACCGGTTTAATCTGTCAGAAGACTTGCCGCGCGAACTGGCGATTTCGCTCGGCGCTGGCGAGACGACGCTGACCAGAATCACGGCCGGGTATTCGGTTTTCGTCAATGGCGGCAAATCTGTGGAGCCGGTATTGATTGACCGGATACAGGACAGAACCGGCAAAACGATCTACAAACGCGATCAGCGCGAATGCGCCGCCTGCAATGCGCAATACTGGTCCGAACAGTCCGAACCGCAACTGGCGGATACGCGCGCTCAAGTGATGGACCCGCGCACCGCCTACCAGATCACGTCAATCCTTGAAGGCGTCGTCATTCGCGGCACCGCGGCGCGGACAGTCGGCGGGAAAAGCAACAAGCCGCTCGCCGGCAAGACCGGCACCACTAATGACTATAAAGACGCCTGGTTCGTCGGGTTTTCGCCCGATCTCGCGGCAGGCGTTTATGTGGGCTTTGATATGCCGCAAACGCTCGGGCAGGGCGAAGCGGGCGGTACTGTCGCCGCGCCCATCTTTGCGGATTTCATGGTGGACGCTTTAGAAGAAGAAGCTGGCATCCCTTTCCGTGTGCCGTCGGGGATTCGTCTTGTGCGGGTCAATGCGAGAACCGGCAGGCCCGCCGGACCCGGCGACTCCAATGTTATTCTGGAAGCGTTCAAACCCGACGATCAGCCGGGCGCGGACCGGACAAGCGATGATTTTTCCCTTGATCCGTTAAGCGCAGCGCCAACGACGAACGACGCGCCCGACGATGGTCTTAACGGTCTTTACTAAGACACGGGACCAAACCATAAGATAGAAAAACGCGCGCTTTGATTTGCGTGCGTTTTCAAATTCAGGAGACGTCATCCCATGCGCGCCGAAATGGAAACCCTCGCCGGTGAAATCAAGCAGTCGATTGAACTGCTGAGGAGGCGTCTTTGACTGGGACAAAGCAGAAAAAGAACTCGGCGAATTAAACGCCAGCGCGGAAGATCCGAACCTTTGGGATAACCCCGAAGCTGCGCAGGCGCTGATGCAAAAACGCACAGCCCTGGAAACGCAGATGAACGCCGTCGGTGAAATCCAGTCCGAACTTGATGATCTGGTAGGGTTGGCGGAAATGGCCGCGGAGGAGGGCGACGACGCCAGCCTCGATGAAACGCAGGAGTTGATGGCGGCGCTGCATAAACGCGCGGCGCAGGCCGAGATCGAGGCGCTGTTGTCTGGCGAGGCTGACGCCAATGACTGCTTTGTAGAGATTCATCCAGGCGCCGGCGGGACGGAATCCAACGACTGGGCGTCGATGCTGCTGCGCATGTATGTGCGCTGGGCGAAAGGGCGCGGCTTCAAGGTCGATGTCATCGAAGAGCAGCCCGGAGAAGAAGCAGGCGTAAAGTCTGCGACCATTCAGGTGAAAGGCCATAACGCCTATGGCTGGCTGAAAACAGAATCCGGCGTACACAGACTGGTTCGTATTTCTCCGTTCGACTCGAATGCGCGCCGGCACACGTCGTTTGCTTCCGTGTGGGTGTTTCCGGTCGTGGACGACAACATCAATATAGAGGTCAACGAAAGCGATTGCCGGGTGGACACGTTCCGCGCATCCGGCGCCGGCGGGCAGCATGTCAACACGACGGACAGCGCCGTGCGCATTACGCATATGCCGACCGGCATTGTAGTTCAGTGTCAAAATGAGCGATCGCAACATAAAAACCGCGCGACATGCTGGAACATGCTGAAAGCGCGGCTTTATGAAATGGAACTGCAAAAACGCGAGGAAGCAGCGCAAGCGCAGGCAGAATCCAAAACAGATATCGGCTGGGGCCATCAGATCCGGTCTTATGTCCTGCAGCCCTATCAGATGGTGAAAGACTTGCGCACCCAGGTGGAAAAGCCAGATCCTGATGCGGTTCTCGGCGGCGCGCTTGATGATTTCATGAACGCCGCACTCGCGCAGCGCGTCGGCGGCGACTCATAACTTCGCATCTGCAGCAAGCATAGATTTCCACGGGGGAGGCATGCTCTGCTAATGATGTTAATTGTTTGTTCGGAATTGTTACCAAATTCTTAAATTGTGAACTTGGTTAACGCCTGTTGTTCTTGACGGCGGGCGTTGTGTGTTATTCGATAGTCCTTGTAGGTACCATCCCCCCTTGTACCGGTAACTGAGCATAAAAATCGAGAAAAAGGGAGCGTTGATAAACACACAGAATATCTGACCGGACATGAATCCCGGACCACGCAACAGAACACATTTGAAATAGCAAAGTCTTGTCTGCTGGCTAGGGATAAATGGAAAACGCGCGAGAGCGGAGATCGCTCCCGCGCGTTTTTGTTGTTTTTGTATTCTTATTTTCTGTAGTCGAGCGGCGGTTCGCGGTCGCCCAGAAGCGACGAGTATTTGTAATCTTCGCCGCGCGCGTCATCAAACTCCTCGCGCGCCTGCTCGCGCAGTTCCGGATTTGTATAGAGTTCAATAGCGCCGAGTGTCATGGCTTTCGCAGCATTGTGCGCGCCCTTGAAACCGATGGACATGCCGCTCGCCGCAACAGCCTGCCATGAATGGGATGATGTTCCCGGCGCCCATGTGGCGGTTCTGATCCCGACCGTGGGCGTTGCATAGGAAACATCGCCAACATCGGTTGAGCCATATCCAAGCGAGCGCGAATAGGGCTGAATTTCAGCGGCGCTTTCAAGGCCGAGGCGAGGGTTATCGAAGCTGGTGCGAATATTCTCGGCAAATTTGCGTTCGGCAGTCGAATATTGAACGCCGCCGACTTCGCGAAGTTTTTGATCCATCATCTTCGCGAGCGTTTCATTGACGAGAAGCGGATTGTTGCCGTGAATGACTTCCCAGTCCACTTCCGTGCCTGTTCCCATAGCTGCGCCCCGTGCGGCTTCCTCGACGCGTTCCCAGATGGCGTCGACGCCATCGGGCTTGGGATGGCGCACATAATAAAAGACTTCTGCGAAATCGGGGACGACGTTCGGGGCGAGCCCGCCGGCGGTGATGACATAATGGATGCGGGCGTCCTGGGGCACATGCTCGCGCATCATGTTGACCATCATGTTAAACGCTTCAACGCCGTCAAGCGCGGAACGCGCCTGATCCGGCGCGCCGGCGGCATGTGCGGAAAGACCTTTGAACCGGAATTTGGCGGAACGGTTGGCGAGCGTTGTGCGCGCCGCTGCGGAGTTTTCATCATCCGCATGCCAATGAAGCGTAAAATCGACGTCATCGAACAATCCGGCCCGAACCATATAGACCTTGCCGCTGCCGCCCTCTTCAGCCGGCGTGCCGTAAAGGCGAATGCGGCCGGGCGTTCCTGATTCCTCGAGCCATTCTTTTACGGAAAGCGCAGCGGTCAGCGATCCGGCGCCGAAAAGATTATGCCCGCAGGCGTGGCCGGCGGCCTTGCCTTCGACCGGGTCGCGCGTCGGCGTTGCGTCCTGATTGATGCCTGGCAGCGCATCGAATTCGGCAAGGATTGCGATTACCGGTCCGCCTTCGCCATATTCAGCCATGAAGGCGGTGGGAATGTCGGCGACGCCTTTTTCGATACTGAAGCCGGCGGCGCTCAGTTTATCCTGCAATAATTTTGAGGACTGTTCTTCCTGATAACCGACCTCAGCCCATTCCCATAGCTGGCGCGCGACTTCAGCGGTTTCATCATACCGTGCGTCGACCTTTTGCAGGATGTTTTCATCCTGGGCGGCGGCGGGGGCCTGCGTTTCTGCAGGCG
This sequence comes from Hyphococcus sp., assembly GCF_965228385.1. Classification (GTDB taxonomy): domain Bacteria; phylum Pseudomonadota; class Alphaproteobacteria; order Caulobacterales; family Parvularculaceae; genus Hyphococcus. The sequence continues at coordinate 1,420,068 of NZ_OZ245810.1, read as the reverse complement.
ATTGTGCAATCGCGGGGGACAGTGTCAGCGCAGCTGCTGCTGCGGCGCTAAAGGCAAATCTGGTCATGTTGATCCTTTCAATTCACTGGGCGGTTTTCGCACAATAGCAGCGGCTGCGCTAGATATTGACAGGCCTGAATTGCGCGGCGCTGCAAAATCCGACAAGGTCGCGTGAGATTCACTGGACGGGGTGTGCGCGATGAGACGAATTCGAATTTTTTTCCTGACGGTAGTGTGTTCGGTTGTGTTCGCGGGCGCCGCTGCGGCTGTTCCGCCTTCGGGTGCGGGAACATATTCTGACCTCGTCGGACTGTTCGAAGACTTTCTTGCGTATAAAGCGCCGTCCGCCTGGAACGCCAATTTTAATGACCCGGATGCGCCCGATCACGGCCTGGTTGATTATTCGCCGCCCGCGATCGCAAAGCGCCGCGCTGAGCTGACGGAATTACGCGCGCGACTGGACGATATGAATGTCGCCGAGTGGCCCATTGCACAGCAGGCGGAATATCTGGCTGTTCGCGCGCAGTTTGACGCGCAAGCTTTTCTGTTGGAGGTCTCGCAGCCATGGGCGCGCGATCCTGGGTTTTACGCAGATCAACTTCTTCGGATTACGTTCACCGAATTGCCTCTGGCGGGAGAAGACAAGGCGATGTTTGAACGTCAGCTTGCGGCCGTGCCGGCAATTATCGAGGCGGCGAAACAGAACCTTGACGATCCCGCCGGTGATTATGCGGCATTGGCGCTGCACAATCTGACGACAGCGGATGGCGTCGGGCATGGCCATCCTTACCGTGCAGAGCCGCCTGCGGGTATTATCGGCTGGTATGAAGATTTGCGTGAACGCGCGCGTGGCCTGCACCCGGAACTCATGCCGGCCATAGACGCCGCGCACGCCGCCGCCGCCGATTATCGCGACTGGCTGCAAGACAATATGGATTCCTTTACGGCTGAAGCCGGCGTCGGCGCGGCGCAATATGACTGGTACCTGAAACACGCCAAATTGCTGCCGTTCACCAGCGATGAACTGATCGTGCTCAGTAACAGGGAATGGGACCGGTTATATTCGTTTTATGCGCTGGCGCAGCACCGCAATCGCGATTTGACCGATCTGACGCCCGCGAAAACGGAAAAGGACTATCAAAAGCGCATCGACGCCGCGGACAGGAACATTCGCGAATTTCTTGTCCGTGAAGAGATTATTACCGTACCCGATTATGTGGGCGAACTCGATACGAACGGACCTTTTATCACTCGCCCGCAAGGGTTGAATTTCTGGGAGCAGGTGCAGTTTCGCGACCCGCATCCCGATCATTTGCATGCGGTTATTCCCGGCCACCGTTTCGACGGACTTTTGGAAGATCACAATGACCACCCTATACGCGGGCGCATTACCGACGGCGTTCGCGCAGAAGGGTGGGGGACATATCTTGAAGAATCGATGATGCGCGCCGGCGTGCTTGACGAATATGCGCAGGTCGAAGAATTGATTTACCTGTTCGGCATCTTCCGTGCGGCGCGCGTGCCCGCCGACGTGGGAATGCAACGCAATGAAATGACCGTGCAGGAAGCGGTGGATTTCATGCGGTCAAAAACGCCGTGGCTCGATGAAAATGTCGCGCGCGTCGATGCGGAAATCTATCTGCGCCGGCCGCCGGGCTACGGCATCGGCTATACGATCGGCAATTTCCAGATGCGCGGCCTTCTCGCGGACAGGGCGGCCCAGCTTGGCGATGACTTTGTGCTGAAGGAATTTCACGACGACTTCATGGCCGCCGGGCGCCTGCCCATATCTTTAATTCGTTGGCAGATGACCGGTATGGACAACGAAATTCGCGATTTCTGGGAGACCGAACCGATTCCGGAATAGAAAAGAAGCGCTGCGCATTCCCGCGCAACGCTTCCATTCTTCAAACGCGATTCTTTAGCCGCCGAATTTGTATTCGAGATTCAAACCGAAACTTTCCGCGTTGGCGTCTGAGAAGTCGTAATGCGTATAGTCGGCTCGAATGGCGAGGGCTTCTGTAATATCGAAAGAAGCCGAACCGCCGAACGCAAGACCGTCGTCAGAACCGCCGAAAACAAGTTCGTTGCCGCCGAACGTTGAAACCGTTGAGTCGATTTCAGCAAAGGCGTAACCGGCGCGCGCCGAAACATCAAAACGGTCGCTGACGGGCAGGATAAACCGGCCATAGCCGCCAATGAGGTAATCCAGTCCCAGATCGCCGGGACCAGCAATTACATCGTCAAAGGCGCCGTCATTGTTATCATCAAAGTCCAGATCGTCTTCATCGCCGTTGAAATCAAAGTCGCCATCGTCGATGCCGAAACTGATGTCGCCTTCGACCGCGAAATACCTGGCGAATTGCCAGCCGCCGCGCGCCGTTATGGCGCTGACGCTCGCATCGCCGCCGACTTCTTCATCAAAATCCAGATAGTTGTATCCGCCCGAAATATACGGGCCTAAGGTTTCGCGCGCTTCGCCATAGCCCTGCGCCGATGCAGCGCCTGCTGTGATGAGCGTTGCGGCGCCGGCGAGAATACCTGTTTTCAAAGGTGTCATTTATGTCTCCTTTACGCGTTACAAGTTGTTCGCTGGCGTCTGAACAGCGGCGGGCGCCAAACGTTCCCTGATCTGCGCAAGGCTGGCGCGATCCAGCAGGCGTTCATTTGATCTTTCGGCCAAATATCGTCAAAGTTACAAAAATTTCAGGGAGCTAGTCGCTATGGCGGAAGTGAAGACTCAAAAGGGGATATTGGGGCTCATCGAAAAAGCGGGCAATCGCCTGCCTGATCCTGCATTCATCTTTTTCTATCTGATTATTGTCATGGCGGTCGTTTCAAGTTTCGCCGCCTTTGCGGGATGGTCCGTTCCGCATCCGACCCAGACCGGCGACGACGGCGCGCCGCTGGCGGTTAATGCAATCAGCGCGCTGGCGCCGCAGAGCATCGAATATCTCCTGACCGAAATGCCGGAGATTTTTACCAGCTTCCATCCGTTGGGTTATGTTCTTGTTGTGATGCTCGGGGCAGGCGTTGCTGAACGGGCCGGTCTGTTTGGAACCGCCATGCGCGCCGCTGTGCGCAAAGCCCCGCGTTTTTTAATGACGCCCGCAGTGGCGCTGGCGGCGATGATGGGCAATTTGGCGGCTGATGCGGCTTACGTTGTTCTCATTCCCCTAGCCGCCGTTATTTTCGCAGCGGCGGGGCGCCATCCCATCGCGGGGATTACCGCCGCGTTCGCCGGCGTTTCCGGCGGTTTCTCCGCGAACCTGTTGCCGGGACAGCTCGACGCCTTGCTCTTCGGCATTACCGAAGCCGCTGTCGCTCCGATTGATCCAACATGGGTCATGAACATTACGGGCAACTGGTATTTTATCGCGGTCATGACATTCATTTACATGCCGGTCATCTGGTTCGTCACGGATATGATCGTTGAGCGGCGGCTTGGCCCCTGGACAGGCGGCGCCGTTGCAGGCTCCGACGACGCCGATGACGACCCCAACGCGCCTTTAACGGACGGTCAGAAGAAAGGCCTGCGGCGGGCGGGTTACGCCGTTCTTGTGGTGATGGCGATATGGCTTGTCATGGCGGTCGATCTGGTCGCGCTTATTCCGTTTACGGATATCTCCATGTATGGCGGCGACGTGCCGCTTTACGATGAAACGCCGGGACTGTTACCCGCGCAGGCGATGGTGCCATTTTTCCAGTCGCTTGTGGCCGGTTTCATGATCCTGTTTATTTTCACGGGCGTCGCCTATGGCCAGGCGGCGGGTACAATTACCAATCACCGTGATATCGTCGAAATGATGGCCGCCGCCATGCGCGACATGGGGTACTATCTCGTGCTGGCGTTTTTTGCGGCGTATTTCGTGGAGCTGTTCAACATCTCCAATCTCGGATTGATTTCGGCGGTGAACGGCGCGGACGCGATACGCGAGTCCGGCCTGCCATTGCCGGCTGTCATATGTCTGATTGTGTTGTTCGCCGGTTTGCTGAACCTTTTCGTCGGTTCGGCCAGCGCGAAATGGGCGTTGATGGCGCCGGTCCTCGTGCCGATGCTGATGCTGTTGAACGTCAGTCCGGAAATGGCGACAGCAGCTTATCGCGTGGGCGACAGCGCCACAAATATCATCACGCCGCTCATGGTGTATTTCCCGCTGGTACTCGTTTTTGCGCAGCGCTGGGTCCCGAACTATGGCCTCGGCTCGCTGACCGCCGCCATGATCCCGTATTCGATCTGGCTCTTGATCAGCGGTATCGCACTGACATTCATCTGGGTGCTGTTCGGGCTGCCATTGGGGCCGGGCGCGGAAGTCGGCTATACGTTGCCGGCGCAATAAAGACCGAATAAAAAGAAGTCAGCTTGCCGGTGACTTATTCGGTAAGCTGACTTTTCACATAGGCCAGCCATTTATCATCATCAGCGCGAATGACTTCGTAGGATTTCACGTGCTGCGGCCCAATAAACAACAAGTAAGTCTCGTCTTCAGCGAAACTCGGAACTAAACGGCAGTCCGCCGTCGGCATAATGCGGCCCGCCGCGGGGGAATCCCAGAACGCCGGATCCTTGTGATCACTAAAATCAAAAGTGGCGCGCTCGTCAGTATGCACGGAAACAGGAGCGTAAATTGTCGCCTCGCCGCCGCCTTTCAAATCCTCCTTCACATAAAAACGTCCAATGCCCACTGGCGCGATGATACGGTCAATGTCGCGGTTGCGGCGCTGTTCGACCGCTTTCTCGATTTCGTTTTCACGATCGAGTTCGCTGTCGGCTTTCTCTGTTTCATCGCCGGCGGACATGGGCGCGAAGCGGGCGAGTACAATTCGCTCACTTCTTTCGATCAATTGATCGGGACTGACCGTCATGTGTTCGGGCAGTGTTTCGCATTGAGAACTGTTGTTTGCATTTGCGGCGCCTATGCAAAGTGCAGACAAGAGCGCTGATGCGGCGGTTGACTGAATGAACTTGATTATGCGCATGGCGCGCAAATTAGATTAAAGTAGCGCGAACATGCAAGGCCCTGCTTCCGGCGTCATGCAAATTGGCCTTTCATTTCACTAAAGTTTTCAATGAATTGCATGGATAATTTGCCTTGTGTTCGCAATCAACGAGGTGAATACTCTTTTAAGACATGCAGGGGGCGCAATCCATTGCGCGCTGCAAGTTTTCCGACCCGCGGTCGTCATACGCTTACGCGGGGCTTTTGTAATAGCGCATTCTCCTGAGCGCGCAGTGAGAAGGGAAGAGGAGCATCTTAATGAAAACAGGGTTATTATTCTCGGCGGCGAGCATCGCCGCGGTGACGATGGCGAGCTTCGGTGCTGCAAACGCACAAGGCGGAGCCCAAGGCGGCGATGGATTCCTTGAAAAATACAGGGTTGAAACGGATGACTGCCGCGGGTGCGGTCCGCGTGAATTTGCGGATGTGGCTGAAGCGCGCGCCTATATGGAGCTGCTGGACAGCACAGCCGGCGCACTGAACAACTCAGGCAACGGTTTTTTCCCGCATATGCTGGAGCAGGAGCGCCGCCAGACTCAAGTGGTGTTTCTTGATTTTGATGCAGGCGGCCTGCCGACCTTTCCGATCTGTACCAGCACGGGAACTTTATTCGGCATATTCCAGGATCACGTCTACACGCCGGCGGAACGGGCTGAAATCACCGCGCGTGTTCAGGCGGATTATGATGATTTCAACTATGAAATTGTAAGCGAAGAGCCCGCCTATGGCGATTATTCGACGGTGCGCATCGGCGACAACGACGCGCCGTTTGACTGTTCGCAAGGCAGCAACATAACGCTCGTCGGCGGCTTTTTGAGCATTCTCTTCGGTCAGGCGGACGGCATCGACTTCCTCAATCGCAATCGCAACGACAACGCTTTCGCGGATGCCAGCCTGTGGGAGTTTGTCGTTCAGTTCGACCCGTCCGGCGGATTATTCCAGGCGTTTTCCGGCATTGATGTCGCAGGCGAATTCGGCGGCGATTTGCAAGCCGCGTTGAATTACGCCGTGATCAACCAGACGGCGAATACGGCGGCCCACGAGGTCGGTCACATTCAAGGGTTGCGTCACCAGAACTCTTTCGGCGCGCCTGGCGACGGTCTGCCGTCCACCGGCACGCCCGGTCCGAATGATTTCGTGCCTGTTTTCGATCAGGGACAGAACGCTACGGAAACCGTGTGGCATACGATGGGTTCCGGCGCCAGCGTCGGTCTTTCGCTCGGCGACTCTTCCGATCGCGATCGCTTCTTCTCCGAACGCTCTGCGGCGCGCCTCGCCATCAACGCCGATGGCAAGATCGCTGACGAATGGCGTATTCGGCAGAATGGCGGCCGCTATCGCATCAACCTCGATAACATCAAGGTGCCGAATACTATCATTGTCGGTGAAAACGCCGGGAAGAAGTTCGACGTCGACGCACTTGTTATCAAGGGCGATATTTCAGTCGTCGGTGAAACGGACTCTTATGTTTTCCGCGGCAAACGCGGCGAATATCTGAACGCCGAGCTGATCTCCGTTATTGGCGAAGATCTGACATTCGAAGAAGGCATCATGGGCCAGTTGCGCCTTTACATGGTGGACAACCGCGGCAACGAAACCCTGATCGCCTCGAACCTGCAAAGCTTCGAAAGCTTGTTCGACGCGGAAATCTTCGATGCGGAACTTCCGGAAAATTCATTTTACCGGCTCGAAGTTTCTGCGCCGGATGAATTTTTCCCGTCTGATCTCACCGGCGACGGCGTGCTTGACCCGCAACCGCTCAGCACTGTCGGCGGCGCGCCGGAACTTCTCACCGGGCGCTATTCGCTGCAGGTCTACACATCCAAGACCAAGCTGAAAGGCTATCAGCGCAAGCGCGATCTTGAGATTGCGTCCAACTAGACTTTGCGCATTCCAACATACAGAAACGCCCGCTTTTTGAGCGGGCGTTTTTGTTTTATGCGGAAAGGTGCGAACACAGGCATCAACGCGTTTGCAAAAGCGTTTCTATGGTTCTTTTAAGAACGCTATAGCCTGCCGCAATATCTTTTTCCGCCGTATGTTCTGCAGGGTTGTGGCTGACGCCATTGACTGAGGGGACGAAAATCATGGCGCTCGGGCACAGGCGCGCCATCATTTGCGCGTCATGGCCAGCGCCTGAAACCATTCGCGCTACAGAATAGCCGTTATCTTTCGCTGCGTCTTCCACAATCTTGACTATCGATGGCGCGAATTGCACCGGCGCGAAGCGCACGAGGCTTTCAGTTGCGATTTCAACGCCTTCTTCATCCGCGACCGTTTCGATGACACTTTCCAGCCGATCCTGCGCCTCGGTCAGCCTTTGTGCATCGGCGTTGCGCAGATCAACCGTGAGATACGCTCTACCGGCTACGACGTTGACGAGATTGGGCGTCAGGTCGATCTCGCCGATTGTTGCAACCTGACCGTCTATGCTTTGGGCGATGGTTCTCGCCTCGACTGCGATACGCGCGGCGGCGTAACCGGCGTCTTTCCGCATTGCCATGGGGGTTGTTCCGGCATGGTTCGCCTGTCCCGTTATCGTTACGCCAGTCCAGTAGATGCCTTGCACGGCTTCGACGGCGCCGATGGTCGTATGGTTCGCCTCAAGGACCGGGCCTTGCTCGATATGCAACTCGACAAAGAAGGCCGGCGGTTTGGCGCCGCAGGGAAGGGCGCCGGTATATCCGATTTCATCCAGAGCCTCGCCGAGCCGTACACCGTCGCGATCCCTGGCGGCGCGCGCAGTCTCTACATTGAGGCCTCCTGCAAAAACCAGCGATCCCATCATGTCCGGTTGAAATCGCACGCCTTCTTCATTGGTGAAAACAGCGACGACGAACTGGCGCGCGGGCGTTTTGCCTGACTTATTCAAAGCGGATGCGATAACCAGACCTGCGATCACGCCAAGCGGACCGTCAAGTTTGCCGCCATTGCCGACGCTATCGATATGCGAGCCTGTCATTACCGCCGGCAAATTTTTACCGCCCGCAAGCGCGCCAAAAATGTTTCCTATACGGTCGATCTCGACGGTCAGTCCCGCCTCACGCATCCATTGAACGATCAGGTCCCGACCGGCCTTGTCCGCTTGCGTCGCCGCGATACGCCGCACGCCGTCTTCGGGCGTAGCGCCGATCCGGCTTAAAACGTCCAGTTTTTGCAAGAGTTCATCGGTTTCAGACATGGGACGCTACGCAGCTTTTCTACGCGAGGCGCAATGCGCAGACGCGTGCCCAAGCCTCAAGCAACACTGACCTGCGGCGCGGCCTCCGGCAGATCTTCGCCGAAGGCGCGTTGATAGAATTCAGCGACCGTCGGGCGTTCCAGCTCATCGCATTTATTGAGGAAGGTGACGCGAAAAGCGTAACCGATATTTTGAAAGATCTCGGCGTTTTGCGCCCAGGTGATGACCGTACGCGGGCTCATGACTGTAGAGATGTCGCCGGCGATAAAGGCGTTGCGCGTCATGTCGGCGACGCGCACCATGGCGTCAATCGCCTCGCGGCCAGTGTCGGAATCGTATAACGGCACTTTGGCGATAACGATCGCCGCCTCTTCGTCATGCTCCAGATAGTTCAGTGTCGTGACAATCGACCAGCGGTCCATCTGTCCCTGGTTGATCTGCTGGGTGCCGTGATAAAGGCCGGTCGTGTCGCCAAGACCGATGGTGTTGGTTGTCGCAAACAGGCGAAACCAGGGGTTTGGCGTTAACACCTTGTTCTGGTCAAGCAGGGTCAAGCGGCCTTCGGCTTCGAGGATGCGCTGTATCACGAACATCACATCCGGACGGCCTGCATCGTATTCGTCGAACACCAGGGCGACCGGGCGCTGAAACGCCCATGGCAGCATCCCTTCCTTGAAAGCCGTTACCTGTACGCCGTTTTCGACAACAATGGCGTCTTTGCCGATCAGGTCGATACGGCTCACATGACTGTCGAGATTGACGCGAATGCAGGGCCAGTTCAGCCGCGCCGCCACCTGTTCGATATGCGTCGATTTGCCGGTGCCGTGGTAGCCCTGCACCATGACGCGCCGGTTCCGCGCGAAGCCTGCGAGAATCGCCATGGTCGTTTCCGGGTCGAACCTGTAGGCGTCGTCTACGGGCGGCACATATTCGTTCGGCTTATCAAAGGCTGGAATCTCCAGATCGATATCAACGCCAAAAATCTTTTTGGCGGAGACCGTTTTTGTAGGTTTTTCCGGAAATGTATCTTCAGTAATCGCGGACATGGGCTGGATGCTCGTTCGTAAGTGTTCGCCAGATCGAAATCGCGCGGACCCTCGCCTGAAAGCGGGCCAAAGACAAGGGTTCACGGCGCCCGGTATTGTCACATCGCGGCGGCGCTATCGGGCTATACCGGCGGCGAGGTAAACTTCATCAAAACGATACCCGAAACGATCAGACCAGCCGCCAAGAGTCGAAGCGCCCCAGCCTGTTCGTTCAGGATGAAGATGCCGACCAGAAATGCGCCGACTGCGCCGATACCTGTCCAGACGGTGTAAGCCGTTCCCAGCGGCAACGTTTTCATGGCGATAGAAAGCAGCCCAAAACTGGCGAACATGGAGATAATAGTAATGATGGCGGGGGCGAGGCGGGTGAAGCCCATGGATTGCTTCATGCTGTAGGCCCAGACGATTTCCAGTAAACCGGCGAAAAATAAATAAATCCAAGCCAAGACCAGGCCCTCCGCTGATATCGCCGGGCCGTCCCGGGCATAATCCCGTCGAACGGGGGAGGACGTGGCCTCGCTTGTCTTTATTCAATCGCCCAGACGTTGAAACGCGAGGCGAACGCGGTTTCAAGCTATAAAAATTGTGCTTTTTTCAGGATCTGGTGGGCTTTCACGACCTGGCTCAGCTGTTCTTCGGCGCTGCGGTCGCCGCCATTGGAATCGGGATGGAACCGGCGCAGCAGCTCTGCATAGCGCCGCCGGATATCGCCGGAGGGCGCCGCATAGGGCAGCGCGAGCGTGTCGAACGCATTGACCTGCAGTTTCGTCAGCTTTTTGCCGCCGCGATAATGGCCGCGGGTTTCGGCTTGAACTTTGGCCTCTTTCCCGAAAACCCCGAACGCGTCTTCCATATCGGCCGGACCGCGCGCGTTGGCCGCGGCGCGGGCGCGATCATTTTTGCCCATGGACCAGGTGGGGCGGTCGCCATACTGGCTGGCTTCGCGGACCTTTTTGGCTTCATCGTCTGAAAGGCCGTCGAAATAATTCCAGTTGCGATTGTGGTTGCGCGCGTGCTCAAGGCATAGCCAGACACGCTCGCGCGGTTCGCGCGGCGATTTCGGCAGGCTGCAGGCCGCCTTGCTTTCGCAATCGGGCGCAGCGCAGCTCTGGTCGCCGGGGTCCGCCCACACGGCCTTGGTTTTCTTCTCTTTGCCTGGCGGCTTGACCCGGATATCGAAGCCGAGCCGCGGTTTGTATCGTTTTTTCTCCGTCATGCAGTGCAATATGGGGCGGGTTGAGGCTTGACACAATCTTGACGAACGGGCTTGGTACCGCTTGTGTGGCGGCCATGTCAGTCGCCGAAACCATCCGACAGAAACTGAACCGCGCTTTGGAGCCGCAATTGCTCGACGTTGTCGATGAATCCCATCTTCACGCCGGCCATGCAGGCGCCCGCGAAGGCGGCGAATCGCATTTTCGCGTGCACATTGTCGCGGCGGCTTTTTCAGGGCTGAACCGCGTGGCGCGCCAGCGGCTGGTCAATGATATCCTGAAACAGGAACTCGCCGGGCCAATCCACGCGCTCGCCATGAAAACCCAGACGCCCGAAGAATCGGCGGACGCACAATAGCGGATTCATTTCATGGACATACCCGTCGCGCCGGCGGTTTATGCGCTGATAATCGCCAATATCGCGCTCAGCGTTTACGCCCTCTCGTTTAATCGCAGTTTTGCGGAAGAGTTCGCGTTCAATGTCGGCGCGCTGATCAAGCATAAACAGCACTATCGCGTCTTCACATCATCATTTCTGCATGGCGACTATTTTCATCTGTTTTTTAACATGATGACGCTGTTTTTCTTTGGTCCTGTCGTGGAGCGCATTCTTGGTACGGACGGGTTTCTTGTCGTTTATTTTGGCGCCATTTTGACAAGCGGCATTGTATCGTTTTACGCCAACCGGGATAATCTCGCCTATACCTCGCTCGGCGCTTCGGACGGCGTATCCGGCGTTATCCTGTCTTTTTGCCTTTTTTTTCCGCTTGAGCCGATTTATTTCCTGTTCATTCCTATTGGCATTCCAGCAATTATTTTCGGCGTTCTTTTCATGCTGATTTCCGCCAGGATGATGGGCGGGGGCGGGCGTATCGCCCATGAAGGGCATCTCGGCGGCGCCATCGCAGGCGTGATACTGACCTTGATGATGCGCCCGGACCTGTTCGTTCATTATTTCGGCTAGATTTTTTTCGCTATGTAGAGCAATTCTTCCGGATTAAATCCGTATCGCTCCGCGTCAGCGCCAAATATGTCCGGACGCATTTTCCAGTCGACAAGCTCCAGGGCGAAACCCGCCGCCTTGATCCGGTCCGCATAATCGCGGCCGTAAAGGCGCACGTGATCGTCCTGGCCGAAATGGCGCTCGCGCGCTTTTCCATCGGTAATCGATTTGTCTTCGTGGGTTTCAGATTCGTCGATGGCCAAGGGAACCTGAAGCATCGCTGTTGCACCCGGCCTCAATACGCGGCGCAATTCGCGCATGGATTTGCGGTCGTCATCCACATGTTCAAGCACGTGATTGCAGATAACGAGATCAAAAACCTCATCCTGGAAGGGGAGGATCTGAATATCGAGCGCAACGCTCATGGACGGTCTCAGATAATCTGAGCGTACGTAATTGATCTTTGGGTGCGCGCCGAGATACCTGGCGATGCTCGGCTCCGGCGCGACGTGCAATATGGCGCAGTATTCAGCCAGAAAACCGTTCGCCCATTCGACATATTTCAGGGCCAGTCGCTCCCTGTCGGTTGACCAGCAGACGGGACAGCAATTGTTTTCTCGATATCCAGACCCGATGATCTGCTTTTCGTCGAAAATCCTGAATTTCGCGCCCTGCGCGAGAAATTTTTTCAATTGCGCGCCGCATGAGCAACATTCAAAATCATCCCCCCGCATGGCGCGAACGCGCGCATTGTCGCGAACGTCTCGCGCCATGGATTTCAGTTTTTGCAACATGCCCAAGCAGTTTCCTTTATTCCGGCGCGGACCAACATGGACGCAAATTGTGACGGCGATATAGCATACCTGAAAATCGCCGATATACATCAAAAGCTTAAGGGCGGATATTGCCCTGAACCGCTGATTTTATGCTATAGTTGCCCGGGGCGAGATGAGGGGAATGTGTATGGATCGCGTATCACCACTGCCTGACGGCGTTGCACCCAGCAATGCGAAAAGCGCGCAGCGTGACGCGGTGAAATTCACCGTCAGCGATACGGCGGTTCCCGGATTTTCCGCTGGCGGCGCAAAAATTACGCCGAGAAACCTCCAAGTCACGAAACAAGCGCCGGCAAGTTCAAGCCGCTTTTACCGGTTTGAAGAAGATGATGATGAGGATGATGAAGACAAAAACGCAGATAAAAAACGCGCGCCGGACCCCTTTCATTTATCGCATGCTCCACATGCGCCGGGGCCAATGGCGATTCTGGTCGCTATCGGTCTAGTGCTGGCGGCTTTGACTGCTTTCGTCGCCATGCGCAATCAGCCCGAACCCTTGCCTTACTGTTCGGAGCAGCCTGACTGGAACCAATATAATTGCCGGATCGGCTAGCCGGAAAAGACGTTTAGTTGACAGGCGCGGCGTCAGGAATGGTCGCAATCATGGTGTCTTTCGCCGGGCCGTAGAGTCTGTGCGCGCCTTCTATATCGCCCGCCTGTAACTCAATAAAACGCTCGCCATAAGTGAATGACATAACCTGACCTTGCGGGCTGGCGTGATTCAGCCCGATAGCGTGACCGATTTCATGGGTCAGGGTATAGCGAATGTCCTGCGCGTCCGGATTGGCCCCAAAGCCGATTTTCCAGAGTTTCGCTGGGCTGAGACACACAAGGCTGCGCTCTATTCTGACAATGCCGTCGTCGCTTGTTTCCGTTTTGACGTCCGCATGCGCCCAGCCTTGCGCCGTTAAGTCCGATCCAATGAGAATATCGGCGGATTGTGGATCGTCAGCCGGCCGGAATTTAATACCGGAAACAGACTGCCAGGCGCCGAAGGCTTGCACCAGCGCGGCGTCAAACGCGTTGCGGTCGACGCCGCTGGCGGCGAGTATCGGATCTACAGGGCCAACTGACCGGCAATTGCGCGCATCGGGGAAATCGCGCGCCGCGTCGACGAGGGCGTAGCTGACTTCCGCGCCGGCGCCGTATTCGGCTGCGCCCCATTTCACATGCGCGCCATCCATTTTCAGAAGCCGAAATTCCGGGTAATCCCGTCCGAGCGAGGGCTGCGCGCAAAAGAGTGTGACGCAAAAAAGCAGGAAAAAACGCACGAACTGGCCCTTAACTGACGCTTATAACCATTACCAAGCGGTAATGTTCAAGAGTTAATAATTTGTAAGTCAGCCGTCAATCGGTTTTTTCGGGATCAGGCAACAGCGGCAACGCGCGCACAATTCAGTCCGGTGGTTGCGCGGTGTTTTTTGAAGAGCGGAAAAAAATCCGCACGGGTACAGCGAATTCTTCTCAATTTTAAATATCGTATATTCATCATTATACGTATCAAAAAAATGATAATTAACGTGCGATAACAGTTCCCTTGTTAGCGGCTTAATTTTACATCATGAACATGCGTTCACATCTGAAGTATCGTTAACTCGAATTTTCAATTCAACATGCCGATAGTTTTGAACGAGCGGGGAAATGCAAACAGGAGTTTGAAAATGAGAAAGTCAATTATCACAGCTTCCATCGCATCGCTTGCTTTCGGCTTTGGCGCCGCCAACGCTCAAGACGCGGCGGAAACGCCAAGCTACGCAAATGAACCTGCAAGCGTTGAAGCGGAAGCTTCCGCAACGCAGAGCGCTGAGCTGGAAGGTCAAAACGTATTTGATGCAAACGGCCAGCCTGTAGGTACAGTCGAAGCCATTGAAGTCGCAGCCGACGGCAGCGAAGACGCAATTCTTTCCGTCGGTGGTTTTCTCGGCCTTGGCGCTAAGAAAATCAGCGTCGGCGTTGAAGAACTGGAAGCGAACGCCGACGGGTCAGGTTATACGATTTCGATGACGGCCGAAGACGTTGAAGCCGCGCCCGCTTATGAAGGCGCAGCCTCAATGGATGAACCTGTCAACGAACAATAACCGGCTTTTGATTTATAAAAGCGCAAGGCAAGGGCGGTGAAACGGGTCGCAGGTTTCATCGCTCTTGTTTTTGCGTCGGTATTTAAAAATTAAACAACGCGCTCTGTTGTTGAACCGCGTTCGCGCATGATTTTCTGATAAGCGTAATTGACTTTTTGCGTCGCAAGTATCGCTGCTTTTTTGATATCGTCGTCAAGATCAAGCGATGCGATGGCGTCCGGATGGACCGCCTTGATACGCTTCTTGTAAGCGGCGCGCACTTCTTCTGGGCTGGCGGCCGGCGAGACGCGCAGCATTTCGTACGGGTCGAAAGACTTTTTAGCGATCGCTTCCTTGATTGTTTCCTGAGAAAAATCTTCTTCAAGCTGCTCGATATCGTCGTCCGCGTTACTGGCGTTTTCACGCTCGGTCAGCGAGGCGATTTGCGATTTGGCGATCAGAATGATTTCGCCTGAATCCCGGCGAACCGGAATAAAAGTGCGCTCGTCGTTTAAAAGGTCCAGCGCTCTTTCGCCAAGGCTTGCGAATATGACGCCCGGCACGTCCTCGTCGCTATCTTTCAGCCGCAAGAGAACGTCTATTTCATTCCGGTGTCGGAAGGTGCGGTTCTTGCTGTCGAAAACGCTCATGGGGGCCTCTGTTCGCCTCATTCATCCGGCTCGAAGAGAGACTTGCAACGCCCTTGCCAGATTAACCTTTTCGCCGCGGTTCAGCGTCCATCCATTGCATGAGAAACTTGGCGGGAAACGCCCAGGCGACGCCGGCCACCAGGAAATAAGCGGCCTTCAGGAACTGATTATCGGGGACGCGCTCGCCCAGCGCTGCAGCCGCAAAGAAGTAAAGAATGAGCGCCGGCAGGAAGAGCGCAAACCCAATCAGCTTTTTGGAACGTGGCCGCATGGAAATAACAGTGCCAAAGGTTAAGGCGCGACGCGCGGTCGCGCCGCAGGGTTATATTTGAACGCCGCCAAATGGCCTAAAGGACGCTGCATGGCGTTTACCACTTCTTCATCCGCCGGGCAAAGCACCGGCGCTTTATCCGCGCGTTCAGCACAGCGGATTGCGATCTGGTTATTCGTCATGTGCGGGCTCGTGGCCGCCATGGTGATCGTCGGCGGCGCGACGCGGCTGACGGACTCCGGCCTGTCGATAACGGAGTGGCGCCCGGTCACTGGCGCTGTGCCGCCGCTTACGCAAGAGCACTGGCTAGACGAATTTGAGAAGTACAAGACCATTCCGGAATATGAGCAAGTGAATTTCGGGATGAGCCTTGATGAATTCAAAACGATCTACTGGTGGGAGTGGGCGCATCGTTTTCTTGGCCGGCTGATCGGCGTCGCTTTCATGGCGCCCCTGATCTTTTTCGCTGCAACCGGGCAAATGACAAAAATCTGGGCGCTGAAACTCAGCGGCCTGTTTGTGCTTGGGGGCGTGCAGGGGGCGCTTGGCTGGTGGATGGTGTCGTCCGGCCTCGCGGACAGGGTCGATGTCAGTCAATACAGGCTCGCGGCGCATCTGGGCCTTGCAGTGCTGTTGTTCGGGCTGATGTTCTGGTTTGCACTGGACCTATTGCCGGGACGCAAACGCCACAGCGTTTCAACTGGTTTGCGATACGGCGCCTATGCATTGAGCGCGGGTGTGTTTGCGCAAATAATACTCGGTGCTTTTGTTGCGGGCTTGCGCGCAGGGCGCACCTACAACACATGGCCGCTGATGGACGGCAAGTTTTTTCCGGAGGGGTATTTCGCTGGCGCCCCGCAGTTTCATCACCTGTTCGAAACGATGGCGGCGGTGCAGTTCAACCACCGGATTGGCGCCTATCTTCTGGCCGGCGGTATTGTTTGGTTTTATCTTGCGGCGCGTAAAACCGCCCTTGAAATGCGCGCGCGCCTGGTGATTTGCGCTGCGGCGCTGCAAATCGCGCTTGGGGTCTGGACGGTCCTTGAAGCAACGCCGCTGGTTTTAGGCCTTGTGCATCAGGCGGGCGCGCTGGTGTTGTTCTCGGCGGCGCTTTTTGCCGCGCATGGCGCCGGCAATTCTGCGGCTCATTCCGGCTGATCGCCGATCTCCGGCGCCGGTATCATCAAACCGTCCTGTTCTTCAACAACATTGTCGCCGCGCGGCGTCAGGGGGCCGGTCACCGGAAGCGAAAGCGCATTAAAGATGCTGTTTACGGGTGCGATCCGAACCACTGGCCCTTCATCGCCGTCAACGCTGAACGCGATGGCGCCGTCGCGGTAAACCCCGCCCAGATTGGCGCTAACCGCGCCCATCGCTGTCGCCGGTTCGGCGTCCGGCATGTCGCTTGTTCCGGATAGATCGACAACGCCGCGCGCGCCCCCGTCTTCGCTGCTAAAGACATGAAGCGCGCCGTCTGCTGTATCGAGCAACAAAAGAAGGCCGCCTGGCGAAGCAGCGGATTCGGACGACGCTGTTGATATAATCGAGATTTCGCCGGCGGCGCCGGCCGCCGCTTCAGCGAAGGGCGTGGCAAACGCATCCTCGCCGGCAACGCGATAAATTTTGCCGTCATCGGCGCCCAGCAGTAAAACGCCCTCATGATCGACAGCGCAACTGACGATATTGTCCGGCGTTTCGATTGCAGACTCGCCATCGATCCGAACGCCTTGCAGATCCGCCGCGAGATTGAAAATCTGCACCCTGGCGTTTTGCACCACAAACAACGCCGGCGCTTCCGAGGTTATCGCGCGGCCAAGGCAAAATCCCCTGACGGCGCCTCGGATAGCAGGTCCGTCGTTTAACGGCAGGAAGTTGCGCGTCGCATTGTCGACGCCGTAAAACCTGAAAAGGCTGTCGGCCGCGTCAAAAAAGGTCAAAAACCCCGCAGCCTGTGCGCCAAAGCCCAAATAACCCACCGCGGCGCCTTGCGGTGAAAACCCGTCGATCCTGCCGGTTTCGGTTCCGTTTTCCATCGTATAGGAGACGACGCCGTCCTCATTGGCGACGATCAGCAAGCTGTTGAACGATAATGTCGGATGCTCCCAAAACGCCACGCCGGACGCGGGCGAAGTCAATCCCGGCAGTTCATCGCTGAACAAGGCTTCAACCCGTTCTGCGGGCTGAGTTTCCGGCTCTTCCGGAGCAGCGGTTTCCCGCTCGCAGGCGGTAATGGCGATGAGCGCCCAAACAGCGCATGTGGACCGTATAAAGCGTAAACTCATGAGTGAACTCCGATGATATCGACAGCGGTAGACGCCCGCCGGAATTGCATTCGTGTATGTCCGATTTGCACAGCCTTCGCTATCTGCAATGCAGCAATTCAGTCAAATATCTATATGCATTGGGTATTCGCCATTTTTACCCAGAGGGGGAAAGCGCTTGCAGCGTATTCTGTGATGCGCAGCTATAGGTGACGTCACTGACGTATCGATTTTTATTTACAGAAAATTTTGGGGCGTGGTAAATTCGACATGAGTTTAGTTTCTCAGATGGTTTTTGAATCATTTGAAGAAGATATGGTGGGAACTATGAAGAACTTTCTAGCGGCTATCGCCGCAAGCGCAGCGGCGTTGACCGGTAGCGCTCATGCGGTGTTTTTAGATTTTGTCGCCGAGGCGGCTGGCAATGAACGCGGCGTTGCGGACGGCACTGTCATCAACTTCGGCGGACTGGACGTAACCTTTTCATCGCTCAGCGCCGGCGTGTTTTACGCCTATTTTGACGATTTGAGCTCGGGCAAGCCGGCCGGTCTGGGCGTTTGCGAAGTGCTGGTCGCAGGGCCGGGCAGCGAGTGCGCGAATACGGGCGATGATAATATTCGCTCAGGCGAAGCGGTGACCTTGACTTTTTCCGAGACGGTCACGGTCAGCGACTTTTCCTTCACAGATGCGCTCCACAATGATTTGAATTCGAATGACACCAATACGCTGTTGATCGCGTTCAACGATCCGAACGTATTCCAGCAATTCACATTTGCTGAAGCGGTCGCGCTGGTGATGTCAGGCGTGGATCTCATCCGTTTTGCTTTTGACGATGCGGGAAGCGGTCTTCAGTTCTATGTAAACGGATTTGAAGCGACGTCGGCCGTACCGCTGCCAGCCGCAGCGCCATTGCTTCTGGCGGGTATTGCGGGGCTTGGGTTCGCCTCACGGCGCAGGAAAAAAGCTGACCAGAACCTATAAAATACTGGTTCGAGTGATAATTAGGCGCGCATTCACGCGTGCGCGCCTATTTCCTTAAAATAAAGCGCGCGGATCACGCGAATCATATTGCAAACATGTTCTGCCGTTTTTCGTTGCGCAATACGTTGAGGCTGTCTGAATGCTGGGCCTGCTATGATTTTTTATACATCGTTTCGGCGCCATAAAAAGTTTTCGGCTATGTAAGCCGACAGAATCAGCGCAAGTTAAAAATGCTTAAAGTCTGCTCGGGACTTTGATCCAAACCAAGATGAAAATCGCGGCGTTTCAAGTTCCGGGCCTGGCGGAAAGTTCGCGTCCGGCGAATCCGGACAGTATGTACCAATTAATTGGGGGTATAAATATGACTGCCCTTCGAATGCTGGCGGCTGCGTTTACAGCTGCAGGGCTCCTTGCGGCCCCGGCCAATGCGACCACGTTTATTTTCAAATCCGGCGGCGCTTTCCTGGACTCGCCGACGGGAAACGTGGCCATGGATTGCGGCACAGTCGGCGCCGACCTGTGCACGGATGTTGATGCGCTCGGCTTCAATTATTCCAAGGACGGGGTCAATTTCAACGCGACCGCTTACAAGTACACCGACAATACTTACAGCGCGCGTGATGCGACTTTGTTGATACAGGATATTTCACCTGAAAACTCTGGGCTTGGCGCGCTGTCGGAAGGCGGCATCCGGGACGATCAGACCCAGTTTGGCTCGCTAGAAGCGATTGAATTCATTTTCGACTCGCAAGTGTCGATCACCAATTTTGAATTCAACGCCGGCGACGACAATGATTGTTCTGGCCCGCAAGGCGAGGGGCCATGCGGCGACTTCGACCTGTGGATCGACGGTATGTATTTCGCCACAATCACGGCGGTGGATTTCCTGACGGATATCTTCACCGGCACGATTTTCGAGTTCCGCGCCATCACGCCGAACGCCGGGTTTAACATCGCCCAGTTTGAAGTCATTACCGAAACGCCGATTCCGGGCGCCATACCGTTGTTATTGTCCGGTCTGGCGGGTCTGGGGCTGGCCTCGCGCCGCCGGAAAAAAAGCTGACTTTTACCTGAAAGGGCAAATACCTGAAAAGGCAAAATTGACGTGAAACTTGAGCGGGCTCGCGAGCCCGCTTTTGTTTTAGCGGCCAGTAATTTTGCAGGCCCGCACATTTACGGTAATATAATACCCCATAAATAATCGACTGTTTTCACAGT
This sequence comes from Hyphococcus sp., assembly GCF_965228385.1. Taxonomy (GTDB): domain Bacteria; phylum Pseudomonadota; class Alphaproteobacteria; order Caulobacterales; family Parvularculaceae; genus Hyphococcus. The sequence goes on along the minus strand of NZ_OZ245810.1, from coordinate 1,400,410 downwards.
ATTTCCGCCGATAGTGTTGACCCGTCCGGAATTCAACGCTAGCAACCGCGCTTCTCGACGGCGGAGCAGCGATTTGCCTGTTTCGCGACAGATTTCAGGATTAAAGACACATGAAAACCTACGCCATGAAACCGGCGGAAGCGGCGGATCAGAAAAACTGGATCCTCATCGATGCGGAAGGCCTCGTTGTCGGCCGTCTCGCATCCGTCATCGCGACCCGTCTGCGCGGCAAACACAAGCCCGCCTATACGCCCCATGTCGATTGCGGCGACCACATCGTTGTCGTGAACGCTGAAAAAGTCGTCTTCACGGGCGCCAAGATGTCAGACAAGAAATTCTACTGGCACACAGGCTATCCGGGCGGCATCAAGGAACGCACCATGGAAAAAATTATCGGCGGCGCCCATCCGGAGCGCGTGCTGATGAAGGCCGTGGAGCGCATGATGCCGAAGGATTCACCGCTCGCGCGCAAGCAAATGACGAATTTGCGGATTTACGCAGGCGCAGAGCATCCGCACGATGCACAGAACCCGCAAAACCTCGACGTTGCTGCGATGAATTCCAAGAATCAGAGAGACGCTTAAATGAGCACGACATCACTAGAAGATTTGAAAGACGTCGCCGCGGAAGCAGGGGTCGTTTCGACTCCTGAAGAAGAAGCGCCGCAGGCCCAGCCAAAGATCGACGATCTTGGCCGCTCTTATGCGACCGGAAAACGCAAAACCGCCGTCGCCCGCGTCTGGATCAAGCCTGGCGCCGGCCGCATCAGCGTCAATGGCAAAGATCATACGGAATATTTCGGCCGCGCTGTTTTGCAGATGATCATCAAACAGCCGCTTGTCGCCGCTGAGCGCAACGATCAATTTGACATTTATTGCACGGTGTCGGGTTCCGGCCCCTCCGGACAGGCTGGCGCGGTGCGTCACGGAATTGCCAGGGCGCTGACATTTTATGAGCCGGGGCTGCGCTCAATCCTCAAAAAGGGCGGTTTTCTGACGCGCGACAGCCGGACGGTGGAACGCAAGAAATACGGCCGCAAGAAAGCCCGCCGTTCATTCCAGTTCTCGAAACGCTAAAGGCGAGGAACAGCCCATCCCCAGTATTTATGCGGGTTTGCGGCCGTTTCTTATCCAAACTGTAATGTTTTTGCGGGTTTCGTGTCCGATCGTTAATTTGAGATTCCGGGCGAAATACGCGAAAAAATAATCCTCCCACAAAACAGTTTCCCAAAAGCGCCGCTTCTTTTCCAAGGAGCGGCGCTTTTCTTTATTGGATAGTCCCCACCGGTGCTGAGCCGGACAAGACGCTTTAGAGAGTTAAGCGCGGCGAAGGCGTCTTTAGAAATCCTTTTCCCAGTTTGCTGAAACGGTCTGGTCGCCGGTCTGTTCGATTTCGGTTTCTACCGTAATATTGTCCGTGATTTCATATTTTACGCGCACAGCGCCGTTCTTTCCTTCGGCGTCCTGCGAGGCGGATACGAAAAATCCATCCGCCACATACTTGCCGACGGTGAGAGAGCCGCCGCCGCTTTCCGGATCGATGTCAACATTCAGAAGGTCCAGTCCCACTGCGCTGCGCAGCCTGCCTGTCAGCCCGCCGCCGCTTCCCCCGAACGGGCCGATCCCGCCGAGTGACGCAAGCGCCTGCGCCGCCTGCAATGATTCAAGCGGCGTTAGCTGTTCGGCGGGCTTGCCGAACAGAACGAGCGCCATGATGTCTTCCTGCGGCATGGAGGGGGTCGATTCGAGCGTTATCTGCGGCTCCATGGCCCGACCCGATATGACAATTGCGGCCGTCACGCCCTCGCTTGTCTCATGCTCGGCGCGGATATCAACAACAGGATTGTTTACGGACAGCAAATCGAATTTCACGCCGCCGCGCGTCAGATCAAACCGGCGGCCAGAAAAATCGAGCCAGCCGCGGCGCAAGGACAAGTCGCCGACAATGACGGGTTGTTCGCGGCCGTTGACGACCGTCGCATTGGCGGACCACTCGCTTTCAAGGCCGCGTCCACGAATAAAGATGCGGTCGTCTGCGCTGAGTTTGATCGAATATTCAATATTCGAGGTGCGCTCTTCCGGCGCTTGCGCGGCGCTTTCATTCTCATCGTTATAGGCGACGACTTCGATATCGACGAGACCAGTGCTTTCCGGCGTCACGATTTCCGCATCCAGCTCGTCGATGACGATATCGCCTTCAGCCTTTAACGCCTCCATGGGGCCGGTAATTTTGAGCGAGCCGTTGGCGCGAATATTGTTTACCGGGTGTGCGGATAGTTCCGCGTCATTCATCTGCGCTTCAAGATCGATGCGGGAATCCTCGCCAACCGTCAGATCGCCCGTCAGGGTAATCGTGTCATCGCCGGATTGGTCTGCGCCGCGCCCGCCGCCGGTAAAGGTGACAACGCTGCGGCCGTTTTCGTAACTGGCTTGCGCCTCGGCATGCAGGCCGGCCAGTGAAAAGCCGGAGCTGAGTTCTGTATAGGCGCCTTCCATAAGAGTTGCGCTGCCTGAAAGGTCGGGCGCGCTGGTGTCGCCGCCCAGTCTGAAATCCGCGTCCAGTTTGCCTTCCATGGTCTGCAGCGTCGGCGGCAGATAAGCCGCAATCGCCTGGATGTCGCCGTCATAGCGGATAAATCCGTCCAGCGGTCCCTCGCTGCTGATGCTGATGGCGGGCGTGCGCGTCAGCCGCGCCGGCAGTACGATGCGCATGTCGATTTTTTCATCAGCGTCGTCATCGCGCACGGTAAGGCTTTCGCCGTCCCAGACCAGATTTCCGGCGATTGACGCCTCTTCTTCGTTTAACAGAAGCGAGCGCAGGGCGAAATCAGCGCGGGCCGGCGTTTGTTCGTCCGTGTCCAGAGAAAGGTCGAGGGTAATCTGGCCGTCGGCTTCGGGAATGTTCACATTGACGAGTTTCGCATCGGCTATCCACCGTTCCGGCTGCAAGGCCCCGTCAAGCGCGATTGAACCATTCGCGCCATAGGCGAGACGCAGCGTTTCTACGCGCACGCCGTTTTCCAATGAGATTGTCGCAGGTTCGGTCATGCGCGTGTTATTATTTGCGATTACGGCTTCGAACTGGGTGAGCATGACCTTAGGCGCGGCCTGCAAGTTTACCTGCGCTTCAGCGCGATAGTCCGTAATTTCACCTGCGCCGGGGGCTGAGAAGACGTCGCCTGCAAGCGTGACGTTTACCGCGCCCGGGGGCCCTTCGGCCGTGAGCGACATACCGCTGACGGAAATGTCATTGAACGCCAGCGACGGGGCTTCCACTTGCAGATTGTTCAGCGCGCCTTCACGGGAAAGAACACCGTCAATGGTTGCGCCGCCGGCAAGTGTCAGGCCGGGCCAGGGTTGCGCGCCATTTTCTCCGGAATAGCTGAGATCGATATTGACGGTTTGCGGTCCAGGATCGAAATCTCCAGCGCCGTCCAGTTGAAATCCGCGACCGGCGTAAAGAATTTTCGGCGCGCGAATTTTACCGTCGCCGGATGAACGCAATTGCGCTTCCAGACGCCGGGGCGCGTCATTGCGTGCGGTGGCGAGGATGTCGCCATTCGGACGATTGGGCAGTCCGGAAAGCGCTGCCTGCATGGCCATTGGCGGCAGGGCGCCGTCTGTAAATGTCAGTTGCGGCGTTTCAAATTCGGTTTCCAGCGTGAAATCGTCTGCCGGCCCGCTGAGGTCGAAATCGCCGGAGATATCGCCGCCGGCCTCAATTTCAGGCGCCAGCGCGCGCAACGCTGCGCTGGTGAGTGTAAAATCACCTGCAGCGGTAATTGTTTCACTGTCTGTTTCGTAAGCGCCGCGACCGTTAAACGATGCGCCGTCGGACGTACGCACGACCAGGTTTTCACCGCTCATGGACCGGTCAAGATCGATATCGACCTCGCCGCTAGCCTCGACGCCGCTTGCGATAATCGGCGGCAATGTATCATTTGCGGCCAGGTTTGCCGTGATAACGCCGGCGAATCTGCGGCTGAGATCAGTGCGCCCGTCCTGAATCTCAATGCTCGCCAGTGCGCCGTCAACAGCGGCGGTCAAGGCGTAGTCGTCACTGCGCCAGTTGAGTTCGGCGATGATATCTGCCGTCTCGCCGAGGTAACTTTGAATATCCGGCCGGTAATTATCAGCAAACTGAATGTTCATCGTTACATTCAACTGATCGACATCCCCGCCCGGAGAACGCCACGTAATATCTCCGTTGGTGTCGCCGACGCCTGATGAAAGGGAACGCACTGTCATTGCGCCGCCGTCATTGTTCAAATCAATGCGCGCATCCAGATCGATCGGCGCGGAAAGCTCCTCAACCCCGGATAGCCTTTCGCCGGCGGTGAAATTGATGTTCACATCCGCGCCGGTGAAATTGTCGAAATTGGCGCCAATGGTCGATCGCAGTTCGCCATAGCCGCCGATAACGCCCTGCAGGTTGATTTCTGCATCGTCGATCGCGCCGTCTCCGCGCGCTTCGATATCAAGCGGGCCTTCCAGACCAAGAATAGTGGCGACAACGCCGTCCGACTCGGAACGGAAAGTCGATTCGACCAGGAAAATATCCCGCCGGGGAGACTTCTCGAACGAAATATCCGCGCGATCGCGCCCACCGCTGCTCGACAATGCGGTTTGCAGATTGATATCCGTTCCGTTGAGCCGGATAGAGCCGTTCGCATCCAGACGTTCCATTTCGCCGTTCACGGGCGCCTGAAAATCGCTCAGGTCGAACGCCGTCAGCGTGAAATCAGGCGCGTTGAAGGACAGGCTGAGCTGACCGCTTTCCTCTTGTTTAGGCTCTCCGGGCGGAGGGTTGCGTAAAAGATGCGGGCTATCGACGTCAATGAGATCAACGATAATACGCTTGCGGATGAGCGCGAGGGGACGCCAGCGCACCTCCGCGCGCTGAACCGTAAGCCATGGACCTTCGGCGTCTTCAAGCGCGATATCCTCAAAAACGATATGTCCCGGCGGCGCGCCTTTGAAGGCGCCGACCTCTGCCTCTGAATTCAATGCAGCGCCGAGCTGTTTTTCAATGACGCCGGACAGCATTGCGCGGCCGGGCGGCGTGTGAAAAACGCCAAACCATATGATGGCGAACACCGTCAGCAGGGCGGCGAAAATTATCGCTGTTATGGTCGCTATGCGTTGCATCAGAATGGCTGTCCAAGAGCAATATAGATTTGAAAACCACGGTCACTTTCGCGTTTATCAAACGGGAAGGCGACGTCTGCGCGGATCGGGCCGATAGGCGTGATATAGCGCACGCCTCCGCCATATCCGAAAAAGAACTCATCGCTGAAATCCGGGAGGTTACTCGCGGATACGGAACCTGCATCGACGAAAGCGGCGATTTGGAGGTTTTCCATCACTTTCACGCGGGTTTCAAAAGCGCCGTCTATGCGGGACAGCCCGCCAATCGGGTCGTTGTCTGCGTCGAGCGGGCCGGCCTCCTGAAATCCGTAACCGCGAACAGAACCGCCGCCGCCTGCATAAAACCGTTTGTTGCGCGGCAAATCATCCAGCGTGCTGCCGAGCGTCGCGGCGAGCGATCCTCGCGCAGCGAAAGTGATGAGTTCATCCGCGCCGACATGCACCCGTCCGCGTCCCGATATTTCACTCTGCGTGAATGTATCAGAGCCGGTATACGGCGTGACGGACCATGAGGCGCGAAAACCGCTGGACGGGTTCAACAGATCGTCTTCATTATTCCAGATTACGGAAAGCGGCAGTGAAACGTAGTAATTCCGCTCTTCAATTCCGTCTTCGCGGACGCTTGACGTTTCCAGAGCCAGCGCCCCCCGCGTTTCAAGCTTGTTCTCCAGCCACCTCTTTGAAAGGCCAGCCGATACAACAAACGTCCGAGCCTTAAATGCGTCGGTTGTTTCATTCGAAAACGCCGCGCTGCCAAAGGCATGTCCGCCAAAACGGGGGAGCGGCCGCGTTACGTTTCCGGTAATCGACTGCTCCACTTCGGAGCCTTTGATCTCGATACGGGCGTTTTCGCCGTGACCGAATATATTGCGATTTTCAAAATAGATGCGTGCGCCCGGTCCTTCCGAAGTCGAAAAAGACAGACCTGCGCCGATGGTGCGCTGTTTACGCTCTTCAAGGGTTACAACCACAGGCGTCACGCCATCGTCGCCAATCGTTCCGGGCGCCACGTCGATGGTTGAAAACAGATTGGTTTCGCGCAGCTTGTCATAATAGGCGGTAAGCTTTGATCTATCGAATTCTTCGCCTTCCTCCCAGGTTTTCAGGCGGCGAATGAAGGAAGCATCCGTTTTTTGAAGGCCTTCAATTTGCGGCGGACCAAATTTTGCCTTCGGGCCTGACCGGAAGACAAAAACGGCGCTGGCGGCGCCGGTCTCAAGATTGGCGATTGAGCGACGCCCGATGGCTTCAGCCGAAGGAAACCCGCTTTGCCAGAGCACGCTGAGAAACGATTGCTGGTGCGCGCGTAGCGCAGCGCCGTCCGCAGCGCCTTTTGTCTCTATCCCGGCTTCGTCAAATGAGCGGGGCCGTCCCTCAGCCTCATCCTCAAAGAGCACTTCATATTCGCTAATCTGGAAAGCTGGACCGGGTTCTATCTGAAAGACAACGCGCGTTTTGCCGTCATCGTCGGGCGGGACCAGATCGAAACTCGCTTTTCCGGCGTAATATCCGGCGGCCTGGAGAGCCCCGTTGAAAGTCTCGATGTCGCGCCGCGCGGCGCGGCGCAACGCCGCTGCGGTCGGATATTCACGCGCCCCTTCTATAAGTTCGGAGATCAGTTCCAGCTTGTCTTTCAAGCCGTTCGGCGCGCCCTCGATCGTCGCGTCGTACGTGTCGGCGGCGTGGGCGGGCGACAGGACGAGCGCACAGCCGACCGCGACCGAAACGGCTCTGGCGCAAAAATGTCCGAAAAATCGCCGCTTATGACGCAACATACTCTCGTTTCATTGTCGCCGCACCGCCAATTGCACCCGGCGGGCTTATTCCAGTGGTGAGTCGCTTTGCGGCACCCTCTCACGACATAGTTAACCTTGTGCTGCAAACCGGCTCTTTCAAGGCGGAAAAATCCGGCGCAACGCCTTATTTCACGGCGTTTTTTACAGATCAACCGAGGCGGGATTGTGGCCCGTCGCGCCGGAGTGCGCTATGCCCTTTTTTCATTAAACACGTTGAAAGGCGGATCATTCCATGGCGCACCCGTTAAGCGGCGCAAATCTCGGAACATTGGCGAGCGTAATCGGCCGTTCGGGCCTGCCCAGTCAGCCTCTGCAGGGGCTGGGCGTCGGGCTTGCAGCGCTGGCGCGCTGGCCAGCGTCGACAATTGAGAAACTTGCAATCGAAAGCAAGCTTCCAAAAACGGAAGACCTGCCCCCGCCGGTCTTTATTCTAGGCCATTGGCGTTCCGGCACCACGCATCTTTACAACATCATGTGCGAGAGCGGGGAGTGGGGTTACGTGCCGCCCGTCGCAACGGGATTGCCGTGGGACCTGTTCGGACTTGCGCGGATTTTCAGCCCGCTTCTGGAACGCGCTTTGCCGAAACACCGTTATATCGACAATATTCCGGTGACGCCCACGAGCCCGCAGGAAGATGAAATCGCCATCGCGAACATGTCGGAGGTTTCATTTTATCACGGAATCTATTTCCCACGAAATTTTGCGGACAATGTGCGCCGCGGGCTTTTTTTCGATGGCTGCAGAACGGAAGATATCCGGAACTGGCGGCGCCAGTTCACCTATTTTCTGCGCAAGCTTTATCTCTATCAGGACGAAAAGACGCTGCTCATAAAAAATCCGGTTTACACGGGCCGTTTCGCAATGCTGCGCGATATGTTTCCGAACGCGAAATTTGTTCACATCCATCGCAATCCATATGATGTTTTTGTTTCCATGCGGAATTTCTATAAAAAACTTTTAGAGGAATTTGCACTGCAGGGGTACGATCACGTTGACATTGATGAGACCATACTCAGCGTTTACGACAGGATGATGCGCGATTACGAACGGGATGCGGCCGATACGCCGGAAGGCCAATTGGTGGAATTGCGCTATGAGGAGCTTGACGCGGCGCCGCTCGAAACTGTTGAAAAAGTTTACAATGCACTCGCCTTGCCGGGGTTCGAGGCGGCGAAACCGAATTTCGAGCGGTACCTTGCATCCGTTTCCACATTCAAGAAGAATAAATTCGAGTATTCAGATGAAGCCGCCGCCAAAGTAGAGGCGCGTCTCGGCGACTTCATTGAAAAATGGGGCTATCAACGGCCGGGAAGCGGGGCCGGGGACAACAAGGGGACGCGCCATGGGGAAAACGCGGCTTAGGCTGGCATGCGGCGGCTTTTTTGCGTTCGCCGTAGCGGCTTGCGCGCCAGACGATATTGGAGCGGCGAAATACAGCCTCGATATGTGCCGGCGCGTGGCGCTTGAAGACAGCCATGGCGAAATTGTTCGCGGCGCAGAAGATCTGGCGCTCGATCAGGAGAACAACCGGCTGTTTGTTGCTGCTTATGACCGGCGCGCCGTGGAAAAGGCCGCGCGCAGCAATAAACAGACGCCTCCCGATGGCGGTGTCTATGCAATTAACCTGGCGACGCTGTTTGATCCGCATACGCAAAAGATTAGCGTTGTTTCTCTGGCTTCGCCAGGCGACTTTACCGGCGGACTTCGCCCGCACGGCCTTCATTATGACGCTGAAAATCATGAATTGATCTTCGTCAATCGCACCTATGCGCGGCAAGGGCGAAAATGGCGTATGACGCCGCGCCTTCAACGTGTCGGCGCCAATGGAGAAGTGTTCATAGGTGAAGCGTCGTCTGCGCCCTGCGCTGCAAACGATGTGGCGACGTCCGGTGCTCGTATCTATACAACTTTTGACCATGCGTCATGCGGGTTCGGCGCCAGTATTGAAAATGTTTTTCGCTTAAAGCGCAGCGGCGTCATGGAATCAGGTCAGCCGGTTTTCGCCGCTGCGGCTTTTGCGAACGGTATTGCGCGCTTTGACAATGGCCGTCTCGCTATCGCTGCGACCAGAGAAAAGGCTCTTATTGTCGTAGATGAAAAAAATTACAGCGTGCAAAAACGCATTGCGCTTCCGGGCGGTCCGGATAATTTGACGAAGACTAACAGCGGGGAGATTATCGCCGCGCTGCATCCTTCAATGGTGAAACTGGCGCTCAACCGAAAACTCGGCGTCGGCCATGCGCCTTCGCGGATCGTGAAAGTCGATATGGAAAAGCAAGCGATCAAAGTTCTTTTCGATGACGCGCGCGGGGAATTGTTCAGCGCCGCGACTGTAGCCGTAGAGACGAACAGGGGCCTTGTCGCCGGCTCGGTAACGGATGAGGGGCTTCTCGTCTGTCAGGCGCCGGTATGACCGGCATGACGCTGGTCACGGGCGGCGCCGGTTTTGTCGGTCAGTCGCTGGTGGCGATGTTACGCAATCAAGGCGAGCGGGTTCGCTCACTGGACATTGCCGAGCCCGCGCATGAGGATGATATTCAGGGCTCCATCACCGATGAGGAAAGCGCGGGACGCGCTATGGACGGTGTAACCACCGTATTTCATCTTGCCGGCAATGCGCAGCTCTGGGCGAAAGATCCGTCCGTTTTCGAACAGATTAATCATGGCGGTACAAAATGTATATTAAACGCGGCGTTGCAGGCGGGCGTTGAACGGCTGGTCCATTGTTCAAGCCTGACAACGCTGGTCGGAAAAACAACGCCTGTGGGCGAATCTTACGCGGATGAGAGCGTGATGCTTTCGCCGGACGATATGCTGGGGCCTTACCCGCGATCGAAATGTCTCGCCGAACGGGAAGTGGAGATCGCCTGCCAGAACGGTCTTGACGCTGTTATTGCTTTACCGACGGAACCTTTGGGTCCCGGCGATGACAGTCTGACGCCGCCGACACGGATGATCCTGGACTTCGCCAATGGCGCGACGCCGGCTTACATCGACTGCGTGTTGAACTTCGTTCCGGTGGACAGCCTTGCGGAAGGATTGATCGCAGCCAGGGGAAAAGGCCGCCGCGCGGGGCGATATCTTCTGGGCGGCGCCAACGTGCCGATGGCGCAGTTGCTTGCGATGATCGAAAAATTCACTGGGCGGGCCGGTCCTAAAACGAAAATGCCTTACTGGGTGGCGCTCGCAGCCGGGATGCTCGACACCAAACTCGTGTCAGCTTTTACCGGCAAACCGCCAAAAGCGCCGCTTACGGGCGTCAGGCTGGCGGGACGACAAGTGTCTTTTTCGTCGGAAAAAGCTGCGCAAGAGCTTGGATGGCGCGCGGCGCCGGTCGAGCCGTCCCTGAAAGCCATGCTCGACTGGGCGCGGGAAAAGCAACTGCTGAAACCGGTTTAAGCATGCGGCAAAAACCGTCATGATCGCGGCGTAATCCGTTATTCAGGTGCAGGTGGCGCAGATGTCGGGCAATGTTGAAACATGGTTTTCTGACCGCTCTTTCGAACAGTGTCGGGCGCAGTTCGATCGCGACGGTTATCTGATTTTTGAAAATGTTCTGACGGCGAATGAACTGGATGCGATAAATGCAGCGCTGGCGCCATATCTTCAGCAGGATTTAAAAGGCCGCAATGAGTTTGAAGGGCATGAGTCAAATCGCGTCTATGCGATGCTGGCGAAATCGCCGCTTTTCGGCGATCTTGTAACTCATCCGCTGGCGCTGAAATTTGTTGAAGCGGACCTCGGCGAAGATTGCCTGCTGTCGGCATGCCTCGCCATCAAACTTCATCCCGGCGAGACGGCGCAGCCATGGCACTATGACGACAGTCATTATCGCTGGCCGCGCCCGCGTCCCTCGCTTGGCGTTTCGTGTTTCTGGGCCATCGATGAACTCACGGATGAGAACGGCGCAACGGAAATTCTGCCCGGCAGTCATCTCTGGGGGGATGATCAGGTGGAAGGATCGGTAGCCGCTGAAGACTTCAACAAAGAGCAACGCCGGATGGGCGATCCGGGGGCCCGTGCGGACGCCAAAAAAGCGCTGATGCCGGCGGGGTCGCTCATGCTCGCCAAGGGCACGCTCTGGCATCGCGGCGGCGCCAACAGATCGGATAAAGCGCGTTTGATCATTACGCCGCAATACTGTCCCGCCTGGACGCGCCAGCTTGAAAATATGGCGCTCGCCGTGTCGGCGGAAAAGGCGAAACTCTTACCGGAACGCGCTCAGGAACTGATCGGTTATTCCATTTGCGCGCCCTTTATGGGGTATGTTGACGGCAGGCACCCGAAACGGAGGCTTGAAAATTAAAGGCCCAAACGCTCGCCAAACTGATCGAGATAATTGCTGAACCGCGCGCGAATGTGTTCCGGCGTCTGTCCGAACGTTTCAGCATCATAAACATGGCGGCCGTATTTTTGTTGCGGGTTTTCATTCAGCCAGGCGTTCACCAGCGCTTCATTGTCAGTGCGCCAGCCCAGCCCGCAGCGATCATAGAGATCGCGTATCACGCGCACCGGATCCTCAAGAAGCTCCGGATAAAAAACGTCGTGGATCAATGAAGGGCGTCGTGCGCGTATTTCCAGATTGCGGTCTATCAGTTCGGCCTGCAAATTCAGGTGAAACGCCGCCATTTGTTTTTCATCTATATCGGAAATCAGGCTGTGATAGGAGTGTGCGAAACTGTTGAGACTGGCGACGGTCTCGGCGGGGTCACGGTGAATCTGTATGAATACGCCGCTTTGCAGCGCATCGTGAAAAACATCCGCGCTCGGCGTATGCAGCGGCGATTTCAGCGTGAGTCGCGTTTCAGGCGCCGTGCTTTGTAAAATGTGCAGAAAAGAAACATATTCGCGATAAGTCCTTGCTGCATTCTGGCTCAGCACCCAATCCGCATAACCGTAAACCGGCGCGGCTGCACAAAATGCGAGCGATGAGAATGACGTAGCCAGGAGCCCTGTGCATTCTTCGGGTTCCGTCACTTGCGGGGCGTGTTTGGCGGCGATATCCGGCGCGAGAAAAAGCAGCAGCTTTGCGTTGAGATTCAGGCGGCGAATTTTTTGCGCCTGCGACTCCCACGGAAAGGGATTGTAAATTTCATAAGCCGGTATGCCGCGATGGCGCGGGTCGAGAGATAACAATCTGTGTAAAAGGGTTGTGCCGCTTCGCGCCATGCCGAGAACGACGATGGGCGGCGTGAGGGGCTGCGTAAATAAAGCCGGGCGTGAGCGCTCCGCCTCGACGCGTTTTAACCGCGTGACCAGCATCGTCACAATCGATTGCCGCAGCGCGAGTCTGCCGAGCGCATTCAAGCGTGCGTCTTCTTCGGACGAGCGAACTAACGCCGCAAGACCGTGTTCGAATTCCAGGTCGCCGAAATCATCAAGTTTGGCGCGGCGGATTGCTGCGTTTTTCAGATTGTCCGGGTTTAGAGAAGGGGCGGCCCCGGCGCGCTCTAATGCCGTAACGGCGGTTCTGGCCGTTTTTAAAGCTATGGAACGCATTAACAAATTCCCCCACTGTCACATCGAGATTGCAATGATTACAGTGAATATACAAATCAGGTTGAAGACTGACGCGATGGAAGTCCGGAACTTTACAGCCTTGTAAGGGCTTTCGGCGTAAAAATTTCCAACGGTCACCGATTTATGGAGAATGATTATGCAATTCAAAATGATTATCGCCGCCGTCGCTGTTGAGGACAAGCTTTCCGACGGCGTCATCCGCGCCGCACGCAGCCTTGCTGAGCGGGACGGCGCTGAATTGCAGATTGTGAGCGCCTGGCCGCTATTAAGCACTGCTATCCCTACCTTCAGCGGCGAGGCGGCGGCGAATTCAGCGGTCGCCGCCGAGGCTATGGTTGAACGCAACCGGGTCGGGAGAGAGTCAATAGAAAAGCAACTGCATGATCTGACCGCCCGGCTTGCGCCGGGCGCGCGAACAGTGCTGATCGACGGGGAGCCGGCTGAAGAGATCGCCGAATATGCAAAAGAACAAGGCGCCGATCTGATCGTGACCGGCTCACACCAGCGCGGCTTCTGGCAAACCCTGTTTCAGGGCAGCGCCTCGCGCGATCTCGTGCGCGAAGCGCCATGCGCGGTTTTTCTCGTTACAAAAAAATTCGCAGAGCAGCAGACGGGTCAGGAATAAGTACGGCCTTTCCATTTGCCGCCTTCGCCGCGCCAGTGACGCACCGCAGAAGAGACTGTCATAGCCGCGTATAGCGCGCCTGAAACTGGCAGCAAGGCCGTCTCCCACGGGGCGCGGTCATAAAAACGCAAAGTCGGCCAATAGGTGAACGCCATGATCGCGCAAGCCAGGCCTGCCATAAGCAGCGCCCCAAAGTTCCAGTGATAGAATACTGTCAGTATAATGAGCGGCGCCGCCAGATAGACAAGCATCATACCGAGAACGGCGCCGGCCAGTAGAACGGGAGAATGGTGAAGTTGTGCGTAAGCCGTGCGCGCCACCATGTTCCAGATAGATGAAAGTTCTCGATTGTCACGCAGGCTGACGGCCTCTGTTTGCGCGAGGCCCAGCCAGATTCTGGTTGACGGCGTAATATTCTTTATGGCTTTGGCGAGCGCGCAATCGTCGATGAGCGCGCCTTTGATCGTCTCTACGCCGCCTATCGACTCAATTGCGTCTTTGCGGACAAGCAGGCAGCCGCCGGCTGCAGCGGCGAGATTGTCGTCCGGGTCATTCGCCCGCGGGAAGGGATAAAGTTTTTGAAAGAAATAAATGAAGGCTGGAATCAAAAATGACGCCCAGGGACCCTTGGCGTCGAGTTTCGCCATGAGCGAGGCGAGCGCCAGGTTTTCATGTTCAGCCTTCGCGACCAGTCGGGTCAGCGTATCCGGCGCCGGTTTGATATCGGCGTCGGTGAGAAAAATATATTGCGCATCTGGGCTGGTATTTTTTGCACGGGCCAGCCCATTATGAACGGCCCACAATTTACCGCTCCAGCCGTCTGGCAGCGGCGGCACAGCGAGCGCGTCAAAATCGTGGCGCGAGGTTCCGGCGGCGGCGGAAGCGATTTCCGCCGTCGAATCACTGGAGCCGTCATCGGCGAGAATGATGGAAAACCGGCCCGGATAATCCGATGACATGTGCGCCCCGATAACATCGCCAATGGTTTCCGCTTCGTTCCGCGCCGGAATTACAGCGACGATTTCCGGCCACTGAGGCGGCGCAGGCGCGTCCGTCAGCCGCTCTGAAGCGCGCCAGAAACCGCCATTGAAAAACGCCAGCCATAACCAGGCGGCCAAAGCCAGGAAAGAGAGAAATGTCAGCATGCCGGTTTCGTCATTAGCGCGCTTGCGCCCGCTCCGCAAAGCCCTATTGAAATCGCGCGCTGACGCTTGGAAAACCATCCGAAATCCGTAAGGTGCGCGCCTATGTCGACAACACACGATATCGAAGTCACCGGCGCGGCTCCGGCCGAAACCCCTTCCGGCAAAGGCGCGAAAGACGAGAACTTTCCCGTCGGCTCATTTCTGCTGCCCAAGCGGCTGCGCCCGCATGTTGCGAAATATTACGCTTTCGCCCGCGCCATTGACGATATCGCTGATAACGGATCGCTGTCAGCCGATGAAAAGATCAGACGGCTCACGGCCTTCGATGCTGCTTTGAACGGCGCGCCGGATTATGGCGCGGAATATGAAAAGGCGCACGCCTTACGAAAAAGCATGACGGAAACAGGCGTCACCACAAAACATGGTAGCGACCTTGTCGCGGCATTTATATTGGATGCGGAAAAGAACCGGTACGCCACATGGGAGGAACTGCTCGGCTATTGCGAGCTGTCGGCCAATCCGGTTGGGCGATATCTTTTGGATCTGCATGGAGAAGACAGTTCCGGCTATCGCTATTCCGACGCTCTGTGCACGGTGTTGCAGATCGTCAACCATCTGCAGGATTGCGGCGATGACCGCCGCGAACTTGACCGCGTCTATATTATCGAAGACTGGCTGAAAGAAGAAGGCGAGGATATCACTGTCGTCGACCGCAATGAGGTTTCGCCCGGATTTCGCAAGGTCATCAATCGCATGCTTGACGGCTGCGAAGACCTGATGGCCGACGCCCGGAAATTGCCATCGGCGCTGAAATCAAGATCTCTCGCTATGGAGTCGGCGGTGATTGTGCGCCTTGCCGACCGGCTGATTCAGCTGTTGCGAAAGGGCGATCCGCTGGCGAAGCGCGTGGCGCTGAACAAGCTGGATTTTGCTTCGGCTGGCCTGCGCGGCGCATCCACTGGATTCTTCCAAGCCGGTAAAGGCGCAAACGAGTGACCTCGGAAAGTATCATTTCGCCTGATGCGGCCCGCCGCCATGCGGAAGAAACGGTCAAGCGATCCAAGACCTCCTTTGGTCCCGGCATGCGCATACTTTCCAAACCGCGGCGAGAGGGCATGTATGCAATTTACGCCTTCTGCCGCGAGGTCGACGACATCGCCGATGAAGGTGGAACGCGCGAAGAAAAAATGAGCGCGCTTGCCGATTGGCGTGCGGAAATAGACCGCTTATACGCCGGCAAACCGGAATTCCCGACCGGCGTCGCGCTTTTAACGCCTGTCAATGACTTTGATCTGTCTAAAGATGAATTTATCCTGATGATCGAAGGCATGGAGATGGATGCGCAAGGCCCTGTTGTTGCGCCAGCGCTCGAAACCCTGTTCGCCTATACGCGCCGGGTTGCCGGCGCCGCCGGTAAACTTTCCATGCCGGTTTTTGGCGCGCCGCAAGGCGAGGTTTCTGACAAATTCGCCATTTCTCTCGGAGACGCTTTGCAATTTACAAATATTCTTCGCGATGTCGAAGAAGACGCGCGAGAGGGACGTCTTTATTTACCCCTCGAATTCTTACAAAAGCATGATTGCCCAATGACGCCCGATAAAATTATCAATGCGGCTGGACTGCCGGGCGTGCGCGCGGACATGGCGGACGTTGCACGGCGCAAATTCGCCGACGCCCGCGCCGCGCTCACATCGCTCGACTGGCGCCTGTTAAGGCCAGCGCTCCTGATGATGGGCGTTTATGAATGCTATCTGGACAAGATGACCGCGCGCGGGTGGGAGAACGGGCAGCCGCGGGTTAAAATCGCAAAAGCGGAGAAGGCGATCATCGCCGCCCGCTGGCTGGCAGCGCCGAAATTGACGCGGCGAGAGGCAAACGTATGAGCCGCGTTCATATTATCGGCGCCGGTCTTTCCGGCCTTGCGGCGGCGGTGCGCCTGGTCGAAAATGACGTACCCGTCACAGTGTATGAGGGCGCCGGGCAGGCGGGCGGGCGCTGCCGTACATTCTACGACAAGCATCTTGAGCGCGACATCGACAACGGAAATCATTTGATCATGTCCGGCAATAAGTCGGCGTTGTCGTATCTGAAACGCATCGGCGCGCCCGATCCAGTGAAAGACCCGCTTACAGGGCCGCCATTCGCCATCTATCCGTTCGTCGACGTGCGGTCCGGCCGGCGCTGGACCGTGCGCATCAATGAAGGACCGATACCCTTCTGGGTGTTCGACAAGCACTGGCGCGTACCGGATACCGGCGTGATGGACTATGTGAAAGCGGCGGGCATTGCCTTTGCGGGTGCAGATAAAACTGTTGCCGATGTCGTCGATCAGCAAAGCCCCCTTTATGAACGGTTCTGGGAGCCGTTGACGCTCGCGGTGCTGAATACGACGCCCGAAAAGGGACAGGCCAAGCTTTTATGGCGCGTTATTCGCGAAACGTTTTTGTTAGGAGGTCAGGCCGCGATCCCGCTGACGGCGCGAACAGGCCTCGGCCACGCGTTTGTCGATCCTGCGGGGAAGTTCATCGAACAGCATGGCGGCGTTGTCCGTCTGGGCGCACGCGTGCGCAGCATCTGGATGGAAGGCGGAGAAGCGACTAGCCTCAACTTCGCCGACGAAACCGTAACGCTGGATGAGGGCGACAGGGTTATTTTCGCCATTCCGCCGACGCGGTTGAAAGACTTGCTGCCGGATATCGACCCGCCTGACGATGACGCCAGCATACTCAATATTCATTTCCGGATGTCGAAACCGGTTCCGACAAAGGCGCTGGGCGAGGGGCCGTTTATCGGCATGATCGGCTCGGACGGGCAGTGGGCGTTTGTGCGCGACGACGTGATCAGCCTGACGACATCGGCGTCGAACGCCATTGGTACCGACGACCGGCCCAATGATGACGTGGTGGCGAAAATCTGGCGCGAGACGCAAATTGCGCTCGATTTGGGTGATGAGGAATATGAACGCGTGCGCGTCATCCGCGAAAAGCGCGCAACGCCCGACCAGTCGCCTGAGGGCGTGCGCAAACGCCTCAAGCCCGAAACGCGCTGGCGCAATGTCTTCCTCGCCGGCGATCATATCGACACTGGCGTCCCCGCAACGATTGAGGGTTCGATCCGGTCGGGGGACAAGGCGGCTGAGTCGGTGCTGGCTTTGAAGGCGTAAGGGGTCAAACGCGAAAATGTCGGATCAAGATTTTTCAAGTTGGACTGGCTTCGCAATTATGTTCGCGTTGGTGGTAGTGATACTTGGCCCGTTATTTTGGTCGTTGCATCAGGCAAAAAAACCTTTGCCTATAGGGCATGATGGCTGGGTAACTACCGAGCGTTCTATCTTTGACCATGTGATCGGCGTTATACAAATTGGATTTTCGTTAGTTTGGCTTTTTTTGGGCGTACTTTCACCTTTCTTTTTAGACGAACTTAATATCGGTGCGATTCTGATTTTTCTCTTGATGTTGATTATGGGATATTGGTTTTTACAAAACTTTTTGATCGTTTACTGCGCTAAAATCCGATTTAATGATCAAAAAGTAGAATATAAGGCCTTTTGGAGAAACATAAGCGTCTACTGGAACGAGGTAGAGTCTATAAGCATGGGCTCCAACGGCCCGAGGATTTCGACCGTTGATGGAAGTTTTTCAATTTCGAACACGCGTCGGGGATTTTACCAGTTGTTGGATATTGCTCGCGAAAAGGGCGTTGATGTTCAGAACAGCCCATACTTAAAGAGCCCGACCACATCTTCGTTTCATCAGAAAGATAAGCCGTGATAGGGTTTATCGGCGTCATTTGCGGCCTGAAATCCGAAGCGGCGGTTGTGTCCGCCAGCGTTGATCAGTCGAAGGTTCGCATCGGCGTCTCCGGCGCGAATGCACAGCGTGCTGAAGAGATTGCAAAGCGGTTTTGCGACGAGGGCGCGAGCGCGGTCCTTTCCATCGGCGTTTCCGGCGGGCTCGATCCTGCGCTGAAGCCCGGCGATCTCGTCATCGGCGAGACGGTGATCGCCGATGACGGATCGGTTTATGCGAGCGACCGGGACTTGCTAGGCGCCCTCTTTTCCTCCCCCATTTATGGGGGAGGTGTCGCGCCGAATTTTATTCGGGGCGACGGAGGGGGCCTAACAAGCCATCCGCCTCGCCCCCACCGTCCGCTTCGCGGACACCTCCCCCGCGAGCGGGGGAGGAAAGATGAAGGACGAAGCATTATTGTTGGCGCCCTCTTCGGCGCCGACGAAATTGTCGACAGCGTGCAAAAAAAATCAGCGCTGTTTCATAATCATGGGGCCGTCGCCGTCGATATGGAAAGCCACGGCGCGGCGCGGGCGGCGGCCAGGGCCGGCGTTCCTTTCGCCGCCATCCGCGCCATCGCCGACCCGGCGGACCGCGCGCTGCCGAAAGCCGCGCTTGATGCTGTGGCGCCGGACGGCTCGACCCGCGTTCTTAAAACATTAGGAGCCGCATTGCGCGACCCCAGACAGTTTCCGGAATTGATGAAGCTTGGCGCTGACTCGGCCGCCGCGACGAAAACGCTACGCCGCGACCTCGGCCTTCTCTTTGGCCCGCTTTTTCTCAGCCTCGATCTTTGACATTTCGCTTTCGACAATCTCTTCGTGATAGTCTTCCGCGGGACGGGCGTTTGACAGATTGATCTCCGGCGCCATTGGCCCTTCGGTTTTGATCTTGAACATGTTCGGGATCTTGAACATTTTCAGCGGGTTTTTCACAGCGTCCATGGCGGCCGTCGGCTCATAGCCGCAATGCGCCATGCAGTTAGAGCATTTTTCGTATTTCCCGGTGCCGTATTTGTCCCACTCGGTCGTTTCCATCAGTTCCTTGAAGCTTGAAACGTAGCCTTCGCCGAGGAGGTAACAGGGCTTTTGCCAGCCGAAGACGTTGCGCGTGGGCGAGCCCCAGGGCGTGCACAGATATTCTTCATTGCCGGCGAGGAAGTTGAGGAACAGCGACGAATGCGACAGGTTCCACTTCCTTCCGCGCTCTTTGCCGATCCGGAAAATATCGCGGAACAGATTTTTGGTTTTCTCGCGCGACAGGAAATGGTCCTTGTCTTCGGCGCGCTCATAGGCGTAGCCCGGCGAGATCGAAATGCCGACGCCGAGGTCAGTCGCGAAATCGAGATAATCAGCAACCTGTTTCGCCGTCATGTTATCGAAGATCGTGGCGTTGACATTGACGTTAAAGCCCTTGTCCTGCGCCGCCTTGATCGCCTTGATGGCGATCTTGAAGGTGCCTTTCTGATCGACTGCGTGGTCGTGCTCTTCTTCAAGACCATCGAGATGGACAGAGAAAAACAGGAACGGCGAGGGCTTGAAGAGATCGAGCTTTTTCTCCAGCAGCAGCGCGTTGGTGCAAAGCGAGACGAATTTTTTGCGCTTGACGATCCCCTCGACGATTTCGCCGATTTCCTTGTGGATCAGGGGCTCGCCGCCGGGGACGGCGACGACAGGCGCGCCGCACTCGTCTACAGCGTCGAGGCATTCCTTGACGGAGAGGCGTTTGTTGAGGATCGGCGCCGGATAGTCGATCTTGCCGCAACCGGGGCATGCGAGATTGCAGCGGAACAGCGGCTCCAGAAACAGCACCAGCGGATATTTATCGCGGCCCATAAGCGTTTGCTTGGCCACATAGGCGCCGACGCGGATTTGCTGATGAAGCGATACTGACATTGGATATTCTCCGGACGATTTTATTTGTTTTCAGTCTTCTGACATTCAAGCGTTGCTGACGGCCCACGCTTCCATGGCGTCTTTCGGACGTTCGACATCCGCAAGTTCACGCGGCAATTTGAAGTGGATATTTTCCTGGACGCCGTCCAGCGTTTCCACATTGACGGTGCGGTAGTTTCGCAACCTGGCGATGGTTTCCTGCACCAGCGTTTCCGGCGCAGATGCGCCTGCGGTCAGTCCGACTGTCTTGACGTCTTTCAGCCAGGCCGGGTCGAACATGGATGCGTCTTCGATGAGAAAACTCGGAATGCCGAAATTCTCGCCGATTTCCCGCAGCCGGTTAGAGTTTGAACTGTTGTGCGCGCCAACAACCAGCAGAAGATCCACCTGTTTCGCCATGGCGATGACCGCCGTCTGCCGGTTTTGCGTGGCGTAACAGATGTCGCGCGTGTCAGGGCCGACGATCTTCGGGAACCGGTTTTTCAGCGCCGCGATGACGTCTTTCGTATCATTCACCGAAAGAGTTGTCTGGGTCACAAACGCAACGCGTTCGTCGTCTGTCACGCTCAGATCCGCAACATCCTCCGGTTCGGAAATCACATGCACCGTACCCGGAATTTGTCCAAGCGTGCCTTCGACTTCCGGATGGCCGATATGGCCGATCAGGACGATGTCAAAGCCTTTTTCCGCGTAACGGCGACCCTCTTTGTGGACCTTGGTGACAAGCGGGCAGGTGGCGTCGATGACGTCAAGCTCCCGGACCAAAGCGCCGTTCTCGACTTTCCTGGCGACCCCGTGCGCTGAAAAAACCGTCACGGCGCCGGTGGGAATTTCGTCAATTTCCTCTACGAAAATGGCGCCGCGCTCGCGCAGCGTATCAACGACATATTTGTTGTGAACGATTTCGTGGCGCACATATACTGGCGCCCCGTATTTCTCCAGTGCGCGCTCGACAATATCGATCGCCCTTTCAACGCCGGCGCAAAATCCGCGCGGTTGAGCGAGAACGACTTTTATTTCTTCGTTTGATGACGCTTGCGCCCGATCGGACATGAAAACGCCCCCTCCGCCAATACCTAAAGAATCAACCCAACCCGCCTTATTTCACGGGGCTCTTGCTGGAACAACCACGCTGCGGAATTTTCCGCTGATCTATATATCGTGTTGCATTGCAGTGCAAAAGAACCTCGTGCCCTTTGCCCCGAAATACAAGCCCTGCGCGCGCAAGTGTGACTGAATGGTAACGGCCTTGGCGGCGCGCCGCCCCTCGTGTAGCTTCGCCGCCTGGGGAAATGGGCAGGGGTTCACGATAATGTTTCAATTGTTTACAGGCCGCGGTGCGCCATCAGCGGAGACGGCCTGGCCGCTGGCGAAAGTGGTTTCGGCGCTTGAAAGCCAGTTTGGCGCGCTCGAAACGCTCGGGGAAGAGGGTGCGCTCAAAGTTTTCGGTATCGAGGACAATGGCGTCAATTTTGTTGTGGCGCTGATGCAGACCGCGCCGCAATCCGGCAGCGTCGCCGAATTGGGGTTTCTCGCGCGGTTTGTGGGCTTTCCTGTGGACGTCCAACTGATCGAGGCGCTCAATCGCAACCTCCATATTTCGATGGTTTCTCTTGAAGGCGCGGATCTGTTCTTGATGGCGGGACTTGCCGTAACTGGTGATTTTGACGCCGGGCAGTTCAAGCTGATCATGGAGCAATGGCGTCGCGACCTGATGATAACGCTGCACGGTCTGTCCGGGGAAGAGGCTTCCATGGCGGCGGCGTTTCCCGCTGCGAAAATGGAGGCGGCGCGAAATTTCGCCGCTAACGTTGCGCCGGCCCCGGTTGATGACAGGCCTGTCGATATTCTGGCCAGCTTTCTCGGCGCTGGCGCGAAGAAAGCGCTCTGCGATGACTGCGGCGGTCGCGGCAAGCGTGGTTTCATCGCAAGGATGTGCGGCGAATGCGACGGAACAGGTTTCGTCGCGAAGCGCTGATTCAAAAACGCTTTACCGGGTTCACAATCGCTATCGCCGGCTATATGCCGGCGACCCAGAATACGTCTCCTCATGACTGGATGCCTGGGACCAAGCCCGGGCATAACAACTTAAAAGATGGAAATCATGTCCGCGTTCAATGAAACGATCAAGGAAACAGCCGCGCTCATCGAAGACGCGCTCGAGGGATTTTTACCGCAGCGCGAGGGGCCGCTCGGGCGCGTGGCGGGCGCCATGCGCTGGGGCGCGCTTGACGGCGGCAAGCGCTTGCGCCCGTTCCTTGCGATCGCGGCGGCGGACATGTTTGACTGCCCGCGCGAACGCTCGATCCGCGTCGGTTGCGCGGTTGAGATGATCCATTGCTACTCGCTGATCCATGACGATCTGCCGGCCATGGACGATTCGGACCTGCGCCGCGGACGGCCCTCGGTGCATAAAAAATATGACGACGCCACGGCGATCCTCGCCGGCGACGCCTTGTTAACGCAGGCCTTTGAAATTCTCGCCGGTCCGGAAACCCATCCGGACGGCAATGTGCGCTGCGCCGTGGCGCTGGAACTGGCGCAGGCCTCCGGCAAAGCCGGCATGGTGGGCGGTCAGATGATCGATATTTACGCAGAGCAAAAACAGTTCGACCTTGCAGGTATCGAAGAGCTTCAACGGCTGAAGACCGGCGCGCTGATCCGCTTTGGCGCGGTTGGCGGCGGTCTGATCGCTGAAGCGTCAGCAGACGAGGTGGCTGCGCTGGCGGCCTATGCGGAAGATCTGGGGCTGGCGTTCCAGATTGTCGACGACATTCTGGACGCGACAGCGGATGCGGAAACGCTGGGCAAACCGGCGGGCCGGGATGCAGAGATGGACAAGGCGACTTTTATCAAGCTTCTCGGCATGGACGGCGCAAAGACAAAAGCCGCGGAACTGGTTGACCGCTGCAAGGCGCATCTCGACCCCTTCGGCGCCGCCGCCGATCCGCTGAAAGGCGCAGCCGATTTCGTCTTTGAGCGGAAGAATTGACATGCGGTCTAAACTTGCGCGCCTGAACGCCCTTTCAATATGTGTTCACGCGGCTTCGCTTTCCAGCCGGTCAATCAATGCGTCAACGCCGTTGGCCGCGACGAAAGAGGAAAATTCCTCGCGCTTCAGCGTGATAATCGAGCCGCCGGCGACGATGATATCCACGATTTTGTTTTCGCCATCCTGATTTCGGATCCGCCAGACCACATTCAGCTTCTTGCGGTCGCCAATATCAAAATCAGTCGAGACAAAAACATCGCCGCGCGATGCGGGTTTGGAATCGACAACCGTATACGGCTTGCCGAAAATTTTGTGGAACTGATCGGAATAGATACGGGTCATGTAGGCGGGAAATGCAGCGTCATAGCGTTCATTCTGGGCGTCGCTCATATCCTCTCGAAAACGTTTCGCCAGGACGATGCGGGAGATGAAATCGAGATCCATTTTGTCGCCCAGGAAGGCGCGGAAGGTCTGCAGCCGCGCTTCTTCAGACAGACTATCGTCGGCGAGCGTGGCGGAGGCTTCATCGATTAGCGACTTGGCGAACTGGGTCGCGCCCTCGACATTATCAACTTCCTGCTCCGCAACCGGCTCGGGTTCCTGTGCGATTACAGGACTGACAGCGGAAGCGGCGACGAGCGCGGCGAGAATTCGAACGCGTGACATGAACATTGGACCTGTAACCCTCTTTTATCCGGCGCGGGTTGCGTCCCGGCCAATTCCAGTGACGACCAATATGGGATGATTGAGGCGGAATTCCAGCATGATCCGGCCGGAACGGCGGCGCTACGGTTAATTTCCGCTCATGAAACGGGACAGTAACTACGCTTTGTCTAAACGGCGAACAGGTTCTAACGACCTGTAAACTATATATATTTTGCTGGCGATCTAATCGCCGATCGAGCGCTTTTTGTCCCCGTAATGAAATGCAGCCGGCAACACGATGAGCGTGCAGATCAGGGTGAACAGGATCGCGATGGAAAGGAGTTCGCCCATGGACGCCGTCCCGCGATGCGGAGAGAGCATGAGGCTGCCGAATGACGCCACCGTCGTCAGCGCTGCGAATAGCACGGCCCGCGGCGTCGATGTGCCGTATATGCCTTCGCCCGCCTCTATCTGGCGCTGGCGCATCACCAGATGAATGCCGCTGTCCACGCCTATGCCGATAAGCAGCGGCAGGACGATCACATTAGCGTAATTGAACGGGATATTCAGGAGCACGCCGGTCGCCGCCGTCAGCACCGCCGCGAGCGCCAGCGGAAACAGCATCAGCAAGACGGTTCGCGGGCGCCGGACGAGAATCAACAGGAATATTGCAATAACGCCAAAGGCAATCGCGGTCGCCTGCAGCATCGCGTTGGAAATTGTCTCGCCGGCTTTGCGGGCCTGGTAGGCGCCGCCGGCGAGGCCGGAAATTTCCGCTTCCACGTCATCGACAAAGGCGTCGAGCGCCCGGAAATCGCGGACATCAGCTTTCGGCATAATATCGACGCGCCATTTGCCGTCTTCGCTCAAATAGCGCGCGCGCAACGCGTCGGGCAGGGAATCGAGTTCGATATAATCGGCATTCATCTGCGCGCGCAGCAACGAAACGAGCTGTGGCCAGTAGGCGAAAATGTTTTCCTGAAGCAAAGCGAGCCGCGCCTCATCATTCACATCAATGTCGCTGAGCAATGCGGCAAGCTCCGCGCCCGGGCCTTCGGAATAAGCTTCATCTAGGCGCGCATGCAAAGCCTCGATGCCAGCCGCCGCTGAGGGTCCTTCCGTCGAATTCGGTTGCGCCTCGAGCGAAAAAGCAAGCGTGCCGGCGCCGAAATCGATCAGTTCAAGTTTCTCGTCCTGTGCGTCCGGCACAAAGTCCGGCAGTGAACGAACCGCCGCCACTGTGTCCAGCGCGCTCGCCCGTTTGGCCGTCTCCACGGCTTCTTCGCGCGACTCCACAAGCCGGCTAAGGCGATAGGGCAGCGTTTGCGGGTCTTCAAAGAGAAGATTGAAACCCTGTACCGACGGCGCGTCGGGGTTTCGCAATGACATCTGGTCCGCGTCAAAACGCACTTGGGGCATCAGCGCCAGCGCCAGAACGCCGAGGACGATTGTCGCCAGGGCGACAGGACCGGAGATCTTGGATATGCCGTCGAAAAGTTTTCGTATCTGTCCGCTGGAGGTTTGGCGCGGCCGGCCCTTGAAGAATGCAAGCGAGGCCGGTCCGAAGGTGATGGTGACAAAAAGCGCGACAAGCACGCCAACCGCGGCGATGACGCCAAGCTGGGCGATGCCGTCAAACTTGGTCGGAACGAAAGACAAAAACGCGAGCGCGGTCGTCGGTCCCGCCAGCGCCAGCGCCGGGCCGACCTCGTGAAGCGCGCCTTTCAGCGCTGTTGCATTGTCCTGCCCGGCGGCGCGCCGTTCCTGAACATGCAAAAACAGGTGGATCGCGAAATCGAGGCCCAGCCCGACGAGCAGAACGGTAAACGCGACCGATACGAGATTGAGTTCTCCCATGAAGGCGGCGGCGAAAGCCGATGTCAGCGTCAGCGTGATAATAAGCCCGACCAGCGTCAGTCCCGCCATCGCAACCGACCGGTAGCAAAACAGCAAGAGGACGGTAACCAGGATGAATGACAGCAGGAAAGAATATCCGATGCCTGTGGTGACAGCTTCAAGCTCTTCAAGCCTCAGGGCCGGATCGCCTGTGATATACGTTTCAACGCGTCCGCCGAACTGCGCATTCATTCGTTCGGTTTGCGTGCGCAGGGCGTTCACCGCGCCTTTCGCCGGTTGCAGCCGCGCATAATCGAGCACCGGCGTTGCATAAAGCAGCCGCGTATGCGCGTCCTTTTCGGACATTTCCGCATCGATAGCGCCCATCCAGGAAAAAGGGCGGCGCTCGCCGTTCAGCGTCGCGTCTGTGACTTCTGTTAGTTCGGCGTAGAGGCTTTGCAGCGTGTCCTGTCCGAGGTCGGATTGCGCAGCGAGCGCGTCATTTTCCGCCATGGTCGTGAAAAGCGTGCCGACGGTCGGGCTCTTGATGAGGGTTTCAATGAGGCCGGAAGCTTTCGACATTTGCGTAAGCCGCGACTCCAGATCGCTTTCGCTGAGATAAAGAAGGCCGTTCTCGCGAAAAAACGGTTCCTGCGCGGGGGCGAAGACGGACGTAAAGTCGTCGCTTTCATGAAGGGCGCCGCGCAACGCAGTCGCATAGGCGTCGGCCTCGTCAAGGCTTGGGGCGCGTATGACGACAATTACGTCTTCTTTCATCTGCGGGAATGCGTCCCGCAATTCGCCCGCGCGCTGCTGGAACGGCAGCGCCGGGTCAAGCATGGCGCTGGTGTCGGTGTTAACCTTCAGATGCGTCGCCGCGTATGCGCCGGCCAGAATCGCCAGAAAGACAATCGAAACGGCGAACGGCGCGCCGGCCCTCCGGGCGCCCTCAGCCCAGGTGGAGAGCAGCATTTCCATAAATTTCAACATGCAGCGGTAATAACGCCCGTCTTGATCAATTTCGCCATCTTTTTACGACTATAGGGGGCTTTGCCCCGGGAAGAAATGCGTTGCGATAGCCAATCTGCCTAGCTTTTTCCGCCTCTCTTGCGGGGATTCGCAGGCTTCGCTAGTGCTTTGCCCAATGACAGAAAATCACGACTACCAGACCGATCTATCGTTTCTGGACGACAAACGCGCGGCCATGACCGAAACGTTGCGGGCGTGGTGCGCCATCAACTCCGGCAGCGGCAATCTGGACGGCCTTGCGGCCATGCACGCCGCGCTCGGCGAAGCTTTTGGCGCGCTGGAGGCGGCGGTGGAAACGGTTGCTTCGCGCAACCATGAAATTGTGACGCCGGCTGGTGAAAAAATCGAGCAACCGGTCGGCGATATGCTGCGCCTCGTCAAACGCCCGCAAGCGCCTGTGCGCGTACTCTTGTCGGGCCATATGGACACCGTTTTCCCCGCCGATCATCCGTTTCAGGGAGAACGCTTTCTTGACGACGATACGCTGAATGCGCCTGGCGCCGCCGACATGAAGGGCGGCCTGCTCGTTATGCTGTACGCCCTGCAAGCCATAGAAGCGTCGCCGCTGGCCGATCGGATCGGTTATGAAGTATTGATCAACGCCGATGAGGAAATCGGCTCGCACGGATCCGCCCACATGCTGACGCAAGCCGCCGCGCGCGCGCAGTTCGCTTGCGTTTACGAGCCGGCGCTGGCTGACGGCACGCTCGCCGGCGCCAGAAAAGGCAGCGGCAATTTCGCGGCGGTCATCAGGGGAAAAAGCGCGCATGCAGGCCGCGAGCATCATCTGGGCCGAAACGCGCTGGCGGCGGCGGCGGATTTTGTGTCAGGAATCGACAAGCTTTCCGGCGGGCGCGACGGATTGACCGTGAATGTGGCGCGCATTGACGGCGGCGGGCCCAATAATGTCGTGCCTGATCTTGCAGTGGTGCGTTTCAACGTGCGTGTTGAGCAGCCGGAAGACTCCGAATGGCTGACGAAAAAAGCGGATGCGCTCATCAATGACATTAACGCCCGGGAGGGTTACAGCGCCGAGTTGAACGGGGGGTTCACCCGTCCGCCGAAACCGATGACGCCGCCGTTGGAAAAATTCTTTCTCGCCTTGCGCGCGGCCGGCGAGGATCTTGGCCTTGCGATCGACTGGAAACCCACCGGCGGTTGTTGCGACGGCAATAATATCGCCGCCGCAGGCATTCCCGTTATCGACACGCTGGGCGTCAGGGGGGCGAACATTCATTCTGCGCAGGAATATGCAAAGCTCGATAGTCTGGTGGAACGCGCAAAGCTTTCCGCATTGCTATTATTGAAGATCGCCGGGGGCGATATCGCCAATCCCGGCGCAGCAACGTCGCAAGCAGCCACGGAGGCGGCGTCATGAGCGTGGCCGTGATGCGCCCCGTGCGGCGTGAGGACTTTGAGGCCGTCCTGTCGCTCGCCAAGCAATCCGGCGGCGGCATGACCAATCTGCCAGGCGATCCGGATGCATTGAAGGCGCGAATTGAATTCGCGGTGCAAAGTTTTGAGGCCAATGCAGACGCGCCCTCCGGCGAAGTCTATATGATGGTGCTGGAGGAGGCGGGAAAGGTTCTCGGCACCGCCGCTGTGTTTTCGGCGATCGGGCTTGAGCACGGGTTTGTCAATTACCGGATTAACAAGACCGTACACGTATCATCGCAATTGAAAAAACGCATTGAGCGGCGCCTCTTGATGCCGAGCCATGACTTTACCGGATGCGGTGAAGTGGGCTCGCTTTTTCTCTCCCCGGAGGCCCGCGGCGGCGGTTACGGAAAATATCTGGCGAAATCACGCTATCTGTTCATTGCGCAGCACCGCCGGCTGATTGCTGACCCGGTCTGCGCCGAGCTGCGCGGATGGCGCGATAAAAACGGCGAACAGCCATTCTGGGAATCGCTTGGAAAACTGTTTTTCGATATGGAATTCGAGGATGCGGATCTGACGAATTCCGCGCTGGGCAATCAGTTCATTTCAGACCTGTTGCCGCGCCATCCGATTTACGTGGCGATGCTGCCGAAGGCGGCGCGCGATATACTGGGCAAACCCCATGATGACGCGCTGCCGGCGTTTAATATGCTTCTGCGAGAGGGATTTGCGTTCCGTGGTTATATCGATGTATTTGACGCAGGGCCCCTTGTCGACGCTCATATCGACGACATTGCGACGATCAAGAACAGCAAGCTTTGCGACGCAAAGATAGGCGATCCCGGCGACGCGCCCGTGCATCTGCTGGCGGCAGGTTATTTAACAACGTTCCGCACAGCGCGGGCGCCGGCGAAAATCGATGGCGACGCCGTAACGATATCAACAGATACTGCAGCCGCGCTTGGCGTTAAACCCGGCGATGACGTACGCGCTGTGAAATGGTGACATGATGACCAATAAAATTCTGATCAATGGCGAATGGCGCGAAGGGCGGGGCGAGGAATTTTCAAGCCGCGACCCTTCTACCGGCGAAGAGATCTGGACCGGCAAGTCCGCTACGAAATCCGATGTTTCCGATGCAGTTTCGGCGGCGCGCGGAGCGTTTGAGACATGGGCGCTGACGCCGGTTGGAACGCGCATTGAAATCATGGAGCGTTATCGCGACCTCATCAAGCGCGACGCCGACGATCTGGCGCAGTTGATCTCTCGCGAAACCGGCAAGCCCTTTTGGGAGACCAAGACCGAAGCGGCCGCAGTCGCCGGAAAAGTCGATATCTCCATCAAGGCCTTTCATGAGCGAACGGGCGAGCGCTCCAGCAGCGCCGGGGCCACGAACGCTGTCTTGCGTCACAGGCCGCATGGCGTAATGGCGGTGCTGGGGCCTTACAACTTTCCGGCGCATCTGCCGAACGGACATATTGTTCCCGCACTGATCGCCGGCAACACCGCCGTCTTCAAACCATCGGAAATGACGCCGGGGCCGGGCGCCTTCATCATTGAACGGATGGTTGAGGCGGGGGTCCCTGACGGCGTTGTCAACATGGTGCAGGGCGCGCGCGAAACCGGCGCCGCGCTGACGGGCGCGGATGTGAACGGCGTATTGTTCACCGGCGGCGCAAAGACCGGGCTGGCCATTCACAAGCAATTTGCTGACCGGCTGGATGTCATTCTCGCGCTCGAACTCGGCGGCAACAATCCGCTGATCTGGTGGGATACGAAAGATGTGGACGCCGCTGCGCTGGCGGTTGTTCAGTCGGCGTTTTTAACGACAGGCCAGCGATGCACTTGCGCGCGGCGGCTGATCGTGCCGGAGGGCGCCTCTGGCGACAAAGCCATTGAAGCGCTGGCGAAACTGACGGACCGGCTTGTCATCGGCGCGCCGTTCGACGAGCCGCAACCGTTCATGGGGCCGGTGATTACGCCGCAAGTCGCCGAAGGGCTTGAGCGCGCCTTCGATCAGCTTCTCGACCGCGACGGCGAGGCGATCCGCAATCTCTCCGTGCGCGACGAAGGCGCGGCGTTCGTCACGCCCGGCATTGTCGATGTGACCCGCGCGGACGCCGTGCCGGACGAGGAACATTTCGGGCCGCTGTTAAAGGTCTGGCGCGTCGCCGATTTCGATGAAGCCGTCGCCCGCGCCAATGCGACGAAGTTTGGCCTTTCGGCGGGGCTTCTTTCCGATGATCGCGGCAAATGGGACCGTTTTCTGGCGCTGTCCCGCGCCGGCATCGTCAACTGGAACCGGCAGACCACCGGCGCATCGGGCGCCGCGCCTTTTGGCGGGATCGGCGAGAGCGGCAACCACAGACCCTCGGCCTATTACGCGGCGGACTATTGCGCCTATCCGGTTGCGTCAATGGAAGGCGAGACGCTTCTTCCGATAGCGGACGACCAGGTTGGAATAAAGTAAACAGCCACATCAGTCGAAAACATACTTCGTATCCAGATCGCTGACGCCAAAAATCTGAATCCGGTTGCCATCGGGATCGAGCAGGATCGTCGAATGCAGTCCAAGCGCCTTGTCCAGAATGACGCGCCCGTCGCCGAAAAACGTTACATTGCGCTCGCGCAGCCCTGCGACAAAGGTATCGAAATCGGCGACCGTCACGCCGTATTTGAAAAGCCCAAGCGCACGGTTCGGCGCCGCTGGCGCTGTTGGCGTCATTTCAATAATCTCGAGGTTCAAATGATCGCTTGTTAATACCAGCTGTTCAAAACCATTCGCGCCTCTGTCGCGGATTTCGCGCATGTTGAAAACATCCGCATACCATTGGGCGCTGGCGTCGGCGTCAGTGACAATCACCGCGAGAAAACTCGGCGGAAGAGTGCTTTGCGTTTCGACCTGCGCAGCGCAAGCAGCATTCAGCAGAATTAACATTGCGCCGGAAAGCGTTGCGGAAATCCGATGGATCATTTGATGCGCCCCTTTTCTGAAATTCAAGCGCGGCATTGCCAAACAGGCCGTTGCGCCATAAGCCGGATTAACATGAATAATTGGCGAGCCTTATTGTGAACTATAGCGAATACAATTTTGACGGTCTCATCGGTCCGACGCATAATTACGCCGGTTTGTCGTTCGGCAACATCGCTTCGGCAACGAATGCAGGCGCTGCGTCGAATCCGAAAGAGGCGGCGCTGCAGGGCCTGGCGAAAATGCGCGCGGCCATGGAAATGGGACTGAAGCAGGGTTTTTTGCCGCCGCAGGACCGGCCGCATCTCAAAACGCTGCGCGCCCTCGGTTTTTCCGGAACGGACAAGCAGATTATCGAAAAGGCGGCGAAGGCGGAGCCGCAATTACTGGCCAATTGCTACGCCGCCTCAACCATGTGGACGGCGAACGCAGGCACGGTCGCGCCGTCGCCCGACACCGGCGACGGCAAGGTGCATTTCACCGCCGCCAATCTCGCCGCGAATTTTCACCGCTCCATCGAGGCCGATACGACCTCGCGTGTTCTCAAGCATATTTTCAAGGACGAGAAATATTTCGTCCACCATCCGCCATTGCCGGGGGGCATGCATTTCGGCGATGAAGGCGCGGCAAACCATGGCCGCCTTTGCAAAAATCACGACGATAAAGGCGTGCATTTATTCGTCTACGGACAGGACGGCGAGAAATTTCCGGCGCGTCAGAAACTGCGCGCGAGTGAAGCCGTCGCCCGAAACCATTTGCTCGATCCGGCGCATACAATATTCGCTCAACAGTCGACAACGGCGCTCGACGCCGGTGCGTTTCACAATGACGTCGTTGGCGTCGCTAATGGGGCTGTATTGTTCCTGCATGAACAAAGCTTCGCCGACCGTAATGCTGCATACGCCGCCATTCGCGAAAAAGCGCCTTTCGTCGAGATTATTGAAGCGCCGGCGGCCGCCATTTCGCTGGAAGACTGTATCAAATCCTATCTGTTCAACTCGCAACTCTTGACCCTGCCCGCCAGTAACGGAGCGGGCGGTGAAATGGCGCTGCTGCTGCCGCAGGAATCGAAGGAAAATCCTCGCGTCAAAGCCTTCGTCGATGAAACCGTTTCCAGAAACAATCCGATTAATCGCGTCATTTACAAGAACGTCCGCGAGTCCATGCGCAATGGCGGCGGGCCTGCCTGCCTGCGTCTGCGCGTCGTTCTGTCCGAAGAGGAAGCCGCCGCAGCCGACCGGCGCTTCATCCTCGACGACGCGAAAATTACAGCGCTCGAAAATTGGGTAAACGCCCATTACCGTGATCGCATAGCGCCGGAAGATCTTTCAGACCCGGCGCTGATGGAAGAGAGCTTCGCCGCCATGGAGGCGCTGACGGTTCTTCTTGGAATGGGAAAGTTTTTCGATTTTCAGCGGTAAC
Source organism: Hyphococcus sp. (assembly GCF_965228385.1). Taxonomy (GTDB): domain Bacteria; phylum Pseudomonadota; class Alphaproteobacteria; order Caulobacterales; family Parvularculaceae; genus Hyphococcus. Next base: position 1,368,218 of record NZ_OZ245810.1, on the reverse strand, counting down.
AATTTCACTTCTGTGCCGTTTTAAGACATTCCGCGCGCTGTTCGGTAGGCGCACATTAACAAGTTGGTTCTATTTTTTCGGAAGGAATTTCTGGAGATGCGCGATGAGCGACGCCGCGCCGGGGAGAGAGCAGGAAAACTGTTCTTCAGAACCGTCGATTTTGTCGGGTTTGATATCGACGGCGCAAACGCGCCGCAGGCAATTGGCGACGCGTATCGTGATCGCCGCCGTCGGCGCCGCCATCATGTGGGCCGCCGTCGATCCTTTCTACGCCAAGTTCTGGTTTGCTGTGCTGATTATCAGTCAGGCGACCGATGATTTCGTCTGGAAGGGTTTTCGTGAACCCGAGCGGAGCAGCGCAGTTACAAAGTTAGAATGGCTAGTGCTATGCGGCAGCGCGGCGCAGGCCAGTTTGATATATTCCCTGTTTCCCGTTGCGCTTTGGTGGCTCTGGGGGCCCTCAGGAAAAGCGTTCGCCATGCTTTGGCTTGCCGGCGCATTGCTGCATGTGACCATGCATATGCATCATGAAAAGAGGACGTTCATTGCAGCGAGTCTTCCGCATGCGTTGTATTTCTTCGGTCTGCCGGTGTATTCGCTTTTCACCGGGTTAGAGCCGGGGCGGGCGGGCGCTGCGGCGTTGCTGGTTGCATGCCTGTTGTACCTTTCTCACCTGGTTTCCGCATTCAAGGAATATCAGGCGTCGAGCGCCGGCATGCGGCAGTCGCGCGAGGAGGCGTTAAAACGGCAAGCCGCCGCAGAATATGCAAGTGAAGCAAAGTCTGCCTTTCTCGCCAATATGAGCCACGAAATCCGGACGCCGATGAACGGTATCATCGGCATGGCCGATGCGCTGAACGCGGAAGACCTGACGGATTCGCAACGCGAAAAGATACAGGCGATCCAGGATTCCGGCGATCTCATGATGATGTTGCTCAATGATCTTCTGGACATCTCCAAGATCGAGGCCAACAAGATCGTCATCGAAAATGCGCCCTTCACGTTTGAGGACATAATCCGCAAGGTTAAAAACCTGCATAGTCAAAGCGCGAAAGCCAAAGGGCTGGAATTTTCGGTTATCTGCAAGGGCGATTGCTCGGCTGCACGGCTGGGAGACGGCCATCGCCTGTTACAGGTCCTGCACAATCTCGTGGCCAACGCCGTGAAATTTACATCGGCTGGCAAAGTAAGCGTTGTAATCATGCCGCCGGCTCAAGAAGACGGCGACACGCGGATCGATGTGATTGATACCGGCATTGGGGTGACGAAAGAGCAGGCGGCTAGGATTTTCCAGCCGTTCACCCAGGCCGACGCGAGTACGACCCGCAAATATGGCGGCACCGGATTAGGCCTATCGATCGCCAAGGGGCTTGTTGAAGCCATGGGCGGCGCAATCAGCGTTGCATCAAAACCCGGCGCAGGTTCGTGCTTTTCGATTAATATTCCAATGCCGCTAGCGCCCGCTGATGCGGTGCGTACGGCGGCCAGCGGCGGCTACAAGACTGAAGACGGCGGGCTGACAGGTCTTCGCGTCTTGGTGGGCGAAGACAATGTTGTAAACAAGGCCGTGCTTGGCGCCTTCCTGAAAGAGCGCCGCCACAAAGTTCAGTATGCAGATGATGGGCTTGCCGTTGTCGATGCTTTTAAAAACGGCGCCTTTGATGTCATTTTGATGGATATTTCCATGCCGGTATTGGATGGAACCGAAGCCTTGCGCCAGATCAGATTTCTTGAGCGCGAGCGTCGCGAGAATTCGCCGACGCCAATCATCGCCGTATCGGCGCACGCCATGACGAGAAATGTGGAAGAGTATTTGGCGCAGGGTTTTAACGGCTATGTGACAAAGCCGGTCAAATCAGCGGCGCTTCATGCCGAGATAGAGCATGCCGTGATGACTTCCGGCGAAAAGAAAAACCGAACCAGCGCTGCTTAACTTTCTCAACGAATAATGGACTGCGGCAGCGGCGTGACGACCCGGCGCGCGACTTCCCTGAGTGTAAAGCTGGATTCTACAGTTGAAATATTCGGCATACGCAGCATGGTTTCAGAAAGAAACGTTTCGTAAGTCGCCAGCGAAGGCACAACGACGCGAATGAAATAATCGAATTTTCCTGTAACGAGGTAACACTCCATCACCTCTTCGCGGTCTTTGATAGCGGTTTCGAATTCGCGGAGCGTCTTGTCGTCCTCGCGCTCCAGCTTCACAAGAATGATGACCGTCACATTGACGCCGAGCGCCTCGCGATTGATCTCGGTGCGATAGCCCTGAATAATGCCTTCCGTCTCCAGACGGCGCAGCCGCCGCAAGCAGGGCGTCGGCGACAGGCCGACCCGCTCGGCTAGCTCCGCATTGGTGATGCGCGCATTTTCCTGCAGGTGCTTCAGGATCTTGTGGTCGATTTGATCGAGTTTCATAGGTCCAGTTCCGCTAATCTATTCTGTATTTAGCATTATATGCTAATCGTCAAGATCAAAAACCTTATCTTTGACCGGAAGCGCTCCGCGGGCTGCGGTATCAAAAGGCGCGTTGAATTGCGCGCCCTCGATATGAAACAAGCGGACCGCAATGCCGCATTTGGGAGAACGCCTTCATGAAGTCTGAGGTTCTGGCCGTCGAAGGATGGCGCAAGGTGGTGCATTTTATCGATGATCAATCGGGCCTGAACGCAATTATCGCCGTTCATGATGCGACGCTGGGGCCGGGCTGCGGCGGTTGCCGGATCTACCCCTATGCGAGCTTCGAAGCCGGTCTTGAAGACGTTAAAAACCTTTCGCGCGGTATGACCTACAAGAACGCGCTTGGCGGCATCCCCTTCGGGGGCGGCAAGGCGGTTATTTTCGCTGATCCCAAAACGGATAAAACGCCGGAAATGTTGCGCGCCTTCGGGGCGGCCGTCGATCATCTGGAGGGGCTTTATTACACCGCTGAAGACAGCGGCGTTACGGAAGCCGATCTCGCCATGATCCGCTCCGTTACGCCCTATGCGGCTGGCATGGAAGACAAGGGCGTTGGCGGCAATCCGTCGCCTTTCACCGCGCGCGGCGTGTGGCGCGGCATGCAGGCGGCGGCGCGCGCCAAATTCGGCGCTGAGACGCTGAAAGATCTAACGGTTTCCATTCTTGGCGTCGGCGCCGTTGGGATGGAGCTTGCGCGCCTCATCCACGAGGAAGGCGGACGGCTGGTGGTCGCCGATGTCAATCCGACGGCGATGAAAGAGGCGGTTGAGCGTTTTGGCGCAGAGACATCAACGCCTGAGGATGCAATCGCCCTCGATGTGGATATTTTCGCCCCTTGTGCGCTGGGCGGATCGCTGAGGCAGGATTCGGTTGAAAGGATGCAAGCGAAAATTGTCGCCGGCGCTGCAAACAACCAGTTAAAAACGCCGGATATGGATCAGAAACTGCACGATCGCGGCGTTCTTTATTGCCCCGACTACGTTATCAACGCCGCCGGCGTCATCAGCGTCGGGCTGGAAATCCTGGGGACATGGGCAACCGAAGAAATGAACCGCCGTATCGATAAAATCGGCGACCGGCTCAGCGAAATCTTCGAGCGCGCACAGGCTGAGAACACGCCCACAGGCGCCGTCGCTGACAAGATGGCTCTTGAAGTGATTTCCAAAGGCGCCAAGTCTGGCGTAAAATCGACATCTGCGGCCTGAGACCGCCAAAGGAGAATTTCATGTCACAGCAAGATCCCATCGTCATCGCCGGTATGGCGCGAACGCCCATCGGTAATTTTCTGGGCGCTTTTACCAACGTCAAAGCGACAGAGCTCGGCGCGCGCTCGATAGAAGCGGCGCTTTCGCGCGGCGGCGTGAAGGCCGGCGATGTGGACGACGTGCTGATGGGCTGCGTTCTGCCGGCAGGCCTCGGCCAGGCGCCGGCGCGCCAGTCGGCCCTCGGCGCGGGATTGCCGATCTCGACGGCCTGCACCACCGTCAACAAAATGTGCGGCTCCGGCATGAAAACGGTGATGATGGGCCATGACGCGATCCTGGCGGGCGCCAGCGAGATTGTTGTCGCCGGCGGCATGGAATCCATGACCGGCGCGCCGCATCTCTTGCCGTCGGGCCGTACCGGCATCAAATACGGGGCGGGGCAGGTCTACGATCATATGGCGATAGACGGTCTTGAAGACGCCTATGAGCCGGGCCGCGCCATGGGCGTTTTCGCCGAAAAATGCGCCCGCGAATGGCAGTTCTCCCGCGAAGAGCAGGACGAATATTCCATGCGCTCGGTGACAAGAGCGCAGGAAGCGATCAAAAACGGTTCGTTCAAGGATGAAATCGTCTCCGTTGAGGTGAAAGGCCGTAAAGGCTCCGTCACGGTTGAGAATGATGAAAAGCCGGGCTTGGTGGATGCGAACAAAATACCCTCCCTGCGCGCCGCTTTCGAAAAAGACGGTACGGTGACGGCGGGCAACGCCTCGGCGATATCCGACGGCGCCGCGGCGCTCGTCCTGATGCGCCAGTCCATGGCCGACAAAAAAGGCGCGAAACCGGTCGCGCGCATTCTCGCCCATTCGACCCATGCGCAGGAGCCCGAATGGTTCACGACCGCGCCGGTCGCTTCGATAAAAACTGTTTTGGAAAAGGCCGGCTGGTCTGCCGATGAAGTCGATCTTTACGAGATCAACGAGGCGTTTTCGGTTGTGCCGCTCGCTTCAATGCGCGAGCACAAGCTGCCGGCGGAAAAGGTCAATGTTCATGGCGGCGCCATTGCGCTCGGCCACCCGATCGGCGCTTCCGGCGCGCGTATTCTCTGCACGCTGATTAATGCACTGCAACAGACCGGCGGCAAAAAGGGCGTCGCCTCGCTCTGTATCGGCGGCGGCGAAGCAACGAGTGTCGCGCTTGAGTTGGTGTAGTTCCGCCAATTAGCCTCATCCTGAGGTGCGCGCCCGCAGGGGGAGCCTCGATGCATGTGTGGCTTTTCATGCGTGAGCCGCACATCCTTCGAGGATTTTGCACAGCAAAAGCACCTCAGGATGAGGGTATGCGGCTTTTTGCGCGGGATTTATGATAAACACGTCGTTTGGTTGGAAAGTCATCCGCTTCATTTGCTGGTCTGCTTTCCAATCGACCGTTTTTAACCCTGGTAAAGCTAATAAAACCAGGATTTTTTAAATCACTCCCCGCTGACCGCCGGAACCTCAGTAAACGGCGTAATGCCGAATTCCGGATAGATTTCGCTCGGAAAATAAATCACGCCGCCGCGTGAAACCATGGCGATGGATTTGATCGCCTTGATGTTTTCGGTCGGATCGCCCGGCACGAGAAAGAAGTCCGCCAGCTTGCCCGGCTCGATGGCGCCGCGGCTGTCGGCGAAACCCATATAATCGGCCATGTCGTAGGTGGCGCGCCTCAGCGCTTCCGCCGGGGTGAAACCGAGCCGTTGAAAGAGTTCAACTTCGCGATGCAGGTTGAACGCGCCGCCAAGATCGGTTCCCGGCACCAGGAAAATGCCGCGCTCATGCATCATGGCGAGCGTGTCGATGATAGTCTCGAACGCCGCGCGATAGGCGGCGTCTTCTTCTTCATCGGCGACATTGAGGAGTGCGACCTTCGCGTTGCGCTGTACGGCGACCGGCATATTGGCCACGTAGTCCGCCATGCCGATGCGCGTTTCGCCATTGCGGGCGAGAAGGCCGTATTCATGAATGACGGTTGTCGGATCGGCGGCGATGTCGTTGTCGACCATCAGGCCAATGGTGCGCTGCACGGCTTCGCTTTCCAGATCGAGATCGGCGAATTTGGCCATGCCGGTAATGCGCTTCAAGGTGCGCGTATCGTCTTCCGGCCCGAGCACCCAGCTCAGCATCACCTGATTGATATGCGTGATCTCGTCATAGCCGGCTTCGATCATTTCATCGGGCGTTGAAAAGGCCGGGATATGTCCCGCAACGCGCATGCCGTTGGCGTGCGCGGCCTCCGCCATGGCGGGCACCCATTCGCCTTTGACGGAGCTGTAAATCTTGATTTGGTGATAGCCGCCGCGATCGGCGTACATCTGAACAAGATCCACGGCCTCGGCTTCGTTAGTGGCGAGCTCGCCTGTCGAATTGTTGGTTTCGCTGACGCCCTCAATGAAGCCGCTCATGGAAATACGGGGTCCGGCAAGAACGCCGTTCTCGATTTTTTCGCGCAAGGGCTCAAGAACGTCCATTTCATTGCCCATGTCGCGCACGGATGTAACGCCCGCCAGCACGTTGATCAGCGCATCGTCGTCGCCCATGTGGCCGTGCATATCCCAGAGGCCGGGGATCAGCGAGCCGCCGCCGCCGTCGATTTCAATCTCGCCTTCGGCTGTTGCGACGCTCAAAGGATCGATGGAGGCAATTGTTTCGCCGTCCACAACGACTGAAACGGGCGCCGACATATCCAGCGTTTCCGGCTGGAAAACGCGCACATTCCGGATACGCACCGGCTTACCGTAATCATGTGCATAGCGCGCCTGAATGTCTTCATATCGCGCAGCGCCGTAATCGGCGGCCATATTGCGCAAGCGCTCTTCTTCGCCTTCGAAGCCCTCGCGGATCGTGATGAAGCGCGGCGTGATATACGCGAAAAACCTGTTGTCGCTGTCGAGAATGAAATAATCCGGGTCGAGGTCGGCGCCGGAGATGGCGTAGGTGGTCACTTCAGTCTCGCCGCCGTCGCCGGCGCTGACGGTAAGCGTATCCATTTCGGTCAGGGTCAGTTCTCCCGCAGGCAGGGCGGGCATCGACCGGTCGCTGTCCTGCAAAAGCGCATTGGCAAGAACGTATGCGGCGTAAGGACTGCCGAACTGGCTGATATAAAGCGATGGTTCGCTTACCGCCGCCGTTCCGTCGCCGGTGGCGTCAGTCCAGGCGGCCTCTCCATTATTGAACGTATAGGTTTCTTCAATCTCATTGCCAAAGGCCGTGTTTCCGGAAATCGACCATGAAACAGGAACGCCGTTTTCATTGACGGTCAGGGTTTCCCTGAAGCCGGGACCGCGTCCATTATTTTTGTAATCATAATCAATGTCGATGTTCTGCCCGTCGCGCGTTACATTCATATGTCCGACACGGGTTCCGGCGATGATGACGGCATAGGTTTCGGCGGAAGCTGTTTCGCCCGGTTCGGCGGCGCTGTCGGGATCGGCTTGCTCCTGAGAGCACGCGGCGATGAATGAAAAGACGAGCGCGCTCGCCATGACCTGGCGTGTCAGAGTTGGTTTTCTCATGGTCGGATGGTTCCCCGGATGTTGCCCGCGCCGACCATCCCACAAACCGGCGGTTTGGGCCAGCGCGCTGGCAATGGGAAAAAAGCCGGTGAAACTGCCGGGCCGCGCATTGCAGCGATTTATTCCGGGGTCTACATACGGGCTCAATCAAGGAGATATTCATGGCGGATGCGAGCGGCAAGACCGTTGAAAAACAGAGCTTTGACTGGCGGGACCCGCTATTGCTGGAAAGCCAGCTTACCGATGAGGAGCGGATGATCCGCGATGCGGCGCGGGGCTATTGTCAGGACCGGTTGATGCCGCGGGTCATTCTCGCCAACCGTGAAGAGCGTTTTGACCGTGAGATCATGACCGAATTGGGCGGGCAGGGCCTGCTTGGCGCCACCGTTGCGGAAGACTATGGCGGCGGCGGCGCAAGCCATGTGTCTTACGGCCTGATTGCCCGAGAGGTTGAGCGGGTCGATAGCGGGTATCGCTCGGCCATGTCCGTGCAGTCATCGCTTGTCATGTATCCCATTGAGGCTTTTGGCACGGAAGAACAAAAGCAGAAATATCTGCCGAAACTCGCGAGCGGCGAATGGATAGGCTGTTTTGGCCTGACCGAAGCAGACGGAGGCTCCGATCCCGGGTCCATGCGGACGAAAGCGGAAAAACTACCATCGAGCCAGGGGGGCGGGTACAAGCTCAACGGCGCGAAAATGTGGATCACCAATTCGCCGATTTGCGACCTTGCAGTTGTCTGGGCAAAGCTGGACGGAGAAATCCGCGGCTTTGTCGTCGAACGAAACATCAAAGGTTTTTCAACGCCGAAAATTGAAGGCAAGCTTTCCCTGCGCGCGTCCATTACCGGCGAGATCGCGCTTGAGGACGCCGTGGTTCCCGAAGATGCGCTGTTGCCGAATGTAAAAGGGTTGCGGGGTCCTTTTTCCTGTCTGAACAAAGCGCGCTACGGTATCGCATGGGGAGCGATGGGCGCGGCGGAATTCTGCTGGATGGCGTCGCGCGATTACGCCATGGATCGTATTCTGTTTGGCAAGCCCATTGCCGGCACGCAACTCGTGCAAAAGAAGCTGGCGGACATGCAAACGGAAATTGCGCTTGGCCTGCAGGGCGCGCTGCAACTCGGCCGCCTGCTGGACGAAGGCGCCTATGTGCCGGAAGCCATATCGCTCATGAAGCGGAACAATTGCGGAAAGGCGCTGGATATTGCGAGACAGGCCCGCGACATTCACGGCGGCAACGGCATCTCTGACGAGTACCACATTCTGCGCCACGCCATGAATCTTGAAACGGTCAACACCTATGAAGGCACGCATGATATTCATGCGCTTATTCTGGGCAGGGCGATGACAGGATTGCAGGCTTTTCAGTAAACGCATTTCGGGAAGACAGACTTTAAGAAGACAAGTCTTTAAAAGGTCAGCGCCGGCCGCGCAAACTGATGTTGGCGTACCGGCGCTGGCGCCGTCCAAAGGGCGTTTCCTCCGCGGGACGTTTCCTCCGGGGACGGCGCGAACGCTTAAAGCATTCTCTGCGTCCCTCTCGTCCCCCCTGATTTAATACCATTCTGCGCAGGCGCGGTCACGCTGCATGTGCGAAATGCGTCGCGGCTTTCAGGCAACAGGGAGCAATTACTGACCGCCTACTGACCGCCGAGTTTGGCCTGCAGATCCTTCGCAGACGTTGTGTGCTGAAATTTCAGCTTTTTGTCGGGAAAAACATAATGAAAGGCGCCATGCGCCATTAGCGCCGCCTCGTGAAAGCCGGAAAGTATGAGTTTCAACTTGCCAGGATAAAACGCCATGTCGCCGATGCAAAAAATACCGGGCGCTGAGGTGGCGAATTTTTCCGTATCGACGCTGATCCGGTTTTCCGTCAGGTTGACGCCGAAATCAGCGATAGGCCCGAGCTTCATGGTCAGGCCGTAAAACGCCAGCAATGTATCACATGCGATATCGTAGGCGCCGGTTTCTTTGGACTCGACAGACACTGAAGAGAGGCGGCCCTCTGCGCCGTTCAGGCCTTTGATCTGCGCAATGTGCAAGTCGATTTCACCGGCGTCTGCAAGCGCCCGCATTTTGTCAACGCTATCCGGCGCGGCGCGAAAGTCAGCACGCCGATGAACAAGCGTGATACGCTCAGCTATGGGTTGAAGGTTCAGGGTCCAGTCGATAGCCGAATCGCCGCCGCCGGCGATGACGATGTTTTTCCCTTTGAAAGCGTCACGCTGTCGGACCGCATAGAAAACCGATTTTCCTTCATAGTCATCGACGCCGGGAATGGGCGGCTTTTTCGGTTGAAACGAACCGCCGCCCGCAGCAATGCAAATCACGGGCGCGGTGATGGACGTGCCGAGGTCGGTTTCGATACGCCATTTGCCGTCGCCGGTTTGCTGAAGACTTATCGCCATTTCATTAAGATGAAAAACCGGCTCGAAGGGTTCAATCTGTTCGAGCAGCTGCTTCGTCAGTTCCTCGCCGCTGATCGATTTTATGGCGGGAATATCGAGTATCGGTTTTTCCGGATAGAGTTCAGCGCACTGACCGCCGGGTTTATCGAGTATATCAATGAGGTGCGCCTTGATATTTAAAAGCCCGAGTTCGAAAACGGCGAACAGTCCGCATGGTCCCGCGCCGATGATAATGGCGTCGGTTTCATGGGCGCCGCCCGGCGGCGCGCTTTCAACGAGACTGGCGGCCATTTCGACATCCCTCCCGGCTTTTCCGAAAGGCTAACCGAGTTTGCTCGGGTTGCGAAAGGGGCTTTGCGCTATTGACGGCGCCCTTCCAGACCCTTCAGATATTGATGGGATTTAAGAAGGCGTCAGGATTTTGCACGGCATAAGGCAAATACTAGCGGTGCTGACGGGGCTGTGCGGTTTTATTTTGCTGGGCGGCGGCGTGGCGCTGTCCAATGCGGTCGGTGATTTCGCGCTTGCCGATGCAGAGCTGCGCCAGTTTCTGGCAATGCTTTTTGACACGAATGAGGCGGCGGCCTTCGCGGAAAAAGGCGCCGCCATCATGTTTCTTGCAGGCGTCACCCTGGCCGGCCTTGCCTGGTGGATGTGGCCGCAATCGCCGCGTCAGGAATAATCGCTAGTCGTCCTCGCTGGCGTCTTCCTCACTTTGTTTCGCCGGATCGTACTTTTCAAACCAGCCCATAATATTATCGGTTTTTGCGATCAGCCGGCTTGGCCGGCCGGCGATCAGGTGCGGCGAGCCTGGCACGCGTATCAGCGCCGTGTCCACTTTTCTCAATTTCAGCGCGCTGTAAAACTGTTCGGCCTCCCATGTCGGCGTGCGCCAGTCTTCTTCGCCGACCATTAACATTGTCGGCGTTGTGACATTGCCGGCAAGCGATAATGGCGAGCGTTCCCAATAAGCGTCAGGATCGGCCCAGGGATCGGCGCGAATCCAGTGCCTGGCGACATAGGCGCCGATGTCGCTGGCGAGCGCCATGCTCATCCAGTTGATGACGGGCTTGGCCGAAACAGCCGCCGCAAAGCGGTCCGTCTTACCGACGATCCATGCGGTTAACACGCCGCCGCCGGAGCCGCCGGTGACGAACAATCGTTCCGGGTCCACATAATTTTTAGCGATCACCGCATCGACGACACTCATCAGATCGTCATAGTCGTTGCCGGGATAAGCAAGATCGATCAGTTGCGCGAACGCTTCGCCATACCCGGTCGAACCGCGCGGGTTTGCATAAACGACGACATATCCTTCTGCGGCGAAGCGCTGGACTTCAGCGGAAAAGAAAGGTCCGTATTCTGCAAAAGGTCCGCCGTGAATTTCAAGGATCATCGGGTGTGTTCCGTCAGCGGTAAAACCTGGCGGCAGCGCTATCCACGCCTCGATCTCCTTTTCATCGAAAGACGAGGGGACCTTGATTTCCTCAATTCTCGCCATGTCGAGATAAGGCAAGACGTCATCATTCAGCGCCGTCAGGATTTGCGTGCGCCCGCCGCGCAAAACGCCGACTTCCGCGGGCCGGTCAGGGCTGCCCACAGTGAAGGCGATATCGCCGCTATTGGCTGCGGCGGAAAACGCACCGGCTGCATAAGGTCGGGTGATGGATGTGCCGCCGAGATCGCCCGTCATGCTGGAGACCGAGCCGCCTGTTGTGACGTTGAGCAACGCCAGTTCGCCGTCGACTTCGGCCTGCGCGACTATCGAATTGCCGCGCCAGGCGATGGCGTCAATGCTGCGGTCGTAATTGGCTGTCAGGTTCTGAACGTTCGACCCATCCGCATTCATGAGATAAAGATCGGTCTGCTGGTAGGATTTGAGCTTGTCGTCATACCCCAGAAACGCGATGCGCCGGCCGTTTTGCGAAACCGCAGGCGAATGATCGGGCCCGTCTCGCGTCGTGAGCGCACGCATCGACAAATCACCGAGCGCGACGGCGTAAATTTCGCTTTCAATCGGGTCCAGCTCTGCGTCCGGCGCATCATTGCCGACAACTAGCAGCGTCTCATCACCGAGCCACGCCGGACTGTCATAACTGATATCTCCTGATGTAATTTGACGCGGCGTGCCGCCTTCCGATGAGATGACATAGACATGCGTTTCGCCTTCTTCCGAATAACCTGCGCCGTCGAAACGGAATTGCATGTCATCGAACACGCGCACCGGTTTATTCCAGCTTGCGCCTTCCGGCGGCTTGGGCGCTGTTGCAAAAGATTTCGGCTCCGAAGGCGTGAACATCGAGAACGCGATTAACCTTCCATCCGGCGACCAGGCGGGCGCGCCGGGCGCTTCGTCGAGCTGCGCAAGCGAAAAACTGTTTCCGGTGTCGCGATAAAGAATGCGCAGTTGCAGCTTGTCCCCATCGGCGCCCAGATAGAGCAGTCTGTCGCCGGACGGCGACCAGCGCGGCGACGCGATAGATCCTTCACCGTCGATCAACGGGCGATGATCGCCCGAGCGAACATCGATCTCCCAGATTTCAGCAACGGATTTATCCGTCATGCGATCCATTGACGTGCGGGCGTAGACTATCGTGCGCCCGTCAGGCGAAATTTGAGGATCGTTTGCATATTCGAGATCGAACACGCGTTCCGCCGTGAAGCGCCTGTCACTATCATTCTCGTCGGCAATTGCCGGTGTCATCATAACAGCGGCGGCGCAGATCAGTCTTAGCGGTTTCACATGAACCTCCCCGGATTGATTGGACTTTTGCGGCACGCTACAGGAATTTCCTGTCTATGGAACCTTTTGCTCATGCTACATTCAAAACGACTTTTCCTGTGGCCTTGCGGTCCCGCAAGAGATCGAGCGCGGCCGCGGCCTCTTCCAGTGGAAATGAGGCGGTGACGCGCGGTTTAATTTTCCCGGTTTCATAAAAATTGAAAAGCTCAGAAATGTATTCAGCGTTCTTTGCCGGTTCGCGCATGGTGAACGCGCCCCAGAAGACGCCAACGATCTGGCAGGATTTCAAAAGCGTCAGATTGAGCGGAATTTTCGGAATGCCCGCTGGAAAACCAACGACGAGAAAACGGCCCTCCCAGCTTAGCGCGCGCACCGCAGGCTCTGCATAATCGCCGCCCACTGCGTCATAGACGACGTTCGCGCCTTCGCCGCCGCAAAGTTTCTTGATTTCTCCCGACAGGGCTTTTTGCGCGTCCCGGTCAAGCTCGCGGGGGTATATGAGCGTTTCGTCCGCGCCGAGGTCTTTACAAAACTGCGCTTTTTCTTCGGAAGATACGCCGGCGACGACTTTTGCGCCAAAGGCCTTGCCAAGTTCGATAGCGGCCGCGCCGACGCCGCCTGCGGCCCCGAGAATGAAAAGCGACTCCCCGGATTGCAGTTTTGCACGATCTTTCAGCGCATAATGAGACGTGCCGTATGTCAGCATGAACGCGGCGGCCTCATCGAATGGCATCGCGTCCGGAATTTTGTTCGTACGCGCTGCATCGGCGATGAAGTGCGTTGCAAAGCCGCCATTGACGCCCCCTGCGATTACACGATCGCCTATGGCGACATTTGATACATTTTCTCCAGACGCCTCAACGACACCCGCCACCTCGCCGCCGGGCGCAAAGGGTCTTGGCGGTTTGAACTGGTAAAGATCACGGATGATCAGCGTGTCGGGAAAATTTACGCCTGCGGCCTTGACGGCAATGCGCACCTGCCCGGGTCCGGGTTCCGGCGTCTCAACCTCTGTCATTTTCAACGTCTCCGGACCGCCGGGCGCGTGGCTCATCATGGCTTTCATCAATTGTTTTCCTCATGTCGCGTGTTCTTGCACTTGGCGGGTATCTTACGCATTGTGGCGGCGCGCATAAACGATCAATGACAGATGAAGCGCGACAGGGAGATCAGAACACATGAATCGACTCATTCTGGGGGCGGGATGCATTTTGCTGCTCGCGGGTTGCGCAACGGCGGCGCGCTATACATTGCAGGACCGGTTCCGGGCTATCGGCATACCGGCGGATACAGCCGATTGTATGGTCGGCGAACTCGATGAGCGGCTTTCCGGCGAGGACCTTTCCGATCTTGCGCAATATACCTTTCGTCTGTCGCGCGCTGATTCAACGCTCGGCGCGATCCGGTCGCTGATGACCATCGATAATCCGCGCGCCGTCAAGGCCATCGGCGCATCCGGCGTCTCCTGCTTTTCAGGCTTTCGGATATGAGCGGCGCAACAGCGCCTGCAAAGCCCGGTACCGACGCCGGCCGGCCGTATCGCATCTACGTCCTGATAATGCTTACGCTGGTTTACACCTTCAATTTCCTTGACCGTCAGATCATGGGGATTGTTGCGCCGGCCGTGCAGGCGGATTTGGGATTGAACGATACGCAGCTTGGCGTTCTTGGCGGCATTGCTTTCGCGATTCTCTACACCACGATCGGTATCCCCGTGGCGCGCCTTGCTGACCGCTATAACCGCGTCACGATAATTTCCGTTTCGCTCGCTCTCTGGTCGGGCTTCACCGCGCTTTGCGGTGTTGCACAAAACTTCACGCAATTGGCGCTTGCGCGCGTCGGCGTCGGCGTGGGGGAAGCCGGCGGTTCGCCGCCGTCGCATTCCCTGATCTCCGATTTCTATCCCAAGGAAAAACGCGCGGGCGCGCTCGCGGTTTATGCGCTGGGCATTCCCGTGGGTGTTACGCTCGCCTATCTCGCAGGCGGCTGGGTCTTGCAGAATTTCGACTGGAGAATGACTTTTCTGGCGTTGGGTCTGCCGGGAGTTATTTTCGCCGTTATCGTCAAGCTCACAATCAAGGAACCAAAACGCGGCGGACAAGAACTTGCCGGCGCGCAGGACGCTTTCGCCGGCTTGAAAGTTACCGAACCGGTAGGCCTTATAGAGAAAATATTCCGGCAGCTGACCATGCTGCTGCCGTCCCGATCGCGCGACCCTGCGTTCGGCGAATTAGCATCGTTGTGGCGCGCGGCGAAACACTTGCTGGGCATACCCAGTTACCGTGCAATTGTTATTGGTCTGACGGCTGGATCGTTCGCGTCATACGCCATCTCGAACTGGATTGTCGTTTTCTTCGAGCGCTCGCACCCCGATTTCGCCAAGGGCGACCTTTATTTCTGGCTCGGCGTGATTAATGGCACAGCTTATGTGCTGGGCGTTTTCATCGGGGGGGCTCTGGTTGACCGGCTGGCGGTCAAAAACAAATCCGCCTATGGCTGGGTGCCTGTTATTGCGCTTGCATTGAACGCGCCTATCTTTATCGCCGCCATGTGGGTCGACAACGCCATGTGGTCGCTCGTTTTATGGTGGCCCGTCCACCTGCTGACGGGGTTTTATCTCGGCCCCTGTTTTGCGCTGGCGCAGACTTTGGCGCCGGTGTCGATCCGCGCGCTCTCCACTGCGATATTTTTCTTTATTCTCAACATGATCGCGCTCGGCTTCGGCCCGACATTTGTCGGTATTCTCAGCGATATTCTGAACAGTTCAGGTCTGTCGTCGGAACAAGGCTTGCGCGTTGCGCTGTCTTCTGTGGCGATTGCAGGTTTAATTTCCATTGGCGGGTTCTGGTATCTCGCGAAAAAGCTTCCGGCTGACTGGGCGAAAGCGACAGGAGAGGCGATCGATGGCGGTAAAGCGTAAAACCACCGCGAAAAAGCCGGCGGGAGAAAAAGCTACGCCGGCAAAGAAATCAACGAAAAAAGCGGCGAAAACAAACGACATGCGCACCATACCCACAGGCGCAAACGTAATGGCGTTTATAGACAGCGTTGAGAACGAAACGCGGCGCAAGGATGCAACAAAGCTTCTCGCCATGATGAAAAAGGTCACTGGCGAGAAACCGAAAATGTGGGGGCCGTCAATTATCGGATTTGGCGAATATCATTATAAATATGAGAGCGGGCGCGAAGGCGACATGCTCGCGGTCGGCTTCAGTCCGCGCAAGGCGAACATGGTGCTTTATGTGCTCGGATCGCTTGGCGACGAAGAGCCGCTTTTGACAAAGCTTGGTCCGTACAAGACTGGCCGGGCGTGTCTCTACATCAACAGTCTCGACAAGGTCGATACAGGCGTTCTCGAAAAAATCGTGGCGAAATCCTACAAGGCGACAAAGCGGAAATGGGCTTAAGTTCAGCAGGAAACGATGCAGGTAAGCCATGGATGGGACGCTCTCCGGCGAGATGGTCGAGCTGGCGATCGTAGTGGGACCCGGCCTCGTTCTGGCGCTTATCCTGCTGCTGATCAGTAAAGGAGCACTGCGCGGCTCCGCCATCAGCGCGTTTTCCTCGCTCTTATTGATGCTGGGTGTGGTCGCCGGCCTTGGCTTCGCCGCGGTTTACGGTCTCAACGAATGGCTTGTCATAGACGCGATCAGGGGCTGTGAGAAACTGCAGTGGCAGGGCTTGCATATGACTGCGAGGACAATGGGCTCATTCTCATGTTTCCGATTATGGCGGCCATTGCTGCGATCATTGCCCTTCTAATCGGCGCGATCGGGATGCGGGTCTTTCGCCGCCGCGCATAAAAAAAAGACCGGCGTTACGCCGGTCTTTTCAAAGAATTGAATTTTCAGATTACATCCACGGTTTGACGTAGCGATGAACCATCCGCGTGGTTTTACCGCGAAGACCCGATTCGAAAAAATTATTCTTCAAATCGTCATTCGGATTGACGTGAATATCCGCCGCGCCGTCAAACTCAAACCCTGCGCTTGTGACGTCGGCTTTTATGATATCTTCCGGGGCGCGGTGCCACCCGGCGCTTTCGGCCCGGGTCGTTCCGGGCGCCGCAGTATGTTCAATGACTGCAAAAACGCCGCCGGGTTTTAAAACGCGCATGATTTCCGCATAGATCGCAGCAGAACTTGCAGGCATTTCCTCGCCAGAATCCTCAGTATAATGAAGGTGATGGATAATCTGGGACAAGAGAACCATATCCATGGAACTGTCATCAATGGGGAAAGGCTCGCCGCGCGGCGCGGAGACAATTTCAATATTGCCGAAAGGCGCATATTGTGCTTTCAGCGCGTCTTTACCGCTTTCAAAATTCTGATTGGCGGGATAGTAGGCGATCACCTCGCCATCCGGACCGACGGCGCCAGAGAGAATTTCTGTGAAATAGCCGCCGCCGGCCGCCAGATCCGCGACGCTCATGCCTTCTTCAACGCCAAAAAATGCGAGGGCCTTTGCGGGTTTGCGGTCGGCGTCGCTCGCCCGGTTGTTATCGGACCGGTCCGGGCTATCGAGCGCGGCTTGTATGTTAGCGGGCGTGTCGCCAGCGATTGCGATTGAAAACAGCGCCAATACGCCGGCGGCCAGAATGCTGATGGTTTTCATAATTACCCCTGTGTGACGTCATATAGAAAAGGACGAACACCATTTGCCTGTTTTTCCGGGTAACGCACATCACATGCGTTGATGTGAATTGAATCCGGGGTGAGCCGCATACAGCGATCACATTTGCGTGCGCCCTGTTTCGGCCTGATTTTAGCCGCGCGGCCTGCAATTTTACCGCAAATGATCATCGCGCCGAAGCAGATGGCTTCGCGGACGTTACAAGGGGAGTTTCATCATGGCCATTGCAGTCTCAGGCGCCGGATCACGTTACGATGTCAGGCCAAACGCAGAAAATCGCGGGGCTTTCGGTCCGCTTTCGGGTGTTGCCGGAGCGTCGAAAGATGTTTGCCAGGGCGCGTGCGCCGGATTTCTCTCGCTTATCGGCGCGACGCATCTGACCGGCGCTGAAAGCGTTATGGGTACAAGCGGCAGCAGCATAGATTTTCTTGACAATATCTGGAGTTCGCTGGCGGCGAATGGCATGGCCGGGCCGGTAGAATTGCTGGGCGGGGTTGCTTTGTTCCTGGCCGCACGGCGCACCGTTTCAAGAACATTAGGTCTTATCATATTCATCGCCATCGCAGCGGCTATCGCCAACGGTTATACGCTTGCCGACATGCTCGGCATGGTCTCGAGTTTTCTGCAAAGCGCGGCGGGCGTTGTCGATTCCATCCCCGTGACGCAAGCGCAAAGCATTTAATAGGGCTTGCAGCGTATAGGCGCCTGCGCGATGCTCGCGCTAATGGATTTTACAGTGGCGCAACAATCAGAAGCGGATTGGCCGGAGGTCTGGCGCGTGCTGGAGCCTGCTTTTCACGCTGGCGAGTCGTATCCGCTACCGCGCGACGTTACGGAAGCCGATGCGAAAACCTACTGGATCAAGAAAGACGGGTATAACGGCGTGGCGCGCGATAATACTGGCGGCGTCATCGGCGTTTATTACTTACGGCCCGATCAGGGCGGACCGGGCGCGCATGTGTGCAACGCCGGCTATGTCATAGCGGAAACCGCGCGGGGACATGGATACGCCGCAAAGCTCTGCATTCAATCCCAGGAACAGGCGCGCGCGCTTGGCTATCTAGCCATGAAATTCAATCTGGTTGTGTCGGCGAACGCCGCCGCCGTACGCGCCTGGCGGCGCGCAGGCATGGACATTATCGCAACCGTGCCGAATGCTTTCCGGCTGCCGGACGGCGAACTGTCGGACGCCTTTATAATGTACCGCGATTTGAGCGCATAAGACGGCGCGCCTTGTAGAACCGCACCGCAAGCCGCTATAGACCGCTTTCACGCCAATGAAAGTCCGTCCATGGCCCGCATCCTAATTACGTCAGCCCTGCCTTACATCAATGGAATCAAGCATTTGGGCAATCTTGTGGGCTCGATGCTGCCGGCTGACGTCTATGCCCGGTTCAAGCGCCAGCAGGGCCATGAAGTGCTCTATATCTGCGCCACGGACGAGCACGGCACGCCTGCGGAACTGGCGGCCGCCGCTGCGGGCCGGGAGGTTGCCGATTATTGCGCCGAACAGCACGAAGTCCAGAAAAGCGCCGGGGAGGCTTTCGGTCTCTCCTTCGACCATTTCGGACGTTCGTCAAATCCGCCCAACCATCGCCTGACGCAGCATTTTGCACATGTGCTGGAAGAAAAAGGTCTTATCGAAGAGCGCACTGACGAGCAGGTTTATTCAATCGACGACGAACGCTTTCTGCCGGACCGATACGTGGAAGGCACATGTCCTCATTGCGATTATGAAAAAGCGCGCGGCGACCAATGCGACAATTGCGGTCGGTTGCTGGATCCGGTTGACCTGAAAAATCCGTACTCGGCGGTTTCCGGATCGAAGAATGTGGAAGTGCGCGAAACGCGCCATTTGCACCTGTTGCAGGAAAAAATGCAGGATCGCATCGCCGAGTGGGTCGAATCAAAACCGCACTGGCCGCAACTGACAACGTCCATCGCCCGCAAATGGCTGAAAGAAGGATTGCGCGACCGGTCGATCACGCGCGATCTGAAATGGGGCATTCCTGTTGAATATGAGGGTAAAGCCAGAGAAGGATTTGAAAACAAGGTTTTCTATGTCTGGTTTGACGCGCCGATTGAATATATCGCCGCCACGGAAGAATGGTCGCAAAAATCGGGTGAAGACTGGGCGCGCTGGTGGCGCACCGACAAGGGCGCGGACGACGTGTCCTACGTTCAGTTTATGGGCAAGGATAATGTTGCGTTTCACACGGTGAGTTTTCCCGCGACCATTCTTGGTTCGGAAGAACCCTGGAAAACGGTCGATGCGCTGAAGTCGCTGAACTGGCTGACCTGGTATGGCGGGAAATTCTCCACAAGCCAGGGGCGCGGGATTTTCATGGATCAGGCGCTGGAGCTGTTGCCCGCCGATTACTGGCGCTGGCACCTGATGGCGAATGCGCCGGAATCCGACGACGCTTCTTTTACGCTGGAACACTTCGCCAGCGTCGTGAACAAGGATCTGGCCGATGTTCTCGGTAACTTTGTCAATCGCATCACGCGGTTCTGCAAGGCGCGTTTCGGCGAGGAGGTTCCGGGCGAAGGCGACTATGGCAAAGCGGAAGCGAAACTTGTCGAAGAACTAGACAGGCGGATCAAAACGTATACGGACTGCCTTGAAAAAATGGAATTTCGCAAAGCTTTTGTAGAATTACGCTCGATCTGGGTCGCCGGCAATGAATATCTTCAAATCGCGGCGCCCTGGACGGCGATAAAGGAAGACAAAGAGCGCGCCGCCGCGTCCGTGCGGTGTGCGCTGAATCTGATTGTGCTGTTCGCCGTGCTGTCACGGCCTGTCATTCCGTTTACGGCGGATAAGATGTTCGCGATCTTCGGTCTTGACCCCGATGACGCGTCGGTCTGGCCGTCTTCCGCAGCGGAGGCGCTTGCACGCTTCAAGGGTGGAGAAGCCTTTACGCCGCCGGATGTCCTGTTCGCCAAAATCGAGGATGATCAGATCGAAGCATGGCGCGCACAGTTTGGCGCCGAGTAGGGGGATATATGTTGCGCATATTTTCAATTGTGTTTGTTTTTATCATTGCGGCCTGTTCGCCGGATGCGGAGCGCAACGCGCCGGAACCGGCCTCAGGAAAAAACGTTGAAGTGGTTACCGGGTTGATGGCGGCGTTCAACGATCATGACGCCGATGCGATGCGCGATTATTGGCATTCGGATGTCACCTGGCTTGAACTCTCAGGCCAGCAGGCAAGCGTTGTGACGTCATCTGCGGCGCAGCTTTACGGCGAGCTTGTCGCCTATTTCGACAATTATCCGACTGTATCCTCCAGCCTTGAAAATATATCCGCGAACGGGAATTTCGTCACCGCCGTTGAAACGCCGGTATGGGAGGAAGGCGGCGAACGCCAGAGCCAGTCGTCAATCGTTGTGTATGAAATTATTGACGGCAAGGTGAAAAGGTTCTGGTATTTCCCGCCGCAATAAGGAAATGACCAAATGATGAAAGACCTGTTCTCGCTCGAAGGTCGCGTTGCGCTCGTCACCGGCGGTTCACGCGGCATCGGCAAGATGATCGCGCAAGGTTTTCTGGAATATGGCGCGAAAGTCTATATCACGGCGCGCAAGGCGCCGGTCTGCGATCAGACGGCCGAAGAACTCTCCCAATACGGAACATGCATTTCGCTGCCGCATGACCTTTCCACCGTTGCAGGTTGCGAAGCGCTGGCGGCGGAACTTGGCGAACGTGAAAGCAAGCTCGACATTCTCGTTAACAACGCCGGCGCCGCCTGGGGCGCCGATTTTGCGGAATATCCCGAGCGCGGCTGGGACAAGACTATGGACCTTAACGTCAAGTCGCTTTTCTTTCTGACGCAAAAGGTACACGGCTTGTTGAAAGCGGCGGCCAGCGAAGACCGCCCCGGCAAGGTCATCAATATTGCATCGATTGACGGCATCAAGATCAATCCGTGGGAAACCTACGCCTATCAGGCGTCGAAAGCGGCGGTTATTCACTTGACTCGGCGCATGGCCGCGCGGCTGATCAAGGACAACATCTGCGTTTCTGCGATTGCGCCGGGCGCCTTTGCGTCTGAGATGAACAAGGCGGCGAAAAACGCCGGCGATGCGGTGGCGAAAATGATTCCGGCGAAACGCATCGGCCGGGATACGGATATGGCGGGCGCGGCCGTATTTCTGGCTTCGCGCGCCGGTGATTATGTGGTCGGCGACACGCTCGCCGTCGATGGCGGGGTCGCCTATTCCAGCATCGGCGAGGCGTGGGGGTAAGTTAAAGCTTAGCCGCAGGACGAGGCTTGCGATTGCAATATGAGGCTTGGCGGCTTCGCCGCAACTTCATCTTGCCGCCTAGTCGTCGCGCGCGTCCTCTTCCGCTTCTTGCAACTGCGCACGCATTTTCGCGATCATTTCCTCGCGCCGTTTGGCTTCGCGTTTGGCGTTTTCCTCCATGTGCGCAATCGCTTTGCGCAACGCTTCGGCGCGTTCGGCGGGCGCGGCGTTTTCGCGATCGAGGCACACTATCTCATGCGAACGTTTATGCACCTTAATATCGTTATCATCCGAGCCGTTTTCACTACGCCATTGCATGATAACCGGCCCGTCGTCTCCCATGTCGATACATTCAGCATCCATATCGCCAAACGCCATGGCGAAAGGCTCGCCTCCCGATGAAAAAGCGAAAGGTTCGGCGGCGCCATTCGCGCCTTTGCGAATGATGACCTGCCTGTGTTCGCCGCCGGTGTCGCTTTCATAGCTCCAGACCATGCCGTCGCCATCCAGTCCATCCGATTTCATGAGGCTGAATTGCGGGGGCGCCGGCGGCGCAGGCGGCTTCGACAGGTTAATCCGGTGCGTCGTCTCGCCATCATTGTTTTTGACGACCACTTCATCGAACGCCATGGTCTCGCCGGGCTCGTAAATGTCCTCGGAAATAAGCTTGCCGCGCTTGTTATAAACCCTGACGGTACGCGCGCCGTTTTGATTATCATATTCAACCTTCGCCGGATTGCGCAGGCCTTCGATTTCCATCGTCTCCTCGTCATTAACGGTGATCGTCATTTTGGACGATTGTTCAGCGTCAATGATCGTCATGTCTGTGTCTTCATCCTGATAGCCGTAGGACGCTGTCGCTGCCAGGCTTGCGGCGATAAACGCCGCGGCGCAAACCGCGCCGGTAATCTTGCGAAGGGCGCTGTTGTTCTGGTTTTTGAGCAGCATAAGTCTCTCCTTGACGGGATGTGCGAGGGATAATCCGTATGCGGGCGAGCTCATATGTCCCGGCCTGACGGATTTCATGATCGCCGCGGCATAGTCAATCGCGGCCGTTTTATTCTGGCGAAAGCGGGCCAGTACGTAGGCGTCGCAGGCGGCTTCCTGATCAACGCGAAATTTGCGGAAAGCGTAATGCGCCAGCGGGTTCGGCCATTGCAATGACTGGACGGCCAGCGCAGCGATCATGGCGAGCATGTCGCGGCGCGCCACATGCGCAATTTCATGCGCCAGCGCCAGATGCCGTTCGCGCTCGGTAAAACCGGTTTCAAAGGCCGCCGGCAGAAAGATGACCGGACGGAGAAGACCGGCGACGCAAGGCCCGGTTTCATCGTCTGCGATGCGTATTTTCGGCGCCTGCTTCAATCCAAATGTGCTGGCTATGTGATCGCCGGTTGCTGCAAGCGTGTTCGCCGCCGGCGTGGATTTCGCTTTCATGGCGTCTACGAATTTCGCTTGCGTTTCTAGTTTGATGTTGAACCATGCAAAAGCAACAAGCGCCCAGATGACCAGCGCAGTCGCCGCAGCGATCGAGACTATATCGTATCCCGCCGGCGATGCGGCGACCGCCCCGGACGACGCAAATGGTTCAGCGGTTAAGGGCGCAACCGCCCATTCGAATGCGCCCTGCGCCGGCGCCGGCAACAATTTCAATTCCGGCATAAACAATCGTGCGGCGGGCGCCAGCCAGAGCGCATAGGCGGCCCGCGCACCGAAAGTCTTCGCGAAAGGCTTTCTAATGACCAGCACAAGAAGCGTAAGCAGACTGACGGCCAGTGATGTCTCGCCAAGCCATCTCAGAATATCAATCGCCGTCACGTTTCAGGTCCTCAATGAGTTTTTCGATGTCGCGCACATCATCGCTGGACAAGCCGTCGCCCTCCGCAAGGTGCGCTATCAGCGGCGCCGCGCGCCCGCCAAACAGTTGATCAGCAAGTTTGCGCGTTGCTTCTTGCGCATAATCGGCGCGGGATAATTTCGGCGTATAAAGATAGCGCCGCCCGTCTGGCTCATGCGCGACAGCGTCTTTTTCAACGAGACGGCTCAAAAGCGTTTTGACTGTCTTCAGGCTCCAGCCCGTATCCCCGGCCAGGCGCTCGGCGACTTCGGTTGCGGCGATCGGATTTTGATTCCAGACGACATCCATCACCTGAAATTCCGCAGAGCTGATTTGTTTCGCCATGCTTTGTCTTTCTCGGGGGCCGAATTTGCTTAGGGTGCGGTAGATTACAAATGTAGTCTTTGCATTGGATTACAGATGTAGTCAACTGTGAAGCGGCAAATTGTCGTGTTTTTTCGCCGCGCTGTGTCATGAGGCGGGTTTACTCCACCTTCCACGACAATCCGGACGCGATTACCGGCTGCGGCGCAGTCCTGAGAAAACTAGTTTCTCACACGCCTCTCGTCATTGGTATTCCGGAACGCTAAGCTGGTGCTGAGTCTGTATCTAATGCGGGGCGTCGATTTGAAAAAACTCTGTTTGCTGGCGGTTGCGCTCGCCGGAACCATCTCCACCATTTCCACCGTTTTTGCTCAACCAGTGCCGGATCGCGCGATCGGAGAGGGCCCCTATGAGCGCCTTGTTATTCGCGGCGTTACAGTCATAGACGGCGCCGGCGCGCCGCCGGTGGGGCCGATAGACGTTGTCGTGGAGGGCGGACGGATCACTGGGATCGTCCCCGTTGGCATGCCCGGCCTGGCGATAGACGAAGATGGGCGTCCCGACGCCGGCGACCGCGTGATCGACGCGGAGGGCATGTACCTCATGCCCGGCTTTATTAATATGCATGGCCATATTCATAATGAGGAAAGCGGTCAGGGCGTTCCCTCCGATTATATTTTCAAACTGTGGCTCGCGCACGGCATCACGTCCGTACGCGATCTGGGCAACGGCGCAGGAGCCGCTTGGACAGCGGATATTGCGCGCCGCTCGGCAAACAATGAAATCGACGCGCCAAATGTCTATCCGTACCCGGTGTTTCGCGGGTGGTCGGCGGGCGAGGTAGATACGCCGGACGAGGCGCGCGCGCGTATTCGCCAGTTAAAGCGGGACGGCGCGGTCGGCGTGAAATTTTTTGGCGCGCCGGAAGAAATTCTCTGGGCCGGGTTGGAAGAAGCGGACCGGCTGGATCTGAAAACAACCATGCATCATGCGCAGCTCGATGTGGCGCATGCCGATGTCATGGATACCTCGGCGCATGGGCTTGGCTCCATGGAGCACTGGTACGGATTACCCGAAGCGTTATTTACCGGTCAGACCATTCAGAATTATCCGCTGGACTATAACTACGCCGACGAGCAGCACCGGTTTGAAAACGCCGGCAAGTTATGGGCCGAGGCGGCTGAACCGGGCAGCGCGCGTTGGGAAGAGGTGATGTCGACCCTTCTGGAGCGGGAATTCTCGATCATCCCGACATTTTCGATTTATCTTTCCAGCCGCGACTGGATGCGCATGCGCCGCGCTGAATGGCATGACACATACACCATGGCGCCCCTCTGGAAGTTTTTTGCGCCGGACCGCAACGCCCACGGCTCCTACTGGTTTGATTGGGGTACGGAGCAAGAAACGGCGTGGAAAGACAATTACCAGCGCTGGATGCGTTTCATCAACGAATATAAAAATCGCGGCGGCAAGGTCGGCGTTGGCGAGGACGCCGGCTACATCTATTCCACCTATGGCTTTGGTTATATTCAGGAACTTGAATTATTGCGCGAGGCCGGTTTTCATCCGCTGGAAGTCATCAACGCCGCGACCTTGCAAGGCGCCAAGATATTGGGCGTCGAAGGTGAAACCGGTTCGGTCCAGGTCGGCAAGCGCGCCGATCTGGTGATTGTCTCGGAAAACCCGCTGGCTAATCTGAAAACGCTTTTCGCCACCGGTCATATCAAGCTTGATCCCGACACTAACAAGCCGGTGCGCACAGGCGGCGTCGATTTTGTCATCAAGAACGGCGTCGTCTACGAAGGCGCCAAGTTGCGCGAGGAAATCTTGGAAATGGTCGCAAACGACAAGGCCGCGCGCGGCATCGAAGACGGTCCGATGCCGATCGTCGATTTTGAACTTTCAGACGATTAGGAGCGCTTTATGAAGCTTATCGCGGTTGCGGGCTGCTTTTCGGCATTGGCTATGTGGTCGCAAGCTCTTGCGCAGGATTTGCCGCGCGCGAACGCTTCACGCATGGAAGCGCGCATCGAGCAATTGTCCGCGTTTGGCGCCAATGACGATGGCGGCGTCGACCGGGTGGCGTATTCCGAAGCGGATATTGCGGCGCGCGCCTGGGCCATGGATTTGATGCGCGCTCTCGATCTTGAGAATGTGCGAATTGATGCGGGCGGCAATATTCTGGCCACCCGCCCGGGAACCGACCCTGAGGCCAAGCCGATCATGTTCGGCTCGCACATCGATTCGGTGCTCGGTGGGGGAAACTATGACGGAAACGTCGGCGTCATTGCGGCTTTCGAGGCGATCGATCTTCTGAATGAAGCCGCAGTCGAAACGCGCAGCCCGCTTGAAGTCGTAATTTTTTCCAATGAAGAAGGCGGATTGATCGGCAGTCTCGCGATGACGGGCGCCCTTAAACCAGAAACGCTCGAAGTCATGAGCGACGCGAGCGTCACGATTGGCGAAGGGACCAGAAAGATCGGCGGCGATCCTGATAAGCTGGACAACGATATTATCGAACCAGACGCTTTGAAGGCATTTCTGGAAGTGCATATCGAGCAAGGCGCGATCCTCGATGAGGAAGATATCGATATCGGGGTTGTCGAAGGGATTGTCGGCATCGAATGGTGGGATGTGACGGTGACGGGCGTCGCCAACCACGCCGGCACGACGCCGATGAACCGGCGCAGTGACGCCTTGCTGGCGGCGTCGAAACTTGTTCAGGCCGTCAACGACATCGCCGTATCGACGCCCGGCCGGCACGTTGCGACTGTCGGGCGCATCAAGGCGCTGCCGGGTGCGCCGAATGTCATTCCCGGCGAAGTCGTCATGAGCCTGGAGATCAGGGATCTCGAAACGGATAAAATGACGGCGATTTACGAGCAAATTGAGAGAGCCGCCGGCGCTATTGCCGACGAAAGCGGCGTCGATATTACTTTCGAGCATATTGACGTCGCCTCGCATCCCGCGCTGACCGATGAACGAATCCGGCAGACAATAGCGGCGGCTGCAGAAACGCTGGGTCTCTCCTTCATGCATATGCCGTCGGGCGCCGGGCATGACGCACAGGACATGGCGCGCATTGCGCCGACCGGCATGATCTTCGCGCCGTCAGTCGGCGGCGTCAGCCATTCGCCAAAGGAATTTACAGCGCCGCAGGACATGGCGAACGCAGCCGACGTGCTGCTGCGGACGATCATCACTATCGATGCAGAGAAATAAACCTGAAATTTCGTCCAACGAGGAGAAATAACATGAAAAGCGCCTGTCTCGGATTTGCCGCATGCATGCTCGCCGCATGGCCGGCGGCCGCGAATGACATTGCTGACGCCGTGGCTGAAGACTACGATTATGTATTCAATCTTTACAAGCACTTCCATGAAAACCCTGAATTATCGTTCAAGGAGAGCGAAAGCGCCGCACGCATGGCCGACGAACTGGAAGGATTGGGCTTTACCATTACCACCGGCGTCGGAGATGAATGGACGCGCGCCAAGGCGAGGGCCGACGCCGGCGAAGTTCGCGAGGGCGTCGGCGGTCACGGGCTTGTCGCGGTTATGGAAAATGGCGACGGGCCGACGCTGATGCTGCGCGCCGATATGGATGCGCTGCCGCTGGAAGAAAAAACCGGCCTTCCGTACGCCTCGAAAGTCGTTTCGACGGATTATATGGGGCAGGAAGCGCCGGTGATGCACGCCTGCGCCCATGACAGCCACATGGCGATTCTGATCGGGACGGCGCGCCGTCTTGTGGAGATGAAAGACCAGTGGTCCGGCACGCTTGTGCTTATTGGTCAGCCGGCGGAGGAAATCGGTCTCGGCGCCATGGCGATGATCGATGACGGCCTTTATGAAAAGTTTCCGAAGCCGGATTACGTCCTGGCGACGCATACGTCCGGATGGGACGCCGCCGGCGATGTGACGTACACGCCTGGCTGGGCGCTCGCCAATGTGGACAGCGTTGATATTTTCGTGAAAGGCGTCGGCGCGCACGGGTCAGCGCCCCAGATGGGCAAGGATCCCATTGTCATCGCTGCACAGATTGTCAATGCGCTGCAAACGCTGGTCTCGCGTGAGATCGACCCGCAGGCCCCCGGCGTCGTGACCGTCGGCTCGTTTCAGGCGGGCTACAAGCACAATATAATTCCGGATGAAGCGCATCTCCAGATCACGGTCCGTTCCTATGAAGACGGCGTGCGCCAGAAACTGCTGGATGGCATAAAACGCATCGCCGAAGCGCAGGCGCGTTCCGCAGGCCTGCCCGAAGACTTGATGCCGGAAGTGAAAATCGAGAGCGATTACACGCCGTCAACGTATAATGACGAGGAGATGACCGCGCGCGTGATGGGCGCTATCGCTGAAAGCCTGGGGGAAGATCGCGTTTACGAACGCCCGCCGAGCATGGGCGGGGAAGACTTTTCGCAATTCGGCCGGACGAGCGAGGACATTCCGACGCTGATTTTCTGGACAGGCGGACAAGACCGGGAAGCCATGAAACTCGCCCGCGAAGGCAAGGCGCCGCCGCCGCCGGCAAATCATTCGCCGTTCTTCGCGCCGCAGCCGGAAGCGGCCCTGAAAGCCGGCGTGCACGCCATGACTGTCGGCGCGCTGGAATTGTTGGGAGAATAGCGACCCCAAGACGGTTTGAAACCGGATGTGAATTCGGTTTCAAACCATCGGTTATTTTGAATTCGAAAGAGAACCTTTTCAGCGCGTCGCGCGCAGCACGCCGGGCATGCGTAAGACTTACTTTTTCTCCAGCAGGATCTGACCCTCGCGTTCGACTTTTCCGGTGATGGTTTCGGCAACAGCCGCCAGCAATCCGGGAAGCATGGCTTCGATCCGTACATGCTGGGGGAAGATGTCGATGGTTCCTGTAATCGTTTGGCCAAGACCGCGCGCGGTAAAAGAAAGACGGTCTTCGCTCGTCCACTCTTCGGTAAATTTGAACATCATGCCGCCGCTCATCGCGCCTTTTAATCTGCCAAAACCTTCGCGGACGCGTTTTCTTGCTTCGTCAGCGCCCAATTCGTGGGAAACGGTGACGGTAACGGGACGAGCCATGCTGACGATCCTTTTCGCAAACGCGAGATAGATGGGGTTTCAGGCGCAGTTTTCAACCTTGAAGCGAGCGCAATTCAATAAGCCCCCGTGCATTTTCCACAGGTTTCCTCTAGAAGGTGCCTGGGGTGGCTAGAACCAGGGGCAGTATCTGATGAGAGTATTGACGACGATCGTAGCGCTTGCAGCGTTTGCGTGCGCGCTGACAATTGCAATTGCAGGGCCCGGCGCAAAAATGGGCTGGTGGGATTATGGAACCGGTTTTTCCATGATGCGGAAAGTAGCGTCGCCCATTGATATTATCGAAGGCAGTATCAGCCTGTCGCCGATTTTCGTGCTGGCGGGATTGTCCTTGCTGGGTGGTTTGGCGGCGCTGGTCATGCGCCCGCGCGGTCTGGGCGTGTTCGCAATTCTGGCGGCGTTTGCGGCAGTGGCCGCAGGCATGGTTCCGATAAAGATGCGAGACCTTGCAACATCCAATCCGTTTATTCACGACATTACTACTGATTTTGACAACCCGCCGCCGATCATCGCCGGCGCCGACGAGGACCGCGTGAACCCGCCGGAATATGTTGGCGACGAACTTGTGCGCAATACGGATATGACGGTCGCGCAAGCGCAGCGCGAAGCTTTCCCCGAACTTGGGCCGAAAACCGTTAACGCCAGTCTTGATGAAACGGCTGAAATTGTCCGAAATCTCATACCCTCTATGAACATGGTGATTCTGGATGAAACGCTCACTGATGAAGGCTGGTTGATCGAAGCGGCGTACACGTCGTTCTGGTACGGTTTTGTCGATGATTTTGTTGTCCGGCTTTCACCGGAAGGGTCCCAGACGCGGGTGGACGTTCGTTCGAAATCGCGCGTCGGCGGATCAGATCTCGGCGCCAATGCTAAACGCGTACAGGAATTTTTCGACAAGCTTGACGCTGTCGCGCCATAGTCGTTATCCGTCTTCATGAGCGGGCGATTGATGGATTAGTGACGGGACAGTCAACGGATTACTGGTGGTCGGGGCCGATATGCGGTCTCGGCAACCGATTGATCGCCATCGCGGCTCTTAAAGCCTGTGTCGGCGCGCGCAGGATTTATTTTCCCTGGAGCAACGATCCGTCCTGTCCCGGCGCGTTTGACGATATTTTTCAGCCCGATCCGAATTTGATTCCCGCCCCCGCGCCGCCGGCGGGCGCTGTCGTTCTTAAAACGCATGGCTGGGAGCCGCTGACGATCCACCGGCAGTTGAAAGAGGCGTTAAAGCTGTCGTTATCACGAGAGGCGTTTTGCCGAAAATTTGTTATGGCGCTCAGAGGACTTGCGTTTCGCGACGACATCTTGATTTCGGTCCGGAGCTGGCGTGAAAAGTGTCCCGAAGCGCTGGTCGGCGTTCATTTGCGGCGAACCGACAGGGTTAAACATCACCGCGACCAGTTCCGCGCATTTTTGTTGCGAAAGCAGGGGCTCAACCGCGAATTGCCGGCGGCTCTCAGCGCTCTTTACGGCCTTGCGCCGGATGCGTTTGTGCGCAAATACGAAAATGCGTCCATCACCCGCGCGCTGAAGCGATTTCATACGCGCGAGGGCGAGAGCCGCTATGCCGTATTCACGGACGATCCGGCGGAGGGCGCCGATTTTGTGCGTATTCTGAAGAAATGCGGCAAGGTTTATGCGCCGGAGGCGACGGCGGCAATCGAACGTCCGAATTCAACCATGCGGTCCACGGATATCAAATCGGCGCTGGTCGATTTACTGCGCCTGTCGCGCTGCGACGCCATTGCACAAGGCAATCGCGCTTCTACTTTTTCCATTGCGGCGGCGATTATCGGGACCAGAGAAATCCTCACGCCAGAGCCGCTTTATCCGTTCTGGCGAGTGGTCACGGCGGAGACCGGGCGCCCAGCAAACGGTCCGGCGCTGAAGTAAGTTTTATTCGATCGGCGGATTGGCGAAGGCGCCGTCCGGAACAATATCGTCTGCAAACGGAACGGTATGTCCTGAAAGGCGCGCTTTGCCTTCTATCAGGAGCCTGAGGCAGACGGGATAAAGCTTGTGTTCCTGCTCCAGGATTCTAGCCGCCAGCTTGTCTTCATCGTCTCCCGGCAAGACCGGCACAGCCGCCTGACCAATAATCGGTCCGGCGTCGACCTCCGGCGATACGAAATGCACCGTGCAGCCGGCAAGTTTCACGCCCGCCTCAATCATACGCTCATGAACGTGCAGGCCTTTAAATGCGGGCAGCAAAGAGGGGTGGATATTGATCAGGCGGCCGCGCCAGTCGCTGGCGAAACTGTCTGTGAGCAGACGCATGAAGCCCGCAAGACAGACAAAATCGATTTTTGAAATTTTCAGGGCATCGTTCAGCGCCGCTTCGAAATCATCACGCGTCGCAAAATCCTTGTGGTCGATGGTTTCCTGCTGAATGCCCGCCTTCGCTGCGCGATCCAGCCCGGCGGCGCGGGGCCGGTTCGACACCACAAGTGCAATTTCCGCCGGATAATCCGGCTGTGCGGCCGCATCAATCAGCGCCTGCAGATTACTCCCGCGGCCGGAGATCAGAACGGCTACCCGAGCCTTGGCCATCAGGATGTCTCGCTCACATCGCCGATAATGCGCGCATCTTCACCGGCTTTGCAAAGCGCTTCCAGCGTGTCATCGGCGGCTTCTGGCGCGCAGATGACAACGCCGCCGACGCCGCAATTGAATGTGCGGCGCATATCGTCTTCGGAAATTTTTCCAGCCTCGCGCAACCATTGAAACAGCGGCGGCAGTTTCAACGCTGCATCATCGAAGCGAGGCGACAACTTCTCGGTCAAAACGCGCGGTACGTTGTCCGTAAGTCCGCCGCCGGTAATGTGCGCGAAGGCTTTTACTGTTTCGTGCGCCAGCAACGGCAGTACGGATTTTACATAAATTCTCGTCGGCGCGATCAGCGCTTCGCCAAGCGTAACGGAGGAATCGAAAGGCGCGGGGGCGTCATATTGCGCGCCCGCATCCGCCACGATCTTGCGCACGAGCGAATAGCCGTTGGAATGAACGCCGGAAGACGCAAGCCCGATCATGATGTCTCCGGGCGCCGCTGCGCGCGGCAGCAAAGCGCCGCGTTCGGCCGCCCCAACGCAAAAGCCGGCGAGGTCGTATTCGCCGTCGGCGTACATGCCCGGCATTTCGGCCGTCTCGCCGCCAATCAGCGCGCAGCCCGCCTGTTTGCAACCTTCTGCAATCCCGGAGACAATGCGCGCCGCCGTGTTTTCATCGAGTTTTCCCGTGGCGAAATAATCGAGAAAGAAAAGCGGTTCTGCGCCCTGCGCCAGTACGTCGTTCACGCACATGGCAACGAGATCGACGCCGATCGTATCGTGAATGCCGGTCTCGAAAGCGATTTTCAGCTTGGTGCCGACGCCGTCGGTGCCGGAAACGAGGATCGGATCGGCAAAGCCTGCGGCCTGTAAGTCGAAAAGACCGCCGAAACCGCCTAGCGCGCCGTCTGCGCCGGGACGCGCCGTCGACCGGGCGAGCGGACCTATGGTTTTGACCAGCCTGTCGCCGGCGTCGATATCCACGCCGGCTTTTTTATATGCGTCGCTCATTTATCGCGCCTGTTGCTCGGCGCCGTCCTAAGCGGGGTTGGCCCCCTGCGCAAGGATGGAGGTCCTGTCGCAGCATTTGACGCCGATCTGACAGTCGGGCGCCGCCTTCAGGTTTAACCCGAGGCGGCGCCGAATGCGTTTTTGAAAGCCGGTCTTTGACGGCGGCTAATCAGATTTGTAATGAGCCCGCCCGGCTGGCGAGGGCGATGGACCTCAGGCCGCCGTGCTGTTCCGCTTTTTTCGTACAGCCAGCCGGAATCCGGCAAGTCCCGCCAGCATCAACGGAAAAGCGGCTGGCAGCGGCACTTCCGGGGCTGAAACCAGCTCGAAACTCGTTGCTGTATAATTGATAGATTCAGTGAGGCCGTTAAAATTAGAGACGGTGATGACAAACCTTTCGAACAAGTCGAATGGGAAATTCGCAGCGATCTCGGCATTGCTCAGCGATTGTATGTCGAGATTGTCGTCAAAGATTCTCGCCCCGAATCGGACATTCAAACTTTGCGATACATCCTCGAAGAAGAAGAACTCATTGATTGTCACGCCGCCTGAACTCGTTCCGCCTCGGCCAAGAGCATCGAATGTATTATCCGGCGTTCCCGTATCAATCCCGTCAAACATGATTGTTACGCCAAGCGCAGCAAAGCTGGTCGATGTGGCGATATCGTCAGTATCGAAAGTCAGGACGCCGCTCAACATGTTGATCGCCTGGTAGGCGCCGACATTCGGGTTGGAAAAACCCGAGCCTTGAAAAAACTCGTCTGATTTCGTCGCCTGAAACGCGATTGAGACAGGCGCCGCCGACGCGACTGCGCCCGCCGCCAGAACAGTCAGGGCGCAGGCAAATGCCAAATACTTCTTCATCTTGGATAATCCCCCAGTCATTGTACGTTTCGTTTATGCACAAATGGCGGCGATAACCAAGTGATATTGTGCATATTTTTTGATTTCTGCGTTCAGACGCGGGCGATGGGGAAGGCGGAAACAACCGGAAGCTGCGTATGTCGGAATAAGTTTTGACGCTCTGCTCTGGCGTGCGCAATCACACCAGAAACTCGATGCTATTTCGATCCGGTGAACGAGTCTCCGGTTTCCTCAAGGGCGAGCCAGTCCTTGCGCGGCAGGTCGAGCGCCAGATCCAGAAACATGGGCGCGATGCTCCACAGCCGCCGCGTACGCGTGTTGGAAAGGATCACGATGCCGGTTTCAAGATCGGGAATGAACACGATGTGGGCGCCGTAACCGTCTACGGAACCGCCATGGGCGATAACGCGCGTTCCGGCGTAATCGTAAATTCGCCAGCCAAGACCATATTGCGAAGAGCGCAAATTGGGCATGACCCGGCGCATGCGCCGGGATTCGGACGGCGTGTTGACATGCGGCGTATGGATAATGTCGAGCACTCTGGGCGATATCACTTCAGGCGCCGCGCCCATTTGCGCTTTCAGCCACTGCGCCATGTCGAGTATGCTGGCGTTTACGCCCCCAGCGGCGGGCGTGGCGTAGTAGGGCGCTTTGACGTCCACCACGCGCCAGGGGTTTGCCGGCGCGTTTGCGTCCCTGTTTCTCCTGCGTGAATGCGGGCGCGCCCAGCTATGGCTTTCGGACAGCGCGATCGCTCCATAAGACGCCGTCGTCATGCCGAGCGGTGTGAAAAGTCGCGACGCAACGATGTCTGAAAAGGGTGCGTCGTAGACCGCCGCAACAGCACGGCCGGCGATGTCATAAGTAATATTTTGATAGGCGTAACAGCCGCCGACCGGACAGATCGGTTTAACCTTTCTGTATTGCGGCAAAATATCGTCAGGCGCTATCCCGGCTTCCAGCAGATTATCGTACGCATTCGGCGGCAATCCCGTGCGATGGCTCAGCAACCGTTCTAGGGTCAGCGATGTTTCAGCGCCGTTGGCGAGCGCCAGCATGGGGGCGAAATCAGTGGCGGGCGCATCCAGCGAAAGCAATCCCTCATCGACGGCGATACCGGCGAGGGAAGAGGCGAACCCTTTCGACAGCGATGCGATGCGAAATAAAGTATCGGGCGTTACGGGTTCGGGGGCTTCAACGCTCACATCGCCGTAGGTTTTGAGAAAATGAGTTTCCCCGCCGCGCACAACGGCGACGGCGAGGCCGACGAAATCGCCTGTCTGCAGCGCCCGCTCGAGTGTAGCGTCCAGTTCAGCTATCCGGCTGTCCTGCGTGGTCTGATGCGTTGCGAAGGGGGTCAGCGGCGTGGGAGCCCCATCGCTTGCCGCCGCCGGCGCGACCAAAAAAATCAACAAAACCGTAATCCATTTACGCATACGCAAGTTCCATCGCCTTTTTAAAGAGCGCCAGGCTTCAGATAGCATCTAGCATAGCTGGCGGCGCCCTGTAATATCGTAAAGACGGCGGCGGCGCAGGGCGAATTTGGCTCATATTGGACGCTGGAGCGGCTATAAAACGCCGTCATCAAGGGTTATAGTCGCGCAAAGCCGGAAAACGGAGTTTTGGATGAGTTGGATGCGGTCGGCAGGATTAATTTTAGCGGTGTTTTTTGCGGGCGCGTCTGCGGCCGTGGCCGCGGGAGAAGACGTATTTGTCGTTCCCCGCGTGACCGTGCAGGCGCAGGCGGACAGCGCAACGGCGGCGAAAGCTATCGCACAGCGTCAGGGCCGGCGCCGGGCGCTGAGTATCCTTTTGAAACGTCTGACCGTTGAGGAGGACTGGCCGTACCTGCCGCAAGTCGTCTCCATGTCAGACGGCGCGGCGCCGGATCAGTCCGCGCCGGACGCCGGCGTCAGCCCGCAAGGTCCGCAAGATAGCGATCCATTCGCCTACCGCGACCGTCAGGCCGTTTCGCTGGACGATAATGCGCTTGAAGCGCTTGAAGCGGGTTTTGAAGTTTATAATGAAAAGAGTTCGGCGCGCACATACCGCGCGTTCATCACCTATCGTTTCAAACCGGCGGCGGTCCGTAAATTATTGCGCGATGCGCAAATTCCATATTCGGAGGCGCAAACGCGCACCGCGCTTGTCCTTCCCGTGCTGGAAACAGCCAACGGCGTCTATTTGTGGGAAGAAAACAATCCATGGATGGCCGCCTGGAAAGTCCGCCCCTACGATAATGAATTGACGCCCATGGCCGCGCCGCTGGGCGATCTGGAAGACGCCTCGACCATCAGTGCGAAAGAAGCGCTGGCGCTCAACGCTCGCTCCCTGCAGGCCATGGCGGACCGGTATTCTGTCAGTCAGGTTATTGTCGCGCACGCGTTTCTTCGGCAGGTCGACGGCGAGCACAAATTGCGCGTGCGTCTGATCAACGGGTTTCGGGAATCGACGGAAGTCGCGGTCGATGAAATCGGCGCAATCGATGCGCCAAATTCATCCTATGAAGGCCTGACGGCCATCCAGCAGGCGCCTGAGTCCTCAATTGTATCCGCGAAAGTCGGCGACGTACTGGCGGAGTCGTATTTCAACCGGCCCGCCGGCAATTTTCCAACGCTGGCCGAAGAAGCGATCGAGGCGGTCATCGCCAAGCACGCCAAACCCTGGAAAGAACGTACGCTGATCGATCATACGGAGGCGGCGCTTCTGGAAGCGAGCGCCTATTTTCGAACGCTGACGGAATGGGCGAAGATCAGGTCAGCGCTGATCTCCACGCCGCTGGTCGGTTCGGTGCAGGTGCGATCGCTGTCGCGCCAGGGCGCGGAAATGCTGGTTCGCGCCTATGGCGATCCGGACAAACTTGTCGTCGCCATGGAATCGCAAGGCCTGGTGTTGTGGACGGAAGACGGCGAGCGCTGGCTGGTTGCAACGCCGGCGACTGCGCAGGGTGTCCGCCGGGATGAACGACGCAATCGGCGCAACCGGTTTGGCGATCTTGAAAGCGGCGCCGCTTCGCCAGTGCGTCCCGCTGCTTACGAGGAAACGCAGCCAGCGCCCGTACGTTATTAAAGCGGCGGCGTCATACGGGATAAATTTGATACATCACAAGTCAGAATATTATGCCGTCTACTGAAAACGCCGCCCGCCAACTCTCTCTGGCGCTGCCGGATTCGCCGCCTGAATACGGTCGGGCGTCTTTTATCGCAGCGGAATCCAATGAAGCTGCATTGCGCGCCGGGGAGGCGTGGTTGCGCTCGGATGAGCCTGCGCTGGTGATCTGCGGCCCGCAGGGCGCCGGAAAAACCCATCTCGCTTATGCTTTGCTCGAGCCATACGATAAAACGGCAACGCTGGCTGACGTCTTTTTCACCGGCGATCCCGATTATGTGCTGGTCGATGATATGCCTGCGAGCGATCCGCATAAATTCCTCAGCGCTTATGAAACGGCGTGCGCGCGCGGCAAAAGGCTGATCCTGGCTGGCGCGGGACATCCTTCCGACTGGTCACTGGGCTTGAAGGACCTGCGCACCCGGCTGGAAGCGGCGCCGCGCGCGGTTCTCGCCGACCCTGATGAAACATTGATCCGCGCGGTCATTGCCAAAGGGTTTCGCGACAGGCAAGTGATGGTGAGCCCTGCGGTCATTGAATACGCCGCGCCGCGCATAGCGCGCACATTCGCCGCCGCGCATCGCTTCGTGGCTCTGGCCGACCGGCGGGCGATGGCGGAAAAGCGAAAAATAACAACGCCTTTCGTGCAAAATCTGTTTGCTAACCTTTCTGAAGGCGATAGTGCGCCATAAATAGGAAACTACAAACTCATGCTGGTTGAAGGAAAACGGGACGTGGCGGCGGACGACGGCGCAAAATACGATATCACGACCGCGGCGCCGATCATGACGGACTCGCCGAACAGGTTCATCAACCGCGAACTTTCATGGCTGTCGTTTAACGGACGCGTTCTGGAAGAGGCGTTGAACGAAACGCATCCGCTTTTGGAGCGTCTGCGGTTTTTATCCATATCGGCCAGCAATCTCGACGAGTTTTTCATGGTGCGCGTCGCCGGTTTGCGCGGCCAGTTGCGTGAAGGCGTCTCTGCGATTTCTCAGGAAGGATTGTCTGCGCAAGAGCAGCTCTCGCTGATTACCGACCGGGCGAGCCTTTTGATGGAAGAGCAGCAAAGGTGCTGGCGCGAATTAAAACCATTGATGCGTGACGCCGGTATCCACGTCATGGATGACGAGGAACTGTCCGGGGATGATCTGGAATGGCTGGAGGCGGAGTTTCAGTCGAATATTTTTCCTATCCTGACGCCGCTGGCGCTTGACCCCGCGCACCCTTTTCCGTTCGTCCCGAATATGGGCTTTGTGCTGTGTTTCGAAATGAAGCGCGAAGACGGGCAAATCATGGAGGCGTTGTTGCCGGTGCCGGTCAAGGTGGGCCGGTATATCCGTTTTCCGGATGCGCCGCCCGCTGACGATAAAAGGCCGCCGGTTCGGTTTATCGCTCTGGAAAAAGTTCTCGTGCGGTTTATTCATCACGTCTTTCCTGGATTTGAAGTCCTGTCGCACGGCGCCTTTCGCGTGCTTCGGGACTCTGACGTTGAAATTGAGGAAGAGGCGGAAGATCTTGTACGGGTCTTTGAGACGATGCTGAAACGGCGCCGGCGCGGCGACGTGATCCGCGTCAAGATTGACGCCCGCACGCCCGATCATCTGCGCGATATGATCCGCGAAAGCCTGCAGGCCACGGCCCAGGACGTGATTTTCGTCGACGGCATGCTGGGTCTCGCGCAGAGCAATGAACTGATCCCGCCCGACCGGCCTGACCTGCAATTTGAACCTTATGAACCGCGATTTCCGGAACGTATTCGCGAGCATGGCGGCGACTGCTTTTCCGCCATCCGGGCGAAGGATATTCTTGTCCATCACCCCTATGAGTCTTTCGATGTCGTCGTTCAATTCCTGAAACAGGCGGCGGCGGACCCGAAAGTCGTCGCCATCAAACAGACGCTTTATCGGACTTCCAAACAATCGCCCATTGTCGAGGCGTTGATCGAAGCGGCGGAAGCCGGCAAAAACGTCACGGCGCTGGTTGAGTTGAAGGCGCGCTTTGACGAAGAGGCGAATATACGCTGGGCGCGGGCGCTGGAGCGGTCTGGCGTCAACGTGGTTTACGGGTTTCTGGAATACAAGACCCATGCGAAACTGTCGCTCGTCGTACGTCAGGAAGCCGACGGCGCGCGAACTTACGTCCATGTCGGCACGGGCAACTACCATCCAATAACGGCGAAAATTTATACCGACCTTTCGCTCTTTACCTGCGACCCGGCCATCGGACGCGATGCGGCGAAAGTCTTCAACTATATCACCGGTTATGCGGCGCCAGCGTCGTTTGAAAAGTTTGCTGTGGCGCCGCTAAACGCAAGACAGCACATTTCCAAACTCATCGACAAGGAAATTCGCAACGCCAATAAAGGCAAACCCGCCGCCATCTGGGCGAAAATGAACGCACTCGTCGACAGCGCGCTGATTGACAAGTTTTATGAGGCGTCTGCGGCGGGCGTGCAGATCGATCTCGTTGTGCGCGGGATCTGCTGCCTGCGGCCGGGCGTGCCGGGATTGTCCGAAAACATTCGTGTAAGGAGCATAATTGGACGATTTCTGGAACATGCGCGCATCTATTGTTTCGGGGCGGGCGCGTCATTGCCGAACAGTCAGGCGAAAATATATGTTTCCTCGGCGGATCTGATGCCGCGAAACTTGAACCGGCGCGTGGAAGTGTTCTGTCCGGTGGAAAACCCTACGGTACATCAGCAGATTCTCGATTACATTATGGTCGGGAATCTCAATGATGAGTCGCAAAGTTGGCAGCTCCGCCCTGACGGAACTTATGAACGCTACAAGACATCGCCGGACAGCGAGAATTTCAACGTTCATACTTATATGATGACAAATCCGTCGCTTTCCGGACGCGGCGCATCGCTTGAGTATAATGCGCCGAAGGAAATCAAGCGCAAGAAATAAAAAGGCAGGCGCAAGCGAATCGCGAAATGGTCGAATCGGCGAAACTTATAATGACGAGCGCCGTAAATGGGGTCTGAGACGAAAATCGCGAAAAAGGGCGCTATGTCGCTAAAGCGGGCCGTCGTGGATATTGGCTCGAATTCGGTGCGGCTGGTTGTCTATGACGGGCCGAAACGCGCGCCGATTCCTATCTGTAACGAAAAAGCCTTATGCGGTCTTGGCCGCGATATGACTGAAGACGGCGGGCTGAACCCCGATGCCGTCAGCGATGCGCTCGCGACGCTCGCCCGATTCCGACATGTGCTTGATGATCTTGGCCGTCCCCCGACGACTGTGATTGCAACGGCGGCTGTGCGCGACGCCCGTGACGGTAAAAAATTTGTCGAGGCGGCGTGCGCGCTTGGATTTGACGTTAATGTCGTCTCCGGTGAGGAGGAAGGCAGGCTGGCGGCTTACGGCGTCGCCGCCGTTGAACCGCAGGCGACCGGTCTTGTGGGCGACATGGGCGGCGGCAGCCTTGAACTGGCGCTGCTTTCCAAAGGCGAAATTGACGACAGCATCAGTCTGCCGATCGGTCCGTTCAACCTGATGCGCGCAGCAAATGGCGACATGAAAGCGGCGGAAAAATTTATAGAAGAACAGCTGGACGCTGTTAAATTCCTAAAGCCCAAACATATAGACAGATTATATTCTGTGGGCGGCGCATGGCGGGCTGTCGCCCGGATTCATATGGGCCTGAAAAGTTATCCTCTATCGGTGCTGCATCATTATGAAATGACGAGCGCGCAGGCGCTGGACGTGTGCGACCTGATCGCGCGTCAGAGCCGCAAATCGCTGGAGGAAATTCCGGGTATTCCGCGCCGTCGCATCGATACACTACCGCTGGCGTCGATGGTTCTGCGCGCTGTCATTGCGCGCGTCAAAGCCGATAAAATTATTGTTTCCGCCGGCGGCGTTCGCGAAGGCCTGTTATACAGCGACCTCTCAAAACAGGAACGCGAGAAAGACCCGTTTATCGAAGCCTGCCGATTTTATGCAAAGCGCCTGACGCCGGAGCCAGGCTTTGGCGAGCGGCTTACAACATCATCGAACCGCTGTTTGAAGGCGACGATCCCGAGGGCGCGCGGTTACGGTTCGGCGCTTGTTTATTAAGCGATATCGGCGCCTATTTTCATCCGGATTTGCGCGGGCGGCATGCATTCGATACGGCTTTGCGCGCGCCGTTTGCAGGCGTCAGTCACGCGGAACGCCTCTGGGTGGCGCTTGCGCTATTCCGGCGGCATCAGGGGCGTACAGCGCCGGCGCCGGATGAACAGGCCATGGCGATCATGCCGTGGGAAGCACAAACACAGGCCACTAAATTCGGACTGGCGTTGCGATTTGTCGCGGCGCTTGCGCCCAAGGCGCCCGCCGCGCTTGAGGGCTGCAAACTAGCACAACATGGAAACGAAATTGTGTTCACGGCGCCGTCTGACCGCAAGGCGTTGATGGGCGAAACGCCGAGGCGACGTTTTGCGTCTCTTGCGTCGGTGTTTGAAGCCGAAACGAGCGAAATTTACGAAGACTAGTTTTCTTCTTTCCGATGGGCGTTAAGCCCGTTGACGCGTTCGAATATTCGGTCGGTGACAGCCGAAGGAAAAAGATTTCTCATGGCGAGCGCGCCCAGCATTTTTGGCGGCGCCGTATAGCGCGAATGCGGCCGTTGCGCCGTCAGCGCGTTGTGAACGGCCTCCGCCACTACACTGGGCCCCGGCGCCGATGGATGGCCGCGCGCGTGCCAGGCTTTGAATGTTTTTACCTGATCGGCGTAGGGGCCTTCATTCTCGAAACGCTCCAGCGCTTCCTGCTCCTGATGGCCGAACGGCGTGTTGATAAAGCCGGGCCTGACGACAGAGACCTTTACGCCATGCGGCGCCAGTTCGCGGCGAAGGGAATCCGACAATCCTTCCACGGCGTGTTTCGACGAAGCGTAGACGCCCTGAAACGGGGCAGCGATTCGCCCTGCGATCGACCCAATATTGACGATACGGCCGCGCCCGGCGCCGCGCATCTGCGGCAGGACGGCGCGCGTGACGGCTACGAGGCCAAAAACGTTGGTTTCGAACTGACGGCGCCATTCGTCTGACGAAACCAGTTCGACCGGTCCCATGACGGAAACGCCTGCATTATTTACAAGCCCGTATAAAACGGCGCCAGCGTTCTCAATCTCCGCCAGCGCGGTTTTAATGGATGCGTCGTCGGTCACATCCAAAGCGACAGGGGTTATCTTTCCGCCGCCGAGGGCTTTCAGGGCGTTCAACTTTTCTATACGGCGCGCGGCTGCGAATACGCGAAAGCCTTTATGCGCGAGATGTACGGCAGTAGCTTCACCGATGCCGCTTGATGCGCCAGTGACCAGTACGGATTGATGCAAGGAAATGCTCCCTGTTGCAGTGGGAACGCAACATACGCTGCTTCAGGGATGGCGCAAAGCGACGCAAAAAAAGGCGGCGCCGCACCGGGGAAGTGCAGACGCCGCCAGGGGTGCGCGTATTGGGGAGGGTTACGCGTCTTGCTTGCGCCGGCGAGCGGCAAAGCCGAGGCCGGCTATACCGGATAACAACAGGGGTATTGCACCCGGAATCGGAACGGCCGACATGCGAATATTGTAATCAGGCAGCGTCACGCCGTCGTTAAAGGCAAAGCCAGTGATTTCAAAGAAGATGTCAGACGTACTCGCAATGGCGAGAACAAACTGGTTCAGAATTTGAAATCCTGCTGCGTCAGTAATGGTGAATGTCCCTAAGTCAATCGAATCCTGTTCAAAGGAAATCGTCAGGTCGTTAAAACCCGAAGGAACCGAGCCGGACTGGCCGTCAAAGTTTACATCCACTAATCCATTAGCGGGGGCGGCTGTCGCCACTTCAAAGCTGCCCTCGGCGACATACGCACCGGCGGCGACATTTTCATCTTCAATGCCGACATCCATAACGCCAAGCGGGCCGCCGTTTACTTGGCATGTTCCGACAGTACATGGGGCCGCTTGCGCGCTTCCCACGCCGGCTGCCGTCACAAAACAAGCTGATAATACGGCTGTTCTTAAATTCATTGGTAAAACTCCAATCTTTTGTTCAACAGGAACAGTTGGCCAACGCGAGGCG
Organism: Hyphococcus sp.; assembly: GCF_965228385.1. GTDB lineage: Bacteria > Pseudomonadota > Alphaproteobacteria > Caulobacterales > Parvularculaceae > Hyphococcus. Next base: position 1,326,141 of record NZ_OZ245810.1, on the reverse strand, counting down.
GGCCTTGAAGTTCCAAAAATTTAAGGAAAAAAGTCGCGTAGCGCGCAAAAACCAGAATCGCGGCGTTTAATGCGGCCGCTACACCAGTCGCGAGCGTTTCACCGCCGCTTCAATGAACGATGCAAACAACGGATGCGGGTCAAAAGGGCGCGATTTCAACTCGGGATGGTATTGCACGCCGATGAACCAGGGATGGTCCGGTATTTCCATGATTTCCGGCAGTTCTCCATCAGGCGAGGCGCCGGAAAAAACGACCCCGTGTTCTCCAAGACGATTGCTCCACGCCATGTCCACTTCAAAGCGATGGCGGTGGCGTTCTTCAATTTCTTCCTTGCCGTAAATTTCCCTGACGCGGCTGCCGGCTTTCAGATGCGCCGGATAGGCGCCGAGACGCATTGTGCCGCCAAGGTCGCTCTCTCTCGTGCGCACTTCCATTTCGTTGCCGCGCACCCATTCGGTCATCAGACCGACAATCGGCTGCTCGCACGCTGCAAATTCGGATGAACTGGCGTCCTCTTCGCCGAGCAGATTTCGCGCCGCCTCAATGATGGCCATTTGCATGCCGAAACAAATGCCGAAATAGGGGATCTCTTTTTCCCGCGCGAACTGCGCCGCCTTGATCTTGCCTTCCGCGCCGCGCTCTCCAAATCCGCCAGGCACCAGAATGCCGTGAACGCCCTCAAGGGCAGAAAGCGCTGAATCCTCTTTTTCAAAAACGTCGGATTCCATCCATTCGACATTCACGCGCACATTATTGGCGATGCCGCCATGGGCGATCGCTTCGATGAGCGATTTATAGGCGTCTTTCAGCACCGTGTACTTGCCGACGACGGCAATAGTGACTTCGCCGTCCGGCTCGGTAATGCGGTGAACGATATTCTCCCAGCCTTCAAGTTCGGGTTCAGGCGGATCTTTGATCTGAAACGCGTCCAGCACTTCGCTGTCAAAGCCTTCTTTGTGATAGGTCAGCGGCACTTCATAGATTGTCCTGCAATCAAGCGCCTGAACCACGGCGGACGGGCGCACATTGCAGAACAGTGCTATTTTGCTGCGCTCGCTTTGGGGGATTTCGCGATCAGAGCGCACAAGCAGGACGTCGGGCTGTATGCCGATGGCGCGCAACTCGCGAACAGAATGCTGCGTTGGTTTTGTCTTCAATTCTCCCGCCGACGGGATGAACGGCATCAGCGTCAGGTGCACATAAACCGCGTCGCCGCGCGGCAATTCATTGCCGAGCTGCCTGATTGCTTCGAAAAACGGCAACGCTTCAATGTCGCCCACCGTGCCGCCGATTTCGCACAAAACAAAGTCGGCGCCGCCGGCGTCCGACAGGACAAACTGTTTGATGGCGTCGGTTACATGCGGAATGACCTGCACCGTGGCGCCGAGATAATCGCCGCGCCGCTCGCGTTCCAGAATGCGGGAATAAATCTGGCCCGTGGTGACATTATCGTTTTTCGAAGCAGAAACCCCGGTGAACCGCTCATAGTGACCGAGATCGAGATCGGTCTCCGCGCCGTCATCGGTGACAAAAACTTCGCCGTGCTGATAGGGCGACATGGTGCCGGGATCGACATTGAGATAAGGGTCCAGCTTGCGCAGCCGCACCTTGTAGCCGCGCGCCTGTAGAAGCGCGCCCAAAGCCGCCGAAGCAACACCTTTTCCGAGTGACGACACCACGCCGCCGGTAATGAATATATACCGCGTCATGGAAGCCCGTCTTAGCGGAGATTGCGCGCCATTCAAACTCTAATTTTCTGCGGCGCATTTGTCGCGCCGGCGGCGGCCTCTAGCGGCGGAAATTACCGCGCCTGTTCGCTTTCCACCCAGTCCTCGACGACGCCTTCCAGTATCCCGAGCGGCATGCTTCCATTCATCAGGACAACCCTGTGGAACTCGCGCAGGTCGAAATCCGGCCCCAGCGCCGATTCGGCGTTCGCCCGCATCCGCAAAATCGCGAGCTGTCCCGTCTTGTAGGCTGTCGCCTGTCCCGGCCAGACAACATATCGCTCTATCTCACGCGTGGCTTCGTCTTCTGTATAACCGGTCTTTTCGATCATGTAGGCGATCGCTTCCTCGCGCGACCACTGCTTTGCATGCATGCCGGTATCGACGACGAGACGGACCGCGCGAAACATCTCGCCCTGCAGACGGCCGAGATCGCCCAGCGGATCGTCTTCGTACATGTTCATGTCGAGCGCCGCGAGGCGTTCAGCGTAAAGTCCCCAGCCTTCATTATAGGCGCTGAACGGCGACAGCGTGCGCAAGATTGGCACGCCCTTGATATTCTGGGCGGTGGAAATCTGGAAATGATGGCCTGGCGCGGCTTCATGATAAAGCAGCGTCGGCAGTGTCCATCGCGGATTGTCGGCGGTGTCTTGCAGATTGATATAGAATCGGCCCGGCCGCGAGCCGTCCAGCGCCGCGGGCATGTAATAACCGCCCGGAGCGGAGGCTTCCGAGTATTCCGGCACCCGCAGGATTTCAAGCTCCTGCGGGGGCAGAGCGACAAAGTACTGGCTCGCCTTATCCAATACGTCTTCGTTCAGCGCGACCAGGTAATCGAGCATCTGACGGCGGCCTTCATCCGTATTCGGAAAAAGCTCCGAGGGCTCTTCCATGAGCATCTTGACGCGTTCGGAAACTGTTCCTTCGGTGTAGCCCTCCGCGATTAGAATCGCGTCCATTTCCTGCTCGATGCGCGCGACTTCCGACAAGCCGGTATTATGAATTTCATCGGCGCTCATGTCGGTGGTGGTATTGGATTTCAGCGCATTGGCGTAAATCTTGTCGCCGTTGGGGATGCGCCAGATCCCGGCGTTATGATCGGCTGTCTCATGCATTTCCTCGTAAAGCGCGATCATCGCCTCGTAGCCGGGAATAACCTGTGTTTCCACAGCTTTTGTTGTTTCGGCCATATAGCGCCGTTTTTTCTCGTCCGACAGGCCGATCTCTTCGAGCTTGCGCGGCAGGGTCGTGACGAGCGCGTTTTCCTGCGCGCCGCCTTCGATAAAATTGCGCATGACGCTGAGCGATTTTTCAATAATGAAATCCGGCGGGACGACGCCATTGGCGCGATCGTCCTCCACGCGGCGTTTGACCTCGCGCAGCACGCGGCCGAAATCATTGACGCGAGAGATATAACGCTTGACGCTTTTCTCGTTCTTGATGACGTGCTGGTCGGTCAGGAAGCTGGGTAGGTCGACGGTAACGCCGGAATTTTGCACGACACGATAGCCGCTATATTCATATTCCGTCTGGCGTATGAGATCGTCCAGAAACCAGGCGGTGATTTCCCAAGTCAGCCGTTCCTGGCCTTCAAGACCGTCGGGGCCATATTTGTCGAGACCGGCGCGCGCTTCCCTCAGCCGTGCGCGGTCTTTTTCATCCTTCGCCTTGGTGTAGTCGGACAGCTTGCCGGAGTGAAAATCGAGCGGCGTATTGTCAACCACGCCCAGATTGGTCAAAAGCTCCGGGGTGTCGATCGCGAATTCGATCATGACTTTGTTGACATAATTATTGACGCCGACCGGCGTGAACCAGAACCACATGCTGAGCCCGGCCGCCGCAGCAACGATCAACACCAATAATCCGCCAAAAATCTTGCCCGCCAGTTTCATCAAAAAATCCCCTTATGTTCCCCGTAGCCAATCCGGTCTGGCGCGGATTATGCCGCGTCAAACCTCCGCTGACGAGATGGATTTATTGCAGGGGCTGAATTAGGGGCTGAATTAGGCGCAGAATTTACGGCATTGGCGCATGTGCGCGCCGTATAAAGCTCGACGCGTACTGAACCTAGATAGCGAAAATCACGGCGATTCTACTGATTGGGCGCGTTTTCTTCAGGTTCTTCGCCTTCCGCGGGTGTTTCGTTTGCCGGGGCTGGCTGGTCCGCAGGCTGTTGCTGCGGCTCTGCACCGGACGGCGCAGCGTCTGGCGGGGCTTCACCGCCGAGAGACTCGATGAGTTCCGCCGCGCTCGCGGGTTCGTCTGTCTCATCGCCTGCCGGTTGCTCTTCGCCGCCGAGAGAATTCAACAAGTCCTCCGCCGAGGCGGGCGCATTCCCGGTGTCTTGCGTTTCCTGCTGGTTACCAGTTGCGCCGGTGAGTTCATCGATGACGTCGTCATCGCTTTCGCCGGCGCCGGCGCGAATGGCGAGGACAAGCGAGGTTGCGAAAAACAGCGCCGCCAGCACTGAAGTCGTGCGCGTCAGCGCGTTTGCCGCGCCGCGTCCCGACATGAAACCGCCGCCGCCGCCGCCACCGCCGCCGATGCCCAGCGCGGCGCCGTCAGAGCGTTGCAGCAGCACGACGCCGATCAGCGCCATCACGATGAGTGTGTGGATCGTTAAAATAACGGCAGTCATGGCAAAACTCTTAATTCCCGGCCGGCGAATACATGAAAACGGAAGGTATTCTTCGGCGTTATCTAGGAAGCCCGGCGCCTAATTCAAAGCGCTTCATTTCGAAGGAGCCGGGGGATACCGGAATCACCCGGTTTCTGCAAGGGCCGGGCGTATGGCTGTCAGCGGCGGGTCAGGCGGGCGATGAGCCGTCCGGCGCTTGACCTGCCAGTCAATCTGATCGCCCGACTTGCCGTGCAGAGATTGCAGGAATATCGGCGAACCCGCTTCCATTATTCAGGTCTTGTTCTTCCCCTAGCTTAGCGGCTATGCAAATGCACCTGAAATCGCTGGGAAATTGCAATGCCAACGCCGATCCTCATGCCCGCCCTTTCGCCGACCATGGAAGAAGGGACACTCGCCAAATGGAATGTCAAGGAAGGAGACGACGTCTCGTCCGGCGATGTGATTGCGGAGATTGAGACCGACAAGGCGACCATGGAGGTCGAAGCTGTCGACGAAGGCAAGATCGGAAAGATCCTCGTCGCCGAGGGAACCGAGAACGTCAAGGTCAATGATCCCATCGCTGTCCTGATCGGCGACGGCGAAAGCGCCGACGATATCGACGAGTCGAACCTGAACGGCGGCGGCGCAAGCCAGGGGGGCGATCAGGCTGATGCGAAAGACAGTTCGGACGAGGATGAGACAGGGGCCAAAGACGAAAAACCCGAGGGCGAGGACGACAGCGCGCCGCCGCAGCCGAAAATCACCGCCGCCGCCGATCCGGAACTGCCTGACGATGTGGAGATGATCCCGACGACCATCCGCGATGCGCTTCGCGACGCCATGGCTGAAGAAATGCGCCGCGATGAAGATGTGTTCCTCATGGGCGAGGAAGTCGCGGAATATCAGGGCGCCTATAAAGTCTCGCGCGGTCTTCTGGATGAATTCGGTCCGCGCCGCGTCGTCGATACGCCTATTACCGAATATGGCTTCGCCGGGCTTGGCGTGGGCGCAGCGTTTGCGGGCCTCAAACCCATTGTCGAATTCATGACCTGGAACTTCGCCATGCAGGCGATCGATCACATCATCAACTCGGCGGCGAAGACGCGCTACATGTCCGGCGGTCAGATGGGATCGCCGATTGTTTTCCGCGGCCCGAACGCAGCAGCCAGCCGCGTCGCCGCCCAGCATTCCCAGGATTATGCTGCGTGGTATTCCAATGTGCCGGGGCTGATTGTGATTTCGCCCTATTCGGCTTCTGATGCGAAGGGTCTTTTGAAAGCCGCGATCCGTGACCCGAACCCGGTGGTTTTTCTCGAGCACGAGCTTCTCTACGGCGACACAATGGACGTGCCGGACGTTGACGACTGGGTCCTGCCCATCGGCAAGGCCAAGGTCGCGCGCGAGGGCGCCGACGTCACCATTGTTTCCTATTCGCGCGGCGTAAAATTCGCGCTGGAAGCGGCGGAGAAACTGGTGGGCGAAGGCGTCTCGGCGGAGGTCGTCGATCTGCGCACGCTTCGCCCGCTGGATGTGGAGACCGTGCTGGAATCGGTGCGCAAGACGAACCGCATCGTCACAGTCGAAGAAGGTTGGGGCCCTTGCGGCGTCGGCGCCGAAATCGGCTGGCAGGTCACGCAACACGCCTTCGATTATCTGGATGCGCCGCCGGCCCGCGTGACGCAGGAAGACGCGCCGCTTCCCTACGCCGCCAACCTCGAAGCCTTAAGCCTTCCGAATGCGGACAAAATCGTCAAGGCGGTGAAGACGGTGATGTATAAGGATTAGCAGGCATGGCTAAGCTGGATTCTCTTGACCTTCCTGATGGCATTCATGAAGAACAAGAAGGTCATGAACTCGTCCGTTTTTGGATTAGTAGTGGCGTTGATCATGTTTCGTTGAATATCGGCTTATTTGACAATGACAAAGAGCCAAGCGTTTGGGGGACAGTCGCCGCTGACATAGCAAAACATGCTGTTCGCGCCATGCTTCAAGATGACCCCACGCGTGATGAGGCTACTTTATATGCTGAAATTGAGAGAGCTTTTTCCAAACGGCTTAAAGCTAAAGCCAATTTTGAAGGTCAATTGAGAGGCGAAAAACATTGAGCTTCTTGGCTGACCAGTCGATTTATATTTCAAGTCCAAAAAAATTCTCATCCAACTTTCGTGACCGGAGAGTAGGAAAATGATTTAGGCCGGGCGTATAGTGAATACGGAGGCAAGAGAGGGAGATCTGAACAATGAAATTACTAATAATATTAGCGGTGACGGTTCTCGCCCTCGCGCCAGCCCGCGCCGACGATCACAAGCCTGCCGACAAGGCCGCTATTGAGGCCGCCGTATGGGATTATTTTCACGGACAGGGCGAGGCGAGCGCGGAGCGCCTCAACCGCGCCTTCGCCGGCGATCACGCCGCCATGGTCGGGGTCCTTAAGAACGATGACGGCAGCGATGCGATCCGCTCGTGGAAAGACATGAACGAGGTGATCGCCAATTGGTCGGCCAACGACAATCCGCCGGGCGGCGAGCGCGACGGCGAGATCGTGCACATGAATATCGTCGACAGCCGCATCGCCACGGTGATGTTCCGCTCGACCGATCGGTTCTACGATGCGCTGACGCTCGCCAAGGTAAACGGCCAGTGGAAAATCATCGCCAAGGGCTTCGTGCGGCAGTGACTTGTTCTGACAAATATTCGCCTTCCTCCTGCGAGACGCGCCGCCCCTTCATCCTGAGGAGCCCTGCCGGGTTGAAAACCCGCGGGGCGTCTCGAAGGACGGGGCGGCGCCCTCAGGATGAAGGCGTAGGGTTAGTAAAATGATCCACACAGGCCAGTGTCATTGCGGAAAACTGAAAGCGACGTTTCAAACGCAGAAGACGCCGGAAGCGCTGGGTGTGCGCACATGCCAATGCGCCTTCTGCCGCGCTCATGGAGCCGTCAATATTTCCGATCCGCAAGGCCTGACGACCATCGACTGCACAACGGGCAATGTGCAGCGCTATACATTCGCCCTGCGCACGGCGGATTTTCTCATCTGCAGGACATGCGGCGTTTATATCGCGGCGGTGATGGGCGAGGGCGAGAAGATTGTATCAACGATCAATGTTGTCGGGCTTCGCATGAAGGCGTTTTTTGACATCGAAGAAGCGCCCATGGACTACAGCGCCGAAACGCCTGCTGAACGCATCGAGCGGCGTTACGCAAAATGGACGCCGACGCGGTTTCAAAATCCTGACCTCGCCGCTTCGAATTTTGGCCCGCACTGACGGTGGATGGTTTCTCAGATAACAACAAAACCCGCTCATCCCGTCGCAAGACGGGATCCAGCAAGATGAAGTCGCCGGGCGCAGCCCGCCGTTTATTATGTGAACTGGACCCCGGCTTCCGCCTGGGTGAGCGGGTAGGGCAGTGATGAGCGACATTGCCAACACCCAGGGTTATATCACCATGGCCTACGGTCATCGGCGGTTCTTTGAGATGGCCGTTAATCTCGCCCTGTCGGCAAGGCTCAACGATCCAGATCGCCCGGTTACGCTTCTCTACAAGGAAGAGGCTGAGCTGCCGGAAGACCTGAAGCCCTTTTTCGATCAGTGCGCGCCTTTTCCGGACGCTTCGCAATATCCGGGCGTCACCATCAAACTCGGCGTTTACGAGCCGGCGCCGTACACGGAAAACTTTTATGTTGACGCGGATTGCCTCATCATGAAGCCGGATATGGACCGCCACTGGGCGAAATACGGCGCGCGGGATTTCATGATTTCCGGCGACGTCGTGACCACCGGGTCCGCCTATGGGTGCGACGTAAAAAAAATGATGGCGGCGGCGGGCGTCGATTATTTCTGCAACATGAATTGCGGCGTCGTGTTTTTCCGCAAATCCGAAGCCGCCGCGAAAGTGTTTGACGATGCGCGCGCACTGATGCGCGATCGCCACCCGGACCTAATCGAGTTGCGTCCCCGCCGCGGCGACGGGCTCTCCGATCAGCCCTATTTTTCAGCGGCAATGGCGAGAAACGGTATTCGCCCGATTTCTTATACGCCGGAGGAGGGAACCATCATGGCGACCACCTGGCGCGCCGCCGATATCGATTTCGATCTCGCCGGCGCCCGCGCGCAGTTGAAGAAGCCGACCGGTTTCAGGATTCTCGATCGTTTATGGGCGAAGGGGTGGGTTCAGCACGACACGACCATCGCCCATTTTATCGAATTGAAGCCGCTCGGCGTCTATCAGCGGTTGTCGGACTGGCTGCGCGATCATTACGGCGTTCCGCGCTACAAATTTGATTGATTATTGTTTCGGCCTTACGCACCGTGCTACGTCCTTTTCTTATCGCCTTTGCAGAGATTTAAATCATGCCAACGCCAATACTGATGCCCGCCCTGTCGCCGACCATGGAGGAAGGCACGCTCGCGAAATGGAACGTCAAGGAAGGCGACAAGGTCTCTTCCGGCGACGTCATTGCTGAGATCGAAACCGACAAGGCGACCATGGAAGTCGAGGCCGTGGACGAAGGAACAATCGGCAAGATCATGGTGGGCGAAGGTACGGAAAACGTGAAGGTGAACGCGCCTATCGCCGTTTTGCTCGATGACGGGGAGAGCGCCGAGGATATCGACGAGAGCGCGCTCAGCGGCGGCGGATCGAACGGCGCTTCTGAGAAACAGCCTGACCAAAATGAAGAGCCGAAAAAAGGCGATGCGAAGCCGGCAAATGGCGACGCATACGCCGCACCGAAAAAGGAGGCTGCGCCTTCACCGCAACCAGCGTCATCGCAGAACGGGCGCATTCTCGCCTCGCCGCTGGCCAAGCGCATTGCCGAGCAGGAAGGTCTCAATCTGTCCGCTTTGAACGGGACAGGACCGAAAGGCCGCATCGTCAAGCGGGACATTGAAAAGGCGCTGAAGGACGGAACCGGCAAGGGTGCGCCCGCCGCGCCGCAAATCACCCCGGCCTCCGTGGATTCGCGGCTTTATCCCGAAGACAGCTACACCGCCGTCAAGCTTGACGGCATGCGCAAGACGATCGCAAAGCGCCTGACACAAAGCTTCAACCAGGAAGTCCCGCATTTCCCACTTAATATCGATGTGGCGCTTGATCAATTGCTTTCAGCCAGGGCGCGCATCAATGCGACTTCGCCGAAAGAGGGCGATGAGGCGTTCAAGCTGTCGGTGAATGACTTCATCATCAAGGCGTCCGCCATGGCGCTGAAAAAAGTACCGCAGGCCAATGCAACCTATACGGATGAAGCGATCCTTTTGCACAAACACGCCGACATCGGCGTCGCCGTCGCCATCGAAGGCGGCCTGATCACGCCGATCGTGTGGCGGGCGGAAGAAAAGGGCCTCAAGCAGATTTCCGCGGAGATCAAGGATATGGCGGGGCGCGCTCGGAAAAAGAAACTGAAACCCGAAGAATATCAGGGCGGCACCTTTTCTGTTTCCAATCTCGGCATGTTCGGGATCACATCCTTCGCCTCGATCGTGAACCAGCCGCACGGCGCCATCATGTCTGTGGGCGCCGGTGAGGAGCGGGTCATCGTCAAAGACGGCAAGATGGAAATTGCGACGATGATGACGGTAACGCTGACCTGCGATCATCGCGTGGTCGACGGATCGGTCGGCGCGGAGTTCCTGCAGGCGTTCAAGGCGTTTATCGAAGAACCGGCCGCGATGCTGCTTTAGCGTCGGTCGCCATTTGGATCGTATGGCTTCCGCCGGAAAGTATCTGAATTTGCTTCTTATACTGCAATTTCAGCGTGATGGCTCTGAAAATACAATTAAATCAACAAGTTAGATAAATCGCGCATATGTAATATTGTAACAACAGATTACAATTCGTGATTGTATAACACAAAAAAGCCGCCTTTTTGCCGCGACAATATTCTATTTAAATGCAATATTCTGCTCATCGCGAGGGTGTTGTGTATGCTTCGCGTAGGCGAGGCGTGCAGCGTTTCTCTCTCCCCCGAGCTGTTTAGCGCCTCGCCGTTTTTATCCCCGTTGCGATTGTAATTCGTTAAAATTCGCCTTTAAGGCGAGTGCGAACAAGTGCTTGCATCCTGAACAATGTAAGTTTATAACATCACGAGAGCACGGCGGTTCGCCGGGTTCTCGGTGAAATCAGTAGCGTATTTTGTAAGTTGCGTTTCACGCGGGCGGCCTCAAGTCCCCCATAGAGGCCGCCCGTTTTCTTTTCTCTTTCCTTTCAGTGATTTCGCTCTTGCGAAGAAAGTCTGTCTCCTTTAAGAGTCGCGGCTTCGCGGGAGGTTTTCGGACAAGACCATTTCCGAACCGCACCGCGATCCTTCAGTCGGGCGGCGCCGTTAACTCGGTTCCGCCATCGCAAACGGGAAGGTCAGTAAAATGGCGAAAAAGATTGCAGGCTACCTGAAACTTCAGGTGCCGGCGGGCGCGGCGTCTCCGTCGCCTCCCATCGGCCCGGCGCTTGGCCAGCGCGGATTGAACATCATGGAATTCTGCAAGGCGTTTAACGCCAAGACGCAGGAAATGGAAAAGGGGATGCCCATCCCCACGGTCATCACGATCTTTTCCGATAAGTCGTTCACCTTTGCGACGAAAACGCCGCCCGCGGCTTACTATCTGAAAAAAGCGGCAAAGCTGCCAAAAGGCGGCGCGACGCCGGGTAAAGCAGTGGCGGGTAAAGTCACCAAAGCGCAGTGCCGTGAAATCGCTGAAGCAAAAATGGTGGACCTCAACGCCAACGACCTAGACGCAGCAACGAGCATCATCATGGGTTCGGCGCGCGCGATGGGCCTGGAAGTACAGGAGTAGGGACGATGGCGAAACAGGGAAAAAGAATCCGTAAAGCGCGCGAAGGCGTTGATCGGAACACGTTTCATACGGTTGAAGAGGCGGTGAAGCTGGTCAAGGCGAATGCGTCTGCGAAATTCGATGAAACGATCGAAGTGGCGATGAATCTCGGCGTGGATCCGCGTCACGCCGACCAGATGGTCCGCGGCGTTGTCTCGCTGCCAAACGGCACGGGCCGCGATGTGCGCGTCGCCGTTTTCGCAAAAGACGCGAAAGCAGAGGAAGCAACGAAAGCCGGCGCGGATATTGTCGGCGCCGAAGATCTGATGGAAAAAATCCAGGGCGGTTTCATGGATTTTGACCGGGTCATCGCGACGCCGGACATGATGGCGATTGTCGGCCGTCTCGGTAAGGTGCTCGGCCCCAAAGGCCTGATGCCGAACCCGAAAGTCGGCACGGTGACGCCGAACGTAGCGCAGGCCGTGAAAGATTCAAAAGGCGGCGCCGTTGAATTCCGCGTTGAAAAAGCCGGCATCGTACACGCCGGCGTCGGCAAGGCGAGCTTCGACGAAAAAGCCATCGCAGAAAACGTGCAGGCGTTTATCGACGCCGTCACGAAAGCCAAGCCGTCGGGCGCCAAAGGCAATTACATAAAGAAGATTGCGATTTCTTCGAGTATGGGCCCCGGCGTTAAAATCGATGTGGCCGGCGCGCCCAGCGCGTAAGCGTTTGCGCGAGATCAATCGAAAAACGGCTCCTCAAGAGGGGCCGTTTTTTTATGTTAAGGCAGCCAGTTCTGAATGCTGCGGTACATACTATTTCCATACAAATTGATACAAATTTTGCATTCGCCCGCGCCGGCGTTCTTAAGACATTCCCCGTAAAAACAGGACCGGTAATGTTTTGAGTGTTCTATGCCCGGTCGCAATATCGATATCGCCGCCCTGGTCGATGCAATCAAGAAACGTAACCAGCAGGCGTCAATCCAGACAGTGGTGAAAAAAGGGAAGTCCCCTGCGCTGAGTCTTGCAGCAATTATCGGCGCTTCGCGCGTTTCGGCGGCGGCCAAAGAGCTGGAAGAGGGGGCTTACGATCCGCTGGCCAATCTTCAAATCGTCGACGATTTGGGCGGCCTTGATGAAGCCTGCCTGTCGGCGGAAAAATACGCCGCATATAATTCCCACGATCATAACGGCGCCGCCGAAAGCGGCCGCCATGGCGGCGCATATGGACCGCATTATTTGCACGACCCTTATGCGTCGCGCTTCGACAGCCCTTACGCGCGCGACCACGCAAGCCATCATGACAGACGCGCCACAACGCATGATACGCATGCAGGGACGCATCAAAACCATCGGCCAAACGGTTCGCACGATTCACATTCGACCCATGCGCCGCATTCGGATCATCAAAACCATGGCGGCGGAACAGGTCAGCAAATGCACAACAGTGTGCATGGCCATGGCGAGAAGATGACTTCCGAAAATCACGGACACCACGGCGACACAGGCGCAACCGAATTTGCGGGTCACGCGGGGCATGGCGTGGCGCACGCCGGTCACGACGGTGCGCAGACTGGCCATTCACATCATCAAGCAGCGCATGCAGGACATCAAGGAGTCGAAAGCCATGCGGGCGACGCCGGCAATGAAACGGCGTCCGACGAACATGAGGAAGTCCACGTGGAAGCCGCTCAGGCTGATCATGACCATTCAAAAGAATCTGATGCAGATGATATCGAGATGCTCACGCCCTCGGACGGTGAATACGGACACAGCAGTCACTATCAGCCGCATGGCGTGACGCTCGCCGATCTTTATACGCCGCCGATTGACGATCTCGCGGCAATCTCCGGCCCGTTGATTTAAAACCACGTTCTCACGCCGGCGATGAACGAAACGCTTCTCGGGTCTTCTCCGTCTGCGCGCGCAAAATCGGCGGCGCCGCCGACGGCGCGCTCCCATGAAACACCCACATAAGGTGCAAATTGACGGGTGATCTCGTATCGCAGGCGCGCGCCTGTTTCGATATCGGACAACCCGGCGCCGACGCCGTATTCTGGGATATCCTGCGCGGCGAAATTCAGCTCTGCGCGCGGCTGTAAAATCAATCGTTGGGTAATAAGAAGTTCGTACTCAGTTTCAATGCGCGCTTCGACATCGCCGTCATCGGAGATGAACATCGCGGCGTCGATCTCGAAAAGATAGGGCAGCAATCCCTGCGCACCGACGACCCCGAAAGTGCGGTCGCCGCCGGGCGCGAAATCGTGGCGCACGCCGGCCTGAAGATCGAAATAATCGCTGATCGTGCGGCTCCACAAAGCCTGGACTTCTGCGTCTTCAAATTCTTCCGCGTCGAAATCGAATTCGCCTTCGGTTTTCAGCCAAAGTCGATTTATATCGCCGCCAAGCCAGCCCTGGGCGTCCCACAAAAATACAGGATCGCCCTCATTGCTGCGATACTCCAGCCTTTCGCCTTCCACGTACCAGAAGACCTGCCCGCCATGATGGTCTTGCATGTGCTCGCGCATCTCGTTCATTTTGTGAGCAGTATCCTGGGCCAGCGCTTGAGCAGAGATCGTCATGGCCAGCGATGCAATACCGATAATTCCAATGCAGCCGTTGCGCCGAATCATGACGCGCTCTCCATATGCCCGTCATGTCCGCCATGATCCATTTTATCATGATCTTCAGGCGCGCCCGGTTTCACCGAAACCACCTGCATCATGCCCGCCATCATGTGGTACAGCAGATGACAGTGAAACGCCCAGTCGCCGACGGCGTCTGCGGTGATGTCGACGGAAAGCTTTTCGCCGGGCTTAACGATGATCGTATGTTTTCGCGCCTTCTTGTGGTCGTGATGCGGCTGTTTGACGACATCGAAAAACATGCCGTGCAGATGTATGGGATGAGACATCATCGTGTCATTGACGAGCGTGAGCCGGAGGCGTTCTCCTTCGTGAAAGACAATCGGGTCTTCGACTTCTGAAAACTTCACGCCGTCGAACGACCACATATAGCGTTCCATATTGCCGGTCAGATGGAGTTCGAGTTCGCGTTCCGGGTCGCGCATGTCGGGATTCATGTCGAGCGCGCTCAAATCGGCGTAGGTCAGGACGCGATGCGGCTGGTTTTCAAGGCCGAGCCCCGGTTCATCAAGGCGGCTGAATGGCGTTTCGGCCAGTCCCGCAACGCCTGCGCCGGTTTCATGAGGGTGCGCCTGTTGCACGCCGCCGCCGGACATATCCATCGACGCCATGTCATGATCGTCATGATTCATGGACGCCGCGCCGTGACGATTGTGCTCCATGCCGGTTTGTTCCATCGGCATATTATGGGGCGCGGCGTTGTCATCCGGCCCAGCGGCGCTCATATCGCCATGCCCGCCATGACCGGCCATCGTCATGTCGCGCATGGTGAGGGTGGGGCGCGCGCGCAAGGGCGGAACCGGCGCGGTCAGGCCCATGCGCGGCGACAGCGTGGCGCGGGCGTAGCCGGACCGGTCGATTGATTCCGCCATGAGGGTGTAGGCCTTGTCCGTCTGCGGATGAACGACAACGTCATAAGTTTCCGCGACGCCAATCTGCAACTCATCCGTTTCGACCGGCTGAACATTCAAACCGTCCGCCTGCACGACTGTCATCGGCAATTCCGGCAGGCGCACATTAAAGATTGTCATTGCAGACGCATTGATAATGCGCAGCCGCACACGCTCGCCTGGCTTGAAAAGGCCCGTCCAGTTATCGCCCGGACCATGACCGTTGATAAGATACGTATATGTCTCGCCCGTAACATCGGCGATGTCGGCCGGGTCCATGCGCATGGCGCCCCACATGGCGCGGCCGGAAAGCGCGTCGCCGAAACCGTCCTCTTTTGCGTCGCGAAAGAAATCGACCAGCGTGCGCTTCTGGAAATTATAGTTTTCCGAATGCTTTTTCAGCTTGGCGAAGAGGCGATCCGGATTTTCAAACGTCCAGTCTGACAGAACCATCACATATTCACGGTCATACTGAACCGGGTCGGAGTCTTTGGGCTCAATAATGATCGGTCCGTAATGCCCGGACTGTTCCTGAAGACCGGAGTGGGAGTGATACCAGTACGTGCCGGCCTGCTTGACCGGAAATCGATAGGTGAAAGTGTCGCCGGGTTTCACGCCGGGAAAGGACAGTCCCGGCACGCCGTCCATTTCCGGCGGCAGCAATATGCCATGCCAGTGGATGGAGGTGTCTTCATCAAGCCCGTTCAGGAGATGCAGCGTAACGTCTTCGCCCTCGCGCCAGCGCAACAACGGGGCGGGCAGATGGCCGTTAATCGTGACGGCGCGTCCGCCTCGGCCATCGATGACGGTGCGGCTGCGGCCGGCCTTGAGGTGAAATTCATTGCCCGAAAGCGCCGACAGGCCGGTCATATCGTTCGCCGCGCCGGCGCGCGCCCATGCGGGAAGGGCGAATTGGGAAACAGCGCCTGCGCCCATGGTCCCAGCGCCGGCTAAAAGCTGGCGTCGATCAAGCATATTTTTCACCGTAAGCTTCACAAATCCCGAAGGACGACATACATACCCCTATAGGGTATTTCAAGTCACGGTTCCGATATGACGGATTGCAATAAACCATCAACGCTGAAACGGCTCAGCCGTATCGAAGGTCAGGTGCGCGGCGTTGCGCGCATGGTTGAGGAAGAGCGCTATTGTATAGACATTCTGCATCAGGTGCAGGCTGTCAAAGCGGCGCTGTCGAAAGTCGAGGACGCAATCCTTTCCGATCACGCCGCGTCCTGCGTGGCTGAAGCAATTGCTTCCGGCAGTGAAGCGGACCAGCGGCAAAAATTCAGCGAACTGGTCGGGTTGTTTTCCAAAGTGAAACGGTGAGCCCTTTCTGACGGCGCCTTTTGGTCTTACCGTTGCAAGGCGCGCGCTTTGTTGTAATAGCTTGCCGGCGCGTCACGTCAGAGGAAACAATGCCCCGACTGGAAACAGACCTGCATTTGAAAATGCTGGAGCAGGGAAAACGCAAATATAAGGACAGGCCGATTTACGGCCTTCACTGGGGCGATCCGGAAGTGCACGGGGTCCTCGCCAATGTCCGCGACCGGTGGATAGTGCCTTATGTGGATGCTGAAAAGACCTGCGTTGAGATCGGCGTCGGGGGCGGGCGGTGGACGCGTTATCTCACCGGCTTCAAGAAAGTATACGCTGTCGATTATCACGAAGAGATGTTTGCGGAACTGAAGAAAACCGTGGACGCGCCGAATATCGAATATGTGAAGAACAACGGCGATGATTTTCCCGGCGTCGCGCCTGGTTCAGTCGACTATCTTTTCACTTTCGGCACCTTCGTTCATATCGATCTCGATATTATTGAGCGATATCTGGAAAATATCCGGAAAATTCTGAAGCCCGACGCCCGCGCCTTTATTCAGTATTCCGACAAAACAAAAGAACGCGCGAAGCAGAATGAACATTTTTCTATCAACACGCCGGGGATCATGGTCCCCCTTGTTGAGTCGAAAGGCTTCAAGGTGCTTGAAGAAGAGCGCGAAAACCTGAAAAACGCCTCTTGCATTTTCATCAAGCCGGTCTGAGCGCCTCTGACAACGCCAGCGCAGGCGGTCTCTTCCTCCGCGCCGTTTCCAACATGTTAACCCTGACGCATTAGTCCTTGACATTAAGCCTGCGGCGGCTGATATGCCGTTTGACCAGTCGCATGGCTGCCGCGTGAGCAGCCCGCACCGATAAGCAAAAACAAGCATGGTGCAATAACAGACAATGCGGATTTCCCGCATCGCCGAGGCGGCAGGATAATCAAAGTTCCCAAATCACGCGGGGTGCTGACGATCTGACGGCCTGACGGGACAATACGGTCCGGGGTCAGTTCAGAGCGCAACCGCGAAGTCGATCGTCACAGGGCGCAATCCTCCGGGATGCGCGTTCCGACGGTTTATGTATGAAAATATCGGCGCAGTGTTGCGCCCAACAGAAAGTATTTGTTTTGACTCAATTCGAAGCCCTCGGGCTTTCCACGCCCGTTCTCAAATCCATTGCGGCCCTTGGTTTTGATCAACCAACGCCCATCCAGCAGAAGGCGATTCCGATTGTCCTTGAAGGCAAGGACGTCATGGGGCTCGCCCAGACGGGCACCGGCAAGACCGCCGCCTTCGGACTGCCGCTGGTCAACCATCTTCTCGCCACGCGCGGCAAGCCGGCGCCGAAAACCGCGCGCTCGCTGATCCTCGCCCCGACGCGCGAGCTCGTGAACCAGATCGCCGAGAACCTGAAACTCTTCACAAAGGGCACGCCCCTGCGAGTGGAGTGCGTAGTCGGCGGCGCGCCGATCAACCGGCAGATCCGTAATCTCGGCCGCGGCACGGACATTCTCGTGGCGACGCCGGGCCGTCTCCTCGATATTGTCGATCGCAAAGCGGTGTTTCTCGATACGGCGACATTTCTGGTGCTGGACGAGGCCGACCAGATGCTGGACCTCGGGTTTATTCATTCCCTGCGCAAGATCGCGAAACTCTTGAACACCGGGCGCCAGACCATGCTGTTCTCGGCGACAATGCCGCGCCAGATCGAGGAATTGTCTCGCGCATATCTTACCGATCCGGTGCGCGTTGAAACAGCGCCGTCGGGACGCGCCGCCGATAAGGTGACGCAGTGCGTGCACTTTGTTGAAAAATCCGGCAAGGCGGCGCTCCTCAAGACATGTCTGGCCGAACGCCCCGGCGATCTATCGCTCGTATTTTCACGCACCAAGCACGGCGCTGAAAAGCTCATGAAACAACTCGTCGCCGCTGGCCTGCCCGCCGCGTCGATCCATGGCAACAAAAGCCAGAGCCAGCGCGAGCGCGCCATCAAGGCGTTTAAAAGCGGCAAGACGCGCATTCTCGTCGCCACTGACGTTGCGGCGCGCGGCATCGATATTCCGGGCGTTACCCATGTCTATAATTTCGACTTGCCGGAGGTCGCAGAAAATTATGTGCACCGTATCGGCCGCACAGCCCGCGCCGGCGCTGAAGGCGAAGCCATAGCGTTTTGTTCGTCCGAGGAAATCGGGCTTTTACGTTCGGTCGAGAAGTTGATGCGCGTCAGCATCAAGGTTGAAAGCGGCGATGCGCCGGCGGAAAGCCGCGGCGCCCGGAACGGACGGGGGCGTTCATTCAGCAGGAACAAAAAGCCAGCCGGTAAGCGTCAGCGCGCACAACGCGCCCCGCAGGGGCAAAAGAGCGACCGGGACGCACGGCAGAATGCTAAGTCCGGCGCCAGCGCCGACAAGCCGGGGCGCGGCAATTTCAAAAAACGCCGCCGTTCCCGCAAAAACTTCGCTGCGGCCTAGAATGCGGGCTTGCAATCTGAAGAAGAGGCGGTATGACACCGCCTTCGCCGTTCACGGGGTTGATCCTCGCGGGCGGCGATACCTGTCCGAGACTGCGGGTGCGGAGCAATTCGCTTAATCTCCCGCATAGACAGAGGGATAAGGATCAGCCGGTCGTTCCTTTTGGAAAGCCGGCCATGTCCATAAGACCTTCTGGGGCAGGCTCCGGGCGATATTTCGCGGGGAGCCTTTTTGGTTCTCACCTGAAATTCGTCCTGTTAAGCCCTCCGCCCGTTACGGGCGGGGATTTTAGGGGCCTGACATCACGGCTGGTGATGACAGGCCTTGTTTGAACCGAAGGGACTGCCTCATGGACAGAACCCAAAAATCGGAAGTGGTCGAGTGGATCGGCGGCGTTTTCGATTCGAACTCGGTTGTCGTGGTGGCGAATGGCGGCCTTAGCGTCGCTGAAATGGAAGGCTTGCGTGCGGAATTGCGCGAAGCCGGCGCCAGCATGAAAATCGTCAAGAATCGCCTCGCCAAGATCGCGATCTCCGGGAAGCCGAGTGAGAAACTCACCGATCTTTTCCAGGGACCGACCGCGATTGCGTTTTCTGAAGACCCGGTCGCAGCGGCGAAAGCCGTGAAAAAATTCGCCAAGGAGAATGAGAAACTCACCATCCTCGGCGGTTCGATGGGCGAAGAAATTCTCGATGTGGCCGCAGTGGAAGCGCTTGCCTCCATGCCGTCCCGCGAAGAGCTTCTGGCCTCCATCGTCGCGACCATTACCGCTCCGGCTGCGAATATCGCCGGCGCTATTGGCGCTCCGGCGTCCAATATTGCGGGCATTCTTGAGACGCTTGAGAATCGCGAAGCGGCGTAATCGACCACAACGAATTTTGCTAATCCAACCAATCAACTAGGAACTAAAGACAATGGCTGATCTGAAAAAACTTGCTGAAGAGCTTGTCGGCCTGACGCTTCTTGAAGCGGCTGAGCTGAAAAACATTCTTAAAGACGAATACGGCATCGAACCGGCTGCGGGCGCGGTGGCCGTTGCGGCCGGTCCGGCTGCGGGCGGCGGCGAAGCGGCTGAAGAAAAAACCGAATTCGACGTTATTCTCGTCGAAGCCGGCGACAAGAAAATCAACGTGATCAAGGAAGTCCGCGCGATCACAGGACTTGGCCTGAAAGAAGCCAAGGACCTCGTCGAAGCCGGCGGCAAAGCGGTTAAAGAAGGCGCGGCGAAGGCCGAAGCCGAAGAAATCAAGAAAAAGCTGGAAGACGCCGGCGCCAAAGTCGAACTCAAATAGTTCCGGCATTGATTCAACTGAACAAAACGCCGTCGCGGACTGGTCGCGGCGGCGTTTTTTCTTGTTTCCGCCGCGCCGCCAGTAACAGGCGAATAGGCGGCGGGGAAAATTTGTGATAAGGTGTCGCAGCCTTGTTAAAAACAATTAGGCGATTTTTTTGCATTGAGGGGGGTTGCAGCCGCATCCCGGCGCGCCTAATACACTGTTTCGCCGCCGACGGTAGTCCGCCGGCGGTTTCAGGCTTTGCGGCGACGTGCATCGGTTAATCGAGATTTAAATTTAGTCATCCGCGACCCGCGGTCGTTCATGTCCGACCGGCGGTCGTTTTCGCGTCTTCATTAACCCTGTCTGAAATGGCGGGGCCAAAGCGCATCGGACTGACTTCCGTTTATGAGGATAGAAATGGCGCAATCCTTCGTTGAGAAGAAACGCATTCGCAAAAATTTCGGCCGCATTGGCGATGCGGCGCCCATGCCGAACCTGATCCAGGTTCAGAAAGATTCCTACGAGCAGTTCCTGCAGCGCTTTGTAAAGCACGAAGACCGCGCAATTGACGGGCTCGAGGCTGTCTTCCGGTCAGTTTTCCCGATTTCGGATTTTACCGAAACGGCGACGCTGGAATATGTTTCCTACGAATTCGAAGACCCGAAATACGACACCGAAGAGTGCCAGCAGCGCGATATGACATACGCAGCGCCGCTCAAGGTGACGCTGCGCCTGATCGTTTTTGAAGTCGATGAGGAGACCGGCGCCAAATCCGTCAAGGATATCAAGGAGCAGGAAGTCTACATGGGCGACATGCCGCTCATGACGGATAACGGCACGTTTATCGTCAACGGCACGGAGCGGGTGATCGTTTCCCAGATGCACCGTTCACCGGGCGTCTTCTTCGATCACGACAAGGGCAAGTCGCACTCTTCCGGCAAGCTCCTGTTCGCCGCGCGCATTATTCCCTATCGCGGCTCATGGCTCGATTTTGAATTCGACGCCAAGGATATCGTCAATGTCCGTATCGACCGGCGCCGCAAGCTGCCGGCGACGACGCTGCTCTATGCGCTCGGCATGGATCAGGAAGAAATCCTCGATGAATTCTACGACCGGGTTTCCCACAAGAAGATCAAGGACGGCTGGACCATGCCGTACAATCCGGAACGCTGGAAAGGCGTGAAGGTTGACCGTGATCTGATCAACGCCAAGAACGGCGAAGTTATTCTCGAAGCGGGTAAAAAGCTTTCCGCCCGCGCCGCCAAAAAGCTCGCCGAGGACGGCGTCAAGGATCTGCTCCTCAGCGACGAGGAAATGATCGGCCGCTTTTTCGCGTCCGACCTTGTCAATTTCGACAATGGCGAGATTTTCGCCGAGGCGGGCGAGGAAATTACAGCCGAGCATCTGGAGACGTTCGAAGAGATCGGCATTAAATCCTTCGATACGATCGACGTCGATCACATCAATATTGGCGGTTATGTCCGTAACTCGCTGAACGCCGACAAGAACCGCAACCGCGACATGGCGCTGATCGATATTTATCGCGTTATGCGTCCGGGCGAGCCGCCGACGCTCGAAACTGCGGAAGGGCTTTTCTACTCGCTGTTTTTCGATCCGGAACGCTATGATTTGTCATCCGTCGGCCGGGTGAAAATGAACATCCGTCTCGGTTTCGAGACGGAAGACTCTCTGCGCACGCTGCGCAAGGAGGACATTCTTTCAGTGCTGAAAACGCTCGTGAATCTGCGCGACGGGCGCGGCGACATCGACGATATCGACAATCTCGGCAACCGCCGCGTGCGTTCGGTCGGCGAGCTCATGGAGAACCAGTACCGCATCGGCCTGTTGCGCATGGAGCGCGCCATCAAGGAGCGCATGTCGTCAGCCGAACTCGACACGCTGATGCCGCACGATCTGATCAACGCCAAGCCGGCGGCGGCGGCGGTGCGCGAGTTTTTCGGCTCGTCGCAGCTTTCGCAGTTCATGGACCAGACGAACCCGCTATCCGAGATTACGCACAAGCGCCGTCTTTCGGCGCTTGGCCCGGGCGGGCTGACGCGCGAACGCGCCGGCTTTGAAGTGCGCGACGTCCATCCGACGCATTATGGCCGCATCTGTCCGATCGAGACGCCGGAAGGCCCGAATATCGGTCTCATCAACTCGCTGGCGACGCACGCTCAGGTCAACAAATACGGCTTCATCGAAAGCCCGTATCGCCGCGTTATCGACGGCAAGGTGACCGACGACGTCATCTATCTTTCCGCCATGGAAGAGCAGCGCTTCGCCATCGCCCAGGCCAACGCCGAGGTGAGCGAAGAAGGCAAGCTGATGAACGAGTTCGTCAACTGCCGCGTCGGCGGCGACGCGACGCTCGTCCCGCGCGAGGACGTGTCCTATATCGACGTTTCGCCGAAGCAGCTTGTTTCCGTTGCGGCGGCGCTGATCCCGTTCCTTGAGAACGACGACGCCAACCGCGCGCTCATGGGCTCGAACATGCAGCGTCAGGCGGTGCCTTTGCTGCAGGCCGAGGCGCCGTTTGTGGGCACCGGCATGGAAGGCATTGTTGCGCGCGATTCCGGCGCTGCTGTGGCGGCGCGCCGTCCCGGCGTTGTGGAGCAGGTGGACGCCCAGCGCATTGTTGTGCGCGCCACGGAAGAAAAAGACCCGACAAAGCCCGGCGTCGATATCTTCAACCTGCGCAAGTTCCAGCGTTCCAACCAGAACACCTGTATCAACCAGCGCCCGCTCGTGAAAATCGGCGATGTCGTGCGCGAAGGCGATATCATCGCCGACGGCCCCTCCACGGATCTGGGCGAACTGGCGCTCGGCAAGAATGTGCTCGTCGCCTTCATG
Organism: Hyphococcus sp.; assembly: GCF_965228385.1. Classification (GTDB taxonomy): domain Bacteria; phylum Pseudomonadota; class Alphaproteobacteria; order Caulobacterales; family Parvularculaceae; genus Hyphococcus. Next base: position 1,303,563 of record NZ_OZ245810.1, on the reverse strand, counting down.
CCCTGGAACGGCTATAATTTCGAGGACTCGATCCTGATCTCTGAGCGCATCGTGCGCGACGACGTCTTCACGTCCATCCACCTTGAAGAGTTTGAGGTGATGGCGCGCGACACCAAGCTGGGCCCTGAAGAGATTACCCGCGACATTCCGAACGTTTCGGAAGAGGCGTTGCGCAATCTCGACGAGGCGGGCATCGTCGCCATCGGCGCGGAAGTGCATCCCGGCGACATTCTGGTCGGCAAGATTACGCCGAAAGGCGAGTCGCCCATGACGCCGGAGGAAAAACTCCTGCGCGCGATCTTCGGCGAAAAAGCCTCCGACGTTCGCGATACGTCCCTGAAACTGCCGCCGGGCGTTGCAGGCACGGTTGTTGAGGTTCGCGTCTTCAACCGCCACGGCGTCGACAAGGACGAGCGCGCCATCGCCATCGAGCGCGAAGAGATCGAGCGTCTCGCTAAAGACCGCGACGACGAACTCGCGATCCTCGAGCGCAACATCTATGGCCGCCTGAAGCCGCTGCTGCTCGGCAAGGACGCTGTTTCCGGGCCGAAAGGCTTTGAGAAGGGCGCCGTTACCGAGGAAGTGCTGGACGGGCAGCTTTCGCGCGGCCAGTGGTGGAAGATCGGCGTCGCCGACGACGCCGTCATGGCCGAAATCGAAGCGCTGAAAAAACAGTATGACGAATCCAAGTCGCGTCTCGAAGCCCGCTTCGAGGACAAGGTCGACAAGCTGAAGCGCGGCGACGAGCTGCCGCCGGGCGTCATGAAGATGGTGAAAGTCTTTGTCGCCGTGAAGCGCAAGCTGCAGCCGGGCGACAAGATGGCCGGCCGTCACGGCAACAAGGGCGTGATCTCCAAGATTGCGCCCATGGAAGACATGCCGTTCCTTGAAGACGGAACGCCGGTCGATATTGTTCTCAATCCGCTGGGCGTGCCGTCACGCATGAATGTAGGGCAGATCCTCGAAACCCATCTCGGCTGGGCGTGCCGCGGTCTTGGCCACCAGATCGGGCAAGTGCTCGAAGAGTGGGATGCGGGCTCCAAAACCCGCGACGACCTCGTCAATCAGTTCAAGGACGTCTATGGCGAGGATCAGGTCCTGCCGCGCTCCAACGAAGAGTTGAAAGAGCTTGGCCAGAATTTGATCCGCGGCGTGCCGATTGCGACGCCCGTCTTCGACGGCGCCAATGAAGAAGACATTCTTGAAATGCTGAAGCGCGCCGGGCTCGACTCATCGGGACAGGTGACGCTTTATGACGGGCGCACCGGCGAGACGTTCAACCGCAAGGTGACCGTGGGCTACAAGTATTTGCTGAAGCTGCACCACCTTGTCGACGACAAAATCCACGCGCGCTCCATCGGCCCGTACTCGCTCGTCACCCAGCAGCCGCTGGGCGGCAAGGCGCAGTTCGGCGGCCAGCGCTTCGGCGAGATGGAAGTCTGGGCGCTCGAAGCCTACGGCGCGGCCTACACGCTGCAGGAGATGCTCACCGTGAAGTCGGACGACGTCGCCGGCCGAACGAAAGTTTACGAGGCGATCGTCCGCGGCGACGACAGTTTCGAAGCGGGCATTCCCGAAAGCTTCAACGTGCTCGTGAAAGAAATGCGTTCGCTCGGCCTTAACGTTGAGCTTCAGAACGGGTGACGCAGATTGCGTTACCCGCTCACTGTTTTTGTTTCTTCGCGGACTGATCACCCGCAACCGAATTGAGAGGCCTACATGTCACAGGAACTGCTGAACGTTTTCAACCCGACTGCGCCTGCGCAGACGTTCAACAAGATCCGCATTTCCCTTGCGAGCCCGGAGAAAATTCTCTCCTGGTCGTTCGGCGAAATCAAAAAGCCTGAAACCATCAACTACCGCACTTTCAAGCCGGAGCGGGACGGGCTTTTCTGCGCGCGCATCTTCGGTCCGGTGAAGGACTACGAGTGCCTGTGCGGCAAGTACAAACGCATGAAGTACAAAGGTATCGTCTGCGAAAAGTGCGGCGTTGAAGTCACGCTCACCAAGGTCCGACGCGAGCGCATGGGCCATATCGAACTGGCTGCCCCGGTCGCGCATATCTGGTTCCTGAAATCGCTGCCGAGCCGCATTTCGCTGATGCTCGACATGACGCTGAAGGATGTCGAGCGCGTGCTTTATTTCGAGCAGTATATCGTCATCGAGCCGGGGCTGACGGCGCTGACGCCGAACCAGCTTCTGACCGAAGAGGAGTATCTCCAGGCGCAGGAAGAATACGGCGAGGACTCGTTCACCGCCGGCATCGGCGCCGAGGCGATCCGCGAGATCCTGACGAATATCGATATGGAAGCGGAGACCGAAAAGCTCCGCGTCGAGATCGCCGAGTCCACGTCCGAGCTTAAAACCAAGAAATACGCCAAGCGCCTGAAGCTGATCACGGCGTTTCTCGAATCCGGCAACCGGCCGGAATGGATGATCATGACGGTTGTGCCGGTGATCCCGCCGGAACTCAGGCCCCTGGTGCCGCTTGACGGCGGACGTTTCGCGACGTCGGACCTTAACGATCTCTATCGCCGGGTCATCAACCGCAACAACCGCCTGAAACGCCTGATCGAATTGCGCGCGCCGGACATCATCGTGCGCAACGAAAAGCGCATGCTGCAGGAATCCGTCGATGCGTTGTTCGACAATGGCCGTCGCGGGCGCGTCATCACGGGCACCAACAAGCGTCCGCTGAAATCGCTCTCCGACATGCTGAAAGGCAAGCAGGGCCGCTTCCGCCAGAACCTCCTCGGCAAGCGCGTCGACTATTCGGGCCGTTCGGTGATCGTTGTCGGCCCGGAACTGAAACTCCACGAATGCGGCCTGCCGAAAAAGATGGCGCTGGAACTTTTCAAGCCGTTCATCTATTCGCGCCTCGACGCGAAGGGGCTTTCCGCCACGGTCAAACAGGCAAAGAAACTCGTGGAAAAGGAACGCCCGGAAGTCTGGGACATTCTCGACGAAGTCATTCGCGAGCATCCTGTTCTGCTCAACCGCGCGCCGACGCTGCACCGTCTGGGCATTCAGGCGTTCGAGCCGAAACTGATCGAAGGCAAGGCGATCCAGCTGCACCCGCTGGTCTGCACCGCGTTCAACGCCGACTTCGACGGCGACCAGATGGCTGTTCACGTGCCGTTGTCGCTGGAAGCGCAGCTTGAGGCGCGCGTCCTGATGATGTCCACCAACAACATCCTGTCGCCCGCCAACGGCAAGCCGATCATCGTGCCTTCGCAGGATATCGTTCTCGGTCTTTATTACATCACCATGGAAAAAGAAGGCGAGCCGGGCGAGGGCAAAATCTTCGGCACGATCGACGAGATCGAGCACGCGCTCACCGCCGGCGTCGTCACCCTGCATACGAAAATCAAAGCGCGCTGGAATACGGTCGACGAGAACGGCTCGCCGGTGACGGAAATCGTCGATACGACGCCGGGCCGCATGAAGGTTGCGCAGGTCTTACCGCGCAATTCAGATGTGCCGTTCTCGGTGATCAACCAGCTTCTGACCAAGAAAACCATTCAGGGCCTGATCGATATCGTCTACCGCCATTGCGGTCAGAAAAAGACGGTGATCTTCGCCGACCACATCATGGATCTCGGCTTCAAGGAAGCTTGTAAAGCCGGCATTTCCTTCGGCAAGGACGACGTTGTTATTCCCGAAGCGAAGAAGCATCTCGTTGAGGAAACCCGGAATCAGGTTTCCGAATTCGAGCAGCAATACGCTGAAGGCCTGATCACGCGCGGCGAGAAATACAACAAGGTCATCGACGCCTGGGCGAAGTGTACGGACAAAATCGCCGACGCCATGATGGTGGAGATTTCGGAAACGAAATTCGATCCGGAGACCAAGCGCCAACTCGAGCCGAATTCAATCTACATGATGTCGCATTCAGGCGCGCGCGGGTCGCCGACCCAGATGCGCCAGCTCGGCGCCATGCGCGGCCTTATGGCGAAACCGTCCGGCGAGATTATCGAAACGCCGATCACCTCGAACTTTAAAGAGGGTTTGACCGTGCTTGAGTACTTCAACTCGACGCACGGCGCACGGAAAGGTCTTGCGGATACGGCCCTGAAAACGGCGAACTCCGGTTACCTGACCCGCCGTCTCGTGGACGTCGCGCAGGATTGCATCGTGCGCGAGCCCGATTGCGGCACCACCAACGGCATTACAATCGAAGCTGTAGTGCGCAGCGGTGAAATTGTCGTGCCGCTGTCGCAGATTATTCTCGGCCGCACGCTGCTCGAAGACGTCAAACATCCGTCCACCGGCGAGACCGTCGGCAAGGCGAATGACGAAGTCGATGAGGCGCAGGCCGAGGAAATCGAGGGAACGGGCGTCCAGAAAATCCGTGTGCGTTCTGTCCTGACCTGCGACAGCAAGGTCGGCGTTTGCGCCAAGTGTTATGGCCGCGACCTTTCGCGCGGCTGCCCGGTCAATATTGGCGAGAGCGTCGGCGTCATCGCGGCGCAGTCCATCGGCGAGCCGGGCACGCAGCTCACCATGCGGACTTTCCACGTGGGCGGCACGGCGCAGGTCGGCGACACCTCCTTTATCGAGGCCAGCCATGAGGGCGTCGTCAAGCTTGAAGGCGGCAGCGTTCTGAAGAACTCCGACGGCGATCTCATTGTCATGGGCCGCAATACGCTCGTGAAAATCGTTGATAAGGACGGCAAGGAACACGCGTCCTACAAGGTGTCTTACGGTGCGAAATTGCGGGCCGGCGAGGGCGACAAGGTCACGCGCGGCCAGCGTCTCGCGGACTGGGACCCGTACACCCTGCCGATCCTCACCGAAGTCGCCGGCAAGATTAAGTTCGAAGATCTGCAGGAAGGCTTTTCCATGCAGGTTGTCGCCGACGAGGCGACCGGCATCGCGAGCCGGGTTGTCACGGACTGGCGGGCGAACCCGCGCGCGGCCGATATGAAACCCGCTATTGCGATCCTTGACGACAGCGGCGAGCCGAACAAGCTCTCAACCGGCTCTGACGCACGCTACATGCTGCCGGTGGACGCTATTTTGTCGGTTGAAGACGGTGAAGACATCCGTCCGGGCGACGTGCTGGCGCGTATCCCGACGGAAGGCGCCAAGACCCGCGACATCACCGGCGGTCTGCCGCGGGTGGCGGAGCTGTTCGAAGCGCGCCGTCCGAAAGACCACGCCATCATCGCCGATGTGGACGGCAAGGTTGAGTTCGGCCGCGACTACAAGAACAAGCGCCGTATCAAGATCATTCCTACGGATGAAAGCCTTGAGCCTTCCGATTATCTCGTCCCCAAAGGCCGCCATATTGCGGTTCAGGACGGCGATTTCATCGCCAAGGGCGAATATCTGATGGACGGCAACCCGGCGCCGCATGATATTCTGGCGATCATGGGGATTGAGGCGCTCGCCGACTTCCTCATCGATGAGATCCAGGAAGTCTACCGCCTGCAGGGCGTGCCGATTAACGACAAACACATCGAGGTGATTGTCCGGCAGATGCTGCAGAAGGTGGAGATCACCGATCCGGGCGAGTCTCTGTTCCTGAAAGAAGAGCAGATCGACAAGCTGGAATATGAAGAAACCAACGCCAAGCTTGAAGATCAGGGCAAGCGCCCGGCGCAGGCCGTGCCGGTGCTTCTCGGCATCACCAAAGCCTCTCTGCAGACGCGGTCGTTTATTTCCGCCGCCTCCTTCCAGGAGACGACGCGCGTTCTCACCGACGCCGCCGTCAACGGCAAGATCGACGCGCTCGAAGGCCTGAAAGAAAACGTCATTGTCGGCCGTCTTATTCCGGCCGGTACCGGCGGGGCCATGTCGCGTCACCAGGTCGAGGCGGAACGCCGCGACGAAGTCCTGCTTGAGGAACGCGCCAAACGCGCCGGCGTCTCCGATGCGCCAGCGCTTGAAGGGCCGAGCCAGCCGGAACCGGAAACCGAATGCGAAGCGTCCGCTGACGAAGAAGAAAAGGTCGCTCAGGACGCCGCTGAATAAGCTGCGTTCTTGCAATCAAACATGAAGACGCCGCTGTCCTAGTGACAGCGGCGTTTTTTTGTTTGAGGCCCCGCCGCTAAGACGCCGGATCAATCGCCCGCCGCTTCGACCATCGCCTGGTAGAGATAAGACCCCCAGGATTGTTCGCGTTTGAAAAAGTTCCGGCTTTCCGCGAGCGCCAGCCTTGCGCGGTCCAGTTGAAAATCCCGGTCCTTCAAAAAAAGATCGATGGAAGCGGTTAAGCCTTCCACGCTGTCAGCCTCGTAAACCTCGCCGGATTGCGGCAGCAGGTAGGAGGCGGGAACAGCGGTGCTCATCACGGAAGGCACGCCGTAAACAGCCGCTTCGATCACCACGAGCGCCAGTCCTTCCTTGAAGGCGTTGCGCGTCGGGCAGACGACCAGATAAGTGTCCTGCAACTGCGCGAAGACGTCTTCAGCGCTCAGCCTGCCCAGATAACGAACGCGCGGGTCGCCCATAGCGGATATCGCTTCGCCCAGCGCGCCGGCGCCGTGCCCGTCGCCTGCGAAAACAAGCTCGATATCGTCATAGGTATCGCAGAGATTTTTATAAGCCGCGAGCAGATCGAAGACGCCCTTGGCTTTCTCGGTGCGGCCGAGATACAAAAGTTTGCGTTTTCCGTCGCGCCGTTGCGGTTCGCGTTGAAAGCCGGGAACGCGCTGTTGCGGCATGTTCCGGAACGTTTTGATCTCGCCATTGGTTAATTCCTGAAACTGGCGTTCGCATTCCAGCGACGTGCAAAGCGCGGCGTCCACGCTTTTCAGCCAGCGCCGCCGGCCTGCATTGGCGAGCATTTCCTTGCGGTCCAGCGCCGCGGCGCCCTTGGTCCAGAAGGTATTGTGAAGCGAGAAAATGAGCTTCGCGCCGCCGGCTTTCAAAAGCGGCAAGCCATAGCCCGGAAAATCCGTACAGGCGACGACAAAGTGCGGCGAGAACTTGCGGATTTCGGCCAGGGCGTGCTTGATGCGCCGGGCGCTCGTCCAATAGTACCGCGCCGCATTGCCGCCGCGCGCGCGGGGTATGTAATCAAAGCGCACATCGCCTTCGTCATGGGGCGCGCGGCCGGGCTGTACATCGGCTACAAGCTGGCAGCGCGCCGAAACCTTCCGGCACAGTTCATAATACATCGCCGTTTTGGCGACTGTCGGCACGCGCGGGTCGAGTTTTCCGTCCAGCCAGTACTCATAGGTGCCGTGCACGTCGCCCGGGCCTGTAATGTAGGAAATCCGGAGGTCGTCGTCTGGCTTCAACCCTATCAGCCGGCGCAATTCGGCCCCGGCGTCGTCGGGGACGACAACGAGGCCGGTAATTTCATCGGACACAGTTTGCGCAAGCATGGATTTCAGGCCTTTTCGTCACGGCGGGAACCCGCTGACGGGCGATATGTTCCGAGCCTAGGGTCGAGAGCTTAAAGGCCGGCAAACAAGTAGCGGTTTTTAATGCCGTTTTTTGCGCCAAAACAAGGCGGAAAGCCTGAAAATCATCTGTGAAAACAGGATCGGCGCCGCGGATACCGGCCCTGAAGAACCAAATCGAAAAAAAGAGTGATATATCGCTGAATATTAGCGCGAACATATTGACCCATACGATTCGCACAGTTATGTCTCGCGCCGCTGAATGGCTGGCCGTCAGGATTCCTCGCGGAAACACACTGAAACGCAGCCGCTTTTAGCTGAAGACAGTATGATTTTTCGAGCGGCGTTCCGCCAGACGGGGCTCCGCTTGTTCGCGTCATGGAAATGCGTTCCCTGACGCGTTGAAGTTTTAAGGGTTGGCGCCCGCGAGAAGCGAAGCCGGAGATTAGGTGAATGCCGACGATACAACAGCTTATCCGCAAGCCGCGGAAACCAAAGCGCGCCATTAACAAGGTGCCGGCTTTGGAAGGTAACCCGCAAAAGCGGGGCGTGTGCACGCGGGTTTATACAACGACGCCGAAAAAGCCGAACTCGGCCTTGCGGAAAGTCGCAAAGATTCGTCTGACCAACGGCTATGAGGTCATCGGGTATATTCCGGGCGAGGGCCACAACCTGCAGGAGCACTCGGTCGTGCTGATCCGCGGCGGCCGCGTGAAAGACCTGCCGGGCGTCCGCTACCACATTATTCGCGGCGTGCTCGACACGCAGGGCGTGAAAGACCGCAAGCAGCGCCGTTCGAAATACGGCGCCAAGCGTCCGAAGTAAGGGATTAACAGATGTCACGTCGTCACCGCGCAGAAAAACGCGTCGTTCATCCGGATCCGAAATTCGGGGACAAGACCGTTTCGAAATTCATGAATTACGTCATGGTCGACGGCAAAAAGCCGGCGGCTGAGAAAATTGTCTACGGCGCCTTCGACAAGATCGAGGAAAAACTGCGCCGTCCGCCGGTCGACCTGTTCAAGGAAGCGCTCGACAATGTTACGCCGGCGATCGAGGTTCGCTCCCGCCGCGTCGGCGGCGCGACGTATCAGGTGCCGGTTGAAGTGCGGCCTGACCGCAAGCTGGCGCTGGCGATGCGCTGGATTATTTCTGCGGCGCGATCGCGCAATGAAACGACAATGGTCGACAGGCTTTCCAATGAGCTGATGGACGCCGCGCAAAACCGCGGCTCGGCCGTGAAGAAACGCGAAGATACGCACAAGATGGCCGAGGCCAACCGCGCGTTCTCGCATTATCGCTGGTAACGGATTTTAAGGGTAAAGGCTCGCTGTCATGTCGCGCACGCATAAAATTGAGGATTATCGGAACTTCGGCATCATGGCCCATATCGATGCGGGCAAGACGACGACGACCGAGCGCGTCCTTTATTATACAGGCAAATCCCACAAGATCGGCGAAGTCCATGACGGCGCCGCCACGATGGACTGGATGGAGCAGGAGCAGGAGCGCGGCATTACGATCACGTCCGCGGCCACGACCTGTTTCTGGAATGACAAACGCCTGAACATTATCGACACGCCGGGACACGTTGACTTCACGATTGAGGTCGAGCGTTCCCTGCGCGTTCTTGACGGCGCTGTTGCGCTGCTCGACGCCAACGCCGGCGTGGAGCCGCAGACCGAAACCGTCTGGCGTCAGGGCGACAAGTATCACGTGCCGCGCATGTTCTTCATCAACAAGATGGATAAGCTGGGCGCTGACTTTTATTATTCGCTCGACACGATCCACAGTCGCCTTGCTGCGAAGACGGTCGTCTTGCAGTTGCCGATCGGCGCTGAGAACGACTTCAAGGGCGTTGTCGATCTCCTCAAGATGAAAGCGATCATCTGGGAAGAGGAAGGTCTTGGCGCGGCGTTTCATGAAGAAGACATTCCCGCGGATCTCGTGGAAAAAGCGAACGAGTATCGCGAAAAAATGATTGAGACTGTCGTCGAGATCGACGAAGCGGTCATGGAAGCCTATCTCGAAGGCGACGAGCCGGATGTGGACACGATCAAGCGCCTCGTTCGCAAAGGCACCTGCGCGGTTGAATTCCACCCCGTGCTGTGCGGCTCTGCGTTCAAGAACAAGGGCGTTCAGCCCATGCTCGACGCGGTTGTGGATTATCTGCCGAGCCCGGTTGAGGTGCCTTCGATCAAGGGGCACCTGCCGGACTCTGAAGAAGAAGTGACGCGCAAGTCGTCCGACGACGAGCCGCTGTCCATGCTGGCTTTCAAGGTGATGAACGACCCGTTTGTCGGTTCGCTGACTTTCTGCCGGATTTATTCGGGTAAGCTGGAAGCCGGCACGCAGGTGATGAACACCGTTAAGGGCAAAAAAGAACGCGCAGGCCGGATGCTGCAAATGCATTCCAACAGCCGTGAAGAGATCAAGGAAGCCTATGCGGGCGACATCATCGCCGTGGTTGGTCTGAAAGATACGACGACGGGCGACACGCTTTGCGATCCGCAAAAGCCGGTGGTGCTGGAGCGGATGGAATTCCCTGATCCGGTTATCGAACTGGCGGTTGAGCCGAAAACCAAGGCCGACCAGGAGAAAATGGGCATAGCGTTGCAGCGTCTTGCAGCCGAAGACCCGTCCTTCCGCGTTTCCACGGATGAAGAGTCCGGCCAGACGATCATCAAGGGCATGGGCGAATTGCACCTCGACATTCTGGTTGATCGCATGAAGCGCGAGTTCAAGGTTGAGGCCAATATCGGCGCGCCGCAGGTGGCGTATCGCGAAACGATCACGAAAAACGCTGATATCGACTATACGCACAAGAAACAGTCCGGCGGTTCGGGTCAGTTCGCGCGCATCAAGTTCCGCGTCATTCCGCAAGAACCGGGAACGGGCTATGAGTTCGAAAGCCAGATCGTTGGCGGTTCGATCCCGAAGGAATATATTCCGGGCGTCGAAAAAGGCATCAACTCGATCCGCGAAACGGGTCTTCTGGTCGGCTTCCCGATCCTCGACTTCAAGGTCGAGCTTTATGACGGCGCTTTCCACGATGTGGACTCCTCAGTGCTGGCTTTTGAAATCGCCGCCCGCGGCGCTTTCCGCGAGCACAAGTCCGATCTGGGGCTGGCGCTTCTTGAGCCGGTGATGAAAGTCGAGGTCGTCACGCCGGAAGAGTACACCGGCACGGTGATCGGGGATCTCAATTCCCGCCGCGGTCAGATCCAGGAGCAGGAGATGCGCGGCAATGCGAACGTGGTCCACGCCATGGTCCCGCTCGCCAACATGTTCGGCTACGTCAACAACCTCCGATCCGCTACTCAGGGACGGGCGAACTACACCATGCAGTTCGACCATTACGAACGCGTCCCAAAGGCAGTGGAGGAGGAGGTGAAGGCGAAACTGGCGGGCTAGCCAAATCGCCAAGAGATGTCCTCCTCCAGAATTATCTGAAGGTGGTTGGAATTAAAAAGAGTTAACTGAGACGTCAAAAGACGGAGAGAAGTGAAATGTCGAAGGAAAAGTTTGAACGTACAAAACCGCACGCCAACATCGGCACCATCGGTCATGTTGACCATGGCAAGACGACGCTGACGGCGGCGATCACGAAATATTTCGGCGATTTTAAAGCCTATGACCAGATTGACGCCGCACCGGAAGAAAAAGCGCGCGGCATCACGATCTCCACGGCGCACGTCGAATATGAAACCGACGGACGCCATTACGCCCACGTCGATTGTCCTGGACACGCCGACTATGTGAAGAACATGATCACCGGCGCAGCGCAGATGGACGGCGCGATCCTGGTTGTGAACGCAGCCGACGGCCCGATGCCGCAAACGCGCGAGCACATTCTGCTGGCCCGTCAGGTCGGCGTTCCGGCTATTGTTGTTTACCTCAACAAGGTCGATCAGGTTGATGACGAAGAGCTGCTAGAGCTTGTTGAAATGGAAGTTCGCGAACTTCTGTCTTCGTATGAGTTCCCTGGCGACGATATTCCGATCATCAAGGGTTCGGCGCTTGCTGCGCTGGAAGGCCGCGACGAGAATATCGGCGAGAATTCCATCAAGGAACTGATGAAGTCGGTTGACGAATATATTCCGACGCCGGACCGTCCGGTGGACCAGCCGTTCCTCCTGCCGATCGAGGACGTGTTCTCGATTTCCGGCCGCGGTACAGTTGTAACCGGCCGTGTTGAGCGCGGTGTTGTGAACGTTGGCGACGAACTTGAAATCGTCGGCATCAAGGATACGAAGAAAACGACCTGCACGGGCGTTGAAATGTTCCGCAAGCTCCTCGACCGCGGGGAAGCAGGCGACAATGTCGGCGTTCTTCTGCGCGGCATCGAGCGCGAAGGCGTTGAGCGCGGACAGGTTCTGTGCAAGCCGGGCTCCGTTACGCCGCACACGAAGTTCGTGGCCGAAGCCTACATTCTGACGAAAGAAGAGGGCGGGCGCCACACGCCGTTCTTTTCCAACTACCGTCCGCAGTTCTATTTCCGCACGACCGACGTGACCGGCGTCGTGACGCTTAAAGAAGGCACGGAAATGGTCATGCCGGGCGACAATGCAGAGCTCAATGTCGAGCTGATCGTGCCGATCGCCATGGAAGAGAAGCTCCGCTTCGCTATCCGTGAAGGCGGCCGTACGGTTGGCGCCGGTATTGTTGCGAAGATTGTAGAGTAGAAGACTGAATGAAGAGCGCGGGCCGGCCCCAATCGGCCCGCGCTTTCGACTCTGAAGATAAGACCTAAGACGTTTTAAACCGACCGAAGCGTTAGACCGGAAAGCAAAGCGAACTAAACATGCAACAGAATATCCGCATCAGACTTAAAGCGTTTGATCATCGCGTGCTCGACGCTTCGACGCTGGAGATCGTCAATACGGCGAAGCGCACGGGCGCCAATGTGCGCGGGCCCATCCCGCTGCCCACCCGGATTGAGCGTTACACCGTGAACCGGTCTCCGCATGTAAACAAGAAAAGCCGCGAGCAGTTCGAGATGCGCACGCACAAACGCATGCTCGATATCGTCGATCCGACGCCGCAAACGGTTGACGCGCTGATGAAACTCGACCTCTCGGCTGGCGTCGATGTCGAAATCAAGCTTGGCGCATAGGGAGCATTTGACGATGCGTACGGGATTAATTGCAAAGAAAATGGGCATGACGCGCATTTACACCGAGGGCGGCGATCACGTGCCGGTCACGGTGATGCAGCTGGAAGGATGCCAGGTCGTTGCGCAGCGCACGGCGGAGAAGAACGGCTACAGCGCCGTTCAGCTCGGCGCCGGCGCGAAGAAAGCAAAACGCGTAACGAAAGCAGAGCGCGGCCAGTTCGCCAAGGCGAATGTTGAGCCGAAGGCGAAAGTCGCCGAGTTCCGCGTCTCCGAAGAGAATATGATCGATGTGGGCGAAGAAATTATTGCCGATCATTATTACGAAGGCCAGTTCGTCGACGTCACCGGCACGTCCATTGGTAAAGGCTTCGCCGGCGCCATGAAGCGGCACAATTTCGGCGGTCTTCGCGCGAGCCACGGCGTTTCCATTTCGCACCGTTCGCACGGCTCCACCGGTCAGTGCCAGGATCCGGGCAAGGTCTTCAAGGGCAAGAAAATGGCGGGTCACATGGGCGCCGCGCGCGTCACGACGCAGAACCTGCAGGTGGTCAAGACCGATTCCGATCGCGGACTGATCCTGATCAAGGGCGCCGTGCCGGGACCGAAGGGCGGCTGGGTGCTGATCAAGGACGCCGTGAAAAAGCCCGACCCGGAAAACGCCATTCTGCCGGCGGCGCTGATGTCCGCCAAGAAGGAAGCCCAGCGCCAGGCCGAAGAAGCCGCAGCGCAGGCGGCGGCGGAAGAAGAAGCCGCGGCCAAGGCGGCGCGCGAGGAACAGCTCGCCCAGCAAAAGGCTGCGCTTGAAGAGCAGAGCGCCGGCGCCGAAGACGAAGAAGCGGGCGTTCCGTCCACTGATGAGACCGGCGGCGACGAAGCTGAAACCAAGAAAGAAGGGGACGAATAATGAAACGCGAAGTCCTCAATCTTGAAAACAAGAAGGCCGGCGACATCGATCTCGACGACGGCATCTTCGGCCTTGAGCCGCGCAAGGATATTTTGCATCGCTGCGTCGTGTACCAGCTGGCGAAACGCCAGCAGGGCACGCATAAAACCAAAGAGCGCAATGAGATTACCGGCACGTCGAAGAAATTCGGCCGGCAAAAAGGCTCCGGCGGCGCGCGTCACGGCAACCGCAAGGCGCCGCTCTTCCGGGGCGGCGGTAAGGCGCACGGTCCGCGTCCGCGCAGCCATGCGATTTCTCTGCCGAAAAAGGTTCGCCAGCTCGCGTTGAAACACGCATTGTCGTCAAAGGCGGCGAGCGACTCGCTGATCATCATTGACGAGGCGAAACTGGCGGACGCCAAAACCAAGTCGCTGATCGATGCGTTCTCGAAGCTCGATATTTCAAACGCGCTTATTGTCGATGCGAGCGTCGATGAAAATTTCGGCCTGGCGACGCGCAACCTCAAGGGCGTCGATATGCTGCCCGTCATCGGCGCGAATGTTTACGACATTTTGCGCAAGGACAAGCTGATCCTCACCAAGGCGGCTGTCGAAGGTCTGGAGGCGCGTCTCAAATGAGCAAGAAAGAGCAAAAAACCATGGGCGCCGAAGCGCATTACGACACCCTGATCCAGCCGGTGATCACCGAGAAATCGACGATTGCATCGGAGCATAATCAGGTGGTTTTCCAGACGCCGATCACGGCCACCAAGCCTGAGATCAAGGAAGCCGTTGAAACGCTCTTCAAAGTGAAGGTCAAAGCGGTCAACACGCTGCGCGTCAAAGGCAAGAGCAAGCAATTTCGCGGGCGCGCCTATACGCGCTCAACTGTCAAAAAAGCGGTCGTGACCTTGGAAGAAGGCCACACGATTGACGTGACCACAGGACTGTAAGGCAAGGGTTCAAGACCAATGGCTTTGAAAAAATTCAAACCGACAACGCCCAGCCGTCGTCAGCTTGTGCTGGTCGACAAGAGCGAGCTTTGGAAGGGCAAGCCGGTCAAATCACTGACCGAGGGCCTGAACGAAAAGGCTGGCCGGAACAATACAGGGCGCATCACCGTTCGCCGCCGAGGCGGCGGCGTGAAAAAGACCTATCGCAAAATAGATTTCAAGCGCGCGAAGTTTGACATCGAAGCGAAAGTCGAGCGCCTTGAATATGATCCGAACCGCACAGGTTTTATCGCGCTGATAAAATATCTTGACGGCGAGCAGGCGTACATTCTGGCGCCGCAGCGCCTGAAAGCCGGCGACAAGGTGATTTCCGGCGACAAGGTCGACGTGAAGCCCGGCAATGCAATGCCGCTGAAATCGATCCCTGTGGGTACGATTATTCACAATGTAGAGCTGAAGCCCGGCAAGGGCGGCCAGATTGCGCGTTCAGCCGGTTCCTACGCACAGCTTGTCGGCCGCGACGGCGGCATGGCGCAGGTGCGCATGCAGTCGGGCGAGGTTCGTCTCGTTCTCGGCTCATGCATGGCGACAGTCGGCGCGGTCTCGAACCCGGATCACATGAACCAGTCCATCGGCAAGGCCGGGCGCAACCGTCACAAGGGCAAGCGCCCCTCGGTGCGCGGCGTTGTCATGAACCCGGTGGATCACCCGCATGGCGGCGGCGAAGGCCGCACGTCCGGCGGCCGTCATCCGGTGACGCCCTGGGGCAAGCCGACCAAGGGCGCCAAAACCCGCAAGAACAAAGCAACAGACAAATTCATTCTGCGCTCGCGTCATGCGCGGAAGAAGAAATAAGGCGACGGAGTTTTAAGATATGCCACGTTCAGTTTGGAAAGGTCCGTTCGTCGATCGCTACATGCTTAAAAAAGCAGAAGAAGCGCAGGACGGAAAACATAAAGGCGGCGTCAAGACCTGGTCCCGGCGCTCAACGATCCTGCCGCAATTCGTTGGCCTGACGTTCAACGTCTACAACGGTCAGAAATTCATTCCGGTTCATGTCACCGAAGACATGGTCGGGCACAAGTTCGGCGAATTTTCTCCGACCCGGTCCTATTATGGTCACGGCGCGGATAAAAAGGCGAAGAGGAAATAGTCATGGGGCAGAAGAAAAATCCCCGGCGCTTCAGCGAAACGCAGGCGATGGCGAAGGGCCGCATGATCCGCACCTCGCCGCAGAAGCTGAATCTCGTCGCGCAGCTTATCCGCGGCAAGCCGGTCGAAAAGGCGCTTGCGGACCTCACCTTTTCGCGCAAACGCGTCGCGCTGAATGTTAAAAAGGTGCTGGAAAGCGCGATCGCCAATGCTGAAAACAACCACGATCTCGATATCGACTCGCTGATCGTCGATCAGGCATTTGTCGGCAAGAATCTCGTGATGAAGCGCTGGAAAGCGCGCGCGCGGGGCCGGGTCGGCAGAATTCACAAACCGTTTTCTGAAATCACTATCGTAGTGAAAGAAGTTGAGGAGGCCGCTTAATGGGCCAGAAAGTCAACCCAATCGGCTTGCGCCTCGGGATCAACCGCACCTGGGATTCGCGCTGGTTCGCCGGCAAGGCCGCCTATGGCGACTTGCTGCACGAGGATTTGCGCATCAGGCGTTATCTTGAAAAGCGTCTTCACCAGGCCGGCGTTTCGCGCATCGTCATCGAGCGCCCGCACAAGAAATGCCGCGTGACGATCTATACGGCGCGTCCGGGCGTTGTCATCGGCAAGAAGGGCGCCGATATCGAGAAGCTGCGCCAGGAGCTTTCGAAACTGTCCTCATCGGAAACGGTGTTGAACATTGTCGAAATCCGAAAGCCGGAAGTTGACGCTACGCTCGTTGCGGAAAACATCGCGCAGCAGCTTGAGCGCCGTGTCGCTTTTCGCCGGGCCATGAAGCGCGCCATGCAAACGGCGCAGCGCATGGGCGCACTCGGCATCCGCGTCAACGTATCGGGCCGTCTTGGCGGCGCTGAAATCGCGCGGATGGAATGGTATCGCGAAGGCCGCGTGCCACTGCACACGCTGCGCGCCGACATCGATTACGGCGTGGCGACGGCGCAGACCACTTATGGCGCGATCGGCGTGAAAGTCTGGATCTTCAAGGGCGAGATCATGGAACACGATCCGATGGGTCAGGAAAAACGCCTGATTGACGCGCAAACGGGCGGCGTCGGTCATCAGCAGCGCAACTAGCGCGACGTAAGAAACAAGTATCTGGAGACTTTTGGCCATGTTGCAGCCGAAGAAAACAAAATACCGCAAGATGCACAAAGGGCGCATCAAGGGCGCGGCGAAAGGCGGCACGGATCTGAATTTCGGATCGCACGGTCTGAAAGCCGTGCAGCCGGAACGGGTGACCTCGCGCCAGATCGAGGCGACGCGCCGGGCGATCACACGCGCCATGAAACGTCAGGGCCGCGTCTGGATCCGGATTTTTCCGGATGTGCCGGTGTCGAAAAAGCCCACCGAAGTGCGCATGGGTAAAGGCAAGGGTTCGGTCGAGTACTGGGCGGCGAAAGTCAAACCCGGCCGCATCATGTTCGAGATTGACGGCGTGACGGACGATGTAGCGCGCGAAGCGTTGACGCTTGGCGCTGCGAAGCTGCCGATCAAGACGCGCATTGTCACGCGTATTGGCGAATAGGGATTAAGGACATGGACGCCAGCGAAGCAAGAGATTTGACCCCGGACGAATTGAAGGATCGTATTCTTCAATTGAAACGCGAGCAGTTTAACCTGCGCTTTCAAAAAGCCTCCGGTCAGCTCGAAAAGACGGCAAGAATTGGCGAGGTCCGCAAGGACATCGCGCGTTTGAAAACCATCCTGGGTGAAAAAGCCAGGTCGTAGAAATAATTGGCGAATTAAGAGGCGAGACAATGCCCAAACGGATTATGCAAGGCACGGTCGTGAGCGACAAAGGCAACCAGACGGTTGTCGTGAATGTCGATCGTATTTTCACGCATCCGCTGTTCAAAAAGACGGTGCGCCGGTCGAACCGCTTCCATGCGCATGACGCTGGCAACGAATTCAAAACTGGAGATCTGGTGCGCATTCAGGAATGCGCGCCGAAATCGAAGCTGAAGCGCTGGGAAGTTATCGGGCGCGGCTCAAAAGGATAAAGGGTCCGCCCATCGGGCGGGCAGGTGAAAGATTAGCGGGCGGTATCGCCTTTTAGGAGCGGCATCATGATTCAGATGCAAACAAATTTGGACGTCGCCGACAATTCCGGCGCAAAGCGCGTTCAGTGCATTAAGGTGCTCGGCGGCGCAAAGCGCAAATACGCAGGCGTCGGCGATATAATCGTTGTATCCGTCAAGGAAGCGATCCCGCGCGGCCGCGTGAAAAAGGGCCAGGTCATGAAGGCGGTTGTCGTTCGCACGGCCAAGGACATTATTCGCCGCGACGGTTCGGTGATCCGCTTCGACCGCAACGCCGCCGTTCTGATCAATAACAACAAAGAGCCGATCGGCACGCGTATTTTCGGCCCGGTGACGCGCGAGCTTCGCGCCGCCAAGCATATGAAAATCGTGTCGCTTGCTCCGGAGGTTTTGTAGTCATGGCTGCGAAGATTAAAAAAGGCGACAAGGTCATCGTCCTTGCGGGCCGCGACCGCGGCGCCGAAGGCGAAGTGATCCAGGTGATGCCGAAAGCCGACCGCGTGGTGGTGCGCGGCGTCAACCTGATCAAGAAACACCAGAAGCAAACGCAAACGGAGCAGGGCGGGATCATCTCGAAAGAAGCGTCGATGCACATTTCCAATGTGGCGCTGAAAGATCCCTCCACCGGCAAGCCGACGCGCGTTGGTTTCAAGATTGAAGACGGCAAAAAAGTACGCGTCGCGAAAGCGTCGGGTGAGGTAATCGATGGCTGAAGCAAGCGCATATCAACCGCGTCTGAAGACGCTTTATAACGACGCCATCCGGGGCAAGATGAACGACAAGTTCAGCTACCCGAACACGATGATGACGCCGCATATCGAAAAGATCGTCATCAATATGGGCGTCGGCGACGCCGTCAACGACCGCAAGGCCGTGGACGCCGCCGTGCAGGATCTGACGCTGATCGCCGGTCAAAAGCCGGTCATCACCAACGCAAAAAAGTCCATCGCCGGTTTCAAGCTGCGCGAAGGCATGGCCGTCGGCTGCAAGGTGACGCTGCGCAAGGATCGCATGTACGAGTTTCTCGACCGCCTCATCACCATCGCGCTGCCGCGTGTGCGCGACTTTCGCGGTCTGAATGCAAAAAGCTTTGACGGCCGCGGCAATTACGCCATGGGCCTGAAAGAACACATCGTGTTTCCGGAAATCGATTACGACAAGGTCGATAAAATCCGTGGCATGGACATCATCATCTGCACCTCCGCTCGCTCTGACGATGAGGCGCGTGAACTTTTGCGGGAATTCAACTTCCCGTTTCGGAAATAAAAAGCATTGAGCAAGGTCCGCGCGGCGGAAACCGGCCCAAGAAGGAGAAGACATGGCGAAAAAAGCAATGGTCGAGCGCGATCTCAAACGCCGCCGGATGGCGAAAAAGTTTGAGTCAAAGCGCAATCGGCTGAAGGCGATCATCAAGGATCAGGAACAGGCCGGCGAGGAGCGTTTCATGGCGGCCCTCAAGCTTGCTGAACTGCCGCGTAACTCATCCAAGACGCGCATCCGCAACCGTTGTCTCGTCACAGGGCGCCCGCGCGGATTTTATCGCAAGCTGAAAATGTCGCGGATCGCGCTGCGCGATCTTGGTTCGTCCGGAAAAATTCCGGGCCTGGTTAAGTCGAGCTGGTAAGGGAGCCTGAAACGAAATGGCTATCAATGATCCCGTCGGCGATCTGATCACCCGTATCCGCAATGCGCAGATGCGCCGTCACTCCACTATGAGCGTTCCTGCTTCCAAGCTGCGCGGCTGGGTTCTCGACGTCCTCCAGAGCGAGGGCTATATCCGCGGTTATTCGCGTACGGAAAAGGAAGGCGAAAAGCCGAACTTTGACGTCGAACTGAAATATTATGAAGGCGCGCCGGTCATTCAGAAGATCAAGCGCGTCTCCAAGCCGGGCCGCCGGGTTTATACGTCGGTGCGCGATCTTGCGACCGTGCGCAACGGCCTTGGCATCTCTATCGTATCGACGCCGAAAGGCGTCATGTCAGACGCGGCAGCGCGCGACGCCAATGTCGGCGGCGAAGTGCTCTGCGAAGTTTACTAAGGGTTGGGAGTCAAAAATGTCCCGCATTGGTAAAAAAGCGATCCCTGTTCCGGGCGGCGTCACGGTTTCCGTGGACGGCCAGACGGTGAACGCCAAGGGCCCGAAGGGCGAATTGCAGTTCGTTGTCAACGAATTGTGCACGGTTGCGCTTGAGGAAAACGAAATTTCCGTCAAGCCGGTCGACAATTCAAAACCGGCGCGGTCCATGTGGGGCATGAGCCGCACGCGGATTTCGAACATGCTTGACGGCGTCGCGAATGAATATTCGAAAACGCTGGAGCTTGTCGGCGTTGGCTACCGCGCGCAGATGAAAGGCGCGGACCTCAGCCTTGCGCTCGGTTACAGCCACGACATCGACTATCCGGCGCCGGACGGCGTCAAGATTGCGACGCCGAAACCGACGGAAATCGTTGTCACAGGCATCGACAAACAAAAGGTCGGACAGACCGCTGCGGAAATTCGCGCGTTCCGTCCGCCGGAGCCTTATAAAGGCAAAGGCGTTAAATACGCCGATGAATATATCTTCCGTAAGGAAGGCAAGAAGAAGTAACGGCTCTCGATAAGGAATTACGGCAATGGCCGATCAGAAGCGAAAACAGATGAACTCGCGGGCGACCCGCACCAGAGGCAAGTTGAAGCGCGTTACGACTGAGCGTCCGCGGCTTTCCGTGTTCCGTTCGTCGAAAAACATCTCGGCGCAGATCATCGACGACAAGGACGGCAAAACCCTTGCCGCCGCCTCGTCGCTCGAAAAGGAATTCGGCAAGGGATCGGACAAGGACGCCGCCGCGAAAGTCGGCAAATCGCTTGCGGACCGCGCCGTAAAGGCCGGCGTGAAAAACGTCGTCTTCGACCGCGGCGGCTACAGGTATCACGGACGGGTGAAAGCGCTGGCGGACGCCGCGCGCGAAGCCGGATTGAATTTTTAAGGAGTAGACGGTCATGGCTCGAGAAGAAGGACGAGGCCGAGGACGCGGCCAAGGCAGAGGCCGGGGCGACCGCGAAGAGCGCGACGAATTTGTCGACAAGCTTGTCGCCATCAATCGCGTTGCGAAAGTGGTGAAGGGCGGCAAGAACTTCGGTTTTGCGGCGCTTGTGGTTGTCGGCGATCAGAAAGGCCGCGTGGGCTTCGGCAAGGGCAAGGCCCGTGAAGTGCCCGAAGCGATTCGCAAGGCCAGCCAGGAAGCCAAGCGCAACCTCGTGCGCATTCCCTTGCGCGAAGGCCGCACCCTGCACCATGACGCCCATGGGCGCTGGGGCGCAGGCAAGGTCGTGCTTCGTTCGGCGCCCGCCGGTACGGGCATTATCGCGGGCGGACCGATGCGCGCGATTTTCGAAACGCTTGGCGTGCAGGATGTCGTGGCGAAATCTATCGGTTCGTCGAATCCTTACAACATGGTGCGCGCCACGGTAGACGCGCTGAAAAACCAGTCGAGCCCGCGCAATATGGCGGCGAAACGCGGCAAGAAAGTCTCGGACATTCTTTCCAATCGCGGCCGCGGCGCTGATGCAGGCAATGGCGCCGGCGCTGACGCAGCGTAAGAGGTGAACGAGAATGGCAAAGAACAACACCATCAAGATCCGTCAGACGGGCAGCCCCATCAGACGTCCGAAAGATCAGCGTGCGACGCTGATCGGGCTGGGACTGAATAAAATCGGCCGTACACGCGACGTGCAGGACACGCCCGCCATGCGCGGCATGATCGCCAAGGTCGCGCATATGGTGGAAGTGATTGAAGAATAGTTTGTAGGTTGTAGGGAATCGTTTGTAGGGCAGGTGATAATCACCAACTACAACCTACGACCTTTTAAAAGGCGAGGCGGCTATTCGGGAGCGAAAAGGCCGTCGAAAGTCGAGGTAGATATGAAACTCAACGAATTATCTGACAATAAGGGCGCGCGCAAAGAGCGTATGCGCGTTGGCCGCGGGATCGGCTCCGGCAAGGGCAAGACCGGCGGTCGCGGTGTTAAAGGCCAGAAGTCACGTTCGGGCGTTTCCGGCATTCGCGCCTATGAAGGCGGTCAGATGCCGCTATATATGCGCCTGCCAAAACGCGGTTTTAAAAAGCCGAACCGTCTGGCTTATGTCGAGATTAATATTGGCCGTCTGCAATCGGCGATCGACGCCGGCAAGATTGACGCCGGCAAGAAAATCGACGCTGGCATGCTGGTTGAAGCGGGCGTGATCCGCCGCGCCAAGAACGGTTTGCGTCTTCTCGGAACCGGCGAACTCAAAGCCAAGATCGATATTGAAGTGGCTCACGCCTCAGCAGGCGCCAAAGCGGCCGTGGAAAAGGCCGGCGGCGCCGTCTCGATCAAGGGCGGCGAGTAAGCGGGTTTTGGCCCAAGGGTTGTGGTTTTCAACCGCAACCCCACATGGGCGTGGCTTCCCGCTTCCATTTCAAGTGATGGGTTAAGATGACATCAGCAGCCGAACAATTCGCGTCGAACATCAATTTTTCTTCCTTCGCCAAGGCGGAGGAGTTGAAAAAACGTTTGCTGTTCACGCTGGGCGCGCTGATTGTCTATCGTCTCGGGACTTTCGTCCCTATTCCCGGCATTAATCCGGAAGCGTTCGCGCAAGGCTTTCAAAGCCAGCAGGATGGTCTTCTCGGCACGCTGAATATTTTCGCCGGCGGCGCGGTTGAGCGCATGGCGATCTTTGCACTGAATATCATGCCGTATATTTCGGCGTCGATCATTATGCAATTGATGTCCGCCGTTATTCCCTCGCTTGAGCAGATCAAGAAGGAAGGCGAACAGGGCCGGCGCCAGATCAACCAGTATACCCGTTATCTGACGGTGTTTCTCGCAACGATGCAGGGCTATTTTATCGCCGTCAGCCTGCAGTCCAATGCGGGCGGCGGTTTGCCTGTGGTTGATAATCCGGGGCCGTTCTTCCTGCTGACGACCGTGGTGACGCTGGTGGGCGGCGTGATGTTCCTTTTATGGCTCGGCGAGCAGATTACAGCCCGCGGCGTCGGCAACGGCGTGTCGCTGATCATTTTCGCCGGCATTGTGGCGGAGCTGCCGCGCGCTATCGCCGGTCTTCTCGATCAGGGCCGCACGGGCGCAGGCGTTGGCGGCGGCGCGATCCTCGTTATCGCCGCCCTGGCCCTGGCGCTGATCGCATTTGTGGTTTTCATGGAGCGTTCCCAGCGCCGGGTTCTGGTCCAGTATCCGCGCCGTCAGGTGGGCCAGCGCATGACGCAGGGCGAGAAATCGCACCTGCCGCTGAAGCTGAACGTTTCCGGCGTTATTCCGCCGATCTTCGCTTCATCCCTGCTGTTGCTGCCGGCCACGGCCGCCGGCGCCGTGGGCGACGGCTCGCCGCAATGGCTGCAGGATCTGACATTCCTCTTTGCGCCTCAGCGCCCGGCCTATATCGCACTTTATGCGTTCCTGATCATCGGCTTTACGTTCGTCTACACGTCTGTCGTCTTCAACGTGGAAGACGTGGCGGATAATCTGAAAAAATATGGCGGTTTTATTCAGGGCTACCGGCCCGGCGCGCGCACGGCGGAATATCTGGACTATGTGCTGACGCGCCTGACCTTTGTCGGCGCCATGTATCTGACATTCGTGTGTATTCTGCCGGAAATTTTGAAGGCCGGGTATCAGCAGTCGATCCCTGTTTATATCGGCGGCACGTCGCTGCTCATTGTGGTGTCGGTGACGCTGGATACGGTGTCGCAGATTCAAGGTCATCTCGTCGCCCAGCAATATGAGAGCCTGATCAAGAAATCGAAGCTGCGCGGGGGCCGGCGATGATCGTGATTTTCCTCGGCCCGCCGGGCGCGGGCAAAGGCACGCAAGCCGCGCACATCGTCGAGCGCTACGCCATCCCGCAGCTCTCTACCGGCGACATGCTGCGCGCGGCGGTCAAGGCGCAGACCCCTGTGGGCGTCAAAGCCAAGGCGGTCATGGATTCCGGCAAGCTCGTCTCCGATGAGATTGTCGGCAATATCGTTTCCGACCGTATCGGGGAGGCGGATTGCGCCAACGGATTCCTGCTCGACGGCTTTCCCAGAACCCTGGTGCAGGCGGAGATGCTCGATGACATTCTCGCCAGAAAGGGCCTTTCCGTGGATGCGGTGATAGAGCTCAAGGTGGACGAGGCGGCGCTCATCGACCGGATGCGCAACCGTATCCGTGAGACGAAAGAGCGCGGCGAGGAGCTGCGCGCTGACGATAATGAAGAAACCTTCGCGAAGCGCCTTGGCGTCTATCGCGATGAGACGGCTCCCCTGGTCCCGTATTACGAGAAACAGGGTAAATTGCGCGCCGTGGACGGCATGAAAACGGTTGCGGCCGTTTCCGCCGAAATCGACGCGATTCTCGACCCGATCCAGGCCAAAAAATAGGTCCGGAAAACGGTTGACGGCGGCCCGCGCGCGGCTATACCTACGCGCTCTCCGCCAACAGGAGATGAGCTCGCTCGGCGTGGGCGTTTCGCCCTTGCGCCGTCGCGGGCTTTGCTTGGTTCGCGGCAGTTTCGCCGCAATGAATTTTTACGGCTCGCCCGGCCGGAATCAGGGCGGAGAACGCCCCCGGCCTGAACCGGGCGGAGAATGAAGGAAAAGGAATAAATCCCGTGGCCCGTATTGCAGGCGTCAATATCCCGACGAACAAGCGCGTTACCATTGCGCTTCGCTATATTCACGGCATCGGCCCGGCCAAGGCCGCCGAGATTTGCGAAAAGGTAGGCATCGCGCCGGAGCGGCGCGTCAACGAGCTGTCCGATTCGGAAGTCTTGCAGATCCGCGAGTCGATCGACGGCGATTACATGGTCGAGGGCGATCTGCGCCGCGACGTGGCCGTGAACATCAAGCGCCTGATGGATCAGGGTTGCTACCGGGGCTTGCGCCACCGCCGCGGCCTGCCGGTGCGCGGTCAGCGCACGCACACCAACGCCCGCACGCGCAAGGGCCCGGCCAAGCCGATCGCCGGCAAAAAGAAATAAGGACACCTGAACGATGGCCAAACAAGCAGCTGGAACGCGCGTCAAGCGCCGCGAGCGTAAAAACATATCGACCGGCGTCGTTCATGTGAACGCGTCATTCAACAACACCATGGTGACGATCTCCGATGAACAGGGGAACGCCATTGCATGGTCGTCCGCCGGCGGCATGGGCTTTAAGGGCTCGCGCAAATCGACGCCTTATGCAGCGCAGCTTGCAGCCGAAGACGCAGCAAAGAAAGCGATGGATCACGGCATGCAGACGGTCAGCGTTGAAGTGCGCGGTCCGGGCTCGGGCCGGGAAAGCGCGCTGCGCGCCCTTCAGGCCGCTGGCCTGACGGTCACCATCATCCGCGACGTGACGCCCATCCCGCACAATGGCTGCCGTCCGCGCAAGCGCCGCCGCGTTTAATTCTGACACTGATTAAGAGAGCGATATCCAAATGGATTCCACGAATATTCTTGAAAAGAACTGGCTTGAGCTGATCCGCCCGTCGAAACTGGAAGTCACGCCCGGCGCCGATTCCAGCCGCAAGGCTGTGATTGTCGCGCAGCCGCTGGAGCGCGGTTTCGGTCTGACGCTCGGCAATGCGCTGCGCCGCATCCTGATGTCTTCGCTGCAGGGCGCGGCGGTGACGTCGATCCAGATTGACGGCGTCGTCCATGAATTCTCGTCCATTCAGGGCGTGCGCGAAGACGTGACGGACATCGTCCTCAACGTGAAACAGCTTGCCTTGCGCATGCATGCGGACGGCCCGAAGCGCCTCGTGCTCAAAAAAGACACGCCGGGCGTTGTCACCGCCGCCGACATCGAAGAGACGTCTTCTGTCGAGATCCTCAACAAGGATCATGTGATCTGTCACCTCGACGAAGGCGCCAATCTGCGTATCGAGATGACTGTGAACACAGGCAAGGGCTATACGCAGGCCGAGCAGAACCGTCCGGAAGACGCGCCTATCGGTCTTATCCCGGTGGACAGCCTGTACTCGCCGGTCAACCGCGTCGCCTACCGGGTTGAAAACACCCGCGAGGGCCAGGTTCTCGACTATGACAAGCTGATCATGGAAGTGGAAACCGACGGCTCGCTGTCGCCGGATGATTCGCTCGCCTATGCGGCGCGCATTCTTCAGGACCAGCTTCAGATTTTCATCAATTTCGATGAGCCGAAGAGCGAAACCGGCGGCGACGCGCGCGAAGAATTGCCGTTTAACCCGGCGCTGCTGCGCAAGGTTGACGAACTGGAACTGTCCGTGCGCTCGGCGAACTGCCTGAAGAACGACAATATCGTTTATATCGGCGACCTCATTCAGAAAACAGAAGCGGAAATGCTCCGCACGCCGAATTTCGGACGCAAGTCCCTGAATGAAATCAAGGAAGTGCTGGCCGGCCTCGGTCTGCATCTCGGCATGGATGTGCCGGACTGGCCGCCTGACAATATCGAAGACCTCGCTAAAAAGTTTGATGAATAACTGACACAACGTCAGCGTAAGGAGAAAAAGCCATGCGACACGGGATGGCGCACAGAAAACTGAACCGCACCCACGAACATCGCAAGGCGATGTTCGCCAATATGGCTTGCGCGCTGATCAAGCATGAGCAGATCACAACGACATTGCCGAAGGCGAAAGAACTTCGCCCCATCGTCGAAAAGCTCGTGACGAAAGCCAAACATGCGTCAAAGGACGAAGGCCGCGCGCTGCATCTTCGCCGTCAGGTCGTGTCGTCAATCCGCGACAAGGACATGGCGAAAAAACTGTTCGATACGATAGGGCCGCGCTACGAGGCGCGCGACGGCGGCTATATCCGCATCATGAAGGCGGGTTTCCGCTATGGCGACAACGCCCCGCTGGCGGTCATCGAATTCGTCGATCGCGACGAAGACGCCAAGGGTCAGGATTCCGGTCCTTTCATGGGCGTCGAGGATGACGGCGACGACGAGTAGACATTTCGCCGAAACGGCTGATGGTTTGATTAAGGGGCGCGCGGGGATATATTTCCCGCGCGTTCTTTTGTTCTGGAGGACTTTTTTGATGTTTCGTTATCTGTTCGCCGGTCTTGGCGCCCTTATGCTCGCGATGAACGCCGCCTGTGCGCAACCGGCGCCGGAAACGCGCAGCGATGAGGAATTGACGCCGCCGGAAATGGCTGCGGAATCCATCGGCGGCGCGCCTTCCGCCGTGCCCCAGTCGCTCGAAGCGGTGAAACTGTCTTTCGCGCCCGTTGTGGAGCGGGCGGCGCCGGCGGTCGTCAACATCTATACCCGCCGCGTGGTGCAGCAGCGCAGCGCCTTCGCCGGCGATCCGTTCTTTGAGCGCTTTTTCGGCGGCGGCGATTTCGGCGCGCCGCGCGAGCGCGTGCAGAATTCGCTGGGCTCCGGCGTGATCGTCAGTCCGGAGGGGCTGGTCGTCACCAACAACCATGTTATTGAAGGCATGACGGAGATCAAGGTTGTCCTGAATGACCGGCGCGAATACGAAGCCGAACTGATGATGGCCGATCCGCAGACGGATCTTGCGGTGTTGCGCATTGAGGTTGACGAGCCTTTACCATATCTGGTCTTCGCCAATTCGGATTCAATCGAGGTGGGCGATGTGGTGCTCGCCATCGGCAATCCGTTCGGCGTCGGCCAGACGGTCACCAGCGGCATCATTTCAGCGCTGGCGCGCACGGCGGTTTCGATTTCCGACTATCAGTTCTTTATACAGACGGACGCGGCCATCAATCCGGGCAATTCCGGCGGCGCGCTCATTGACATTGACGGGCGTGTCGTCGGCGTCAACTCGGCGATCTATTCGCGTTCCGGCGGCTCGAACGGCATCGGATTCGCCATTCCCTCGCGCCTTGTGCAGCAGGTCATCAAGTCGGCGATCAGCGGGACGGCGCTGGTGCGCCCGTGGATCGGCGCCTCCTCCAGCACCGTCACGGCGGACATGGCCAAGGCCCTGAAGCTTGACCGGCCGGCCGGCGCCATTGTGGATGATATCTGGGAACGCGGACCGGCGGATGAAGCGGGCATTGAACCGGGCGACGTTATTATCGAAGTCGACGGCCAGCCGGTGTTCGATTCGCAAACGCTGCAATATCGCGTCGGCGTCAATAATGAGGGCGACAGCACCGAGATTGTCTATGTCCGGAACGGCAGGACCCGGAACGCAAACGTCACCCTGGCCCTGCCGCCGGAAAGCCCGGCGCGCGACCCGCGCGAGCTTGAAGGCAATCATCCGCTGAACGGCGTTACCGTGGCCAACCTGTCGCCGCGCTATAGCGAGGAGCTTGGGCTCGATCCGCTCTCAAAAGGCGTTGTGGTGGCGAATGTGCAATCGCGTTCTTTCGCGGCGCGGCGCGGCCTGCGCCCCGGCCACAAGATTGTTTCCGTCAACGGACGAAATGTTGAAACGGCGGCGGAACTCGCGCGTGAGATCGCCAGAACGGCGCGTAGCTGGGAGCTTGAGATCGATACGGGCGGGCGCATCGTGCCCTGGCGCGTTGGGCGGTGACGAGGAGACGAAACCTCATCCTGAGGCGCGAGCGGATTACATTCGCGAGCCTCGAAGGATGTGACGTAAAGACTAAGCTTGCCGTACATCCTTCGAGGCCGCTTTGCGGCGCCTCAGGATGAGGACTTCGGTTAAGCCAATCTCCCATGAAGACGCATAACCGCAAAAGGACCCGCATTGTCAGACCTCTTCCAATCCGCCGGGCTTGAAAAAGACGCGCCGCGGCCGCTGGCGGACCGACTGCGTCCGGCGAAACTGGATGATGTTGTGGGGCAGGATCATCTGCTGGCGAAGGGCGCGCCGCTCAGGCGCATGCTGGACGCCGGGCGGCTGTCTTCCGTCATCCTCTGGGGGCCGCCGGGCGTCGGCAAAACGACGATTGCGCGGCTGCTCGCCGATGACGCGAATCTCGAATTTGAACAGATCTCTGCGATTTTTTCCGGCGTCGCCGATTTGCGCAAAGTGTTCGAGCGGGCGAAGGCGCGGCGCGCGGCAGGGAAGGGCACGCTTCTGTTCGTTGATGAAATTCACCGTTTCAACAAGGCGCAGCAGGATGGGTTCTTGCCGCATGTTGAGGCGGGGGTGATTACGCTGATTGGAGCCACGACGGAAAACCCGTCATTTGAACTGAACGCCGCGCTCTTGTCGCGCGCGCAGGTTTTCACGCTCAACCGCCTCGATGACGACGCGCTGGAAAAACTACTGCAGCGCGCCGAGGTGGAAGAAGCGCGAGACCTTCCGCTAACGGATGAAGCGAGGGCGGCGCTGCGGGGCATGGCCGACGGCGACGGCCGCTTCGTTCTAAATCTCGCGGAAGAAATTTTCGCCGAGCCCGAGACACGCAAACCCATCGAACCGGCGGAGCTTGGCGAAATCGTCCAGCGCCGGGCGCCCGTTTACGACAAGGGGCAGGAGTCGCACTACAACCTCGCCAGCGCCTTGCAGAAATCCATTCGGGGATCTGACGTGGACGCGGCGCTCTACTGGGCCGCGCGCATGCTGGCCGGCGGCGAAGACCCGAAATTTATTTTGCGGCGGCTGGTGGTGATCGCGTCGGAAGACATCGGCAACGCCGACCCGCAGGCGCTGCCGCTGGCTGTCGCGGCGAAAGACGCCTACGAATTTCTCGGCCAGCCTGAGGGCGAAATCGCCATCGGGCAGTTGGTCGCTTATCTGGGAACGGCGCCGAAATCCAACCGCTCGCATGTGGCGTTCAAACAGGCGAAAGCCGCCGCGCGCGACACCGGCTCGCTCATGCCGCCGCCCCACGCTATGAACGCGCCCACAAGGCTGATGAAAGACCTCGGCTATTCACAAGGCTATGTCTACGATCACGATACGGAAGAAGGGTTCGCGGCGCTGAATTATTTCCCGCCCGGCATGGAGCGGCAGGCGTTTTACCAGCCCTCTCAGTACGGCTTTGACAAGGAGATCGCCAAACGCCTCGACTACTGGAACAAAAAGCGGCGGGAACAGTCCGGGTCGTGATGGAAATTTCTCAATCCATCGGAATAAAGAGCCTTCATCCTGAGGCTTTGTGTGGCCGGCGTTTCACATATGAAGCGTTTTGATCATATCTGAGATGGTGACGAACAGTTGGCAACTCCTCGAGGCGGTTCCCGGCGGCGCAAAGCTGCTGGTCGCAGGCGGCGTGTTTGGTCTGTTTTTTATCGGGGAGCGTTTGCGCGCGGCGGCGCCCTATCCGCCCGGCAAGGCGCGGCTCATCCGCAATATGGGTCTTTGGGCGATTATCCTGCTTGCATCGCCCCTGATCATCACGCCGATCGCCGCCTTTGGCGCCAATGATCTGCTCTGGGCGCGCCCGGCGCCATTGCAGAACAGCCTGACCGTTCTGCTTGCCGATATCATTCTTCTGGATTTGTGGACCTACTGGCTGCATCGCGCCTGGCATCGCGTGCCGGCGATGTGGCGATTTCATCGCGTGCATCATTTCGATGAATTTCTGGACTCAACGAGCGCTGTGCGGTTTCACCTCGGCGAAGTGGTTGTCTCCGCGTTGTTGCGGCTTATTCCCATTATTGTGCTGGCCATACCGCTCACGCATATATTGATATTCGAAACGGTTTTCATTTGCGCCGTGATATTCCATCACTCGAATTTCCGGCTGCCGGAACGATGGGAGCAAGGTCTGTCGCGCTTGATCATCACGCCGTCCATCCACTGGGTGCATCATCACGCCGTGATGAAAGACACCCATTCGAATTATGGGGCGATCTTCAGCTTCTGGGACCGGATCTTTCAATCCCGCAGCCTGACTGTCCGCACAAGAGAGATGAAAATCGGCCTTGAATCCATTGAAGACAAACCACTTTACCGGCTAGTCCTGTCCCCGTTCATGAGGAAAGAGCGATGAGCGGCACAATCTGGATTGCGGTCGGCGCCGGCGGCGCGCTTGGGGCCATGGCGCGTCACGGCGTTTCGCGCGCGGCGCTGCACTGGCTGGGCCCGAATTTTCCCTGGGGCACGCTCGCGGCGAATGTCGCCGGGTCCATGATTATGGGGCTGGTTATCGTCTGGCTCTCGGCGCGCGAACCGGCGAGTCCGGCCTTGCGGGCGTTTTTGACAGTCGGTCTGCTTGGCGCCTTCACGACGTTTTCTACATTTTCTCTCGATACGGTCACACTCTATCGCGACCGCACGCTGATGATCGCCGCACTCTATCTCGGGGCGTCCGTCATATTCTCGATCGGCGGATTGCTGGCTGGGCTTTTTATCGGACGCCAGCTCACATGAGCGGCGTACAGACAAAAACCGTCGGACCCGATGAAGCGGGGATGCGCCTCGACCGCTGGTTCAGGACGCATTTTCCCGCTGTGCGGCACGGCGAGCTGGAAAAGTTACTGCGAAAGGGACAGGTGCGGGTTTCCGGCGGGCGCGCCAAATCGAACCGCCGTCTTGAAACCGGCGATGAAATCCGCATTCCGCCGCTGACGGAGCAGAAACAGAACAAGCCGCCACGCCGGTTCAATCCGGAAGACGCGGACGCCATTCGTAAGCTGATTATTTTCGAAGACGATGCGCTTATCGCGCTCAACAAACCGTTCGGTCTCCCCGTGCAGGGCGGTTCAGGCGCGACGCGTCACATTGACGGCATGCTGGCGGCGCTGGAAAAAGACGGCGAACGCCCGCGGCTTGTGCACCGGCTCGACAAGGACACCGGCGGGCTTATGCTGGTCGCGAAAACGCGCAAGGCCGCGCAGGCGCTCAGCGAAGCGTTCAAGGGCCGGGATATCGAAAAAACCTACTGGGCGCTGACGGCGGGCGTTCCAAGGCCCGCCGAGGGCACCATCAATCTGCCTGTCGCCAAGCGCATGGTGCGGATCGGCGGCGCCGGTCAGGAGAGCCCCGGCCAGCAGCGCATGGTCCCGGCGGAAGGCGAGGACGCCAAGACCGCCCTGTCGCATTATCAAACCCTGGAAGAGGCGGGCGTCGTCGCGTTTCTCGCCATGCAGCCGGTAACGGGCCGGACGCATCAATTGCGTGTTCACGCCGCCGCTATAGGCTGCCCGATCGTCGGCGACGGCAAATATGGCGGCGCGGCGGCGCGCCTTGAAGGCGTTTCATCAAAGCTGCATCTGTTCTGCCGCGCCATGCGTTTTGCGCATCCCGTCACCCGCCGGACCATGACCCTGACAGCGCCGCTGACGGGACATATGCGCGAGACATGGAATTTCTTCTCCTTCGATGGCGAAGCGGTTTGCGAATGGCCGGAGGACTTGAAATGACGTCCGCGCCCCCCATCAAACCTTTTTACAAGGATGTTTCTCTGGAGAAAATCCACGGCCGGTTTCATCTGATGCTCGATGGGCGCAACGCGCGCACCAAGGCGAAAAACCCGCTATCGGCTCCCACTGAAAGCCTCGGCGCGGCGCTGGCCGATGAATGGGCGGCGCAGGAAAAAATCATCGACCAGAACGCCATGCCGCTGACGGGCATTCTCTCAACGGCGATCGACGGCGGCGAAGAGGCCGGCGAAATGTGGCGCAATGAAATTCTTGAATATCTGAATTCCGATCTTGTCTGCTACAGGGCGGAAACGCCGGCGGCGCTTGTGGACAGACAGGCCGCCGCCTGGGACCCTTATCTCGACTTTCTGCGCGATGATCTTGGCGCGGCGCTCATCTCCACCAGCGGCATTGTCGCCGTCGCCCAGCCGGGGATCGCCGCCGAAGCCGTCAGAAACGCGCTCCTTGGCGCGGCGCCGGAAACCCTCTTCGCCCTGCGGCTCGCGACGGCCATTACAGGGTCGGCGGCGATGGCGCTCGCCCTGTGGCGCGGCGCCTATCCCGCTGACGATGTTTTCGAAGCCTCGCGCGTCGATGAGCGCTTTCAGGAAGAACGCTGGGGCGCGGACGAAGAGGCCAAAGCGCGCGAAGCGCGGATGCGCGATGAATTTATCAGCATCGGCCGGTTTTTCAGCCTGATGCGGGACTGAAAACTTATTGCGCGGCGATGGTCTCGCCGAGATTGAGCGCACGGTAACGCATCAATTCCTCGTCGCGTAAAATCCTGTCCTTGTCCGCATCCATGGAATCAAAGTCGAGCAATTGTTCGCGGATAAAATCCTGCAGGCTCAAGGTTTCTGCAGCGCCCGCCATGAATGCGAACTTTTCCCGGGCGTAAGCGCGGGCCTGCATATCCGCCGTATCCGGATCGATCTCTTCAAGAAACGCGTCATATTCGCGCTGGCGGGCAATTTCCCGCGTAGGCGCTGCAATGCGGCGCGCGTTGTTTTCCCGCCACGTGTTGACGAGACCGGCGAATTCTTCGGCCGTCATGGCGCCGTTGCGGTCGACATCCGCGATGGCGAAGTCGAGCTTTGCTTCCTCAAACGCTTCTGTGCGGGTCAGCGCCTCGCCGTCAAACGCGGCTTTCAGTTCTTCAACCGTGCTGCGCCCGGCTTCCGTCTGGCGATAAGGATCGTCACGGTCATAGGTAACGGTGCGTTTGTCGGATTCGATGACTTCACCATTCACGGACCGCTTCAGGGTGACGGTCTGTTCCAGCTGCTGGCGCCCGTTCAGCATGTCCGCCATATTATCGGCGTCGACTTCCACCGTGTTTTCCTCTCCTGCACTTGCGTCAGATAGGGGGGCGGATTGCTGGACAGATTGCTGGGCGGCGGCGTTTTCAGGCGCAGCGGCGTCTTGCGCAAACGCGCCGGCCCCGGCTGCGCCAAACGCTAAACCGGCGGCGCCAAGCGTTACGAAAGCGAAAATGATCGTTTGATACTTCACGGGGTCTAAACTCCTGTACTTGTTCACTTGACTAACATGGATATGGGTAAAAAGTCCCAAAATTCCGGAGGGTTTGACTGATCCAGAGATTATTAAATCATTTTAATGCGCTCCAGCGCGCGGGCGGCGTCAATAACGGCGTCCCGGGCAGGCCGGAAAGCAACGCCCGTTAACCCTTTCACATAGTCGCTTTGCGCCTGCGGGACAGCATTCAGATCCGGAATGACGGCGGCGAGATTGCGATCGAAATTCGCCGCGACGCGCACCAGCCATGCGGGCAGGGTGCGGACCGGGATACTCTTCGCCCTGTCAGGAAACGCATTGCGCAAGATTTCCGCAATGTCGCGCAGGGACAAGGTCTCGCCCGCGGCAATCAATCTGCGCCCGCCGGTCTCGGGGTTTTCAAGCGCCTTCACATGTATGGCGGCGAGATCGCGCACATCTATGATGGGAAAGCTGGCGGGCGGCAGGGCGGGATAGGCGCCGGTCATAAGCATACGGATGACTTCCAGCGAAGCGCCGATATCGTCGTCAAGCGGCGGGCCAAGGACGAAACCGGGGTTCACCGTCGTCAGGCGATGTTTATATCCGCCTTCGACAGCCGCGTCCCACGCCGCTTTTTCCGCCTTGGTTTTCGAAACCTGATAAGCGGAAAGCGCGGACCACGATAAATCCGTCCAGTCATTTTCTGTCACGGGAAAAGATTTCGGCCGGTCCGGACAGTACATCATGGCGACCATGGATGAGGTGAGGATGATGCGTTCCGCTTTTCCGGCGGCGTTCAGGACGCGCAGGACGCCGCCGCGCGCTGCGGGCGTCAACGCGTCGCGATCTGAGGGCTGCGACAGCGGAAACGGCGAGGCCACATGCATCACGCCTTCGCAACCCTCCACCGCTTCCGCCCAGCCTTCGTCCCGGGTGAGGTCGGCGGATGCGAATGACAGGCGCGCGATATCGCCGCCCGCTTCAGCCAGCGAGGCCTTGACCTGTTCAGCCTTGTTCAGCGCACGTATTGTACCGCGTACTTCATATCCGCGTTTCAGAAGCTCCAGCGCGGCATGTTTGGCGATGAATCCGCTGATCCCGGTGACAAGCACCTGTTTGGGCATGAACACTCTCCCTTCGCCTCGCGGTCCGACGCGTAAACGGCGCCATTCGCGCACCCCTTTTACGTGAATCGCGCGTTGAAAAATACAACCTATGTGTTGAATTCTTCAAAAAAACCCAGTGTTGGTGGGTAGATATCCACCCCCTTTTGAACCTGGCCTATACTGCGCGGCAGTCCGGATGCGGAGAGACGGTAAGCGCTGCCGTAGCTTGCTGATCCGGATCGCGGCGCCCCGCGCGCAAAGGCGCGCAGGTTATAATTTGACCGCGTTCGCGGTCGGGCGATTGGCGCCCCCGTTACTCCAAACGCATGTAATCCATGCGGACGGGGGATCGGACGCCAGCTTAGTCCCGGC
This sequence comes from Hyphococcus sp., assembly GCF_965228385.1. GTDB lineage: Bacteria > Pseudomonadota > Alphaproteobacteria > Caulobacterales > Parvularculaceae > Hyphococcus. Next base: position 1,268,841 of record NZ_OZ245810.1, on the reverse strand, counting down.
CGTTAATTGGGGTTGGGGTCCCAATTCACCTGCAACCGAGCCCCTGGGTGACACGCGCGGAACGCCCGTCTGAGGCGGAACGCGCGCCGGCGGCATTCGGTTGGCGATGATGCATAAGCCGGCCCGCGCGCGAAGGCGCGCACGATATGATTAGACCGCATTCGCGGTCGGGGGGCGCAAAGCCTCCGCTATTGTTATTGAAAAGGAAGTTTCGCGTCTCGCGCAATCTCTCCACCTTATGCATTCGCTTTCGCATGAAAGGCGGTGACGATAAAACTTGTCCGGACGGCTGAGGCGTTGCGCGCTCGCGCTGGAGTCTTGATTTGTCCACTTTCGCGGCGCGAAAGGCTATGACGCGCCTGCAGTGAACAGATACGCATACGGAGCGAAAATATGAAACAGAGCAGAAAAGGGAAAACGCCCCGAGACTGGAAACGCAAACGCGGGCGCTGGGCTGACGAAACATCCGTAGCCGCCGAAACGCCGGAAGCGCTTAATCGCCATGAATATGTCTGGGAAATCGTCTCCATGTGTTGCTCGGCGGACAAAATATCGGCGGCTTATGGCGCGGCCATCGACTGGATGGAGGAGAGGTGATGCAAAGACGGGCGCAGCGTGAAAGGCGCATGCCTTTCGCAACCGCCGCTGATTTGAGCTGTCTAGGTCAGCGCCGCCGCATTTAAAACCGGCGCGGGCGCTGTCTCCGCAGCGCCGAAAATACGCGTGAAAGCGCGCTGAAGCGCCTGGTCGGCGTCGTCCAGCGTAATCGGCAGGCCAAGGTCCACGAGACTGGTGACGCCAAGGCCGGGCTCGGCGATGCCGCAGGGCGTGATGCCGGAAAAATGCGACAAGTCAGGTTCAACATTGAGCGCGATGCCGTGAAAGCTCACCCAGCGTCTTACGCGAACGCCGATTGCCGCGATTTTGTCTTCGCGCCGCGGCCCGCCCGGTTCCGTCCGGTCAACCCAGACGCCGACGCGTCCGTCGCGGCGTTCGCCCCGGACGTTGAATTCGCCGAGGGTCTCGATGATCCACTGTTCAAGCGCATGCACGAAGGCGCGGATATCCTTGCCGCGTTTTTCGAGGTCCAGCATCACATAGGCGACGCGCTGGCCGGGACCGTGGTAGGTGTATTGTCCGCCCCGGGAGCTTTTATAGACCGGAAAGCGGTCCGCCAGCAGAAGGTGGTCCGGTTTCGCGCCGGTGCCGCCGGTATAAAGCGGCCGGTGTTCCAGAAGCCAGACAAGTTCGTCCGCATCGCCGGCGCGGATGGCCGCCGCGCGCGTCTCCATGAAGGATACGGCGGTTTCATAATCGATGCGCCCGGTAGAGACAGCCCATTGCGCCGGCGCATCGCGCCAGACTTTCAAAGCCGGTTCTGTTCGGGTCGGGTCCGTCATGTCTGTAACAAGGCTCATGCTGCGATCCGGCGCCTGGCGGCGTTCCGTCTAGATGGCGCTTTTCCGGCGGTGCGGCAAGGCGCCGGAATATGCGCCATTCGCCACTGGCAGGCGTTAAAACGGTTGAAAGTCAGGATTTTCAGGGCGGTTTCGTTCCGGAATGGGCTTCACACCGGGGATTGCTTTTGCTATCTCCCGCCCCCTTCGCTGATGATTTGCGGTCGTGGCGGAATTGGTAGACGCGCAGCGTTGAGGTCGCTGTGGGGCAACCCGTGGAAGTTCGAGTCTTCTCGACCGCACCATCCGCAGCCGTTTCCAGCCCCGTTGACCGGCTGGCCCACGGCGGAGCGCCTCTCATCCGCGTTAATCCTTAATCTGGCGCCATCAATGCAACACCGTCTCCATGGAGGCGGGACGCATGATCATAGCCGGCATAGCTTTCTCCATCGCCGCGGCGGGGGCCGCCGGAGACATGATCGTTCTGCGCCCCGGTCCTTGTGCGGCGCAACAGACGTTTCTGCTCGCACAGAACAGCGGCGCCATCGTCCGGGTGGACAATGAAACGCCCGAAAATCCGGATACCAGCGTCATCGTCTACCGCCGGCAAGACAGAGCCGGATGGGCCAGCCGTCGGTTATTACGCCGTTTTGATCTGCATCTGACGCCGGGCGGCGCGCGAATTGTCAACTCCGGCGAATTCTGCCGGGAAGGGCGCTAGGCGGTGCGCGCGCTCATCATATGTCTGGCGCTCGCCTATTGGGCCGTGGCGGTGCTTGGTCAATCTTTTGTCGCCAGCTTTGAACTGGCGCCTGCGATGTCCGAAATCGCTGCGCAGGATACCCCCGGATAGACAAGCGCGGCGGGCCTTCCTAGAAGGCATGCGAAACTGCAATCCGGAATTTCGCATGCGTCTCAGCCGATATTATCTGCCTTTATTGAAAGAAACCCCCGCCGACGCTCAGATCGCCTCGCATCGCCTGATGCTGCGCGCGGGCATGATCCGCCAGGAAGGCGCAGGGATTTACGCCTGGCTGCCGCTCGGCTTTCGGGTTTTGAAAAAAATCGAACAGATAGTGCGAGAAGAACAGGACCGCGCCGGCGCCGTGGAAATGCTGATGCCGACAATCCAGTCTGCGGAGCTGTGGCGCGAGAGCGGACGCTATGACGCCTATGGCAAGGAAATGCTCAGGATTACCGACCGCGCCGATCGCGAAATGCTGTTCGGTCCCACGAATGAAGAAATGATCACGGAGATTTTTCGCGCCGGCGTCAGGTCCTACAAGGATCTGCCGAAAATGCTCTATCATATTCAGTGGAAATTCCGAGATGAAATCCGCCCGCGTTTCGGCGTCATGCGCGGCCGTGAATTTCTGATGAAGGACACATATTCGTTCGACATCGACGAATCGGCTGGGCGCGAAAGCTATAATAAAATGTTTGTCGCTTATCTGCGCACCTTCGCCCGCATGGGACTTAAGTCGATACCCATGCGCGCGGAGACGGGGCCGATCGGCGGCGATTTAAGCCATGAATTCATCGTACTGGCCGATACCGGGGAGAGCGCCGTCTACTGCGATCGCCAGCTTGTGGACATGGACACGCCGAAAAAGGACATCGATTTCGACGGCGACTTACAGCCTGTCATCGATCAGTTTACCGCCCATTACGCCGCGACCGATGAAATGCATGACGAAGCGGATTTTGAAAAAGAGGTCGATGCGGCGAACCGTGTTTCGGCACGCGGCATAGAGGTCGGTCATATCTTTTTCTTCGGCGATAAATATTCCAAACCGATGAAGGCCGTTGTCGCCGGTCCGGAAGGCGGCGAAATCCCTGTGCAGATGGGTTCTTACGGGGTTGGCGTGTCGCGGCTTCTCGGCGCCATCATCGAGGCCTATCACGACGATGACGGCTGCAAATGGCCGGCGTCCGTCGCGCCGTTTCATGCAGGCCTTGTCAATTTGCGGGCGGGCGATGACGCGTGTGATGAGGCCTGCGCCAGAATCTATGATGAACTTACCGGGCAGGGCGTCGAGGTTCTCTATGACGATACGGGCGCGCGGCCGGGTGAAAAATTCGCGCGCATGGATCTGATCGGCCTGCCTTATCAGATTGTCATTGGACCGCGCGGCCTTGAAAATGGCGAGGCGGAGATCAAACGGCGCGCCGACGGCGAGAAATCAACCTGCGCCGTTGACGCCGCCGCTGCGCAGATCGCGGCGTCTGTGAAAAAAGAGCTTTCATATGACTGAGCGTTCAGCGCCCGCCGCAACGAAGCCTTTTTCGTTTTTCGAATGGATGGTCGCGCGACGCTATCTGGCGGCGACCCGGTCGGGCAAGGGCGTATCGCTGATCTCAATGATCGCGTTTGGCGGGATCATGCTGGCGGTCGCGGCGCTGATCTCCGTCATGTCTATCATGCAGGGGTTTCGCCTGACGCTGCTTGACCAGTTGCTGGGCGTGAACGGTCACGCGCATGTTCAGGCCGAAACGCCTCTGACCGACTACAACGCGCTCACCGATGCGCTGTCGCGCGTAGACGGCGTGCGGGACGCAACCCCGCTGATCGAACTTCCCGTCTTTGCCAGCGCCGCCGGTGAAACCGGCATGGTGGTGCGCGGCGTCCGGCGCGACGACCTTTTGAAAAATAACTATGTCACGGGTCCCGACCATGTGGTCGACGGCAGTTTCGATAGCTTCGGACTGGGAGAACGCGGCGGCAACGAGATTGCGCTTGGCAGCCGTATCGCCAGCCAGCTCGGCGTGCGCGCAGGCGATCCGATAACACTGATTTCAGGACAGGGGCCGGAGACCGCGTTCGGTCGCACCTTGCGGCGCAAGACCTACACGCTGGCGGCCATCTTTCATGTGGGCAACGCAGAATATGACGCCATATACGGCTTCATGCCGCTGGAACAGGCGCAACTCTTTTTTGGATTTGACGATACAGTGCAGAAAATAGAGGTCTTCGTTGAAAATCCTGAGCGGATCAAATCCTATCATGAGCAGCTCGCCGGCGTCGCACCGGATTTAAACGTTTTCGACTGGCAGCAGCGCTTTCAGAGTTATTTTAACGCGCTCGAGATTGAGCGTTTCGCAATGCGGCTCGTACTGTTTCTGATTATCATCGTCGCTACGCTGAACATCGTCACCGGGCTGATTATGCTTGTGAAAGACAAGACAGGCGACATCGCGGTTCTGCGCACCATGGGCGCAACGCAAGGATCTGTGTTGCGCATTTTCGTCCTATCAGGCGCGATGATCGGCGTGCTCGGCACGCTTGCGGGAATTATTCTGGGTTCGCTTTTTGTGTTGAACATCGACGCTATCGAGAACGGGCTTTCGAATCTATTCCAGACCGACCTGTTTCCCGCGGAAGTTTATTATCTTGACGGCGTGCCGGCGAAACTGGAATTCAGCGAAGTGCTTCTTATCTCGGGATTCTCACTTTTCATGTCGTTTATCACAACACTTTACCCAGCATGGCGGGCGGCGAAACTCGATCCGGTGGAGGCGCTACGCTATGAATAGCGCTGCACCCGTCCTACGCCTGAACGATGTCGCACGCCGCTATGGCGATCTCGTTGTCGTCGAACATATCGATTTCTCTTTAGTCGCGGGCGAAACCGTCGCGCTGTTGGGGCCGTCGGGCTCCGGCAAATCTTCGCTTTTGCATATCGCCGGTCTTCTTGAAAACGCTTCGGCGGGCGAGGTGGAAATCCTTGGCCGCGCCACGTCGCGCCTCAATGATGCTGAGCGCACGCGTATCCGCCGCGATACGCTGGGCTTTGTTTATCAGTTCCATCATCTGCTTCCGGAATTTACAGCACTCGGTAATGTCGCCCTCCCGCAGCTTATTGGCGGCGTAAAAAAAGGCGACGCCGAGAAAGAAGCAGAGCGGCTGCTCACCGTGATGGGGCTGGGCGAACGCCTTCATCATCAGCCGGGGCAGCTTTCCGGCGGTGAACAGCAGCGCACCGCCATCGCCCGCGCTCTCGCTAACAGACCGAAAATATTGCTGGCGGATGAACCGACCGGAAATCTTGATCCCAAAACTTCTGATGTTGTTTTTGACGCCCTCTTGCGTCTTGTGCGCGAGGAGGGGCTTTCCGCGGTCATCGCCACGCACGATCAGCGGCTCGCCAAACGAATGGATCGTATATTGATTATTAAAGAACAGCGGCTCGTTGACCTGGAGTACACGCCCGCCTAGACGCGCTGCGCCGCCACCTGACGAACATTGGTCGTGCCCGCTTTGAAGCCAGCCTCGCAATAGGCGAGATAAAATCGCCAGAGTTTTTTAAAGCGTTCATCAAACCCGAGGGGGCTGATTTCGTCCCATGCGGACAAGAACTGTTTTCGCCATTCATGCAATGTTCTGGCGTAGTCTTCGCCGAACGCAGTGGCGCTGCGAATATTAAGCCCGGCTTTTTCCACGAGATTATTCAAGATCGCATCGCTAGGTAAAATACCGCCTGGAAAAACATAGCGCTGGATGAAGTCAGTCTGGCGCGAATAGCGATCAAAAAACCGGTCGGCGATCGTAATGATCTGCAGACCCGCAATGCCGCCGGGTTTCAGCGCGTCGCGCACTTTATCAAAATAGGTTTTCCAGTATTCCTTACCGACCGCTTCAAACATCTCAATGGAAGCAATCTTGTCGTAAGACTGGTCCACATCGCGATAGTCCAGAAGTTTGAATTCAACCTTGTCATTTAAGCCTTGTTTGAATATTCGTTTGCGTGCGTATTCATATTGCGCCGGGGAAATTGTCAGGCCCGTCACATTCGCGCCGATGTCTTTTGCAGCAAACTCCGCAAACCCACCCCAGCCGGAACCGATTTCCAGAACATGCTCATCGGTTTTCAAATCGATAGCAGCGGCAAGGCTTCTATATTTGTTTAGTTGGGCGTCGCGCAGATTTGCTTGCGGCGCCTCATATTTCGCAGAAGAATAGGTCATCGTCGGATCAAGCCACTTCTCATAGAAGCTGTTGCCGAGATCGTAATGCGCCGCGATGTTCTTCTTCGAACCGGCTTTAGTGTTCTTGTTCCAGACCGAACGAAGATTTTGCACCAGGCTGATCAGGGTTGAACCTTTAAACGCATCCTGCACGTGTTCTGCATTGCGCGCGAAAATATAAAGGCAATCGGCGAGCGCCGGCGTGTCCCATTGTCCGTCGGCATAGCTTTCAAAAAAGCCGATATCGCCCCCAAGAATAGCCCGCTTGGCAAAACCGTAGTCTGAAACGCTGATAACACCCCTAGCGTCGCGCTCGTCTTCGCCTTCAAAGGTGATCGATTTCCCGTCCGGCAAAATAAACATCAGCGTGCCGTAGCGGATACGGCCAGCGATTTTTAAAACCTGGCGAAAGAAAAACGGGTAATCCTTGAACGCGTCTGCGGGGTTTGCATCGTTTGCCATATGTTTCTTCCCGGTTTGGCCGTATTCAAACGGCGGGGCGAAAACACTACGAACACAAATTATGCGCTTTTGATCTCTTTATACCCTTCAAGCGCCCGTTCGCGCGCCTTCGCATGATCGATAATAGGATTTGGATAGGATTTTCCAAGCACTATATCTGCTTCTTCAAGTACGGATTCAGGCGCTTTCCAGGGTGCGTGAATATATTTCGCCGGCAAATTTTTGAGTTCAGGTACGAATTCCCTCACATACTGACCTTCCGGGTCGAATTTTTCACCCTGGGAAACCGGGTTAAAAATCCTGAAATACGGCGAGGCGTCGGCGCCGCAGCCGGCGACCCATTGCCAACTGGCGGAGTTGTTCGCGAGATCAGCGTCCACGAGCGTATCCCAGAACCAAGCTTCACCCTTCTGCCAGGGAATGAGCAGATCCTTGATAAGGAAACTGGCGACAATCATACGGACACGGTTGTGCATCCAGCCTGTGCGCCATAGCTGGCGCATCCCTGCGTCCACAATCGGATATCCCGTTTCTCCCTTGCGCCACGCTTTCAAACCATCCCGGTCGTCTCGCCAGGGATAGTTGGCGAAGTTTTCTCGCAGCGGTTTGTCCGGGAGATCGTCATTGTAAAATAGCAAATTATAAGAAAAGTCCCGCCAGGCGACTTCCGATAGAAATTTCATCGCGGCTTTATCAGAGACTTTTCCGTCCGCCATCTTGTCATGAACAGCCGACCAGATTTGAAGCGGTCCGATTTCTCCGAATGAGAGATGTGGTGATAATCTCGACGTAAAGTCCTTATCAGGACGGTCGCGTCCGTCAGCATAATCGTTGATATTGTCGTTCAGGAAATGGTTTAGCCTGTCGCGCGCGCCCTGTTCGCCCGGCGACCATGTTTCCGCAATTTCCGTCGCCCAGTCTGGATTGACTGGCAGCAGGTTCCAACTGGCCAGTTTTTCACTTTTCGGTGGATTTGCCGGACCGACAATCTTGCGTAAATTGGGTCGCATGTGGGCTCTTGCCGGGCCCAACTGTTTCAGGGCTTTCCAGAAAGGCGTATAGACGCGATAAGGTCCGCCGGACGCCGTCTCTACCTCCCATGGTTCGCGCAAAAGCGTTCCATTGAATGTTTCTACGGCAACACCGCCGGCTTTCAGATCGCTTTTCAGATCTTTGTCGATCTCTACATGCTTGGCGTAGTATCGCCGGTTCCAAAAAACATGTTCTGCATTCGTCTCCTTAACTAGACTTTTCAAGACGTCCGCACTCTTTCCACTGCGGTATATCAGCTTTGCGCCGGCGTTTTTTAGATCGCCAGCGAGACTGGAGAGGCTGTGATGTAACCACCATAGCGAAGCGGCGCCCGGAAAATGCGCTATATCCTTGTCGAGAATATATATAGGAATAACCGGCGCTCCGGTTTCACGCGCCGCGTGCAACGCAGGATTGTCCTCCGTCCGCAAATCGTTTCTAAACCAGACAATCGCCGGACGCTCTGCCATGCCGATTAAATCACCTGTGCATAGTCATCAAAGTACGCCGATGGAAAGGCAGTCATGAACGTGAATAATTCCCACCGGCCTTTTATCCTCGATAACAAACACTGACGTGATTTTGTTCCGGCTCATATAGGCGAGAACATCTCCAGCCAGCGTATCGGGAGTGGCCGTGCGCGGATCTTTTGTCATGACATCGCGCGCCTGAATCCTGTCAGAGACTTTATCAACTTGCCGCCTGATGTCGCCGTCGGTGATGACCCCGCGCAGGACGCCGTTGGTGTCAATCACCCCAACGCACCCAAATCCGCCATTTGTGATCTGTTGCAAGACCATGGGCATAGGCGATTGCTCATCGATCAACGGTAGAGCCTCGCTGCCATGCATCAAATCGCGAGCGCGCCGCAGCGCCGCTCCCAGTCTGCCGCCGGGATGGAAGCCCCGAAAATCGCCGGCGGTAAAGCCTTTTTCTCTTAACAGCGCTACCGCCAGCGCATCTCCCAACGCCATCATCATCGTCGTTGACGTTGTCGGCGCCAATGTCTCACCGCACGCCTCTTGCGCGGGCGGAAGTCCCAGCGTCACAACGGCGGCTTTGGCTAGCGTCGATTGTAATTCGGACGTTATCGCCAGAACCGGAATGGTGAATCGCGCTGCATGAGCAAGAAGATCGCCCAGTTCGGCGGTTTCACCCGATTTTGACAAAGCTAGGATTATATCCTTGTCGGAAATCATGCCGAGATCGCCATGACTGGCTTCGGCTGGATGCACAAAAATTGCTGACGTGCCTGTCGATGCGAGCGTGGCGGCGATCTTGCGCGCCACATGGCCAGATTTGCCCATCCCCGTTACCACCACACGGCCTTCGGCGCTGTTCAGCAGAGCCACAGCGCCGGCGAAATCTTCCCCCAGCGCAATTTTAAGCATTTCGAGCCCTTTGATTTCCTGAGTAAGGACCTCACGGGCGATGAGAAGCGGGTCTGTCATAAAGCATCTGATACCATAAGATCACTTGCACCGCCTTATGCCGCGGGCCTAGAGGTGTTTCGCCAGAATCGCGGCGGGAGCGCAAGAATGATCAAGAGCGAAAATATTGTAGAATTCAAAGGGCCCGACGGCACTGTTTCTATCGCCAACCACCTGCCGCTTGCGGTCATAGCTGGCCCATGCGTTCTGGAGAGCCGCGATCATGCTATCGAATGCGCTTCCGCTTTGAAAGAAATCGCAAGCCGGCTGAACATTAGCCTCATTTACAAGACATCTTTTGATAAAGCGAACCGGACAAGCGCGTCTTCAGCTCGCGGCGTCGGGCTTAAAAAGGGGCTTCCTGTTCTTGCTGAAGTGCGAGAAACAACCGGGCTTCCCGTCCTTACCGACGTTCATGAGCCGGCCCACTGCGCCGTCGTGGGTGAGGTGGCTGATATTCTCCAAATTCCGGCTTTCCTGTGTCGCCAAACCGACTTGCTGGTTGCAGCCGCTGAAACCGGCCAGGTTATTAATGTCAAAAAAGGTCAGTTTCTCGCGCCCTGGGATATGGCGAATGTCGCGGAGAAGCTTCGCGCAGCTGGCAACACACGCATTTTACTTACCGAGCGCGGCGCCAGCTTTGGGTATAACACGCTCGTCAGCGACTTTCGTTCGATCCCGATTATGGCGCAAACCGCCAATTGTCCGGTAGTATTTGACGCCACGCATTCGGTCCAGACGCCGGGCGGAGCTGGCACAACCTCCGGCGGCAAGCGCGAATTTGTCCCGACACTGGCTCGGGCAGCAGCGGCCATCGGGGTGGCGGCGGTTTTTGCTGAGACCCATCCCGATCCGGATCAGGCGCCCTCTGACGGGCCGAATATGATACCGTTGGCCAGCTTTGAAGCGTTTATCAAGGATTTGCAGGAGATTGATGCGCTGGCAAAAGCGCGGTCGTCCCTGCATGGCTATGTTTAGCCCGACCCGTTTCGGGGTTCTGGCAAAAAACCTGTTGCTGCGCTTGCGTAAAGCATAAATCCCGCGTATAGGCCGCGCCATCTCTCACGCGGTGTGATCCTCAGTGATCCGGATGCTTCAGGGCGAACCGGAGATAACACGCGCCGCGGCGGACAAACTGAAGGAGCAAGGAATATGGCTTTGCCAGAATTTTCCATGCGGCAGCTATTGGAAGCTGGCGTACATTTCGGCCACCAGACTCATCGCTGGAACCCAAAGATGAAGAGTTACATCTTTGGCGATCGTAACGGTATTCACATTGTTGATCTTTCCCAGACTGTCCCGCTTCTGCATCAGGCGCTCGTCAAAGTTCGCGATGTTGTGGCAGGCGGCGGGCGCGTGCTTTTTGTCGGGACAAAGCGCCAGGCGCAGGGCCCTGTAGCTGAGGCCGCCGCACGCTGTGCACAGTACTATATGAATGTACGCTGGCTCGGCGGCACGCTAACCAACTGGGAAACGATTTCAAATTCGATTCGGCGTCTCAAAGAAATGGAAGAGCGTCTCGCCGGCGGCGGTTCCGGCCTCACCAAAAAAGAGCAATTACAACTTGATCGCGAACGTGAGCGACTTGAAGCCTCGCTTGGGGGCATTCGGGAAATGGGTGGTTTGCCAGACCTGATGTTCGTTATTGATGTCAAAAAAGAAGCAATCGCCATACAAGAGGCTAAAAAGCTCGGCATTCCAGTTATCGCCGTTGTCGATACGAACTGCGATCCTGATAATATCGATTACGTGATTCCCGGTAATGATGATGCATCGCGTGCAATCTCGCTTTACTGCAACTTGATGGCGGACGCAGTTATTGACGGTATCGGTGAAAGCCAGGCCGCACTCGGCGTTGATATTGGCGCTATGGAAGAGGCGCCGGCTGAACCCGCTGTAGCCGAAGAAAACAAAGAAAATGCAGACGCGTCGCCCGAAAAAGCAACGGCTTAAAAATTCAGCTGTGTGAAGTTCAGCGGCGAAGCAGCAGGGCGTAACGATCGCTCTTCTTATGATTGCTGGAAGTTATTGAATAAATTGGCGGTTAAATCGCCTGAATTGAAAAGACAAGAGGAGCAGACAATGTCTGGCATAACGGCAGCGACTGTAAAACAACTGCGGGAAATGACTGGCGCAGGCATGATGGATTGCAAAACAGCGTTGAATGAAACCGGTGGAGACATGGAGGCTGCTGTCGATTGGCTCCGCAAAAAAGGCTTATCGAAAGCGGCAAAAAAATCAGGACGCACTGCTGCTGAAGGTCTTGTTGTCATTGCTATCGAAGAAAGCGGCGCAGGCGCAAAAGGCGTTGTCGTCGAGGTCAATTCTGAAACTGATTTTGTCGCACGGAACGAACTGTTTCAAAAAATGGTGCACGAGATCGCGCAAACAGCCCTTGGGGTCGAAGGCGACCTCGACAAATTGCGCGCTGCGGCATTTCCGGGGGCCGACAAGTCCGTGGATGAACATGTCGCGGAAATGGTTGGCCAGATCGGTGAAAACATGAATTTGCGCAGATCTGAGGGCATTGTAGTCGATGAAGGGGTAGTTGCATCATACGTTCACGGTCAGGTGACGGACGGGGCAGGCAAGATCGGCGTTTTGGTTGGCCTTAAATCATCGGGCGACAAGGCAAAACTGCACGCGGTCGGCAAACAGATCGCGATGCATGTCGCCGCAGCCCGTCCGCTCTCGGCGCGGATTGAGGATCTGGACGCTGAAATTGTGAACAAGGAAAAAGACATTCTGGCCGATCAGGCGCGCTCTTCTGGCAAACCCGAAAACATTATCGAAAAGATGGTTGAGGGCCGACTGAGGAAATTCTATGAAGAATCTGTGCTGTTAGAACAGATCTTCGTAATCGACGGTGAGACTAAAGTCGCAAAAGTTATTGAATATGCTGGCAAAGACGTCGGCGAGCCTATCGAACTCGTTGGTTTCGCACGTCTTGAACTTGGCGACGGCGTTGAAAAAAGCGCTGATGAGGATTGATTACAGGGGCTGGCGTTTGACGCCGCGCGCCAAACCCTTCAAAAGCGCCGCATGGGAGAGCCTTTGCGGCGCTTTTTCATAGATTGCTTAGGGCGAGGCCCTGCCCAAAAAAATTGCCACGGGGTAGGATAAGGTGCCGCGATTCAAGAAGGCAAAAACCATATGAACGAGCCATCCGCCAGCAAGCCTTCATCGTCGCTGAAATATAAACGCATATTGCTGAAAATCAGCGGCGAGGCCCTTATGGGCGGCGGCCAATATGGCATCGATAACGACACCTGCAAACGGATTGCGAATGAGGTCAAGGACGCAAAGGAACTTGGCGCGGAAATCTCCCTGGTCATTGGCGGCGGCAATATTTTTCGCGGCGTATCTCCCGCAGCGCAGGGCATGGAGCGGGCGAGCGCAGATTATATGGGCATGCTTGCTACCGTTATGAACGCCTTGGCCGTGCAAAATGCTCTTGAGAGTATCGGCCTTTACACGCGCGTACTTTCAGCGATTGAAATGACAGCAATCTGCGAGCCTTATATCCGACGGCGCGCCCTGCGGCATATGGAAAAAGGGCGCATCGTTATCTTTGCTGCAGGAACTGGCAATCCATTTTTTACGACAGACACGGCTGCTGCGTTACGGGCCGCGGAAATGGGTTGTGACGCGCTTTTAAAAGGAACGCAGGTGGACGGCGTGTATTCAGCAGACCCCAAAACCAACCCGGACGCTGAACGATTCGAACAATTGAGCTACCATGAAGTCCTGATGCGCGATTTGCGTGTCATGGATCAGGCCGCAATATCTCTTACACGCGAGAGCGGCATTCCCATTGTTGTTTTTCCCATAGGAAAGAGCGGGGGCGTAATCGGCGCATTGACGGGAGAGGGGCCCTCTACGGTAATAACCGACGAAAAACCATAATCTTGACAAGACTGAATCTGATTTTCGCTGGAAAGTCGGAAAACAAGAACAGAGGAGCTGAAACAGGATGAGCGATTTTAATATAAACGATCTGCGCAAGCGCATGGATGGCGCAATTGCTTCGCTCAAAACTGAGTTTTCCGGGCTTCGAACGGGCCGGGCGACGGCAAATCTCGTTGAGCCGATTGATGTTGACGCATATGGGTCAAAAATGCCCATGAATCAGGTTGGAACAATTACAGTTCCGGAACCGCGCATGATAACGATCAATGTGTGGGATAAAGGGCTTGTCGGCGCAGTAGAAAAATCCATACGGGAAGCAGGTCTCGGTATTAATCCGGTTGTCGATGGACAAAATGTTCGCGTACCCATTCCACCGCTGACTGAAGAACGTCGTGCAGAACTCGCTAAAGTCGCTGCGAAATATGGTGAACAGGCGAAAGTCGCTATCCGCAACGTACGGCGGGAAGGTATGGAAGCCGTCAAAAAAACTGATGGGGGCGAAGATGAACAAAAGAAGCTATCGGAAGACGTGCAAAAATTAACCGACGAATATGTCAAAAAAGTGGATGAAGCGCTAGCTGCGAAAGAAGCTGAAATTATGCAGGTCTGACCAAAGTCAGGAATAGTGATTGTCAATAAAAACTAGAAATTCTCGGGTTAGTATTATATGCGGGCGGATACTTCCATGACCGCGTCGCCAGCGTCTGACCGAAACCACTATGCGGTTGCTGAAAGCGCGCATGCGCCAAAACATGTGGCTATCATCATGGATGGCAATGGGCGTTGGGCGAGCGCGCGTGGTTTGGCGCGCAGCGACGGCCATCGTGAAGGCGTAAAAGCGGCAAGGCGTGCCGTGGAAGGCGCCCGTGATCTTGGTTTGAAATATCTGACTTTGTATTCATTTTCGACAGAAAACTGGCGCCGCCCTGCCGGTGAAATTCGTGATTTGATGAGCTTGCTACGGCAATTCATTGGAGATGATTTACCACGCTTGAAAGATGAAGGCGTCAAAGTACGCATTATTGGAGACCGCGAAAATCTGTCGCCTGATCTAAAGGCATTGGTGCGCAGAGCCGAAAACGAAACACATGACAACACAGAATTTTTTTTACAGATTGCTTTTAATTACGGCGGCCGGGACGAACTGATTCGTGCTGCGCGTGCAATTGCAAAAGCATTTAAATCCGGCGCCGTCGGCGTACAAGATCTAACCGAAGAAAGCTTCAACAGCTTTCTGGATACGCATGGCGTGCCAGATCCCGACCTTGTTATTCGAACAAGCGGTGAAAAACGCATTTCAAATTTTTTGCTTTGGCAAGCCGCTTATGCAGAATATATTTTTCTAGATGTGCTCTGGCCGGACTTTGACGCAAAGCTCTTCGCTGAAGCTTTAGGCGAATATTGCCGACGGGAACGCCGATATGGCGGCGTTGGCGGCGCTGGTTAAAACATAATGCCGCCAGCAATAGACAAACTCGATACGGCAAAACCCGTATCATCAGGGCCACTCACAAGAAGAATTCTCTCAGCAATTGCTTTAATGCCGATTGTTATTGCATGCGTTTTTGCGGGCGGTGCATTTTTTGCCGCGATGATTGGGTTTGCTTCTATTATTATGCTTTATGAATGGTCGCGGATGGTGGAGAGGCGATCGCTTACTAAATCATTTTACGTGCTGGCAATTGGCGCCTGTCTGGCCATGTATTTTGCAGCAAGAGGTGAATATGTTTTTGCGATATTAGGCGCTGCATTTACTGCGGGATTTAGCGTTTTTACAGCAAAACGGGACGGCGGCATCGGAGTCTGGGTCGCATTCGGTTGTTTTTATATTATCGTCCCTTGCATAGCCCTGTTGTGGCTACGGCTCGATGCACCCGACGGGTTTGCAATGACCGTTATTCTTTTCAGCGTCGTTTGGGCTGCAGACACAGGGGCGTTCTTTTTTGGCAAATTTATAGGCGGGCCGAAAATCAGCTATGCGCTCTCGCCGCATAAGACCTGGGCTGGAATTGGCGGCGGCGTACTAGGCGGCAGTATCGCCGGCGCTTGCGCCGCGATGATGTTTTTTGGCCCGCAGGGAGCAAAAATATACTTTTTTGTAGGCAGTGTGCTCGGTGCAGCGTCTGTACTCGGAGACCTCCTAGAATCAGGATTTAAACGCAATTTCGGTCTAAAAGACATATCCGGCCTGATTCCAGGCCATGGTGGGGCGCTAGATCGGCTAGACGGCATGATTTTAGCCACTTTGACCATGACGGCCGGGCTGCTCGTGTATATGCTTGCCGAGAATATACAGGGGTGAATATGGGGAATATGCAGCGAAGTAGCGCCCGGTCAGGACGCCGAAAAATTTCTATCTTAGGTTCCACGGGGTCCATTGGGGAATCCACACTGAGCGTGCTTTCCCACGCCGCCTCCCTCGGTGAAGCGGATTTTCAAATTATCGCTTTGACCGCCAACAAAAACGTAGCGCAGCTGGCGGAGCAGGCCCGTCAGTTCCGCCCAGAATTTATAGCTGTAGCTGATGAGAGTATGGGCGATGATTTGAAAGCAGCCGTCCGTGATTTGAATGTTGAGACAGGAGCAGGCGCTGCGGCCATCGAGGAAGCGGCAAATCGCGATGCAGATTGGGTGATGGCGGCGATCGTCGGCGCCGCAGGCTTGCGCCCAACTTTACTTGCCGCCAAACGTGGAGCGGACATTGCGCTGGCAAATAAGGAGTGCCTTGTATGCGCCGGTGAGGTCGTACTTGCCGCTATTCGTGAAGGCGGAGGCGCGTTACTGCCTGTCGATAGCGAACACAATGCAATTTTTCAGGTTTTCGACTTCGACCAGCCACAGCGCGTTTCACGTCTTATTCTTACTGCGTCGGGGGGGCCATTTCGAACTTGGACCCGAGAACAAATGAGTGAGGCGACCCCTGCGCAAGCCGTAGCGCATCCTAATTGGTCAATGGGCGCAAAAATTTCAGTCGACTCAGCTACAATGATGAACAAAGGATTGGAGTTGATTGAAGCGGCCCATATTTTTCCAGTGGATCACGCCAAGATCGAAATTCTTGTGCATCCGCAATCGGTCATCCATTCTATGGTTGAATATGTTGACGGTTCTGTTTTGGCGCAACTCGGAACGCCGGATATGCGCACGCCTATCGCTACTACGCTGAACTGGCCGCAACGCACACCAAGCCCTAGCGCTTCTATAAACTTCGCAGAAATTTCTAAATTGACGTTTGAAAAGCCTGATATTCAACGGTTTCCTTCTCTTCATTTGGCGCGAGAAGCTATCAATAGCGGCGGCAGTACGCCTGCGACGCTGAACGCGGCAAATGAGATCGCCGTCGCTTCTTTTCTTGAAGGACGCATCAAATTCCTTGATATCGCCGCTATTACCGAGCAAGTGCTTGAAGTCGCAGCAAGAGCGAACGGACCATCGAGCCTGCGCACTTTAGACGAAGTCATCAATGCCGATGCACAAGCGCGTCGAATGGCCGAAGAGTGTGTGTCAGTCAGAGCAGCGGCCTAAACAACGCCGCTAAAGTACGGAACGGGTAAATGCCGGCTACAGAAAACATGCTCGAAACGATGATCATCTTGCCTGTTTCGATTTTCGCCTTTTTGGTATTATTGATGATTATCGTATTTTTCCATGAATACGGGCATTTTTCCATTGCGAGATTGTTGGGCGTTCGAGTTGATGTTTTTTCAATTGGATTTGGAAAGCCGCTTTTCCGGTGGACGGATCGCAAGGGCACGGAATGGCGTGTCTCTATGCTGCCGCTTGGCGGTTATGTAAAATTTTTTGGTGATCTGAACGCCGCATCCCAAGCGCCGCCTGAGTCAGAACAAAAACCTGTTACGACTCAGTTCCCTGCTCCCGACGAGAAGAATCAACTTGAAGGCGGGATGACTGCAGAAGAACGAAAAGTTTGTTTTCATTTTAAACCGCTATGGCGGCGAGCATCAATTGTCGCAGCCGGGCCTTTTGCAAATTTCGTTCTGGCGGTTGTGATTTTCGCCGTCATGTTCATGACCCTGGGACGAAGCTATGTTGAACCTGTCGTGGGCGCTGTGACGGATAACAGCCCCGCCGCAGAAGCCGGATTTATGCCTGGCGATCGAATCCTCGCAATTGATGGTCAAGGGGTTCAGTCATTCAACGACCTTGTAGACGCCGTGCTTGTCAGTGGAGGGGCACAACTGCGTTTTGAGGTGGACCGCAATGGTCAAAATTTATTGCTAAGTGTGTCGCCGCGGCGGATTGAAGACGTTGACCGGTACGGCAACAATATTGAGCGGTGGCAGCTTGGAATTGCTGGCCCTGGCGCCGATCAGGTTATTTTCAAGCAATATGGACCACTTGAGGCGATTGGCGCGGGAATCGGCGAACTTGGTAGAATTTTAAACCTGACTATCAAGTACATAGGCAAGATTGTTCTTGGTCAGGAAGACGCCAGTCAGCTTGGCGGCCCGATAAAAATGGCGCAATATGCCGGTCAATCCGTCTTGTCGGGTTTTGATGATTCGTCCTACCGGTCGCCGCCGGGAATCGGTGTTAAGTTACGGTCAAGTCTTATTGACTTTATTTTTCTCGCAGCAGTTGTATCCGTTTCTATCGGATTCCTTAATCTGTTGCCCGTTCCGGTTCTCGACGGAGGTCATCTATTGTATTACGCGTATGAAGCTGTCGCAGGCAGGCCGCTCGGGGCCAAGGCTCAGGCGATGGGATTTCGGTTGGGCTTCGTAATGCTTGCGTCGCTCATGATCTTTGTGACGTGGAACGACATCAGTAATCTTCTTTCATCTTTCAGCTAAGGCGGCGACATGAGTTTGTACAAGTCGGGGGGCGACGTGATACGTATTTTGGCGTTTACAGCGGCGATTATTGTCCAGTCCCTGGGTTCGGGAAATGCGCAAACATCACAAGACGGAAATGTACCCAGCCAAGCGCAGCAGCAACAAGCAGCGCAGGTTGTAAACGAGCTTTTCACTGACCAACCGGCGCCAGTCATTCAAGGAATTGCTGTTCGCGGCAATCAACGCATTGAGCCCGAAACTGTGGCCTCTTATCTGCCGGTGCAAGCAGGTATGCCCGCTGATGGAGAGCTTCTCGATATTTCGCTTAAAACCTTGTTCCGAACTGGGCTTTTTTCTGACGTTAAACTCGAGATGCAACCCAACAACATTCTCGTAATTAACGTAATTGAAAATCCAATTGTGAATCGGGTGCTTTTCGAAGGAAACCGGCGTTTAAAAGAAGACAAAATCACCGAAGAAATACAATTGGCGCCACGCGGCGTGTACACGCGTGCAAAAGTGCAGGCGGATGTCCAAAAAATTATAGAACTTTATCGTGCAAAGGGGCGGTTTGCGGCGACAGTGACACCTAAGGTTACGCCTCTGGAGCAAAACCGTATCGATGTCATTTATGAGATCGCCGAAGGGCCAAAAACAGGCATCGCAAAAGTAAATTTTATCGGCAACGAAGTTTTCACGGACAACGAGCTTCGCGGCGTAGTTTTGACAAAAGAAAGCCGGTGGTGGCGGTTTTTCACGAATTTTGACAATTATGATCCGGACCGCCTTGAGTATGAACGCGAGTTGCTTCGCCAACATTACGGTCAAAATGGATACGCTGATTTTTCAGTCGTATCTGCGGTTGCTGAATTAACACCCGATCGCAAAGACTTTTTTATTACTTTCACTGTCGATGAAGGGCCCGAGTATACTGTCGGCGAAGTTCGCGTAAAGACGACGCTGGCAAAGCTGGACGGCGGCGCCCTTGTGAATTTTGTTCCTATGCGCGAGGGGCAAATCTTTGACTCAGAGAAGATAGAAAAATCAGTTGAGGCAATAACGTTTGCCACTGGCGCTGCTGGCTATGCGTTTGTTGATGTAAATCCGCGTCTATCCAGACACGCTGAGTCGAACACAATTGATATTACGTTTGAAGTAAACGAGGGTCCGCGCGTTTATGTTGAGCGCATTAATATCAAGGGTAACACGCGAACCCTTGATAAAATCATACGCCGCGAAATTCGAATTGCTGAAGGAGATGCGTTTAATCGAGTCTTAATGGATCGCTCAAGGGCGCGCATTCGTTCGCTTGGGTATTTTAAAGAAGTGGAAATCGAAGAAAAACCCGGCTCCGCGCCTGACAGAACGGAGCTTGATGTTTCAGTAGAAGAACAATCCACGGGATCGTTCAGCGTTGGCGTAGGCGTCTCATCTACAGAAAATTTTATCGTCGATTTATCGGTCGAGGAGCGTAATCTCATGGGACGCGGACAGTTTCTGCGTTTCCGTGTGCAGGCAAGCTCTCGAACGCGACAGGTCGATTTAAGATTCACCCAACCTTACTTTCTTGATCGAAATCTTGCGGCGGGTGGCTCAATATTTAACCAGCGAACCGATTTCAGAGAATCCGGCTTCGTCCGTGACCGGATCGGTCTTGGTCTTAATGCTGGTTTTCAGGTCTCTGAATATGGCCGAGGCGGTGTGAATTATTTAATCACTCGTGATAAAGTCGAAATTGATCGCACAACAAATTTAGTAGATGAGAATTTTGACCCTGCACTAGTATTGATACCAGGCGCAGATTTTGATCTGGTGCCAGCTTTTAATAATAATAATGAGCCAATCGTAGATGATGATGGCAATCAGCAGCAATTCTTCACCAGACAACCATGTGAAGAAATTAATGCATTTCTGACACCAAGTTGTGAGTCCCGTGGATCTTTTTTGACATCTTTAGTTGGGTTTAGCCTTTCTTTCGACAAACGAAATGACCCAATTACTCCGAGTCGTGGATGGAGAGCTGGCGCTAACGTGAGTATTGCCGGGCTAGGTGGAGATGTGAACTATTATCAAACTGAATTTAACGGCGCTTACTACCATCCGCTTTTCGGTGGATTTGTCGGCGCCCTTAAAGGGCGTGCAGGATACATAAATGGGTATGCCGGAGATAGTGTGCGGTTATCAGACAGATTTTTTGAAGGAGCGTCTACATTTAGAGGCTTTGAAGTTGCCGGTGTGGGGCCTCGTTTTATTCGTAGCTACGATACAACTCGCGATCGTTTCATAAGCCAGTCTATTGGTGCAAAAGCTTATGCTATTGGTTCTGCGGAAATTTTGATACCGCTGCCTCTTCCTGCTGAATATGGTATTAAAGCTGCTTTATTTAGTGACTTTGGCACCGTTGGGTTGGTGGATGATAGTACGAAGCTAATTAACGACAATCCTGACTTTTTTGTCGATGTTGGTGACGGTCGCATGCTGGCCCCGGTTCAAGATGATTTATCCCTACGCGTAACGGCTGGGGTCACAGTAAGCTGGGATTCGCCATTTGGCCCTGTTCGATTTGATTTTGCTGAGATTTTGATGAAAGAAGAGTATGATCAGACGGAAGGGTTTCGATTTAGCGCGGGGACGAGCTTTTAAGGATAAGGTAGAGGTGTAAAATGAGAAAACAGATAATTACAATTTCCGGGTGTCTGGCGCTAATGGCTGCCGGACTAGCGGGTTCGGCGTTCTTCAGCCAGGCGGAAGCACAGCGTGACGGCAGAACGCCCGTGATCTTAATCGTAGATCGCGCGCAATTAATCGCCCAATCCAAGGCCGGCAAAACAATTCCGGAACAGGCTGAAAAGCTAAAAGCCAGCGTCGAACAGGAGTTAGAAGGCGAGGCCGGCAAACTGAAAAAGGAAATTGAAAGTTTCCAGAAGAATGCTTCTTTAATGTCAGACGAAGTCCGCCAGAAGACAGAGCAAGACCTTACTGTTCGCTCTCAGTATGGGCTGCCTCAACGGGTTCAGATAATGGAGCAGGCGTTTTCCGGCGTAGTGCAACAAGCACAGGCTAAGATTCTCGTCGAAAGCCAGCCTATTTTAAAGGATATTGTTGACAAAAGAGGCGCTACTATTTTGCTGGATCGCTCAGCTGTGATGTATGCGGCGCCTGAAACTGATGTCACACAGGAGGTCATTTCGGCGTTAGATAAGAAACTATCCTCCGTGGAGGTACAGAAAATATCGTTGGCCGAAATCGAAAAACGCATACAAGAAGCGCAATCGAAAGCACAAAATCAGTAATTAACTGTTGCTTCGATATGAGTTCACTCTCACCCGGCCGGCGTTTTACGCCGGCCGTTTTTGTATAAAGAAACATTTGCAATGCCAGACAACCGTTTTTTTAAGGTAACGTCTCGCAAGACGATTACGGAAATGCTTGGCCTTGCCGGGGCAAAACTTGTATTGGGTGATCCGAATACGACGTTAACAGGCGTAGCATCCCATTCTAAAAGCGATAGTTATTGCGTTGTTTACTGTGATAACGCCCGGCATATTGAGAAAGTAAACCCGGCTTCATTTGGCTTATGTTTAACCACCCAACGATTAGCCGATCGAATTACTGCAAGTGGCGCTATTGCTGTTTCAGATTTTCCAAAAGCCGATTTCGCTATTTGTGCTGATGCTTTTTATACAGAGGTAATTGACACTGAACAAAGGCTCAGTTTCTCTGATGACGTCCACATAGGGGCAAATGCATACATTTCTGCGTCGGCTATGATTTCAGAAAACGTTACAGTCGGTGCGAACAGCTACATCGGTGCGGGTGTAGTGCTGGGGGCCGGGTGTGTAATTGAAGACGGCGTCTCTATAAAACACGCTATTATCGAAGATGAAGCCCGTATAAGCTCAGGCGCGAGGATTGGGCAAGCTGGTTTTGGATTTACTCAAGGCCGCAATGGTCTGGTGCGTGTTCCACAATTAGGCCGGGTCATTATAAAAGAAAGAGCCGAGATTGGGGCAAATACAACAATTGATCGTGGAGCGCTTGATGACACTGAAATCGGCGCTGGTACGAAGATCGACAATCTAGTTCAAATCGGCCACAACGTCATTATTGGGCAAAATTGTATTATCGCCGCACAAACAGGTATATCCGGGAGTTGCATAATTGGCGATAACGTTATGATGGGCGGGCAGGTAGGCGTTGCCGATCATTTAACAATTGGCGACAGGGCATTGATTGCGGCTGGTTCAGGTTTGATGAGAAACGTTCCCACGGACGAAAAATGGGGCGGAAGTCCAGCCAAACCGATCAAGGAATGGCTTCGGGAAGTGTCGTTGCTGACAAAATTAACGAAGAAAAGGAATGGTTAGTTCCATGGCAAAAATTGAGCCGGGAAAAAATGTTCTCGAAGTCGAGGAGTTAATGCAACTGTTACCTCATCGATATCCAATTATGTTGGTGGATCGGCTTGTCGATATCAGACCAGGGGAGGGGGCTGTTGGAATTAAAAATATTTCTTACAGTGATCAGATATTTCAAGGCCATTTTCCTCAAAAGCCCGTCATGCCAGGCGTGTTGATAATAGAAGCAATGGCTCAATCCGCTGCAGCTTATGTTGCCTATACTGAAGGATTAGATGTTGAAGGAAAAGTTGTACTATTTATGGGAGTTGACAAGGCGCGCTTTCGAAAACCAGTCATTCCCGGAGATCAATTACGTATTGCTGTTCGAACAGTTCAACGTCGAGCGCCGGTGTGGAAGTTTGAAGGAATAGCCACTGTTGATGATAAACGCGTAGCTGAAGCAAATTATTCTGCAATGCTTGCACAAGCTGTTTAACGTATTGTGATGTCAATTCATCCTACAGCAGTAATTGAAGATGGAGCCGAACTTGGCGAAGTACAAGTTGGGCCTTTTTGTTATGTTGGAAGCAAGGTACGGCTTCACGGCGGTGTAAGTCTCCATGCTCATGTTGTAGTCACAGGAAATACAGAAATCCACGCTGGAACGTCCGTGCACTCATTTTCGGTTTTGGGCGGCCCGCCGCAGCATCTTCGATTTGATAATGAGCAAACAAAACTGGTAATTGGGAAAAACAATACCATTCGTGAATATGTTACGATGAATTGCGGCACAATAGAAGGCGGCGGAGAGACGAGTGTCGGCGCCGGGGGCTATTTCATGACTGGGGCGCATATCGCTCACGATTGCCGCGTCGGGGATAACGTAATTTTCGCCAATAATGCAACTTTGGGTGGCCATGTCACGGTAGGCGAAATGGCATTCCTGGGCGGGCTATGCGCAGTACACCAATTTAGCCGCATCGGCGATTATGCATTTATTGGCGGATGTGCGGCTGTAACGTCGGATATAATTCCTTTTGCTTCAGCTATCGGTAACCATGCATACTTAGTTGGCTTGAATGTTGTTGGACTTAAGAGACAAAAGTTTTCTCGTGCGACAATAAAAGAACTTCGTGAAGCTTACACTTTACTATTCTCTGAAAAGGATACGTTTCGTGAAAGAGTCGAAGTTGTGCGAAAAAGCTTTTCTCATAGTGAAGAAGTGCTCCGCATTCTGAAGTTTGTAGATGAAACAAAGTCTCGTCCTCTTATGACGCCGGCACGCTAACAAAATGACTGCATGGAAAAAGGTTGGTATTATCGCCGGCGCAGGGGCGTTGCCCACAGAACTGATTAATGCATGTTTGAAAAAATCATTTCCATTCTTTGTAATTAGACTTTCGGCAATAGCAGATGAAACGTTGAATAAATTCCCAGGGGTCGACTGCGGCATTGGTCAAGCTGGTAAAATCCTCGACTCCTTAAGAGCGTCCAATTGTGACGCTGTTGTTTTAGCGGGTGTCGTTAAAAGGCCCAATTTTTCAAGTTTAAACCTTGATGCTTTTGGCGCCAGGCTGTTACCCGGAATAATTGCCGCTGCTGTGCGCGGCGATGGATATATTCTCAACAGTCTATCTAGGATAATTGAAAAGGAAGGGTTTCGCCTTATCGGCGCAAACGACATAACTGACAACCTGGTTGCTCCAACAGGAGTCATTGGTAAGCACAAACCATCGATGCAAAATATGATGGATATAAAAAAGGGACATGCATTAATTTCTACGCTCGGAAAGTTTGATGTAGGGCAAGGCGCAATCGTAGCAAATGGATATGTGCTTGCGGTTGAAGCTGCTGAAGGCACGGACAATATGCTCAAACGATCAGCGTTGTTACCAAATGATGTAAGTGAATGCGGTGTGCTCGTTAAAATTCCAAAGCCTCATCAAGATTTACGTATTGATTTACCTACAATTGGTCCCGAAACAATTTCAAACGCTAAGCAGGCGCGGCTTTCCGGGATTGCAGTGAAAAGCCATCAAACGCTGATCATTGATCAGCTCGAAACCATAAATTTGGCTGACGAAGCCAATATTTTTATATATGGAATTACCACTGATGGTTTGAAAGAGTAATATAACATACAAAATGAAAGTATTTATCTCTGCGGTCGAAACATCAGGCGATGCTCTTGCGGCGGAACTTATTGAAGAGTTACGTCACCGTCATTCAGACATTTCAGTATTTGGGTGCGGAGGTCCTGCGTTAGCTTCTGTTGGCCTGAAAAGTATTATTGATATTGATCAGTTATCAGTTTTTGGTCCAGTTGACGCCATTAAAGCTTTGCCCAAAGCGATTGGCGCATCAAATAAACTTGCTCAAGCTGTATTAGACGAAAAACCTGAGTGTGCAATATTCGTGGATAGCTGGTCTTTTTCAAAATTAGTGGCAAAGAAAATTAAAAAATCCGCACCTGAAACACTAAATATAAAATATGTAGCACCGCAAGTCTGGGCGTCCCGTCCAAGACGGTCCGAAGAAATATCCAAATATTTTGATCTTCTGCTTTGCCTTTTTGATTTTGAAATTCCCTACTTCAATAATGCAAACATCCCTGTACGAAGCGTAGGCCATTCCGGTTTTCAAAAAACGAAAAGCAATCTGGGTGATGCTCATGCGTTTAGACTCCGTTACAAAATAGAAGATGCTCCGATACTGGCAATTCTTCCTGGTAGCAGGAGAACTGAAGTTGAACGACACATTGAACCATTTAAAATGGTAACTGCACTGCTCAAGGAAAGGCTTCCCGAACTCAACCTAGTGCTAGTTGCTGCGCCTGGTGTGTCGGCGCAATTTTCGGACATCTTGGAAGATTGGCCAGTTCCAGTCCAAATTGTCGATCATAGACAACGCAATGATGCATTTGCTGCTGCGGATGCGGCTCTGGCCGCATCCGGTACAGTTACTACTGAATTGGCAATACACAATACGCCAATGGTAGTTTGCTATAAAATGGCGCGGCTCACTGCCGCCTATGTGCGGTTTGCCGTTACAACGCCCTACGCATCCTTAGTGAATATTGCAGCGGGTAGGGAGGTTATTCCTGAATTTATCCAAGAGCGCCTGACGCCTGTGGATGTAGCCAGTGCGCTTTATCCATTGCTTACTGGCGGTGAAATCCGGGAGGCTCAGATTGCTGCATTTCCACCTTTAATTGAAAAGCTATCCGGAAATCAGGGACCTGCGGCAGGGTTAGCAGCTGATATTATTTTAGAATGGCTAGGGTATGATCATTAAAATCTATTGAAATTTCTGGCCATCAGGCTTAATCCATGCAGTCAGGCCTTAGGGGTGTAGCTCAGTTGGTAGAGCATCGGTCTCCAAAACCGAGGGCCGGGGGTTCGAGTCCCTCCGCCCCTGCCATTGTGCTTTGAAACAAGACTTGTGATTCCTGAAAATAAAAGCCTTGAGCCCTCACAAGATTTAACGTTCTACCGTATCTATATCATATGAATTCTTGGAGTAAGATTTTGCCATTCAGAATTTTTTGTATTGCCTGCGGCTTTCTTCTTGTTACCAACGTTTCAATCTCAGGTTGTTCTGCACAGAGTGAAAGCTCTGATGATGCAGCTATAGCGCCTTCAACAGAAAATTCAGATAACAAACAACCACTTTATCAAGTAGGGCCCTGGTCGCCTGCGCCGTTTAATATTGAAGAGCCGTACATCAATATAATATACGCTAGTGACGCCCGTTGGACATCAAAAAACTTTGATGTGCCTGAATTATACGCAACCGGTCATTTGGATTCAAAAATAGGTTTACCGTCTTCTCTTCCTGATGGTGAGACCCTAACAAGCCGGGTCTTCTTTTCCTCACCGCCGAAAACAGACCTAATAACTCATTGGGACGGCGAATGGGTGCTGGACTGGCAGACTGCCGACGGTAATTGCAATGCAGGTATTAAATTACTGTATTTTCCAGAAAAAAGCATAACCCGCACCAGAAAATGCCGGATTGAATTCACAAGAGACGCTCAACGAAAAATCACGCCTTACCATATGGCTATACAAGTCCATAAACTAAGCTCGCCGCTTGTTTCACTGCGTATGTATCGGGCCGTAAATGAAGATGCGTTGCAAGCCGGAAAAATTTACAACCCTGCTTTTCTAAAGGCGGTTAGCGGATATGACATAATTCGTACAATGGACATGCAAAAAGCCAATCGCGCCACTATTCGATCGGTTGATCAATTGGCCAGTTCGCAAGCTGCTCATTGGGGCAATGTCGAATGGAAGTCTCCTAAAAAGATCGAGCAACCTTTTTTGGGTCCTCCGCTAAAAAGTGTATTCGCACTTGGCGTTGAATCCGGCGCTGCATTGTGGGTTCATGCGCCCATAACTCTGGGATCGCCAATTGGAATATTTGACATGGCAATTTACGATGAAAATGCCGGGCAATGGCTCAACAATATAACTGACGCGATTACCGCTGAGCAAAAAAATATTTTCGAAAGCGACGAATGGGAGAATTATGCGGAGAAGTTCGTCTCCGCACTCATCGATAGCGGGTACCCACAGGATCGAGCTTTATATGTCACTGTTTCCAATGAAGTCTGGAACTACGCTGGTCAATATAATTTCACGACACGTTATGCCGGCGCGCTAGGCAATAGTTTGGGCGGGGGTACCAGAACCGGATATGGCGCCGCTATGGCGCGACTAAAGCTGGCGCTTGACGCGAGTCTGCAAAAAGCCGGACGAACGCAAAACCTCATATATGTTATGGAAGGCCAAGCCGGAAATGTAGGAACGACACGATCCGCGCTGGCGGGTGCTAAAGCGTATTTTGAAAGTCAGAATGAGTCATGGACGTCCCACGCCGAAGCATTTGGCGTATCGGTAGCTTCTTATTGGGGCGCAAATCCCACTCACCTTAAACGCGATGGGGTTGAGCCGAATGATCTGCAAGCATTGGAACAATGGTTTCTCGAGGGGCCTGCCAATTCGATCTCAACTTTAAGTTGGAACCTGAAACAGTGGCGCGCGCACAGAGTAGCTGCTCAAAAATTTGGTGTGAAATTCATAGGAGCTTACGAAGGCGGCTCACATTTTGAAAAGCCTCGCGAGATGACTGAGGAGCATTACCTTGCATTTTTGTGGGGTGAACCAGGAGGCCGAATAAACAGCGCTGTGAATGAGGCATTAGCTAAGGAATTTCCAGGTACAATTCTTTCAAATTACGGATTAGCCGGACCTCTGGGCGGCCAACCATGGTTTGAAGGGCCGTTGGGCGCAGAAAACCCCTACAATCAGAGCTGGGGACCAAACAAAAGCAATTGATTTTTTCAAATTACCGCTTGACGCGGCGATAAAATCATTTACGTAGGTCAATAATCCCATAAAGCTTGTAGGTAAATTGACGTCACTTCGGCGTTTACAAAGCTGTATATTCAGGGCTGGAAGGCATATCGAATATGGCTAAAAAAACAAAGTCCGGCGGCAAATCTCCCCTCGTTGAAGGTAAAGCTACGGAAGTTAAAAATAAAAAAAAGACAAGTCCTTTTGAATTCATTCAACAGGTGCGCAATGAGGCGGCAAAAGTAACCTGGACAACGAGAAATGAAACGATCGTTTCGACCATTATGGTTTTGATAATGGTTGCGATTATGGCGCTGTTCTTTTTTCTTGTAGACCAGGGTTTACGTTTCGCTGTTTGCAATATTTTGCCTATTGAATGTGTCTCACCTTAGCCATTAATCAAACACCGGGTTTATCGAACATGGCCGCAAATTGGTATATCGTTCACGCGTACTCGAACTTTGAAAAAAAAGTTGCAGAAGCAATCTTGCTTGCAGCTAAAGAAAAAGGCCTCGAGCATCTGATAGAGGAATTATATGTTCCGACTGAGGATGTGACGGAAATAAGACGTGGTCGCAAAGTCAATACAGAACGCCGCTTTTTTCCGGGCTATGTTCTCGTCAACATGGTTTTGAATGACGACACGTACCATTTGGTAAAAGATACGCCCAAAGTAACAGGATTCCTTGGTTCCGGGAATAAACCAATGCCTGTTCCACAAAAAGAAGTTGATCGAATTCGGGGTGTTATCGAAGAGGGTGAAACGCGCCCCCGGTCCACTATTACATTCGACATCGGAGAAACGGTGCGAGTCAATGATGGCCCATTTGCTTCATTTTCAGGTATTGTTGAAGAAGTCGACGAAGATGCTGAACGCGTCAAAGTCGCAGTTTCCATCTTTGGACGCGCTACCCCTGTCGAACTTGAATTTACTCAAGTAGAAAAATCAAGTTAGCATTTATAGGTTTAAATTTGCGGTAGTCAGTCTTCATCAGCGGTTGTACTTAAAAAAGCGCTGTGTAACGTTAGGAATTTCGCCGGATAATATTTTACTGAGCTCAGTCAACTTTTAGTCGACTATGATATAGTATCTCGTAATCTGGGGTGCATTTTTTCACGACATTTTCCAGATCAGAAGTAAGGTTTATTGGTTTCTTCTTATATTCGCGAAACCCCGAGGATTCCCACACTGCTTTATACCAATGGCTAGCCCATGGCCCATCCGATTCATGCGGACCTTGTTTCCAAGCCAACATTTCGTCAAAAAATGGAATGTTCAGCGCATCACAAAGTATTACAAGGGCACGTTTTGGAGACTTTAAAATTTCAGTAGAATCCAGGATAGGCGCATTAGTATTCTCAAATATTTCTCGCTGTATTTTATAACTGTCAATAATCGGCGTTACATCCTCATATTTATCATGATAAGACGCGATAGTAGCGCGAGGCTCTCGGATCAATTGAAATACAAGTGCATTTTCAGGCCAATTCAACTTTTGCGGTGCATATGAAAAATGAAATGCTATATGTTTTTCGAATGTATACTGATATTGCTTATTCTTATGCTCGTTTAGTTGCTCCAGTACCTGTTTCCAGTCGGAAGATTGTGCAGCTATAATTTGTTTACGCATCGGATGAAGGGCGCCGCTCGCCTCGAGATAACTTGCGTAAAAAGGTTCATCAACTACGGCAGTATCAGGTCTACTTTCGAAAGCCCGCATCATAGTTGTAGATATATTGCGTGGTCCGGAAAGCATGGCAATTCTACGGAAACCTGAATAAGGTCTAACGGCCATTACTAACCTCAGATTCAATATCTTCTTTATAGAATTGTTGTAGAAGTTTTACGATTGGCCCTTTTTCTACGCATATTGTTCGGTCATCAACGGAGGCGACAGGGGTCACGCCTGCGAAAGTGCCTGTAATGAACGCCTCGTCCGCACTATAGACATCATGTAACGAAAAGCGTTTTTCATGTACTGTAATGTCGTGATTACGGGCTAGGCGTAAAATTGTGCCTCTGGTTATTCCGCCCAGGCAAAAGTCTCCGGTTGAGGTCCATATTTCACCGTCGCGCACTATAAAGAAGTGTGTTGAATTACACGTCGCAACAAAGCCATGAGGGTCAAGCATTAGCGCCTCATCATATCCAGCCTTCGTAGCTTGAATGCAGGCTAATATACAATTTAACTTTGAGTGCGAATTCAATTTGGGGTCCTGAACATCAGGGTATCCGCGTCGGATGTGTACCGTAAACAGTCTTGAACCTACCTTAGACACCTCAGGGGAGGGCGTTTTGAACTCTGGAATAATTACTATCGTTGCTTTACCGATAGTAACCCGAGGGTCCTGATATGGCGTAGCTTTGACGCCGCGCGTAACCATCAAGCGTATATGGACGCCGCGATGGGCTTCGTTCGCATCTATGCAACGATAGAGTCTTTCTGCTAATGCGTTTTGTGTAACACCAATATCAAAGTCTAACGTTTTAGCGCCCGCATATAAGCGGTTTAGGTGCTGCTTTAAATACGGCGTCACGCCTCTACCGTCAGGCCCCGGATGAACGCGCAAGCCTTCCCACACACCATCACCCAGCACAAAACCTGAATCGAATACCGATACTCTTGCTTCGTCTCGAGGTGTTAAATCGCCATTGATATCAATAAGAATGTTATCATTTCGTGCGTCAGTCAAATATGAGTGAGTTGAATAAGTCATAAGTTCTGCGTTAATGGCTCAAAAATTGAAAACTTATATAAATTCAATCATCTATTTTGGATAATAACAAGCGGTCTAAAACAACAGCAGGGGAAATGATGCGAATTCTCGGGGCTACCTCATAAAGCAACATGCGCGCATTTTGAAAATTATACCATGAAAGTGGTTTTTCTCATGTTCTTCGTTACGAAAAGCTATGCAGACTAAAGCTATCTTTTACGATGATCGTCAATCTATCTGCGGTCTCCGCCAACAATTAGATTCCACCATTAGAATTTATGTCAGATATACAATTGTTGATATCTGCACTTTGTAAATCTGGTCGTCATTCTGTTGAGGGTATTGTGTCCATCTCATACTTGGCCCAGCACCGCGAACCGTTACAGTTCGCGTATCACCGCCAAATCCCAATATCTTCAGCCCAACAATCAGCGAAAACTGCCATTTTGGCGGAGATATACAATTTTTAGTACAATCATAGATATTGTCGCACAATTTGTATTGTCGAAAATTCTGTTGTTCATGTTTTTGTGCAATGGAAGTGCGCCGCCTGAAAATTGATCTAAACGGCGCACTTCCATGAAACCAAGGCCCATCCTGTAAACTCTCCCCCAGCACGGCCCTGGTAGCGGTATTCTCCCATAGAGAAATGCAAAATACAGAATAGAATGATTGGCTATAGGAAATTTTGGCCATCAGGCGCACAAACCCGCTAAATACTTCCAAGCAGACCCCCTGGATTTTTTTGTACGCGTCGTCTCTGAATTTCGGTAATCAACTCGGCCTGATTTGAAATGAACTGGTTTGGTGTTACGCCAACAAAGGTTTTGAATTCTCTGATAAAATGCGATTGATCGTAAAAATTACAACCGGCTGCTTGCATCCATCCTACAGCGCCAGCCCGAATACGATCCGCCGATCTCAGCGCGCGATATTTTCTCTGCAAAAATTTGGGCGAAGCGCCAAAGTATCGCTTTGCTAGCCTGTCCGTCTGTCTTTGGGATATGCTCATCGATGCCAACAAATCGTCTAATGACGGGTCATTTGGGTCCATCAGCCATTTTTCCAGCGCCGCAGGATAAGCGTTAGCATTTTTTTTTCGCATTGAAATCAAACTTGAGAAAAACCTGTCAGCAGCATCCGCCATCGTGTGGAAGTCGCTTGCATTGCGTATTGCATCTATATGGGAGGCCGCACGCGCGCCCGCAAAATCGGTTAAGTCTATAACCTGATCAGCCGCCTCATTAGCATCAAAGCCCGCCAGTGCATTCCATCCTTGTGGCCGAATCCCGACGCCGAAGACGCGTGTACCGGCCCGCGCTTGCATACAGTACGCGCCCATAGTGGGTCCTATGAGAAAAGCTTTTGAAATATGATGCCTGGCCCCGTCTGGCGTGACCAGGAAACCGCCGCCATCCAACATCACGCGTATATTTCCAAGTTCGGCGCAAAGCGGTTGCGCCGACGCATGTTCCGAAGAAAAATAATAATATGCCCGTACATACGGCCGTAAATCTGGCCGAGGCAAAAAATAATGGAGATCCATGATAGCGAATTTCCTAGCAGTATTAGCCGAGATTTTCTCTAATAATCGCGGCGAAAACAGGTCCTGTTCTGGTCAAAATATCGTCCAAAGTAAATTATTTAAAGATCGCTCATTCGTAATATTTATACACCTTGGCGTAATGGTTTGACTATGTCTGACCCATGATCTGCATGCCGTCATAGGCTGGCTCGACATTTTCCGGCGTTGATTTCTTCAGCGTCTGATAGTCCATATGAATGTGTAAATTGGTCAACACACCGCGCGCCGGCCTGAGCGTTTTGATCCACGCCAGCGTTAAATCGAGATGCGCATGCGTATTGTGCGGCTTATATTGTAGCGCGTCTACAATCCAGGAGTTTACGCCGGCTAATTCTTTGTAACTCGCATCGGGAAAATCTACGACATCGCTGGAATACGCGATATCTCCAAAACGAAACCCCAGGGAGTTAACGCTACCATGATATTGCAGGAATGCTTTTACTGGAATTTCTCCGCTTGGTCCATCAACTGAAAACCACTTGCCGCATGCCGGCATCTCTACTCTGTCAAGTATTGCCGGATACGGACTATCCGGCGCCTGTTCGAAACAGTAGCGAAAGCGATCAAGCAGAACGCCTGAAGTTTCAGTATCAATGTATACCGGAATTCGTTTGCGCATTTGCAAAGCAAAAACACGTAAATCGTCTATGCCGTGTGATTGATCTGCATGGTCATGGGTAAACAATACCGCATCAAGACGCGAACATCGCGCTGCTAACAATTGCGTCCGCATATCCGGCGACGTATCCACCAGAACGCTTGTCACTTTATCATGTTGAAACCCAAACTCTGGATGTTTTTTTTGTACGAGTATTGAACATCGCGACCGGCGATTTTTCGGTTCATTCGGATCACATGCGCCCCAGTCGCCAGCGCCGTTAGCTCCGCCAAATCTGGGTACGCCGCCAGACGACCCACACCCCAAAATCGTAACTCGAAGATTTGTGGCCATTATGCTGTCCGCGGATCAATAGCGCGAGAAAATAGCCGGAAAAAGTTATTGCTAGTCGCGTGGGCGATTTCATCTAAGGAAACGCCTTTAATTTCAGCCAGTTTTTCGGCGACGTGCACGACATATGCAGGCTCGTTTCGTCGGCCTCTATATGGAACTGGCGCCAGATAAGGGCAATCGGTTTCGATGATGATGCGGTCGAGCGGCGCCGTTTCCGCAATGGCGCGAACATCGCCGGCGTTTTTGAAAGTTATGATACCGGAAAACGAAATATATCCGCCCATTGCCAGCGCCGCGTTCGCTAGGGCTGGGCCTCCCGTGTAACAATGGAGGAGAGGCG
This sequence comes from Hyphococcus sp., assembly GCF_965228385.1. GTDB lineage: Bacteria > Pseudomonadota > Alphaproteobacteria > Caulobacterales > Parvularculaceae > Hyphococcus. The sequence continues at coordinate 1,235,558 of NZ_OZ245810.1, read as the reverse complement.
TGAAGCCCCCTTCCCTGTATTCTCGCTCCAATATATCGCGGGTTTCGTTGTCCGCGTTGCGCGTATGAATAATCAGCGGCAGCCCTGTATTGCGGGAAACGTCAATATGCGCTTTAAAAACTGTCTTCTGAATGTCCCGGTCAGAATATTCATAATGAAAATCCAGTCCGCATTCGCCAACGCCAACCACTTTTTCATCGTTGGTCATCTGCATGAGCGTTTCTGCGGAAAGGTCGGGATGTTTATTGGCGTGATGGGGATGAACGCCAACGCTACGCCATATATCCCGGTCTGAATCAGCAATCGCCTTAATAGCATCATTTGAATCTAACTGATCGCAAATCGTCAGCATAGTCTTTACGCCCGCACTCCGTGCTCTTGTCAGTACTTCGCCAGCATCTTCGGCGTATTTTTCCGAGTGAAGATTAACATGGCTATCAACGAACATATTTTGGTCCTATGCGGCCCGTAAAAAAAGAGCCTCGCGCAAATCATGCGCCATGGCGTGTAATAACTGTCCGCGATCCAGGTTTAATGCTTCTCCGCGTATTAATAGCGCTTTCAGCCCCTCCCACGCCATTAATAGCGCAGGCGTCTCGTACGATAAATGCGTATTGTTATTATTGCCTCGTGCTGCATCCCGGGCGGTATCGCTGAGCATCGTTAGGATCATATCCCGGAAAATAGGCCATCGCCCTTCACCGGCTTTTCCACTCACGCCGGCAATAATACGGGAAAGGTCGCCATGTGAAACGGCAATTTTCAAAAAAGATCGCGCAAGATTGATCGCCTCAACGCCTTCACTACTCGCAAGTTGCAACGCATAACCAGGTCGTCCCTTTGCGACAGCGGATACTATTTCTGCGGTTGAGGGATCAACGCCTTCTTGCGATAAAAACCTGAAAAGTTGCGACTGTTCGAGAAGCGGTGCTTCAATGGTTCTGCAACGCGATCGGATGGTCGGCAACAGGCGGCCTGGCGACGCCGAAAGCAACAGCAGAACAGCGCCTTGCGGCGGCTCCTCCAGTACTTTGAGAAGAGCGTTGGCGGCGTTGCGGTTCATGTCATCAGCCGTATCTATGATAGCTACCCTCGCGCCGCCCTCAGCCGCGGTTCTATTTAGAAAACCGGTTAACCTGCGAATGGTGTCTACCGTTATATCCGTCTGATATTTGCTTTTCTTCGCATCCCATATCCGTTCAGCGACAAACAGATCCGGATGTGCATTTGATGCTATCAATCTGAATGCGCGAGCCATATCCGACATTTGCAGACTATCGTTGCTAGTCAGTGCTTGCGGTTCAAGCAGCGCACGCGCCAACCGATACGCCAGCGTCGCCTTTCCGGCGCCGCTGGGCCCTGAGATTATCCAGCCATGACTGAGCGCGCCGTCCGCCATGGTCTGGCGCAGACGCTTTTCGAGCGCTTCGTGACCAAACGAGTCGATGCGATTTTGCGGGGGGATAAATTCGGCATCTTCCATCGTAAAATAGTATTCTCCGTCAGCAGGCAATAATAGCGGCCCAGGGAAATAAGTATCAGCAATTTTTAAAAAGCGCCGGCAAACGCTTCTGGACTTTATCCATAACCCTGATTGCAACATCCGCGACATCGCCGCGCGCATCAACAACTGCGCAGCGATGCGGTTCGCTTTCAGCTATCTTTAAAAACGCACGTCTTGCCTGTTCCTGAAACGCTGCGCCTTTCGATTCGAACCGCTGTTCGACGCCGGTATCGCCTGATCGACGCAAACCTTCCTCAATGGGCAAATCGAATATAAGCGTTAGATTGGGGTTGTGCTCGCCAACAACGAGCGCATGCAGCTTGTGTATTGTATCTTCTCCGACTGCGCCGGCTATTCCTTGAAACGCCATGGTTGAGTCTGCGAAGCGGTCCGAAATTACAATGGCCCCGCGCGCCAGCGAGGGCAAAATTGTGCGCTCCAGATGATCACGGCGTGAAGCATACATCAGAAGCGCTTCTGTTAAAGGCGACCACCGGTCCGCATCGCCTTCCAGGATTAGCTTTCTGATTTCTTCCGCACTGTCTGAACCGCCAGGCTCTCTCGTCGTAACAACATCATGGCCAATCGCCTTCAGCGAATCCGCCAGCAATTTTAACTGTGTGGATTTTCCGGACCCGTCCCCGCCTTCTAAACTGATGAAGACGCCCGTAGGTCGTTGAGCTGTTGTCATTTATTCCTGCGCGGCTGCAGCCTCCTCATTGGCGGGTTTTGCAAGCAGTTTGGTCGCTGCAAGACCAATCTTGCCCCAGATACCGGTTTCACGAACCGCCTGCCCCGCCGACAATGGAAATTCCCGTGTTGCGCCGCCGGGCGTTTCAATTTTCACAAAGCCGATTTGTTGATTTTGCCTGATCGGCGCAGCCACCGGACCCTCATAAACAATCGTGGCTTTCGCATCAGCTATCTGGGAGCGGTGTAACAGCATATTCACTTGCGTTCTTGCGATAAGGGGGACGCTTGCGCTTTTACCCTTGAAAACATCCGCTTCGCCGACGACATCGCCAGGCGCATAAAATGTCTTGTTTATAAAATCATTGAAAGCGATGCGGATCAGGCGGGCTGATTCGGTCGTGCGTTCGCGGTTCGACGTTAATCCGTTGACGACGACAATACGCCGCTCGCCATTTTGAACTGCAGATCCGGCAAGACCATATCCGGATTCTTCCGTATGCCCCGTTTTTAATCCATCCGCGCCCTCAACGTATCCCAGCAACGGGTTGCGATTTTCCTGACGTATTTTTTCCCAGGTGAATTCACGCTCCGCAAACAAAGCATAATATTCGCCATATTCCGAAATTATACGCCGGGTCAGCTTTGCAAGATCAAGCATGCTCATTTTCTGATTTGGGTCCGGCATGCCGTGCGGGTTTGCAAAAGTGGAATCATTCAAACCCCACTCGCGCGCTTTGCGATTCATGTGTTCGGCGAAAGCTTCCTCTGAACCGGAGATATTCTCCGCAACCACGATGCAGGCGTCATTGCCGGACTGCACGATGATGCCGCGCAAAAGATCAATCACGGGGATTGTCGTATCCACTCGCACCCACATGGATGAGCCCTCGCGTTCGCGCCAGGCTTTTTCGCTGACTTCGAATTCATCCGTCAGTTGAAGCGAGCCGTTTTTCAGTCGCTCAAAAACGATCGCGACCGTCATGAGTTTCGACATGGACGCGGGCGCTGTGGGGATACGCGCATTTTTTTCGAAGAGGATTTCTCCAGTTCGGTAATCCATGATGATCGCGTATTCTGCGGGGGTTTCAATCGGTGCGGTTTGCGCGGCTGCGGGTACAGCAAAAAGCGAAAAAAGCAGTGCGATTAAACTCAACGATTTCAACATTCGGTTCCTCGAATATCTCGGGTTATTCATAAGATGTGCATATAAGCTGTTGTTTTTACGTCAAGGTTAAGGCGTCAACGTGACCAGCGCCGCGTCAGCATAGCCTGCTTCGCGAACAGCTTCCAATCGCTGCGCCGCCGTTTCGATGGATGAAAACGGGCCCAGATTGACCCTGTAGAAGGTTGCGCCGCCTTCTGTCTCCACTCGTGACAGCCGTAATGTCCCGATATCGCCCAACTGCGCGCGCAATGCGTCCAGATTGTCGAGGCTGGCAAGCGCTGCGACGCGAATGATGTAGAGTGCCTGCGGCGCACCCGCCGGGCTCGCATTTGGATCGACCAGGCGCGCATCGTCCGGATCCGGTGTGGAGATATCAGCGGCCGGGAGGTCGCCTGGGCCCGCCTCGCCGCTCTGAGCCTCTGCAATGGCCACTTCTTCCGCTCCCGGTGTGAGCGCAGGAGCGCTTTCCATGCTCGTGAGCAGATCGGAAATGCGATCCGAGCGCGGTTCAGGGACAGCTTCCGGGCTTGCCGGCTGAGGATCGCGCACAGGAGCAGCGCGTGCCACCCGGTCCGGTCTCGTCTCGCGCGCATAGCGCCGGCCCGGCTCCGCCGGCGCTTTGGCCATTAATGGAGCGGGACCTTTATAGCGGACCCGCACGCGGGTGACGCCGTCCCGCTCAAATCCGAGATGGCGCGCCGCTTCGCGCGACATATCGATGATCCGGTTATGCGCAAACGGACCCCGGTCGTTGACGCGCACGGTGACGGACCGGCCATTCGCCAGATTGGTCACCTCCGCCATGGACGGCAGCGGCATCGTCGTGTGCGCCGCAGAAAGCAAATTCATGTCGAATATCTCGCCATTGGCGGTAAGGCGCCCGTGAAACTGGGTCCCATACCAGGAAGCAACGCCAGTTTCGACGTAATCTGGATCCTCTTTCGGGTGATACCAGCGCCCGTTCACTTTGTAAGGTTTGCCGATCTTGTAATGGGGCGAGGCGTCGTCCGGCTGGCTTGCAGGCGGCGCTGTCGCGCATGCCGCAGCCAGAAAGATAAGCGAAACCGTTAATAAAAACCGGGAGATGCGCATGGGGTGTAATCACGCCTGTTAATGTTTAGCCGCAGCCGAACGCCGCTAACCGATTAATCGAATCGCCACTCGGCGGCAACTGGCGGCGAAATCGCCTGTTCGGGTTGTCATTTTCGCGCAGCCCGTTATCTGTGCGCTCCAGCATTTCGCGTTTATCCCGTCACTTTCGGCGGGGCGCGGCCCGGAGGGGTGGCAGAGTGGTCGAATGCGGCGGTCTTGAAAACCGTTGGGCGTTTACGCGTCCCGTGGGTTCGAATCCCACCCCCTCCGCCAATCGTGTACTTAACTAAGAACCGGCTATTTATTGGTGTCAAAGGCTACGCGTCATCAGCGAAGCGCCGGTCTGTTTTCGCTTTGGCTTCGCGCAGTTCAATATCGGACGACGTGCTTCGCGGTGTCGTAATCGGTCTCGACCACGTGCGGGCGCACGATCCGCTTGCGGATGTTATTGGCAGATAAAACAAATTGCGGGTATCATCAGGACGCAAACTGCCTTACGCGGTGAAACCGCGTGCTTGCGTTCTCGGCCGGATTATAAACTGCAAAATCATCCGCCTAGACAAACTCCTCCCGTGGCCTTACGCTGCAGAAACAGCGTGACTGACCCAGCCTAGAGGCTTTAGGCCGCGTTCAACGGACGGTTACAATAGAGATAACGTCAGACTGATAGCGACACTAATCTTCGAGGCAAAATGCGATCGCCAGAATGGACAGATAAGATCCCGCCAGTGCGGTTGGCCGGTATCTGTTACCTAATCATTGTAGCCGGGGGCCTGTTCTCAGAAATTGTCGTCCGTGGACAGCTTATCGTGGCGGGGAACGCGACGGCTACAGCGGCGAATATAATGGAGCAAGAAAGTCTTTACCGCGCCGGTATCGTCGCTTCGATTGTTTTTCTCGCTTGTAATATCCCAGTGATTTGGGTTTTTTACCGCGTGTTTCGAGTGTTTGACGAGTCGATCGCTAACCTAATGGTGCTGACATTCATGACCGCCATCATCGTGGAAGTGGCGAACCTGCGCAGCTTATTGGAGCCGCTAAGTTATTTGATCAATGCAGAAGGCCTTGTAGGGCTGACGGAATCCCAGCGAGCGGCGCTGACCTATAGCGCCGTCCAGAAATTCAACGCTGGTTTTGCTCTAAGTCTTGCCTTCTTCGGGGCTCACTGCCTGATACTTGCATCATTAATCCTGAGGTCAAAGGTGATTCCGCGGATAATCGGCGCTGCGTTGGTACTCGCCGGAATTGGCTATATCGCGAATACATTCACCATTTTTGCGGCACCGCAGTTGAGGGGGGAATACGGCGTGTTCTTGCTTCTCCCGGCCCTAATCGCTGAAACGTCGCTTGCATTGTGGCTTACGTTCTTCGGCGTCAATCAAGCGCGTTGGAACGAAGCGGCAATGTCCTGAGAGAAACACTATAAATGCGCGCCCTTAGTGTTTTCGGGGCAGAGCGCCAATGCCGAGGATCTTAAATGCTGCTGCGTCGCGTTGCTCAACACGTCAAAACGCAAAATTGGTTCGCAGTCGGATTGGATTTCGTGATTGTGGCAGCGGGCGTGTTGCTCGCGTTGCAGGTCTCAAATTGGAGTGAGGCGCAGTCCAATAAGAAAGGCGCAAAAAACACTCTAGTACGGTTGAAGAATGAGGTGTCGTTTAGCACCATAGCGTTGGAGGAAAGGATCGCGTCGATAGGGGAAAGTCGCTCCACGCGCGATCGCGCTATACTTGCCCTAGATAGATGCGATGACTCCCCCGAGGCGATAAGTGCCGTCACTAAAACCATTCACGTCATGAGCGGCGATATCCTTCCGTCGTTTGTTGACAATTCGCTGCGCGAGCTTGCTAGAAATGACCAATATCTTGAATTGTTAACAGATGCCTTTCGGGCCGAATTGAACATATATGACTCTCGCCTAGCGGATGAACGGTCCCAACTAAAGATAAACTACGAACTCATGTGGGACGATCACATTCTTCGAAATCCTTCGGTGTCCGTGGTCGCGCCGAAAGGAGATGTTAGCCGCGGGCAGATTGTCTTGCATCGTCCTTTTACTGAACTTTGCGAGGATCCCGTATTTAGTCGCCAGTTCATCATGACCGAAGGCTGGCACCAAGCCGCGACTTCTCGGATGACGCGTTTCAGGAAACAGAGTGAGGCGTTTCTTTTGGAAATCGACGCCGAACTTGAGCGCTTGAATTGAACATAGTCTAACGGACGCTTTCTCTCAACCCACGATCTTAAAACGCGCGCTTGCGCGCGGGGGTTTCGATCAGCAGAACGAAAAGAGAAAGCCAGAACCTCATGGGGCGGAGGATTAAGGACAACACAATCGGCGGGTATCGCCTGGGCTCAACCCGCCTACACAGCGAAGCCGACTACTGAGTAAACAGCCGTGCATGGGCTCCTTGTCAAAATCCGAAGCTAATTTTCGTACTTTCAAATCGATAATTCCCATTCTCAGAAGTTTCGATTTGTAATACGGCTTCATCACAATCACTACACTCTTTTGTTAAAAGCGTTACTCTAAACAAAAAATTTCCGAATTCAGGGCCAACTTTTTTCGAGCGGACTTTGTAGACGCACCGGAAATCTGTGCCGGCCTCATTGAATTGATTTGATACGCAACAGGCTCCGAGTCAGTCGTATTCTCACCTAAAGTGATAATAGCGACCGGCATCGCTTTGCTCTGTTGTAATTCCTCACCAAAAACCGGGTCAAATGTCCAAACACGTATGCGATGACCTTTATTGACAAGCGACAAATCAGATGGAGATAATCGCCAAAAATCCATCACTTCAATGGATTTAATGCGTTTCATAGTAAATTGTTCTTCGTTTTTAATGTTGTCGGCAGCCGAGTATTGAACAGCCGCGGCAGATATTAAGATAACCATGCCAAGAAACCTAATCATGGTTTTAATTCTCCTGACCTATATCAAATTCGATTTTTTCTCTTTGCGGAATTCTACTTCCTGCAACGATACTGGTGATTGTTGTAACAACAGATCCTGTTTTAAGATCAACAGAAAACTCGACTCTTGACCCTTGCACAGAACCTCGTCCTACCCTTCGCCCGCATGACGCACTTCGCAGCCGGTTTGCGCAACAAAAAAATCGGTCCAGCGGACAGATTTTAGGCGGAGAAGGCCCGGCAGGTCGGCGCCACAGCCTCAAGCCGTGGCGCCGCCAAAACCGATGTGCAGACAAAGGCTTAGGAAACGAGAGGCGCCGACCCTTTAAACTTGCTGTGATTCAAAATTCGCACTTCTTCTCAAAAAATTCGACGGATGCGCAACCTTTGAAGCCCCTTAGAACTTGATTCAGGAGCATTTCCTGCCCCTCATTCTTGTTCGTAAAAATGCGAATGCTATCAGGAAACGCTATATCATCGCGAGAGAGGAAAACTGAATATGATTCCCCGAGAGTCGAGACGATTTCGACTTTGTATTCGACCTCGCCAAATACCTTTTTCCCAAGCGATTCAATGATCCTCACATCATCGCCGTTGATCGAATAGCTGCCCTCGTAAAAGAATACCCCATAACCGCTATCAAGGTCATTTGAACTAAAAATTGCAAAATCTGGCCCTTTACTTTCGTTCGTAAACTTCAGATTCTTTGGCAGTTTTGCGCAGAAGGAATATCCGTTCAGGTCACACTCAGTGATCGACAGGTTCGTTGATTGGCAGCCTAGAATAGCTACCGCTAAAATTGCTGAATAAAATTTCTTCATCTTCGGCTCGCATTGTTCGATACGGCTCGGATTATCTTCTCATACTGCCCACGGTCTACTCCAAACCCTGATCCCATAACATTCCTCGGATCGCTCGATCCGAATGCCCGCGCGGTTTATAGTTTTGCGGCTGCTCGTTTTAACGGCACTAGCGCAGAACATCGCGGATAGCGGGTCCGATGATTTCAAGCGGTTCGGCGTTGAGCATCTCGAAATGTCCGCAAGGAACATCGTATTCACGCACGGCGCCTGTTGTATAGGCCCGCCATGACCCGGCATCGTGTTCAATGACATTGTCCAGCGGCGACGTCTTTCCTTTCCGTGCACGGAAAACATGAATATCGGACGCAATTGTTTGCGGGCGATGTTCAAGCGTAATACGAAAACAATTTGCAATCACGGTCTGAAAACGATCGCGAAGCGCGTCGCCGCCCAGCCCGGCTTTTTGCACCAGCGGCATTGAGAAGACGTCAAACGCCGTAAACATGTAATCCGCCAGCGAGGCCAGCGTTTTGTCCCGCCCGCCCAGCGCATCTTCGGGCTGATTGATGAACTGCAGGGCGATATCGACCAGCGCCCCCTCCTCCGACCGGCTGACGCGATTGACGGCCGGCGAAAATGGAAAGGCGTCGAGCAAACCCAAAAGCTCTACCGTGTCGCCGCCCGCCTCCAGCTTCGCCGCAATCGAATGCGCCACAAGCCCGCCAAGCGACCAGCCAAGCAAGCGGTACGGACCCTGGGGCCGGATCGCCTTTATTTCCTGCAGATAATCATCGGCCATGGCGTCAATGGTTTCCGGCAATGCGGAGTTATCGCCTTGTTGCAAGCCTTTCGCCTGCAGGCCATAGACCGGCGATTGCGGGCTGAGGTGCCGCAAAAGACCGGCGTAAGACCAGGCGACGCCAACCACGGAATGTATACAGAAGATCGGCGTTTCGCCGCCCTGCCTGCGAATAGGGAATACGGCGTCAAACGGATCGCCGGCTTCCGCGTTTTCCATTTCGCGCGCGAGATTGGCGATCGTCGGCGCATCAAAAAGGGAAAGCAAAGACAGCTGTGTTGAAAATTTCGTTTCAATCTCGGTCAGCAGTTGCACAGCGGTCAGGGAATCCGCGCCGAGATCGAAAAAATTATCTTCAACGCCTATTCGATCAAGACCCAGCATTTCCGTAAAGATATCGGCGAGTTTTTGTTCTGTCGGCGTGCGCGGCGCCACATAGCCGGTTTCATCGCGCGCTTCGGTTTTCGGCAGCGCGTTCCGGTCGATCTTGCCGTTGCGCGTCACCGGCATGGCGTCGAGGATGAAAATGCGCGACGGAACGGCGTGCGCCGGTAAGACGCTGCGCAGCGCATCACGCAATGAATCGGCGTCAAGCGTTGCATTCTCTTTCGCCGTAACATAAGCGGCGAGCCGCTTGCCGTTTTTGGCGTGTTCAATAATGTCTACAAATGCGCTGCGCACATCCGGTTGCGCCATGAGCGCCGACTCAATTTCTCCCGGCTCCATCCGGATGCCGCGCAGTTTGATTTGCTGATCGCGGCGGCCGAGAAATTCCAGCGCTCCATCCTCCCGCCAGCGCGCCAGATCGCCTGTGCGGTATAATCGCCCGCCGTCGGGATCGTACGGATTGAGGGGGAATTTTTCCTCAGTAAGGGCCTTATTGTTGAGATAGCCGTGCGCGACGCCTGCGCCCGCGATGCACAACTCGCCGGCCACGCCTTGCGGCAAGAGGCCCAAATGATCGTCTAGAATATAGAGTTGCGTATTCCAGACCGGTCTGCCGATGGGCGGCGCTGAAAGGTCCGCTTCGCCGAGCGGCGCGGTGGCTGTCTGCACTGTTGCTTCCGTCGGCCCGTAACAATTGGCGACCACCGCGCCCAGATCGTGCAATGCGCGGGCAAGCCTGCTGGTCAGCGCCTCTCCCGCGACAGCCGCCTTCATGCCCTGCAATAAAACACCGCGGCTGGATATCAGCATGTCCCACTGCGTCGGGGTCGCGATCATGAAGGTGACGCTTTCGCTCTGCATCAAGGCGCACAACGCCGCCGGGTCGCGGACCGTGTTTCGCGGCGCCATGACAAGCGTCGCGCCCGCAGCGAGCGCTGCATAGATTTCAAGTACCGAAGCATCGAATGTAAACGCTGCGACCGCGAGCAGCTTGTCTTCAGGCCCGACAGGATACCGCTCAATCGCATCGCAGACCGTGTTGGTCAGACCGCCATGGTGAAGCATGACGCCTTTCGGCGCGCCGGTGGAGCCTGAGGTGTATATCAGATAGGCGAGATCCGCGTCCTGCACGGGGCCGCCGCGTTCTGCATCAGTGATATTGTCAGAGTCGTAGCCTGCTGCGCATTCGTCCGCCCGCCAGACATCGCCGCATGATTCCCCGAGGCTGGCTGCGGCGCCGGCGTTGGCGATTGTCAATTTTGCGCCGGCGTCTTTAATCAGGTTTTTAAGGCGCCCCGGCGGATCGCACGGATCAAGCGGCAAAAACGCCGCCCCTGTTTTCGCAATGGCCAGCATGGCGACAGGATATTGCGCGGTCCGCTCCATCGCCAGGGCGATAATATCGCCGCGGCCGACACCGGCGTTCAGGAGACGGCGCGCCAGATGATTGGCGCGTGCGTTAAGCGCTTTATAAGTCAGGCTTTCATTGTCGTGGCGTATGGCTGTGGATTGCGGCCAACGCTCGGCCCGGCGTTCGATCAGGACGAAAGCCGGGATTTTCTCGATTTCTCTTTGCTCCCCCCGTCCTAACGCGAGCAGTTTCTGACGCTCTTCGCCAGACAGAAAATCAAGATGCTCGAGCGGCGCGTCCGGCGAATCGAGAAGCGCGCGCGAAAATTCTTCAAATCTTACGCGATGTCCCAGCAATTCCTGTGCAGAATAAAGGGAAGGGTTTGCGTCGAAATCAATTCTGAGTTCGGCGCCGTCGCCCCGGTCGTAAATAAACATCACCATATCCTCGACGGAGGAATTGGCGAGATTGTGCGCTGTCGTTCGCGCGCCGCCGAAGGTCAGGTTGTAATCGAAAGGCTCGATATTCACCGCGATCCGGGTGATATGATCATGCTGTCCTGTCAGCCCCAGATCCCGGCGCATATCTTCAAACCGGTATTGCTGGTGACGCAGCGCCCGCCGCACTTCCCGGCTTACCTGCGCCGCGAGCGCCGGAAAATTGTCCTGCGGATCGATATTGAGGCGCAGCATAACGCCGTTCGCCGCCATGCCGGGAACACGCCGCGCCGCCTTGTTGCGCGCCGAAACCGGCATGCCCAGAACGATATCGCGCGCGCCCGTGGTCCGGTGAATGAAGGCGGCCATCATCGCGATCAGCACCTGTGGCAGACTGCAGGAATAGTCTTTCGCCATCTCGCGCAGATGTTTTGCCGTCTCAGGCGCCAGGCGCGCGGTTTCACGCGCGAGACCGCCGGCCGTGGGGGCCCGGCCCTGCGCAAATGAAACAGGATCGGGAAAATCCTTGAGGCGTTCGAGCCAGTAGTCGCGATCGCGCTCATGCGCCCTCGCCGTGCGATATTGCTTTTCGAGATCAACAAGCGTGCTCAGCGGCGAGAAGTTCGCCGGCGGGGGCGCGCGTCCTTCAATTTTCGCGTTGTAAATCTCCGCAACCCTTGCGACCAGCAGACTGCCGGCAAAGCCGTCAAGCACGATATGATGGGCGCGCTGGAAGAAAAAGAACTGATCCGGCGCGGTCTTGAGAAGCGCGCCAAGCCACAATGCGTCCCGCTCCATATCGCAAGGCGCGGTGACGTCCGCCATCATCCAGTCGCGCGCCGCCTTGCAGGGATCGGCATCGTTTGAAAAATCGAGGAACGGCGTTTCACCGCGATATTTATCGTGAATAATCAGATGCGGGCCAGCCGCATCCTCGAAAATGTTGGCGCGGGTCGTTTGCGCTTCTGCGATCAATTGGCGAATTGAGTCCACAAAAACGCCGGGATCAACCGCGCCATGAATTTCGATCGCTTCAGCGACATTAAAAACCGTGCCGACGCGGCTGATTTTTGTGCCGATCCAGATGCCGCGTTGCGCCACCGTTAACGGCAGGACCTGCGGCGCGCAGCGCTGTGGCTGCGCATCACCGGATTTTTCAAACGCTTTGCGCGCGCCCGCGCCCTTGACGCCGAGAGAGGTTTTAAACCGGTTTAATGAATGACGACCCGACGTTTTCAGATCGCCAGCGATATCTTTTGCAACATCGGGATGTTTTGCAACATTAGGCGGGATCGGCGCGGTCAGCACAACAGCATCCGCTTCCCGGTCTCTTGCATCCGGATTTTGAGCATGCTGCTTGCGCCGCCAGTCGGCGCTATGGCTATCGCTCCCCACGACCCACATACCCCCAAAGAGCTCCGGCGTCGCGCCGAAACTTTTTGCAGTGCAGCAGAAGCGCGCGCAAAAGTCAAGTAATTGCGTCTCGTCATGAGCGCCTTGCAGGAATGGCGGGTTGTTCGCCTGCTGAATATGTTCCTCACAATGCGCCAATAGTTCACTCCGATCAGTTTCCGTTTTTCGCCTGTCATTGACGAGCAGCCAGATCATACGGCGCCTCACGGAGGGGGTGGATATCTATCCACCAAAGGCGGGAAAGAGCGAGATTTTCAACACATATGATGTATTTTTGAAGAGACGGCTCGCCCATACGTTGTGCTGAAATCGGGTAAGATCAGCACCCGCTCCATACTCATCATTTGATCGCGCCAGGAGCGATTTTCTGCACATGTTTATCTCTTCCGAAATGCGTATTTTTTCTGATCTCTTCTTAACAAACAGCATCAATGAAATGCGGAACCCTCGCTAATATATGGGGTTTTCTTTGTGTGCGTTCAGCAAGTGGGGGAAGGAACGTGCAGCGCCGGCGAAAGAGAACCGCCCCGGCCCCTACTTTCGCCGGCGCATATAAAAAAAACGCGCCCCCATCGGGGCGCGTTTTTCATTTCGTTGTGATATTCGCGTTTACTGATCTACTGAATCTTCCAGGTCATCCGCAGCGTCTTCAATATCTTCCGCCGCATTTTCAAGCGGGCCGTCATCAGCTTCTTGAATAAAGAAAATAGCTGCGACAACAACCAGTACCAACACAACCAACCCAATAATGCCGTTTTTATTCATTTGTATCTCCTGCATCCACTCAGTGAGCAAACAATCGCCCTGGTCATTCGGTTCCGCTGACAGGCGTATTCACCAGATGAGCCGCTAAAAAAGGGCGGCCGCGATGAACGGACCGCCCTCTTGCGTTGTATTTTTATTCAGCGTTCGCTTACGCGGCGCCGGCAAGCTGCGGCTGGGGCAGCGCTTCCGTCATTTCCTTGAGACGGGTTCTGGCGCGCGACAGCCGCGACCTGATTGTGCCGACCGGCGTTTTCAGCTTTTTAGCCGCTTCGGTGTATTTCATGCCTTCAATCGCAATCAATGAAATGACGTCGCGATCACGTTCCGGCAATTTGTCGAAATGCTCCATGACCTCATGGAATTCATATGACGATTCTTGTGATGCAGGCTCTGCAATTTTGGCTTGCGGAGAATCATCAAGCTCGACGGATACGCCCTGCGACTTCTGTTTGCGGATCTGGTTTAAAAACAACCGGCGGCAAAGCGTGAACATCCAGGACCGAAAATTTGTTCCGGGTTCGTAGTAATGCGCTTTGCGCAGTGCGCGTTCAATGCTGTCTTGCACGAGATCTTCCGCAGCTTCCTGATTGCGTGTCAACGACATCGCAAATCTTTGCAGCGCAGGCATTACATCGTTCAGTTCTTCAGCAGTAAATGTTGTAGCGCTCATTTTTTCACCTCTCAATTGACTTGAGCGGTTATCTAGTTATCGGGAACTTTTCTCGATAGCAAAGCAATTCGTGTACGTGGCGATGTGAACTGGCGCAGCCTGTAGACCTTACTAATGCAGATGATCTGACAACACTTCTTCAACTCATTGAACCGGCGCCAGACAGGTAACGGTAGCTTTATGTGTAGGCCGCGCAAGCGATGTAACATACGTATGTTCATCAATAGGTGCTTATCGAAGCCAAACCGCTGATTTGTTAGTGGAATCTGGAAGGTTCCGTTAACGCAGATTCTGAAACCGCCGCTGTAAAGGCCGAGATGTTAATCGATCGCAATATAATTACAGCCGACCTGACCTCGCCAAGTCTGTCCGTCGCGTAATAATGGACGCTCATGTTCTGTTTTTTTGAAATCAGAATTTAAAAAATGGGGATAATTAAAATTCCACAATGTGTGTCCGCGAGCGTTTTATTTTTGTGAAATATCGCTTGCGCAGAAGAAATGCCCCTGCCCGCTATTCAAAAGAATCAGCAATTGCGCGTTTTCTAGTTGTATACTCGCGCGTTTCACGCCGGTCTAAATCCGCAGGCAATGGTCAAGGCAACAGGTATTGTCGGGAGTATGTGCACGTGCAAAGCGGCGCGATGTTATATTATGTAAAAAAAGATGCTTTTTCAGACCTAGTCGTCGTCCGAATTGGCGATCATGCCCAGAACAGCGCCAACCGCAACGGTCGCCACCATTGTCGCCACGGGCGCTTTTTTAAACTGCCGTGCAAATAAGCCGGACGCCACAACATCCATGGGCTGCGCAATCGATTTGAGCGAGCCCGCTACAGAAGAAAATGATTTTTCCGGTTTTTCTTCCTCTTCTTCCTCTTCCTTGGATTTAGAGGGATCGCGCCGGCTGAGATAAAATACAAAAGCCGCTGCAATAGCGACTATCAGCGCGGCGATGAAAAACGCCGAATACACCGGCATAATAGTCGTTAACCAGAAGGCGAGCCCGCCGGCAGCGAGCAAAATCGCGCCGCACGCCAGCAACACAGCCGCCAGGCCGAGCGCCGCTTCATACGCAACACCCTCAACGGCGTGATGCGCTTTTTTTAATGCTGATACAAACATCAATTAGCGCCGTACTACACCGCCGATAAAGTAGCCGATCGCCAGCGCCGCCGCGACGGCCGTTATCGGCTTTTTCTTTACAGCTTTTTCGGCTTGCAATTGAATTTCCTGAAGCTCGGACGCGGCTGAATCGAACGCCTCGCGCGTCTGTTCTTCAGCGCTTTCAAAGCCATCCTTCAAACGCTGTTTCGCATCGCCGGCCGCACTTTCGCTAAGTGACGTAAAGTCGTGCCGCAATGCCTTCAGATCATCGCGCAAAGACTTGAGATCGTCAGAAACCTGCTTATACGCAGCGTTCGTTTCACTTGAAGTCGATTCGCTAAGATTGTTTTTCTCGGCAACTGCCATAGTACCCTCCAGTATATCGGCCATTTCAGCCTTTTCCGCCTTTGGGTGATGAAACACTTGGCAAATTTGTTGGTTCCGGTCATCTATTTGCTAACTGGCCATTGTTCGCGGCCGGCATATATAAAGACCGGGAAAGACGGCCCAGGCTACAAAAAAGGCATGCAATGCTAAGCCGGATAATCATTTTCGCCGCCGCCGCCATCGGGAGCGGCGTATTGCTTGGCCGCAAGGCCATTAACAAGAAAATCGAGGAACGTCTTCCGGTTGAAATCGAAACTGCGCGAAAGGCGGCTATTGCGGAGCTGGACAAAAGGACCGGGCAAGTCATCTACGAGAAGCTCAGCGCCTTTGGCGTCAATCTATGCGTCAAAGCCGGCGCGATCGCCTTTCCTTACTGGATGTATCTAGAGGGCCACCTAACGGATACAGGCCTTCACATCATCATTATCACCCTGATCATTGTGTTCGTCTTGCGCGACGCGCTGAAGACCCTTCCCTTTATGGCGCCGGCGCTGCAACTGGTCCGTATGCATAGCTGGAACCCCCGCCGTGCGCTGACGGAATTCGTTGCGGGCGTTGCATTTGAAAAAACCTACGCCGAAGCCATGCTTGCCATGGAAACGGGCCCCAACCGCCTCTGGCTGGCGCTGTCCAAATACTCCGCGCATAACGTATCCAGAGAAGTGGCTGAAGCCGTGGCGGAAATTGCAAGGACGACGTCTTACGACCGAATAAAACCACGCGCGCTCCTCGCTGGTGCGCTTGCTGTCGTGATGATGGCGGTCTACGCCGCATTCCTCTATCTTACGATCGGCGGCGGCGGCGAATAAGCGGGAACCAATGGCGGAACCAAGGGTTTTCCACGATATTGACGGTTTTATAATATGAAAAAAGACCGAGGCGGTTGCGCTTGACGGATGTCATCGAGGCAAAAGAAGAGACACGACCAGGCTCCAGCGGTTTTCGTCCGTCTAAAAGAACGGCGCAAATGGCTGCCTTGCGCAAGCTGTTGCCCGAAGCGTTGCCGACCTTTCCCGACAGAGCGCAATTTACAATCGCTCTTAGCGTCGTAATCATCGCGATTGTCACGTTATGTATCGCGCTTTACTTTTCGAAGCCTTTAATGCTGCCGATAGCCTCCGCTTTTGTCTTAAGTGTCTTGCTTGCTCCGGCTGCGCATTGGCTGAAGCGTCGTTCGGTCGGCGACGCCGTCGGCGCATTCATCATCGTCGCTTTGGCCTTCGGTCTTTTTGCCGGCGCGCTCTATATCACTATACAACCCGGCGCAGCATGGCTGGAACGATTGCCGGACGTGATTGACGATGCAAAATCCAAACTTACAAACGTTCAAGAAGCGGTCGATAAAGTTCAGGACGTTTCCCAACGCGTCAATGAGCTGACTGACCTGGACGGAGAACAGCCTGCAAATGAGGTGAGGCTGGAACAGCCAGATTTCAGCGGCGCAATTTTCTCTTCCGCGCGTTCGCTCATCGTGCAGGTGCTGTTTACGACCGTCCTGACGTATTTTTTTCTGGCGTCGCGCCGGGATATCCAAAGAAAACTCATGCTCATGCGCGGCAGCACGGCGGGTATGCTGAAGATGTCGCGAATGATGCTGGCTGTCGAACAAAAAGTCGGCTCCTACATGTTTACGATGCTGCTGATCAATCTGGGCCTTGGCGCGGCTACAACGCTGGCCATGATCGCAATCGGGATGCCCTCGCCGTTCGTTTGGGGCGCGCTGGCGGCGTTTTTCAATTTCATTCCTTATCTCGGTCCGGCGACGCTTGTGGCGCTGCTCAGCATCACCGGGATCGTTACCTTTGAGACGCCGATTGAAATGGCGACGCCCGCCCTGGTTTACATGGCTCTGAATTTTATCGAATCGAATTTCGTTACCCCGCTGTTTATCGGCGTGCGTCTGACCATCAGTCCGCTGGCGATCATTTTGAATATAAGTTTCTGGACATGGCTATGGGGTCCGGCGGGCGCTATTATATCAATCCCCGCCCTCGTCATTTTCAAAACAATTTGCGACTATACGGAAGTCCTGCGTCCGGTGGGTCTGCTGATCGGGGATTCAGATACGTTCAGACCAGTGAAATCGGCGTTCGCCGACACGCGGTCATAATCCCACATAAAATACGTATGCCGCCCAATCAAAAACTTTGGAACAAAGACCTGATGGCCGTGTTCTCGCTTTAATCGCTGACGCGATTGCTTGGCCTTGGAGGGCAAGCGCTATAGCCAAAGGAGGTTATCATGCTCGGTTGGGCGCTAACATTTTTTGTCATTGCAATTATAGCCGCAATCTTTGGTTTCGGCGGCATTGCAGCAGGCGCGGCTGGTATCGCCAAAATCCTGTTTTTTATCTTTCTCGTTCTGTTTATTCTGGCGATGGTCGCTCGTGCAGTGCGCGGCCGGCCTCCGGTATAAACGATCCAATAAGTTTTTTGAAACTAAGGGGCGCAATCAGCGCCCCTTAGTTTTGTGTAGTCCAATAATTTTCAAATATCAAACTTTACGCCCTGCGCCAGAGGCAGTTCGCTTGAGTAATTAATCGTCTGCGTTTGCCTGCGCATGTAAGCTTTCCACGCGTCCGATCCGGATTCCCTTCCGCCCCCTGTTTCTTTCTCACCGCCAAACGCACCGCCTATTTCAGCACCCGAAGGGCCGATATTGACATTCGCGATGCCGCAATCGGACCCGGTTGCAGAAAGAAAACGCTCCGCCTCAAGAATATCTTTAGTGAATATACACGATGACAGACCCTGGCTGACGCCGTTCTGCCAGTCAATCGCTTCGTCCAGCGAATCATAGCGCATAACATAAAGGATAGGCGCAAAGGTTTCTTCCTTGACAATACCGTCATGGCTGTCGATTTCGACGATTGCGGGTTTGACGTAAAATCCGGTCTCGCCAATTCTCTCGCCGCCGGTGATGGCGGCGCCTTCCGCCTTTGCGCGCTCCAGCGCATATTGCATCTGGTCAAACGCAGCGCCGTCAATCAGCGGCCCGATAAGCGTATCCGGGGCGAGCGGGTCGCCGACTTCAAGTGATTCATAAGCGCTTTTCAAACGCGGCGTAAATTCATCGTAAATAGAATTGTGCACGAACAATCGGCGGAGCGATGTGCATCGTTGTCCCGCCGTACCCGCCGCGGAGAAGCAAACCGCGCGCAAGGAAAGCGCAGGGTCGGCTGAGGGCGCGACAATGCCGGCGTTATTACCGCCAAGCTCCAGCAACACTCTTCCAAAACGCTGCGCCACGCGGGGCGCGACTTCCCTGCCCATACGCGTCGATCCTGTGGCTGAAACGAGTGCGATACGGCTGTCGTCGACAAGTTGCTCGCCTGTCTCACGACCGCCGATGATGACAGCCGATAAGCCGTCAGGCGCGTCGCCGAACTTTTTAAGCGCGCGCTCAAACAGCGCCTGTGTCGCGAGCGCTGTCAGCGGCGTTTTCTCCGAGGGTTTCCACAAGCAAGGATTGCCGCAGACGATCGCAAGCGCAGCGTTCCAGGACCATACCGCTACCGGAAAATTGAAAGCCGAGATGACGCCGACCGGTCCCAGCGGATGCCACGCTTCCCGCATATGATGACCGGGCCGCTCCGAAGCGATCGTCAGACCATAGAGCTGGCGCGACAGACCCACGGCGAAATCGCAGATATCGATCATCTCCTGCACTTCGCCAAGTCCCTCGGAGAGAATTTTACCGCACTCTATCGTTACCAGTCGGCCAAGAGCCTCTTTATTGGCGCGCAATTCCTCTCCGAAAAGCCGCACCATTTCACCACGGCGCGGTGCCGGGACAGAGCGCCATATGCTGAACGCTTTTTGCGCGGCCTCGATCTTGCGCTCGACAGCCTGCGTATCGTCTATTTTTACATTCGCAATTTGCGAACTGTCGATGGGCGTGTCGACGATCAAATCGCCGTTTTCGCTCATCGCTTCTTCAACGCCGAGTTCCGCCAGCAATTCGGAAATTTCCATCAGCAACTCCTCTTTTCTAGCGTTATAGACGGGCCGGAATATTCAGCAATGCGGCGCATAGCCGGAAATTGCCGCGGTGTTTATCGATTCCGGCATTGCGCTGATCGGGCGCACAGCCTAAACCCGCGCCTGTTTGATAATTTGTCCTTGAGAAATCCATGCCCCGAAAAACCGCCGGTGTTCCTGAACTCAGTCTGAAATCTTACACCGATGGCGGTGCGGATGCGCGCTCTGCTTTTAAAGAAGCGCTTTTTGAAGGTTTCAAACATTACGGCTTCATCATCCTGAAAGATCACGGAATCAGCCATGATCTACTCTCGCGCGCTTATCGATTAAGCGCAGCGTTTTTTGCACATACCGCAGAGGAGAAAGCTGCGTTTGTGCAGCCGGACGGTCAGCGCGGCTATACGCCGTTCGGGAAAGAACACGCGAAAGACTCACAACATCCCGATCTGAAAGAGTTCTGGCATGTGGGACGCGAATTTGAATATGACTCCCCGCTGGAGAATATCTACCCCCGCAATTTCTGGCCTGAAACGCCAACCGGCTTTCGAGAGACTTTCCTTGCGCTTTACGATGCGCTGGAAGACGCCGGCCTCGTCATGCTCGAAGCGCTGGCGCATAGCCTCGCGGCTCCGGATGATTATTTTCGGCAAATGGCGACAGACGGTAACTCGATCCTGCGACTGTTGCATTATCCGCCGATCCCGGATGACGCACATCCGGACTGTATAAGAGCCGCTGCGCACGAAGACATTAACCTGATCACCATACTTGTGGCCGCCGAAGGCGGCGGCCTTGAGCTGCTCGATCGCAACGGCGACTGGCTGGCGATTGATACGGATCCGGAAAATCTTATCGTCGACGCCGGCGATATGCTGGCGCGCATCACCAATGGCGTCATCCCCGCCACAACGCATCGCGTTGTCAATCCGTCCGGACCCAATGTTTCACGATATTCAATGCCGTTTTTTATGCACCCTCACCCGGATGCGATACTGTCCTGCATGGAAAGCTGTAAACAAGATCGGGTGCGCTATCCCGACATTCGCGCGGACGATTTCCTGCGCCAGCGGTTGCGGGAAATCGGACTTGTGGGATGAGCCTTGTCATTCGCTCCGGTAAAGCCGCCGACATTCCGGCGCTCATGGCATTGGAGCACGACGCAGCACAGTCCTATCGCGCGATCGGATATGATTTTTGCGCTGAAGGGGCTGTTCGCGACGCAGAAGAACACAAGCGCGCCCTGCGGGACGGTGCTACTTTTGTTGCGGAAATAAACGCGGAACCAACCGGCTTTATCTTACTCTGGCCCGCCGATGGGCGCGCCCATATCGCAGAACTTTCCGTTGCGCAACGCTTTCAACAACAGGGGATAGGCCGCGCGTTAATCGCGGCCGGAGAGAGCTGGGCTGGCGAGAAGGGCTACAGGGATATTACGCTCACGACATTTACCGAAGTCCCCTGGAACGCACCCTTTTACCGTTCAATCGGATATAAAGCATTCACGCTTGCGCCCGGCGACAAAGATTTCGCCGCCATTCAGGCCGTAGAAGCCGCACACGGGTTTCATGCAAAGCCGCGCACCGCGATGATCAAGCATTTGCCGTAAATCGTCATTCGCAATGCCAGCACGTCTCCATGAACGCGCCGAATACCGGGCTTGATCCAATCGGGCTGCCCGGCGGCGTTTCCGGCGCGGCGACAATTCCCGATCCCGCCGGCGCCGGGCGTTCCAGATGGCGCTCGATATTGGCGATCAGCCATTCGCGATGCGCGCGATCCGCCGTCTGCCCCTCCAGAAGGCCCGGGGCGATCCGTGTGCGCAGATTCTTCAAGTAAAGATGGATTGTGCTTTGTACGCTGGCGGAAGCGATCTGTCCCCCGCCGCTTGAAAGACCAACCGCCGCCGCCTGCGCTTCTCCCGGCGCCGGCGCGCCGCCGTTCAGCGCAATCAGCGTGGAGACAAACCGCGCCTGTAACTGGTGTGCTATAGCGCGCCGCCGATCCGTCGGCTGACTGTCGAAGATTTGCCGCTCAATAGCGCTCATGACGTCGGTAAGGCCAAGCCGGGATGCATCGCGGGCTTTGTAATCCATCAAACGCGCCGCCCGGTCAGGATGCAGCAACGCGCCCATGGTAATCAATCCGGCCGTATCAGCAGCAGCAATAACATCGAATACAGGACCCGTCTGGCCGTCAAATGTCTCGGCGATATCATTTGATCCAAACGCGCCAAGCGGCGGCGTCAGACGGTTCACGAGGCTGTCAGACAAGGTGAGCGCGGCAGGATCGAGCGTTTCCACCAGCGCCGCCAGCGCTTCGCGTTGCCGATCGTCAGAAACCGGCGCGCCGCCCGACAATGCATCGCCCTTTGCATTATAGGAAAACTCAAACCCGCCCACTGACTTTGCGGCGGCGGCGACCTGATAACGGTGGTAGAGATAGATCGGCACAATCACATTGCGTAGTTCCGCCATTGGCCGGCCGTCTTTAATCGCGCGGGCGCCAAAGTTTTCCAGTGCAATACGTCTGACATCCATTGTCTGGCGCAACATGGCGACGGCGTCACCGCCATTGTCCCAAACACTGGCGTATGGATGGGCGGTTGCGACGCTGCGCGCTTCGCGGTCGCCGATAAATCGCAATCCGTCGGCATAACCTTCACGCAGGATCGCTTCCAGTTCCGCTTGCGTATCGGCGTCCTGCGGAAATTCTGCGTACAGCCACGTCGCCGCCAGCTTGTCCCACTCGCCGATACCGTCATCATAGGCTTGCGAAAGATCAAGCGCACCGTTTTGCGAAACGCTGACCAGCGGCGCCGGATAATCCATGACGGAAGCCCGGTCATTTGACGATGCGGCGAAATTATGCGCAAAGCCGAGCGAATGGCCGACTTCGTGCGCAGAAAGCTGTTTAATGCGATTGAGCGCTATGTTGACAGGATCGCTGGGACCGCCCTCGCCTGACTGCTGAGCGCCGACAAGACCTTCAAATATCATCCGATCCTGGCGTACGCGTTGGGAGCCGAGAATCACGCTGCCTTTCAGCATCTCTCCGGTGCGCGGATCGTGGACGCCCCCGCCATATGACCAGCCTCTCGTCTGGCGATGAGTCCATGAAATCACATTGTAGCGAATATCGCGCGGATGCACGCCTTCAGGCAACGGCTCAACGCGAAACGCATCTTCAAAGCCCGCCGCTTCAAACGCGTCCGCCCACCACGAAGCGCCCTCGATCAACGCGTCGCGGATTTGCGGCGGCGCGCCGGAGTCGACATAGAAGATAATCGGTTCTTTCGCGGGGCTTACCGCCGCCTCCGGATCTGTCTTTTCCAAACGATAGCGTCTGGCGACGGACTGAAGAATTTGACCTTCCAAGGGCGACGAAAAATCATAGTGCGCAATATTGATGGCGCCGGCGCGCGGATCAAACAATCGCGGTTCAAAACCGGGTTCGGGCAGGCGTACGAGAGAATGGTGTTGAACGAGCGTGATAGAACGGCTGTCAGGCGCAGTTGCATTAACTTCTGCGCCCGGCGCATCACTCGTCAGCGTCATGAAAGAATCAAATTCAACATTGTCAGGAAACGCCATCGCATTCGATGTATCGGCGAAAGTACGATCTGCTGCGAGCGTATACGAGCCGCCTTGCGGATGGTTTTTCAACGAGCTGACAACCCCAAGGGCGTCTCGCGTCAGGAATGAAGAAAGGTCCACAAGAATTTCGCCGTCAGGCCCGGTGGCTGTAATCTCTCCCGCCCACAGGAACGAACGGGCGAACGATTCCCTTACGGCCTTTCGCTCAAGTTCGTTTTCCGCGCTTGCGCGGAAGGTCCAGTTTTCGCGTTCTGCGATCAATTTGTCACCGGCGCGCCGGAATGCGATCAGGGAACCGCTGTCGAAAAGCCCCCGGTCAAGACCGACGGGGTTCGACCCCAACCCGGCTGTCAGGCCGGATGCATAAATGGCGCGAAGAGCTACGCCGTCTTCATCGGCGGCTGGAAACTGGGCGAATACGCGGCCGCCTTTTTCATCTGCAAATAGCGTGATAAAACCGCTCTTTCGCTGAAAGTCTGACACAGACTCATCGATCCATACGCCGTTATTTTCATTATCTTCGGGATTTTGTTCAGATCCGGTCGCTTCCGCCCCGGCGTCCTCGTCAGGATCATCGCTTGCGGAACAGGAGAACAATACAAGCGATGAGAGTGCGGCAATTGCTAATGAGCGCATGAAAGACCTTCCCCTGTAACCGGCGCAGCTTATGGCGAGGCAAGCTGCCGGAAATTTTTCCAAAATGCAAAGCTTTGCTCCGCTGCTATGGTCAATTGCCATCCCGCGGCGCGTCCGTATAGTCGCGCACAGTTTGAACAGCCGGAGCAGTGAGGTCATTCAGTGAAGTTTGCAGGCACGAAAGATTATGTCGCCACAGAGGATTTGAAAGTCGCCGTCAACGCAGCCGTAACGCTGGAGCGGCCGTTGCTCGTAAAAGGCGAACCGGGGACGGGCAAAACCGTGCTCGCAATCGAGGTCGCCAAAGCGCTCGGCGCTCCATTGCTTGAATGGCACATAAAATCGACAACCAAGGCGCATCAGGGTCTTTATGAATATGACGCCGTCGCCCGTTTGCGCGATGGGCAGCTCGGCGAAGAACGCGCGCGCGATGTTCGGAACTACATCAAACAGGGAAAACTCTGGGAAGCCTTTACAGCCGATCAACGGCCGGTTCTTCTGATTGACGAAATTGATAAAGCTGACATCGAATTTCCCAATGACCTGCTCCAGGAACTCGACCGTATGGAGTTCTATGTTTATGAAACCGGTGAAACAGTCACCGCAAAACAGCGCCCGATCGTCATTATTACCTCCAACAATGAAAAAGAATTGCCGGACGCGTTTTTGCGGCGTTGCTTTTTTCATTACATAAAGTTTCCGGATCCCGACACGATGGCTGAAATCGTAGACGTGCACTATCCGGGAATTAAAAAGCGTCTTGTCGCCGACGCCTTGAAGATCTTTTACGAAATTCGCGAAGCGCCTGGCCTGAAAAAGAAGCCGTCGACATCCGAATTACTGGACTGGCTGAAATTGATCATGGCGGAAGATTTACCGGAACAGATATTGAGCGAACGCGACCCGCGAAAAGCAATACCGCCGCTGCACGGAGCGCTTTTGAAAAATGAGCAAGATGTGCATATGTTTGAACGGCTCGCCTTTCTGGCGCGGCGTGAAGGCGTGTAATATCATTGCGTCTGTTGGCTTCTAGGCGCCAGCCGGTTTTGCTCGATACGTGCATCTGCGCAAATTTTACAAGTTTCAACGAGAGCGCAGTGAAACCGCTATGGATGCGCGCCATTTCAGCGCGAACGATTTCTGTTTCGACGGTAACGCCACTATTTTCCGCTCTTTTCAGTTTCACGAAAAGACCCTAAGGTTCTAGCCTGTCTTGCGTAGAGGGGTTCAGGGGCATGGAAGGTTTATGGGGCGCGCTGCCCATCCTGTTGATTTTGTTGTTTATTATTGCACGAAATATAGGCAATAAGCAGCGACACGCAGAGCTTGTCAGTAAATTTGCGAAGGTTCAAAAAAAGCGCAAAAGCCGTATTATCGCGATTGTGCACCGTCAGGAGCCCATGGGCCTGCTCGGCATTCCCATGCTGCGATACATCGATCTGAACGATGCGGAAGACGTTCTTGACGCCATTCGCAAGACCCCGCCGAGCAAACCCCTTGAACTCATTTTGCATACGCCAGGCGGGCTGGTGCTGCCTGCTGTCCAGATCGCGCGGGCGATCAAGGCGCACCCCGGCAAAACAACGGTTTTTGTTCCGCACTACGCCATGTCGGGCGGCACGCTCATTGCGCTGGCGGCTGACGAAGTTGTTCTCAGCCAGCACGCCGTGCTCGGCCCAATTGATCCGCAGATTGGCGGCTTGCCGGCGGCTTCTGTCGTCAGGGTGGCAAATGAAAAACCTATTCAGAATACGGAAGATTATACGCTTGTGCTCGCCGATGTAGGGGCCATGGCGATTACACAATTGCAAAAAATCGCTCGCGAATTGTTAACCGGAACCGTTTCGGAAAATGCAGCCATCGGCATTGCCGAGCAATTATCGTCTGGCCGCTGGACGCATGATTATCCGATCGCCTACGGGGAAGCGCGAGAACTTGGTCTCAATGTCTCTAACGACATGCCCAAAGACATGATGGAGATGATGGCGCTGTTCCCTGATTCATTAAAGCGCAACAAGAGCGTTAAATATCTCGAAGACGAACCGCAATCCGGCGCGCTCGCCGAACAGCGCGTCACGCTCACGGGCTATCAGCCGCAACCCGGCGCGCGCAGCTTCAGTTATGGCCCCTGGAATCCGAAAGAGCTGAAACTGAAAGACTCTGAAAATTCAGGCCGCAAACCATTTTGGCGGCGCAACGCCGATTAGTCTCGCCCGCTTCTCACACATCACGTAAAAGTCAGGATTACCCCATGCTGTTTCGTTTCGCCGTATCGCTTTTCGCAATTGGACTCAGCGCTTGCGCGACGTCTTCGGAAACGGCTCATCCGGATTTGCGGCCATCGTTTGCGGCGCCGTCGCTCGCCAACTTTTCCCGCGTCGAAATTGCGCAAAATTACAAATTCAAAAAAAGCGCCGCACCGGTTTTTGAAGGCGGTGTCTTGCGCGCGGCGTCATCGGATTTGACTGCCGCACATGACGATATGGCGAAACTGCCGGAAAATTATGGCTCGCGCATCCAGAACCTTGGCGGCGCTGGCGAAGGCGAGGTCATTTACCACAGAACCCAATCGGCGATACCCGACGGCTGGGCCGATAACGGAGAGGCGCTGGTGCATCTGCAAAGCGGATTGAGCTGTCAGCGCCAGATAAACATTGACGGAGAAAACCGGCATTTTGTGCTGGATCGCATTACACAGTTTGACGACGCCGGGCGGGACGTCGCCTGCGGTCTTGTGAGTAATACCGGCGGGGCCGTCATCGCGGTTTTCGCGTCTTATTGGCCTGACGTTTCCCGCGACGATCACGCCCTCTCGGCTGCGGCGTCAATCATTGAGCGCTACAATGTTTCGGAAGAATTGCCGGCGCCGATTGTGACGCTCGCCGCAGGCGACGAAGATACGTCTAATCCGGCGCTTTTTTCCGGATTGGAAGAACCCATTGCCGGCGGGTTTTCCATTGGTCAGACGAATGGCGTTGATTACAAGACGGCTTTCTGGATTGCGAAAACCTTCGACTGGCATGTCAAGGTCTATGCTTCCTACCCGAAAGATGACATTACCGCAGAAATTGTCGCCGCGGTCTATTTTGCCGTGTCTCACCTTGGCGTGCGGGCGAAAAATTTATCCGAACCGACCGCGCCCGGCGTCGATGTATGAACTCAGTATAGAAACTCTGCGTCTTCAGGCACGCGGGAAAACGCAATTTTGGCTCCGAGATAATTAAGATCGAGTCCCGCCTGGCTGGCCAGCATGACATGCCTTTGAAGCGGCGCGCCGTTCTGGGGCGTTCCTGCGCCCAGGCGCCGGAATTTTGCGTCCTGATCGGCGTTGATTTTATCGATCAGCCTCCAGAGTTCGGCGCGGCGGTGTTCAGTTTCCGCAACGCCCGGTTCGGCGAAGAGGTCAAATTGCTCGATGGCGCCGTCGCCGTTTTTGGCCAGACCATGCAGATACACGGTGACCCCGCCGATGCGCCCGAGCGCGCCGTCCCGCCGGCGTTCATCCAAAAACTCATCCCAGGCGTCGTCCAGCGCAGTCAGAAAACGGTAGCTGTCCTGCGAATGCGCAAAGCGCCGGCCGCGCTCCCAGCCGCCATCCGGGCGCAGCCGGACGGAAAGACTGAGCGAACTGGCGAACAAACCGTAATGCCGCAGACGGCTGGCCGCTTTTAGCAATAGCGCGCGCGCCACGATGCGCGCTTGCGCCGGGGCTTCATGCTCGCGCGATAAAACACGGCTATGGCCGATCATGGATTTTTTTACCGGCGGTTCCTCAACTTCATATCCATGCAGCTGATACCAGAACCGTTCTCCCTGCACCGAGCCCCATATCGCCCGCGCGCGTTTCGGTTCTAGCCGCCACAGGGAAAGAAAATCAGTAATTCCCGCTTTTGCCAGCCGGGCGGCGACCCCGGCGCCCACGCCCGGAATATCCGTAAGCGGTATATTTTCAAGAGAGTGCGGCAGATCTTTCAGTTCAAGCACGGTCAGCCCGTCAGGTTTGACGCGCTCCGCCGCGAGCTTCGCCAGAAGGCGGCTCGGCGCCAGACCGATTGATGAGCGCAAGGCGGGCCCGACATTCTCCGCAATCCCTTTTTTCACGCGATGCGCAAGCGCTGTGGCTTTGTCGGGATAACGTTCGGACCGTGAAAGCCGGAACGCCGCTTCATCGACGGAGCAAATTTTCTCAAGCGGCAAATGCCGCTCGATTTCAGTCATCAAAAGCTTGTGGACCTGAACATAACGGTCGTGACGCGCCGGACGCACGGCGATGCCGGGACAGCGTTCGCGTGCTTCGCGGATCGGCGTGCCGCGTTTGATCCCGAACGGGCGCGCTTCATAGCTGGCGGCGATGGCGCTCGTATGCTCTGACGCCATCGGCGCGACAATGACCGGCCGCCCCCGCAGGGAGGGATCGTCGTGCTGTTCGACGCCTGCGAAATAAGCGTTGAAATCAATAAAAAGACAGGTGAGCCCGTCTGCGGCCCTGTAGCGGCCGCGCGGCGCAACAGGCGCGCTGTTCTCGTTTCGCATCATGAGAACAAATGTAGAACATTGATGAGCCGGCGTCTACTCGTGGGAAGCGACTAGATCAATCCCCGCGCCGCAATTTCGATCCGCGCCGCTGCGCCATAAAGCGCCGACGGCTTTCCGCCGGTCTGCGTAGCGGTAAGACTTTCAAAGGCTTCGAGCGCCACGCTGATCTGTTCTTGCGACAACTCTATCGCTTCAACCTCATTCACATCGCTGGTGCGGATTCCCGCCAATATCTCCCGCGAAGCAATAAGGAAACCATAAGCGTCCTGATACTCGTGGGCGTTTGAAATCGATCCGTCATCTTCGACGCCGATATCAAATTCATCGGCCGCCGTGCGGACGATCGCTGAAACGCCAAGCAGGTGATTAGCAACGCTTGTCTGCGGCGCGTGCGCTTCGAGTGCGCCAATTACCGCGCTGTAAGCGGCCGATACATCGCCGCCGGATTCCGCGGCCTCGGCCAGAGCCTGTAATTGCGTTGCGAACCCCGGCAACCCGCGCGCGTCTATGGCCGGCGCCAGCGTACTATAGAGTTCACTTTCGGGATGTTTGACGTGCATCAGCGCCATTTCCCGCGCATCGTTCTGGTAAAGCTCCATAAATGCGATGAGATGGCCGCGCACAAGACCAAGCAGGCGCAGATAAGCCGGGTCGTTGGCGGCCGGATCGGCATTGTCGCCCGAGCCTTCGCTCTCGCCGCCCTCTCCTTCGCCTTCGCTTTCCCCGCCCTCGCCCTCGGCTTCGCCGGCAGCGACTGTGGAAAGACCCGTTTCGCCTTCGCCGCCCTCTCCTTCGCCTTCAACACTGCATCCGGAAAGCCCGAGGGCGCCGGCGGCGGCAATGGTTGAAAGTCCGGTCAGTAATTTCAGGCGTCGCGTCATCTTGCCCCTCCATTATTTCTGACGTCATGTAATGGAATGCCACGCCAGATGCAAATGATTATTAATAGAGAGAAGCATGCTCCTGCAGATTGAGAACGTATTAAGTCACATCGAGTGTGAAGCCGTCTGCGCTGCGGTCGAAAACCCCGCCCTTTGGCGTGACGGACGCAAAACCGCCAAGGGGGAAGCAAAATCCGTAAAGAATAATGTTCAGGCGGACACAAGCACGCCGGCTGTTAAAGGCGCCACATCGAAGATCACCGATGCCTTAAGCGCGCATGCGGTTTTTCAGGCGGCGGCGCAACCTGCAGAGATCATCCGGCCGACAATTAATAAATACAGCGCCGGCATGCATTACGGCGATCACGTTGATGCGGCCTATATCAACGGAAGACGAACGGATTTGTCATTCACGCTGTTTTTAAGCGACCCGGAATGTTACCAGGGCGGTGAACTGGTGATCGACAACGCCGGGCAAGAAGACCGCATTAAGGGGGCGGCGGGCAGTCTCGTTCTCTACCCATCTACCGCCGTTCACCGCGTCGAAGAGACCGTTTCCGGAGAACGGATTTGCTGCATCGGCTGGGTCAAAAGCAAAATTCGCTCGCTTGAAAATCGCACCTTGCTTTTAGAGCTTGAGACGGCGCTTGCAGATTTGCGCCAAACCGGAACGCCATTGCCCATATATAATCGCTTGCTGAACATACGGAACAATTTGTTGCGCGCGTTTGGCGACTAATTTTGCCGGACCGCGTCGAAATCAACGGCGCCGGCGCGTCTTTAAAATACAAATGCGCATTCCGGCGCAACAAAGGAGGTCATAGATGAAAATAATGTTGCTGGCCAATGAAACGCCGCAGGACTTCGCACTGCGCGACAATAAGGATAAATTCGACGCCTATATGGGCGAATGGTACGCCTATGGCGACGCGCTGAAGAATGAGGGCGTGTTGCTTGATGGCGCGGCGCTTGAACCGCCTTCCTCCGCGACTGTGGTTTCGGTCAGGAACGGCGAACGAGCGGTCGAAGACGGCCCCTTCGCCGACGCCAAGGAACAGCTTGGCGGCTTTTTCATCATAGAAGCGCCAGACATGAACACGGCGTCGCGATGGGCGGCCAAATGCCCTGCGGCGAAAACCGGCTTTGTCGACGCCCGCGCTATCATGGAAATCGAGGGAGAAGAATAATGAAATATTTATTCCTTCTTTACGATGATGAAAACGCCTGGGATTCAATGCCGGAAGAAAAGCGGAACGAAATTTTTGGATCGTATTTCGCTTATTCTGACGCGCTGAAAAAATCAGGCGCCTATATTGGCGGCGCGCCGCTGGTGCATTCGCGCGAAGCAAAACGCATTCAAAACGATCAGGTCCAGGACGGCCCCTTTGCAGACGGCAAGGAGCAGCTTGGCGGTTATTACATGATCGAGGCTGACAATCTCGACGACGCGCTGGAATGGGCGGCGCGTTGCCCATGCGCGAGCATCGGGCATGTTGAGGTCCGCCCCGTTTGGAATATTGGCGGTTAGGCGGTGAACGATGCGCGGGCGATAGCAGAACAGACCGCCCGCGCGTCATACGGCAAACTTCTCGCCTGGCTTTGCTCCCGCACAAGCGATGTCGCGGGCGCCGAAGATGCTCTTGCTGATGCATTCCGCGCCGCGCTCGAGCATTGGCCGGATAACGGTGTTCCACACGCGCCAGAAGCGTGGATTCTCACAACGGCGCGGCGAAAACTGATCGATCAGTCCAGAAAAAACAAAACCCGGGCGGATGCAGCATCAACATTGCTTCTTGCCGCAGAAGAAGCGCAAGACGCTTTGCAGAATGAAGTCGTCTTTCCTGACGAACGGCTGAAACTGATGCTGGCCTGCGCCCACCCGGCGATTGATGCGAGTATTCATACGCCGCTCATGCTGCAAACCGTGCTCGGGCTCGACGCCGCGCGAATAGCTTCCGCCTTCCTCATTTCGCCGAAAGCGATGAGCGCACGGCTGGTGCGTGCGAAACGTAAAATCAAAGCGGCGAATATTCCATTTGCAGAACCGTCAATCGATACGCTGCCGCTGCGCATTAACGCACTGCTTGAGGCTATCTATGCGGCGTATGGAACGGGGTGGAACGATGACGACGGCGCGGACGAGAATTCGCGCGGGCTGACATTCGAAGCGATTTTTCTCGCCAAGCTAGTTTCAGACTTGTCGCCCGATGCAGCGGAGGCCTGGGGTCTGCTGTCGTTAATGCTGCACGCTGAAGCGCGACGCGCCGCCCGCCGGCGCGATGGTATTTATGTGCCCTTGCGCGAGCAGGATACCAATCTGTGGGATAAACAACTGATCCAGAAAGCTGAGCGGGCCTTGTCGCATGCATGGCGATTGAATCAACCGGGACGCTACCAGATTGAAGCGGCGATTCAATCCGCGCATGCAGCGTCCAAACTTTCAGGCCGCGACGTTAGCGACGACATTATTGTTCTATATCAACGGTTAATAGAAATCGCGCCGAGTATTGGCGCGCAAGTCAGCTATGCGGCGGCGCTTTCCAGCGGCGGACAGCACGATGAAGCTTTGCTGGTCTTGGATAGCATTGCAGCGAACCTAATTGATTCCTATCAACCCTATTGGGCGATCCGCGCCCATGTTTTAAACGCGCTGAACAGACATGCCGGCGCCCAAAGCGCTTATGATCGCGCTATCGGACTTGCATCGGATCCGGCTGTCAGAACGTTTCTTTTTGAAAAGAAACAGATGGTTGGAAAAGCTTCCTAGAACCAGTAACTCTTGTTCAGACGCTGCATGAACAACGGCGTACTGGATGGCTGCATGTTAACAGTCCATTCCACCGCGTTATTCGTGGACGCTCTGTAGGATTCAATTTGTATGGCGTAACCTTGCGCTTCGACCCGCACCCATAATTGCGCTGTTTGCGAGCGCGCAGGCACGCCCGCATGAATCACCAGCGAATTGCCCTGCTGGCGCACCGTGCCGCCTGAGGATTTGAAAAGGTCCCAGGTCTGATCCGTATCCTCATTATGCAGACGGCCCCGCAGCGCGCCGCGCCGGATCAATGTGCTGATGTCAGCCGGCAGCCCTTCCGGAAAATTGACCGTCAAGTGGACATCGTATTTCGAGGGGCCTCGCCGGTCCTGAACCAAAATCGCTTGCGCCGGTGAAGCCGAATAGGCGGCATTGTATAGTCTTCCCTGCAGTGACGCTTCTCGCGTGGTAGCCGCCGGTTCAAGCCCGGGCAGATTGTCGTTGATGCCTTGCAGGCCGCCCGCGAGATTCGCCGGCACCGCTGTCATCAGCACCGCCAGCAAGCCGAACCCTTGCGCAAAGGCGCCTTGTCTGGTGATGGGCTGAAAATAGAAGATCGACGCGGCGCCCAAAACCGTCATGCCAATCACGACCATCCACAAAGGAATGTCCGAAAATCCAAGAATGGAGCCTAGCTGGACCACCCACTGATTGATCGTATAGAGCGCCGACGCTTCGCCCGATTGTTGATAGTCAGTCACGAGTGCGGCGATAATGCCCGCGGAACCGGACAGCGCCAGCCCCATCATATCCCCCATCGTAAAATTACCCGGTGATTTTACACCGTGCTTTACTCCATACGGCATCGGTTAGCTCCCTCACGTGGAATATCCCTGCCGGGCAGTTAACCACATAATTAAGAAAGGATTAAGACGCGATTTCCACGCAATCGCCTATATTTTCGCGTTCCCGTCCGTTTTTCGGGGCCGTAGTCCCCCGAAATCCACATCAAACAGATGTTCCAGGCTCGATCGGGAAAGTCCTTTTTTTACATAATCATAGGCGGTGACGTTCAGCGTTTTGATCGCCATACGCTCAATCTGGAGCCCGTCGCCGTCATCGTCTGGCGTCACATCGACGTCGATCATGTTGATGCAGCACAAATCCTGTTCAAATGCGGCGATGGTCGCCAGCCCGCCTCCGCAGGCCCAGCCGAGCACAATCCGATTGACCCCTTCATGGGCGACGATCAACGCAGATTTCCATGTTTTTTCCAAAATCAATTCCTGCAACGCATTGGTAATGCGGCTTTCAGCATCAACAAATGTCTCGCCGTCCGGCAGGAAACTGGCGCTCGGTTCTGCTGCGCCGTCAAAGCTGTATGCAAGGCGCGCCGCCAGCTCCTCTCGGCTTTTTGCCCTGATCCATCTGCTTTTGACCTCTTCGAGCCCGTCATGGGCTTCAAGCGCTGGCGGCGCATCATTGTTTTTCAGCACAATTTCTGCGGTTTGTTTCGTTCGCGGCAAGCCGGAATAAACGGCAAGATCGAAATGAGCGTGGCGCAGCGCCTCTCCCGCGGCTTGCGCCTGTTCGCGGCCTTCATCAGTTAAAGGAACGCTGCGCGGATCGGTCAGTCCCGGTGCGAAATAGTCCACATGTCCATGGCGCATAAGATAAATGCGCCTTCTGCCCGACCCCTTCATCATGTCCCTCTTTGCTGCTTGCGGCCCTTTACGCCTGCGCCGTTTAAACAATTCCTGCACACGGCGCCATAATAGGAGAAAAATCAACGCGGAAGGCTCGCAACATGCGCAAACGGGTGATAAAGTCACTATAGGTTGTGGTTCTGGGGTAATGAGGGGTTTTTAGGGCGATGGCGTTGCGTTCGCCGATTTACCTGGCCGGAGCGTTTCTAACTCTGGCGATTGCGTATTCTTTTTACTTCAATATCGCCGTGCGTGTTGATCCTGATTCTGCGCAAGCGCGGTTTGACTGGCTGATAGAAAGAAACGCGGAAAAACGCGCCGCCATACATGGCGAGCGCGCCTTGCGTTTACGCGCCGGCGACGGTGAGACAACCGAAGATCTGGCGGGGATGATGCTGCAGCTGGCTGACGCCCAGTTTGCCCGCCGCAGGTTTGAACGCGCCGCCGAGTTGTATCGCGAAGCGCTGGCGACTGATGCTGCTAATGTTCTTTCAGGCCGCAAGCGCGCAGCATTTGAAAACAAACTCGCCCGTTCATCTTTGCTGTCCGGCGATATTGAAGCGGCGGTCGCGATTTACGCCTCATTTCTTGAGCTTGCCGGAGACAACGCTTCGCGCGGCGAAATTGAAGATCCGTCGACGCTAAGCGCCTATTACGCCATTAAAGTCGGCGAGGCGGAAAAGTTGTTCGCCGAGGCGCTCAATCATGCAAAACCTTACGAACTGATCGCCGGCGCACGCGAAGAACAACTGGCGACAACCAAAAATATGGCGTTGCTTGGATCTTTCTTTGCCATGCGCGACGAAGGCGCATATGCGGCTGCGGGTTTGCTTTCTTCAGCATACCATATCCGCCGAAAACTGCTTGGCGTTGATCATCAGGATACGGTGCAGTTAACGCTTGTCCTTGGTCCTGTTTATACGAATATGGGACGGTTGGACGATGCTGAGCGTCTTTATCTCGACGCGTTCCACGCGCAGGAAGAAATAAAAGGCGCCAACAGCCCGGATCTCAGCCTCTATATAAAACTTCTGACCAGCGTTTATGAAAAACAGGGCCGCCTGACGGAAGCGCAGGCCTTGCAGGAACATATGCGCCGTCTGTTCCGCGACGCATTCGGTTCTCAACGCTATGCGGTTAACCGCGAAAGAGACCGGCGTGAGGATATCAATCGCCCGGTCTCACAGCAGTTCCTTCTTGAAAAGGCCTATTCTCCGAGTGACCTGGTCTCTGCGGCGGAATTCACCATACCGACTGCAAAATCGCCAAATATAGACGAAATGAAACTTCGGCTTGCGGGCGATACGAACGCCGATCCGCGGGAAGCGAATTTGCCGGTCCGGCTGGCTCAGCTGATTTCCCTTTGCCGGTCTGAGTCCGGAGAGCGCATCTCATTGCGTTCCGGCTATCGTTCCTATGATACACAGAGCGTGCTTTACCGGCGCAACCTTGATCGGGGCACGGTGACGCCGCCCGGGATGTCGGAACACCAGACGGGTCTCGCCGCCGACATCAATGTAAATGACCGCTTTATGCGCCCGAGCGACAAAAGCTTTCAGTGTTTTGAAGAAAACGCTTATCGGTTTGGGTTCATTCTTTCCTATCCGCCCAACAATAATTACCTGCCGGGTCAGGATCCTTACGAGCCATGGCATTGGCGCTATGTCGGCGTTTCAACCGCGCATCTGTATCGCGAAGCCGGTCCGCATCATAAACCGCAGGAATTTTTGGCCGCTCTGCCCTGCTATCAGGAGCGCGCGGCAAACGGCATTTTCCCGACTATTGGCGAAGAAGACATCTGTCTTGCAGAGCAACCCCATGTCGCCGCAGCGGCGAATCAGGAATCGGATGTTCAACCTGACGGTGAAGACCGTTCAACGGCCCGTATCTTGAATAAAATCTCGGGAACACGCTAGCCGCGTTCAGATTATGTTGCGGCGCGACGACGCCGGCCGGATGGGTTGCATGCAGAACGAAAATGGCGTCACGCCAAAAGCGCGGATTGTCTATATTGGCGGCGCGGAAGAAGACAGGCTTGCGTTAACCCTGCCCTTTACCGATGCCGGTTACGCCCTCGTTTCAGAAAGAGACGGTGCAGCGGCTGATCTTGGTTTGATCGATTTGAGAGGAAAGCGGCTCTCCGCTAAAAAAGCGCAGACGATTGCAAATCTGCTTCGGCGCAAATCGCCGGAATCAACGGTGATTATTGCAATTGATCCCTATCTTGACGCTCCTGCGCGACAAGCATTGCGTCGGCACGGCGAACTCGTCGTCATCGGCGCCAAACCCGACGCCCTGATTGCACGATGCCGGCAAATTCTGCGGCTTCGCAACATCGCCGAAGAAGCCGGCGAGCGGTTGAAAACGCTAGCGAGCCTGAGCCGGCTGAATGAATTTCCTCCAATCGCGGCGCCGCCCTCGCCGCTTCGGGTCCTGATCGCAGGCGCGCCGGGCGCCGTTACGCTTGCAGCCGTCAATGCTTTGCGCCCGATCACGGAACAGTGCGTATGCGTATTTTCAGCCGGTCAGGCCATGCGCGCTGTAGATAACGCCCGCTTTGATTGCGCTATCTTTTTGCCGGCGCGCGAAAATGATCCGCTCTTAAGCGTTGTGAAGGCATTGCGCCGCCATCCCCGGCACAACAGTTTGCCAATGCTGTTTCCACTGCATGACGCGGACGATGCAGAAATCTACACTAAACGCGGCGCCGCGGATTTTATCATGGCCGGCCATGTCAGCGCAGACCTGGCCGCAAAGGCGCAACTCGCCGCCCGCCGGGCGCGTTTGTTAAAAACCATGCGGAGATTTTTGAACGTGTGCGAAGGCGACAATATTCGCGACGCCACATCCGGCGCG
Source organism: Hyphococcus sp. (assembly GCF_965228385.1). Taxonomy (GTDB): domain Bacteria; phylum Pseudomonadota; class Alphaproteobacteria; order Caulobacterales; family Parvularculaceae; genus Hyphococcus. Next base: position 1,199,128 of record NZ_OZ245810.1, on the reverse strand, counting down.
TTCACGCCTGCCTTTCTTTCAGAACATGGCGCCCGACTTTGTGCCCGGGCCGACCAGACAGATCGGCCAATGTCGCTGATCGCACTCAGAATAGTCGCAAGCGCGTGTGATACCGGAGAACCGGAAACGGGCCGCCGCGCATTACATCAGGCCGCCCGTATCATTAACCGGGTTACGCGGGCAGAAGATACGACTGCGCGAATCGCTTCGGATACGTTCTTGGTGCTTGCACCCGCGACAACGCAAGCCGATGCGCAACAGGCGGGAATGCGCATAAAGGGCGTTATGGAAAACACTGTTTTCCGCAGCGCGGACAATCAACAGTTATACGGCGTCAAACTGGAGACGGCCGCGATTGCAAGACCATCCGGCTTTTGCATTGAGGAATGCGTGGCGCTATCGCTGAAAGCGATACAGGAGAACCGTGCGGTCAAACCGCTTTCTCAGCAATTTTTGCAATAGTATCCGCAATTTTCTTTGCTCCGCGAAGGCGGTCTTTTTCGCCGACCCATTCCTGGCGCAAAACGAACTTTTGATCAGGACGGAGTTTTACATCCAGCGGCGAGGTTGAAACAAACTCTATTAGTCCCGCAACATTGGCGAATTGATCTTTGTGAAATGTGATGACCGCGCCTTTCGGCCCTGAATCGATTTTTGCTATGCCCGCGCGGCGGCAAATGCTCTTGATGGCGACGATTTCCAAAAGGTGCTCAACTTCCGACGGCATCGGACCAAACCTGTCTACGAGTTCCGCGGCAAAACCATCGATTTCTTCCTGCGCGCTGACATCGCCAAGGCGTCTGTAAAGCGCCATGCGCACATCGAGATCAGCGACATAAGTATCGGGAATGAGCACTGCTGCGCCGATGTTGATCTGCGGCGACCATTGATCCTCGCTTGCAGCGCCGCCCTCGCGCAACTCCGCAACAGCTTCTTCAAGCATGTGTTGATATAACTCAACACCGACTTCCTTGACCTGACCGGACTGTTCCTCCCCGAGCAAATTACCTGCGCCGCGAATATCGAGATCATGGCTCGCCAGCGTAAAGCCTGCGCCCAGCGTATCGAGAGATTGCATGACTTTCAGGCGCCGCTCAGCCGCTGCTGTCAGCTTCTTGCGCGGGCTGGTCGTGAGATAAGCGTAGGCGCGCTGTTTCGAGCGACCGACGCGCCCGCGCAATTGATAAAGCTGTCCTAGACCGAACATATCCGCGCGATGGACAATCATTGTGTTGGCGGTCGGTATATCAAGCCCGGACTCAATAATGGTCGTCGAGGCCAGGACATCGAACTTGCCTTCGTAAAACGCCGTCATGATATCTTCGAGCGCACCGGCGGCCATCTGTCCGTGAGCGATTTTGAATTTCAATTCCGGGAGGTCTTCGCTCAAAAATTCTGCAATATTATCAAGGTCGGAAATACGGGGCGCCACGTAAAAGCTCTGCCCGCCGCGATAATGCTCTCGAAGCAGGGTTTCACGCGCGACAACAGGATCGAACGGTCCAACGGTGGTTCGTACGGCCAGCCTGTCTACTGGCGGGGTTGCAATCAGCGACAGGTCGCGAATACCGCTCATGGCGAGTTGCAATGTACGCGGGATCGGCGTCGCGGTTAGCGTCAGGACGTGCGTGTCGGCGCGATATTCCTTCAGGCGCTCTTTGTGTTTGACGCCGAAATGCTGTTCTTCATCGACAATGACCAGGCCAAGATCGCGGAATTTGATGGACTTTTGCAAAAGCGCATGGGTGCCAATGATAATGTCCACAGTCCCATCGGCGATGCCCGCTTTCGCCGCGCTCGCATCAGCGGCGCCGACCATGCGTGAAACTTGCGCGACTTTTAAAGGAAATCCTTTAAAACGCTCTGAAAAATTTTTGTAATGCTGACGCGAAAGCAAGGTTGTGGGCGTCACGACGGCGACCTGACGGCCGGTCATCGCCATAATAAACGCCGCGCGCATCGCGACTTCTGTTTTACCGAAGCCGACATCGCCGCAGACAAGCCGGTCCATGGGCTGTCCCTTGGCGAAATCTTCAACGACATCGGCAATGGCGTTTTCCTGGTCTTCCGTTTCAGCATATGGGAAGCGCGCACAGAATTCGTCATAAGTTCCACTCGCGGGGCCAACGACATCCGCGCTGCGCATAGCCCGTTTGGCGGCGATGGCGATAAGTTCTTCAGCAAGCATCTTGATGCGCGCGCGCATCTTCGCCTTGCGGCCCTGCCATGCGGCGCCGCCAAGTTTATCGAGCTGTACGCCGGCGTCTTCCGATCCGAATCGGGAAAGCAGTTCAATGTTTTCGACCGGCAAAAAGAGCTTGTCGCCCCCGTGATATTCAAGATGAAGACAATCATGCGGCGCGCCCTGGACTTCCAGCGTCTTCAGTCCCTGATATCGGCCGATGCCGTGCTCAACATGAACGATCAAATCGCCCAGCGACAAGCTTGACGCTTCAGACAGAAAGTTTTCCGCGCGCTTTTTGCGTCCTCGTCGAACCAACCTGTCGCCAAGAATGTCCTGCTCGGAAATGAAGGCGGCGTCTTGCGTTTCAAATCCGCTTTCAAGCCCCAGAACAGCCGTTACGATCTTTGCAGATGCAGCGGGACGCGCTTTCCAATCGCTGATGTGAGCGACGTCTTTTGCGCCGTGATCGCTCAAGACCGTGCGCATACGATCAGCCGATCCATCAGACCAGCATGCGATGATAACGTTCTTATTATCGTTCAAAAGTGATTTGGCGTGCGCATTGACGGCGTCGAAAACATTTACGTTTTCCGCGGCGCGTTCGGCGGCGAAGTTGCGACCGATTTTTGCGCCAAAATCAAATCCGCGCGTATTGTCAGGCGGTGCAAAAGGAGAAAGCGGCCGTAAATTGGCGTCTGCGGCTATTTCGTTCCACTCCGATTGTTTCAAATATAGTTTTGACGGCTCAAGCGGTCTGTAAACCGGCGCGGAAAATTCACTGTTCTTCGGCTTCTTGACCTCGCTGTCTTCGGCGCGCGCATCATAGTGATCTGCAACCTGAGACAAACGTTCTTCAACAGCCTGATCGGCGAGATGGTCGCTGAAAAGAAGCGCATCGCCCAGATAATCAAACAGCGTATCCATGCGCTCATAAAACAGCGGCAGCCAATGTTCAGCGCCCGCATGCATGCGCCCCGCGCTGATGGCCTCATAGAGCGGGTCGTCTCCCGCAGGCCCGAAGGTCGCGATATAGCCTTTCCGGAATCGGGAGATGGTTGCGTCGGAAAGCAATATTTCGCTCGCCGCCGCCAGCGAAAATCCGGCGAGCTGTTTCGTCGTGCGTTGTGTTTCCGCATCGAATGCGCGCACTGTTTCCAGGCTGTCGCCAAAAAAGTCGAGCCTTACAGGCTGTTCAGCGCCCGGCGGAAAAATATCCACGAGCCCGCCGCGGACCGCGTATTCGCCGGGCTCGCGGACAGTGGATGAGCGCGCATAGCCATTGCCGCTCAGATATCGCGTGAGCACGTCCATTTCCATCATCTCGCCGGGCGCCAATGAGAGCGTGGCGTTTTCAATAACTTCTTTAGGCGGCGTTTTTTGGGTCGCGGCGTTTACAGATGCGATCACGATAAATGCGCCCGGCCCGCGTTTTGTAATGGCGGCGAGGCTGGCCATGCGTTTCGAAGTGACGGCCGGAGACGGCGAGACGCGGTCGTAGGGGAGGCAATCCCACGCCGGGTATTCGATAACGGGAATGTCCGGCGCAAAAAAAGCCAGACTCTGCGCCATCGCTGCGGCCCGCGCGCCATCGCGGGCAATATGCGCCACGATATCGTTGCTGGCGCGCGCCGCATCGGCGACGGCCATGGCGTCTGCGCCCTCTGGCGCGCCGAAAACGGGCAGGCTCCCTTGCGTTGTCCAGGCCGCGTGGGCGCCCACAAGAGCCACGCCTGAAACCATTGATTTTGCAGCGCCAGCCATATCCATCCTCAACGCAAAATGCGCGGACCGCTGATTTGCAGCCCGCGTTCGTGATGCGCTTACTTAAGGACGGCGCCGATCAGGCGCAACTGTTCATGCAGCTTTGCGAGACGCGCCGGCGCCGCATGAGAGAAGATCCACGAACTTTTCCGCATTGATCGCCACGTCATCTTCGCCGATCTGATCAAATGGGTCTGCTACACCCGGCGCGTATTCTCCGGCCAATGGACGCAGAAGCTAAACGCCAGGGAGTTTAAATGCTCTCAGCTTCGCCATGACGGCGCCCTCAAGATTATCCGGAACCGGTGCGTTTCCCGTCGCGTAGGCGTATAGCTCCCGGTCATTGATCTTTAAAAGCGCCTCGAACTCGGCAAGCTCGTTGTCAGTCAATTCCGCCAAATGAGTCCGAGCAAAACCGCCTATCAGGAGATCCGCCTCTTTAAAGCCGCGGTAGCTCGCCTGATAAAGCAATCGCTTGCGTTTCCTGTCGAGCGCGTCCATCAGCCGCCGGCCCGCTCTGGCATATCATCAATTATCTGTATTATCTTTTGCGTTTCCGCGTGATGCAGGGCGTGGCCCGTATCGGGCAACAATATCAGCTCGGCGTCTGGAATATCGCGTTCAAGTTGGCGGGAATGGATTTTCGGGCTTACCGCCATGTCTTCTGTACCCGTCACTACAGCCACCGGGAGACGCAAACTTCCGTAACGATCCTGTTGCTCGATGATCTGCTCTTTCAGATGGGCGATGTCCGCCGCATTCGCCTTGAAATCAGATGCGCGAAACAATAGCGCAAGTCCGGATTTTTCATAATAACGCTCCGGCGCGCTATTCGGCGCAAAAGAGCCGGCTATATTTTTCTCTGCGCTCAATTGACCGTAAATCGGCACAAATATCCGCCGCAATAAAAATCCCGCAATGGGCCATTCAGAAACATTATTGTACCACGCGACACCGCCCGGCCATTCATGACTGACTGGCGCCAGCAGAACAACTCCACGCATATCATCCTGATACTGAAGGGCGTAATTCAAGGCGACCGCACCGCCGAAGCTTTGGCCGACAACCACGGGTTTTTTGACATTCAACTTGTCGGCGACTGCTTTTATAGCGTTCGCTTGAGACTCAAGACGGTGGCCCTCGCCGCCGCGCGTCGAATACCCCCTGCCCGGCCGGTCGATCATGATTACCCGCCGGGTTTTCGCCAGTTCGTCGCCAAGCGCCAGTTTCATATCGAGCAAATTGGCGCTCGCGCCATGAATAAGGATGACGGTCGGCTTTTCGCTGTCGCGCGGGCCAGCGTCCAGAACATGCATCCGCTCGCCGTCAATTTCCATGAATGCGCCTGCAGGCGGAAATTTCTGTTCCGCTGTCCAACTGGCGCAACCGGCAACGCCGAAAAGCGTAATCAGCACGATAGCGACGAATATGATGCTCACGCGCATACGGTCCATGAAACCTACATTGCGCCCGGCGCAGCCTTGATAATCGGATAGAAATCGTCAGCATTCAGGCTCGCGCCGCCAACAAGCGCGCCATTGACGTTCGTGATCGCGAGTATTTCACCGGCGTTGCCGGGCTTGACCGAGCCGCCATATAAAAGACGCGTTCCTTCCGGTGTTTTTGAACGGATGAAATCATGCATGTCGCCAATGTCTTCAAGTGTCGGCGTGAGGCCGGTGCCGATCGCCCAGACCGGCTCATAAGCCACAACAATCTCCGCGCCGGTCTCCGGCAGCGAACCGTCCAGTTGATCGCCAACGATATTCAACGCCTCTCCGGCTTCACGCTCCTCACGGGTTTCACCGACGCAGATTATCGGCGTTAGACCTGCGCGCAATGCGGCTTGCGCTTTTGCTCTGACGATGTCGCTGGTTTCGCCGTGATCGGCGCGGCGTTCCGAGTGACCGACAATAATGAATGCGGCGCCGGCGTCGGCGAGCATCTCAGCGCTGACATCGCCCGTATGAGCGCCGCTCGTCTCAGGATGACAGTCCTGTGCGCCGATCTGGATCGCCTCATCCGAATAATTCGCCGCAAAACCGGCGATCAGCGTTGCCGGCGGACAGATTAAAACATCGCGGTCATCGGGCGCTGCGCCGGAAAATTTCTCAATCAGGCGTTCTATTTCCTGTTTGGCGGACTGTAGACCATTCATTTTCCAGTTGCCGGCGATCAATGGCTTCATGATGTACCAAGTCCTTTACAGGCTGAATTTCACGCATCCGGACCTAAGGGAACGCCCGAGACCTGTCCAGAGGAGCCAAAAAGCCGCTCTTGTCGCAGTAAGGCGGCGCGATTAGGTTACCGGCAAAATAGTTGCGGCGCCCGCCATCCGGGCTGATTTATCGAGGCGATTTAAATGCTTAGCAAGGTTCGAAGTGTTCTGAAGGGTCCGGTTGCATGGCTCGTGGTGATCCTGTTGATTCTGGCGTTCGCATTATGGGGCGTGCCCAATGTGAGCCAACTCCTTGCTTCGAATTCAACGGTGAGCGTCGGCGGACAGAGTTTCTCGCAGAATTATATCCAAAGTGAATTCAATAAAATTTACCAGCGCCAGAACCGTGAATCCGGCGGCGACCTGTCGCGACAGGACGCCATCGCGAGCGGCTTGCCGGCGCGCGTAGTGGATTCCATTGCAACCCAATCGGCGCTCGCCCAGTACGCTGAAAAAATGAACCTCACCATGCCGCGCGAACTCGTTCGTGATTACCTTCAGGAAAATGAAGCATTTCAAAATCCGGCGACCGGAGAATTTGACAGGCCCACGCTTGAAAACATTCTTCAAGTTAATGCGATTACCGCTGATGAATTCGAAAACCGTATCCGCGAAGACCTCACCCGTTCACAGCTGATCCAGGCGCTGGCGGCGTCCGGACCGGCGTCACGGCCGATGGCGGATTCCATGATTCTGCGTGAAACCGAACGCCGCCGCATCGCCTATCTGACGGTAACGGATGAAATGGCCGGCGTCGCCGCAGAACCTGGCCCTGACGATTTGCAGGAATTCTATGCAGCGAATGAAAGCATGTTCACCGCGCCTGAATATCGCACATTCGACATGCTCCTGCTTCGCAATGAAGATTTTCGCGAGGGTCTGGAGATGCAGGAAGAAGAATTGCGCCGCCTTTACGAAGCCGGCAAGGAACGTCTATACGACAAACCGGAGCTACGAACGCTTTATCAGTTGACGTATGAAACCGAGGCTGAAGCGCGCGCCGCCGTTGCAGAGCTTCGTTCCGGCGCGCCCTTTGAAAATATCGCCGCTGAAAAAGGCTCCAGTCTGGAAGCCGCGACTTTCACCGAGGCGCAAAAGCGCGATATTCTGGACCCAAGCGTCGCCGAAGCGGCCTTTGAAGAGGGATTGCAGGAAGGCGATATTATCGACCCTGTACGCTCCCTGTTCGGTTGGACGGTCGTACAAATTGCCGGCATTACGCCTGCGCAGACAACAACCTTCGAAGACGTCCGGGCGGATATTGAAAGCGATTATCTGGAACAGGACATCCGCAGGCGCGTTCTTGACGCTATCGATGAAATCGAGGAAGTGCGCGACACGGGCGCCGATCTTGCGGACGCAGCAGCAGCGGCCGATTTTTCTGTCGAAACCGTTGGCCCGATTGACCGCGTCAGCTTTGAACCTGGCGGGGCCATCGTAGACAAAGTGCCGGGTTCAGTTTTGCGCGAGGCCTTCATCCTAGAGGAAGGCGAGCAAAGCGAAGCATTGCGGCTGGACGGCGAAGACGGATATTTCATCGTAGCGCTGAGAGAAATCACGCCGCCGGCGTTGAAACCCTTTGACCAAGTGCGCGATCAGGTCGAACAACGCTGGCGCGCGAAGGAAAGGCGCGACCGTGTTTCTGCGACCATCAGCAGAATACGCGATGCTTTAGCCGCGAATGAATCGCTGGAAGACTTGGCTGACGAATTCAATCGCGCGCCGATTGAACTGGTCATCGATCGCCGGTTTCAAAACGACGTCATTTCAGACAGCTTGAGTGAAGAGATTTTCTATACGGATTTGAATGATACGGTTGCAGGACCGGTCGGAAACGCCGGCTCCCAGGTGATCGTTCAGATTCGTGAAATCGGTTTTGCGCCGAATTCAATACCGCCGCAACAGATCGAACAGCTTCGCGAGATGATCGGGTTTCAAATCGATCAGGAACTGGTCGAGGCGTTTGTTATGACGGTTCGCGACGATATCGGCGTAAAGGTCAATCAGTCTCAAATCGATGCGCTTTTCAATGATAGTCTGTGATATAAAATAGCGCGCTGTCTTGTCCATTTTTCCCGACTTTCCAGCTTTCGAAACGGCGTATCGCGCCGGGCGCCCGCAGCTTGTGCAGCGACGGCTCGTCAATGATCTGGAAACGCCCGTTTCCGCTTATCTGAAACTCGCCGGCGCGCGGAAAAACGCCTTTCTTCTGGAGTCGGTCGAAGGGGGCGAGCAACTGGGGCGTTTTTCCATTATCGGATTGAAACCGGACATCATCTGGCGCTGCCTGGGCGATAAATCAGAAATAAATAGAAACGCTGCAGCAGATACTCTACGGTTCGAACCGGAAACCGGATCTGTGCTGGATAATCTGAAATCGCTGCTGGCCGAATCCGAACTGACGCCGCCGGAAAACGCGCCGCCCATGGCCGCCGGGGTGTTTGGGTTTTTTGGCTATGACATGGCGCGTCAGCTGGAGCGCCTGGGAGATAAGCCTCCGGTCCACATAGAAACGCCGGATGCGATATTTATACGCCCGACGATCATCGCTGTATTCGATAATATCCGGCAGGAAATTCTTTTATACTCACCCATTCGCCCCGAGAATGGTCTGTCCGCAAGAGCGGCTTACGCCCGTGCGGGCGAACGCTTATCAGATGCCGTTGGAGAACTTGAAGCGCCGCTTTTGCACCCGCAATCATCGACAGCATCTATTCGTGAACAGCACATTGCGCATTCGAATACGCCGAAGGCAGACTATAAAGACATGGTCAACCGCGCGAAAGATTATATCAGCGCCGGCGACATATTTCAGGTTGTATTAAGCCAGCGTTTTTCCATTCCCTTCGCCGCGCCGCCTTTCGAGCTTTACCGCGCACTGCGCCGGTCAAATCCTTCTCCATTCATGTATTACTTTCACTTTGACGATTTTTCGATCGTCGGCTCCAGTCCTGAAATTCTGGTGCGCGTGAGAGACGGCGAGATTACGATCCGGCCGATTGCGGGCACCCGCCCTCGCGGCGTCGGGCCCCAAGAAGACAGCGCGCTGGCGGCGGAGTTGCTCGCAGACCCAAAGGAGCGCGCAGAACATTTGATGTTGCTCGACCTTGGGCGCAATGACGTTGGCCGGTCGGCAAAGATCGGCAGCGTTCGGGTGACCGATCAGTTCACAATAGAGCGCTATTCTCACGTGATGCACATCGTTTCAAACGTAGTCGGCGCACTGGAAGAGACGCGCCACCCTGTAGACGCCGTCATGAACGGCTTCCCGGCTGGGACCGTTTCCGGCGCGCCGAAAATTCGGGCCATGCAGATTATTGATGAGCTCGAGAAATCCGCTCGCGGCGTTTACGCCGGCGCAATCGGCTATTTTTCAGCCAATGGCAATGTCGACACCTGCATTGCGCTGAGAACGGCGATTGTCAAAGACGGGATCATGCATGTGCAGGCGGGTGCAGGAATTGTCGCGGATTCTGATCCTGAGATGGAACAACGAGAATGCGAAAACAAGGCGCAAGCCCTGTTTTCGGCGGCTGAGACCGCGCTTGCACGAACAGGCAATTGAGGGATGGTGCGTGCGAAGGCGATCGATTTTGCGATGAACCGAGAGATCGGAGCGGTCAATCCAGAGCATTTTCCGGTTATAAGCCAGTAAAGTCAGCTAAATCTGTATTTTCAAACAGTCGCGCATTCATGCGCCGCCAGAAGGGGAAATTCATGCGTAAATCATTCAAACTATTGCTTGCCGCCTCGGCCGCCATGACGGCGGTCACTACCGCCAGCGCCTATAGCCAGGAAGTTTCGGCGGCGACACAAAACGAGAGCGTTCAAACCGAAGATGAGAGACTGTCAGCATTCTTTGAAGAAATTTTTCAAAGAGAGCTGTCGGAATCGCCAATATTTCAAGCCCAGTTGGGAATGAAGACGGAACGTTACGGCGAGTGGGATGATTTTTCCGATGCCGAAACCATTCGCGATCACGAACAGACTGTCGGCGATCTTGAGCGATTGCGCGATGAATTTGATTACGAAGCGCTCAGTGAACAGATGCAGGTGAGTTACCGGATTTTTGAATTTCTTCAGGAACGGGCCATCCGCGATCACGCCTACCGGTTTCATGGATATGCTTTTTCAACGATGAATAATCCCGTGACTTTCCCGGTCACGTTCCTGCAGAACATTCACAGTGTTGAAAATGTTTCAGACGCGGAAGCCTATATTTCACGCATAAACGGGCTCGCGACCGCAGCAGATCAGCTGATCGAAGGCATTGATCTTGCCGCTGAACGCGGCATCGTGCCGACGTCATTTTCATTTGACCCGGTCATAACCGACGCCCGCAACATCATCAAAGGCGCGCCATTTGATGATTCAGAAGAAGACGCAGCTCTGTTTGCCGATTTCAAGACAAAGGTGAATGCGCTCGATATCAGCGATGATGAAAAACAACGCCTTATTAATGAAGCTTCTACTGCGCTGACAGGCGTCTACGAACCGGCCATTGAGAGAATTATTTCGCGGATAGAGGAACTCCGGGATGATTCCCACGGGCCAAATGGCGTCTGGGCGTTGCCGCAGGGAAAAGAATATTATGAAAACCGCATAGAATTCTGGACAACCGAAACCGGTCTCAGCGCCAATGACGTCCACAAACTTGGTCTTGCCGATGTCAAACGCATTCGCGGTGAAATGACAAAGATCATGAAGGAAGTCGGTTTTGACGGTGATCTTCCTGCCTTTTTTGAATTCTTGCGTACTGATCCATCGAATTTCTTTCCTGATACGGAAGAGGGCCGACAAGCCTATCTGGACGCTTCAAAGGCCTACATCGACTCGATTTACGAGGATGTCGATCAATATTTCAACGTGTTGCCCAAAGCCCCGCTTGAGGTACGCGCGGTAGAGAAATGGCGCGAAGAAACCGCGCCGATCGCGTTTTATAACCGGCCGACGCCAGACGGATCTCGACCCGGCATTTATTACACCAACCTGCGCGACATGACGAAAAAGCAAAAGCATGAACTGGAAACCATCGCCTATCATGAAGGCGCGCCGGGACATCACTTTCAACTCGCCATCCAACAGGAATTGACGGACGTTCCCATGTTCCAGAAGTTCGCTTTCTTCGGCGCCTATTCCGAAGGCTGGGGGTTGTACGCCGAACGCCTGGCGAAAGAACAAGGCCGCTTCACTGATCCCATGCAAGATTTTGGGCGTTTGCAAAATGAAATGCTCCGTGCGGCGCGCCTCGTTGTCGACACAGGCGTTCATTCAAAGAAATGGACGCGGGAAAAGGCGATCAAGTACATGCTCGATAACAATCCCATGACGGAAGCGGAAGCGACAAAAGAAATTGAACGTTATATCGATCTTCCCGCCCAGGCGCTTTCCTATAAAATCGGCATGATCAAAATTTTGGAGTTGCGCGAAAAAGCGAAAAACGAATTGGGGGACGATTTCGATATTCGCGCTTTTCATGACGTCGTTCTGAAAAATGGCGCGGTCGCGCTGCCAATTCTGGAAGAACTGGTGGACGCTTATATTGCACGTACGAAAAGCTGATCGGCGTTATAACCGCAGCGCTGGCGCAGCCGCCAGCGCTGTCGGTTTTGGCTGTTTTGTTATTGTTTTGAGATCGCTTGCATAAACCAGTTCGAAACCGCGCATGGGCGCGCTGGTCAGCCACGGGCCCAGAACCTCAAGCGTCTCTTTTCGCGGATGCCCAATTGCAACCACATAACCGGTTTCATGGGCAATGCGCTCAGCAAGCGATAGCTGTTGGCGAATAGCATTCTTATCGCCCACGGCATCGTCCAGAAACACATCCCGCGCAAAGACTTCGACGCCAATCGCATTGGCTGCTTCCCGCACAGCGGTTTCGCCGGTTGTCAGTGAATCCAGAAAAAAAACATTTTTGTGGTTGAGGTGGGCAAGCAGGGTTTTCATCGCAGCGACATTCGCCGTCAATTTGGAGCCCATATGGTTATTGACGCCCACATAGCCCGTGAACTGCGACAGATTCCATTCAAGATCTTCTATGAATGCGCCGCCGGTCATCCCCGACTTTAATGCGTAGGGACCAGGATCCGCATCGCCGCGCGGCTCCATAGGCAGGTGCAGCATGATCTCTCCGCCCGCAGCTCGGGCTTTTGCGACTGTATCTTCGACATTTCGTGCATAGGGCAAAAATGAATAGGTGACGGGGCCTGGCAATAACAACGCCTGTTCGCTCGCCCACCGGTCGACACCCATGTCGTCAATGATGATGATGATTTTCGGTTTCTGGGTTGAGGCAAGCGTTGGCGCTAAATATGTCGCCGGGGGGACCAGACGTTCCGGGATCAGATCACCCGATATAATATTGGCGACAATCTTGTCTCTTGCGCTTTCAGAAGGCTCGCCCGTCGCCTGTGTTCGATTGAAGGCGTTCCCGATTGAACCCGCCGCCGTCGCCGCAATCCCGCGTTCGCTGATATAGGCGGCGAGCGCGCCGACCAGCAAGCCCGCGAAGGCCACCGCGATTGTCGCCACAAATCCTGCGTCTCCGGCATAACCGCGAGGACGCGGTGTTACGCGACGGCGAAAAAATTCTATTCGTATCTTTCTGCGCTGAGCCAACTTTACCGCTTATCCCGTCGCTGCTTCATTCAAAATTCTCTATAGCGGCTGAATTCACGGTACTTTTACGAAAATTCACCGCGTTCAGCGCTTGCGCCAGACACACGCAGCGTTAAACGATTACAAAACTTGGATTTATCGCTGATTCTTGGACCAAATGATCCTGCTAATCGATAATTATGACAGTTTCACCTTTAATCTGGCCCATTTGATTGGCGGTTTGGGCGTAGAAACTCGGATTATGCGCAATGATGCGCTTAGCGTGCAAGAAGCATTATCGCTCGAAGCGGACGCCATTGTTTTATCTCCGGGCCCATGTACGCCAGATGAAGCCGGGATTTGCCTGGAGCTCGTGACGGCTGCGGCGGCGAAGAGAACACCGCTTTTCGGCGTATGCCTCGGCATGCAGTCGATCGCCCAGGCCTTCGGCGGCGTGATTTCTCAAGCCGAAAAACTCATGCATGGGAAAACCTGTGGAATCGTGCACGATAGTTCGGGTCTTTTCGCTGGGGTGCCCTCTCCTTTCACTGCGGCAAGGTACCATTCTCTCGTGGCTGGTCCTGAAGGCCTGTCAAATTCTCTGACCATTACCGCCAGATCCGACGACGATAACGAAATTATGGCGCTTTCCCACAGCAGCCTGCCCATAATGGGCGTGCAGTTTCATCCAGAAAGTATTGCGACAGAATACGGCGCCGAAGTTTTCATGAATTTTCTCGATCTGGCCGGCGCGCGATGACTGAATTCAACAAACACCTCGCCCGGGCAATGTCGGGCGATCCTTTAAGCGCTGACGAAATGCGCGCAGCTATGCTGGAGTTGTTTTCCGGCAACGCCAGCGACATTGAAATTGCCGGATTTCTGGCCGCATTGCGAACACGTGGCGAAACCGTAGAGGAGATCGCCGCCGCCGCCCGGACCATGCGCGACCTCGCCGTACAGGTGGACGCGCCAGACGACGTACTCGACACTTGCGGAACCGGCGGAGACGGCGCGGGAACGTATAATATCTCTACCGCGGCGGCGTTGATCGCTGCAGGTTGCGGCGTCAAGATCGCCAAACACGGCAATAAAGCGGCGTCATCGAAGTCAGGATCGTCAGAAGTGCTCGACGCTCTTGGCGTGAAGCTGGATATTCCTCCCGACAGAATTCGCGACTGTATAGAAAACGCCAATGTGGGTTTTATGTTTGCGGCGCTTCATCATAAAGCGGTGCGACATGTGGCGGCCGCCCGCAAAGGTCTTGGCGTGCGGACAATTTTCAATGTGATGGGGCCCCTTTCCAATCCGGCGAAAGCCAGGCGTCAGGTGATGGGCGTATTTGCGCGAGACCTCATCAGGCCCATCGCCGAAGTGATGCCGCATCTTGGCGTAGAGCGGGCCTGGGTTGTCCATGGTTCGGACGGTCTCGATGAGCTAACAACCACGGGCCCGACATCTGTGGCGTCGCTTGAGAACGGCACAGTAACGGAGTTTGAGATCACGCCGGAAGACGCCGGCCTGAAACGGGCGGCGCCCGCCGATCTTGTCGGCGGCGAGCCTTCTGAGAACGCGAAGGCCATCAAGAACCTGCTGGACGGAGAGAAGGGCCCGTTTCGCGATATTGCCGTTTTGAACGCTGCGGCTGCGCTCATCGTCGCCGAAAAAGCCGCCGGCCTCGCCGCCGCGGCGCGTCTTGCCGAAAAAGCGATTGACGAAGGCGCAGCAAAAGCCGCTCTTAACAAGCTGGTTGAACTATCGAATGGTCCAGCATGACCATACTTGACGACATCATTACCTATAAAAAATCCGAAGTGGCGCTGGCGAAAGCCGAAACGCCCCTTTCGGCGCTTGAAGCTAAAGCTCAGGAAAATACTCCGCCGCGCGGATTTAAAAAGGCTTTAGCGGATAGGGCGGCTAACGGCTTCGCATTGATCGCAGAAATCAAAAAAGCCAGTCCTTCAAAAGGTTTGATTCGCGCCAATTTTGATCCGCCGGCGCTCGCCAGGGCTTATGAGGCCGGGGGCGCTGCGTGCCTTTCCGTATTGACGGATCGCCCCAGTTTTCAAGGATCGGCGGACTATCTGCGCGATGCACGGGCGGCAGTCTCCTTGCCAGTATTGCGCAAGGATTTCATGATTGATCCTTATCAGGTTGCCGAAGCTCGCGCTTGGGGCGCTGATTGCATCCTCCTGATTATGTCTTGCCTTTCCGATTCTCAGGCGCAGGAATTGAACCTTTGCGCAAAAAATTCCGGCATAGACGCTCTGGTCGAAATCCATGATGTGAAGGAAATGGAAAGAGCGGCGAAATTGGAATGTGATTTTATTGGTATAAATAACCGTAATCTATCGACTTTTATTACATCACTTAACGTAACACAGGAACTGTCCAGATCGGCTCCCGATGGGGCCTTACTGGTCAGCGAAAGCGGGATTTCCAACCATCAAGACCTTCTGACCCTTTCCGGTTACGGCGCGAACGCCTTCCTTGTCGGGGAAAGCCTGATGCGCCAGCCCGATGTCGAAAGCGCCACCAGAGCGCTTTTGAACGGCGATAGAGCCGCCTGAGGGGTGGTTGACGCCCCAAAAGAACAACAATAGAACATCGTTGTTGTTTTGTTCTTTTGTCGTTTCGGGCGCGCAAACAGCCTCTCGTTGAAACTGGGCGGTTACGGCGCAATCGAAACGCGAGCCGGGAGGCGAAATTGCTTACAAAAAAACAGCATGAGCTGCTGATATTCATCAATGACAGGATTTCGCAAACCGGCGTGTCGCCTTCATTTGATGAGATGAAAGAAGCGCTGGATCTGCGATCAAAATCCGGCATCCACCGTTTGATAACAGCTTTGGAAGAACGCGGGTTTATCCGCCGTCTGCCGCATCGCGCGCGCGCGCTGGAGATAGTCCGCATGCCCGACGCGGCGACACAAAATGCTAATTCCGCCGCGCGCGGTTTCCAGCCTTCCGTTGTGAACGCGGATTTTCAGCGCTCCCGTTCAGCCGCCCCCAACAAAGCAGCCCGACAGCGCGAGGCGCAAAATGGCGTCGTCGATTTACCCGTTCTAGGCCGCATCGCCGCCGGTACGCCGATTGAAGCGATTCAACATGAAGTTGACCGATTCGCGGCTCCCGAGGCTCTTATCGGTAAAGGCGACCATTACGTTCTTGAAGTGCAAGGCGAGTCCATGATCAACGCCGGCATTCAGGATGGCGATTACGCCGTCATTAAGCGATGCAATGATGCCGAAAGCGGCGCGATTGTGGTCGCGCTGGTTGACGATGAGGAAGCGACTTTGAAACGGTTGCGCAAAAAAGGCGCATCCATTGCGCTGGAAGCAGCCAATCCCGCATTTGAAACGCGGATCTATGGTCCGGATCGTGTCGCGGTGCAGGGTAAGCTTGTCGGCCTGATGCGCCGCTATTGATCTCAATTACCTGTCCATGGGCGCGCGCCTCTGAATTCGGCGGCGTTGGCGACGATCATTTCGCCATGTTTGTCGATTCGCACTGCGTGTGCGCCTCTCAGCCAGACTGAGCGCCTATCAATAAGATAGGCCCTGCATGCGCGCCAATCTTCTGCGGTTACGGGAAAAAAGGCGACAACCAGATCGGCGCGATTGCAATCTTCCGCAAGGGTCGAGCTGTCTTGTGTAAAAGCTGCTATTTTTTTCTGTGTGTCGCCAAAAGCGCCGACACATCCTGAGCCATCGCAGGCATAGACGTCTTCCAGGGACGCCGTCGGGCTTTCTTCTGGGTCAAACCCGACTGTTTCTTTCAAAATCCCAATAGCGAATTTTTCACGTCTTGTATTGAAGGCCGCCAGTTGCGCATCGCCCGGCTCCGCTCCCTTTGTTATTACTGCTGCATTCCGCCCGGACGCCGTAACAAAAAGATGCGGATACTCCTGCATGTTTACCGCGATAGCCGCCAATGGAATCGCGGCGAGGCCCGCGAGCCGCCAGGGCGCGCGCGAAAGACAAAGCCACAACCCGCCGATAGCAAGAAATAGCATGGCGTGCTGCGGCCATTGCGCCGTCACTGACACCGCGCCGGGCCATGACGAGACATTAACCGCAATAAAGAGAATAACATCCATACCCGCGGCGCTGGCCCGCCAAGCCCACCCGTCGAGGCCGAATGGCGACAGCGCCAGCGCGATTATGGCTGAAGGAACAATCCACACGCCCATAAGCGGCATTGCCGTAATATTCGCTGGCAGTGAATAAATCGCGACCCGGTTAAAGTGGTACAAGGCAAATGGGGCCGTCGCCAAAGCAGCGATTGTGTCGGTTACTGCCAAACCAACAGTGTATCGCCTTATTCGCGCGCCCCACGAAAAATCCCGATCCGGTTTCGATCTGGACGCAAACCATTCATAAGCCGCAATCAGCGCTGTGACAGCGGCGAATGACATCTGAAATCCCGGATGAAACAGCGCTTCCGGCGTCGTCACCAGGATGACGATTGCCGCAATGGCGACATTGCGCAGCGACAGGGCGCGGCGATCCACAAGTATCGCGACAAACATGATGCCCGCCATCAAAAACGCCCGGCGCGCAGACCATCCGCCTCCTGATAAAACAAGGTAGAAAAAACCCGATGCGAGCGCGGCCAGCGCCGCCCATTTCTTGATCGGATATCGCAGCGCCAGCGGTTCAATAGCGGCGAGACCAAATCTGGCGACAAGAAAGATGAGCCCAGTCGCCAATCCCATATGTAACCCGGAAATCGCCAGCAGATGCGCAAGGCCGGCGTCTCGCAGCGCATTTTCAGAGTCCTCGGAAATGGCGTCGCGTTTGCCGGTGACAATCGCCGCAATAATCGCCCCACCCTTGCTCGGCGCTTCCGCCGTGATCCTTTTAAAAAGAGAAAAGCGCAACGTCTCAATAGACGCGGCAAAACGCTGCCTTGCCGATTTCTCGCTGCTGTTTATGACCTCAGGCGGTGTCACAGCGAACCCGACCGCGCCAATTCGCTTAAAATAAAGTTGCCGGGCGTAATCGAAAGCGTCCGGCGCTACGGGCGGCGGCGGCGGCGACAACCCCGCCCGCACCGAAATCGTATCGCCGGGCGATGCTTCAAACTCCTCTCCGCGCCAGCTAATGCGCGCCCGTGCCGGCAGCTCTTCCGCCGCAATTCCTTCGATGGACTGAAGCGCCAAAATATAGCGGCGCTGTTCTGCGCTTTCCTCGACCGAAATCAACCTGCCGGTCGCTTGAACAATACCCAGATCCCGCCACAGCTGGGGCGCAGCGACATGCGCCGTTCTGTAATCCGCCGCGGTGAACCCAATTGCTGCAAAAACAAGGGCGAACGTGAAACGCCGCTTGCCAGGGGCGAAAATCACAATGGCGCCGGAAACCGCCAACAACATGGGGCCGGCATACCAGGTCGGCTCTGATTTAAGACCGAAATAGAGCCCCGCACCGATAGCGACCGCGACAGGCATCCACAGCGAAAGCCGCGCAAGATCGCGCGCCGCCCATTTCGATGCTGTCTCCTGTATTAAGTAGAGTCTTCGCATGACGGCTGGCGACAAGAACCCGGACCGGCTGGCGCCGGCAGCGGCGCTTGTGGCGACCGGTTCAGCAGTCATGGATTTTGATCAGGCATAGGCCTTGGAGAATTCCCATGCTATGGCGCGCCCACTCTGAGAAACACCTATGCAACTGGAAAAAGAGCGCTCCTGCAAGCTATGCCTGAAAATCAATTTGATAATTCGCCTGTCGTCACGCGATTTGCTCCCTCGCCGACCGGTTATTTACATATTGGAGGGGCGCGAACCGCCCTGTTCAACTGGCTATTCGCGCGCGGGCGCGGCGGTAAATTCCTGCTGAGAATTGAAGACACGGACCGCGCACGGCACACCGAAGCGGCTGTCAACGCGATCATCAACGGCCTGGAATGGCTCGGTCTGGACTGGGACGGTGAGCCAGTGTCCCAGTATTCGCGCCGCGCCGCTCATGCCGATATCGTTCAGCGTTTACTTGAAAACGGCAAAGCATACCGCTGTTATCTGACCCCGGAAGAATTGAGTGAGGCGCGCGACAAAGCTAAAAATCAGGGTGTTCGTTTTGAAAGCCCGTGGCGCGAGCGTGAACCGTCAACTCCACCGGCTGACGCGCCTTTCGCCATCAGATTCAAAGCGCCGCGCGAGGGGCAAACAATTGTCAATGACGCCGTACAGGGACAGGTGTCGTTTCCGAACGCCGCGCTTGACGACCTGATCATTCTCAGAAGCGACGGCGGTCCAACCTATAACCTCGCCGTCGTGGCGGACGATCATGATATGGGCGTCACGCATGTTATTCGCGGCGACGATCATCTGAACAACGCGGCGCGCCAGCAACAGATCTATAACGCACTGGAATGGCCTGTTCCTGTGTTTGCGCACGTCCCGCTTATCCACGGTCAGGACGGCGCCAAACTATCGAAAAGACACGGCGCGCTGGGGGTCGAAGCCTATCGTGATCTTGGATATTTGCCGGAAGGCCTTGCCAATTATCTTCTCCGCCTTGGCTGGGCGCATGGTGACGAGGAAATTATATCGTATAAGCGCGCCACAGAAATTTTTGACCTCGAAGGCGTTAACAAGGCCCCGGCCCGGCTTGACCTCGATAAGCTCAACCATGTGAACGGACATTACGTTGCGGCGTTAAGCGATGCGCAGTTCTGCAATTTATGTGCGCCGTTTATCAAAAAGTCGGGGGTTCATCTTGAGGCTGATCATATGGACCGGCTGTCGCGGTCCGCGCCCTTCCTGAAAGCGCGTTGCGCAACCCTTGCCGACGCAGTCGGCGCGTCGGAATACCTGTTCCTCAAACGGCCTCTGCCGCTGGAAGGCAAACCCGCTAAAGCATTGCGCAAAGAGGGCGCCAAAGAAATCCTTAAAGATCTGGTCAAAAATCTCGACAGCGCAGATATCTGGAAGTCCCCGGATTTGCTTGATGCGGCGCTCAAATCGTTTGTGGAAAGCCGGGAAATCGGTTTTGGCGCTGTTGGTCAGCCTGCCCGCGCCGCACTCACGGCGGGCCGCCCTTCGCCGGGGCTCAGCGAAGTGTTATATGGCCTTGGCCGCGAAGAATCGCTGGCCCGGCTCACGGACCAAATCTACTGATTTCAAGGGCTGGAATCCCCGGATTAAACTGGGTAGTGTGCGCCGCAACACGCAAATGATGCGCCGCGAGAAGAAAAGGCTCTGCCAATGAAAAGTGATTTAAAACAGACTGATACAGCGAATGTCGAGATCCACGGCAAAACTGCCGAGATGCCTGTTTTCAAGGCGACGCATGGACCGGATGTCGTTGATATCAGAACGCTTTACAAGCAGACCGGCGCGTTCACATTTGATCCTGGATACACTTCGACCGCCAGTTGTGAATCGAAAATCACTTATATCGACGGCGACGAAGGGGTGCTGCTTTATCGCGGATACCCTATCGACCAGTTGGCGGAGCATTCGAATTTTATCGAAGTCGCCTATCTGTTGTTAAACGGCGAGTTGCCGACAAAGGAAGAAAAAGCGCAATTCGATCATTCGATCACCATGCATACGATGGTGCATGAACAGCTCAAGAATTTTTACAATGGTTTCCGGCGCGATGCGCATCCCATGGCCATCATGGTGGGCGTCGTCGGCGCGCTTTCAGCGTTTTATCATGACTCCACCGATATTACAGATCCGACCCAGCGGCTGATCGCCAGCCACCGCATGATTGCGAAGATGCCGACCATTGCGGCGATGGCCTATAAATATTCGATCGGTCAGGCATTCGTCTTTCCACGGAACGACATGGACTACACGTCGAACTTCATGCGAATGTGCTTCGCGGTGCAGGCGGAAGAATACGAAGTCAATTCTGTGCTTTCCAGCGCGCTGGATAAAATCTTTATCCTGCATATGGATCACGAGCAAAACGCCTCCACATCGACGGTACGCCTTGCCGGGTCATCCGGCGCCAACCCCTTCGCCTGTATCGCCGCGGGTATAGCATCTCTTTGGGGTCCGGCTCACGGCGGCGCCAACGAGGCCGCGCTCAACATGCTTGAAGAAATCGGCGATGTGTCCCGCATCCCGGAATATATCAAACGGGCCAAAGACAAGGACGATCCTTTCCGTTTGATGGGATTTGGTCATCGCGTTTACAAAAACTACGACCCCCGGGCCAAGGTCATGCGCAACGCCTGTCATGAAGTTCTCGATGCGCTGGGCGTTCGCGACGAACCGCTCCTGAGAGTGGCGATGGAACTGGAGCGCATTGCGCTGGAAGATCCGTATTTTGTCGATAAGCGGCTCTACCCGAATATTGACTTCTATTCAGGCATTACCTTGCGCGCGCTTGGTTTTCCGACCGATATGTTCACAGTCCTGTTCGCCCTGGCGCGTACGGTCGGCTGGATTGCGCAATGGTCCGAGATGATTGAGGACCCGAATCAGAAGATTGGTCGTCCCCGTCAGATTTACACCGGCGCATCGCAACGGGATTACGCGTCTATCGATAAACGCTGAGACGGCTTTAAGGACTTGCATAAGCGATGCTTTGGCTCGCCGTACATATCTGGGTTCTCTTGTTCGTGTCTTTCGGCATAGGGCTTGGGATCGGCTGGTGGATATGGGGGGCGCCGCAAAAAGCGCAGCCCATGACTAAAAACAGCGACACGCCGATGGGCACGCTGGATATAGATTACGACCCTGCCGAGGAACGAAACAGAAAATGATCCCCCGCTATACCCGGCCTGAGATGGCCGCCATCTGGTCTGACGCTGCGAAATACCGGATCTGGTTTGAGATTGAAGCGCACGCCGCAGACAAAGTCGCTGAACTTGGCGTTATCCCGAAAGAAGCCGCCGCCAATATCTGGCGCAAGGCAGACAGCGCAGAGTTTGATGTCGCGCGCATCGACGAAATCGAGCGCGAAGTCAAACATGACGTCATCGCATTCCTTACACATCTGGCTGAAATTGTCGGCGACGATGCGCGCTTCGTTCATCAGGGCATGACGTCTTCGGATGTTCTCGACACCTGCCTTTCGGTGCAGTTGATGCGGGCGGCGGATCTGCTCCTCGATGGTATGGACCGTGTGCTGGCCGCGCTGAAAAAGCGCGCACTGGAACATAAGGAAACCGTCTGCGTTGGCCGCAGCCATGGCATTCATGCGGAACCGACAACTTTCGGCGTGAAACTCGCTACTTTTTACGCCGAATTTGCACGGGGCCGGCGCAGGCTGGAGACGGCGCGAGAGGAAATCGCCGTTTGCGCTATTTCAGGCGCGGTCGGCACTTTCGCCAATATCGATCCCGCCGTTGAAGAACATGTGGCGGAAAAAATGGGTCTGAAGATCGAGCCCGTTTCCACACAAGTCATTCCCCGGGACAGGCACGCCGCTTATTTTTCAGCGCTCGCGGTAATCGCGTCGTCCATCGAACGGATAGCGACTGAAATACGCCACCTACAGCGCACCGAAGTGCTTGAGGCGGAAGAATTCTTCTCGAAGGGCCAGAAAGGCTCATCCGCGATGCCGCATAAACGCAATCCGGTCTTGACCGAAAACCTCACCGGCCTGGCGCGGCTGGTGCGCATGTGTGCGGCGCCTGCACTGGAGAACGTTGCGCTCTGGCACGAAAGGGATATTTCACATTCTTCAGTTGAGCGCGGCATCGGTCCCGACGCCACGGTGCATCTGGACTTTGCGCTACACCGTCTTGCGGGCGTCGTTGAAAATCTTGTCGTTTATCCGGATCGTATGCAGGAAAATATGGATCGCCTGGGCGGCCTGATTTTTTCGCAACGGGTTTTGCTGGCGCTCACGCAAGCCGGGGCGTCGCGCGAGGAGGCGTACACGCTGGTTCAGCGCAACGCCATGCCGGCGTGGCGCGGGGAAGGCGCGTTTCTCGACAATCTGAAAGCGGATGACAGCGTCACGCAAAAACTGGCCGCAGCGGATCTGGAGAGCCTGTTCGACCTCTCTTATCACACCAAGAGCGTTGACGTTATTTTTTCACGCGTTTTTGGCGGGTAAACATCACTGACCCCCGCGATATTACGGCGCGTTGAAATCAGCGGCGCAGGCGCCCATAAACCTCATATGACAAATCCGACGCAGACATTCGGCGGCGGGCCCGCAACGGCGCGCCCCGGCTGGTTTACAGCCATTATGCGAGGCGCCGCCGGCAAGTGTCCCAATTGCGGAAACGGTAAACTCTTAACGAATTACGTGAAAATCGCGCCAGGTTGCAGCGCCTGCGGCCTCGATTTCTCCGGCCACCGGGCTGACGATGCGCCGCCCTACATCACGATTTTTCTTGTAGGTCATATCGCCATTCCCCTCGCCCTTGCGTCAAAGCAGCTTTTCGATCCCCCGATGTGGATGCAGTTCGCGATCTGGCTGCCGCTCATGGCGGTGGCCGCCGCTGTCCTGTTGCCTGTTTCAAAAGGCGCCATGGTCGGCCTGCAATGGATTAACGGCATGCACGGCTTCGCCGGCCCCGACGCCGACCCCGCCGCGGACGCCTGATTTTCCAGTCCGCATCCGCTTGACACCGTAAAACCGATAGGTATGTTCCGCGCTCATTTTGCGCGTAACTGGTCCTGACAGGAGCAACCCATGGCCAAGCCGACAACCGTTAAAATCCGGCTCAATTCTACCGCCGGCACGGGTTTTTTCTATGTGACGAAAAAGAACACCCGGACCATGACGGAAAAGCTCGTATTGAAAAAATACGACCCGGTTGCGCGAAAGCATGTCGAGTTCAAGGAAGGCAAGATCAAGTAACGCCGCCTTCTTGCGAGAAGTCTGCAAAGCCGCCCGCCGGGCGGCTTTTTTGATTCTGAGAGATAGTGAGAAATTATTCAGGCGGCGCTGTTGATGACCCGGTTCCGCCCGCCCGTTTTCGCTTCGTAGAGAGCCTCGTCAGCGCGTTTGATCAGTTTTTGCGCCGTATCGCCCTCTTCGCCTTTTTCCGTAGACGCGAGGCCAATACTTACGGTTACGCCAAGTTCCTCGCGCCCCCCATTGACCACGAATTTGTCGGCGGCGATTTCCGCCCTTAACCGCTCGGCCACTACAGCGGCGAAGGCAAGGTCCGTATCCGGCATTGCGATCAGGAATTCTTCGCCGCCATAGCGGCAGGCGAGATCAATACCCCGGATTGAATTGGCGATTCGGTCCGCGAACTGTTTCAAAACCTTATCGCCGACGTCATGCCCATATTTATCATTCACCGACTTAAAATGATCGATATCCAGAACCATGATCGCCAGCGGACGCCCGGTCCAGAACGATCGGTCAAACATCGCGGAAAGATGGCTGGCGAGATATCGCCGGTTATAAAGCCCTGTCAGCTGATCCGTAACCGCCATCTCCAGACTGACTTCAAACGACGAGCGCAACTGGTCAACGTAACGTTTGCGCCGAAGCTGAGTCATGATGCGCGCTGAAAGCTCGTTTTTATCCACGGGCCGGGTCACATAGTCGTTGACCCCGATATCGAGCGCACGCACAAGCTTGCGCGTATCGCCATGCCTGACAACAGCCAGAAGCGGCGTGAGACGCGTTTCTTCAAATGAACGGATGGAAGAACAAAGCCGCAGCGGGTCCATCGCCTCAATCGACAGATTTACTAAAATGAGATCGAATTCACCCTGCCGTGCGCGCCCAAGCGCGACTTCCGGCTCGGCTTCAACGGTAATTTGATGTGTGTCTTCTCCAATCGACGATTTCAGACGCGCCGCCTGTTCTTCATTGTCGTCGATAATCAGAATTCTGGACTCGCCGGGATTTATGGAAGCGTCAATTTTGCCGACAATGCCCAGATCCTGGCCTGTCGTATAGCGCGCGCGCAATTCATCCGTCATCATTTTCAAACGGGTTAACGAGCGCACCCGCGCAAATAAGGCAAGGTCCTCGACCGGCTTGGTCAGAAAATCGTCCGCGCCCGCCTCAAGGCCCGCGACGCGATCCGCCTGCTGGTCGAGCGCCGTCACCATTACAACCGGAATATGCATGGTTTCAGGATTGTTTTTCAGACGCCGGCAGGCCTCGAAGCCGTCCATGCCAGGCATCATCACGTCAAGCAGGATTATATCAGGCTTTTCCTGACCGGCTTGATCGATCGCCTCCTGCCCGGAATATGCGCCCAACACGTCAAAATATTCCGCCCGCAATTTTGCTTCGAGCAGTTTGACGTTGGGTTCGAGATCATCGACGACCAATACGCGCGCCGTCATGGTGCCCCCATTTGATTAGAGCCAGTGCGTTAAGCACGAGAGCCTAATCCAAATACCTTTTCACTTTCTCAATAAACGAAACAACGGAGATGGGTTTTGCGATATAATCTTCGCAGCCCCCGTTACGGATCCGTTCCTCGTCCCCCTTCATGGCGAAAGCGGTCACGGCGATTACTGGAATATCTGCGAGTTCGGAGTTGCTTTTTATTTGCTGGGTGACTTCCAGACCGGAGACTTCCGGCAACTGGATATCCATCAAAATCAGATCGGGCCGGGTTTCCTTCAGCGCTTCCAGCGCTTCCGGCCCCGTACGCGCTTCCAGCGTTTCATACCCATGCGCTTCAAGCAGATCCCTGAAGAGCTTCATGTTCAGCTCGTTGTCTTCAACGATGAGCACCGTTTTGGGGAGCGCTGAATAATCAAGCTTTTCCATGGCTGACATAATACGCCTTCGCGGTCATATCTCTCATAGGCGGCTGCGAATCAGCGCCTCGGATAGAAAGTTTTGCGCAAAAGGTCTTAATCGAATGTTTATCCTGAGTGGCGCGGGCGTAATTTTTTGAGTTATATTAACGCGGTAACCATTTGTTAAATGTTTAATTCATCAGAATATACGGGCTTTTGCCGGGATTGTTTCACCCCGCAGGACGGGGCAAAGCGCTGTTTTTCCTGCAAGACAGGGCGAATCATCGCGCATCCCGAGATTTTCACGCTTTCGATCGCCCATCTGGATTGCGACGCATTCTACGCGGCGATTGAAAAACGCGACAATCCCGCGCTCGCCGACAGGCCGGTGATTATCGGCGGCGGGGTCAGGGGCGTTGTCTCCACGGCCTGTTACGTGGCGCGCACCTATGGCGTGCACTCCGCCATGCCCATGTTCCAGGCGAAAGCGGCCTGCCCCGACGCGGTGATTATCAAACCGGACATGGCGAAATACGCAGCCGTCGGCAAAGCCGTGCGGGAAATGATGCGCGATCTGACGCCCATGGTTGAGCCGCTCTCTATCGATGAAGCGTTCATGGACCTTTCCGGCACCGCACGCATTCACGGCGCGCCGCCGGCGGTCACGCTGGCGAAGCTGCAGGCGCGGGTGCAAAGCGCGCTCGGCGTCACCGCCTCAATCGGCCTTTCCCACAACAAGTTCCTCGCCAAGATGGCGTCTGACCTCGACAAGCCGCGCGGCTTTTCGATCATCGGGAAAGCCGAGACGACATCGTTTCTCGCGCGCCAGCCCGTGACGATGATCTGGGGCGTGGGCAAGGCCATGGCCCGCAGGCTCCACGAAGACGGGCTCGCGACCATCGGCCAGCTGCAACAGCTTGACGCCGCAACGCTTGGCAAGCGCTATGGCGAGATGGGCCTGCGCCTGGCGCGGCTTTCGCGCGGCGAGGATGCGCGGCCCGTCAAGCCCGAACGCGAAACCAAAAGCCTGTCGTCGGAGACCACCTTCAACGAAGACCGGCGCGACGTCCGATGGCTGGAAGACGTTCTGTGGGCGCTCTGCGAGAAAGTTTCTGCACGGATGAAAGCCGCCGGTTTCGAAGGGCGCACCGTCACCCTGAAACTGAAGACCGCCGATTTTAAATCCATCACCCGCGCGCACACGCTGGACGCCCCCAGCAATCTTGCGCGCACCGCATTCGCCGCGGCCGCGCCCATGCTGCGCGCAGCGGCGGGCGGGAAAGCCTACCGCCTGATCGGCGTCGGATTTTCCGGCCTCGTCCCCGCAGCGAGCGAGGAGCGCCCTGCGGATCTATTCGGCGCGCCGGATGCGCGCATCGCAAAGGCGGAAAAGGCCATAGACGCCCTGCGCGAAAAATTCGGGCCGGAGGCGGTGCAGGCCGGCCGCACCCTGCGCAAGACGCGTTAGGCGCAAAACCCGTCAGGCGGAAAACGCATCAGGCTTTTCCGTCGCCGCCGGGCGCCGGCCTGTCCTTTCGCCGGCGGGCGGCGTGATCCTCAGTTCTGGCGGGCGCGCCTTCTTCGTCGTCGTCAATATGAATGCGCTCCGCCTCATTGACGTCCGCATCCGGCGTATTGTCGCGTCCGCCATAATTGTGTTCGTTCTCGCACGTGTCTTCCAGGTCCTGCGTTTCAGGGTCCTGATCGGGCACTATGTTGCGGTCGTTTTTCTCTGGCGCTGCGGACATGAGATCCTCCCATTTTCACCCATGAAAACAACCGCGCGGCGCCATTCGTTCCCTGGCGCCCGCGCTAGCCCTTACACGCGCGCTAGTCCGGCCGCGCGCCTAAAGATTTGTCAATATTTTCAAACAGCACATTCAGATCCTGCAGACCGGCGGCGCGCGCATGGCCGCCGACGCTTTTCACCAGCTTGTGCAGGTGATTCGCCGTCGCCTCGTCCAGCCCGCCGGTCTCGTTCAGGCGCTTAGTCAGCACGCCCACCATCATCAGCGACAAAATCGCGATATGGTCGGTTGCGGTTTTCGGCTCCATCGTGTTTCTCCTTCTTTTCTGGTCCCGGTATGGCCGCATTCCTGTGACCCTGATCACAGCATACAGTAAGCGGAGCGCGTAAGGGTATGGCGACAACATGAAACAGGGGAGCGTTTCCCATGCACGCCACATCCGGTCTTTTTCCCGCCCTCGCCGCGGCGCTGATGTTCACCCGGCCGGCGAAACCGAAAAAACGCCGCGCCTAGACCACAAAGCCGTTCGCGCGGGCGCCAAAGCGCGATTATAATCGCGCCATGAAGCTGCTCGCCCCGCCGCTCACGTCGGCGCTCATCCTGGCGCTTATTTTGCCGCTGGCCGCCGCCTGTTCCGGCGATGGCCCGCGCGCCCCCGGAACCGCGCCCCGTATCATCCCCCCGGCGCCGAGCCTCAAGCCGGAATGCGGCGTCGCCTCCTATTATCACCGCTCCCTCGCCGGCGGGCTTACCGCCAATGGCGAGACCTATACGCCGGAGGCGCTCACCGCCGCGCATCTCTCCCTGCCCTTCGATACGCGCGTGCGCGTCAAGCGCCGCGACAGCCGGGAAAGCGCGACCGTGCGCATCAATGATCGCGGGCCCTTCGTCGACGGGCGGATCATTGATCTCTCCCGCGCCGCCGCGAAGGAAATCGGCATTTTCGGCGAGGACGGCATTGCGGAAGTCTGCCTTGTGGCGCCCCGCCCCATGGGGCCGTAGGCGCCCCCGCACCATGGGCCGTAAGCGTGAAGCCGGAAAGTTGTACAACCCCAAAGTGCGCGCGCCGTCTATCCCCCATCCCGCAAGGCGCAGCGGCGATTGTTGTGCAACTTTTGCTGAAATCTTGTGCAACTTTTTTCCTTTCTGGTTTCGCCGGGGGCGGCGCGCCGCGCCTTCAAGTCGCGCGAGCGGCGCTTTCCGTCCGTATCCGGATCGCCCGCCACTATAAGGGCGCCGGCCATGGGGGCGGATAGAATTTAATATATTAAATTTTATCCCCCGGCGCCCGTCAGGCCTTATACTGGCGCCCGCCGCCGGCGCTTTGGCGTGAGAATTCCGGATGATTGCGTTCATCCCGGCGAGTCATCCTGAGGCGCCTTGCCCTGTAAGTCCCGGACCAGAAAGTCCCGCATTCCTCATCCTGAGGCGCAAACCCAACGGGTTTGCCTCGAAGGATTTGAACCCGCCTTTATGCCTACTTAACCGATTAAATTCCCTAACTTTTCGTAGAGACTTGAAATTTTCTCAATGTGATCACTCGCACTTCCCACCCTCTCCAGCGCGGATTCAATATTCTTCAAACCCATGCCAATCGACTCATCCAAAGTTTTGTCACGTACGACCTGAGCTTTTCTAGTCGCCACTAAAACTGGCTCGATAACCTCAGATTCGACTTCCGTTTGCTCATGGATTTTAAGCAAGATACTTTCTATCTCGGATATTACGTCGTCGTACGATTTTTCATATCTCTCAGATACAACGCTCATCGAATTACTATTATTGCGAATTTCACCACCAACAGCGACGTTTTGCGCCTGAATATTACCCACCTTGATACTTGGCTTGTCTCCCACATTTATCTCCTTGCAGTCATTCTCCATAAACGCTTTAATCTCTGCTCTATCAATGAGTGGATATTCTTCCGTATAAGAATAATCCGACTTTTGATAGCACAACAGTTTCCTCTCACTAGACAAACACTCTAGGAGAAGCGGGACAATCTCCTCAACGCTCAATTTCGGCTCGTCGACTGGCAGGAGTTCGATAGCGCGATCAGCAATACAAGCATTGTTGGAAAGGAAGTCGATTACTCCTCTCATAACATCATTTTCACCCGCGCAGCTTACTAAATAGCCTAATTTTACCCCTGACTTATCAACGGCAATTCGACATTTTGTATCTGCAAGAAAATGTCGAAAGAATATGTGGCACAAATCTCCGGCAACTTCAGGAGCTCGAGCGGCTATATATTTTGGACAGACCACATATACACTCATTTGGTGATCTGTCTTTCAATTAAAATTTTCTGATTTCTAAAGTGTCTTTCAATAAACTGAGTTGGCCAAGTAATTGCTCCATTCTCATCAATATCGGCAGATTTCACCATGTTATTACCGTCATTCATAGATTCAAAAAATAGTATTGATACCTGATCTGCTGAAATATTGCCGGCTGCAATTTGAGCACGCACTTCTGTTAAAAGGTACTCACTGTGCGTCTCTACAATAAAGTGTCGCTGACGATTTCCGTCCTGCAAATTCGAAAGTCGCACCAACAAATCACCGAAGGCAGCCTGCATATCCGGATGCAAATGGACCTCTGGCTGCTCTATCACCATTAGCGAATCTGGACGCGACGATACTATCAGGGAGATTACCGGTAATATTTGCGAGAAGCCGAAACCAACGTCAGCAATCTCTAAAGATAACTGGGGATTGTTAGTTGGTGAAATCATTATTCGCTTTATGACTTGCTCTAATTCACCCACGTCAATTGAAACATCGAATTCTGAGAGCCAATCATTTATCTCTGCCTTAGTTCGGCTATGCTCGAGGCTTTGAAATATTATACCCTCATCAAACGACTGTGACATAAGCTCTGAAAGGTAATATCTTCTCGGGTGGGCCCGCAACGGAGGGACATGAGTTACACCTGATGTCATGTCAGGCGTGAAACACTCCTCCATAGAGTGACTCAAGACTTTTGTTACAAATTCCGCCAGCCTCGTACCTTTCAAATCCTCCACCTCATGGTAGAATCTAGCCTCGTTTATCCTAAGTAATGAGTTATATGAGTGTCCGACGATTAAGCTTAATGTTCCGGCAAATGACCCCAAATTATCATCAGTGAAGTCGCTTTGAATGTTTTTAACTACCTGTTTATCTGAAATGTTATTTGGTCGTTCAAAGCTAATGCTAATTATAGATTTTCCATTTGCGTCATGGAGCGTGACGGTTTTTGCGTAAATATTGTTCCGCTCATCAACATCCATTTCGTAGTGTAGCGTGAAGTTTGGCACAATTTCTACGGCTGAAAAGTTTCGCAATAACTTGAATGTAAGATCTAAGTCTGATTTCAATTCTCGATCTGGAACTCCGAAACCCCTAACCCGCGAGGATAAGTACCGACCCAGATTCTTATTTTTTAAGTTTGATCGAATTTTGGACAGCACTTCTTCAATTTCTAGTATGGGCTCAAATATGTTTACGGGAAGAGTGGCATCAGAATTATAAGCTTTTTGATTCTTAAATTTCTCTGTCGCTTGAGTTAGTGCGTCCTGCAAATTCGAAAATTCTTCTATTTCATTCGCTGATGGCTCAAGCTGGCTCAATAAGTACTCTGTATAAAATGACAACTTGCGAAATAGTGCGTTCTGTAAGTATGATTTAAAGCCGCCTGTAATTTGTTCAGCCAAATCCAAGCTTTCGAAAGTAAATGAAAATTCTAACTTTCGATTAAGATCCTTTGAATGCCATAAATTTTCCGCTGGTCCGAAATTAACCTGGGGACCATTATGGAGTAGCTGCGTTGGATGAACCGTCCTTTCGGAATGCGATTGATACAACGCAAGAATAAGCTGTATTAAAGAGGTCTTTCCTGAGCTATTTTTTCCTAAAAGTAATGTTAGGGGCTTTATTGGAATGTTAGCATTTTCAAACCCCTTGTAGTTTTTCACGGAAAGTTTCCTGAACATTCAATCACCCTAGCTAGTCACTGTGCTCGAAATTACTGATTATTACTTTCTTCCATGAATATTAGAATTCAAAATAATAGAGAGCGTCAATCTAATATTTTGCGTGTTAAATTGCAGTTATGTTATAGGTTTGTCGCGGCTCAAGTTTTCGCAGAGAACTGTAATTTAGTGCCAACATGGGTTTGGCACAAATCAAACATGCATCACTCTACCATACGCATCCAGCACGCTCTCGTGCATCATCTCGCTTAGCGTCGGGTGCGGGAAGATCGCGTGCATGAGGTCTTCCTCCACCGCTTCCATGGAGCGCGCGAGGCCGAAGCCCTGAATAAGCTCGGTGACTTCCGCGCCGATCATATGCGCGCCTAAAAGCTCGCCGGTTTTTTCATCGAAGATGGTTTTCACCATGCCTTCCGGCTCGCCGAGCGCGATGGCCTTGCCGTTGCCCACAAACGGGAAGCGCCCGACCTTGATCTTGCGCCCCGCCTCCTTCGCCTTTGCTTCGGTGAGCCCTACGCTCGCCACCTGCGGGTGGGAATAGGTGCAGCCCGGAATATTCGCCGTCTGCATGGGGTGAACGCCCTTTTGCCCGGCGATCTTTTCAACGCAGATGACGCCCTCATGGCTCGCCTTGTGCGCGAGCCAGGGCGCGCCGACCACGTCGCCGATGGCGTAGAGCCCTTTGACGCCCGTCTCCAGCCATTCGTTCACCTGCACATGACCGCGGTCGATCTTGACGCCCAGCGCCTCCAGCCCCAGATCTTCCGTGTTCCCCGTAATGCCGATGGCGAGGACCACGCGGTCCGCCTCAACGGTTTGCGTCTTGCCGTCCTTGGTCTTGATGGTCGCGGTGACGGTCTCGCCGCCTTTTTCCAGCTTGTCCACCGTCGCCGAGGTGAGGATTTTCATGCCCTGTTTTTTGAACTGTTTTTCGGCGAATTTCGAAATCTCCGCATCTTCGGCCGGCAAAATGCGGTCGACCATTTCAACCACGGTCGTCTCCGCGCCGAGGGCGTTGTAGAAACTCGCAAACTCGATGCCGATGGCGCCAGAGCCGATGACCAGCAGCTTTTCCGGCATGATGTCGGGGATCATGGCTTCCTTCGCCGTCCAGATGAATTTACCGTCGGGCTCCAGCCCGGCCTGCGGGATGGTGCGCGCGCGCGCGCCGGTGGCGAGGATGACGTGTTTGGCCTTGACCGTGGTCTCGCCCTTTTCTGTCTTGACCTTGACCAGCGGCGCGTCCTTTCCTTTCGCCAGCGTGGCGGCGCCCTTCACCACCTCGATCTTGTTCTTCTTCATGAGGAAGCCGACGCCCTTTTCCATCTGCGCCGAGACCCCGCGCGAGCGTTTGACGACGGCGTCGATATCGAAACTGACGCCCTCCGCTTTCAGGCCGTAGGCGTCGGCGTGGCGCATCTGGTGGTAGACCTCCGCGGTTCTGAGGAGCGCCTTGGTGGGGATGCAGCCCCAGTTGAGGCAGACCCCGCCCAGCGCGTCGCGCTCGATGATGACGGTCTTCATCCCGAGCTGGCTTGCGCGGATTGCCGCCACATAGCCGCCGGGGCCCGATCCGATCACTGCGAGATCACAATTTAATTCCGTCATGCTGCTGCGCCTCATCCTTGCTGTTCGTTGGTTCGCGCGCGACTATAGCGGCGAGCGATGAGAAGAAAACAACCGGCGAGGAAAAAACATGACCATCAAGGCCCTGCGCACGCCCGACGACCGTTTCGCGAACCTTTCCGGCTGGCCCTTCACGCCGAAATATATCGACGATCTGCCCGGCTATGAGGGGCTTCGCATGCATTATGTCGATGAGGGCCAGCGCGAGGGCCCGACGTTTTTATGCATTCACGGCGAGCCGAGCTGGGCTTATCTCTTCCGCAAGATGGCGCCGGTGTTCACGCAGGCCGGGCATCGCTTCGTCGCGGTCGACATGTTCGGCTTCGGGCGGTCGGACAAGCCGGTCGCCGACGAAACGTATACGTATCACTTTCACCGGGACTCGCTTCTCGCCTTTGTCGAATACATGAATTTGCGCGACGTTTGCCTCGTGGTGCAGGACTGGGGCGGCGTTCTGGGCCTGACGCTGCCCATGGCGGCGCCGGCGCGCTATACGCGGGCGATCATCATGAACACCGGCCTGCCCGGCGGAGAGGAAGCGCCCGAAGGCTTCGCCGCCTGGCGCGCCTTCAACCGCTCCCAGCCCGATCTTGACGTTGGCGGGCTGATGAAGCGCGCAACGCCAATTCTTACCGATGAAGACGTCGCCGCCTATAATGCGCCGTATCCGGACCAGTCCTACAAGGGCGGCGTCAGGCGTTTTCCCGAGCTTGTCATGCTGAAGGAAAAAGGCGCGGATGATTTGACGCCGGCCTCCAGCCAGGGCGTTGAAACCTCGCTGAAGGCGCGCAAATTCTGGTCCGAAGACTGGAACGGAGAGACCTTCATGGCGATCGGCATGCAGGATCCTGTGCTCGGGCCCCCGGCCATGTACGGGCTGCGCAAGTTCATCAGGAACTGTCCGAAACCCATGGAAGTCGCCGAGGCCGGCCACTTCGTACAGGAATGGGGCGAACCGATCGCGAAAGCGGCGTTGGAAAAATTCGGACTGGCGTAAAACACCCTGCCTGCGCTCTTCAGCAACGCGTCTGGGGCGCTGCGCCAGACGGCGCATTTGTTCACGAATTCAGGGCGCCCGATACGGCCGCGCCCACAAGCGCGTCCGGTTTCGCCCATGGATAAGCGCTGATCGTAATCAGATTATGAGCGATGCCGTTCAGCGCACATAAGAGCAATTGAGTTTTTAACATGATTTCCGATTCATCCGCCGCAGATCCGAGCGCGCCGGCAAGACTGTCATAGATCAGTCCGAACCGCTGCAAAACGGCGCCTTCGCTTTCAACGAAGATGCTTACATCCGGTTGCGAGACGCCGCTGGACATGAAGACGAGGAAATAATGTTCGCGCCGGTTAAGCCAGAAATTGACATAGCCGAGCGCAACTGCATTCAGCCGTTCAACGGCGTCGTCATGTTTTGCAGCGACCCCATCAAGCGCGTCGAACAGTTCGGTGAAGACGACCGCCCAGAGTTCGCGCAATAAATCGATCTTGCGTTCGTAATACCGGTAAAGCGTCATCACCGTGCATCCCGCTTCGCTGGCCAGACGGCGCATCGAAACCGCGTCATAGCCTTCCTCCTGAAAAAGCCGAAGGGCGCACGCGGTGATGCGCCGGCGCGTGTGCGCCATTTCTTCTTCGGAAAGAGCCGGCCGGCCTCTTGAGGCGGCTTTGGATGATTTCGCCGGGGACATGGGCGACTCCTATGCTGACATTGGCGCTTGACCAAGTCCATATTTTTCTATAACGCGTTATATTTAATTAATGGAGATATGGAAATGTTCCGAATTGCAGGATTGGCGCTCGCCGGTCTGTCAGGTTTCATAGACGCGGCCCAAGCCGGCGACCTCTCCGAAATCAGCGGTTCCTGGCGCACTGTGCGCCATGGCGCCGAGGTGAAAATCATCGATTGCGGCGATGCTTCACCGTGCGGTTTTCTGCAGTCAGTTGATGATGATGTAAGCGGCGGACACACCCGCGATATCAATAATAAAAACCCGGCTCTCAGAGACCGGCCGCTCGATGGATTGCCCATTCTTTGGGGTTATCTGCGTGAAGAGGAAGGCTGGCGAAAAGGACGGCTCTATAATCCTGAGACCGGGCAGACTTTTCGCTCTTCTCTGGAATTGATTTCCCCCGACCGGCTGCGCGTTCAGGGTTGCATCGGGCCGCTCTGCCGTCAGCAGATCTGGACGCGGATAAACCGGTACGAAACCGCGATTGTGAAAGGCGATGCACATGAATAACGTGGACGCTCGCACGCTGACGCTGTTGCGCGTGCTTTTTGTCATTTCCGCGATCTGGAATTTCGCCGGCGCCTTTCCGGGCTTGCTGGACACGGCGGGCATGTTTGAACGCGAATTCGGCCGTGAACTGACTGACCCTGTCATGGTCGCGGTTTATCGCGGGGCCTGGGGCACAGCCTTCCTTTATGGGTTCGGGTTTTTAATCGTGGCTGCAAATCCGGTGCGTCATACGGGCATCGTCCTCATGGGCGGGACCGGAAAGGCTCTTTTCGCGCTGAACCTGCTTGTGATGCACCTTAATGGGTGGACTTCCGATTTCGCCGTCGTGGTGATAGTCGGCGATATTGTATTTATTGTTCTTTTTATCGCCTATTTCGTAATGCTGAAACGACGCGGCCATAAAATTATCTGAAATCACAATTACAAATGCTGGCTCGCCGGCCGTTTCGTGTAGGAATAGGGCGAGCCGGCCGCGAAAGCGGCATTGGAAAAATTGGAAACTGTCTATTCGCCAGAAGGCCATCTAGGGAGCTTTTCGCGCTGTACCGCAGCAATATCCTGACGCTGGACCGGTTTGAACCGCGTTGAAGTCCCGCGCCCGTTCCATTCGTCCAGTTTGAAGCGCCGCTCGTCGCACGCCCTTTTTTCACCGCGCGACATATGAGCTAAATGGCGCTAGGAGATATGCTGTCAGCGAACGGGGCCGCCATGCGTATTGTTATTTCTATTGCGTTCTTGATTACGACGCTCGCTTGCGCGTCTACAGACGAAGCCGTCGAGACGCCGCCGGTTTTCGCCGAATATGCGGGTATTTATGCGAGCGGTCCGCTCGCCGTCGCAGAAATCAGCGCGGTGGACGATATGCTCGCCGCCGTTCCCCCGTTCTGGACATCGAAACCCTATTTTGAACGCAGCGCAGACGACACATTCGCCATGATGTTGCCAAGCCCGGCGCCGGACCGGACGATTACATTCACGCGCAATCAGGAAAATCGTGTCGCCGGATTTACGCTCGCCAATATGGAACAGCGCAGCGACGGGAAAGATTTTGAACGACTCGGCGCCGGTGAAACGCCGCCGGCCTTGCTGTTTCTCAATCGCGAGCCCCATAAAGCGGCGCGCGCCGCCATTGCAGATCAATCGCTCAGCGCGGATGATCTTGCGGAATACGCATTGCTGCTGCTTCTTCGCCACCCCGCCCGGCACGAAGATTCGGCAATTTTTCTGAATGCCGTTTCCGAAGCGTATCCAGATCATGCGCAACTGAAAGCGCTCTATGGCTATAGTCTTGTCGCAATCAACAGGCGCGAAGACGCCCTTCGCGTTTCTCGTGAAGCGCTGACGCTGGATCCGGAAAACAGGGTCGCTCTTGAAGCCGTCCGCCGTCTGACTTTCGACGAACCGCAGGCCGGCGAGGGATATCGAAAACACATCCCGTTTTTATTGCGCGACGCCTTTGCGCCGCCGACACGGGAAGACATTCAAGAGACCAAGGCGGCTGTTTCAAACCGGGACTTACAGGCGAAAGAGGTGACGCTCGTCTCGACTCATGAGCTAACGCTCTCGCATGCGACTTTTGACGTGCGCGTGATTTCCCATAATGTACACGGATCAAAACATTTCGGCGCAGTCTTCGTTCCCAAAAACGCCGGCCCAGGTCCGGCGCCGGTTATTATCGACGCACGCGGCGTCAATCCGACCTATTCGCCGCGCGATGTATCAACCGGAACAACAACGCTGAGATCACTGGGACCGGAACAATCGAATTTTATATTTCTGGTTCCGGATTATCGCGGCAACACGCTTACGATAAACGATGTTGACTATGTTTCTGAAGGCGATCCGTCAGACGCCTGGGACGGCGCCGCCGATGACGCCATCGCCTTTCTGAACGCCGCTCTTTCCGTAACCCCTGAAGCCGATCCGGACAAAATCGCAATTGTCGGTTACAGCCGCGGCGGCTCAGTCGCTTTATTGGCTGGCGCCCGCGATAAAAGGATTGATCTGGCTCTCAACGTCGTGGGGCCGGTGGACCATTTATCCGCGATGGACCCGCATCTTGGCTGGACGACGTGGGAAGTGCTGGCGGATGTCATGCGCGAGGGCGAGATTCCCGCGCCAACCGAAGAAGGCGGCCAGGATTTTGACCATTTCATTGATCGCGTTGTTGACGACGGTGAAACGCTCGGGCAAGTCCGCCGCCGGTTAATCGCCTCTTCTCCATTATACTGGCTGGAGACCTTGCCGCAGACGCATTCATGGTATGGCGCGGAAGATCATGCGGTCCCCGTGGCCAATCCGCAGATATTGAAACAACGGCTGCGGGATAACGGTCTTCATCCTCCGGAATATACCGTCACCGTATATGAGCAGCGAGGTCATGACACCGACCCTTATATTGTCCAGAAAGAAATCGCTGAACGTCTGAAAGAATGGGCGAAAACAGACTGAACCGGCGCCTGTGGCGTCGATTCCGGACCTATTCAAGCGGTATACATTCTAGAGTTTGCGCTTTTCAGCACCAGCATACATAAACCCTTTATATTCTTATCGAAAACAAGGGGAATCCATGGAGGCCGCGAAACATTCAAGCGAAAAAGAGCGAATCGCTGAACTTCGCAGCTATGAGGTCCTCGATACGCCGCGCGAAGCCGCCTTCGACGAAATTGTCGCGCTTACCGCTGAAATGTGCGAAGCGCCGATCTCTGTCGTTAATCTTATTGATACCGAGCGACAGTGGTTCAAGGCTGAGACTGGTCTTGGCGTAAACGAAACGCCGCTCGAAACGTCGATCTGCGCTCATGCAATCCTGCAGGAAGATTTCCTTCTGGTTGAGGACACGCTCGCCACAACGGTTTGAAGAGCGCCTCGGCAACCTTGCCCAGACACAGGAACAACTTGCTCTTTCTCAATGGGACTCAACTGATCTTGGACTTCTCGTGCGCAAAGTGCTCAGGGAATTCAGCGGCGAAGACTCCGGCGCCATAAATATAACCAGTGAAACTGTGCATGTTTCCGCACACGCCGCAAATAATATCGCGATGGCGCTGTTCGAACTCGCCACCAATTCCCTCAAATACGGCGCTTTGTCCGTAGACGAAGGGAAAGTGGATGTCACCGTGTCACAGAATGACGGCGAAATTGCGCTGGACTGGCGCGAAACCGGGGGCCCGCCTGTAATTGCGCCGGAACGGCCAGGCCTGGGCCTGTTGCTTATTCGCGACGCCTGTCCCGCCGCGCTGAACGGCGAGGCGTCGCTGGACTTTGTGCGTGACGGCGTCAAATGGCGATTACGCTTTCCAGCGGAGGGGAATGGTTAGGTTACGCCTAACCGCAACGCGTCTTGTTCCCGCGAAGCCTGAACGCTCCAATCGCCCCAAGACCTGTGAGGAAAAGAGGTAGTCCGGCCGGCAGCGGAACGGCGGCGACCTCTTCGACGCTAAATGAAAAAGGCCCCGACATGTTGTTGCCGCCAAGGGCATTGTAGAGAGCGCTTCCATTTATGAATGTTATAACGTGACCCGAAGCGTTCGGGTTGCAGCCGGGGACGCTCGCCAGCAAACAGGTTTGCGCATTGATCGTCGCCGTCTGAAGATTGAAGGGCGCCGGGTCAAGACCTGTATTGGTGATTGAGCCGCTGTCAAAAGTGAATGCGCTCGGGCCTCCGGTGAGGCTCAAAACGAAATTTGAAATTCTTGGATCGTCCCATGCGATCGCTGTCGGCAGCGTCGGGTCGGAATCTTCATAAAGAAATCCGCCCGAAATCGTCAATGTTTCGACGCCGTCCGACACCGAACCGCCAAATGTCGCCTGAAGCGTCACTGCACCCGCCGACGTCGCCGCCAAGCTCGCCAACGCCGCCAAAATCCAAACTCTGATACCCATCGTGAACTTCCCCCTTGATTAGAATTTAACACTGCAAAATAAATGCCGGTTCGGCAACAAGGATGTTGATACCGTGCATGATCTCAGACAATTTAGAAAGCGGTTATCAGCATGAAAATGCAACCGTAAGGCGAAATGCTGGAAAATTCCGGCGGCGTCCCGCATGAAGCAGCAGGGGTTCGCTGATTTGAACTTAGCCTCAATTTTCTCCCACCCGGTAATCCGCCGTCGCCTCTTCCAGCAATGCGTCGAGTTCCATGGGCGGCGTTTTCCATTCCTCGGCTGCGAATAGCGGCGCCTGGTCGGCGTAGTGGGGCGATGCGCGATCAAGGGTCGCTGCGCCATACTGGTGGATGGTTTTGATCGCCACATCGCGCGGGCCAGACCAGTCCGCATAAAGAATATAGGTGTCGCCGCCCGCCGCCGCCAGCGGATAGTCGTCGCTTGCGCGCGCGCCGTAAACGGCGCGCAGCGTGTCAGGTCCGCCATCAAGGGGCAGTGAAACATCGCCGCGCTGCAGCCTGACCACCTCGCCCCATTCAGGATCGATCCGGCCATAGGCGTCTTCCA
This sequence comes from Hyphococcus sp., assembly GCF_965228385.1. Classification (GTDB taxonomy): domain Bacteria; phylum Pseudomonadota; class Alphaproteobacteria; order Caulobacterales; family Parvularculaceae; genus Hyphococcus. The sequence goes on along the minus strand of NZ_OZ245810.1, from coordinate 1,159,686 downwards.
GTTCGCCTTTGACAGCCGTCAGCGCTTCGACGTAATCGGGCGTTTCGGGATTTTCGTCATTGATAAGAAAACCCCTCGCCCGCTGCGCCGTCAGAATGGCGAGCGGCGCGGCGCGGCTGTCTCTGGTGACGGCGCCGTCCCAGCCTTTCAAAAGATCCACCGCCGGCTGCATTGACGCATCCTTTCCGTCCAGCGTGACAATCAATGAGTTCACAAGCTCCATCAGCCGCGATGAGGGCGCGTAGACATCGTCCATTTTATAAGCGACGAATTCCTCGCCCGTGATGGACGCATCACCGCCGTAAAGCGCCTGAATGCGAATGCCGCGATTGGTGGCGCGCGTATCCACGCCGAAATGCGGCGGGAAGTTTTCCGGACGCGGATTATCGTCCGCTCCGCTCGCTTCAAACGGGGTGTGGTTGGCGTTGACGACATAGCCGGACGCCGGCATGACGACCTGCGGGACGTCATTCAGACTGCGCCTGCCCCGCCAGACCAGCGCCGGGTCGCCGCCGTCCTGCGCTTTTGACCAGTCGATATTTTCCGCGCGTACCGGCAAGGCTGCGTTATAGTAATAAGCGATCACGCCGTCGCCGTCCGCGTAAACGACATTGAGGCTCGGTATCGCCATCATCTCCATGGCGTCGCGCCATTCGGCGTAGTTGCGCGCGCGGTTAAGCCGGTAATATTGTTCGATGGTGCGTATCTCGCCCCGCCCTGCATAGGACACGGCGAAGACGCCCTCGTCCGTCTCGAATACCGGGCCGTGTACGGAAGATAAGGCGCGGCGCGTCACCGGCAGACTGAACGGGCCCCAAATGTGAACGCGGAATTTCACCTCTTTCACGTCGAAATCGCGCCACCCGCCGGCAAATTCATAGCGCGCCGGTTTTTTCTCATTATCGACCTTCAGCGCATAGACGTCCACAAGATCGGGCTTGTTCACGGTGAACGTCCAGCCGAGATCGGGTCCAGCGCCGTGGAGTATCAATGGCGCGCCGGGAAAGAGCGCGCCGATCATGTCCCATCCTTCTTCGGATTTGACGCGCGCTTCATACCACGCGACCGGTCCCTCATAGGGCTGGTGGGAATTGACCATCAGCCGCGTATGACCGTCGGCGGCGCGCGACGGCGCGACCGCCATGGCGTTGGACCCGGTTTCAAAATCCTGCGGAACTCGCAAAAACGTCTCTTTTGCGCGCGCGGCCTTGTCCGCAATTTCCATATCGCCTTCAAACAGTTTCGTCAGGTGCTCGTCGAGGCCGTAAAAGAACGGCGTGCGCGTGGCGAAGCCGGCGACAATATCATGGCCGGTTACCGGAGCGGCGCCCGGCGCGCAGCGCGATTTCTTTTCAGCGCAATACAGATTGAGCCCGGCGGCGTATCCTTCCGCCAGCGCGCGCGTTTGCGGCGAAAGGTCCGCATCATAACGCGCCTCGATGTCGTCCATGGCGCCCATGGCCGCCACGAGATAATCGGTGAGCGCGGCGTCGCGCCCGGCGCGCTGCGCCAGCGTCCCGCGCGCAAAAAACAGCACTTCTTCGATCGTTTCCCAGTCGTCTTCGGCATGCGCATAGCCGAGGCCGAAAGCCGCATCCGCATCGCGGGCCCCATAAATATGCGGCACGCCGTAAGCATCGCGGATAATCCGCGCGTCATAAGCGGCGGCGGCCGCTTTTGCGGCGCGCGCATCGAAGCGGGCGGGTTCAGGTGTCTTGAAGTAAAACAGCGCCGCAAAGGCGGCTACGCCCAGCGCCACGAGCGCCCAGCGGAAAATCATCCCCATGATTTCACCAATTTTCTTGTTTCTCCTGTCAATTGCAGAACCTGACATGACACTGTCATGGTTTTCAGCAAAGTGGTCAGTCTATACAACACGTTGTCGTTAACCGAGGGGTCGCATATGTCCAGAACAATTCTCGCCGCCGCCAGCATGGCCGCGCTTGCCGCCTGCGCCGGCGGCGCCGGCAAGAACAGCGCGCGGGTTGATGCGCCGGTTCAGCCGGTTCTCACAAAAACCGGCGATCCCTGGTTTGACGGCGCGCAGGAAACGCTGGCGCAGCGCAAGGCCGCCAGGCCGAACAAGCGCCCGGCGCGAAACGTCATTTTATTTGTCGCCGATGGTATGGACCCGACGACTGTCGCGGCGACGCGGATCTACGACGGCCAGTCCCGCGGCGAAGACGGCGAGGAGAACCTTCTGTCTTTCGAGCGGTTCGCCGCGCTCGCCATGTCCAAAACCTACAACACGGATTCGCAAACGCCCGATTCCGCCGGCACCATGTCGGCTATGGTCACCGGCTACAAGACCAAGGCCGGCGTGATTTCCCTCACCGATGCGGCGATCCGAGGCGACTGCGCGTCAAGCCTCAACGCCGCCGCGCCCACATTCATCGAGCTTGCCGAAGACGCCGGTCTCGCCACCGGGGTCGTATCGACGGCGCGTCTTACCCATGCAACGCCCGCCGCCGCCTACGCGCATGCGCCCCAGCGCAACTGGGAGCGCGACTCAACAACGCCGGACGAGGCCAAAGCCGCAGGCTGCCGCGACATCGCCAGCCAGCTTATCGACTTTGACCATGGCGACGGCGTCGATCTCGCCATGGGCGGCGGGCGCAGCAATTTCATGACCGGCGAACAGGCGGACCCGGAAGATCCGTCACAGCGCGGCGGCCGGGAGGACGGGCGCGATCTTGTCGCTGAATGGACGGCGAAATCGGCCGCGCACGCCTTTGTCTGGAACAAGGCGCAGTTTGACGCCATCGATCCGTCCACGGACCCGCGCGTGCTGGGCCTGTTTGAGCGCTCTCACATGCAATATGAGGCGGACCGCAATGACAGCGCCGGGGGCGAGCCCTCGCTTGAAGAGATGACGCGCAAGGCGATTGAAATTCTCTCCCGCAATGCGAACGGCTATGCGCTGGTGATAGAAGCCGGCCGCGTCGATCACGCCCATCACGACGGCAATGCCGCGCGCGCCCTGCATGATGCGCAGGAATATGCGCAGGCCGTCGCCGCGGCGCGGGAATTAACCGATCCGGCCGACACGCTGATCATTGTCACCGCCGATCACGGGCATACGCTGACCTTCGCCGGGTATCCGCTCAAAGGGAATGATATTCTCGGCCTCGCCAGCACCGCGCCGGAATATGACCGCGTGGGCGACGGGATTGCGCGCGCAACCGACGGAAAACCGTACACCACGCTCGGTTACGCAAATGGTCCGGGCGCGGTATTTGCAGGCGATGCGGATCTCTCGGACGGCCGCCCGGCCCTGTCCGGCGACACCGTCAAACAGAAAGACTTTTTGCAGCAGTCGCTGGTGCCGACCAGTTCAGAAACCCATGGCGGCCAGGACGTGACGATCTACGCTGACGGCCCACAGGCCTATCTGTTCTCCGGCACGGTTGAACAGAATTATATCTTCCATGTGATTGTAGACGCGCTGGGGCTGGAAAATTAAACCCAGGCGTTACGCCACCGGATCGAGCCAGCCCCATTCGTCTTTTGTGTCGCCTGAGAAAATGCCGAAAAACATGTCCTGAATTTGCGACGTGGCCGGACGATTGCCCTTGCCCACCGGAATTTTATCGATGGAGCGCACCGGCGTGACTTCCGCCGCAGTCCCCGTGAGAAAGACTTCGTCGGCGGCGTAGAGCATTTCGCGCGGCACAGATTGCTCGATCACTTCGTAGCCAGCCTTGCGCGCCAGCACCATCACTGTGTCGCGGGTGATGCCCGATAAAATAGAGGATGCGGCGGGCGGCGTATAGATTTTGCCGTTGAGCACAATAAAGATGTTTTCGCCCGCGCCTTCGCTGACTGTGCCGTCATGGGCGAGCCCCAGCCCTTCGGCGAAACCGTTCAGTTTGGCTTCCTGCGAGACAAGCCGGCTCGACAAATAATTGCCGCCGGCTTTCACGCCCGACGGGGTCGTGCCGGGCGCGGCGCGCCGCCAGCTCGAAAAGGCGACGTCGATGCCGTTTTTCAGACCTTCATCGCCGAGATAAGCGCCCCATGGAAACGCGGCGACCGCGAGCTCCGAGGGTGCGTTGAATGACGCCGGACCCATTTCGCCATAGCCAAGATAGGCGATGGGACGGATATAGGCGGAGTCCAGCTCGTTTTCGCGCACCACGTCCTTGCAGACCTGCATCAGCGTTTCAGTGGAATATTTTTCGATGTCGATGCGATAGACCCGCGCAGAAAACTGCAGCCGCTCGATATGTTCGCGATTCCGGAAAACGCACACGCCTTTATGTTTCGTGTTGTAGGCGCGCATGCCTTCGAAAACGGAGGTTCCGTAGTGCAGGCCGTGCGTCAGCACATGCGTCGTCGCTTCGGCCCAGGGAATCATTTCACCATTGCGCCAGATCAGCTTGGCTTCCTGAATTGGCATTGCGATATTCCTTTTTTCTCTCAGGTCTCAACGGGTTATTGAAAAGGCTGCATGGCCGACCTCCGCCGCAAATGCAAGACACGTGATGCGCCAATCGCCGCCCGCCAGTAGTCTTTAGCGGGATAACGCTTTAAGCACGCCCGAATTGACAGAAACCGCCCATAAGGATGGTAACGCTCATGGCTGACGCGCCTTCCCGAAACGCCCGGAAAATCGACGCCCTGCTCGACGTGATGGCCCGCCTCAGGGCGAAAGACGGCGGCTGCCCCTGGGATCTGGAGCAGAATTTCCGGACGATTGCGCCCTACACGGTGGAAGAAGCCTACGAAGTCGCCGACGCCATCGAGAAAAGCGACATGGCGGCGCTGAAGGACGAGCTTGGCGATCTCCTGTTCCAGACGGTTTTTCACACCCAGATGGCGCAGGAAGAGGGATTATTTTCTTTCGGCGACGTCGCAGAGGCGATCACTGAAAAAATGATCCGCCGTCACCCGCATGTCTTCGGCGATGAGACCATGCGTTCGGCGCGCGAACAAACTGACGCCTGGGAAAAGCAAAAAGCCGAAGAACGCGCCGCAAAAGGAGAAGAAAGTCTGCTTGCGGATGTTCCTGTCGGATTGCCGGGCCTGACGCGCGCGGTCAAGCTGCAAAAGCGAGCCGCCCGCGTCGGTTTCGACTGGAGCGAGGCGAAAGACGTGCTGGCGAAAATCGCGGAGGAAACGCAAGAGCTCCATGAAGCGATGGAGAGCGCGGACGCCGGCCATATCGAAGAAGAATATGGCGATCTGCTTTTTGCGCTCGCCAATCTTTCGCGTCACCTCGACGTTGATCCCGAAAGCGCGCTGCGCCGCGCCAATGAGAAATTCATCCGGCGTTTCCAGCATATCGAAAAAACTTTCACCGATCGCGGCGAAAGCCTCGCCGATGCGTCGCTGGATGCAATGGAGGCGGTATGGAAAGAAGCGAAGGCGGTGGATAAATCTACGGCAGGAAGATGAATCAAATAATCCCTTTACCTCAAAGGATGAGCGGTTCCGCGGCGCATTTTGTGAGATCCATAATATCTGCATTCTTCTTTAGAAATCATCGATTCAAACTGCTGCGAGCCGCAGGCATTGTCTCTCGTTACAGGTTATAGAGATACGATACGCCACCCGGAGACTGACCGCCCATGACCGCCCCGCAAACCATGCTCGACCTTATTGGAAATACGCCGCTGATCCGGCTGCAACGCGCCTCGGAAGAGACCGGCTGCGAAATTCTGGGAAAGGCGGAATTTCTCAATCCGGGCCAGTCGGTGAAAGACCGCGCCGCGCTCGGCATTATCCGCGATGCTGAAAAATCCGGCGCTTTAAAGCCCGGCGGCGTCATCGTTGAAGGCACGGCGGGCAATACCGGCATCGGTCTCGCCATGGTCGGCGCGGCGCTAGGCTATAAAACAAAGATTGTCATTCCGCGCACGCAAAGCGAAGAGAAGAAAATCGCGCTGCGCCTGCACGGCGCCGAACTGATCGAGGTTGACGCCGTCCCTTACGATAATCCGGATAATTATGTGCACTATTCGCGCCGTCTCGCCGAACGGATGAATGAAAAAAATCCCGGAAGCGCCGTCTGGGCGAACCAGTTCGACAATGTGGCGAACCGCGACATTCATGTGACGACGACAGGACAGGAAATATGGGAGCAGACCGGCGGCAAAGTCGACGGCTTCACCTGCGCGGTCGGCACCGGCGGCACGCTTGCCGGGGTTTCCATGGCGCTGAAGGAGCGCAACGCCAATGTCAGGACCGTCGCGGCTGATCCAGGCGGTTCGAAAATCCTGAGCCTTATCAAATACGGCAAGGCTGAAACCGAAGGCGGCTCCATCACCGAAGGCATCGGTCAGGGGCGCATCACGGATAATCTGAAAGACGCGCCGATTGACGACGCGTATCGCATCACCGACACGCAAATGGCGGAAGTGCTGTTCAGGCTTGTCCAGGAAGAAGGTCTTTGTCTTGGCGGCTCGTCCGGCATCAACATCGCCGGCGCCGTTCGTCTCGCAAAAGACCTCGGCCCCGGCCATACCATCGTGACGGTGCTTTGCGATTATGGCCACCGCTATGCGTCGAAACTTTACAATCCTGAGTTCCTGAAGGAAAAAGGGCTGCCGACGCCGCCCTGGCTTGACTGACACAGTCACAGGCCGGCTGATAACGGATGGAGCCGAACTGCATGACTTTCGGACCCCTCGTCATATCGACATGGCTTGCAGAAAACCTGCACCGCGACAATGTGAAAATTATCGACGCATCATGGCGCATGCCCGGACAGGGAAACGCCAGGGATGCGTTTCTTAAATCGCATATTCCGGGTGCGGTGTTTTTCGATATTGACGGCATCGCCGCCCAATCAACGGATCTGCCGCATATGTTGCCCGCGCCGGCCGCGTTTGAAAACGCCGCAGGCGATCTGGGGCTTACCGAAAAGGATGAAATCGTTGTCTATGACGACTCAGGCGTTTTCTCCGCGCCGCGCGTCTGGTGGACGTTCCGCGCCATGGGCCACCGGCGCGTCGCTGTACTGAATGGCGGCCTGCCCGGATGGCGGGCCGAGGGACGCCCGACCGAATCCGGCGAACGGCAAATCGTCAAAGCGCATTATAAAGCCCGCGCGGTTCCGTCCCTTTGCGCATCACACAAGGCTGTGCGCCGCGCGCTCATCGATCACGGCGCTATGGTGCTCGACGCCCGTTCCGCTGAACGGTTCAACGGTCAGGCGCCGGAACCGCGCGCGGGGCTCCGGTCCGGCCACATGCCCGGCGCCCTTAATCTGCCGTTCGATCTTGTTTTGCGCGACGGCGCTGAATTTAAGTCTGGCGATGAAATACGCGATCTTTTAAACTCGGCGGGCGTCGACGCCGATGCGCGCATCATCACCAGTTGCGGATCGGGCGTCACGGCCGCGCTGCTGGCGCTCGCGCTTGAAGTCGCCGGTATTCGCGAATATGGCGTTTACGACGGTTCCTGGGCTGAATGGGGAGATGAGAACAATGACATTGCGTTATTCCCCGTTATCCCGGACGGCGAAAACCGGCGATCAGGTTGAAGTCACCATCACCTATATGGAGCAGCAATCGCGTCCCGCCCTCGCCCCGGCGCCGCCCGCCGGACGGGGCAAGGCCGCCCTGCTGCGCGCTGAAAACCCGCCCGTCCACTATTACCGTTACCTTTATGGTCTCATTGGCGGGCCGCATAACTGGGTGAGCCGGCGCAAGCTGACCGATGAAGATCTCGCCGCCATCATCCGGCATGAAGAGGTCTACCTTTACATTCTCTATATTGACGGTGTGCCCGCCGGCATGGCGGAAATCGATGCGCGGGCGCGCGACACCCATGAGTTGAAATTTTTCGGCCTCGCGCCCGATTTTACCGGCAAGGGTCTCGGACGGTTTTTCCTGTCGAATATTCTCGATCTGGTCTGGTCGCGAAATCCGCCCCGCGTGCGGTTGGAGACCTGTACGCTGGACCATCCCGCGGCGCTGCCGCTCTATCAAAAGCTCGGTTTTTCCGTGATTGGCCGGCGCCAGGGCTTCGTTGAAGTTTTGCCGCCGCCAGATGTATCGTCATCTTAAAGTAAACGCGAAATCGGGCTACAAGGCGGCCATGAAAGACAAAACCAGGCTTGTCGCCGCCGGACGCCCGCATCATCGCCCCGCCCATCCCGTCAACACGCCGGTGGAGCGCGCCTCCACCTATCTTTTTCCGAGCTATGACGACTATCTGGAAGGCGCAAAAGCGATCACCTACGGCCGGCTCGGAACGCCGACGCACAGGGCGCTCGAAGATGCGGTGACGGCGCTGGAAGGCGGTTACGAAACCCGTCTGGCGCCATCGGGACTGCAGGCGTGCAACGCCGCCATCCTCGCTTTCGTCGCCGCTGGCGATCATATCCTGATGACCGACGCCGCCTATGACCCGACGCGCAAATTCTGCGAAAAGTTTCTGAAACGCTTCGGCGTCGAGACGACATTTTACGATCCCGTGGCGGGCAAGGATGACATTGCCGCGCTGATGCGGCCCAACACAAAACTCATTTTCGCGGAGTCGCCGGGATCGCTCACATTCGAGGTGCAGGATTTACCGGCGCTTGCGCAAGCCGCGCAGGAGGCGCGCGCTAAACTCATCGTCGACAACACCTGGGGCGCCGGCTATTTTTATAAACCGATAGTACTCGGCGCCGATGTGAGTATTCAGGCGGGCACTAAATATCTCGCCGGACATGCGGACTGCCTGATCGGCACAATTACATCCGCAGACGAACAAACTGCGCAAAAAATATATTACGCGCTGTTGCAGCTTGGCTCCAATGTTTCAGCCGATGACGCCTTCATGACACTGCGCGGCATGCGCACGCTGTCAACGCGGCTTGACCGTCATCAGGATAACGCAAACGAGCTGGTGAAATGGCTTGGCAAACGCAGCGAACTCGCGCGCATTTTGCATCCGGCGGTGAAAACCTGCCCCGGCCACGCTTTGTGGAAGCGCGATTTCACCGGCGCGTCCGGTCTTTTTGGCGCGGTCCTGAAACCGGCGCCGCTGCCGGCGCTGAAAGCGTTTTTCAACGCGTTCAAGCTCTTTGGCATCGGTTTTTCATGGGGCGGGTTTGAGAGCTTGTGCCTGCATGTGCGGCCTGAACAATACCGCACCGCCACGAGCTGGTCCGAGGAAGGCGCGGTGTTGCGTTTTCACGCAGGGCTGGAGGATATCGATGACCTGAAAGCCGATCTTGACCGCGCTTTCGCCGCCATGGCGAGTGCGCTAAAATAAATTCGGGTAACGGGAGTAGAACAAGATGCGCATTATCGCCGGTATCGCGAGCCTTGCCCTGTTGAGCGGCTGCCAGACGCTGGAATTCGGCGGCCCCGGCGACAGGCTGAATTTGCAGACCGACCCGCCGGGCGCGCTGGTGGCGGTCGAGGGCGCGGGCGAGTGCGAAACCCCGTGCGTGATAAAACTCGACGGCCCCAAGAAAGCGCGTATCGCGAAAGCCGGCTTCGTGACGCAATATGTAACGCTGAACCCCGGCGGCAAAAAACAGATCGTCGTGCCGCTCGAACTCGCCGCCGCGAGCGAGGACGTCGATACGACGGCGTTGCCGGATCTCGACTGAGTGAAGAACTGAAAACTGGCGACCCCGGTAGGACTCGAACCTACAACCTGCGGCTTCGAAGGCCGATGCTCTATCCAATTGAGCTACGGAGCCGGTCGGCGCCTTGATAGCGCGGCGAAGCGGAAATGGCGACCCCGGCAGGATTCGAACCTGCGACCATCGGCTTAGAAGGCCGGTGCTCTATCCAGCTGAGCTACGGGGCCGCAAGAGCCGCCTAATGCGTCCAGGGCTTGCGGCGGTGATAGGCGAAGTTATCAGAATAGGCTTTGGCCTGGGGCGTCGACTGGTTCGGCTCGTCCACACGGAAAGGCAGGCCATGCTTTTCGGCATAGGCGACCGCCTCCTCGCGCGAGGAAAACTTCAATTGCAATTGGCCCGACGTCACGCTGTCGCCGCTGGTCCAGCCCATCAGCGGATCGACCCGGCGGGCGGTGTCGGCCTCGACTTCCAGCACCCATCTGGCGGTGTTGGCCGTGCCCGACTGCATGGCGGTTTTCGATGGTTTGAAAATGCGTGCGAACATGGTTTTCGCGTTTCCCCGCTCGGTCTTCGCTTTCGTTTGCCTCATGGTCGGGGCGGCAAGATTCGAACTTGCGACCCTCTGGTCCCAAACCAGATGCGCTACCAGACTGCGCTACGCCCCGTCAGGAGGGTTTTTCAAGGCGCTGACATCGGTCATCTTGCAGGAGATGTAAAGACCCCCGGCGGCGGAAGCGGCGTTTGGCTGAAAATTTATGCGTCCCGGGCGCGCAAGGCGCCTGAGCCGCGAATCAATGGTTTCGGCTTGGACGATTGCGCAGCGAGGGCTCGACGAAATAGTTCGCGCAGGGTCAACCGCCTGGCCGCCGCCGCAATCAGGGCGGCGGCGAATGAGACGCGCGGTTTTTTTAGCATGCGCGGCGGCCGCCGGAACGCTCGCGACCGCGGCGTGCGCCGCGCAACGCAGGCCCCCTTCCCGACGCCTGACGATGTGTTAACAAGCGGGGCGTTAACAAGCGGGAAAAGAGCCGATTTTATTCAGTAAACAGATGATAAGATGCGGAGATCAGCGCAAGTCTTTAATTGTCCGGGTCAGCGCGCACTTCAATCGCAAGCAGCCCTTTTGATCCCGACGCGAAGGAAACCTGGACGCGATCCCCCTGCATCAGTTCGCCTACGCCGCATTTTCTGAGGGTTTCCATATGCACGAAAATATCTTCCGTATCGTCGCCGCGCGTCAGGAAACCATAGCCTTTGGCGCGGTTGAACCATTTTACATGCGCCTTGACGAAATCGCCCGCAGGGGTCTGGTTCAACACGGGCGCGGCCGGCGTCAGGGCGGCGGCGGTCGATTCGTCAATATTCAGAAGTTTCGCCGCCTGCAATCCCTTGGCCCGCCGGACCACGACACACTCCACAGTCGCCCCTTCGCGCGCCGTGACCATGCCGGCTTCCTTGAGGCAAGACGAATGGATCAGGATATCGCCTTCAGCGTCGTCAGTAATGATAAAGCCGTATCCCTTGGTGGGATCAAACCATTTTACAATACCCTTGACGGTAAACGTTTCTTCTTCCGTATCAGGAATATCGTCGCCCTCGTGCGATGGGTCAAACCGCTCGTCCATATTAATCTTGGTACCCCTGTCGCGCCCTAAACCTTGGACTTTTTTATTTACTATAATGGTCCCGCGCGAAAAGACTAATCCCTTCGCGCACAAAATGCACTATTTTAGTTTGCTCACGTTTATTTTTCATCGTGAGGTTGTGGTGATTAGATAACATTACGGCGGCCCGAGGCCGCCGCTGTTTTATGCAATCGCTTTTGCTTCGAGATGATCGAGGAACGAACTGATCAGTTGCAGGAACACATCGAAGTCCGATTCAATATTCTTGATCGAGGCGCCGCCGGCGCTGTTGCGATCCATTTGCAATATAACAAAACCATTATTGTCGATATATACGCGACCGAATTTCATATTGTTGTTGAATTCATTGAGGATGGTGTGGCTGATGCCGCTTCCGTCCACTTCATCGAGCAGGGTCGTATAGGAAACGTCGCCGTCCGGGCCCGCAACATCGATACGGATCTGAAACCGGTCAACAGTTACGCCAAGCGTACGCGGTCCCCAGCTTTCCACCCGGTAGCCCTGAGACGAGAGCGTCTGTTCAATTTCGCTTTTGGATATATTCGCGGCAAAGCCCGGCGAGACCGGTGCGACAACCATCGCTGCTGCTGCGAAAACTGCTATGAAACCCCTCATGGACCACCCCTTCGGTCTGACGCTATTAACGTTGGTTAATAGACGGCAAAAACCGGCCAAAATCAATGATTGACTGCGCCTGTGAGGCGGCGAATTCGCAAAAATGCGCGACTTTTCCGGCGGGTGTGGCGTGAAAACTGGCAGGCCCTAGGGGAATCGAACCCCTCTTTCCAGGTTGAAAACCTGGCGTCCTAACCGATAGACGAAGGGCCCGCTCGGTTTACCGCGCGCGGCGGAAGCGCTGTATAGGCGCCGCGCCGCGCCCATGCAAGCCCTCTTTTGGCCAGACCGCCGGAAATTCAGCCTTGCGCCGGCGCCGCGTCCGAGATCTGCAGCTGTCCGGCGTCGCCGCCGCGCCAGTCATCCGCCCTGATCTTGCCGGCGACATGGAGCCTGCCGCCTGATGTCAAAATCTCGCCAAGCGGTTCGCCCCCGGCGCGAAACGCAATGGCGCGAACAGGCTCGCCCGTATCGCTTTTCAGCGTCACCGATAAATGACCTTTGCCGACAATCTTTGATTGCGCCGGGCGCATGTTGAGCAAGGCGAAGACCGGCTCCGGATTGCCGGGACCGTAGGGGCCGGCTTTGGCCACTAGATCGGCGAAAGATCTGGAAACAGCCCCGGGCGCAACAGCCGCATCAATGTCCAGTGTCCGGTTTTGCCGGGCTGTTGCGATATCGGCGCTGAGGCGCTCGTTCAACATGTTTCGCAAAGCGGCGATTTTGCTTTTCTCTATGCTGAGGCCGGCCGCCATGGCGTGTCCGCCGCCAGCGGTGAGAACGCCTTCTTCGCGCGCATGGACGATCGCCGCACCCAGATCGACCCCGGCGATTGATCGCCCCGAGCCTTTCCCGTCGGCGCCGTCGAGCCCGATGACGATAACCGGCCGGTCGTAGATTTCCTTCAGCCGTCCGGCGACAATGCCGATAACGCCGGGGTGCCAACCCTCGCCCGACGTTACGATCACATCGTCAGAATGGCGCTGATGGGTTTCGATGTCGCGCAACGCGGCTTCCTGCACTTGCGCTTCAATTTCCTGGCGTTCCGCATTTAGAACATGCAGGCGCTCGGCGAGCTCAAGCCGCTTTGCCGGATCGTTCGTAGTCATCAATTCGAATGCAAGGCGCGCATGGCCGATGCGTCCGGCGGCGTTGATGCGGGGTCCTAAAAGAAAACCCAGATGATATGCGCTCGCCGGGCCTTTCATGCCGGCGCGCGCGCCCAGCGCAATCAACCCCGGATTGGCGCCGCTTCCTTTAGATTCACCGCCCAGCATTTTCAGGCCCTGCGCCACGAAGACCCGCGTCAGCCCGGTGATCGCCATCACGTCGCAGACAAGCCCCAGCGCTGTGAGGTCGAGAAGCCGCGTCAGGTTCGGCTCCGTCCGGTCGGCAAAAAAACCGGCCTCGCGCAAGGCCCGGTTGAGCGCCACAACGCCCATAAAAGCAACGCCCGCCGCAGAAAGATTTGTCAGGCCCGAAAGATCGTCGGGCCGGTTCGGATTGACCACCGCCGCCGCGCCCGCAGGCGGCGGACCGGACATCAAATGATGATCGAAAACGACGATATCGACGCCGTCCCGCGCCGCCTCTTCAATAGGCTCCTGCGCGCTCGCGCCGCAATCGACGGTGACGATGACGCCGGCGCCCTGCGCGTGGAGCGCTTTGAAAGCGCTGGCGCTGGGTCCGTAACCTTCAGTGATGCGGTCCGGCAGGTAAACGATCGACGGCGCGCCGATCCAGTCGCAATAGAGTTTCAAAATCGCCGCCGCCGTCGTTCCGTCCACATCATAATCGCCAAAAACGCCGATCGTTTCGCCATTGGCGACGGCGGCGGCGAGCCGGTTTGTAGCGCGCTCCATATCGGTCAAGACGAACGGGTCCGGCATCTCGTCGCGAAGCGAAGGACTTAGATACTGCGCCGCATTTTGCGCCGTGACGCCGCGCGCTGCGAGTATGCGCGCCAGCACCGGATCGAGTTCCAGCGCCTGCGCCATCGCCATGGCTTCGCGCGCATCGGTTTCGCGCAATCGCCAGCGCCGCCCGGAGGCTGGCGTTCCCATGGGCGGCAGGGCGATGACCGGCGCTTCCAGACCGGCGGCGGTTTGAGGGGCGAGATAATTCATGAATTGAACAGGCGCTGATTCGGGCCCGGCGCGCCGCCCCTTGTGGATAAATACGCGGTCTCAGTACCAGAATATTTGCGTCCGCAAAGCACAGTGGCGACGCTTCTGCGTTTTTGTTTTAGTCTTCTCCGGCGGAATTTTTGGAGGAATTGATGCGAAAATTTTTAGCAGCGCTCGTTTTCGCGGCGCTCATTGGGGCCCCGGCCGCCGCCCAGGATGAGCCTGTGTTCGACCCCGGCCCCTATGGCGGCGGCGCGGTCTATCTCAACGACGCCCACCGCGAGGCCAACGACAAATGGGGCTATGCCGGCGCCTATCGCGCTGGCGACTATGTTTACCTTTCCGGGGTTGTCGCCGGCGCATGGGGCGGGGAGCCGATGGACGACGCCGCCTTCAGGGAAAATCTGCGTCAGGTTTTCAAGCGGGCCGACGATGTGCTCGGCGCTGCTGACGCCTCGCTCGAAGACGTCGTCGAAATCATTTCGTTTCACGTCTGGGGCAGTCCCATGTTTTCAGGCGACAAGCGCGCGCATATGGAGGCGCTCGCCGAGGTAAAAAGGGAATTCATGCCGGCGCCGCATCCCGCCTGGAGCGCGATCGGGGTTTCCGAGCTACTGCCCAATAACGGTGTTGTTGAACTGCGGATGGTGGCCTACGCGCCGCTTGCCGATTAATCAGGCCGCGTCGTGAAAAATGACGCCCAGACAGTAACGCGATCCCGTTCTCACTTCCGAAACGCCGTGCCGCATTTTTACGCGATAAATCCCGCGCGCGCCTTCCGCCGGGCGCTCGTTGACGGCGAAGGCGATCGCATCGCCCTGCTCCAGCGGCGCGACGATCGCTCTGGATTGCCGGCGCGGCGTCTGCTCCGTCATGACGAACTCGCCCCCGGTAAAGTCCTTGCCCGGCGCCGACAGCAACAGGGCGATTTGCAGCGGAAACACTTCATCGCCGTAAAGGTCCTGATGCAGCCGGTTATAATCGCCCGGACCGTATTTGAGGATTAAAGGCGTCGGCCGCGCCTGTCCGGCTTTTGCGCAATGTTTCAGATAGGCGGCGTGCCGGACCGGAAAGCCTGTTTCCCGCCCGAGCTTGCCCGCCCATTGATTGGCCAGCGGCGCCAGCTTTTCGTAAAACCTTGCGCGTAATTCGGCGACGATCCGGGGCGCGGTCTCATTAAAATACCGGTATTCGCCTTCGCCAAAGCCGTGCCGGCGCATGACCACCGTGGATCGGTAGCGTTCGTCTTCGTCATATGAGCCGATCAACTGGCGGCATTCTTCATCGTTCAGCATTCGGCCGAGCGGCGCCCACCCCTCAGCGTTTAAAACAGCGCCGGCGCGTTCCCAGTCAATCCGTTCAATCCGTTCCGCCAGGCCGCCTTGCACATACCTCTCCGGTCGACAGCGTTTGCACGGGCGGTAACCGGCGTCTTCCGCCGCGCGCCGGGTGTCGGCAAAAATGACGTTTTTCCGCAGCGGCCGCGCGGCGCAGGACGGCAGGCAATAAACGCCCGTTGTTTTCACGCAGGTCCAGAATTCGCCGTTGCTATCGACATCGCGGCGTTCAACCGCTTTCCAGCGGCGCGCTTCCAGCTCGTTTTCAGAGTGCACCAGCTTCAGGCTTGCCGGCATAGGGAGCCTCCTTTCTCACGAGGCCCACCATAATCACGCGCGCGCCAGACGCCCGCCCGCTTTTTGCGGTATTTTTTACGTGCGTTCCTTGAAGTAGGGCTTCACGTCGCCTTTGAGCGTAATGGTCAGCGGATTGCCGCGCCGATCGACCGACTTTCCCGCGGCGACTTTAATCCAGCCCTCCGACACGCAATATTCCTCCACATTGGTCTTTTCCTTGCCGTTGAAGAGGATGCCCACTTCCCGGTCGAATACGGCTTCATCATAATACTGGCTGTTCGGATTTACGCTGAGCCGGTCAGGCAATTGCGGCGTGTCTTCGGACATTGCAGACCTCCCTCAGCGCTGCGAACGGGCGCGAATATAGCGCACTGTGCCGGTCTTCGAGCGCATCACAACGGTATGCGTCGACACGTGGCCGCGTTCCCATTTCACGCCGTCCAGCATGGTGCCGTTGGTCACGCCGGTGGCGGCGAAGATAACATCGCCCGACGCCAGATCCATCAAGCCATATTTGCGATCAAGATCGGTAATGCCCGCCTTTTCTGCGCGGCCCCGCTCAGCGTCATTGCGGAAAAACAGCCGGCCTTGCATCTGTCCGCCAACGCATCTGAGCGCCGCCGCGGCCAAAACGCCCTCGGGCGCGCCGCCCTGTCCAACATACAAATCGATACCGGTCGACGCCTCGGTCGTGTGAAAAACCCCCGCCACATCGCCGTCGGAAATCAGGAAAACGCGCGAACCCATCTTGCGCGCGCCTTCAATCAGCGACTGGTGACGCTCGCGATCAAGGATACACAGCGTAATCTCTTCCGTCGGCACGCCTTTCGCTTTGGCCAGCGCCGAGATGTTGTCCTCAACGGATGCGTCCAGATCGATAACGCCGTCCGGATAGCCGGGACCGCAGGCGATCTTGTCCATGTAGACGTCAGGCGCATGCAGCAATGTGCCGCCCTGCGCCATTGCGACCACCGCCAGCGCATTCGCCATGGCTTTCGCCGTCAGGGTCGTGCCTTCCAGCGGATCAAGCGCGATATCGACTTTCGGGCCCTCGCCGGAGCCGACCTTTTCGCCGATATACAGCATTGGCGCTTCGTCGCGCTCGCCCTCGCCGATGACGACTGTCCCGTCGATTTTCAGCTTGTTGAACGCATCGCGAAGCGCGGTCACGGCGGCGTCGTCGGCGCCCTCTTTGTCGCCGCGGCCAATCATCTTGGAAGCGGCGATCGCGGCGGCTTCGGTGCAACGGCCGACTTCCATTGTCAGAATACGGTCGAGGAATTTCTCATCTGCAGACATTTTTCTTTCCGTGTACTAATTGATTTGCAAAGATGCGCTGCGCCGCTTACTGTTCCGGGGGCGGCGGCGGTTTGATTTGCTCGCGGCGCTCGCGGGCGGCGGCGTTCTTGTCTCTATCGACATCGCTCCTTAACGTATCGCGCCGATCCGGCAATATGCCTGTCTCGGCCGCCTCCTCCGCCGCCGCAGCACGGTCCTCGACAATGCCGAGCTCCAGATTTTCGCGGGATTCAAGCAGTTGCTCCTCCATCAGCTCAACCTCGGCGTCGGAGCGTTGTTCAGGCCGTTCAGCAGGCGTTTGCGCCAGAATGGGAAATTTTCCCGTATCGGGCTCGGATTTTCGTTCGGCGATGCGCCCGGCCACTTGCGGATTCACCGGCTGATCGCCTGCGATATCTTCATATTTGACGATCCCCGGCGGCGCGAAACGGGCAAGTTCGGAATTCGCGCAGGCGCAAAGCGCGATGAGCGGGAATAACCGCCACAACCGGGCGGAGGAAGATTTTACACAAGGCACGCGTCCATCCTATAAGGGCGACAGGACACCTTTAACCCCCAACCGGCTCCATGACGCAAGAAAAAGACAAATCAGGTTCAAAAGAAAAAGGCGCGAAAAAGCAAAACGCCGGCAAGAAAGACGGCAAGGCGGGCAAAACCGCGCGCGACGCCAAACCGGAAAGCAAAGCCGCAAACGGTAAAGCCGGCGGCGCCGAACCCCCGAAGTCCATCTATGAGGACTTTGACGCGCTGTCGGAATATCTCACCGATGTCAGCGGCCGCAGCCAGGAGGTCATCAGAGAATTCTTTGACCGGAACCGCGACATGCGCCGGTTTACCGGCGAGCTTTCCCCTGACCCGCTCAATGTGGGCGAGGCCTTTCAGGAGATGATGAAAGGCCTCTCGGCGGACCCGGGCACGGTGATGCAGCGGCAATTCAACCTCTACGGGGATTACGCCAAGCTGATGGCGTCCATGACGCAGCGCGCCGCCGGCGAGGCCGTCAAACCGGCCATAGAACCCCCGCCGGGCGACAAGCGGTTCGCCCATCCGGCCTGGACGGAAAACCAGATGCTTGATTTCATCAAGCAGTCCTACCTGATATTCGCGCGCTGGCTGGAAACAACCATGGCGCAACTGGAATATTCGGACGAGCACGACAAAAAGAAAGCCGAATTTTTCACGAAACAGTTCGTTGATGCTTTTGCGCCGTCCAATTTCGCCGTGCTCAATCCGGAGGTTGTGCAAGCGACCATCGAAAGCAAGGGCGAGAACCTGCTAAAGGGTTTGAAAAATCTTCTCGAAGACATTGATCGCGGCCATGGCGAGCTGGCGATCCGTCAGGCTGATCTCGAATTTTTCAAGCTGGGCGAGAATATCGCCACGACGCCCGGCAAAGTGGTGTTTCAGAACGACATTTTCCAGCTCATTCAATATGAACCGTCTACGGAAAAAGTCGCCAAAACGCCAATGCTGATTGTGCCGCCCTGGATCAATAAGTTTTATATTCTCGATCTCCAGCCGCAAAACTCATTCATTCACTGGCTGGTCGATCAGGGCCGCACCGTCTTTGTCATGAGCTGGGTTAATCCCGGTACGGAACTGAAAAACAAGACGTTTGAAGATTACATCAAGGAAGGCCTGTTCGAGGCGCTGGACGCTGTAAAACAGGCCACAGGCGAGAAAAAGGCAGACACGATCGGCTATTGCATCGGCGGCACGATGCTCTCCACCGCACTCTCGCTGATGGCGAAACAGAAAGATAATCGCATCAATTCCGCAACCTTTTTCACGGCGCAGGCGGACTTCAAGGAATCCGGCGACCTTCTTCTTTTCGTGGATGACGAACAGCTAGACGCCATAGAAAAACAGATGGACGCGGCGGGCGGCGTACTGGAAGGGCGCGCTATGGCGACAACGTTCAACATGCTGCGCTCGAACGATCTCATCTGGTCGTTCGTTATCGATAATTACCTGAAAGGCAAAGATCCGGCGCGCTTTGACCTGCTCTTCTGGAATTCGGACGCAACGCGCATGCCGAAAAATGTCCATCTGTTTTACCTGCGCGAGTTCTACCAGCACAACCGGCTTGCAAATGGCGAAATGGTGATTGACGGTGAAACGCTTGACCTTGGCGACGTCGACATTCCGATTTTCATGCAGGCCGGCGAAACGGACCATATCGCGCCGCATAATTCAGTCTATAGAACCGCCAGGTTGTTTGCGTCCAAGGGAAATGAAAAAGTCCAGTATATGCTTGCGGGTTCAGGCCATATTGCAGGCGTCGTCAACCATCCGGACAAGCACAAATATCATCACTCGGTGAACGCCAAATTGCCGAAGTCGCTTGATGAATGGAAGAGCGAGGCAGAACGCAATCCGGGCTCGTGGTGGCCGTACTGGATCAAATGGCTGGACGATGTGAGCCCCGGCAAAACCGATGCGCGCAAGCCAGGCGACGGCGAACTCTCTATTATTGAAGACGCGCCGGGCAGTTACGTGAAAGTCAAAGCCTGACCCCGCGCCCCGCTGCCGTGTTTACCTTTTGTTAACCAAAACGAATCACCCTTTTGGCGAATAAAAATCGGGCGGGGGCCTTATGAGCCGTATGGATACGACAACGCAGGAGCTGTTCCTGCGCCTTGGAACGACGTCGCAATCGCGCAGCGTCAAGGCGGACGCGTTATTCCGGCGGCTGCGCGACCAGGAACAGACAGACCTTTCCAGCGAACTGATGCGCGGCCCCAAACGTATCCTTGTGCGCGGCGCCAGGACTGTGGAACCGCCCAAGGCGCTCCGCAAATCCTGAATACAAAATCCTATTGCTGCGGATAGGTGGTCTGCTGGCCGGCGGCTTTCCAAGCTTCGATACCGCCGCGATACCACAATACGTTCGTATACCCCATATTGATCGCTCTCAACGCCGCGTTATAGGACATCCAGCATTGCGTTGACTGACAATAAAGCACGAGCGGCGTTTCCTTGTCGCCGCCAGTCATTTGCTGCAGGAAACCGCCGAATTCACGTTGCGTCTGATCGTTGAAATTGCCGGCCTGATGCGCGGGAACGGCGAACACGGCGCCGGGCAAGATTTCCGGGCCGCCCAGAATATCGAGCAGTAAAAAGGGCGTTTGGCGCCCCTGGATCAATTCAACCAGTCCTTTTGTGGTGATGATTTGCCCGCCCGGAATGCTTGACGGCGTTGGTCCGTGCATGGCGCCGGCATGCAACTGGCTCGTCGCCGGAACGCCAAAATCCTGCAACTCGGCCGCGCTTTGCGGATCGGCGTTCGAAGGACGCTGCTGCGGCTGTTGTTGCGGGACAGACTGACGGTCCATCTGTTCGCGGCTCTGAGATTGTTGCTGCTGCTGTTGTTGCTGTTCCTGCTGTTGCTGTGGGCGGGACGACTGGGAGCCGCCAAAACTGTCCTGCGACAGGGCGGCGCCGGGCCATAGACACAACATGGCCGACAGATATGCGAAACGCTTCATTGAATTCCCCTTATTGCGAAGGCTCTAGCCGCTGCCCGTCAACGCCGAGATCGCGGTATGGCTCAAACATCGTATCGTCGGTGAGGACATAGGTCCCGTCATTCAGTTGCCACGCATTGTCGTAGCTATGATCGAGTTCAACGGTGCCGCCGTAATAAGGGTCATTAAAGGTTTCGACGCCGCGGATCGCTTCAGACGTTTCTCTGGACGTGCGGTCGAAACTCTCGCTCTGGGTGCGCCATGTGTCCGACTGAATCTGGCGAATTTCCTCGCCTGTCTGCGCGATGATCTTTGACCGGTCGCGCGCGCCCTGAAGATTGGTCTGGGCGATCTTTGAATTATGCCTTGCGATGCGCTGCGACCATTCAGGCGATGGTTTAATGGATTTGCGCACCAGCTCGGCGAAGTTGAAATCAAGGGCGCCGTCGGGCGCGCGCATGGCGAAACCGGGCATGGCCGATCCGGCGATAATTTCAGAACCCGCCATCCCCATGGAGGGCTGCGTCAGCGTCTGGTTGAAATAGACCACCGCGGCGAGGCTTTCTCTTAATTCGGCGCCGTTTTGATTATAGCCGATCAGGACTTCGCCCGCCTCGACCCAGCTGCGCATTTCACCGCCCGCCATCGGCGAGCGGGAATTCATGAATTTATAACCCTCCGCGATATCCGCGCGCGGGCGATAATCAAGGATGCGCGCGCCCTGACGCGTCTGCGAAACGAGATAATTCAGATATTGCTCGACGGTTCGGATTTGCAGAAACGGACAATTGCCCTGTCCGGCGCCGCCGGAAAAACTGTTCCAGACCCAGTTATATGACGGGAAAAGATGCGCCCTCGAACGCCCGTCCGGAGAGCTGACAGTGTAGTCCGTCGTATAACCCGAACCGGCGCCGCAACCCGAATTCGCGCCCCAGACAACGCCGCCCTGTCCCGTCCAGTCGACCGGGACCATCATCGTCATCGCCGTCATGGGTTTTTCAAAGCCTTGCCGGTCGATAATCTCAACCCGCTTCAGGCGGTACGCGCCCGGCGGCAGATCTTTTGCCGCCGCGATTGTTCCCGTGCCTGTTCCCGACGAGGACATTTGCTGAGAGGCCATCGAACGCTGCGCCGGCGCGGACTGCCCCATACCTTGTTGCGACATACCTTGTTGCGCCATGCCCTGCTGTGATTGCGCATAGGGTTCGTTCTGCTCCGCGCCGGTCTGGTAAGCGGCTGCGTCGCCGTCGCGATCAGCGTATTCCGCTTCCGAATCACCGCCGCCGGAACACGCGCCGGCAAACGCCGTCAGGATAATGACGGTCAAAAAGGATCGTGCTTTCATGATGCGCCCGCCTCGCCGTAAATTTCATCTCGAAAGCGGAATGTCTAGCATTATTGGGTCAAATGCAAAAGCGCTGGCGCAATGCGCAAATTCGCCTGCGCGCTCCCTGGCGAGGAGGCGTCCGCAAATATTGCGAAGATCTTTTTTAAACCGCGTCAGGCTGCGACCGGAACGCCTTTTTCCTGCAGGAATCCGCGCAATTCACCCTGCTCGAACATTTCGCGGACAATATCGCAGCCGCCCACAAATTCGCCCTTCACATAAAGCTGGGGAATTGTCGGCCAGTCAGAAAAGGTTTTGACGCCCTGACGCAAGTCGTCGGATTCAAGCACATTCGCGGAACCATAATCCACGCCGAGATGGTCGAGAATCTGGACGACGACCGAGGAAAATCCGCACTGCGGAAATTGCGGCGTGCCTTTCATGAAAACCATTACCGGGTTGGCGTCGATTTTCGACTTGATATCGGCATGTGCGGCGTCGGTCATAATATTAAAACTCCTGACAGATCACCGTTAGCTAGGCGCCGCCCGGCGCATCGTCAAGGCCGGTTGCGCCGGCGGTATGGGTCAGAGTTCGGCGGCGAGCGCCCGCAATCCGTCTTCCAGGCGGGTTTCGCCAAGAATGAGGCGCCCGCCTCTCGGCGTCTTGTCCAGATCTGCGCGTTGTAATTGCGCCCTTTTCAACCCTGTTTTCTGGCCGGCCCTCTCGAGGAATTGCGCCATGGCCGCCGCCGGCCCCACAGGCGCGGGCAAGATATGGGTTCTGGCGCCCGAGGCGGCTGCAACAGCCTGGTAGAGTTCTTTTTTTGTTATGGCTGTCGGCCCAGCCACCGCGCAGACGCCCGCCGGCTTCGCGTCATTGAACAGTTCATCAAGCGCTGCACGGGCCAGATCCTTGAAATAAACCGGCTGCTGCAATGCGCTGGCGCGCCCGATCATGGGAACCAGCGGCGCGCGCCGCATCAGCGTCATTAATCGCGATATATTTCCGTCGCCCGGATAGCCGTAAATCATGGTGGGCCGCAGGATCGCCGCCGCGGGCGCGGCGCGCTGCACCATCGCCTCCGCTTCGAGAATTCTCGCGTAATCATCCGCTTGCGGATCGATGGCCACATTGTTGCTGGAGAAAAATATCGCGCGCTGGGTTCTTCCGAGCAGCGGCGCGGCCTGCGCCGAGACCGATAATATCGGCGTAAAGATGACGGCGTCTGACTGCGCCAGCAGCGTTTTTATATGATCCGTGTCTTCAAGATCCGCTTTAACCGCGCGCGCCCCGCAATTTTGAATTTTTTCAGAGACGCCGCTGCGCTCTGTGCGATAGGCGGCGACAACCGATAGCCCGCGCGCCGCCGCATTGCGCGCCGCTTCAAGTCCAACCGCGCCGCCTGCGCCGAAGATCAACACGCTCGAAACCGTCATGAAGACTACACAACCCGGTCGAGCGGCGCGCCGGTGTCGAAAAACGCGTCAAGATTGGCGAGGACGCGCACCGCCATGGCGGAACGACTTTCGGTGGTCGCAGACGCAATGTGCGGCAGGCAATAAACATTCGGCAAGGCGCGCAAGGCTTCGCGGATTGGACCCGGCTCAGTGTCATAGACATCAAGGCCGGCTGCAAATATCCGGTTTTCTTTCAGCGCCACGATCAGCGCCGTCTCATCAATTACAGGCCCGCGGGAAATATTGATGATGACCGCGCCCGGTTTCATTTTCGCGATGGCTTTGGCGTCGATCAGCCGGTGCGTTTCTTCCTTTAACGGACAATGCAATGTGATGACGTCCGCCTCGCGCAGGAGTTCATCAAGGGATATGGCGCGGGCGTTGAAAGTCTTGTCGATATCCGCCGACGGCCGGGGCGTCGTATAGATGATGTTCATGTCGAATGCGCGCGCGCGTTTCGCAACTTCACGGCCGACATTTCCCATCCCGACCACGCCAAGCGTTCTGCCCGTCACACGCTGGCCCCAGCTTTCGGGGGTGAGCATGCCGCGCCCCTCGCCGGTGCGCGCTATATCAAGCCCTTCCCGGAAACGTCTGCAAGCCGCAATAATCAGCCCCATGGTCGTGTCGGCGAGACAGGGGGTTGTGACTTCGGGCGTGTTGGAGACGGCGACATTGCGCGCTTTCGCGGCCGCCAGATCGATGTGATCGACGCCAACCCCGATGGACGCGATCAACTTTACGCCCGCCGGCAGACGTTCGAAAAACGCAGCGTCCATGTCGTCAAACGCCGTGGCGATGACCGCCTGCGCATCCCCGGCCAGTTCTGCGAAAGCCGCCGGGTCCGCGACCGGCGCATCAGGCTCGCGGACATCGAACTTCATGCGAAACATGCCGGAAAGCGCTTCCGGCAGGCGGCGCGGCGTTGCGATGACGGGTCTGGTCATAATTTCGCTCCAAATTCAGGCTCAATATTTCCATGATGGCGGAAAAATCGTTGAATTCCACACGGGTAGCGGATTTTTCCCGAGTGATGTAAAGTTTTCTGCGGCGAGTTCGGCCGAGGAAGCGCCGGTGTGGTGAGAATACGTATGCAGTATCTGTTAGGCGGGGCGGCTGCGATTATCGCGGCGGCGGCGGCATGGTCGCTGCTGCATGCGATTCCCGCTTCCGGCGCGGGCGTAGAACTTTCCAACAAGCTCGTTAATCAGTGTGCGAGGGTCGATGTTGCGCCGGGCGCTGAAGACGTCACGATCGACCCGGATCTGGGTCTTGCGTTCATATCCGCCGCCGACCGGCGCGGCTGGTACGCCAAGGACGCAGAGCAATCGGTTAACCCGAGGAACGGCATTTACGCCATGTCGATGGACGGATCGGACGTGCGCAAAGTGTCGCCGCCGATGGAGAATTTCCTGCCGCACGGCGTCAGTCTCTGGCGCGGACCAAACGGCGAAAAACGCCTCTTTGTGATTTCACATCCGCCGACGGGCGAGGAGCTGGTCGAACTTTTCGATATCGCGGCGGACGGCGCGCTGACGCATCTGGAAACGATTTCCTTTCCGCAAATGAAATCGCCCAACGATCTGGTCGCCGTCGGGCCAAGGCAGTTTTACGTCACCAACGATCAGAAATTTGACCGCGGGTTTCTCGCTGCAATGGAAGCCTATCTGGCGTTGCCGCTGTCGAACGTCGCCTATTACGACGGTGAAAACGGCCGGATCGCCAAAGGCGGCATCGCTTACGCAAACGGTATTAATCAGTCGGCTGACGGAAAAACAATATATGTCGCCGAGCTGTTAAAACGCCGTATTCTGGTTTTCGACCGCGATATTGAGACCGGAGAACTCTCGCGCGTGAAGGCGTTGAAAATAAATACGGCGCCGGACAACATAGAGGTCTCGCGGGACGGCGCATTGTGGGTGGCGGGCCATTCAAGGATTTTTGAATTTCTCGAACACGCCAAGGATGAAAATGCAAAGGCGCCGTCGCATGTTATTCGCCTCAATCCGCGCAACGGGCTCGCGTCGGACGTTTTGATCTCCGTCAACGGCGAAATCAACGCGTCGTCGGTGGGCGCCGTCTGGGCGAACACGCTGATTGTGGGCGCCGTGTTTGACGGACACGTGATGGTCTGTCCAATGCTGGAAATATTGCTGCGCGGCCCGGCGGCGACGCAGCAATAACGGTTTATTCGCCGAAAATCTCGTCGATACGGCGCTGCGCGATCGGATGGTAACCGGGGCGCGCCCGTTCATAGACGGCTTCGGCCCATTCGCGACGGCCGTTATCAGCAAGGCTTTGATACAGGCGATAGATAAATTTGCCCCGCCCGACCCGCATCAGGAAAGCATCAAGCGGCTCGAACGCGGGTTCATAGCCGGCGGGAATGGCTTTCAGATACCAGGCGCTTGCGATCTCCGCATTTTGCGACGTTGAAAGATTAAACCGCGCATCCAGCGCCGCCATCTGCTCGGACGAAATCTCCGCAGGCAATACGCTGATGAAGTGCAGCCATTCATGGGTCGTCCATGCGCCGGTTTCCAGACCGGCCACATCGCCGCCGCCAAGCCAGGCGTTGAGCTGGCTTTCCACGCGGTTGAAGGCGTCGGACTGCGGATTTTCAATCGTGTCCGGAAAACCCGGTTCATAAACCCAGGCGTCAATCTCCGCCTTGGTCACCGCATCGGGCTGATCCGCCCAGAGATGATCTTCAAAATAGGCGAGGAAATCTTCCGTCGTGATGCTCTGAAACGCGAATCTGTCGAAATAATCGCGCAGGAACGCATCAAAGGCTTCGCGCCCGAAACGCTCCTCCATAAATTTCAGGAAGAACATGCCGCCGGCGTAGGAGACCTGGCTGAACGCCTCATCCGGATGGGAGATGTCTTCCGGCATTTTCAGCGCCGTCAGTTCCGGACGCGCGGCCTCGTTGACGTCGCGCATCAGGCTCTGCTTATCAAGCGAGCGCTCCATCACGGCGCGCTCCGGGCCGTAAAGGCCCTCCATGATCCGGTTTTCAACATAGCTGGTGAACCCTTCGTTCAACCATGCATCGCGCCATGTGGAATTGGTCACCAGATTCCCGGACCATGAATGCGCCAGTTCATGCGCAACAACATTGGTGAGGCTTTTATCGCCCGCTATCAGCGTCGGCGTCATGAAAGACAGCCGCGGGTTTTCCATGCCGCCAAACGGAAAGCTCGGCGGCAGCACAATCAGATCGTAGCGGCCCCAGCGATAGGGGCCATAAAGCGCCTCCACCGTATCGACCATTTGCGGCGTATCCTCGAACTCCGCCGCGGACTCGCTGACGATATAATCTTCCGCATAAACCCCGACATCGGCGCTGATCGCTTCGAACTGAATATCGCCGACCGCCAGCGCCAGAAGATAAGACGGAATCGGCTGCGACATCCTGAATGAATAATCGCCGTCGCGTTCGCCGCTTTCATCCTGGCGCGCGCTCATCACGGCGAGCAGCGCCGGCGGCGTCGTGATACGGGCGTCGTAGGTGATGCGCACGGCGGGCGTGTCCTGCAAGGGAACCATGGTGCGCGCCAGCAGCGGCTGGAACTGCGTAAACAGGAATGGATGTTCGCCGCTGGCTGTCTGTTCCGGCGAAAGCCATTGTATGCCTTCCGCATCCGGACTTGTTGAATAATTGACACGAACCGATTCAGCGCCGTCCGGCAATTCTATGGCGAGACGCGACCCCATAACAGCGTCGTCGGCGCCGATTTCATAGCTGACCGTTACCCAGCCGTCGTCAGTTTCCGCCTCAATGAGTTCGATATCGAGATCATTCGCATCGAGAACAAGCGTGGAAACATCGTCGCTTAATTTTTCAAAATCCAGTTGCGCCGAACCGGACAGGGTTTTCGTCTCAAAATCCACATCGAGATCGAGCTCCACATGGGTGACCCGCGCTTCGTGATAGTTCGAGTAGGTAAACGGATCACGCACCTCATCCGCCGGGACCGGCGACCAGTGAGCCTCCGTCTCCACGCCAGGCTCATCGCTTACCGGCTCCCTCTCCGCGTCGCCGCCATCGCGGGAACAACCGGCGGCAAGGGCGGAAAGCGAAAAAACCAGGGCAGCGGCGCGTAAACTCATGGGAATACCTCATATTGGATTTTCGCGCACATTAGGCGCCCCGCATGCGCGTAGCAAGACGCGGGCGAAATCAGGCGGCGGCGCGGCTATTCGCGCCGGTTGCAAACACGTATAATTCGAAAAAACGCGCAAACCGCGCAGCGCTATTTTTGAGAGGTCTCATGGCAGGTCCAACCGGCGGCGTCACGCCACAATGGTCGTCACGTTTTGCATTTTTGATGGCGGCGATCGGTTCCGCCGTCGGTCTTGGCAATCTCTGGCGGTTTCCGTTTCAAACCGGACAAAACGGCGGTTCCGCATTTGTTTTCGTCTATCTCATCTGCGTCGCCTTTATCGCCTACCCGATCCTCATGGGCGAGCTCGCCATCGGCCGCCACAAGGGTTTGTCGGCGGTCGGCAGCACGAAACAGCTTGCCGTCGATATCGGGAAATCTCCCGGCTGGCTTGTCGTCGGGCTGGCAGGCGTGCTCGCAGCTTTTCTCGTTCTGACAACTTACAGCGTGATCGCCGGGCAGGTGATGGCCTATTCGCTGATGTCTTTCATGGGTGAATTCGCCGGGCGCTCGGCGGCGGACGCGGCCGTTGCAACTTCCCTTTATAACGGCCCCGGCATGGCGCTGTTCTGGCACACGCTGTTCATGGGGCTCACCATTTTTATCGTTACGCGCGGCCTGAAAGGCGGGATCGAGCGCGTGGTGACAATCCTGATGCCGATCTTTTTCCTGATGCTGATCGGCCTCAGCCTTTACGCCTTGATGACAGGGGCTGCGGGCCAGGCATTCGATTACCTCTTCTCGCCGCGCTTTTCGGAAATCACGCCGGGCATCGTTTTATCCGCGCTGGGACAGGCGTTCTTTTCCATCGGCGTCGGCGGCGCGATCATGATGACCTATGGTTCATTCCTGCCCAAAACCGAAAATATCGGCGACAACGCCGCTGTCATCGCCGGGGCCGATACACTCGTCGCCATCGTCGCCGGGCTGATGATATTTCCGGTCGTATTTGCTTATGCGCTGGATCCCGCCGCGGGCATGGGGCTGATTTTCAACGCCCTGCCCGCAGTTTTTTCCGGCATGCCGGCCGGCGCGCTTATCGGCGGGCTGTTCTTCTTTCTCGCTTTTATCGCGGCGCTGACATCGTCCATATCGCTATTGCTGGTGACGTCTTCGGTCGGCGAAGATCAGCTCGGCCTCGGGCGTACATCGTCCGCGATAATTTTCGGACTTATCGCGTGGGTCATCGGCGCCATGACGATCTATATCGGCGGTCTCGGGAACTGGCTCGACTTTTTTTCAGGGAGCGTTTTCCTGCCGCTCGGCGGATTGCTCGTCGCCATTTTCGCCGGCTGGATCGTGCCGCGCGCGATCATGCGCGGGGAACTGCACAATACGAGCGACGGCGTTTTCCGATACTGGCGGTTTTTCATCCGCTACGCCGCGCCGATTGCGGTGTTTCTGATTTTAATTCTGGGAATCGACGCAAAGTTTCAGCTTGGGTTGAACGCAATGTTGTCGGGCGGCTAGTCGACCCGTCCGTAATCAAGCCAGTCAACGATCGGGCCGACATCGCCCACCACCGGAGCGGCGATGGGTTCGATCAGCATCAGCCCGTTCATGGCGTTGGCAAAATAAACGACGCCGTCGCCGGTTTCCCGGTTGAACGCCGTAAACGCCTTGAACGGTCCATTGTCGCCCCAATGGAAATAAACAGGATTTTCGCCCGTCTGCACGCCCCAGCCAAGCGCCCACGCGATTTCAGGCGCGTCAGTCGGGGATTGCGGCTCCAGCATCGCATCGCGCGCATCGGCGCTCATGCCAGCGCCCTCACACAGATGACTGAGAAACCGCGCATAGTCGCGCGCGTTGCTCTGCCCCGAATATGCGGCGCCCGCGCTGGTCAGTTCGCCAATGGCGCGGCCTTTTTCCTTGCCGCCGTCTTTGTCATGGCCAAAACTCGGGCTTGCGTCCTCTCTCGCCACCGACAAGGAAGAAAGCGGCATTAAATCGCCGAGGCGTTCTGCGAACAGAACATCGAGAGACTTTCCTGTGACGTTCTCAACATAGGCCTGAAGCAGCTGATAGGCTTCGCCGGAATAGCCGAACTGCGTATCGGGCGGGTTGTTGAAGGGAATGTCGCCCCAGGTTTCCGCGTCGAGCGGATCGCCCGCCCAGTTCGGCAAACCGGACCTGTGCGCTAAAATCATGCGGGGGGTCAAAACCGCATAGGCGTCCTTGTCGGTCACACGCGGGTAATCAAAATTGTCGGCGATCGGATGATCGAGATCAATCACGCCTTCATCCGCAAGCTGATTAACAATCAGCGAGAAGATCGTCTTGGTCAAGGATGCGGCCTCAAATCGGGTGGTGTCGTCAACCGGCTCGCCGGTTTCGATATCCGCAACGCCATAATGGGAGACATCCGACAATTCACAGTCGTCAATCGTTGCGATCGACAGGCCGGGCGCATTCGCAGCCGCCATAAGCGCCGGTATGTCTGGCGCGGGCCGCCGCGCCGGCGGCGCGGCGTTTTCTGCGCCGCAGCCCAGCAGGACCAGGCCTGCACACGCAATTGCGCCGTGTCTCATATCTATCCCCTCTTTACGTGAACTTTTTGACCTATGGAACGCCGTGCAAGCAAGCCGGATCGCCGCAATAAAGCAACGGATCACCGACTATGGAACCTCAGCCCGCGATGCGCGCGTTTATGCAGGTCATCGGTGGAAAAAATGTGTATACGCGTTGCGGCCGCTTCCGCGAATGGCGGTTCTTCATCCGTTACGCCGCGCCGATTGCCATGTTCATCATTTTGATTTTGTGGTCATGACTGCTTTGGGGCCCTACTCGGACATTCGGGTCAGAAATGCTAATCGAGCAGCTTCGCTAGATCGCCGCGCAATATATTCTTTGCATTCATGATTATTGCTGGCCCAACAGGCGAAACGATTGGCAAAGATTCAAGGCGCGCAATGATATGGGCCTGAATTGGGTTTTTCCAAAAGGGCGGCGTTGACCAGACGCAGCTTGCATCTGCTAGCCTTACCCGACTGCTTTCAAATTCTTGCGGAAACAGGGTCGCTTCGGACAACGATGCACCGCCGCCTTCGCCCGGTTTGGGAATATGGCGCCATGCCATCCAGTTCATTGTGCGAAACTCATCATCAACTTGGCGCCGCTCATCAGCGCTGGCTTCGCGGATATTCGAAAAATGTAGGTCGCAAAAACTATGGCCGCCGTAATGCGCCCAAGTGCGCATCTCATCGCCGAGGAACCGAAATTCTTCAATTTCCGAATAAATCTTGGGAATACCGGTTTGTTCCCGGCCGGGAAGAATCGGCGTGGTTTTGTTTTCCCATACAACCAATGAATACCAGCCATCGATATTTGGTGATGCTTTTCGGTATCGCACCGGCGCATTCACTGCGACGATGTTATAGGGCTCACCCGCCATCCATTCCACGCCTCTATTCATCATTGCGGCAACCATAATCTCCGCAGAACGAAGTTCAAAACCTTCTGGTATCAGCGCTTCGAGTGCGTCTTGATCGGTTTCGTATCGGATGGTGGCGCTCACCGTGTCATGATAGGTTGTCGCCGTCATACCTCCCGGTTTTCCCCCAAAATGGGCAGGCATCATATAGAGGTGATCATTTCTTAGGCGGTTCATTACAATTCTCCATCCAACGGCCTAGGCTGCTGTTCGGCCGGAATTCAACTGCATCCCGCTCTATCATTCTCCTGCAAACTAGGGAATAAATTGATGCAGCAATTCTCAGTAGGTGTTGCGGACGGAGATTCGGAGTTGATTGCATTTTCGAGACGGGCATTTCTCGCGACCGCAATCGCCTCATCTGTGACAATTCCAGCCGGGGCAAAAGCACATGTCCCTGTGCTGTGGGGAAACGGCGCGAACGATGATACGGATGCGTTTCAGTCTCTCGTGAACGGGCGCGATGTAATTATCCCTCCGAACGCGTCCTATGCATTTGCGCGTCTCCCAAATAGTTCGGTCACTTTAGTTGGCGGCAAATTTCGCGTTTTGCGGCAAAACCTTCGTGACAAATTCCTGGAAAATCATGTAATGAAGCTCGGAGAATTTGAGGGCGCCGCGATTTGACAGATGCACGTCGGCCTCGACCGTCCACTTCGAGGGCGATTTTCGGCCATCCGCTAGCAAAGGCCTGAAGAACGAAAGTGGCCCCTTAACCGGACCCAAAGCCCACTACTCCCGCGCCGCCATCTCTAGCGCCAGGGCTTGAAGCTCGCCGCCCATGCGGCCCTTTAATGCTCTGTAGACCAACTGAAGCTGCTGCCCGCTGGGCGTGTCACTCCCCGCCGCCGGGCGCAACGCAGCCGCCGCGCGCAACGACATCAGCGAGTTCGTTGCCGAAACATTGAGGGCCAAAGCCCGGCGTGTTCTGGAAGGCTTCAATTTTCCAGCCCCGTTCGGTTTGCGCCAAAACGACTATCGGCTTCGAAACGGCAGGCGTTTGCGGACGAGATTCACCTGCACGATAAATCCAGCCATCCAGATGCGCAATTGCAACGCCGTCAGCGATCAGGCGCGCAGATTCTATTTCAAGGTCGAAAACCGTTCCGGCGTAAAAATCGTCCCAGATGCCTTGATGGCCATCGCCGATCTCCTTTGCGCCGTGCAGGCGCAGCCCGAACCAGACTATGAAGTCAGCGTCGTCGGTGAACTGATCAGACCACGCCTCGCCGTCGGCGGCCGCCCAGGCGCTTTCAAGATTGATGATGACCGCATCGATGTCATCGTGAATATCGTTCTCTGCCGCGCTCCTTGCGCAACCCAATGTGCAAAGCACGCCGAGCAATACAAATGCTGTTTTTATCGCTAGCCGTTTAAGTTTGAACATTAGTCTCCCCTTTGCCGCTTGAACCTACTCCCGCGCCTCCGTCTCCAGCGCGAGGGCGTGAAGCTCGCCGCCCATGCGGCCTTTCAATGCTCTGTAGACCAACTGATGCTGCTGAACGCGGGACTTTCCGTTGAACGCCGATGAGATTATGCGCGCGCGCCAGTGGTCATTGTCGCCGGCAAGGTCCTCCAGTTCAATTTCCGCGTCGGGCAGCGCGTCGAGAATGAGTTTCTTGATGTCGTCTCCGGCCATAGGCATGGGGGCGGGCTCCTTTTTCGTCTGGGCGTTCATGTAATCTGGCAGGGCGGCTTCAAAAATATCAGATAAATCAAGCAATGAGAGCGAATCATTGCTGTCCAGCGTCAGGTCGGGACCGCCGAAACGGCCGATCTTCGACGCCTGAACGCCCGCCATGGCGGCTTTCAACAAAAGCGTGTCGGCGGCGGCGGGCGCGGCGGCCACAAGATAGCGCCCCTGATCCTCGCCGAACCAGAAGGCGGCCTTGCGCTGCTTCACCGGCGTCGTCAGGTTTAAGCCCCTGCCTGCAGCCAGCGCCATTTCCGCCGCCGCGATCAGCAATCCGCCGTCCGATACGTCATGACATGCGGTGACCAGCCCTTCGCTGATCAGCTTACGGACAAGTTCACCGGTCTTGCGTTCGCTCTCCAGGTCAACCGGCGGCGGCGCGCCGTCCGTAATTGCGAAAAGATCACGCATGTAAATTGACTGTCCGAGCCATCCGCGCGTCACGCCGATGGCGAGCAGTTCCTCGCCGGCTTCCGCGCCGCCGACCCGGCAGGCTTTCGTGGCGTCTTCCAGAACGCCGACGCCGCCAATGGCCGGGGTTGGCGGAATCGCGGCGCCGTTGGTTTCGTTATAGAGCGAGACATTGCCGGAAATCACCGGATAATTCAGCGCCTCGCAGGCTTCCGCCATGCCCTCAATGGCGCCGACAAACTGGGCCATGATTTCCGGGCGTTCCGGATTGCCGAAATTAAGACAGTTTGTGATCGCCAGCGGCGCGGCGCCGGTTGCGCAGATATTGCGGTATGTTTCCGCCACCGCCTGTTTGCCGCCCTCATGCGGATCAGCTTTCACATAACGCGGCGTCACATCGGTTGTTATGGCGAGCGCGCGGTTTGTTCCGTGCACGCGCACAATAGCAGCGTCGCCTCCGGGGTGGATCACCGTGTCGCCCATCACCGTGTGATCATACTGATCCCATATCCACCGGCGCGAGCACAGATCGGGCGACGCGACAAGTTTCGCAAGCGCCGTCAGCATGGTGTCGCCGCCCGGCGCCTCCGCCAGCGACAAGGTTTCCTCGCGCTGTTCGACTTCGGTCGTTTCAACGACACCGCCCGACGATAGGTTGCGCACGGCTTCTTCAAATCCGGAGAAGCTGACGCCCTCGGGCCCGGATCGCACATAGACCCGCGCCTCGCCGGCCTGCGCCGTCATGCCCACCGCATCGACAAGATCAGGATCGGCGAGACGGTCATCGATGAGGGTTCGCGCCACATTGCGCATTTCCTCTTCCGACTTGCCGGGCGATTTCAAAATCGCTTCGGCCTCTCGATAGGAGACTTTCGGATCGTCCAGCGGCGCGGGCTTCGGGGCCGGCTCATGCGGGCGGTCATAGTTCGGCGCGTCGTCCGCCAGCGGCGGCACCGGCATGTCGGCGACGGTCTCGCCCTCATGCATGATGACCAGCCGCCCCGTATCCGTGGTCACGCCGATCACCGCGAAATCGACGCCCCATTTTTCAAAGATGGCGCGCGCGTCGTCTTCGCGGCCCGGCTTTAACACCATGAGCATGCGCTCCTGGCTTTCCGACAGCATCATCTCATAGGCTGTCATGTTGTCTTCGCGCTGGGGCACGTGGTCGAGGTCAAGCTCAAAACCGCCCCCGCCTTTCGCCGCCATTTCAACCGAAGAGGATGTGAGGCCCGCCGCCCCCATGTCCTGAATGGCGATAATCGCGTCGGACGCCATGAGCTCCAGACACGCTTCGAGCAGCAATTTCTCCGTAAACGGATCGCCGACCTGCACGGTGGGACGCTTTTCTTCCGAAGCGTCGTCGAATTCAGCGCTCGCCATGGTGGCGCCGTGAATGCCGTCGCGCCCGGTTTTCGATCCGACATAGACGACAGGATTGCCGGCGCCGCGCGCGGCGGAATAGAAAATCTTCGCTTTTTCTGCAACGCCCACGGTCATGGCGTTGACGAGAATATTGCCGTTATAGCCGGCGTCGAAATTGGTCTCGCCGCCGACGGTCGGCACGCCCATGCAATTGCCGTAACCGCCGATGCCGCCGACAACGCCAGCCACGAGATGGCGGGTTTTGGGGTGCGCCCACTCGCCGAAGCGCAGCGCGTTCATATTGGCCACGGGCCGCGCGCCCATGGTGAAGACATCGCGCATGATGCCGCCGACGCCCGTCGCCGCGCCCTGATAGGGTTCGATGAAACTTGGATGGTTGTGGCTCTCCATCTTGAAGACCGCCACCAGCGGGACGCCGTCATTATCCGTCCCGATATCGATGACGCCTGCGTTCTCGCCCGGACCTTGCACAACCCATGGCGCGGAGGTCGGCAGTTTCTTCAGGTGGCGGCGCGATGATTTATACGAGCAATGCTCCGACCACATGACCGAAAAGACGCCAAGCTCGACCAGATTGGGCTCGCGGCCCATATGTGTCTTGATACGCTCGTATTCTTCGGGCTTGAGGCCATGCTCGGCGACAATTTCAGGGGTAATGGCGGTCATGGAAATCCGTGAAGGCTTTGAATGCGCCGCATCCTTAATCCGCTTGGGCGCGGGGCGCAAATAGCGATGTTCGGAACCGCTTTAAATGGGCCGGGTTAGTAGAAGGCGGGATCAAAGGAATTCGCTGTGAAAAAAATCATTGCCATCGCCGGACTGGCCGCCCTCGCCGCTGCTTGTGGAGATTCCGATAGCGACGTGACGGCGGACGATCGAACCGCCGCCGGCCGCGCTGACGAGGCGCCGGAGCGCGCAAACACGAATGCAACTGCCTCAGAACGCAATGTCGCCAGATCCGTGGCCACGGTTCCCGGCGAGTGGCATTATAAAGAAACGGACGGCTATCCCTGGGCGGGGTTCGGCCCTCCGGCCAGTGAAGCGGTGTTTGCGATCAGTTGTCAGAACGGCCAGATCATCTTTACCCACGCCGGGCCTTTAAACGGCGACAATGGTGAAATGACCATGGAAATCGATGGATCGCCAACGAATATCGAGGTGGTCGACAGAGGCCAGGGCCTTCCCATGGTTGAAGGGGCCGCAGCGCCGAACGGGCTGTTTGTGGACGCGCTCATGCAAACTGAAAGCGCCTTTACGGTTCGCATGCAGGGCAAAAGCATGGAGCTGCCGCCCGACGCCAAATACCGGCGCGTTATTCGCGCTTGCCGGGACGGCGTGACTTAATCGATGCGATTGCCGCCAGGGCTGTCCGACCCGCTTCGTATGGTCGTCACGCAATCCGCCGCCGATACGCCCTCCCCGCAGATAACTTCCTTTTCAAGGAGCCTTGGCGGATTGAGCAGCACCAAAATCGCAACCGCGACGATAACTAGCCCGGCGCCGCAAAGCGCGCCAAAGTAAAACTCGCGGCGCCTGTTCACATGCGCACGCAAACCCGATGTGATACTGCGCGAATCATCCGCCGCTTCGACTGAGTGGACAGGAACAGCAATGCCATTGCCGATTTGATATCCATAACGCGGAACAGTCTGGATGATGGCGTAGGGCCTGTTCACATCCCCCAATGCGCGGCGCAATTTCGAAACCGCCTGCGTCAGCGCCTCGTCCGAGCCTTCATCGCCCCAGATACGGTCCAGTAACGCGTCCCTGGAAACGGGACCGTCTGATGTCGCCAGGAGCACAAGTAACTCGCCCAATTTTGGCTCCAGCGGCTGCGCGCCGCCATTCGCCGTCACAATGCGCAATTTCGGATCGTAGGTCGCCGCGCCAAGCCGGATGTGGCAGTTTTCAGCGGGATCAGAAGGATGCTTCGTCGTTTGCGTGAGGGACATGACATATCTCGAAATGTTTTCTTCAGGCTTTCCACGTCCGCATCGGTGCAAAACGCGACAAGTGTAACTAATCGAAGGACTTTATCCAAATGACGTTCATCTACAACACAAACACTATTCGCTTCACCGCGCGCCGCATTCGCCAAATCTCATGCTGCGCTGTGGCGCTGCTGACGCTGTGCGCGCCCGC
This sequence comes from Hyphococcus sp., assembly GCF_965228385.1. GTDB lineage: Bacteria > Pseudomonadota > Alphaproteobacteria > Caulobacterales > Parvularculaceae > Hyphococcus. The sequence goes on along the minus strand of NZ_OZ245810.1, from coordinate 1,123,352 downwards.
CCATGCGCAGCCGCTTTCCACCCCGACAGCCGTCCAGATCAGCGATGGATTTGACAGCGCCGGGGAAAGGCTCAGAGACATGGGCTTTACCGGCGTCATTGCACTCGCAAAAGACGGCGCCGCACCGGTTTACGCCGGCTTTGGCGAGAACGCCGCCGCAGACGGGCTGCCTGATAAAGACACCCTTCTTGACGTCGGTTCGATCACAAAAACCTTCACCGGCGCGGCGGCGGTCAAACTTGTGGATCAGGGCAAGCTTTCCATGGCGGATCGATTGTCGAAATATTTCCCGGACGCCCCGGCGGACAAGGCCAACATTTCGGTCCATCAATTGCTGACGCATTCAGCCGGTTTTGCGCCCGCGCTCGGCGAAGATCTGGAATTTCTTTCCAGGGATGAATTCCTGAACCGCGCCATGGCGTCGGATCTCCTGTTTGAACCGGGAAGCGGGTATGAATATTCCAATGTAGGATTTTCCCTCGCCGCCGCCATTATCGAGCAGGTTTCGGGCAAGTCGTATGAGGCGTTTCTGCGCGAGGAGTTACTGAAAGGCGCGGGCGTCGACGCGGTCGGCTATGAGAAGGCTTTTGACGCCCGAAAATCTCTTCTCATGCAGGATGGAAAAGCCATCGCCGAAGGCAGCTGGGGCGGTAAATCCCATTGGGCGCTGATCGGCAACGGCGGATTGATCGCCACGGCTGAAGACATGATAAAATTCCGGCGCGCATTCGCCGGCGGCGATATTGTTTCTCCCGCAGCGGTTGAACTGGCGCAGGCCCCCATGCAGCGCGAAGGCGAAAACGCGCCCGGCCATTACGGCTATGGATTAGTCGTGATGGAAGATCCGTTTTTTGGACGGTCCTACTGGCACAATGGCGGCAATGGTAATTTCTTCGCCAACTGGACCGACTACGCCGATCACGGCCTGATCATTTTCACCGCATCGAACAATCCTGAGGTGAACGCCGATATTGCTGCAATGATCGTCACTGAAGAACTGTTCGGGGTGAAAATGATGCGGAAGGCGCCGCGCGATCAGCCGGAATAACGCGGTCTATACAGATAATCCGCTGCAAGCCCCAGACGCTTGCAGGCCTGCGCCGCCGGGCTCGATCGCAACACCAGACGGTCGGCCCGGCGCGCCATGCGCTTCACCACGCGCCCCTCAAACGGTCGCAACCCATGGCGCTCGGTGAGACCGAGAATTTGGCGGATTTCCTCAGGCACGATGTCGACAGCCGCGCGCACCAGCGAATGCTGCGCCAGTTGCGCCGGCTGCGGAAACGCTTCCGCCTTTTTCATGATCGATAGGAATTCAAAAATAATCCCAGACGCTTCCAGGGCGGGCAGCATGTCTTTAAACAGCGCGCGTTCCTCAGCCAGCGAGCGCGGCGCGTCAGCCGCGCCGTATAACAGCGCGGCCGGCCGGCCTTCGGCGTAGTACCGGTCGCGGTCGGCGTCGCTTAAAGGTGATGCGTAGGCGGAATAGCTTTCCATGAAACCAAAAGCGGCGGTGGCCTGCACCCAGCGCAGCAATTCAGGATCGCTCGCTGTATAAGGCGTTCCCTCCGGGGTTTCGCCTGCGATGCGCGCATGCATGCGATTGACCCCGGCGATCATCGTTTCAGCAACGCTTCGAGCGCCGTAAACAGTGACCATGGCCGCCAGCCCCGTGCGCTTCAGCCGGCGCACCGGGTCCGTCCGGAAACTTGTGTTGTCCCACACGCCTGACCGCACGCGCGGTTCGGCGAATTCAAGAATGACCGCGGCGACGCCGCCGATAAACAGCGTCACCGGATTTTTGAAAATCCGCCAGGAAACTGAATCCGGCCCCACAAGCGCCGGCTCTCCCGCCGGCTCGGCGAAATTGACTTTCGCCAGCATGGGATCGCCAAGATAAATCTTGGCGGCCCTGTCGAGGCGGTCTTCCACCCGGCTGCGCAAATGGGCGCGCAAACTGTCTATCTGCATGAACTTCGTCAAGCGGCCTCTCGACTATTGGGTGACGGGCTTTCCGGTAGTCAGTGATCGTGTCGATTTCGCGGCGTTTTCAAGCGCCGCGTCTGACAATTCAGGGCGCCTCTATCCAGTACGCTTCCACGAATTCATATGACGTCGTTCCCGGCTTCAACACCCGTGGCGCGATGTAATCCTCCCGCGGCTGATAGCCCAACGCCGTGCGGGCATGGGGCACAAGTTCGCCGCCTTTCGACTGGAAGGCGTATTCGCGGATTGTCTCACCGGTTTCAGTCAGCTCCACTGTCAGCGTGTAGTCGCCGTTTTGTTGAATGTCGTTCTTGCTGAACAGGGTTGCATTGGCCGCCCCGTTCCTGTCGTGCGGCTGGTAAAGCGTCAAAGTGTGTTTACGGAGCAATTCATGGTCCAGCATGCCTTGCGTCTGTTTACTATGCGCCACAAGCTTGCCATTGCGGCTCAGTTTGATTTGCACCGGCGCGCGCGTCACGCCCGGCGCCAGATCGCTCGCGCCCGCCCAGAAATTGACGTTCACCGCTTCGCTGTCCTGAAACGGCGTGAAAATGAAATATGCAAATTCCTGCCACGGTCCGACAAATTTCACCGTGCTCTGCGGATTGAACGGATCATCGCTCGATGCGCCGGCGACCACATTGAACGGTACGCTCGTCGCCAGCGCGCCTGATACGTAGAGGTCCAATTTATAATTTCCTGGCGTCAAAGTGGCGGTGGAATGATTTTCCGCACGCAGACGGCCAAAGACGCCCTGCCCGAACTTGTAAGTGGGAAAAAACCCGAATGTTGCAGCGGTATCGTTTCCCGATTTGATGACGGCGCTGGCGTCCACTTCGCCTTGCGGCGCAAAAATCAGATCATACTCTGTCAGCGCAATGGTTCCATCGTCGTAGATCGGCGTTTTCAGGATCGATTCAAAGCCGAAAACGGGTTGCGTTTGCGCTGCAGTCTGCGCCGCCGCGCCCGGTGATGTTTGCGCGCCGGACGCCGCAGCGGCGCTTTGCGTCTGCATTGCCGCCGCATCATTGGCGGTTTCGGTTTTCGCCTCCGGCGAGCCGCAAGAAGCGATCAATAAAAAAGCGGCGAAAACCGCCGCGCCGCACGTCTTTGAATAGGCCATAAATCCCCCCGTTTTAGATCACTTGCGTTTTCGCGGCGAACGGTCGTCAACTCTGCCGCATTCGCCGGCAAAAAATTATATCGTGGCCGCCAACACAACGTTCGCCGGATGACAGAGACGCAGCTGTGATGCCATTTGCAGAAAGACCGATGCGAAAAACCTTCGCAATCACGCAAATGCAACAGAATGCGACGCGTTCCTCTATCCGTTGATGCAACTCACGAATTATAGTTTCTCAGCGTACACCGCATGATCCAGCATAAGGCCGCCGCAGGACTGATCGCGCGTGGGCGCAGCCCAGACCGTGGCTTCCTTGCCGAACATATCGCTGGCGGATTGCGGCGCATTGATACGCCAATGCAATCCATCATCGCCCTGTAACGTCATGCAGCCGAAATCCACCGAGACGACGCGGCCGCGCAGCACCGCAAACTCTTGCGGCAGGTTTTGCGCGAATGCGCTGCGCGTCATGATCGCGCTGGCGGGCTTGCCTAGCTTAACGGACGCGCAATGCGCCGGCGTTTCCTGATGTTCCAGCTCCGGCGCCGGTCTCAATTCCCGCACCTGCTGGATTTTTCCGTTTGGCTGACGCCGCAGGACGGAACATTCCATAATCGGCGTTGGATAGGCGCTGACGGTGCGTATCTGCGCGGGGTTATCCCAATAGACAGACCGGGGCGTAATCTGCGGTTGCGCCGCATAACCGGCGTTGCGGATTCGCGACGCGGACAGTTTTTGATAGCTCAGGCGCGAATCCCGGCGTGTCTCAACCGGCGCGGCGCTTATCCCGAAATAGGTCGCGGGCGCGCGGGCGCTGGCGTTGATCGGGCGAAAGTCGCTGCGCCCATCATCATGATAATAATCGTCATAATGGCGCCCATCATCATTGTAGTACCCGTCATAATATTCGTAGCGCCGCTGAGTCTCATAACTCGTTTCATAGCTCGCGTCGTAGCGGCGTTGCGTGTTCAGCGGGCGCGTCGCGATATAGGGATGACGCACCACCGGCGCGGCCGGGCTCGTATCGACGGAAGGCGCATCAGGATCGGGCGCCACGGCGTCTTGGGGATTGTCCACCTCGTCGGGCACAGCCAGATGCTCGCCCGGGCGAACGTAACCCGGGTCGACGCCGCGATTGGCTTCCACCAGCGCTGCAAAAGATACATTACAGGCGCGCGCAACCTTGGAGAGCGTTGTCGGGGAATCCACCGCATAGGAATAGCCGCAACGCCCGGCAATTGCGGGCGACGCCGACAACATAGCGGCGGTGATGACTGCGCCTGCGGCGACGCGGCGATACGCCAGTTTGGAACCCATGACTCCCCTCCATAAAGACCAGTAATATGGTTAATAACACGGATTCTGGGAAAAACAGCGAGATTTGCGTGAAATTTTTGAGAGCGCCGGGGCGTGAAAACGAGCGCCAGGCGGCGATAGGCGACGACACAGGCGATGTTCCTATACAATTGATATCTTTAGGAAATAAGCGCCTGCCTCTTGCGGCGCGCGCCGGAATCGGCCGCTTCCAGCCAAAGGCCTTTCCACAGCGCGCTATGTCAGTTGTGATGCTTCAGGGCCGCAGTCGAGGGCGCCGGCGCAGCCATGCGGCGGGGAAGGATTGCCGGTCCTTCCCGCGCCCTCTTTCGTAAAAGACTGCCGGAAGGCGCCATAGGGCGCCGCGCGGGCGTTTGTTTTTTTGATCGCGATTATTTCCGCTTCAACGCAAATGTAGCGCGCCTGTTAACGCCGTTTAAGAACTCCATGTGCATCCTTTATCTGCAAAGGCGCCCGTTTCGCGCGGCTTTCACTTTTTCTTCAAATTGCAGCTTTTCTTTTTTTATTAACTACGTTTGCTTACGGCGCTTTAATGATAGCGGCTGCATTCTGTCCTTCGCGCAAATAGTTGCGGGGAGTTTCCGATGCTGGTCCAGAATGCCGGTAGAAAAGTTGATGCTGAAAATCGTTCAGGCGCCCGCACGCGGCGCCGCCTGACGCATCTCGTCAAACGATTTGGCGCCAATCGCGACGGCAATATCGTCTTTCTTTTTGCGTTCATGGCGACGCTCCTGTTTCTGTTCGCCGGCGGCGCGGTGGATTATTCGCGCTGGAACGCCGTGCGCGCCGACATGGTGGAGTCCATGGACGCCGCCAGTCTTGCGCTGGCGCAGCTCGCCGCTAACAACCCTGACCTGACGGAAGCAGAACTGAAAGATTACGGCCGGAAATTTTTCGAAGCGAACTTCAACTATGAGCAAAACCTTGAAGCGGGATGGAACATTGTATTTGCGCTCGATAATGACGCGGTCGTCGGAACCTGCATTACAGGAAGAATAGACACCTATCTGCTCGGCGCCGCCGGTATCAAAAATCTGAATATCGATAAATGCGTCGAGATTACCAAAAAAGGTTCAGGCCGCGTTGAACTGGCGCTTGTTCTCGACGTCACCGGTTCAATGGACGACAAAATCGACGGAGAGAAGAAAATCGACAGCCTGAAGGACGCCGTCGATACGCTGATGGACGTGCTTTACGGCGGCGACGAGACGAGTGAAAACATCAAGATCGGCGTTGTGCCGTTCAACGCCAACATCAACCCGGGCGGTTCGACAGGCTGGAATAACGCCTGGGCGGACACCGGCGCCGCCGCCTATTATCACGGCCGCCGGTTTTTCCATGTCGATAAAGACGGTAACGTCGATATGGACACGAAGGTCAATCATTTCACGCTTTACAATACAACGCCCGGCGCCGACTGGCAGGGATGCGTCGAGGCGCGCCCCTACCCGCTGGACGAACTTGATATTCCGCCCGGCGGCTCGATGTCATCCACGGATCTGGCGGTCTATATGGCCACGCCTGAGGAATATCAGGATGAAGAAAACGATGAAGAAGAGGAAATGTACGACGCGTTCAATAACGCGCCCGCATATTCCGTCGATTCATCGGAACTGACAAGCTCGGTAAACTTCAACTGGGTGCCCGTGTTCCTGCCTGACGCTGCAGACTGCAATAATTCAGCCGATTGCCAATCTGACAGCGATTATAACAATGCTTCTGGAACCACTATTTATGGCACGCCATGGTATGGCTATTATTTCGATGACCCGGATGATGATAACAACCACAAATCGAACAGAAATATCAGCGAAAGCGCGTACGGACAAAACCACTACTATTTCGTCAACGACAATAATTATACGCATGCGGGAAACGCACAATTCGATAAGTACGCCAAGGTTGTGCACTATTTTCGCGAAGTTTTGTCAGGCGATATTGCCGATTCCGACTTTGTCGACTTCCTTGATGAACTGAGCATCACCACAACGCCGCTGAACGATAGCAACCATGGCAGAGGGTGGCAGGAATATTTGCTGCGCATGGCCTATGTCGGCTGGTGGGACCCCGTCACCATGACCTACAAGGGCAAATACGATACGCCGAACTCCAGCTATATTTCGGCGGAGGTGGATTGCCCGAGACCCATTCTGCCGCTGACAAATGTTCGCGACGAGGTGGAAGACCATGTCGACTCCCTCTATCCTAACGGCAATACCGACATCGCTCACGGCGCCGCCTGGGGATGGCGCGTCCTCTCCAAACAGGCCCCCTTCACCGAAGGCATCGGCCCCGGCGACGCCGATTATGAAAAATGGCAAAAGGCCGTTGTCATCATGACCGATGGTGAAAACGTCGTCGGCAGCGACAACAATACGCATTATGGCTCCACCCAGGGCCAGTACGGCTTTGCGATTGAAGAACGCATGGGTGTCGGCAGAAACAGTCATTCGAAAATGAAAAATGAACTGGACGACAAACTGCTGCGCGTTTGTCACCGCATGAAGGCGGAAGGCTATCTCGTCTACACCATCATGTTCGGCCTCGATTCCAACAGCGTCCGGAAAATGTTCAAGGCCTGCGCCACCAAGCCGACGGCGCCGTACTTCCATGACGCGGTTGACGGCAACGACCTTGAGGACGCATTCGGCGATATTGCTGCGGACCTCGTCGATCTTCATATCAGTAAATAGGCGGCGCTGGCCCATGTTACGCTGTTCGGCAAATCGACGATTGAAAAGACGGCGCTGCGGCTTTCGCAGCAACACCGACGGATCGGCGGCGGTCGAGTTTGCGATTGTCGCGCCGCTCTTCCTGGTGATGATGTTCTCGATTTTCGAGGTCGGCTGGTTTTATTTCGCCAACTCGGCGGTTGACGCCTCCATTACGGACATGGCGCGGCTCGTGAAAACCGGCCAGGTGCAAGGCTGGGACGGCGACGATGAAGAAAAATATGACCGTCTTTACGACGACGTATGCCGGATTGTCTCTTCATTCGGCGGGTGCGACAACCGCCTGACGCTGGAAGTCGATACGTTTGACACTTTCAACGAGCTGGCCGCCGACAACACCCCGCCGGTTTGCGCGGACGCGCCGCCGGAAGACCTGGCGGCTTTGCCATTCGATCCCGGCGAGGAATTGCAGATCATCCGTGTGCGTGTTTGTTATCTCTATACGACGCTGAACCCGGCAATCGGCATCAGCATGGCCGAAGAGGGAACGAATATGCGTCGGCTCGTATCGACCATGATTTTCCGCAACGAACCCTACGAACTCAACCAGCAAGATGAAGATTAAATGAGCACTGAAATGCGCAATCGTTTCCTGAACGGCTGGAAAGACCTGCAAAGCTGCACGAGCGGTCTTGCAGCGACCGAATTCGCGCTGCTGTTACCGGTCCTCGTGATCTTGTTCTTCGGCCTGGTCGAGGCGTCGAACGCCATGACGGTCAACCGGAAGGTCGCGATTTCATCGAACACGCTTGCCGATCTTGCGGCGCAGTCCGACGAGCTTCGCATATCGGAAATGGATGATCTGTTTGAAGGGGTGATGACGATTGTCGAACCCAACGACCCGACCGGTTTGCAGCTCACACTGGTGAGCGTCATTCTGGACGATGACGACGATCCGATTGTTCACTGGAGCAGAGACCATACAGGCGCGACCCCTTATGCCCAGGGCGCCAGCTATACGAATTTAAGCGACGATGACGTTGTCAGCGATATCGGCTCCATCATCGTCGTTGAAATGACGTATACCTACACGCCCAGCCTCACAGGCCATTTCATCAGCTCGCCAATTGTCTTCAATCGGCAGTCGATCCGCTGGCCGCGCCTGACGAACCGCGTGCAGCTTTGCGATGACGCCAATAACTGCACCACATAACGCTTCTAGCGCGTCAACGGCTTGTATTTAATTCTTCTCGGTACGTCCGCATCGGGTCCGAGCCGGCGCTTTTTATCTTCCATATAGTCTTCAAAATTGCCTTCGAACCATTCCACGTGGCTGTCGCCTTCGAATGAAAGGATATGGGTGGCGATACGGTCGAGAAACCAGCGATCGTGTGAAATAATGACGGCGCAGCCGGCGAAGTCTTCCAGCGCCCGCTCCAACTCGCGCAGCGTATCCACATCGAGGTCGTTGGTCGGCTCATCGAGCAGCAGGAGATTAGCGCCTTCTGTCAGCATTTTCGCCAGCTGCACGCGGTTTCGCTCGCCGCCGGAAAGACTGCCGACTTTTTTCTGCTGATCGCCGCCCTTGAAATTGAACCAGCCCACATAGGCGCGCGAGGGAATTTCACGTTTGCCGAGCTGAATAACGTCAAGTCCGCCTGAAATTTCCTCCCAGACATTTTTGTTTGCGTCCAGCGCTTCCCGGCTTTGGTCCACATAGCCAAGTTTCACGGTGTCACCGATCCGCAGCGCCCCTTCGTCGGGCGTTTCTTCACCCGTCAGCATACGAAATAGCGTAGTCTTGCCGGCGCCGTTGGGCCCGATCACCCCGACAATACCGCCGGGCGGCAGCTTGAACGACAAATCTTCATAAAGAAGCTTGTCGCCAAATGCTTTTTTGAGACCTTCCGCTTCGATGACCACGCCGCCGAGACGCGGTCCGGGCGGAATCTGGATCTGCGCGGTATTGATGTCTTCTTTCGAGGCTTTGTTCAAAAGCTCGTCATAGGCGTTGATACGCGCTTTTGATTTCGCCTGACGCGCCTTGGGGCTGGCTTTGATCCATTCGGATTCCCTGTCGAGTGACTTTTGACGGTTGCCCTCCTCGCGTTTTTCCTGCTCCAGCCTTTTGCGCTTTTGCTCCAGCCATGACGAATAATTGCCTTCGAAGGGGATGCCGCGGCCGCGATCCAGTTCGAGGATCCAGCCGGTCACATTGTCAAGGAAGTAGCGGTCGTGCGTGACGAGCACCACAGCGCCCGGATATTCGCGCAGATGATGCTCAAGCCAGGCGACAGATTCCGCGTCGAGATGGTTGGTGGGCTCGTCCAGCAGCAATAGATCCGGTTTCGACAACAGCAATTGCGCCAGCGCGACCCGCCGTTTCTCGCCGCCGGACAGCTTGTCGACCGCCCAGTCGCCCGGCGGGCAGCGCAGGGCTTCCATCGCCATTTCAATTTTTGAATCGAGATCCCATCCGTCCGCAGCATCGATTTCTTCCTGCAGCGACGACATTTTCTCCATCAGCTCATCGGAGTAGTTTTCGCCAAGCTCCATGGAGACGGCGTTGAACTCGTCGATCTTGGTTTTGAGATCGCCCGCCCCTTCGAGGACATTTTCGAAAACCGTCTTGGAACTATCGAGTTCCGGCTCCTGCGGCAGATAGCCGACGCGCGCGCCGTCTGCGGCGTAGGCCTCGCCGCCAAATTCGCCGTCCACGCCCGCCATGATCTTCAGCAAGGTGGATTTACCCGCCCCGTTGACGCCGACAACGCCGATTTTCGCATCCGGATAAAACTGTAAGTGTATGTCTTCCAATATTTTTTTGCCGCCGGTGAACTGTTTGCTCAAACCGGACATGAAGTAGATATACTGGTATTTCGCCATAGCGCCTTTCGGCCTCCTGATGCGGATTTTGCGTTGCAAGCGGGGAACAGCGCGGCGTCTTATCGCGCTTGCCTGTGCATTTCAACGCAATAGAACGTTTCCGTTCACGCGCTGATCGCTTATAGGGTGGTGGGCGCAAAATAGCGGGGATGAGGGCGAGATGTCAGGTTACGTCGAGAAAACGCTTGCAGGCGGTGAGGACATTATCCACCGCGCCAATTTCAACTGGACCTACAGTTTTTTTCCGGTTTTCTGGTTTTCACTGGGCGCAGCGTCCCTTGCGCTGATATTTTTCGTGCAATACGCCGCCGGCGTGCCTTTTGAAGAGCTCAAGGTCGGCTGGTGGTCCGCAGGCGTCGCGACGGCTTGCGGCGCGATCATTTTGCTCAATCACATGATCATTCTGATTACGACCGAAATCGTCGTGACCACCTATCGCTTCGTTTACAAAAAAGGCCTGATTTCGCGCGACACGCAGGAAGTCAGTCTCAACAAGATTGAGGAAATCACGCTGCACCAGTCGATCTGGGGGCGCTTTCTGGGCTATGGCAAGCTGATCCTGCGCGGCACGGGCGTCGGCGTCATTACGCTGCCCGATCTTGATAACCCGATCACATTGCGGAAGATTATCGAGAATGCGAAATCCGCGCTGCGATCCGACCAGCGCGAACGCCGCCGCATCAACCACGACGACGACGATTAAACATCAACTGCTCATTCAAGCGCGCCATAGACGATCGCCTTCAGCCGGTCGCGCGCGCGCGAGGTTGGCGTGAATGCATTGGATTGGGTTTGCGCCAGCAGCACGGCGCCGACGCCAAGTTCCGGCGTGATGAAAAACCACGTATCCCAAAAGCCGGACCAACCCCATTCGCCTTTCGCCGCGACGGCGCCGAAATAGCCGGGCTCGACAATAATCGCCCCGCCCAGGCCGAAAGTCAGCCCCTTCTCGCGCCAGTCTTCCGGTCTGGCGTCGTATGGCACATGATCGCGCAACATCAGCCGCACCGTCGCCGGGGAGAGTAAGCGCGCACCGTCAAGCTCTCCTTCATTCAGCAACATCAGCATGAACCGTGAGAAATCGCGCCCCGTCGAGACAAGCCCCGCGCCTCCGGACATGACGCCGAAAGCTTCGTCATTGACGCCCGCGCGGTCCGGACTCGCCGCCTCCAGCCTTACAAGGTCGCCGGATTCATCGAATTCATTCACCACCGCCAGACGTTCAAAATCAGTCTCGTCAAGAAAAAATTCCGTATCGTTCATCCCGAGCGGTTCGAACATGTTCTGCTTCAGAAAATCTTCGAGCGTCCGGCCGGAGGCGACTTCTATGACGCGCCCGGCGACATCCGTTGCGTAACTGTACCGCCATTTGCGGCCCGGATCTTCATAGAGCGGCAGCGCCGCCAGAATATTCATACGTTCGGCCAGCGATCCGGTTTTTCCATAAAGATCCGCAGCAAGATACGCTTTGCCGAGATCGGTTTCGTAATCGAATACGTAGCCCAGCCCTGACATGTGCGTCAGCAAATCGTGAATCGTCATCTGGCGCGCCGGCGCGCGCGTTTCGAATTCACCGTCGCCGTTGCGCTCAGGCGATGTGGCGACGCGCAAATCGGCAAACGCCGGAATGAACCGGGATACAGGATCGTTCAAACGGACGTCGCCGCGATCAACCAGTTGCATCACCGCCGCCGTTACAACAGGCTTTGTCATGCTGGCGATGCGAAACCGCGTCTGCGCCGTTGCGGGAACGGCGTTATAGAGATCGGCCATGCCGACCGCGGTTTCGTAAACGGCGCCGTTCTTGTCGACGACTACAGCCACAAAACCGGCGCGCACGCCGTTGTCCACCTCTTCCTGCAGCGCTGGTTCAATTCGCTGCAAATGATCGATGGAAAGATCATGGCCGGATGCGCTGACCGTCTCGTTCGGCGCAGCGATGACGCTGCACGCTGAACACAGCAGCGCCCCGGCAATAAGGCACGCACGCAGTAACCGGCTGGATAGCGCCATGAAAAAACCCGCCCTACTCCGAACTGAAAGACGCTTTCAGAATAGATTCCAGTCCGGTGCGGTCAACGTCGCTAAACATATCCATTTTATCACTGTCGACATCGAACACAGCGATAAGCTGTCCGCCTGAATCCAGAACGGGTACGACAATTTCAGATTTCGATCGTGCGTCACAGGCGATGTGACCCGGAAACGCGTGAACATCGGCGACGAGTTGCGTCTGGCGGGTCTTCGCCGCCGCGCCGCAAACGCCCTTGCCGAACGGAATGCGCAAACATCCAAGGGAGCCCTGATACGGGCCGATCACAAGTTCGTCTGGCTTTTCAGGATCGACCACATAAAACCCGGTCCAGAAATAGTGGTCGAAGGCGTGATGCAGAATATTGGAGACGCTCGCCATGCGCGCCACAAGATTTCGTTCGCCGTCAATGACGGCGGCAATTTCCTTGGCGACGTCTTCGTATCGTGCGGCTTTTTCGGACGGCGTCATCGCGGCTCCTAACCAATCTTGAAGTTCAAACCAAGCCGGTCGCCGATTGCAATTTCAATCCGGTCGCCCGGCGCCAGCGGCCCTACGCCCTCCGGCGTGCCGGTGAAAACAAGATCGCCCGGTTTTAATTCGAACTGTTCGGAAAGCGCGATAATGATTTCCGGAACCGGCCAGATCATCTGATCGAGCATCACATCCTGGCGCGTTTCATCATTGACGCTGGATTTCAACCGGGCCGATGAAAGATCAATTTCGTCCGCTTTGACGATAGCGCCGATAGGCGCGGAATGATCGAAGGCTTTTGCCGTATCCCAGGGGCCGCCGGCCTCTTTCGCGCGCGCCTGATGGTCTCGTCTTGTGAGGTCGCATCCTGCGGCGTAGCCGTAAATCAGCGCGGCGGCGGCGTCTTCGCTTGCTAAATCCTTGCCGCCGCCGCCAAGCGCGACAACCAGTTCGCCCTCGAAATGCAGGTTCGTCGTCGCCTGCGCGTAGGGGATAGTTTCACCTTCCCCAACGACGGCGTCCGCAGGTTTTGTAAAAAATACGGGCGCGGACGATTTCGGATCCCCGCCCATTTCACGAACATGGTCCGCATAATTGCGGCCAATACAGAATACGCGCCGGACCGGAAATACACCGCCGCCGTCAACGGCGACGCCCGGGCGGGATGGCGGCTCAAAAACAAAACTCATAAACTCGGACCCTCAAGGATAGAGCATCGCCATACCAATGGCGATCACCGACACGCCGATGAGCGCGCCAAGAAAAGGGATAATAAACCAGAACCATCTCGCCAGCAGCACATAGGCCGCGCCGAAAACAACTATACCGACCCTGATAATGTAATCGGACAAAATATCTGGCCGTATCAGCGCAAAGTACAACACAATACACGCGTAAAATATGACCCCGATGCTGTGGCTGAAGTGAAAGCCGATATACGAATCCCAAAAACTTTTAAGATCTTTGCGAAAACGCATGCGCGTCGATTGCAGCTCTTCCAGCAGTCCATCCTTTGCCGGCGCGAATTTTCGCGGATTTTTCATATCCGCCACTGTCATGCGAAAATGCATCGCGCCGAGCAGCAGGAAAACAAGACCGCCAACGGCGATAATCCATTTGGCGAACACCATATTCAAAAACCTGCTTCTTTCCGCCGCTACAGGCTCAATTTTCAGTTATGGCTGGCGCCGGGGGATATTTCTGCAACAAATTCGCCGGCCGTATGGGCCGCTTTTCAAAATTCCCGCCGCAATTCGGGCATTCGCCTTCAAGTTTTCTTTCCGCGCAATCCGGACAAAATGTGCACTCGAAAGTGCAAATGCGCGCGTCGGCGTCTGGCGGCAGCGGCGCGCCGCATTTTTCGCACTCAGCCTTCAGCTTCAGCATGGCCGCCACTCATTTTATCGCGATGCGCGATCTCATAGTCTTCCGGTAACGATTTAATATGTACATCGCGCTGCGGGAACGGAATTTCAACGCCGGCTTCGGCCAACGCCTTGAAAATAGCGAACCGGAGCGCAGTACGCACGCGCAACCCTTCGGAGATATCGCGAAGATAGGCGCGCAGTTCAAAATCAAGCGACGACGCCCCGAAATCCATCCAGGTGACGAACGGCTCCGGATAGGAGACGATCAATTCCTCTTCCTTTGCGCATTTCATCAGAATATCGCGCACAAGTTCAGGATCGGCGTTGTAGGAAACCCCAACCGGCACCGTAATGCGCCCGAGCTTGTTCTTGTGAGTCCAGTTGGTAACGGCGGAAGAGATCAATTCGGAATTCGGGATAATAATCGAGGAGCGGTCAAACGTTTCAATCTCTGTGGAGCGGACGCTGATTTTTTTGACTGTCCCTTCACCGGAATTGGTGATGATCCAGTCCCCGACTTTTATAGGCCGTTCAAACAGCAGGATCAGGCCGGAAACGAAATTGTTGACGATGGATTGCAGACCGAAGCCAATCCCGACCGAAAGCGCCCCCGCAATCAAAGCCAGGTTCGACAGATCGAACCCAAGCGCGGAAATGCCGAAAAACATGGCGATGACCAGACCGGCGTAACCCACCAGCGTCGTCAGCGAATTCTGCACGCCGATATCGGCTCGTGAATGCGCCAGCGGCCCGCGCTTCAGTCCGCTTTGCACAAGCCGCGTCACCGCCATCAGAATGATGAAAACAAGAATTGCGTAGAACAGCTTGGCGATGGACGGAACGTGAAAGCCGCCAATATTGAAACCGAACAGCGCCTGACCGCCAAGATCGCGCACCGATTCCGCCGGCACGCCGAAAAGCACCAGTATCACCGGCGCCAGCGCGGCGAACAGAACGATATTGATGATGAGCCGCGACCAGAAGCGGAAATTCGCAGAGGTTTCTTCGGCGGCCGCCGCTTCTTCCGGCGCGACGGCGAGTTGCGCGCGCATGCGCAATGCAAGCTCCGCCAGCATGGCCCGCAACAACCATGCAACGCCGACGATCAGCGCCAGAAGGCAAAGTCTGGTCACGACGAAGTCCGCCAGAACGATATATCCCGCCAGCGTCGCAATAATGATCGCCCCGGCCAGCACGCGGCCAAGACGGCGGATCAGGCGCCAGGCGCCCCCATTGTCCGCCGCCGCGAGCGGTTCGTCCTCATTCGCCGGCGCTTCCGCACGCCACAAACGCGTTCGGCATATCAAAAACAAGAATGCGCCCACGGTGATGCTTGAGACGGCTTTAATCAGCAAAATGAGCGATTCATCGGCGCGGGCGGCGACGGCGATGGCCGTGAAAAGTATCTTGACCGAGAATACAACGACGATGACCATCGCCAGACGGCTGATGATCTTTCCGCGCGCCACGTCCACTTTCGCGATGCGCCACGACGGCGCCCGCGGCGAAAAGTACCCGGAAGTAAACCCCGAAACCGTGAGCACGGCGAGCACGCCGATCCAGAATGCTCTGGCGGCGTTTTCGCCTTCATCGGTTAAAACGCCTGTAGCGCGCAATGTTTCTATGATGACAAGACCGCCGATCACGCCGGGCGCGGTTCGCGCGATCATTGTCATGGCGGCGACAAAAATCCTGCGCGAAGCGGTCGGCGTGCGACGCTGCACCTGATGCGTGAATGTGGAAATCACCCAGCCGCGCACCGGCCCGAACAACATCAATGAAATGATGATTGCGGCGAACACCGCGAACAAGGTGGGCGTGAGTACGCCATTTTCTTTTTTCCGGTCCGACCAGCCTGAAAAATAACGGCTGAACCTGTCGCCGACGTCCAGCGCCGATTGCGCCGCACCGCTCCAGATTTCAGGCGACAATGGCGAAACGCCGCGTTCCGTCAGAGACCGGTAAAGCGCTCCGAGCTGGGCGCTGGATAAACGCGCCAGTAAATCGCCGGTTTCATAGATGTTCGCCAAAACGCGCGTGCGCTGGCCTGACAGGCGCGCGCGGGTCTCGTTCAGCGCAGCGCGTTCTTCCGCGAGAAAATCGCTTTCAGGCGGATCATTTTCGCCGGGCGCCGGGCCCAGCAATTCGATCTGCGCCCGGTTGGCTTCAAGTTCGCGCTCAATCGCGCCAAGCCGCTGGCGGCTGCCGTCGCGAATTTCCCGCAATCGGTTTTCCAGCGCCTCGGGTTCTTCGATGGAATCATCATCCACCGCGCGCCGCACATCCGCAATTTCACGGCTCGCCGTTTCGATCGCCGCAGAGCGGCCTGACTGCGCATGCGCGCCCGCGATTAACGCCGCAAAAACCGTCAGCGAAAAAAGAAGCCAGAGAAGCGTTCGCTTCAAAGCCATTTCATCATCCTGAAAATCACGAGAAGCAGGGCCCCGATAACGCCGCAGGCGAACACAACCAGCCAGAACGCCGCCGGGTCTTCAACGCCGGGCATACCGCCGACATTGATGCCGAACAAGCCGGTCAAAAAGCCCAAGGGCAGAAAAATCGCCGCAACAATGGACAACACCATCATGTTGCGATTCATTTCCTCCGCACGCTGATCCGTCAATTGATCCTGAAGGACCATGGCCCGCTCGCGCGCCGCATCGATTTCCTCCGTCAGGCGGGTCACCTGATCGGCCGTCTCTCGCAAATCGATGCGCGTCGTCGCATCGAAGAGCGTTGATTCATCCTGCGCGAGCCGCGTCAGGGCGTCGCGTTGAGGCGCAATAAACCGGCGGACCATCACCGCATCATGGCGCGCTTCTGCAAGGCGCGGCCTGACGCCGTCGCCTGAGGCGGACAAAACCTCATCCTCGATTTCATCGACGCGATCCTCGATCTGTTCAACAAACGGCGTCATGCGCTCAGTCAGGCGCGATGCGATGCGCGCCACCAGCACGCCCGGCGCTGAAAGCTGCAGACCGTTTTCTATGATTTCACTGCGGATGTCCTGCGCCGCTTTCAGGCGCCTGCGGCGGGTAGTGATTACCTGGTTTTTGCTGAACCAGATGCGGATCGACACCATATCTTCCGGCTCAGCGCCTTCATTCAGGTTGACGCCCCGCAAATTGACGACCAGTCCGTTTTCAAAACTGCTGACTCTGGGCCGCGTTTCACCCGCCAGAAGCGCGCTGCGCGCAGCGTATGGAATATCTTCCTGTGCGTGAATCCATGAACGCGCCTCGTCATTATTCATGTTCAGGTGCAGCCAGATCCAGTCATAGGAAGATTTCGCCGCGGCGGCGTCTTCCCAGCGCATTTCTTCAGCGGCGCCGTTGTTAAATCCAAATCCGAAAACGAATGGAGGGCCGGTGTCGAAATCGCCCGCCGGCCCGGCTGCGCTTGCGTCCTGCATCGCCGCTCCTAGATTATTTTCTGGCCTGTCTTCGCCCAGTCGCTCAGAAAGGCTTCAAGCCCTTTATCCGTAAGCGGATGTTTTACCAGCGACTTGATGACGCCGGGCGGTACGGTTGCAACATCAGCGCCGAACAGCGCCGCGTCCTTAACATGATTGGCGCTACGAATTGACGCCGCCAGAATTTCCGTCTCGAAATCGTAATTGTCGTAAATCAGGCGAATATCGCGAATAAGCTCCATACCATCGATATTGACGTCATCGAGCCTGCCGATAAATGGCGAGATAAACGTTGCGCCCGCCTTCGCCGCCAGCAACGCCTGATTGGCGGAAAAGCACAGCGTCACATTGGTGTCGATCCCCTTTCCCGTCAGCGTCTTGCAGGCGATTAAACCATCAAGCGTCAATGGCAGCTTGACGGTGACATTGTTCGCAATCTTCGCGAGCGATTCGCCCTCGGCGATCATGGCGTCAGCTTGTGTCGCGGTCACCTCGGCGCTCACCGGCCCGTCCACGAGATCGCAGATCTCGGCAACCACCTCCCGGAAATCCCGGCCGGATTTCATGACGAGACTGGGATTGGTCGTCACCCCGTCCACGAGGCCTGTTGGCAAGAGCGCCTTGATTTCACTAATTTCGGCGGTGTCGACAAAGAATTTCATAACAGGACGTTCCTTCAGATTCGCCGACGAGGTCTACTAGAGTGCGATTTCCTTGTCAGCAGCAACGCCGGTCTTTCTGACAGGCTGACGGCGGCGATGTCCGGCCCGGTTCATGCTGACGCGCCGTCCCTGTTTGCGCCTTATGGCGGCTTACCGCCGGTATATCCCGATTTGTAATGTTTCCTATTGTAAACTTTAGCTTTTCTTGCGGGGGCGCAGCCGCCGTTCAACAGGCTGAGAGGCCGCACCGGAAAAGTCTTGTTTTCTTGTATGAGGCTTGAGATATGCGACAATCGAGAATGCGCGGGACCCGGCGCCGCAGCCCGGAAACGCGCTTGTTTTTATTGACGGTTTTGACATGCTAACCGGCCAGCATACGGGTGGGCCAAATCAATGGGTAAAATAACCCCCGAAAATCAATCGGTCGTTGTACGTTTTGCGGGCGACAGCGGCGACGGCGTTCAGCTTCTGGGCTCGCAGTTCGCGGAATCGACGGCGCTCGCCGGCTCTGACTTTTCGACATTTCCGGACTTCCCTGCGGAAATCCGCGCGCCGGTGGGTACAACCTTTGGCGTTTCCGCGTTCCAGATCAATCTCGGCGCGCGGCGCATCTCCACCGCCGGCGACCAGCCGGATGTTCTCGTCGCGCTTAATCCGGCGGCGCTGAAAGTGAACCTGCCGCTTTTGCAGAAAGGCGCGCTGATTGTTCTGAATACGGACGCTTTTAACGACCGGAACTTTTCGAAAGCCAATATCGCCGCCGACCCGCGCCAGACCGGCGAGCTGGACGATTTTCAGGTGATCGAAATCGGGATTTCGACGCAGACGCTCGAGGCGGTAAAGCCCCTCGGCCTTTCCAAATCCGACGCTGAACAGTGCAAGAACTTCTGGGCGCTGGGCGCCGTTTTATGGATGTTCGGTCGCGACCGGAAACCGATTGTCGAATGGGCGAACAAGAAGTTTGCGAAAAAGGCGCCGGAAATTCTCGCCGGCAACCTCGCAGCCCTCGACGCCGGCCACGCCTTCGCCGAAACGGCGGAACTTTCCGCCGAGATCCCGCAATTCGTCATCGGCGAAGCGCCCATGGAAGCGGGCGAATACCGCTCCATCACCGGCGCGGAAGCGATCGCGCTGGGCCTCGCCGCCGCAGGCGAACTGGCCGGCCGCGAGATCATGTTCTGCGGCTATCCCATCACGCCGGCTTCGTCGATCCTTCACCATCTGTCGAAAATGGGCGAGCTCGGCGTTTCGACGTTTCAGGCGGAAGACGAAATCGCCGCCTGCTGCGCCGCTATCGGCGCGTCTTTCGGCGGCGCTATCGGCGTCACCTCCTCCTCCGGTCCCGGCATCGCGCTGAAGGGCGAGGCCATCGGCCTCGGCATGGCGGTGGAACTGCCGCTGATCATCGTCAACTCGCAGCGCGGCGGCCCCTCCACCGGCCTGCCCACCAAGACCGAACAGTCGGACCTTTATCAGGCCGTCTACGGACGAAACGCCGATGCGCCCCTGCCCGTCATCGCAGCCGCCGGCCCCGGCGACTGTTTCGATGCGGCGATCGAGGCGACGCGCGCCGCCATCCGCCACATGACGCCGGTGTTTCTCCTGACCGACGGTTATATCGCCAATGCGGCGGGCCCGTGGGAATTGCCGAACATGGACGATTATGAACCGATCCTGTCGAACGCCGTAAACGGCGATGCGGGCGGCGACGCGGCGGGCGGCGACGCGGCGGGCGGCGATGATCCGTCAGCGCTCAAAAAAGCCATCTGGCGGCGCGACGAAACCACATTCGGGCGACCGTGGATCAAACCGGGTACGCGGGGATACGCCCATCGCATCGGCGGGCTGGAAAAAGACATCGAGACCGGCGACATCTCCTATGACGCCGCGAACCATCAGGCGATGTCGGACCTGCGCGCCAAAAAAGTCGCCGCTGTCGCTGAATTCATCCCCGATCAGATCGTCGAGCAAGGCAATACCAAAGGTCCGCTCGCGGTTGTCGGCTGGGGCTCGACCCATGGCGCCATCTGGCGCGCAGTCCATGAAGCGCGCGAGCAGGGTCTGGATGTGGCGCAAATCCATCTGCGCTGGCTGTCGCCCTTACCAAAGAACCTCGGCCGGCTCCTCGCCGATTATGACCGCGTATTGCTGCCGGAAATGAATATGGGCCAGTGTGCGACGCTCTTACGCGACAAGCTGGGCCTGGAAGTCGTGCAGCTCAACAAGACGTCCGGCCAGCCTTTCAAGATTGCGGAGATCTTAAGCGCGATCCGCGAGAACTATCCCGGCGCAAAACAGGCGGCGGAGTGATGCATTTTCGTTTTACACCCCCATCGGCCCTTCGGGCCACTTCCCCCGCAAGCGGGGGAAGAAAAGAGCACCCTTCCTCCCCCGTTTACGGGGGAGGTGTCCGCGAAGCGGACGGAGGGGGTGAGAATTCCGTACAAGGCATAACGTCATGAACAAACCCCTCACCGCCAAAGATTTCGCCACCGATCAGGAAGTGCGCTGGTGCCCCGGCTGCGGCGACTATGCGATCCTGAAATGCGTGCAGAAGACGCTCGCCGATGTCGAAGCCGACCCGGACAAGACCGTCTTCGTTTCCGGCATCGGCTGTTCGTCGCGCTTTCCCTATTACATGAACGCCTATGGCTTTCACACGATCCACGGGCGCGCGCCGGCCTTTGCGACCGGCCTCAAACTCGCGAACCCTGAACTTGACGTGTGGCTCGTCACCGGCGACGGCGACGGGCTTTCCATCGGCGGCAATAATCTGCTGCATGTCCTCAGGCGCAATGTCGATATGGCTGTTTTGCTGTTCAACAACGAGATTTACGGGCTGACGAAAGGCCAGTATTCGCCCACATCCCGCGTCGGCACGCGCTCGCCCTCAACGCCGTCGGGCTCCATCGATGCGCCGGTGTCGCCCGGCGCGTTCGCGCTCGGCGCCAATGCGCGCTTCATCGCCCGCGGCATCGACACGGATGCGAAGAACCTGTCGCCGGTCCTCAAGGCCGCACGCGAGTTCAAGGGCGCGGCGTTTGTGGAGATCTTCCAGAACTGCATCGTCTACAACAAGGATGTGTTCGACGGTTTTGTCGCCAAGAAAACCGCTCCGGAAACGCAGATCCATTGCGAGCATGGCAAGCCGCTCCTCTTCGCGAAGGGCGAAAAGGGCCTGAAGCTCAATACGTCCACGCTGACGCTGGAAATCATCGATGTGGGCGAGAACGCCGCGCCGGTTGAAGACGTCCTCGTGCATGACGAAACCAACCGCGTCATGGCGCAGATGCTCTTGACCCTGCCCATGGGATCGTTCCCGATGCCGCTCGGCGTTATCTATCGCGCGCCCGCAACCAGCTTCGACGACGCCTTCACCCATCACCACCCAACCCAGCGCAAACGCACGGGCAAAGTCGCAGATGCGCTGCGCAAGGGGAGCGTCTGGAAGAAGGGTTAGGCGAAGCAAGTCTCATGACTAAAATTATAAGAGATGCTTTAATACTAATTCCTGGAATAGCGCTTATATATTCTTCAGTCTTTTACACGTCTTTTTTTCTAAAGTTTGATGGCCTAAACCCATCGCTTCTCACAATTTCGGATTACTTCGACAAGTCTGTTTCGCTTTTCGCAGCCGTTATACTCACCCTGGCGATTTGGATAATATTGGCCACAGCATGTTATACATCAACTTTTCGCAATCACGATTCAATAAAGACTAAATCGGAAAAAAGTGGCCCGACTAAAATCTCCGCAGAAGTAAAAGTAAGTTTGTTTTTTTCAGCAATTGTTCTCCTGCTGATATTTTTCATCGATTACGGTCAGCCCATCCTTTTTGCAGGCTTTGCGTTCTTATTCTTTGCTGGTTGCATAATTCAATCCTGCAATAGTTTGCTGCCGGAAACCGAAAACTCGCGCAAATTTTTGCAATCATGCCTTACAGTGTGGTTTTTGGTAAGCATTGCGACAATTCATGGCATAATCTCGAGCAACTCCATAAGGGAAAAATATGGAAACGCTCCTTCAGCAACGGGCGCGCTAGTCCTAATCCTAGAAAACGGATATTTACGCGCCGAGAATGGAGAGTTAGTGTTTTATGATAAGAATTTGACAAGGATTGCTAGCTCGAAAATCGAACCGCGATATAAAGCTCCGTTGGCTTGTTGGTGGGGGCTGCGGATGGTTTGTCCTAGCGATTTTCCAGAAGACGCCGATATTGAAAAGAATATTTAAACGCAAAGTAGTTTCTAGAAAGGCTGGATCCCGGCTTTCGCCGGGATGAGCGGATGCATTACTGCCCCACCACCCGCGTATAAACAATCGCGCCGACAAACAGCACCGTCAGTACAATGAAGAACCCGCCGGAGAGCCACAGCGGTATGCGCGAGGCGAAGCGCATGACGCCCGTGGCGCTGGCGACGCGGCCTGCGATGGAGCCGGCGATCGCCGCGATCAGCGCGTAGCCCTGCCATTGCAGGAACGCCGAAACGCGGTTCCAGCCGCGGGTAAAGCCGCTCCCGTCCGCTTCCAGCGTCATATAGGCGTTAAAGCCGAGCGCGACGCACGCCGCCCACGCGATGAACAACGCCCAGACCAGCACACCGGCGACCATGCGCATGGGCCTAGTCCCCCTGCCAGTAAGACGAATATTCCGAACCCGTCCAATAGATCAGGACCGATGACGCGCCTTCCTTGCCGATGGTGACGGCGTCGCCCTTCAGCGCCGGCGGCGGCGTCCCGCCCGCGCCCTGACGCGCCGGGCCGGTATGTAAGGCCCACCAGTCAATCGAGTCGAAATAGGCGGGCGTCAAATGCGCGCCCATGCGTCCCGTCATGCCGACCACATCGCCGTATGTCAGCGCCCGGCAGAAAAACAAACCGCGCTTGCCGTCGGCCTTGCGGATGATGGGCACAACCTGATCGTGGGCGTCGTCGGCGTCGAAATCGCCGCCCAGCTCCACCGGCGTGAGGTAAGGCGTGATCTGATACATTTCATAATCGAGCCCGCAGGAGTCCATCATCTCGATCAGTTCCGGCGTCACCTTTCGCAGCTCGGTCATCTCGGCGGCATCCGCCGCTTCCATCTGATGTTCACGTTGCGTCTTGGGCCATGTCATACAGACGTTGAATTTCAGATAGTTGAGCCGGGCTTTTTCACCCTCGTCGAGGTCGGCGAGCCCCATATCCTTGATGGTCAGCGCGCCGCGCCCGGGCTGGTTCTCAGGCGCGACCCCGCCCGCCGCATTGGGGCGGTACCCGCCCGTGCCGGAAAGCGCCGGATCGAACCCGAAGAGGCGCAGATGTTGCGGCGCGTTGACGTCGCCCGTGTTCGGCCCGGTATTGCCGGCGTTCCTGAAATGCCAGCCATAAATCTCGCGCGGGTTCGGCGCGCCGCGCAATGGCGGCGTCATCTGCGTCAGGTCGAGACCGTTTTCATCGTTGAGGCGAATGTCCCAGCCATGGGGGGCGCGCTTTAGCTGAAACGTCCAGCCGGGCCCTTCGAGATATTCGTTGAAATCGCGGTTCCCGGCGACTTCGCGCTCGACAAAATAGGCGCTGCGGCCTTCCGCCGGTTCGCATTTTTGCGCGAACGCCGGCGCCAGCGGCGCACAAAGCGCTGCAATGCCGGCCGACAATAATTTAATAAAACGCATGAAGCTCTCTCCCCCGGCAGTCTTAAATCCTTCGATCCTTCGAGACGCAAAATTTCTTCATCCTGAGGAGGCCGAAAGACCGTCTCGAAGGGCAAAGAAATTTTGCCCTCAGGATGAAGGATTAAATTCCTCTGTGCTTGACTTGTCAGCCTTTCAGCGCAGCCTCCGTCGCATCGGCGAAAATGTCGAGCCCTTCGTTCAGCAATTCATCGGAAATCACCAGCGGCGCGAGCGAGCGCAGACACTGGGCGTAGGCGCCGGCGGTCGTCATGATAAGGCCGCGCTTGCGCGCTTCGAGCATGATCGCCGCCGCCGCATCGCCGTTCGGCTGCGCCGGGTCGCCGTCTTTTACAAATTCCAGCGCCATCATGCCGCCGACGCGGCGCACGTCGCCAATAACGCCCTTGCCAACGCCGGACTGCAGTTCCTTCCAGCGTTTTTCCGTCTGCGCGCCAATCTCTTCTGCGCGCGCCAGCAACCCCTCTTCCTCGATGATCTGGAATACGGCCAGCGCCGCGGCGCAGGCGACGGGGTTGCCGCCATAAGTCGAACCCATGGAGCCGGCGACCACCTTGTCCATCAATTCCGCCTTGCCGGTGAGAGCCGAGAGCGGAAGCCCTGCGGCGATGGATTTGGCGACGCAGACAAAATCCGGCTCTACGCCGGACCGCTCAAACGCGAAATAATGGCCTGTCCGGCCCATGCCCGACTGGATTTCATCCGCCACCAGCATAATACCGTGCTCGTCGCATTTCTTGCGCAAGGCTTCGAGGAATTCCTTCGGCGCCGGGTTGAAGCCGCCCTCGCCCTGCACCGGTTCAACGATCATGGCTGCAACTTCATTCGCGTTGATCGCGGACTTGAAGATATGATCGATGCTGGCGATCGCATCGGCAACCGAAACGCCGTGATACTCGTCAGGGTACTCAGCATGAAAGACGGCCGGCACATAAGGGCCGAAACCGACCTTGTAGGGTTTGGATTTGCCGGTAAGCGTCGTCGCCAGCAATGTCCGTCCGTGAAACGCGCCGGAAAAGGCGATGACGCCGGGCCGGCCTGTGATCTGCCGGGCGAATTTGATGGAGTTCTCCACCGCCTCGGCGCCGGAATTGAACAGCGCGGTCTTTTTCGGCGTATCGCCGGGCGTCAAGCGGTTCAGTTTTTCCGCAACTTCAATGTAGCTTTCATATTGCGCGATGCCGAACGCCGTATGGATGAAGTTTTCGGTCTGCTTTTTAATCGCTTCGACGACTTTCGGGTGCGCGTGCCCCACATTCAAAACGCCGATGCCGCCGATGAAATCGATATAGCGCTTGCCCTCGACGTCCCACAGCTCGGCGCCCTTGGCGCGCGCTGCGTATATTCCCGATTTTGACGGCAACCCTACAGGACACGCCTCGTCGCGGCGCGCTTTCAGGCTCTCATTACTGGCGAATTCGTTCTTTCCGTGATCCATAAGGGCGGCTCCCGCATATGCGTTGGGTTTTAAGCCGCTCTAGCACGTTAAAAAATAAAGTGAAGGGGGCCCCGAATGAGAGGTGTTGGCCAGTTGCGTCCGACGGCAGCCGCACAACCCAGACCGTAAAGTCTTCAATATTTCCCAGTGTTGGTGGATAGATATCCACCCCCCTGGCCGGGCGCCGTATCATGCGCCTCAGGTTGAAGATCGCCCGATAGCGTCATGCGTCGCGCCGGGAAAAACAGGAAAGCATGTCGAAATGAAAAAGTTGTACAAATATTTTGGCGAAGTTGTGCAACATCCGGCGCAAAGCCAGCAATGAAGCCAACAAGACGCGCCGGGACGTTCAGGGTTGCACAACATTTTCGGCGACGGCGACGGATGCGTTTCGCGGCGCTGCGCCCGCCCCTTTCCTCAAGCGCGCGCCTTGTTAGGATGGCCCCATGTTTACAAAATTTTTCCATGAGCTGAAATCCGCCGGACTGCCGGTTTCCCTGCGCGAATATCTGACTCTGATTGAGGCGATGGACGCCGATCTGGCCGGGCGCAAGGTGGAGGATTTTTATTACCTCTCGCGTTCTGCGCTGGTGAAGGACGAGCGCAATCTGGACAAGTTCGACCGGGTCTTCGCCCATGTCTTCAAGGGCCTTGAATCTGTGGCGGAAGGCGTGAGCGCCGAAATTCCCGAAGACTGGCTGCGCCTCATGACCGAGCGTTATTTCAGTGAAGAAGAGATGAAGGAAATTGAGGCGCTCGGAGGCTGGGACAAGCTGATGGAAACCTTGAAACAGCGGCTGGAAGAACAAAAGAAACGCCATCAGGGCGGCAATAAGTGGATCGGCACGGGCGGGACATCGCCCTTCGGTTCCGGCGGCTATAACCCGGAAGGCGTGCGCATCGGCAATGAAGGCAAGCGGCAGGGCCGCGCCGTCAAGGTCTGGGAAAAGCGCGACTATAAAAACCTTGATGACAGCGTCGAGCTGGGCACGCGCAATATCAAGATGGCCTTGCGCAAATTACGCCGGTTCGCACGCGAAGGCGCGCCGGACGAATTCGATCTGGACAATACAATCGAGGCGACGGCGCGCGCCGGCTATCTCGACATTAAAATGCGGCCAGAGCGCCGGAACACCATCAAGGTGCTGATCTTTTTCGACGTCGGCGGATCGATGGATCCGTATGTCAAAATTACCGAGGAATTATTCTCCGCCGCGCGGGCGGAATTCAAACATATGGAGTATTTCTACTTCCACAATTTTCTGTACGACTTTGTGTGGAAAGACAACCGGCGCCGCTGGTCGGAGAAAACCCCGACATGGGACGTGCTTCACAAATACCCGCATGACTACAAAGTGATCTTTGTCGGAGACGCCTCCATGTCGCCTTATGAAATCACCGTGCCCGGCGGATCGGTGGAATATTTCAACGAAGAAGCGGGCGCGATCTGGATGAGGCGCCTCACGGATATTTATGAACGCGTGGTCTGGCTGAACCCGGTGAAAGACAATAGCTGGGACTATGTCCCGTCTACGCAACTCATCCGTGAACTGATTGGAGACAGAATGTATCCGCTGACTCTCAGCGGCATTGAGTACGCTATGCGGGAGCTGAAGCGATAATCGGGAAATGTTCGCATGGGCGGCTGTGTTTTCACCGGGCGATGTCAGCGCGGCGCAACGGCGCTATTTCAATATTTAAGCCGATACGCCGGTGATATTCCGCGCCGCATGCTCAGC
Organism: Hyphococcus sp.; assembly: GCF_965228385.1. Taxonomy (GTDB): domain Bacteria; phylum Pseudomonadota; class Alphaproteobacteria; order Caulobacterales; family Parvularculaceae; genus Hyphococcus. Next base: position 1,096,554 of record NZ_OZ245810.1, on the reverse strand, counting down.
GCTTTCCGCTTTATCTCTTAGCGCCGCCAGAAGGGCCTCGCGGGCTTTTTGCTTGTTGTTGATATCGCCCACAAGCAATTCCGCTTCCTGACAAAGATCGCCCACATCCCAGGCGCCAACGCCCCGCGCCGCGCCCTTCAGCGTATGCGCCGTATGTTTCCAGGATATATCGTCTTTGGACGGATCGAGGTTGCGTAATTGAAGATGTAACTGGTCGATGAAAATCTCCAGCACCTCGTCGCGCAGATCATCATCGCCCATGACATATTTGTCCAGGTGTTTGAAATCGATTGCACTGGATACTGACATGGCGCACCCATCCCTGTTTTGTTCTTCCGTCTGACAGAACTCTAGGTGAAGGCCGCTTCAAACTCGTTAAAATTTTATTCGCTCTGGTTAACGCAAAGTTAAAATATAAACGCCGCATTCCCGGTCAAGACAATGCGGCGTTGATCGTTATCGTTCAAAATGGAACAGATCAGTTATTGGGATCGTCTTCCGTCGCCTCATCGGCGGCTTCTTCCATCTCGTCGCCAGCCTCTTCCATCTCATCGCCAGCTTCCTCTGCGGCGTCTTCTGCGTCGTCCATCATTTCGTCAGCAGCATCGCCGGCGTCTTGCGCAGCCTCTTCCATGGCGTCGCCGGCGTCGTCAGCCATTTCCCGGGCTTCTTCCATGGCGTTTTCAGCCGCTTCATCCATGGACTGCATGGCGTCATCCATGGCTTCGCCAGCATCTTCCATCGACTCTTCCATGGCGTTGTCGCCGTCTAGGTCATCGTCGGAAGACATGGCGTCGCCAACATCGTCCGCCGCTTCCTCGATCGCATCGCCGGCGTCGTCCGCGGCCTCTTCAACCGCATCAACCGCTTCGTCCAATGTCGCTTCATTGTCGGTGAGCTTCATCAGCCCGATAATAACCGCCAGCGCTACCGCGATGACGAGAAGTATTCTTAACATAACAACCCCTTCCTGTGTTGCTTTCCGCCCAATGTCGTCGCCGTCACACACCCCCGTTTCACCGTGTAGTCCGGCGCAACGACCTTCTGTGCAACTGCTTGTATTTTATCCCCATTTTCCAGCGGGGTAAATAATACCTTCATTTACCGGACAGATAGCGGCTTTTGGCGGTTGCGAAGCCGCCTGACGCCTTCTAAACCGCGAAGTCCAGCCTTTCCACGATCACCGATAATGCGGGGCGAACATGTCTGACCCATCCGTTTTTCTGGGAAAAAGCGGCGCGCCCCAGGCGCTGAAACTGAAATACGCCAACCGGCACGGATTGATTTCCGGCGCAACCGGCACCGGTAAAACCGTCACATTGCAGATCATTACCGAGGGTCTCTCGCAGGCCGGCGTTCCCGTATTCGTGGCGGATGTGAAGGGCGATCTTGCAGGCCTTTCGCAGCCTGTGGAGATGAAAGATTTTTTACAGGAACGGGCGGACAAAATCGGCCTTGATCACTATACGCCGCAATCCTTTCCGGTGTGCTTCTGGGATCTTTACGGTGAACAGGGACACCCGATCAGGGCGACCGTCTCTGAAATGGGCCCGCTTTTGCTATCGCGGCTGCTTGACCTGAACGACACCCAGGAAGGCGTTCTCACATTGGCTTTCCGCCTTGCCGACGATGAAGGTCTGTTGCTACTCGATCTGAAAGATCTTCGCGCTTTGCTCGTGGAAGTCGCTGAACGCGCGAAGGAATTATCGGCTGAATACGGCCATGTGTCTCGCGCATCCGTTGGCGCAATCCAGCGCCGGCTGCTTGCGCTTGAAGAACAGGGCGCCGAGCTGTTTTTCGGCGAACCCGCTCTCGACCTGAAAGACTTTCTGCGCACCACGGAAGACGGCGCCGGCGTCGTCAATATTCTTGCTGCAGACAGGTTAATGCAAACGCCAAAGCTGTATGCGACATTTCTGCTGTGGCTGTTGTCGGAGCTTTTCGAGGAAATGCCGGAAATCGGCGATCCGGAAAAGCCGGAACTGGTTTTTTTCTTTGATGAAGCGCATTTGCTTTTTGACGATGCACCCAAGGCGCTCATTCAGAAAATCGAGCAAGTTGTTCGATTGATTCGTTCAAAAGGGGTTGGCGTATTTTTTGTCACGCAAAATCCGCTTGATGTTCCTGACTCCGTTTCAAGTCAGCTTGGAAATCGCGTGCAACATGCGCTTCGCGCATTCACGCCGCGCGAGCAACGCGTCGTCAAGGCTGCGGCGGAAACCTTTCGACCAAACCCCGCCTTTAAAACGCTCGACGTCATCACCGAGCTTGGAATTGGAGAAGCGCTGGTTTCCACGTTGCAGAGCAAAGGCGCGCCCGGCGTGGTTGAACGCACGCTGATCCGGCCGCCCTCCTCGCGCATGGGCCCAATCACCAAACGGGAGCGAAACGATATTCTGCGATATTCCGATATGACGGATAAATACGATGACGCCGTAGATCGTGAGTCCGCATACGAGGAACTGCAAGAACGCGCGGCGAAAAGAGCTGAAGCGGAAGAAAAGGCCCGCGCGAAAGAAACAAAATCCCGACGATCGAAAAAGCCCGCGAAGTCACGCCGGTCAAGTCGTCAAACCGTGAGCGAGGCCGCATTCAAGACGGCGGCGCGAACGCTGGCCCGCGAACTTGTGCGCGGTTTGCTCGGCAGCCTGAAAAGACGGTAAACAAAACCTATGGCGGACGCCCCCCAGCCCGATCAATCGCCTTCGGAATCGCGCACCTTCATCGCCGTACTGGCGGGCACGATGCTGCTGGCCGTCATCGCTGTCGCGTTGAGCTTTATCTTAAAAACGCCGTTGCACGCGCAATTCGCATTGTCCTTCAATGACTTTTTTATCGGCGTGATCGCAACATTACCGCTGGCCGTTTTTCTCTGGTGGTTTTCAAATACGACGCTGAAAAATCTTGCGGCCTTTCGAAATTCGCAGATAAAGTTTTTCGCTGAAATCGGATTTACTATTACGCCTATGCGAATTGCCTTGATGGCAATTGCCGCAGGCGTCGCTGAAGAACTTTTGTTTCGCGGCGTTTTGCAAACCTGGCTCGCAGGATTTTTCCCTGTGGCCGTCGCGATTATTGCGTCGAATTTACTATTCGGCGTTCTACACATGCGGACAGTTCTTTACGCATTCATCGCCGGCCTGGTGGGCGTCTATCTTGGCGTCATATTCACACTCACCGAGAATTTAATAACACCCATGGTAACGCACGCCTTATACGACGCCGTGGCGCTGGAATACACGCGCCGGGCCGTGCAAAGCTGGAGAACGCATCGCATCTGAACCAATCCGCCCATTTCGTGTTAATTTACCGCGGCGAGAATGATCATGGAATTTCGCCGAAATGAATGTCTGGAGGCGGCTGTGCGCAACTCATTAAAATTGTCTGCAATTACGGTTTCGCTCTTAACGCTCGCCTGCGGCGGCGATGGCGACAATAATACGCCGCCGCCCATGCCCGGCGGGGGCGGCGGCGGAACAGCGAACGCGGCGCCAAGTTTTACGTCCCCCGCATCGGCGAATGTTCAGGAAAATACGATTGGCGTTTTCTACACCGCAACCGCAAGTGATGCGGACGGCGATACGTTGACTTATTCAATCGGCGGCGGCGCAGACGCCGCTCTGTTTTCACTTTCGTCAACCGGCGATTTGTCGTTCATATCCCCTGCGGATTTTGAGATACCGGCAGACGCAAACACAGATAACGTTTATGAAATTTCCATTGAGGTCAGCGATGGATCCGCAGCGGCGGATCTCGGCCTCAATGTGACTGTTACTGATGTTGCAGAAAACTTCGCGGTACGCCGGGTCACCGCCGCCGCCTCCGCGCCGCTTTCTCTTGTCGGCCGGACTGGCGGCGACGTGCTTGTCGGCGAACGCAATGGCGTCATTCGCATCCTTGATCCTGCAACCGGCGTGTTCAATACAACAGCGTTTCTCGATATTTCAGCCAGCGTCGGCGCCGCGGGCGAAGGCGGATTGTTAGGCCTTGCGCTCGCGCCTGATTATGACGCTAGCGGTATTTTTTATGTGCATTTCACCAACGCTGTCGGCGATACGGAAATCCGCCGGTATACCCGTTCGGCGGGCGATCCCGACAGGGCTGACGCCGCGAGCGGGGATGTGATCCTCACCGTCGCGCAACCAGACACAAATCATAATGGCGGCTGGATTGATTTTGGCCAGGACGGTTTATTGTACATTTCACTGGGCGACGGCGGCGGCGCTGGCGACCCGTTCGGCAACGGACAAGATCAAAACACGTTGCTCGGGACAATTTTACGGATTGATCCTGCGTCAGATGATTTTCCCGGCGATGCCGAACGCGACTATTCAATCCCGGCGGACAACCCTTTCGCCGGCGGGGGCGGCGCGCCGGAAATATGGGCGTATGGATTGCGAAATCCCTTTCGCGCCAGTTTTGATCGCGATACCGGCGATCTCTATATCGGCGATGTCGGTCAGAACGCGCGTGAAGAAATAGACCGGATTGAGGCGGGCGATGGCGGGCTTAATTTCGGCTGGCCTGTAAGAGAAGGCACGCAAAATTACACCGGACCCGATGATCCGGCATTTACGCCCCCGATAGCGGAGTACAGCCATGGTTCAGGCGAGCGGGAGGGCGGTTCCATAACGGGTGGGTTTGTCTATCGCGGGCCCGCTACCGCATTGCAGGGCCACTATATTTTCGCTGACTTTATATCCGACAACATTTGGTCTTTTCCTCTCGATGCGGTGATGCAGGATGCAACGCTCTCATCGGAGTCATTTCTGATACAAAATAGCGCTTTCGCGCCAGACGCCGGTTCATTGTCCGATATCGTCGGATTTGGAGAAGATACTGCCGGAAATCTCTATATTTTGACCATCACAGGATCGATCTTTGTCATTGAGCCTACATCGCCCTAGAAGCGAAGCGCCTTTTCAAGCAGCTCTTCCGTAACCGGATAGCCCATATCAGCCGGAATCGTTAAATAGTCGATCCCGTCCCTGCGCATGCGCGCAGGCGTTACCGGCCGGATATCGCGCTCTTTTGCGAAACTGAGTACGTCCTCCGCCGAATGGCTGACATTCAGAAGTTCTACATTACGGACTGTTGGAAAAATCATTTTCCGCCGCCCCGCTTCACGGTCTGCAAGCAGCTTAGCCGGCGGGCTCCAGATCAGTTTCACTGCCTCGCCGCCGTCAGCCGTCGCATGTTGACGCTCCGGGGCTTTTGCAACAAAAAACCAGGTGTCAAAACGCTTATGCTTGGCTTCTACCGGCGGGCGCCACCTTGCAAAAAGATGCAGACCGTCAAGTTCCAGTTTCAGGTTATTGTCACCGATCAATTTCAAAAACTGTGCATCATCATTTTCAATCGTCAAGCGCTGCTCATTGTATTGTTCAGCCTCGGCGCCAATTGGCTCTCCATTTCGCGTGGCAAGTAACAGACCCGTTTCTTCGTATGCTTCACGGATGGCCGCAATGCGCGGTCCAAACTGCTCTTCGGGGCAATCATCTGCGCCATTGCATAGCGCACGCCATTCCTGTGCGCTGTCAGACTCTTCAATCCTTCCACCGGGAAACACCATCGCGCCGCCGGCGAATGCGATCTCTGCATGGCGCTCTACCATCAGCACTTCAAATTCCGGCTTGTCCCGCAAAAAGATGATTGTAGCCGCTGGTATATATGTCCTGTTCATTCGAACAATCCGGTTTTCGCAGGCTTATCAGGAAAAGAAAATCTGGCGTGCGTAATTAATATTGAAATATACGATCCCGCAAACGTCACAGCAACAGCGCCGCACCACACTAACCAGTTCATTGGCGATGCAAGCATGGCTGCAACCGCCGATATAAAAATGGATGCTGACGCGATTATACCCACAGGCGCCCATCGCCGGGCGATGATCAGGGCCACGCACCCTGCGATAAAGGCGCCGGCAAACCAGCTTATCAATAGAATGATTTGATATGCGCCCGATGGAGGAGCCGAATTCAATAATCCAGCGCCCGCGCCTTCGGCGAATTTCGCCGTTGTCAGCCCTGCAACGACCGCGACGATCACCGCAATAAACGATCTCAACATCCAAATCCCTCTACACAGTTTATGGCGGTTATTGCAGAAATGGAAAACTTCTGAAAACCCGGCTAATAGATTTTTATGCGTCCTGAAATTCTGAATTCAATGTTCGCCGACATTACCACGCTCAACGGCGTTGGCCCAAAGATAGCTGCGCTAATCTCCAGGGCGGCGGGGCCGCGCATCGTCGATCTTGTACTGACGCCTCCCGCCGGACTGATAGACCGCTCTTTCAGGCCTGCGATCGCAGAAGCGCCAAGCGGCCGCATTGTCACTTTAAAGGTTCAGATCGACAAGCACGACCCTGCGCCGAAGGGGCGCCGACTTCCCTATAAGATAATTTGCTCCGACGAAACCGGGTTTGTCACGCTCGTGTTTTTTCACGCTCGCGCTGATTACCTGAAAAAGCAGGCGCCGGAAGGATCGCAAAGGCTAGTCTCCGGCAAGATCGAGGATTTCAACGGGCAAAGACAAATGGCGCACCCGGATTATATAGCTGATCCGGAAAACCCGGGCGATATGCCTGTTTTTGAGCCTGTTTACCCGCTAACGGCCGGATTGTCTTCCAACGTGTTACGAAAAGCCGTTGCACAGTCCTTAGACCGTGCGCCGGTGCTCGCGGAGTGGCAGGATGAAAGTTGGCTAAGTGCGCGTAAGTGGCGCGGCTGGAAGACATCCGTCGAACTCTTGCACGCGCCGGGACAACAGGAAGACTTATCCCCTTTGGCGCCGGCGCGTCAGCGACTGGCGTATGATGAGTTGCTCGCCAATCAATTGGCCCTGTTGCTGATCCGCAAGGCGAGAAAAAAGTCCCGGGGGCGCGCCATAAAGGGCGACGGAGAGTTGCTGGCGCGCATGAAAAAGGCCCTGCCATTCGCCCTGACGCATGCGCAAAAACAGGCGTTAAATGATATTTTTGCCGATCTGCGCTCCAATGAACGCATGGTCCGCCTGCTGCAAGGCGACGTTGGTTCCGGCAAAACCATCGTTGCTTTCTTCGCCATGCTGAGCGCAGTACAGAGCGGCGCACAAGCGGCGCTCATGGCGCCCACGGAAATTTTGGCGCGCCAGCACATGGAAACACTGGGACCGTTTGCACAAGCGCTTGGCGTGCAACTGGAGATTCTAACGGGCCGGGATAAATCAGGCGTGCGCGCAAAAAAACTGGAACAGCTTCGTTCAGGGCAAATAAAAATTCTGATCGGCACCCATGCGTTGTTCCAGGACGATGTCCTGTTTCAGGATCTGGCGCTGGTTGTCATTGATGAGCAACATCGGTTTGGCGTCCGCCAACGCATCGCCCTCACGCAGAAAGGCCCGAAGCCCGACCTTCTCGTAATGACCGCGACGCCAATCCCCCGGACCCTCTCCCTCACAGCCTACGGGGATATGGATCACAGCCGGATCATGGAGAAACCTCCCGGACGCAAACCGGTGGATACGCGCACTTTGCCCATAACCCGTTTGAACGACGTTATCGAGGGTTTGCGCCGTGCAGCTGACAAGGGAGAGCAAGCTTATTGGGTGTGTCCGCTCGTTGAAGAATCCTCGCTGCTGGACCTGACGGCCGCGGAGGAACGTTTTGAAACCCTTAAAACCGCGATAGGCGCTGAAAAGGTGGGACTTGTACATGGGCGCATGTCCGGTCCTGAAAAAGACAGCGTCATGGAACGGTTTTACCGCGGGGATCTGGCTGTATTGATCGCAACGACGGTTATTGAAGTCGGCGTAAACGCCCCGAATGCAACCATTATGATTATCGAACACGCCGAAAGATTTGGCCTTGCGCAACTACATCAGTTGCGCGGCCGCGTTGGCAGGGGCGACAAGTCATCGAGTTGTATTCTTTTATACAAGCCCCCGCTTGGTGAAACCGCGAAAGCGCGACTGAAAGTCCTGCGCGATACAGAAGACGGCTTTGTCATCGCAGAAGAAGATTTGCGCCTGCGCGGCGCAGGCGATGTCTTGGGCGCCGCCCAATCCGGTTTTCCGCAATTCCGCCTGGCTGATATCAGCGTGCACGCAGAATTACTTGCTACAGCGCGCGATGACGCCAAACTGATACTGGAGCGCGATGCAGGACTTGAAACCGAACGCGGCGCAGCGCTGCGTTGTCTGCTTTACCTGTTCAGCCGTGACGACGCCGTGAAGCTTTTAAGCGCCGGCTAATTTTTCCAGGATTTGAATATGCGTTCTTTCAAGGGCGGACGTTTTGACGCCGCCTCATCGGCTAAGGATTCGAGCTTTCTGACTGCTTCCGCCCCGTCGGCGTGTTCGGGAACAACCAGTCCCAGCGAAAATACGACTTTCGCTGCTTCCTCTACGCTCATTTTCAGAACTCGCAGATCGCTGCGCGGTACGAAAAGCAGAAAACCGGAAGTCGGGTTTGGCACCGTTGGAATAAAAATAGACGTCAACTCATCGCCCATATCATCCAGTCTCGATAAGACTTCACCTTTAGTGTATCCGACCACAAACGCCATGACCCAGGCGTCTTTACGCGGATACTCTACGAGTGCGACCTCCTTGAATGACCGGTCGGACTGCTGCAGCGCTGTTTCAAAAACATTTTTAAAAAAGCCGAATACGTTGCGAATAATCGGAATAGACTCAAAAAGCCGTTCGCCGACGCGAATAAAGGACCGGCCCACAATGTTTTTCGCCAGCGCGCCGAGCAACACGAGAATAATAATCGCGACCAGCACCCCGACTCCCGGCAGAACCTGCAAGACTTGCTCGCGCATACTCTCGCTGACAGGCAATGTTCGCTTTACAAACGAGTCCAGCCGCGCCATGGGGCCCGTTATCAGCAGATAAAATAGCCAGATCGTGATGCCGATCGGCGCGACAACCACCACGCCGGCAAGAAAATTTGACCACAGGCCGGAAAAAACGCCCTGCTTTTTAGGTTGAATCAACGGGCCGTCGCCGCCAAGGCCGGAACGACGTTCGCCGGAATCTTGATCTTTGTTTTCGCCGTTTTTGCTCATCGATAGCTCATAAACATTTTTTCCGGGCGATTGTTGCCGCCGGCAGCAGATTTTATGTACGACCTCCGCCTACAAGCGCAAGTTATATCACAGTTACGGCCCTCGCGCGGCGCGGGTCCGGTTAATTTATGGCGGCGCCGCCGGGAAAATGAAGGCAGACCTTGCAACCGGTTGATCTTGCCTGCCAGACTAAGGATAAGGGGCCAAACGTATCCAAATCGTTTCCGCTCGCGCCAATTCGTAAACACTCATTCATCTACAGCAGAAATTAAACGGACGCCCCATGAAATCAGTACGCAAAGTCGTTATTCCTGTCGCCGGCCACGGCACCCGCGTATTACCGGCAACAAAATCAATTCCGAAGGAGCTTCTTCCGCTCGTCGATCGTCCCCTGATCGATTACGTCGTGAATGAGGCTTTTGACGCCGGTATCGATCATGCCGTGCTGGTAACAGGCCGCAACAAGGGGGCGATTGAAGACTATTTTGACCACGCTTTTGAACTGGAAGCCGGTCTGGAGGGAAAAAAGAAAACCGACATCCTTAATGATGTGAGAAACACTATACCGAAAGCCGGCGCACTCTCCTATACGCGCCAGCAGGCGCCGCTGGGGCTTGGCCATGCGATCTGGTGCGCACGCCAGATTGTCGGCGCGGAACCATTTGCAGTGTCGCTCCCGGATGTTGTCATGGACGGAAACACTGGCTGCCTGGCGCAGATGGTCGAGCATTATAAAAAAACGGGCGGCAACATTATCGCCGTTGAAAGAGTTGCGCCTGAAGAGACAAATAAATACGGCATCGTCGCGCCGAAGGGCGAAGCTGTCGGCGCATTGTTTGAGATGTCCGGTATGATCGAAAAACCGGCGCCGGGACAGGCGCCGTCAAACCTGGCGATCACAGGGCGCTATATACTGCAGCCCGAAATTTTTGATTTGCTTGAAAAAACACCCCGCGGCGCGGGCGGCGAAATTCAATTGACCGACGCCATGGACGCGCTGATGAAAGAACAGTCATTTTATGCGTTTATATATGAAGGCGTCAGCCATGATTGCGGAGACAAACTTGGATGGCTCAAAGCGAATATCGCACTGGGTCTGAAAAGGCCCGAGTTCGCTTCAAAATTGAAAGATTTTCTGGACGACATAAGCTGAATGCAGCTTATGCAATGCGAGTCTTCAGCGTACGCGAAGGCTCAAATCAGTTCAACGTCGGTTACGCCTTCAAGGCTTTTCAAAGCGCCGCGCATCGCCGGCGTGCACGCGGCTTCTTCCGGCAGGGCAATATCCACTTCACGACCCGTATCCGGCAGACGCATGACAACGACGACAGAACCGGTTTCCCGGGAGGTGGCGGGTTTTACAGAAGCTAGACGCCGTTTCAGACCTGCGAGCGCAGAAGACGACGAAACCGAAACGCGCAACTGAGAAACCGACGCGGCGGCGGCGGCGTCCAGACTGCGCATGGATTCGCAGGTAAAGCGTGCATCGCCGTCCCTGTGCTCAACTGTAACGACTGCAAGCACAGTAGCGCCTGCCTCGAGCAACTCACGTGACGCGTTCAAGCTTTCTGAGAACATTGTCACTTCATACTCGCCGCTTGGATCGGAGAGTTCCACCCAGGCGAACGGCTTGCCCGTTTTCGAACGGCGCATGCGCACCGTGCGGATAACGCCAGCCATCTGCATGGCGGATCTGCCTGATTTCGCGCGCTGCACCGCCTCCGTATACGCAACGACATTTAACCGTTTCAATTCTGTTTCGTAATCGTCAAGGGGATGGCCGCTGAAGTAAAAGCCGACCGCCGCACGTTCTTCATCGAGTTGCACTTGCGGCGTCCATGGTTCAACAATTGGCAGCTTCGGTTTGGCGAGGGCTGGCGCAGTATCGAGCGCAAAAAGACCCGCCTGGTCGCTGTTACGTTCTTCAGCCATGGCGGCGGAGGTGCGGATCAACAAATCCGCGGCGGCGAAGCTTTGGGCGCGCGAGGCGCAAAGCCCGTCAAAGGCGCCCGCGCGCGCGAGATTTTCCAGCGATCTCTTGCCGACCTGTTTTAAGTCAAGGCGCTCGGCGAAATCCATTAAATCGCGATAGGGCCCGTTTGTTTCACGCTCCTGCGCGATGAGCGCCATAGCGCCTTCCCCGACATTTTTCACCGCGGAAAGCGCATAAACAATAGCGCCGTCCTTTACCGAGAAGTCAGGTTGCGAATGGTTAATATGCGGCGGCAACACTGCAACTTCTGTTCGGCGCGCCTCTTTCAAAAAGATCGCAAGCTTGTCAGTATTGGCCCGGTCAAGCGACATCGAAGCGGCGAGAAACTCCGCCGGATAATTGGCTTTCAGCCAGGCGGTCTGATACGCGATGTAGGCGTAAGCCGCAGCGTGTGACTTGTTAAACCCGTAACCGGCGAATTTCTGAACAAGATCAAAAATTGAAGACGCTTTTGCTGCATTTACGCCTTTTTCCTTGGCGCCGTCGACAAACCGGATACGCTGCCGGTCCATCTCCTCTTTCTTTTTCTTGCCCATGGCGCGGCGCAACAAATCCGCTTCGCCAAGAGAATAACCAGACAGGATCTGCGCGATCTGCATCACCTGCTCCTGATAAATGATTACCCCGTAGGTTTCTTTCAAAACCTCTTCCAGCATGGGGTGGAGATAATCAGGCTCCTGTTTGCCCTGTTTACGCTCGATATAGGTTGGAATATTTTCCATGGGACCGGGACGATAAAGCGAGACCAGCGCGATGATGTCCTCGAGCGTATCCGGCTTCATGGAGCGCAAAGTCGAACGCATGCCCGTGCTTTCAAGCTGAAACACGCCTGTAGCTGCGCCCTCGCCCAGCATTTTAAATGTTGCTTCGTCGTCAAACGGAATTTTGCTTATGTCGAGCGTTACGCCTCGCTGCGCAGCGAGGGAAACTGCGCGATCAATCACGGTAAGGGTTTTCAAACCCAGAAAATCGAACTTTACGAGACCCGCGGGTTCAACCCATTTCATGTTGAATTGCGTCGCGGGCATGTCCGAACGGGGATCGCGATAGAGCGGCACCAACTCATCGAGCGGACGGTCACCGATCACCACGCCGGCGGCATGGGTAGAGGCATGACGATAAAGACCTTCAAGCTTCAGCGCTTTCTCAATGAGAGCCGCTACTGATTCGTCATCATCTCTTTGTTCTTTAAGACGCGGCTCTGTCTCAAGCGCTTCGGCGAGCGTGACGGGATTAGCCGGATTATTCGGAACCAGTTTGCATATCCGGTCCACCTGCCCGAACGGCATGTTTAAAACGCGTCCTACATCTCGCAGGACTGCGCGCGCCTGCAGTTTTCCGAAGGTGATAATTTGCGCCACGCGGTCGCGGCCGTATTTCTCCTGCACATAACGGATAACTTCATCCCGCCGGTACTGACAAAAGTCGACGTCAAAGTCCGGCATGGAGATCCGTTCCGGATTCAAGAAACGCTCAAACAGGAGGCCAAAACGCAAGGGATCCAGATCGGTGATCGTCAATGACCAGGCGACCAGCGAGCCGGCGCCCGATCCACGGCCCGGCCCGACAGGTACGCCGTTCTTCTTCGCCCATTTGATAAAATCGGCGACAATGAGAAAGTAGCCCGGGAATCCCATCCGGTTGATAATCTCAAGCTCTGTTTTCAACCGGTCCCAATATGCGTCTTCAGGTTCTGCAAGTTCGACAGAGCGCAAACGCTGTTTCAACCCTTCGCGAACCTGACGCTCGAGCTCCATTGCCTCAGCCTCGAGATCATCGCTCGATTGCGCGGCGAAACGCGGCAGGATGGGATCGTGAAAGCGCGGCCGGTACGCACATCGTTGTGCAATTTCGATTGTATTTTCGATTGCCTCGGGAAGATCTGCAAACAACGCCGTCATTTCATCGGCCGTTTTAAAGTAATGGTCAGGCGTCACCTTTCGCCGGTCATCCTGATGCACATAGGCGCCCTGCGCGATACAAAGCAGGGCGTCGTGCGCTTCATAGTCATCCGGACGCGGAAAAAACGGCTCGTTTGCGGCGACAAGCGGCAGGTCCAAATCATACGCCAGATCTAGAAGTCCCGCCTCTATGTTTTCTTCCTCCCGCTTGTCGTGACGCTGAATTTCCACATAAAGCCGATCCGGAAAAATCGCCTTCAATCGTTCCAGCGCCGCGCGGGCCTCAGCCTCACGGTTCTCGCGCAGCAGCCGGTCAACCGGGCCGTCGAAACCGCCGGTCAGACAGATCACGCCGTCGCCAGCCCCCTCCAGCCAACCCAGCGACGCACACGCACCGTCATCCGATTGGGAATCCAGAAAAGCGCGGCTCGAAATCTTCAACAGGTTTCGATAGCCCAGTTCTGATTGCGCCAGCAGCACAAGTGACGGTTGGCGGCCGCCCCGCGACAAGGGAAGACTAAAATCCGCCGCGTTAAAGGCTTGCTGCAATCCTGTAATCGGCTGAATACCGGCTCCGGCCAGTACCGTAGACGCCTCAAGCGCGCCGAAAAAATTATTCGTGTCCGTAACGGCGACGGCCGGCATTCCGTCGCTCAGACAAAGGTCCTTGAGCCGCGTGATCGGGATAGCGCCTTCCGCCAGGGAATAGGCTGAGTGAAGATGAAGATGTACAAACTGCGCCGTCACAACCAGCTACAAGACCTCCCGGAAATATGGTTTTCAACAGGCGGTCAAGCGCCCAGTAGCACGCCCCAGAACTGCGCCGCGCCGATGACGGTGATGAGTACGCCGAGTCCGACGATGTCACGCAAGCTTTCGTTTTCCATAGGTCGTGCTCCTTATTGTGTTCCCTTTATGTTCCTTATTCTCCTTTTGTTCTTTTGTCGAGTAAATTCGAGATTATCCCCTTGAAACAAGTAGCCGGGATACCTACATAAAGGGCATCGGAGAGAGACGATCCCATGCCCAAGCAAAAACTGCCTACTTTCAAAGACTTCCTCGATGAGTTCCCGGACGATGACGCCTGCCTAGAGCATTTGATGCGCACCCGGTACGGCGAGCGCCATGACTGCCAAGGGTGCGGCAAGCTGGCGCACTACTACCGGATCAAAAAGCGCCAGCAGTACGCCTGTGAGCATTGCGGCTTTCAGGTTGCGCCCAAGGCCGGGACGCCTTTCGAGAAGTCCCGCACGTCTCTCCACTCTTGGTTCTTCGCGATGTTCCTGTTCTGCGCCAGCCGCAACGGCGTCGCTGCGAAGGAATTGGAACGCCAGCTAGGCGTAACGTACAAAACGGCGTGGCGCATGGCGCGGCTTATCCGCGAATATATGGGCGAGATTGACGGCTCCGATCCCCTTGGCGGCAAAGGCGGTCCGATTGTCGAGGCCGATAAGGCTTTCATTGGCGGCGTCGATAAGGGAGCAAAAGACCCGGTTGGCGACAAGTCTATCGTTCTCGGCATGGCGGAGCGCGGCGGCAACGTCATGACGTGGATCATTCCTCATCGGGGACGCAAGGCCATTCGCCCGGTCATCAAGCATTTCGTTAAGCCGGGAACGCACATCAACACTGACGAAGCAAAAGCATTCTACAATCTTGATGATTTTGGTTTCCGTCACTCAACAATTAATCACGCGAAAAAAGAATACGCGCGCGGCGATACGCACACGAACACCATCGAAGGCTTCTGGAACCTGTTTAAGGGCGCTTATCGCGGGACTTACGTTCATATGTCACCGAAGTACCTGCCGGTTTATCTCGGTGAGTTTGAGTATCGCTGGAATCTTCGGAAGCAGCCGCACTTGATGTTGCCGATCCTTTTGCAAGCGTTTTCGAGGCCGGTTCGCCGTGCGCCATCTTCTTTAAAAGCCGGTCAAAGCGTTGCTTGATGGTGTTAGTCATTACGATAACGCAAAAGGTTCTACTTGGCTTCCATTCACGGGAACAACTGGCGAGCCGTCGATGCGGAAACCCACCTGACTCCAAACAATGCGCGGATACCGCTCTTTATCCTTTTTTCCATACTTAATATCCAAGTGAATTTTCCCTTTATAGGGCTTTTTTCTTTCTTCGAGTTCATACTCACTCATCCAGAGAACAGAGGTTTGTCTGGGTGCAATTTCAGCGCCGTCATTTAGGCGCTTACCGGGATTGCCGGTCGATTTGCCTAATTGCGCATATGTTCGATCAACCTTTGTTGATACTGGGAAATTGCCAGCATTATAAAGCTCAATACCTAGTTGATATGTGTTAGGTTTGTGCTCAACGGCGACCAAAACGGCCCGACCAATTTGCAGCTTGTGCTCCGGAGAGTACAAAATTTGTCGCTGCACCGCTTGGTTTCGCCAAATGGCGACCAAGGTTCCGCCCCCAAGGAACGCCATGAACATCCAAAAAAGAGTAGCGCCGTCTATCATTGAAGATAGACCAAACGCCGCGAATGCCCCGGCCAAGGATTGCCAGTTTGTGACGCCGAAATTGACAAGGCGCGAAACGGCTTCGCCAATAGCGATGTCCACAAACCATCGCCAAGCCGCCCGCCATTTAACCTCGGCCATACCTGAACCTTTATTTGCGCGGTTGCAGACGGTACTCGACCGCGCGCGATTCGGGAAACGTCACTTTTCCTGGATAGTGCCATTACTCACCTACTTGTCGTAAGGGGATATAGGGGAGTAAATTTTTTCAACCGACGTCGAAGCCAACAATTCGGATCTTTAATTAGTCTTTGATTTCAAGGCTATAAAGCGCCTGAAGATTGCCGCCGCGGATGGTGGACAGATTGGAGGTGATCGTTTCGGGCGGCCAATCCCACCATTTCAACTCCAGCAGCTTGCGAATAGTCTTGTCATCAAACCGTTTTTTTCTGGTCCGCGCCGGATGCCCAACAGCTATCCCATATGCCGGCACATCCGCAGCGACCACCGCCCTTGCGCCAACAACAGCACCGTCGCCAATGCGAACGCCCGGCATTATCAGCGCGTCAGTTCCGATCCAGACATCGTTGCCGATGTTGGTGTCGCCGCGCGAACCTTTGGCCCAATCGGCGGTTTCGTCTTCCCAACCGCTGCCGAAGATTGCGAATGGGTAGGTTGAAAAACCCTCCAGCGCATGATTGGCGCCATTCATGATGAATTGCACACCGGACGCGATCGCGCAGAAACGGCCTATTCTTAAACGGTCGCCCATATGTTCAAAGTGATAGCGAACGCAGCGCTCAACAAAATGCGCCGGCCCCGCCGGGTCGTCATAATAGGTGTATTCACCTATTTCGATCATTGGATGATCGACCAGCGGCTTTAAAAATCCGACCTGCTTGACGCCGGGCATGGGATAGGCAGCGGAAGGGTCCGGTCCTTTGTTTTGAACAGACATTCATTTCTCCGGAAACATTTAATGGATTTAGCGAAACCGGCTGAAATCAATAGCGCCATCCTTATCGATTGTCGCGGGCGCCGCTGTCATCGGATATTTCAACCCGGTCGCGCAATTAAACAGGACGACCTTGTCCCCAGGCGATATCCATTGCTTTGCGAGCGCCTGCTTGAATGCGGCATAGGTTGCTGCGCCTTCAGGGCACAAGAGCAAGCCTTCAGACTGTGAAACTTCCGTACGCGCAGCGAATATGTCATCTTCTTCAACGGCGATGGCAAATCCATTGCTGTCGCGGACAGCGCGCAAAATCAGGAAATCGCCAATTGCGGCGGGAACGCGTATACCGGCCGCCGCCGTGTGTGCGTTTTCCCAAGGCTCGGCATGTTCCGCGCCGGTTTGCCAGGCTTTCACGATAGGCGCGCACCCCGCAGCCTGAACAACGATGAGCTTCGGCCGTTTTGAGCCGATCCAGCCCATAGCCTCCAGTTCGTCAAACGCTTTCGCCATACCAATAAGACCTGTGCCGCCGCCGGTCGGATAAAAAATTGCATCGGGGAGTTCCCAGCCAAATTGTTCTGCGAGTTCAAGCCCCATGGTTTTTTTGCCTTCAACCCGGTAGGGCTCCTTCAAAGTTGAAACATCGAACCAACCGGCATCGCGTTGTCCCTCCCCGACAATTTTGCCGCAATCTCCGATAAGCCCGTTTACGCAGTAAACATCTGCTCCCTGAAAAGCGATTTCATCAATATTCACGCGCGGCGTATCATCCGGACAGAAAACCGTAGCGCGCATGCCAGCGGCCTTTGCGTAAGCGGCAAGCGCAGACCCGGCGTTGCCGTTAGTCGGCATGGCGAGATGCTCAAGACCAAATTCTTTCGCCATTGAAACGGCAAGCCCCAGGCCGCGGGCCTTGAACGAGCCCGTTGGCAAACGCCCCTCATCCTTGACGGTTAAATCGCCTGAGAAATTCAAACGTTGCGCCAGGCGCGGCAATTTCACAAGCGGCGTAACGATTTCTCCAAGAGAAATCCGGTTCTCCGCTTTGGAGACCGGCAGTAACTCGCGGTATCGCCAGAAACCCTCGCTTCTCCCACCCAGCATTTCCTTGGTTAAAGCCGACGAAACCGCGTCAAGGTCGTACCGCGCCAAAAGCGGCTTTCCCGCTTCTGAAAGGTTATGAGGAATATCTGCAGTATACTTCTTTCCGGTATAGGAGCATTCAAGATGCGATATGAAAGTCAACGGGGCCTCATATAATCATGCTACGGTATAATTTATTTGAAACGGCTAAAATCAACGGGCTGATGACGATCTATATTTTTCACAGCACTTGTCGATGGATATTTAAGACCTGACGCACAGCTGAATAACACGACGCGTTCGGTTTTATCTATTCGTCCTTCTTGCAGCGCCTGACGGTAAGCTGCGAAAGTTGCCGCGCCTTCAGGGCAGAGCATATACCCTTCCTCGCGGCCAATGTCGCGCCAGACGTCAAAAATGACGTCCTCGTCTACAGCAGCGGCGAAACCGTTCGACTTGCGAACGGCGTTGAGGATCAAGAAATCACCGACGGCGGCAGGCACGCGAATGCCGGCGGCCGCTGTATGCGCCTCTTCCCAGACGCGCGCGTGCGCTTCATTTCTTTCCCAGGCTTCAACGATCGGCGCACAACCTGCAGCCTGCACAACAATCATTTTTGGCCGTTCGGGACCGATCCAGCCGATCTTTTCCAGTTCGTCAAACGCCTTCCATACCCCAATCGGCATGGTCCCTCCGCCAGTGGGAAAAAATATGGCGTCAGGCATTTCCCAGCCGAGCTGTTCAAGCACTTCGATGCCGAGTGTTTTTTTACCCTCGACGCGATATGGCTCTTTCATCGTAGAGACGTCGAACCATCCGGTTTTTTCTCTTCCTTCGGCGACAATCCTGCCGCAATGGTTTATATACCCATTGACAAGATAAACGTCAGCACCCTGATATATCGTTTCATTGATGTGGCATTCCGGCGTGTCGTCAGGACACAACACGGTAGAGCAAATGCCCGCGCGCGTTGCATACGCCGCCAGCGCCGAACCCGCGTTTCCATTCGTTGGCATCGCCAGATGGGTCAAGCCAAATTCTTTGGCCATGGAAACCGCCATGCCGAGACCGCGCGCCTTGAACGAACCTGAAGGCTGGCGGCTTTCATCCTTGATCAAGACCTCGCCTGTTACACCGAGCTTTTTTTCACTCTTGCGCAGCCGGAAAAGCGGTGAGATCACCTCACCCAGAGAAACCTCATTTTCCGGATTGGTCACAGGTAAGAACTCACGATAACGCCACAAACCGTTTGTGCGCGCGGCCAATTCATCCTTACTCAGTGCGTTTTTGACGCCTTCCAGATCATAACGCACAAATAGCGGCTTGCCCGCTTCCGAAAGGTTATGCGGACGGCCGGCTTTATAATGCTTACCTGTTCCAGTGCATTCCAGATGAGTTACAAAAGTCAAGAAAGGCTCTCTAGCTTTTGTTCAGCGAGCGTAAAATCTGGATTCTCCTCAAGCGCCTTTTCGTATGCGCCGCGCGCTTTATCGGTATTCTTTTGTGAATCGTACACAAGTCCAATATTGTACCACGCCACCCAAGGCTTTGATACGCCCGCGCTAAGGGCGCGTTCATAATCAGCAAGCGCCTCAAAATAGCGCGCCGCCAGAAAATAACTGTTCCCGCGGTTAAGGTACGCCTCCGGCAACATATCATCGATAGCCAGCGCCTCATCAAAATCATTCCGTGCGGCCATCAGGTCGCCATTGCGATTGTGTATGACACCGCGATTGACGAACGTTTTTTTCCGATCCAGCCGTGTGATAGACTGGTCGTTTAACGCACGGTCGCATGGCGCTGTATCGTTTGAAGCTTCTGTCGCCGCGTTTTGATAGCACGCCCCGGCGTCAGTCGCCCCGATAGTCGTTACGGACATTTGCGCCGCCGCCGGAAACGCCGCCGCGCCGAACATAAAAATCATCAACATCATGCGCATGGTTGGCCTCTCCTTCGCAAACCACGGCCTAGCCATGCGCTTGCACTATTTGCAACGCCAATCGCAGCTTTATATTGCGCTCTTTTGTGCGTCGCAACAAGTGTGCTACGCGTATCATTCTACAAAAAAGGAACGGACCCCATGAGCAAACCTCTGAATGCTGTTGTGACCGGCTCCACCTCCGGCATCGGACTTGGCATTGCGACGGCTTTCGCCGCCGAAGGCTGGAATGTGATGCTGAACGGTTTCGGCGACGAGAACGAAATTGAAAGCGAACGCTCCCGGCTGGCGGAGAAATACGACGTCAACGTGAAATACAATAACGCTGATATGACAAAGCCTGACGAAATCCAGACTCTGATCAATGACGCGCAGGAGGCGTTTGGTCAGGTCGATGTTCTTGTCAACAACGCGGGCATTCAACATGTCTCGCCGATTGAGGATTTTCCAGCCGGAAAATGGGACGCCATTATCGCTATCAATTTATCTTCCGCCTTTCATACAACGAAAGCGGTTTTCGCGCAGATGAAAGAGCGAGGCTTTGGAAGAATTATCAATGTTGCCTCAGCACATGGCCTCGTCGCGTCTCCGTTTAAATCCGCCTATGTAGCCGCCAAACACGGTATTGTCGGATTTACCAAAACGATTGCTTTGGAAGGTGCGGAATTTGGCGTCACATGCAATGCAATCTGTCCAGGGTATGTAAAAACGCCGCTTGTGGAAGCGCAAATACCCGATACAGCCAACGCTCGAGGCATGAGCGAAGAAGAAGTGGTGCAAAAGGTTATTCTTGAAGCGCAGCCGACCAAACAGTTTGTCACTGTAGAACAAGTCGGCGCGCTCGCTGTCTTTCTGTGTTCCTCATCCGCATCGCAAATCACCGGCGCGGCCCATCAGATCGATGGCGGCTGGGTCGCCAAATAATGGCCGGCGCAGCAGTTACGAAGCATATTAACCTTGCACTACAGGGGGGCGGCTCTCACGGCGCCGTCACCTGGGGCGTCGCAGACCGTTTTTTGGAAGATCCCAGGATAGAAATAGACGCCATTTCCGGCTCAAGCGCAGGCGCTGTAAATGCCGTGGCGGTCGCATACGGACTGCACAAGAACGGGTGTGAGGGCGCACGCGAAACGCTGGATAACCTTTGGCGCGAGGTGAGCAACGCAGGTGAGTACTATAGTCCCGTGCGCGCAAATCCTTTTCCACTGAACTTTGGCGCCAATGATCTGGTGAATGCATTTTCCTATCAGATGTTTGAAACAGTTACGCGCGCCCTCTCTCCCTACCAATTCAATCCATTCGATATAAACCCTCTACGCGAAATTCTGGCGGCGTGCATTGATTTCGACAGTCTCAAGGATTGCAAACACACAAAACTTTTTATTGCCGCAACGAATGTGCGCACGGGAAAGGTAAAAGTGTTTGACACAGATGAAGTGACCTCAGACGTGATTTGCGCCTCCGCCTGCCTGCCGTTTCTTTTCAAGGCCGTAGAGATAGACGGTGATTATTTCTGGGACGGCGGATATATGGGTAATCCAGTTCTGTATCCGTTTTTTTATGAAGCGGAAGCGTCAGATATTGTGATTGTTCATGTGAACCCGATAGAGCGTGACGACGTACCCAAAACATCCGCCGAAATCATGAATCGCGTCAATGAAATCAGCTTCAATTCCTCTCTGCTGAGAGAAATGCGCGCCATCAACTTCGTTCATAAATTATTGGATGACGGATGGATTAAGGATGAATACCGAGACAGGCTGCGCAACATACGGATTCACTCCGTACGTTCAGATAAAGCGCTTGCTGATTTTGATGTAGCAAGCAAATACAGAACAGACTGGACGTTTTTAACAGAACTGAAGGAACAGGGCCGAAATATCGCCGACGCCTGGCTGCATGAGAATTTTGACAAACTGGGAGAGTGTTCGTCGGTCGATTTGCGTGAAATGTTCGCTGACAATGAAAAAGTCGATTCGCCGGTTTAAGCGCCAGATCGTAAGCGCTAACCGTATTGTCATTAAGCGTACGTCATGACGCAGACTTAACTAACAACCATTACAAATGCTCTTACCTTTTGTTGCGAGGCGCACAGCGCCAATAGAGAGCAACAAAATCAGGAGTAAGCCATGTTACGCAAAACTATTTTGAGCGCTTCAACGATTGCGCTGATGACGACTGCCGCATGTGCACAGGAAAATGCACAACAAGCGGAATCACAATCCGCACCCGCTGAGACAGTAACGCAAAATGCTGAAACTTCACAGCCAATGGACGATGCGGCGCATACCACCGCGTCAACAAACATCAAAATTTTGGACGCCTCACAGGTAAACACCAAAAACGAGGCGAAATTATATGCTGAATCGGAATTCAGGCAGGCTGATATCAATCAGGATGGATCGATTGATCGTAACGAGTTTCTGGCTTACGCGGTCATTCGTGCGCCGCTGGAAGATCCTAAACTCAAGGGTACCGATCAACCGGTAACAGCGCCTGAAGAACCTGTTGTGGAAGAGAATGACGTTGCTGCGGCTGACGAGCCGGCCAATGCAGAAGAGCAGTTCGCCCAAATCAGCAATGGCGATGACACTATTTCAGAAGCCGAAATGATTGATAGCCGCGTTGCGCAATTCGATGCAGCCGACGCAGACGATGATGAGCAATTGAATACCGACGAGCGCAAAAAGTTTATGAAGCTTGCAGAATTGAAGCCTTCATCGAGCACATCGTTATAAACAATTGTGAAAAAGACAGACCCCCGCCGGCATGATTGCGGCGGGGGTCTATTTTTTCCTTTAAAACTCTCCGCGCAGACTAAATTTGAAATTACGTCCTGGTAGCGGAACCATGTCTTTCAGAAATGAAGTATGCAATCGTACATCTTCGTCAGTTAAATTGTTTCCTGAGAGCCTAATTGATACATTCGGCTGATGCACAAATGGTCGCAAGGTCACAAATGCGTTGAAAACTTGGTATCCGTTAGTTGGCAGTTCGAATTCGCTGACATCATCCTGTCTGGCGGCGTAATCAAGTTCAGCTCGAATATCTGCAAATTGCGAGCGCGCCTCCAGACCGATAATTCCTGAAAGCGGCGGGATGCGAGGGAGATTATCATTTCCCGCTACATCAATAGTGGCTTTGACATAATCAACTGACGCATCCGCATGAATATCGAATACCCCAGCACGCAAAACTTCTCCCCGCACTTGGGCTTCAAATCCGCGGAAGGTTGCGTCATTTGAGAAAAATTGAAAAACGGGCAACTCATCTTCTTCACCGCCGGTCGCCGCTTCATAAATAAAATCATCATAAGAAGTGTGATATCCGCTTACTGAAAATCTGAAGCGTTCAGTTTGCAGCCGAAGCGTTGCCTCAACGCCTGTCGCAACCTCTTCATCCAAATTTGGGTCACCCACTTCGAAGGCATTCGTTGCCAAATGCGGCCCATTGGAAAAGAGTTCTTCAGTAGATGGCGCGCGCTCGGTGCGGAAGCCCGTAGCGCCGACAAAAACACTCTCATGAATTTGGTGGCCCACCCCGCCGGAAACGGAGAAACCATCAAATTTACGCTCAAGTCCGGTTGCTTCAACCTCGTGGGTTGTATGCTCATAACGCCCGCCAAGTTCAAAGCGCCAGTTCTCCAAGGACAGCTCTTTAACGGTAAAAACCCCAATTTGATTTGAATTTGTCGGTGGTACGAACGCTTCTTCACCGATAGCAGAAAAGTCTCGTTTTCTATATTGTAGCCCTATCGCGCCATTTACTTCGCCGCCGACGAATTGGAAAGGTTTATCGACGAGTTCAAATCGCCCTTCCCAACCTTCATTAGTAAATAGCGTTCCGATTTCACCACTCGGTTCGACTTCAGCATGCTCATAGTCGGCGTACCCAATTCGGATTTTCGCCTTCTGAAACAGTGCAAAATCACTTTCAATTTCACCATGAAGATCGAGACGCCGCTGTCGCAGATCAATAGTGACGCCGCCTTCTTCCTCCTCACCATGCTCCTCGTCTTCATCATGGTCTTCGTCTTCGTCGTCATGATCATCTTCATGGCCGTGCCCATGACCGCCCGGCACGCCATAATTTGTATCAAGCGCCGTACCCGAAATACCGAAGAAACCATTATCAAAGATCAGCGACAGCCCGGCTGATCCGCCTTTTGTCTCATACGCAGAGTTCTCTAGAATACCGAAAGCTTCTTCCTCTTCATGATCATGGTCATCATCATGATCGTCATCATCATGATCGTCATCATCATGATCGTCATCATCATGCTCTTCTTCTTCCATCGCCCGGAAGGCTGCAGATTCCGCGAATCCCGGTATATTGTAGTCTTCTGCTTCCCTATAAAATCCATCCCCATGAAAGACTAACGCAGCATCGCCGAAGCTCCCTAGCTTCAAATCAAATCCGCCGGACGCTTCAATACTGTCATCGACTGTCGCACCGCCAATACGTAGCGCGCCATCAATTCCTCCTTCCGGTTCCTCGCTAGGAATGCGACCGTTGAACACGTTCACAACGCCGCCGGCCGCTGAAGAACCGTATAGCAGCATTGCTGAACCTCGAACGATTTCAATTTTTTCTGCAGTCGCCGGCTCTACCGCCGCCGCATGATCGGGGCTCGTGGCAGAGGCGTCTATAGAACCAATTCCGGCGTCTAGCACCCTAATGCGGTCGCCCGTTAGTCCCCGGATTACTGGTCGGCTAGCGCCTGGGCCAAAATACGTTGAAGAAATGCCAGGTTCCCGGCGCAGTGTTTCGCCGATTGAGTTTTCCAGCCTGCGTTGCAACTCTTCGCCATTTACAACGGAGGTGCTGATTATTGTTTCGCCTACTGTCCGTTCGATGGGAGAAGCGGTTACAATAATTTGATCTTCCTTGTTTTCGAACGGTTCAATTTGAGCGCCAGCACCTTGTGCAAGAGCAATATAGGCGGTTGTTGCGCTGGACAGCAGCAGATAGGTATTCATTTCAATTAATCCCTCAAACTTCTAATTCTGCGCAGTTTTACTGGCAGTAATCACAATCGGCGTTAAAATGTCAGACTGTTTAAAAGCTTGGAGGGCCGCGGGGTTGGGCGGCTCTGATGACGAGCAGCGCGCGTTCGGTCTGCGTCACCTGATCGGCGGCGCGCCAGACGGCTATCGCCATGACAATGGCCACAGCGGCTGTAGAGACAGCCTTGTCTGATTGCGGCGCCGCAAGAGAGAGGACGCAAAGCTGTCCGCCATGATCGTGGGGGCCGTCGCCATATTTGGCGGCGTGTGAGGACACCAGGATTTGAGACAAAGCGAAAGCCGCCACGGCCGCTATTAACGCCGCGCCGAGCCGGGAATGCCAATTTAACAACGCTTTGCGCGTCATTCAGTCTCCAGGGCGAATTGCTTCAACGGTGTGATAATTTCACAAACAAGGTAAAAAGTCTATCGGGAAGACGAATGCACCCCTTCCGGCCCAAAAATAACCTGGTGAGAGTTACTCAAACGCCTCCCACCACTTATTCTTCGTTTTCGACCGCGCCGTCGCTGTCGTCTTCCTGTGCTGGAATTGCATAGCCGCCGGACAGCCAGCGATGCAGATCTACATCGGCGCACCGCTTTGAACAGAAAGGCGCATAGTCCGAAACCGAACCCTTGTTACAAATAGGGCATTGCATAGTTTTTTGCGGCCGCGCCGCATTGTCATTGCTCGGTGAGGTCAAAAGCCCGCTCCTCCAGATTGTCTTTCATCATGAAATGAAACCGCTCGCCGTAACGTTCCGCCAGCCGCGCGCGCCATGTTGAATGCAAGTCTATAAATTCGGCGACAGCCGCGCCCATATCAACTTTCAGTTTAACCCCGGAATCGACGCGCAGGCGATTTTCCAGCGCACGAATAGCGGCTTTCGCGCATGTCTCCACGGTGAAACGGCGCCCGCTCACCGGATCAACAGTTGCTGCTTCCGTAAAACGCTCGAGCAGAGAAGGCATGCTTCGCGGCATTGTAAAACTAAAAAGTCCGGACCTGGAAAAGCTCGCCGCGCCGGCGCCGTCTAGTGCGTTCAGTTCAGTTTTTAATTGCTCCTGAAACCGCCTGCGCTGCGTTTCCCCTTTGAGCGGCGGGAAATCGATGACGATGTGCCCGCCGATATTCCGTAAACTGACCTGCCGTATCGCCTCTTTCGCAGCGGCGACGCCAATCTTTTCACGCAACCTGGCCGGCGATGATGCGCTCAATCCGGCTGTATCCACATCGATCGCCGTCAACGCCTGCGTTTCATCGATTATAATTCGCCCGCCGCCGGGAAGAGTGGTTTCAGGATAGGATAGTGATGAATAATCCTGCTCCACGCCATTATCTATAAAGAGCGATACTGGTCGACTCTCATGCGCCACATGCTGGAACCCCGCCTTTTTTAAAAGGCGCGCCGACGCTCCATCATCGACAAGGATGTCGGCGTCAAGCGCGCCCAGAGCTTCAGCCGCTTCCAGCGCCGCATTCGTAAACGGCGCAATGCGGCCCGGCCTGGCGTTTTGTTTTGACGCACCGAGTAAGCGCAGAATCGCCCCCTTCGTTTGACGCGGGGGCGATTTTACTTCTGCATGTATGAAAGCCCCTTCCACAAGAAGCGATTGATTTGCCTGTTGCAGCGGCAGAAAGGCATCGCGGCCGTTTCCTATATCTACAAAAACACCGTTGAGCGTCCGGTTAACCGCCTTGATCTGGCCCGCGAAACATCGGCCGGGCAAAGGAAACTCATCCGTCGTCTCGTCACCGCAAGCAGGGCCGAACCAGAACTTCCAGACCACATCGTCAACAAGTAATGCACCGCGCGTTTCCGCTACGCCGCATTCAATTATGACGCGCCTCTTCATTTACGCCATCCGGCGCCGGTCAACAGGTTTGACGTTTCATAAAGCGGAAGACCCACAACGTTTGAATGTGAGCCGAGCATCGTCACGATATGCTTTGCAAATACGCCCTGAATAGCATACCCGCCGGCTTTGCCGCTCCATTCACCGCAATCGATATATTCATCTATCGCATTATGATCGAGGCGGCGGACTTTCACGCGGGTTTCAGAAACTTTCGACAGTATTTCGCCATCCGGCTTGACCAGGGCAACACCGGAAAAAACACGATGCGACCGCCCTGATAAGAGTGCAAGGCATATGCGCGCCGTGCGCTCATCTTCCGCTTTGGGCAGGATGCGTCTGCCGCACGCGACAGCCGTGTCGGACCCTAGAACGAAAGCGCGGGGATTCGCTTTCGCCACATGACGCGCTTTTTCCTGCGCCAGACGCGACACGTATGCGGCCGGTTTTTCACCAGCGCATTCCGTTTCATCAATGTCCGCGGGAATAATCTCATCAGGCGTAACGCCAATCAGCTTCAAGAGCTCTTTGCGCCTCGGGCTGGCGCTCGCAAGGATGAGCGGCGGGGCCGGCATCTGACTAATTACTTGAAGCGATAGGTAATACGGCCCTTGGTCAGGTCATACGGCGTCATCTCCACCAGCACCTTGTCGCCCGCGAGAACTCTGATGCGATTTTTTCGCATTTTACCCGCGGTATGGGCGATGATCTCGTGATCGTTCTCAAGTTTCACGCGAAATGTCGCGTTCGGCAGTAATTCTTCCACCGTACCCTCAAACTCGAGTAATTCTTCTTTCGCCATTCGCTCCTCAAAAACCATACAACAGGGCCAGGCCGCAGCTATTGCGCCCGGTGTGCGGCGGGAACATGGTTGGCTGCGGGTGGAAAATCAAGGTTTTTCGTAGATTTGGGAGAATCTTCGGCGCAACTTCACTCTAAGCGTATCTCGAACGCCCTTGTAGGCCGAGATAATGGCGTCTCTCCCCCCTCTTTCTTCCGAAGGGTTTTCCATGTCCCAGAATTCAATCGCTGCGTCAGGTATGAGTCGCCGCGCCTCAATCACAGCTTCAGGGGTCAGGGCGATAATCACATCGAACTTCGTCAAATCAACATCGCTCAGCGTTTTGGGCTCATGATCCTGCATGGCGACGCCAAGCTCGCCCATGACGATCTCGACAAATGGATCAAGACCCCCTTCGTAAACGCCAGCTGAATCCACTGTAAACGCACCGTCAGCTTCCAGGCGCAAAAGCGCCGCCGCCATTGGCGAGCGCACGGAGTTCATGTTGCATGCAAAGAGGACCGATGTTGTCATATGATTTCTATCACTTTCGTTCTCATCGCATATGAAAGCTGCAGATCAATGTGAACAGCCGCCGGGCTGTATTGTAGTCGAGCTCGATCTTGTCCTTTAGACGCTCCCGCAAAATTTCAGAACCTTCATCGTGCATGGCGCGCCTCGCCATATCGATGGTTTCAATCTGCGCAGGCGCAGCGTTTCGAATGGCGTCGTAGTAACTTTCACAAAGCATGAAATAATCTTTGATAATTTTTCTAAACGGCGTCATTGACAAATGCATCTGCCCCAGCGCTTCGCCGCCTGCGCGGCGGACATCGAAAACCAGCCGCCGTTCCACATTTGACAGATACAGCTCGAATGGCCCCTCGCCTGCTCCGAGCGGTTTGAAAAAATTCTCCTCAAGAAGGTCGTATACCGCAACTTTTCGCTCATGTTCGATATCGGCGGTCGCCGGCGCGAGCGAGCGCTCGTCAAGATCAATCTTGACGATGTGAAATTTGACGTCGTTGCTTTGTTCGTCGCTCACGAACTCTCCAAAATAGACGTTCCTTCTTAACTGCGTCGCCCCGCCGCGTCACGTATCTCATTTGAATTAGGCGATAATGATCGAATCACGGAACTTAACGCTCCTTAAACCGTTTATTCTCAAGTAAATATAACCATGACTGACAAAATCGCATTCTTAATCGCTTCCGCTGCGCTGACGGCTTCTACGCCCGCCCTGGCTGCGCAAGAGCCCGCAAATATACCTGACATCGCTCGCGCGATGCTGGACGTCGCCTACGAGAGTGAAGATCCAAAGGAAATTGCTGCGGTCGCCAAAGCCGTGAAAGCGGTATTTCCCGATTATGATGAAGCAATAACTCGAAGCGCAGACGCCCGAATTGCGTCATTGACCCCGACTGAAGATGGGACCCCGACGGAAGAGGGAACATCTGGCGCAGACAATACGGGCGAGACGCCAGACGAACCACCGCACGGCGTGTTCGCCATTTCTCCCTGGGAAGGCAAAATCAGCGCATCGGCGCTGCTTTCTTCGGGCAATTCGGAAAACACAGCCGTCGGCGTCTCCATTGACGCGGCCCGCACAGCCGGAGCCTGGAAGCATAATTTCAAAGGCTATCTTGATCTTGGAGAGTCTGGCGGGGTCACTAATCAGAAACGCTGGGGCGCATCTTACAAGCTCGACTATAATTTTGGTGATCGCACCTATGCCTATGCGCGCTTTTCCTACGATGAAGACCAGTTTTCAGGATTTGACTACCGTCTTTTCGCCGGCGCCGGTCTTGGACATTATCTATTCGAAGGCGAGCCTTTTTCGTGGAAAATAGAAGGCGGTCCCGGCTACCGTTATTCGCCTATTGATTTAACGCGAGAAGTGGAAAGCGAAATCGCAGTATACGCCGCGACGGAGATCGACTGGCTGATCCGGGAAGGGTTGAAATTCGATCAGGACGTCACTGTCACCTGGACATCGCCAACTACAACGATTCAGTCGGTCACCGCCCTGACGACGCAACTTTGGGGCGACCTCTCGACTGGAATATCCTTTGAATACCGCTATGAAACCGACCCGCCCTTGGGCCGTGAAAACACCGATACAATCGCCAAGGCGTCGCTGATTTACGGGTTCTAGACATCAACGCTTGAGCGATGCATGCGGCTGGCGTACATAGCCGCCGCTATGGCTGAAATCGTTGTTGCTGCATTTTATAAATTCACGTCCCTGCCGGACTATGCACGCTATCAAGCGCCACTGCACGCAGCTGCGCACAACGCGGGGATAAGGGGCACCATCCTGCTGGCCCCCGAAGGTGTGAACGGCACGATAGCGGGCCCACACGCCGGCGTCGGCGCCGTCTTGGAATTTCTTAAATCCATGCCCGGCTGCGCTGAGCTGGAATGGAAAGAATCCTATGCAGTCGAAAATCCATTTTTGCGAATGAAAGTGCGGCTGAAGAAAGAAATTGTCACCATGGGCGTGACGGGCATAGAGCCCGAAAAAAGCCATGAGCACTATGTAGAACCGCAAGACTGGAACAAAGTTATCTCCGATCCCGACACAATCGTCATCGATACGCGCAATGATTATGAAGTCAGCATAGGCACTTTCGAAGGCGCAATTAATCCGGAAACAAAATCCTTCCGGGATTTTCCTGTATGGTTCAGAAAGTTTCGCGAGGAAAACCAGTTCAAAAAAGTCGCCATGTTCTGCACAGGCGGCATCCGCTGTGAAAAATCAACGGCGTTTTTGCGCTCGGAAGGCATAGACGAGGTTGTGCACCTCCGGGGCGGCATATTGAAATACCTTGAAACTGTTCCCGAAGAAAAAAGCAAATGGCGCGGCGAATGCTTTGTTTTCGACGACCGGGTCTCTGTCGGTCACGACCTTGCCCCCGGTTCGTATGATATGTGCCACGCCTGCCGCCAGCCAATTACGCAAGACGACAAACATTCCGAACATTACGCGCCCGGCGTTTCCTGCCCGCATTGTTACGATAAATATTCGGAAGAAAAACGCCGCGCCTTCGCTGAACGGCAAAAGCAAATTGAACTTGCGAAAGCACGCGGCGAAACGCATCTGGGCGCGAAATCACCCTCCTCCGGTCATCCCGGCGAAAGCCGGGGGCAAGAAATAAAAGAGCCCTCATCCTGAGGCGCCTTTTTCGCAATCAGGAGATTGCGGAAAAGCCTCGAAGGATGTGTTGCAACCACTGCGGCCAGCGGCGCGTCCTTCGAGGCAAATGCCGACGCATTTGCACCTCAGGATGAGGGAGCTGGGGTTTAATTCTCTATTTGAAACTTTATCTTAACCGCATGACCGACCTCCCTATCCTATATTCCTTCCGGCGCTGCCCCTACGCCATGCGCGGGCGAATGGCGATCGCCGTCAGCGATATCCCGGTGCGCCTGCGCGAAATCCTCTTGCGCGACAAACCTGATGAAATGATTGAGGCGTCTCCCAAAGGCACTGTCCCCGTTATCGTGCTTAGCGACCGGGTTATCGACGAGAGCATCGACGTCATGCACTGGGCGCTGGAACAGAACGATCCGGAAGGCTGGCTTGCAGCACAAGACACAAAAGACCTGATCGGTGAAAACGACGGACCATTCAAACATCATCTCGACCGGTACAAATATTCGACCCGGTATGAAGACGCTGACGCCGAGGAACATCGCGCTGAAGGCTTTAAATTCCTGCAAAAGCTG
Source organism: Hyphococcus sp. (assembly GCF_965228385.1). GTDB lineage: Bacteria > Pseudomonadota > Alphaproteobacteria > Caulobacterales > Parvularculaceae > Hyphococcus. The sequence continues at coordinate 1,065,780 of NZ_OZ245810.1, read as the reverse complement.
GACGCACAGCTAGCAGGCGCGGATTATCTTTATGGCGCCTCGCGCACCCTAGCCGACATCGCGATTTTTCCCTTTGTGCGCCAGTTCCGCATCGCCGATATGGAATGGTTTGACGCTGCGCCCATTCCAAACGTCCAGCGCTGGCTCAAAACCCTGATGGAATCGGACCTGTTCAAATCTGTGATGGACAAATATCCGTTGTGGAAAGAGACGGGAGAAGAGTTTGCGTTTCCAAATTCCAGACTAGATCCGGAATCAATGTAATAATGTCTTCAGATAAGAATATATTTCGGATCAGGTCTGTAAAGATGAGTGCGGCTAGTCTCTAATCCGCACCCTTACCGACTTCGCATGACTCGGAAGGCCTTCTGCGTCGGCAAGACGCGCAGCCTGAGGCCCGATTTTTTTAAGCGCCGTCTCATCGCAGCCAATGATCGATGTGCGTTTCATGAAATCAAGCACCGAAAGGCCAGACGCATAACGCGCGGCCCGCGCCGTCGGCAATACGTGATCAGGCCCGGCTACATAATCGCCGATGGCTTCCGGTGCAAAGCGACCCATAAATATCGCGCCTGCATGACGGATATTCACCAGCAATTCTTCGGGCTCGTCCACGGCCAGTTCCAGATGCTCAGGCGCAATGGCGTTCACAAGCGCAGGCGCGTCTTCGAGCGACGCGACGACAATGATCGCTGAATTATTATTCCATGCCGTTTCGGCGATCTCGCGACGCGTATGTTCTTTCAATTGTTCGCCCACCGAAACGGCTACTTTATTGGCAAAGTCCTTATCATCCGTAATCAGAATGCTTTGCGACGACGGGTCGTGTTCCGCCTGGCTCAGCAAATCCGCCGCTATCCAATGCGGATCGTTTTTAGCATCGGCGACCACGAGAATTTCCGACGGGCCCGCCACGCTATCGATGCCCACTACACCAAAAACCTGCCGTTTCGCCTCAGCCACATAGGCGTTACCGGGCCCGACGATCACGTCAACGGGGGCGATCGGGCCGGCGCCATAGGCCAGCGCCGCAATCGCTTGGGCCCCGCCAATGCGGTAAATTTCGTCGATTCCGGCGCGCTTGGCAGCCGCGAGCACCAGTGGGTTTATTTCGCCGTCCGGGGCCGGCGTGACCATGGTGAGGCGGCTGACGCCCGCAACCTTCGCCGGGATGGCGTTCATCAAAACAGACGAGGGATAAGCCGCCCGCCCGCCCGGCGCATAAAGCCCCGCCGCATCGACGCTCGTCCAGCGCCAACCGAGCGTAACGCCCTCATCATCCGTATAGCGCTCATCTGCAGGAATCTGTTTCTGATGATAAGAGTGGATCCGCGCCGCGGCAAAATCGAGCGCATCCAGGTCCGCCATATCGCATTTTTTATCGGCGTTTTCGATTTCATCAGCTGTTACGCGCATATTTTTATCGGTAAGATTGAACCGATCAAATCTCTCCGTATAGGTTTTGACTGCATTTAGTCCGTTGGCGCGCACATTGGCGACAACCTCGCGGACTATAGCGCTGACATCTTCGCCGCCGTCGCGGTCCTTCATAACGAAGGCGTCGAAAGATTTTTTAAAATCAGTGTCGGCGGCGTTAAGGCGTTGCGCCATAAATTACTCTTCGTGTTTCGGTTTCGCCCGCGTCCGCCAAGGGTCGGACATATCCGACATATAAGCGTTGATGCTTTCCACTTCGAGGCGCACGGCGCCGCCGCCCGCGAAATCGAGCATGATCGTTCCTGTCCCGTCTTCAGCCGCCTCGAAGTTGATCGCGAGCAGCTCAACCACTGCATCCTTGGCGTCTTTGCGCAGATGCTGAAATTGCGCCGCCTTGACGTCGTCAAAATGCAGACCCGACCGTACGCGATAGAACGGACCCGTTTGCCGGTCAGCCGATATCTCCCAGGCAAACCGATTGGCGACCAGGGCGAAACGGCGTTCAGTTGAAAGCCAGGCAAAATCGCCGAGTTTCGCCACAGCATCCTGAAGACAGGCCGATATAACGCCAAGATCTTCCGAATCGCCCGCCATCAGCCGCAGCGGTTTATAATCTTTTAGCGACGCCAAAGCCTTCTCCTATTCCTTGATGCGTTCTATCAACGCGCCGCACGCCTGAAGCTTTTCCTCAAGCCGTTCAAAGCCGCGGTCAAGGTGGTAAACGCGATTGACCATGGTTTGCCCTTCGGCGGCGAGCGCCGCAATGATGAGCGACATTGAAGCGCGCAGATCCGTCGCCATGACCGGCGCGCCTTTCAGACGCTCAACACCGCGCACAGTTGCTGTTTGACCGTCTACCGAAATTTTCGCACCCATGCGCGACAGCTCCGGCGCATGCATGAAACGGTTTTCAAAGATGGTTTCCTTGATTGTCGATACGCCGTTCGCGGTCGTCATCAGCGCCATGAACTGCGCTTGCAGATCTGTCGGAAAGCCGGGGAATGGCTGAGTGACAATATCAACGGCTTTGCAGCGTTCGCCATTGCGCCGGACACGTATGGCGTCATCTTGCGCTTCGATATCGAGACCGATTTCTTCCAGCACCGCCCAGGCTGCGCCTAGCAGATCACTGTTCGCGCCCGTCAGTGTCAGTTCTCCCCCCGTCGCGCCCACCGCCATCATGTATGCGCCGGTTTCAATCCGGTCGGGCAGAACGCGATGCTCACAGCCATGTAAGCGATCAACGCCTTTGACAGTAATGGTGGATCCCCCCGCGCCGGAGATTTTGGCGCCCATCGCATTGAGGCACTCAGCGAGATCAGCGATTTCCGGCTCTCGCGCCGCGTTCTCAATTGTTGTTTCCCCATTGGCGAGGCACGCCGCCAGCATTGTATGTTCGGTCGCGCCGACGGAAACGAAGGGAAAAGATATCTCCGCGCCGCGAAGACCGTCCGGCGCCTCAGCAAGCACATAACCTTCATCGAGATCGATGTTTGCGCCCATCGATGTGAGGGCTTTCAAATGCAGGTCTACAGGGCGCGCGCCGATAGCGCAGCCACCGGGCAGCGAGACCTTCGCTTTACCTTCACGCGCAAGAAGCGGTCCCAAGACATTGAAACTGGCGCGCATTTTTCGAACAAGGTCATACGGCGCCTCAGTTGAGGCAATCGTCTTGGCGTGCAATTTCAGTGTTGAGCCGTCAAATTGCGTCTCGGCGCCATGCTGTTCAAGCAGGCGTAGCAGCATGTCGACATCCGCCAGCCGGGGCACATTCATCAGCGTTATCGGTTGATCAGTCAGCAGCGCCGCCGCCATCACTTTCAACGCCGAATTTTTAGCCCCGCTGATCGGGATTGTTCCAAAAAGCGGCCTCCCGCCGATAATCGCCAGTTTATCCATTTATTTGTCTTTCTTTTCTTCTTTTGGGGCGCTTTGTTTGCGGCGCCGTAAATTCGCACGCAGCGCTTCCGCGAGACGCGTTTCACGGTCCTCGCCTTTCCTGCTCGATAGCGGTTTTTTTCGGGCGGCGCCTCGTTCTTCGCGTGATTTATCAGTATCTGACGACATAATCGCGGGACTTAAAGGCTCTTGCGGCCACTTCGTCAACCGGCCCGATTTAGGTGTATTGCGGGCTTTTCTTGCCAGAGTCATTAACGTAAACCCCGAACGCTATGACCAGTGAAATCGCGCTTTCCGGCGCCTTGCAGGGCGCGCAGTCATATGACACGGCTGCAATCATGACCCGCATCGCCAATGCTCGTGAAATTGACGAGCTCGGGCATGTCAATAATGCAGTGTATTTGAATTGGGCGCAGGATATTGCTGTAGCGCACTGGCGCGCGGTCGCGCCTGAAAACATGCGCCTGGACTTTGTCTGGGTCGCACTTCGCCATGAAATTGACTACCGCGACCAGGTGTTCAGTGGCGAAAAAGTGGAAATCCGGACTTGGCTTGGCCGCGCGTCCGGACCGCGTTTCGAGCGCCATGTTGATATTCGAAAGCCAAATGCTTCTAGATTCTCAGCAAAAGTATTGACGGACTGGTGCCTGATCCACGCCCAGTCACGTAAACCAAAGCGTGTTGGAGCCGATATTTTCACGCTTTTTGGCGTCGATGGTTAGGCAGATTAAGAAAGTGGTTGAATGGTGCTGCCGGAGAGAATTGAACTCTCGGCCTCTCCCTTACCAAGGGAGTGCTCTACCCCTGAGCTACGGCAGCCCTAAATGAAACCCGCAAGGCCCGGAAACCGGAGGCGCGCGGTATAACGCGGCGCAGCGTCGATGGGAAGCCGGTTTTTGACGAAAAACAGTTTGGCGGCGATGAGATTCTGACGGAAACAGCCGGCGCGGACCGGCGTCCGGCGTTGTTTACAATTGACCCGCCATACTCGGCGACGTTTTATAATATTTCCAACTCCACAAGCTAGCAGTGGTTCTACCGCCGGAGCTGCCATTGCGCGTTCCAAGCCGGAATTGAGATAACTCGTACGTCAAGCCATCATTTTTTCAATTGGCAATACCAGAATTGCGCTGGCGCCAAGTTTTTTCAAATCTTCGAGCGTGTCCCAGAATACGCTTTCACGGCATACTGCATGTATGGCCACTTTTTCAGATGAACCGGCGAGTTCCAGCACCGTTGGCGCCTCTGCGCCCGGCAGGTATTCTGTGATTGCACGGACGGCGCTTTTTGGCGCATTCATCATGACATATTTAGCGTCACGCGACGTAATCACGCCATTGATGCGTTTTAGCAAAGCTTCAAATACGGTTTGTTTTTCAGGAGAGAATGGCGCGTTCCGCCTGATCAGAATTGCTTGCGAGTCAAACACAGTCGCAACTGGTTTCAATCCATTAGCGTCCAAAGTCGCGCCTGTAGAAACTATATCACAAACGGCGTCTGCAATTTTAAGACGGGGCGCCACCTCCACCGAGCCATTCATCATAACAGGTTTGGCGCACACGTTCTGCGCCTTCAACCATTTTAGCGTTAAGCCCGGGTAAGAGGTTGCAATACGTTTGCCTTCCAGCATTTCAGCGCCGTCAAACACCCATTCCTTGGGCGCAGCCAGCATTAACTTGCATCTTGCAAAGCCTAACGGCATCACCGCCTCAGCTGCGTTTTCTCGCGACCCATTGAGACGATCTTCTTCAAAAACATTTTCTCCGACAATGCCTATATCGCACGCATTATCCGCCACAAAGGAAGGAATATCGTCGTCGCGCAGCAAGAGCACGTCGATTGGCAATTCCTGCACTCTTCCATAAAGCTTGTCTTTCCCGCGGGATATTTTTAGGCCACAGCTTTTCATCAGCTCAAGGCTGCCTTCCGATAACCGTCCCGATTTCTGAATGGCGATACGCAAACGTTGTTCACTCATCTATGCGTGCTCCGCGTCTTTTTGAGCCTGTTCAATATCAACTGGTAACCTTGATACGGCTCTTCTCGTAAAAATCTCGCAACACGACCGATGGTCGTCGTCGAAGCCCCGGTGGCGGCGGATATGTCTCGATATGAACACTCGCCTTCGTCGAGCATTCTCGCTATTCGCCATCTCTCCGCAAAAGCTTCGATTTCAGCGGGAGTCGCTAGATCTTTCAAAAATTTTGCAGATTCAGATTCGTCACGCAAACTAGCGAATGCTTTGAAGAGCGCTCTTTCTTCTTCGGTGATATTCATCTGATGCAATCTGACTGGCCGGTAATGAGGATGCGATGTATTATTGTATTATCACGCTAATACATTCTTTCTCACCGGGGTCAAGCCTGAATTGCGTAATCAGATAGGCCAGAGAAAAACCAGCAAGATTTTACGTGATTTCAAGCGGATTTTTCTGCAAGAACCGCTTCCACCTTATCGATCCAGCGTTTTAGTGCGTGATCGAGAGCTGCTTTCTTTATCGGTTTTGAGAGAAAATCATCCATGCCTGCATTTTTACAGCGCTGCCGGTCTTCTTCAAGGACATGTGCAGTTGTAGCAATAATTGGCGTTCGCCGCATGCCATGTTTGGTTTCATAAGCGCGAATGCTTCTAGTCGCTTTAAAGCCATCCATGATCGGCATGGATAAATCCATAAAGACAAGCGCCGGGTGATCTGACTTGTAAAGCTCCAGCGCTTTCTCGCCATTTTCCGCAATGATGACTTCGTAAAAAGTCTCATCAATAAATTTTGTCAAAACCATTTGATTGATCATATTGTCTTCGGCAACCAACAGCTTTGCACGCGCGATGCTTTTCGTTTTTTTCAGATCAGCATGGTTTTCGCTCGGTAGCTTTTTGTTCGACGGGCAAATGTCTTTTAGAACGCTGGTCGCCTCATCGGATAAAATTTGCGCCAGGGTATCCATCAATTGCGACGGCCGCACTGGTTTAGAAAGATATGCCGTAATATTCGCATGCTGCGCCGCATCGCGAATGCCGGTGTCATCAATAGACGACAAAATAATGACGGGTAGACTTGCAAAGTTTGGATGGTTCTTCATCCTTATACCGAGAGACAGCCCATCCTCGCCCGGCATTTGAAAATCAAGAAGCGCTGCGTGATATGGATCATTCTCGCTCACGGATTTTTCAAGCGCGGCCATCGCGCGAACCGGATCGCCTACAATAGTAGAGCGAAAGCCCCAACCGGCTATCAATTCTTCCAGAACCCTTCGATTGACTGGGTTGTCGTCAACCGCCAGCAATCTCACGCCTTCAAATGTCGATTGATTTAGTACTGGCAGGGATTTTATTGTCTCGTCGACCGGTAGAGACAGCGAAAACCAGAAACGCGATCCTTTTCCAACTTCACTTTCTGCGCCGATTTCGCCGCCCATTAACTCAACCAGGTTTTTACAAATAGCCAAGCCGAGACCCGTTCCGCCAAATTTTCTTGTATGCGAGCCGTCAGCCTGTTCAAACTTTTCAAACATCCGTGGGATTTCGGCGTCGGGTATGCCAATCCCCGTGTCCTGGACGCTAAACTCAAGGTCGAGTTCTTCGCCCTTCCGCACTCCTCGTACATCTATAAGGACGTAACCATGTTCAGTAAATTTAACGGCGTTGCCAATCAGGTTGCCAAGAACCTGCCGCAATCGCGAATCGTCGGCGATGACGCCTTCGGGAAGCTCCGGCGCATACCGAACGATCAATTCAATATCCTGCTCAAGCGCGCGCGCCTGCATCATGGTCGCAACTTCAAATACAGTCTGGCGCAAGTTAAAGGACCGGGACGACAGGCGCAATTTGCCGGCGTCAAGCTTTGAAAAATCCAGAATATCATTGATCACGGTCAACAGGGCGTTTCCGGAGGAAACAATAATTGACGCAAGTTCGTGCTGATGTTTGTCCAGGTTGGTGTTGGACAACACTTCCGCCATACCAAGCACGCCGTTCATAGGCGTGCGAATTTCATGACTCATGGAAGCCAGGAATTCGGATTTTGCGACATTCGCCGCATCGGCCTCTATTCTGGCGTTCATTAATGGACGCACCAATACGCGATGTAAGACCAATCCGAGCACAAGCACCAAGACCAGCGCCGCAGCGAGAGTCGCTATAGCCGCCGTCGTCCGGAATTCATAAATACTTTGAAAAGCCGCTTTCTTGTCGACAGACAGCGCCAGGTACCAGTCAACCGAGTCCAGAGAAGAAATCTTATGAAACGTGACGATCTCAGGCGCCTTCATATCGTCCAGATATTGTACGCCGCTTTCAATTTCTGGTCTGTGACCCGGATAAGCATGGCTGAGGTCTTTTGATACCAGGTCGCGGTTAGGGTGCGCGAGAATTTTTCCATTACCCGCCACAAGATACGCATGCCCCAGCCCGCCCAGATTGGTTTCTTTCAACACATCGCCCAACGACTGCGTGGAAAAGTCAGCGCCAACTACGCCTAGCAATTCACTCTGGCGATACACCGGTGAAACAACAGTGATGGTCTCAACATTTGTAGAAATGTCATAATAAGGTTCGGTGAGCGTGCTTTTTCTCGCCAGAAGCGCCGCTGCATACCAGGGACGTGTGCGCGGGTCGTAGTCGGCGGGCATCTCGTCTTCGGGCCAGATATGATATTGACCATTGACTTCGCCAAAGTAGGTCCAGATAAATTTTTGTTCGTATACCGGATTTTGGACCAGCTTTACGCCATTCGTTCCATCAAACGACTCACCTATGGCGTTCGCAAGATTTTCCGCCAAGGATATGCGGTTTGAAAGCCAGTTATCAGCGCCCCATGCGGTCGCCTCACCAACAGTTTGAAGATATTTTTCAAGCTCTCGCTCTCGCAATCCCTGCTCGGAAAGGTCATGATAGATTGCAAATGCGAGAAAAACGGACAATACGGCGAATGTGCCCGCCGCAAGCGCCGTCGCCAGGAGCTTTGCACCCGACGGTGTCGACGAGGCGCCGCTCATTGATTTCGATATTTTCATCCGGATTAAATCGCTCCAAATCGGGATATGGTGCGAACAACCCTATGACAGCTTGGTTAACAGGCCCTTCAGCGCCGTTGGCTATAAATTTTAACAGATAGTAAAAACGCGAGAGCTTTTGGCCCTCGCGCTTGTTGAATGGTGAGATTGATCGAAACTATTCAGTCTCTGGTAGACGTTCGGAAAAGTCTGGGAGCGCTTCCAGTTGCGCACGCACGCTTGCGAGATCGCCGGCCACTGCAAGACTCATTTCATCAACAGCCAGATGACTAACCGCCGCCTGCTGAATTGTCTCAGGCGTTAAAGCCTCGACAGTGCTAACGTAGTTTTCCAAATACTCGGCCCCGAGATCGTGGAGATCAACGAAAGCCAGACGGTTGGCGACGCCGTTTCGCGAAGCAAGCTGAATGACAAATATGCCGTTCAGGTAATTTTTGATACCGCGCAATTCTTCGGCTGGCGGCGGCGCATCCTGCAGGCCGCGGATTTCTTTGACGATTTCCGCGAGCGCCGGACCGGTGGACTCACTCGTAATGTCAGCATTTTGACGCCAGTAAGCCGCGCCGTTTTCGATGCTGATCGCGGAATTGGGTGAATATGTAAATCCTTTGTCTTCCCGGATGTTGCGAGTAATCCGGGATGAAAAATAGCCGCCAAGGATCGTATCCGCCGCTTCCAGATCAATGGTCTGATCGACGGGCGGGACGCGCTTGCCCAGCCGGATGGTCGATTGTACGGCCCCCGGACGATCAATCAAAGAAACCTTGGGCGCATCGGGCTGTTCAGGCACAAGCACGAGCGCCTCAGGACCTTTTTCCCAACGGCGGAAGCTGTCGGAAATAGCTCGTTTTACTTCTCGGCGATTGAACTCGCCGACAACATAGAGGTGCGTACGCTGAGCGCCGAAATTTTCGCCATGAAAGGTTTTCGCGTCCTCTAACGTTAACGCTGCAAAGGCCTCCGCCTCCGGCAAGACCGCATTGCTATAGGGATGATTCGGGTAGATTGCTTTTAAGAATGCATCCTGCGCCAGCGATCCCGGTTGCGTTGCCGCAATGGAAATATTTCTGAGACGGTTTTGCTGAATCCGCTCAAACTCGCTTTCGGGAAGCGTTGGATGCTGCAGAACGTCTGCGACCAACTCCACAGCGTCAGAAACACTTTCAGTCAAAACGTCCATACTGACAGTCGTTTGATCAAGACCGACGGCGATGTTTACATCTCCGCCCATCATCGCAGCGGCGAGCGCCATTTCGGACGCCGTCTTGCCGCCAGCCCCCTCGCCCATCATGTCGGCGGTGAGGTCCGATATCCATGGCGTATCGCCGTCATTGATATTGCCGACCTGGACGGTCGCCATGACGAATGCTTTAGGCACGCGCCCATAGGGAACGAGTGTGACTTTCATGCCATTGCGTAAGGTGTAGGTTTCGAGTTTCGGCAGCGTATAGTCGCGCGGTTCGCCCCCTTCAGGAGGCGCTTCTACTTCCTGAGCAAACGCGCCGGCAAATGTGCAAGCGCTGGCGATCAGGGCGGTGGCGAGTTTCATTAAATGTGTCATTTCAGCTTTCCCTGTCCTACTGCTCTGCGCCCGGCTTTAATGTAATCACCGAACGGTTTGTGGATCGCAGATATTCTTGCGCCGTTTCGCGAATGAGTTCCGGCGTAACAACATCGAATTCTTCTTCCAGTCCGTTGATGCGTTCAGGGTTGTCGTCAAACAACGCAAACACAGCAAGCGTATCAACAAGTCCGATGCGGTTTCCGTCGCCAATACGATCATACAGATCGGAGCGGATTTTGGTCATAGCGCGGTTCATTTCTTCTTCGCTGACCAGATTGGTCTGCAGATCGTCCACGATAGCATCCAGCTCCGCGGTGATGGTTTCAGGCGAATGCTGATCATCGTGAATCAAAAATGCCGACCAGATCATTGGGCCGTTATAATTATAGGCGTTTCCAAGCGGCCAGTTGACGCCGCCGGGTACATTCGATGCAAAGCCTTTTTCCTGAACCATCCGTTGATGCAAACGGCTATCGTCGCCATTCGTCAACATCGCGTCGATGACCAGCATGGCGTACCATTCAGGCGTTCCGCGTTCCGGCACATGATAAGCCCATGCGATAGCGGGACGGGGCGCAAGCGCGTCAGTTTTCTCCAGCCGCTTTTCTTCTTCCTGGCGGGGCTCTGAAATATCCGGAAAACTCAAATTATCAGACGCCGGAATATCTCCGAAATATTCTTCGACCCATGACAGCGTCTGTTCAGGATCAATATCGCCGGCGACGACCAGAACCGCGTTGTTGGGAGCGTAGAAATCATTGAAAAACTTCTGCACGTCTTCCAGTGTTGCGGCATCAAGGTCTTCAAGATCTCCATAAAAATTATGCGCATTGTGCCAGTTTTCGTTGGCAAGCTGCGGTAGATCCAGCCATGGGAAACCGCCATACGGCTGGTTCAGGACATTCACCTTGACTTCGTTTTTCACAACGCCTTGCTGATTGGTGAGATTGTCTTGCGTGATCTTCAATCCACGCATGCGATCAGCTTCCGCCCAGATAAAGGTCTCCGTTTTATGCGACGGGATAACCTCAAAGTAATTTGTGAAATCAAACCGGGTCGAACCATTCAGAACTCCGCCATTTGAGTTCACAAGGTTGATGAATTCCGCTTTGCCGAGATTTTCGGACCCCTGAAACATCATATGTTCGAATAGGTGGGCGAAACCTGTCCGGTCGCGCGGCTCAATTCTGAAACCGATGCCGTAGTAAACGCCGACAGTCGTGGTCGGGACAGTGTGGTCCTCTGAAAGAACGACCTTCAATCCATTGTCGAGCTTGTGATATTCCACTGGCGTTTCGAATTCCGCGGCAAACGATGCGCCGGCGAAAATGACGCCGGCCGCCGGTGCAATCACCGCCGCCCGCAGGTTTTGTATGATAGTCATGGGCATTTTCACCCCTCCATTTTTAGCTGGAGCATAATTGTTCGAACCGGCGGGAATGTCCAACGATGTTCGATCAGCCGCCCGGCCGCGTCGACGCCCGGATCACTGAACATCAAGATATTGAATAATAGGGTCTTTTCAGCGCTTGCAGTCGGCCAGCCTTTCCTCTATAGACCGCCGCCTAATCAGGAATTCCGCGCCGCCAGCGCGGGCCAGCCCATGGCTCGCCGCTGCGGCGGTTTTGCATGAAGGACGCAGATCGATCATGGCCGAGACAGACGTATTTTACTGCGAGCCCCGTCCTAATACTGGGACTGGCGGCGCCAGAGCCGCACGCCGTCAGGACTGGGTTCCCGGCGTCCTCTATGGCGGCGACGGCGCCCCTGTGGCGATCCAGCTGAAAAGCAACGAGGTTATCAAGGCGTTTAAAAACGGACGCCTGCGCTCCCATTTGGCGAAAATTGACGTGCCTGGCGAAGATGGCCAGCAGCCGGTTATCGCACGCGATGTCCAGGTTCACCCTGTGAAAGGGCTGCCGATTCACGTTGACCTTATGCGCGTTGATGAAAAAACCCGCATCGACGTCGCTGTGCCTGTTCGTTTTATCAACGAAGAACAGTCTCCCGGACTGAAAAAAGGCGGCGTGTTGAACGTTGTCCGCCATGCGGTAGAAGTCTACGCGCCGGCGACTGCCATTCCGGAGCTGTTCGAAGTGGATGTGACGGGGCTCGAAATCGGCGACGGGATTCATGGTTCGGCCATTTCACTGCCCGACGGCGTGACGCACGTCATCACGGACCGCGACTTCACTATCGCCACGATCGCCGCGCCTTCAGCGCTACGCTCCTCCGACGATGAAGATGAGGACGCCGCAGCTGGCGATGAGAGCGAAGATGATGAAGCCGATAAGGAAGAGGAAGACAAGGAAGAGTAACTCTTTGTTTCCCGCCTCCCTGACCGGCGGTCAACGCCCGGGAGCGTTTCATGCTGCTGTTAGTGGGCCTCGGCAATCCTGGTGAGAAATACGCATCTCACCGTCACAATGTCGGATTTATGGCGGCAGACGCCATTGCCGGCGCGCATGGATTTGACGCCTCCAAGTCAAAATTTCAGGGTGAACTGCGCGAGGGGTTTCTTGACGGTCCGTCCGGACGGGTCAAATCACTCATATTGAAACCTAAAACCTACATGAATGAATCCGGTCAAGCCGTGGGCGCGGCAATGCGGTTTTATAAATTATCGCCCGAGGATGTTGTCGTATTTTATGATGAGCTTGACCTTGCGCCCGGAAAACTGAAGGTAAAAATTGGCGGCGGCGCGGCAGGCCATAACGGCATTCGCTCCATCGACGCTCACATCGGCAATCATTTCAAGCGTGTGCGGATCGGTATCGGCCACCCCGGCGATAAGACGCGCGTGACCAGTCATGTTCTTGGCGATTTTGCAAAGTCTGACCGGGACTGGCTCGATCCGATGCTTGATGCAATCGCCGCCGCAGCGCCCCTGTTGGCCAGTGGTGAAACCAATCAATTCGCCAGCAATATTGCGCACCGCTTGACGCCTGAACGGCCAGCGAAGAAGGCGGCAAACAGAAATCAGAAAACAAAAGACGCCGGTGATGCGATTGCACAAGCTACGCAGAGTCAGCAGAACAAACCAAAAGGAAATCCGTTCACTGAAGCTTTTCAAAACCTTCTGAACGGCAAAAAGTAGAAAGCACGTTTCATGGGCTTCAAATGCGGTATTGTCGGCTTGCCGAATGTAGGTAAGTCGACCTTATTCAATGCACTTACCAAGACGGCGGCGGCGCAGGCGGCGAATTACCCGTTTTGCACGATTGAGCCCAATGTCGGCGATGTCGCAGTACCGGAACCACGCTTAAAAAAACTTGCGGAAATCGCTGAATCGAAAGAAGTGATTCCAGCGCGCATGCAGTTCGTCGATATCGCCGGACTCGTAAAAGGCGCATCGAAAGGCGAAGGTCTCGGCAACCAGTTTCTCGCCAATATCCGCGAAGTCGACGCCGTCGCCTATGTATTGCGGTGTTTCGACGATGACGACATCACGCATGTTTCAGGTAAAATCGATCCTATCGCTGATTTCGAAGTGGTTGAGACCGAATTGATGCTGGCGGACCTCGAAAGCCTGGAAAAGCGCCGGGTCAATATCGAAAAGAAAGCCAAAGGTCAGGACAAGGAAGCCAAAGCCGCACTCGTATTAATTGACAAGGCGTTGGCGGAATTGCGCGAAGGCCGACCGGCAAGAAATGCTTCCATTGAGGAAGAGGAGAAAAAAGCCTGGGCCGGATTGCAGCTTCTGACGGCGAAGCCGGTGCTGTTCGTCGCCAATGTGGATGAAGACGCCGCCGCGGAAGGCAACGAATATGCCCGGGTGGTGGAGCGCTGCGCGAAAAAAGAAAACGCCGCCGCCGTTGTTATTTCCGCCAAGATCGAATCAGAACTGGCGCAACTCGATGACAACGAACAGGCCGAGTATTTGGAGACGCTTGGCCTGCAGGAACCGGGCCTGAACCGCCTTATCCGCACCGGTTACGACCTTCTTGATCTTCATACTTACTTTACCGCCGGACCAAAAGAAGCGCGCGCCTGGACGGTGCGCCGCGGCGCCACCGCGCCGCAGGCGGCAGGCGTGATTCATACTGATTTCGAAAAAGGCTTCATCCGAGCGGAAACTATTTCCTACAAGGATTATGTGGACCTGGGCGGAGAACAGGCCGCCAAGGAAGCAGGAAAAATGCGCTTGGAGGGTAAAGACTATACTGTTCATGACGGCGACGTCATGCATTTCCGTTTTAATACTTGATCAACATACGGATCGCGTAACACTTTGTTCAGAATTGCTTTTACCAGCAATTAAGCTTAACTCGCTAAATTTGCTTTCATGAACGCAATTTCTGAATATGAACGCCGCAGAGCGCCCAGACGAGAGGCGGCGCTTTTCGTACGGTTTTCCATCAATGGCGGTCCTGAACATATCAGCCGGACACTGAATTTTACATCGAAAAGCCTCGCGATCCGCAGCGATTGCACAGCCCGGAAAGGCGATCATGTCGTTGTCTCTTTCGGTTCCTTACCGTCCATATCAGGAGAAGTGGCGCGTACTTTTCCCGAAGGCTTCGCCGTTCTGTTGAATGAAACCTCTCTGGAGTTAATGTCGCATACTGAAGACAAGCTGCAATCTGAACTAAAAGAGGATTTCTCGGCCCTTTACGCCGCTGATCCTGTTGTCAGCCCGTTTATCAGGGCTACATCGACGTGCTCAGCGAGAATGCGCATTGCAACTGTAGAGAACCCGCAAAATAATTTTAAGCAGCACTACTTGAGCGTTATCGCCGCTGAAAGAATGCTCTTCAAAAATATCGCCAGCATCTGGATCAAGTCAAATGAGACGAGATGGACAGCGCGTGCAATTACCATCATGCGCCCCAACGACCGTTGCTATGGCGTCATTGCTCTCAACGACTGGCAATTACATATGGCGGCCGCATATGGCTTGACCGTGTGCATCGTCAATAAAGACCTCGAAGACTGGTCCTTTGCCATCGGGGCAGCGCCCGTTGCAAACCATATTTTGACCCTGGAACCGCCGGAAATGGCGATCAGCGCCTGAACACCCTGCCGGCAACAGCGTCCAGTTTCTTCATCATTTCAGGATCACGGGCGGCGGGCGCCGTTATAACCGCCATATCAAGCGCATGCTCAGCGCCAGTCGGCGACAGCGATCTTGTCTTCCCCAAACGAACAGCGACATCGCCAACCAGTTTCGCCGCATTTGCCGTGTTGAGCTTGAGCGTCTCCAGAATCTTACCGACTTCCACCGGCGCTTCTGTTTCACGCCAGCAGTCATAGTCCGTGACCATAGCGACACTGGCGTATGGCAATTCAGCCTCGCGCGCGAGCTTTGCTTCCGGCATGTTTGTCATGCCGATTACATCGCATCCCCACGCGCGGTAAAGCTTTGATTCGGCTTGCGAGGAAAATTGCGGCCCGTCTATTGCGATATATGTTCCGCCTCGATAATGTGAAATATCGAGCGCCGCACATGACGCCGCCAGTGCTTCGCTCAGCGCCGGACAGACCGGTCGCGCCATTGATACATGTGCGACGAAGCCCGGACCGAAAAAGCTCTTTTCACGATTTGTCGTACGGTCAATGAACTGGTCAACCATAACGAAACTTCCCGGCGGCAGGTCTTCGCGGAATGACCCGCAAGCGGATATGGAAATGATATCAGTGGCGCCCGCGCGCTTCATGGCGTCAATATTCGCTCGATAATTAATAGCCCCAGGCGGCAATCGGTGCCCTTTCCCGTGCCGCGCCAGAAAGATGACATCGACACCCTTCATCACGCCGCGCACTAGCGCATCAGACGGATCGCCCCAGGGCGTTGGCATGACCAGTTTTTCTGCACCCTCCAGCGCATCCACAGAATAGACGCCTGAACCTCCGATAAAACCAAGCACGCGGTTGTGAGTTGTCATTGTGCGGCCTTTCGTTAACATTTTTCATGGGCGCATCGATAAAACAAATTCTAACGTACACGCATACTGCGGGAGTTCAGGATGTATATTTTTTATCTTGCGTGGCTTGTTGGCGCTGGCACATTTACGCCAGAAAATTTGAGCCGATACAACACCGATTACCCAGAATACGGATTAAGCGCAGGCCCGGACGGCGCCTACTTAACCAGAATGACGGGACCATGGGGGCAAAATTCTCAACAAAAAATCTATCGCTATCAAGATACTGTTTATTCCACACCGGAATGGTCCGATCAAAATGCGGATGAATATGGATTTTATTATAGTGAAGCGACCAATACGGCATATTTCATTTCAAACCGCTATGGCGACAGCGATATCTGGCAGGTTGAATGGCTAGGAAACCGATGGGGCTCGACTGTTCGGCTGCCGGAACCCGTAAATTCAGATAGCGAGGAGTATAGTGCAGTTGTATCGCCAACCGGTAAGCTTTGTTTTTCTTCCGACCGGCCAGGCGGACAAGGTCAGGGAGACTTTTATTGCGCCCGGCAACTCGCCAATGATGAATGGAAAGTTGAGCCCTTGGCGGATCTGAATTCCCCTATGGGCGAGTGGAATCTTGATTTTTCGCCTGATGGAACATCAATAATTTTTGAGGCGTCAGGAAGAAAGACAAATAAATCCGCTTCCGGTGACCTGTATATCAGTTTTTTAGAAAACGAGCGGTGGAGCGCGGCGATACCGTTGTCATTGCTGAATACGCAAGGCAGCGACTTGCTGGCGCGGTTTAATAAAGACGGATCTGTTGTCTATTCGTCGTCTAAAGACGGCGATTCCAACTTATATTACGCGCCAAATACTGACCTGGAAGTTTTGGCCGCCCAACTCGTCGCCGTCGCGCGATCTTCAGGACATGTCGTGTTGCTGGACGCGGATACGCTTAAGGAAAACAAAAGAATATATGTCGGGCAGGGTCCGCATGATATTGCTTCCAGCGAAGATGGCCGCATTGCAATTGCGCCCTTACATGGTGTTTATCCCGCGCCGCATCAAAATCCAATTTCTCCCTCGCAATTACAATGGCAATCGGTAACAAGCTCTGGCGTTGCTGTTATTGATTTGGTGACTGGCGAGAGTGAGCTTTATCCGTTGGATAAGTGTCCTCGTCCGCACGGCGCCGCCATTTCAGCGCAAGGGAGCCGAGCGTGGATTACTTGCGAAGAAAGCGCAGAAATTCGCGAATTAGACCCTGCAAGCGGGAAAATCATACGCACCATCAAGACAAAGAAAGGCGTTCATAAAGTTTTATTGCTGGAACAATCAAAAAAACTTTTTGCATCCAATCCACAAGCTGGCGAAGTATATATTATCGATACAGACAACGGCGCTATTGATACAATAATAACCGGAAGCGGCGCTGAAGCTATTGCCGCCTCCCCCGACGAGAAGACCTTATGGGTCGCGAATAGCTTTGACAAAAATGTTTGCGCAATTGATATCACTGACACACGGCAATTAACGTGTCACGAAAGCGGCGGTGCGTTTCCCATCGCACTAGCGGTTGATGACGATGCCGGTAAGCTCTGGATTCTTCGCAACGCCTCGTCTGACCTTGCATCGATATCTCTATCAACGGGCGCTATCATTGATGAAATCGCTCTCCCGTCCAGACCCTTGGGGTTGGCTTTCGATGCGCGCGAACGACGGTTATTTGCGACACTGCCGCGGCGTAATGAAATTATTATCATCAATGCGGATACTGGGGAAATCGATCAAACAACGACCGGCGTTATGGAAGCTGATGATCTTGATCTTGTTCCCGGCGGGGCGTTTGAAACGTCGCCTGATACCTGATGACACGAATGTAAAAACCCGACCCTTTTTATTTGAGCCGGCTTCAACAGGCCTTTTATCCAGCGGATATAACCGGCGCCAATTTAGTGCTGATCTTCCCATACTTTACGGTATGACCAGTACAAAATTCCGGCCAGTATAAGAAGATAGATGAGGGACATAACGCCGAGGGCCTTGCGCGATTCCATCTTCGGTTCAGCCGCCCACATCAAAAATTCGGTAACGTCTTTGGCGTATTGCTCAACGGTTTGAGGGCTGTCATCGCCGTATGACACCATACCGTCAGCGAGCGGCGGAGCCATGGCCAACACGCCGCCCAACGGTACTTCGACGCCCTCAACAACGTGGCCGTCTTCCATATATTCCGGTTTCATGGCTTGCGCCATGTCCCCGTGATAATACGGATTGTAATACTGGCCCGGAGCCACATCCACGGTTGACGGCGCATCTTCATAACCGACCAAAAGGCTATAAATATAATCCGCGCCGCCGTGCCGCGCTTTCGTGATCAGTGACAGGTCTGGCGGCAGAGCATTATTGTTCGCCATGCGTGCAAGTTGATCATTCGCAAACGGGCCAGGGAAGTGATCTGACGGCAACGGATCTCGTTCGAACATCTCGCCCGTATCGTCTGGTCCGTCGACAACTTTAAACTTGTAATTTTGCGCGATGGATTTGACCACCGGATTATCATTGGGATTTGAACAATCGATGCTTTCTGGAATGCCGTCAGGGCAGCTTTCCAGAAAAAACGGTCCGCCCTTTTGACCAAGATTGCGGAACGACAACAGCTCCAGCCCGTGACAGCTTGAGCAAACGGTTTCGTACACCTGAAAACCGCGTTGCAAGGCGTCCTGATCAAATGTTCCAAACGGTCCTGAGAAATGCCAATGCTGATGTTCAGGATGTTTGTATTCGCCGCCGGCCGCATGTGCGGCCGTAGTAACGGCAAGCGACGCGCCTAATGCGATGGTCAGCGTGCGAGCAATAGACATTCGGTTCATCATTGGCCCCTACTCCGCCGGCGCAACCGTTGCGCCGGGCGCAGCGGATGTTTCAGGTTTCAACGGTTTTTTGTTCAATACGGATTCAGCAATAGATCGCGGCAACGGTTTTGGCGTTTCAAGAATGCCAAGCAGCGGCAGGATGATCAGGAAAAAGGCGAAATAATACGCAGTCGCGATTTGCGCGAACATCACGTAAGACCCTTCCGCCGGTTTTCCGCCAAGATAGCCGAGCGCAATGCAGGCAATCACGAAAAGGAAAAACCACATCCGGGCGACCGGACGGTATCGCATGGAGCGCACTTTCGACGTATCAAGCCATGGCAGAACGAAAAGAACGAGAATGGAGCCGAACATCGCGATCACGCCGCCAAGCTTGGCCGGTATAAAAAGGATATCGAACGTGATCGCGCGCAGAATTGCGTAGAAAGGCAGAAAATACCATTCAGGCACAATCGACGCCGGCGTCACCAGCGGGTTCGCTTCGATATAATTATCTGCGTGGCCAAGAGCGTTAGGATTAAAGAAAACGAACGCCGCAAACAGGATTAGGAAAACAACAATCGCGAACCCATCCTTCACCGTATAATAAGGATGGAACGGCACTGTGTCTTTTTTCACATCTTTTATTTCAACGCCGGACGGGTTGTTATTGCCGCTTGTATGAAACGCCCAGATGTGCAGCCCTACAACGCCGAAAATGGCGAACGGCAACAAATAATGTAGCGAGAAGAAACGGTTGAGCGTTGGATTGTCGACCGAAAAACCGCCCCATAACAGCGTGCGTATATCATCACCGATTACCGGAATCGCTGAGAACAGATTAGTGATAACCGTCGCGCCCCAGTAGGACATCTGGCCCCAGGGAAGCACATACCCCATGAACGCTGTGGCCATCATCAACAAAAAGATGACAACGCCTAACATCCACACAACTTCGCGCGGTTCTTTATACGAACCGTAGTAAAGCCCGCGAAACATATGGATATAAACGGCGATGAAGAACATCGACGCCCCGTTGGAATGGATATATCGCATAAGCCAGCCATAGTTCACATCGCGCATAATGTGCTCGACGCTGGCGAACGCCATATCGGTATGCGGCGTATAGTGCATGGCCAGTACAATGCCGGTGATAATCTGGATTACCAGGCAAACGGCGAGGATGCCGCCAAATGTCCACCAGTAATTGAGGTTTTTCGGCGTCGGGAAATCCATAAAATCCGCGCTCATGCGAACGATCGGCAGTCGCCGGTCCAGCCATTTTTCAATGCCGGTCGATGGATTATATGTAGATTGATGGCTCATTGTTGTCCGCTCCCTAACCGATCTTCACGATGGTATCGGTGATGAACTCATATGGCGGCACTTCGAGATTTTCCGGCGCCGGGCCTTTCCGGATGCGGCCCGCCATATCGTAGTGTGAGCCATGACATGGGCAAAACCAGCCCCCGTAATCGCCCCGGTTTTCACCCGCCGTGGTACCAAGGGGAATGCATCCCAGATGCGTACACACACCCACGAGAATCAGCCACGCGGGCTTCGCCTCTCCGCTTGCCCCTGTCGTTAAATTACCATCCGTCGCATCGGCGCCGCTGGAAAGATTGGCGTTGCGTGCAACAGGGTCTTTGAGCGCCGAAAGCGGCGTCGCTTCAGCTTCGGAAATTTCTTCTGAAGTCCGGTGACGAATGAAAACCGGCTTTCCTTGCCACATCACCTTGATCGCCTGACCAACCGGAACAACTGAAAGATCGACTTCCTTGGTCGACAAAGCCAGCACGGAGGCGTCAGGGTTCATCTGGTGCACCAAAGGCCACAGAACGGCGCCCGCTCCGGCGACGGCGGTCGCGGCTCCAAAAATATGAATAAAATCGCGACGGTTGGTTTCGCCGCTGTCTTCGGTCGCATCGGATGTCGTCATGACCTGTCTTGCCCTTGAATTTGCGCCCTAATTGAGAAGAATCGCGAGGCTATCTGTCATGTTCTATTTACAAAGTCTAGGCGACGAAGCGCTGCGGCCTAGCGTCGCTGCAGCTTTGCGGCGAATGTTCAAAAAAGGGTGTAAAAACAAGATTATGCGCCTGGCTCTCTATCAACCGGATATTCCCCAGAATGTCGGCGCCGCGATACGGGCCGCCGCCTGTTTCGGGGCAGCTCTCGATGTTGTCGAGCCATGCGGCTTCCCTTTGAACGCCAGAGAGCTGCGCCGCGTCGCCATGGACTATGGGGAACAGGCGGCTCCAACCTCCCATGCAAGCTGGGGCCATTTCCTAAACCAGATCGACAGCGCCCGGCTGGTCTTGCTGACGACTTCAGCAGTGCAATCCGTCTGGGACTTTGAATTCAGAGCTGACGATATTTTACTGACGGGAAGCGAAAGCGCAGGCGCGCCCCCTGATGTGCATGCACGCGCCGACGCCCGTTTGCGTATTCCCCTGGTGCCTGGCGCACGCTCATTGAACATTCATGTGGCGGCGGCTGTGGCCCTTGCCGAAGCGCGCCGGCAACTTGGCTGGGATTAAACGAGCGGTGCTTGCTTGTTCTCAGCTTCAAACGCCGACGCCAAATGCTTTTCGATATCTTCAACAGGATGATTGGTTAGATCGTTATCCACCGTGAACAGTAGTTTTCCATCGGTTTCCTTATGAAATTCCTTACGAAGGCGTCCTAACGCCTGCGGCGGCGCGAATAAAATGAGATGGTCAAAAGCGTTCTTCAACGCCGCCTTATTCAAGGTTTCAGCAAAATCTTTAGCAAAGCGCTCTTTTTCGAATTCATGCCAATCCGTATCATCGACCGCAGAGCGCTGCGCACCGCCAGCGCCAGGATCGTTAAACCGCCCGCGCCGGTTCGCCGCTTGTTCCCGTGTAGGAGGGTTATCCAGCTTGTCTTTGGAAATGACATTAAGAATCGGGTTTTCCGGCGTATCGTCATTTACAAAGACCAGCGCTTTTTCGCCGTCGGCGACGGCGACCCATGTAATCTGATCAGCTAAATCACGCATTTTCACCACCTTATTTATCTGCCTTAGGGAAACAAGTTTGAACAACCTTTGTTCCGGCCGGTTTTGACGCTTCGTCAGGATACGCTTAAACCCGTTAGGCAATTGAACAGACTGTAATATGAGCCTTGAAAATCAAAAGAACTTTGCCCGCCAGTGGTTCGAGACGCTGCGCGACAAATTATTTAAAGCGTTCGAGCAAATCGAGCAGGAAGCGGGTCCGCTTTATGAGAACATGCAGCCCGGTCGTTTCCAGAAAACAGAATGGTCACGCAATACGCAGGCAACCCCGGACAATGCAGAAGATCAGGGCGGCGGCGTTATGGGCATGCTACATGGCCGCGTATTCGAGAAAGCCGGTATTCATACCTCAACTGTATATGGCGAATTTTCAAAAGAATTTCGCAGCCAAATTCCCGGTGCTGACGAAGATCCGCGATTCTGGGCCTCAGGTGTTTCGCTGATAGCGCACCCGCGCAATCCGCACGCGCCCGCCGCGCATATGAACACACGCATGATCGTAACGACGAAGTGGTGGTTCGGCGGCGGCGGCGATTTAAACCCTATGCACCCGGATTATCGTAGTGAAAGTCATGAGGATACGGTTTCATTCCATAATGCAATGCGCGCTGCGTGCGATGACCATGACAAGGCCTATTATGAAAAATTCAAAAACTGGTGTGACGATTATTTCTGGCTTGCACACAGGAATGAACCGCGCGGCGTAGGGGGCGTTTTTTTTGACCGGCACAATACCGGCGTCTGGGAGAAAGATTTCGCTTTCACCAGGGATATCGGCAAGGCGTTTTTGAATGTCTACCCTGCCTTGGTCGCTAAACGGATGGATCGACCCTGGTCTGATGAAGATCGCGAGAAACAACTGATCCAACGCGGACGGTATGCTGAGTTCAACCTTTTATATGATCGCGGTACTGCTTTTGGATTGAAAACAGGCGGTAACGTGGATGCAATCCTTTCGTCATTACCGCCTGAAGCAAAGTGGCCATGAAAAGGGCGTGATAGCGCTCGCTCTTTCTTGTGTTGACAACAAACCCTGATAAACAATTGTATAGCTAAAGCCCTGCTTCAAGGAGCGCCAATGCCGGCAATCGCCGACATGCTTCGTCCGATCCTGCATCGCGCTTTCGTAATTCTGGCGGCGTCGCTAATTATTACCGGAAAAGCAATCGCCGCCGGAGCTATCAATGTTGGCGTTCAACTTGAACCCCCCAATCTCGACCCGACCAGCGGCGCGGCGGCCGCTATTGATGAAATCGTTTACGCCAACATTTTCGAAGGACTAACGCGCATCAATGATGACGGCTCGGTCTCGCCGCTGCTGGCGACGGACTGGACAATTTCTGACGACGGCCTGATTTATGAATTCAAATTGCGCGAGAACGTTTCTTTTCACGATGGAACTGCTTTCACCGCCGAAGATGTGGTGTTTTCCTTAAATCGCGCAAAAGCGCCGACCTCCTCGAACGCGCAGCGCACAATATTTGAAATGATCGACTCAGTGGTGGCGAATGGCGATTATACAGTCCGGATTACGCTAAAGAGCGCGCTTGGCGCCTTTCCTACATATCTTGGATGGGGCGACGCCGTAATCGTTTCGTCTCAAAGCGCAGCCGCCAATGCGGTCAAACCTGTAGGAACAGGCCCCTTTCAATTTCAGCTATGGCGGCGTGGCGCATCAATCGTGCTAACGCGTCACGACAAATATTGGGGCGCGCCAGCCAAACTGGACCAGATAAATTTTATTTTTATTCCGGACCCGACAGCCGCTTTTGCGGCGCTAATGGCGGGCGATGTAGACGGATTCCCAAACTACCCTGCGGCTGAGAATCTCAGCATGATTGCGCGAGATGACAGATTTAAAATTGTCTCCGGTAGTGGCGAAGGTGAAATTCTGCTCGCCATCAACAACGCCAAGGTCCCGTTTAACGATATTAACATTCGGCGCGCGCTCAATCACGCCTTGGATAAACAGGCCATCATCGATGCTGCGCTTTTCGGCTTTGGAACGCCTATCGGCAGCCACTATCCGCCACATCGCCCGGGATATGTCGATCTTTCAGATCGATATTCACACGATCCGATAGAAGCCAGAAAACTGTTGGCGCAGGCCGGCTTTCCAAATGGATTTTCGCTAACCCTCACTTTGCCGCCGCCTGCTTACGCGCGGCGTGGCGGAGAGATCGTCGCCGCGCAACTTCAATCCGTCGGCATTAATGTAACCATCCGCAATGTCGAATGGACGCAATGGCTGGATCAGGTGTTTGGCAACAAAAATTACGACCTCACCATTGTCTCTCACACGGAGCCCATGGATATCGATATATACGCCCGCGACAATTATTATATTCAGTACCACAATGAGTTATTTGACGCCGTGATCGCCGAGTTGCGCAGCGTATCGAATTCTGAGCGCCGCCTTGAGCTTTTAAATCAAGCGCAGCGCATACTTGCGAACGACGCCGTGAATGTTTTTATCGCCGCCGGGCCCAAGCTTGCTGTCTGGTCAAAGGACGTCTCCGGCGTATGGGCAAATGCGCCAGTGCAAGCCAATGATCTGACAAAAGCCGACATAGCCGGCCGCGCGCCGATCAAGACGAACAATACAAAGAAAACAGGCGCCGTCTCGCTATGGCCATTCTTCATCTTGATCGCAGGTGTGTTTATCGGGGTGGCGGTCTTTGCGCGCCCGAGCCCGGGTTTTTTAGTCGGCCGCGCCATATCAATGGCAATAACGGTGACCGCCGCTTCAATCATCATATTCTTTTTCATTGAAATCGCACCCGGCGACCCGGCGGCTTTTATGATGGGCCTAAACGCCGATCCCGCTTCCGTAGAGGCGCTGCGTAAAGAACTGGGTCTGCATGATTCTCTTGTCGTGCGATACTTCGACTGGTTTGGCGGTTTTATTTCTGGTGATCTGGGCGTCAGTTACACCTATCGCACACCAGTATCTGAATTGTTAGCTGAGCGAATCTGGGTTTCACTGCCTCTCGCAATTCTCGCTTTTGCGACTTCGACATTTATAGGCGTTCCCGCCGGCCTTGCTGCAGCCGCAATGCGCGATAAAAAGCGAAGCTCCGTTATTATCGGGGCGGCGCAAATGGGCGTTTCCATTCCCAATTTCTGGCTTGCCATTTTGTTTGTCATGATTTTCGCTGTCAGTTTCCAGTGGTTTTCCGCCGGCGGCTTTCCCGGATGGGAGGCCGGTATTTTTCCTGCGCTCAAAGCGCTGGTTCTCCCGGCTATTGCTCTCGCCATACCGCAAGCTGCGATTCTGACTCAAATCATGCGCTCATCCACACTCGAAACCTTACGCGAAGACTATATACGCACGGCTCGCGCCAAAGGACTTAGATGGCGAGATACTGTCATACGCCATGCATTGCGCAATGCGCTAATTCCCGTGCTGACCATACTCGGCTTGCAATTTGCTTTCCTGCTGGCCGGCGTCGTCATTATCGAAAACGTATTTTATCTGCCGGGCCTGGGACGGCTGGTCTTTCAAAGCATAGCCCAGCGCGATTTGATCGTTGTCGAAAGCATTGTCATGCTGCTGGTGTTTGCAGTGATCGCTATCGCCTTCCTTGTCGATCTCGCTTATGCGATTGTCGATCCGCGTTTACGAGCGGTCAAAGCTTCATGATGTTGCAATTTGCCCGTATATCGGAAACGCGAAACGCATACATCGCCGGGAAAATCATTGTCAGCGCGTTCATCGCGATGGCGATTATCTCCCTTTTTTTTACCCCCTACAACGTTGAGACCATCAATGTAGACGCCCGTCTTAGCGCGCCCTCTGCTACACACTGGTTTGGCACCAATCACTTTGGAAGGGATGTATTTTCCATGATTATGGTCGGCGCCCGCGCGTCGATTATGGTGGCGGTTCTTGCAGTCGTCGGCGGCATGATGATTGGCGTACCGCTGGGACTTGTGGCGGCCGGGAATAAGGGGTTTCTGGATGAAATCCTCATGCGGACGAGCGACATCATCTTCGCCTTCCCTGCTCTTATCCTAGCTATACTTATCACCGCTGTTTATGGTCCGGGCGTCATGAGCGCCGTGATTGCAATCGGCGTTTTCAACATTCCGGTCTTCGCCCGGCTTACACGCGGCGCCGCGCTGCCAATCTGGACGCGTGGCTACGTCATGAGCGCTCGTACTGCAGGTAAAAACAGTTTGCAAATTTCTATTGCACACATCTTACCGAATATAGCACCGACTCTCATTGTTCAGGGAACTGTACAATTTTCGCTGGCCGTGCTCGCTGAATCCGCCCTTTCCTATGTCGGGCTTGGCGTCCAGCCTCCGGCGCCAAGTTGGGGACGAATGCTTGCAGAAAGCCAGACAATGATCGGCTTCGCCCCGTGGCTGGCGATTTTTCCAGGTCTTGCAATTTTCTTATTTGTTCTGGGCTTGAATTTGATTGGAGACGGATTGCGCAAACATCTTGATCCTCATCATATCAAGGGAACATTATGAAAAGCGCTCTGGCGATAAACTCGCTTTCCGTAACGATCGACGGCGCGCCAATACTCTCCGATATCAATTTCCTTTTGCAACGCGGAAAAATTACGGGACTGATCGGTCGTTCCGGTTCTGGAAAGTCCATGACCGCATTGGCGATGATGGGTCTTTGTCCACGTTCGGCCAAAATTACCGGTGCGGTCGTACTGAACGATCAAAACCTTCTTGAACTTGACGACAAAAACTTCAGCCGGCTCCGCGGCAAGAAGGTCTCAATGGTTTTTCAGGAGCCCATGACTGCGCTCAACCCACTGCAGACGATCGGCGATCAGGTTTCAGAATGTTTTTTAACGCACGAAAACATTACACGCGATGAAGCGAGAAGGAAGGCTGGAGATATTTTACGCCGTGTGGGCCTGCCTGCAAACGAAATTTCTCCGAAGCGCCGTCCCCATGAACTTTCGGGCGGACAACGCCAGCGGGTTGTTATCGCCATCGCGATCGCCATGAAACCAACAGTATTGATCGCCGATGAACCAACGACAGCGCTTGACGTCACAACGCAGGCAGAGATTTTATCGCTTCTGGAATCACTGACGAGAACCGAAAACATCGCGCTGCTGTTGATAACGCACGATCTGGCGGTAGTTTCTGCTGTTGCCGATGAAATCGTTATCCTGACAGACGGTAAAATTGAAAACACATTATCCGCTGACCAGTTTTATTCGCACCGCGGAAACCAGCACGCGAAAAAGTTTTTACCAGCCCGTGCCGAAGGCAAAGCCAGGCCTTCAGCACCCCAACCAGCCGTTTTAACCGCAAAGAACGTTTCATGTTATTATGCGGAACCGCGAAGTATTTTGCAAAAATTAGACCCTGTTCGAGCAGTGGACAATGTTTCGTTCTCATTATCGAAAAGCGAAATTCTGGGGCTTGTCGGAGAATCCGGCAGTGGAAAATCTACGCTCGCCAGAGCGCTGCTTGCTCTGCAACCTCTTTCCGGCGGCGCTGTGTTCATCAACAACAAAACCTTTCCATCAACTACTGTCAGCACCATGCGCTCGCTGCGCCGGAATATTCAGATTGTTTTCCAAGATCCCTATTCGAGTTTTAATCCACGACAGCGCGTGCGCGACATAATTTGCGAACCCTTGCATCTCCTTGGCGGCCATATGGAGCAAAGCGAGAAAACCGACCGAGCGGCGGTGCTTTTGAATCGGGTTGGACTCGACGCCAGCGCTCTCCAGAATTATCCGCACGCATTTTCCGGTGGACAACGACAGCGTATTGCTCTCGCCCGGGCGCTCGCAACCGAACCATCGATAATTGTTCTCGATGAGGCGACGTCAGCCCTCGATATAACTGCACGAAATCGTATACTGGATTTACTGCAGTCGCTTCGTGACGAACGTGGCGTTTCTTTTCTTATCATCACGCACGACTTGAGCGTTATACGTGATATTGCTGACCGCGTTATGGTGATGAAAGACGGAAAAATTATTGAAACCGGGCCGACGCAAAATATTTTCAACCATCCAGCGCAGGCATATACAAATCAACTCATTGAAGCTGCGCCTGTGGTAAAGTGGAGATACGCAACGAACTCAGATGGAGCAAGGGGATGACCGAAAAGAGACTTAAAACCGGTCCGCTGAACCTGATTACGGATGTGCCGGGCGTGCTGGTTGGAAATGCGACCGACGAGACTGTAAAGACCGGCGTCACCATTTTACGCTGCGCTTCTTCTTTTGTAACGGCTGTGGACATACGCGGCGGCGCGCCGGGCGCTCGGGAGACGGATGTTCTGTCTCCGGAAAACCTGGTCGGCCGCGCGGACGCGATTGTGCTGACGGGCGGATCGGTTTTCGGGCTTGCCGCCGCGGACGGCGTTGTGTCTGTGCTATCATCGAAAAACATTGGTTTGCGGCTTGGCGTAAAAGGGCCTGCAATTCCTATTGTACCCGCTGCTGTCCTCCATGATCTCTCCAACGACGGCGACAAGAACTGGGGTGAAACGCCTCCCTACCGCGCGCTTGGCGTCAAGGCTGCAAAATGCGTCGGCGCTGAATTTACGCTTGGCGCGACAGGGGCCGGTCGTGGTGCGATGGCTGGAATTAACAAAGGCGGCATTGGTTCGGTTTCACTTGCACTTGAGAACGGAATTATGGTCGGCGCACTGGTTGCGGCTAATCCCGTTGGTTCCGTTTTTATGCCGGACGGTAAAACATTTTACGCCTGGCCATGGGAACTGAACAGCGAGTATGGCGCGCATACGCCAACCACCGCGCGTGACAACGCCGACCCCTTCCCGTCGCATTCTCGCTTCTCGGAACAAACCCAAGCCGGCGCAAACACGACAATTGCAATTGTCGCCACGAATGCGCAATTAACTAACATTGAAGCAAAACGCATCGCCATTATGGCCCATGACGGGATCGCCCGCGCCATCCGCCCTGCTCATACTGCGTTCGACGGCGACATTGTATTCGCCGTTGCTACAGCGCAAAAAGAATTGCCGGCTGGACCGGAATTCTCGCGCCAACGCCTGATTGCGCGTGTGGGGGCCGCCGCCGCCGACTGTCTCGCCCGTTCAATCGCCCGCGCCGTTTACGAAGCAAATTATTAACATCGCGAAGCGATGAGGCGCCCGGCCCATTCCTTGTATATATGCTTAACTGACAGGCGGGCTTTCCCGCGTTGAACCGGCCGGTGCCCATGCGCGACGCCATTTTGCTTAGTTTCACAGCGCTCTGCCTCGTAGCAGCGCTTCGGCACCCTTTTGCGGGTTTGCTGACCTGGGCGTGGTTTACCTTAATGACGCCGCATCAGGCGGCTTACGGCGTCTATGGCGTTCCACTCAATGTGATCATCGCAGGCGTCGTCGTTGCGGCTTACATCGTATCCGGCGAGATTACAAAGTTCCGGTTCGACCCCATTACATCATTAATTATCGCGTTCGCCGGGTGGCTGACTTTGTCGCAAATCTTCTCCCTGGCGCCGGAGAATTCAGAAATCTATTACGACCGCTTTATCAAAACGCTGTTATTCATTGTGCTTTGCGCGCAAATGGCTGCTGGAAAGCTCCGTTTCAATGCCATGGTCTGGACGATAGTCGCCGCCATCGGATTTTTTGCCGCGAAAGGCGCTGTTTTTACACTTGCCACATTCGGACAATATCGCGTGCAAGGTCTGCCGAATACGGTTCTGGAAGACAACAACCATTTCGGCATTGCTGTCGCGACAATCTTGCCGCTAATTTTTTATCTACGCGCCGAAGCCGCCAATCCGTGGATCAAACGCGGCCTCGTCGTTCTGTTTTGCCTCGCGATTATCGCCATTGTCGGCACGCATTCACGCGGCGCGTTTATCGCCTTGATTGTATTCGGGGGGTTTTTCTGGATTCGGGCAAGGCACAAATTCGCCATTCTGGCCGGATTAATGCTGGTTATGATCCCTACAATTACGTTTATGCCTGGCGAATGGTCTCAACGCATGAGAACCATCGGAGAAGCAACACAGGACGATTCTTTTATAGGTCGCGTAGACGCATGGGTTATCAACTGGAAGCTTGCAACTGCACATCCCGTAACAGGCGTAGGGCTACGTAATTCTTATGATAAAGAAATCGCTCAGACCGTCGATATAGAACGCGCTGAGACCGCAAAGGCCGCCCACAGCATCTATTTTGAGGTATTGGGAGGCTCCGGATTTATAGGGCTGTTTATCTACTTGAGTTTATTTGTGTACGCATTTCTGTCAGCCTGGAGCGTATATTTATCGAAAACCAATCCAAAACTTGCTCCATGGAAGTGGCGGTTTGCGTATTATGCGCAAATGTCGCTTGTTGTTTTCGCCATAGGCGGTGCTTCAACTTCGATGGAAATGTGGGATGGTTATCTTATCATTATCGCACTGATTTCCGCGCTGAAAAAAATCGCCGTCGCCGAGCAAAAACCCGCTGGATTTGCTTTGGCGGCCGCCCGTGCGCGCAACTGGCGAGGGCGAAAGCGCTTCGAAGATTTGCATGAAGAGAGCGCAGAGGCTCGTTAATCCACCACTACCGTAGCTGCAGCGCCGCCGCCAGCCGTTAAGTTCGCAGACGCGTTGGACGTTTTCTTTTCACGTATTTCAAAGCCGTTTTTTTCCGGTTGACGGTCGCCGCTATCGGGGCAGGATTCACCCACTTCAATCTGGATCGTGGAGTGACGGATATGAAATTCCTTATCCAGAAACGCCTTGGCCTCTTCCAGGGCTTCCGCCACGTCGCCTGGTGAAGAAACGCAGGCATGCAGGGTCAACCGTGGCTGCTCAGGCGTAATCTGTGAAATCTGGATGTCATGCACATCGTTTATCTTGGAAGATGCAGACTTCAACCCGTTTCTCAACTTATCGATGTCAATGTGAGACGGCGCGCCCTCAAGGAGAATAAAACCGGTCTCCCGCACGAGTCGAAATGCGGAATATCCAATCAGTACGGCAACACAAACAGACAGCAAAGGATCAATCGCCATCCAGCCTGTCGTCATGATAACGATAGCGGCGATAATTGCGGCAACCGAGCCCAGCAGATCGCTGACAACATGCAGAAGCGCACCGCGTACATTCAAATTGCGCTCACCGCGCCGATGCAAAATGAAAAACGCCGCAGCGTTTGCCAAAAGGCCTGCAATCGCCACCCACATCATCAAACCCGCATTAACACTGACAGGATCCATGAATCGGCTGAACGCCTCATAAGCGATCCAGCACAGCAAAAACACCAGCAATATGCCGTTTACAAAGGCGGCCAGCACCTGCGCGCGCCGATATCCGAAATGAAGCCGCGAATCCGCAGGGCGCGCCGCCAAGAATTGCGCGCTTGCAGCCAGCGCTAACGCTGCGGCGTCAGTCAACATGTGAGAGGCGTCGGCGAGGAGCGCGAGCGAGCCTGATATAATC
Source organism: Hyphococcus sp. (assembly GCF_965228385.1). Classification (GTDB taxonomy): domain Bacteria; phylum Pseudomonadota; class Alphaproteobacteria; order Caulobacterales; family Parvularculaceae; genus Hyphococcus. The sequence continues at coordinate 1,034,698 of NZ_OZ245810.1, read as the reverse complement.
CCGCCGATGACTTCGACGATCATGAATACGACAATGACACAAAGCGCCGCCAGCAATCGCCAGGTAACCTTGCCATGCGGTTCATGATGGATTTGATGGTCGCAGTTCGCCATGCGCTCGCCAATTAAATCGGTTTTTTACGCAATCCAGCCCTCGGAATCGCGCAAACAGTAGTCTGTTGGCCTGACAAAGAGCAAGGCGAAACCTTAGCGTTTCACAGGAATTTCAACAAATTGTTTGTTCAATTTACCACATGCGCCCACAAAAAAAGTGACGTGATAACATTTTCATTGCTATCCTGATCGGCGTCGCCTTTGTATAAGGCGAGAATGCAAGCGGCCATGGAAGGGGCCTGCGGGGTTTGCCTGGGGCTGAGTTAAAATTTTACGGACTTTTCGCCAGTATTCTAGCGGCGAGTATCAGTCTTTTTGGCATCCTGGCGATGTCGATGTTCACGCGTTGGGCGCAACGCAATAGCGCATATTGTTCCGCTTTCGCCGTTGGACTTTTGAGTGTCGGCGTCCTGTTTCACCTGATTCCGGAAGCGTTGAGCCTCTCCGCTATGGCGTTAAGCTGGGTGGCGGCTGGATTTATGTTCATGGTGCTGGTCGGCATTGGCGTTCAGGCGCTGGTTAATCCCCGCGCAGACGGCGCCGCTCTTACGTTCGGGTATGTGTCCATATTAGCGCTTGCCGTGCACTCTTTTCTCGATGGCGCAATATACGCCGCCTCGTTTCAGGAAGAAGCGTTTACAGGCTGGCTTGCCACAAGCGGACTGCTGTTCCATGAATTTCCCGAGGGCGTTATTGCATATTCGCTTCTGGTTCAGGCCGGTCTTGGCAAAACCAGATCGATTATACTGGCTGTAATTGCAGCATCCGTTACGACACTCGCCGGAGCAATATTCGCCAATTTGATAATCGACGCGTCAAATGGTTTGCCAATAGCCGCGATGCTCGGCGCCGCAGCGGGCGCATTAATCTATGTTTTAATCGTTCATCTTGGACCACACGCGGCGAAAACGCCGAACCAGCGAGGATATGACATTGCCTCTATAGGCGTCATTGTCGGCACCGCAGCGATTATTTTAAAAAGTCTGGCTGGCGGGCATTAAATCAATCTCGACAGCCCGCTATACCGGCCGCTGGCGTTATCAGACTCCATCCGTCATTATCACGGAGCTTGATAACGCCGCGTTCAAGATACGCCCCGCCGTCAAAACTCAAACCAAACTGTGCGTTCACTTCGGCTTCAATCCCGTTTTCAGAACGAAACACCTGCTGCTCAAAAACGCCGAAATCGTTTGAACCGGAAAAATTTACGCGGTTGAAATTGATCATTTCGCCCGACAAGTTCATTTCAGCGCGTTCATCTGAAACAAAACGAAAAATCGCTGCCGGGCGTCTGCCCTCCAGCGTCCACAAAACCATGCCGCATTTTTTTTCCGGCAGAACCGCTTCGGGAAGCGGCATGATGTTGAGCCGGTCGCCGGGCGCCGGCCTTGCATTGCCAAGCGTCTGCTCAGAATTTGCTGTTTGAGCGTTTGAATTCTCATCGTTGGACTGACCAAGAGAAGCGCACCCACTGACGGCGAGAAAAAAGGCAAAAACGGAAATTCCAGACACTCTCATGATCCAGGTCCTTTAAATACGCCGGCGGCGCCATATATGAGCGCCCCATTTTGATCTTCAAAACCAAAATACCGTAACGCCGATGCGACTTCCGCTTCAGACGGTGTCGCCTTCGCCGTCACTTCATATGTCAGGTTGGGAAAAATACGAACCAAGACATCGGTCCCGGCGCGGACATTTTCACCGCTGAGTTTAATAATCGTCGCGCCCTCTTCGCAATGCAATTCGCCGCTTAACGGAAGCTCAGGCAAATCATATCGCTTTGACGGCGCATTCAGCACATCGGTCCAGACAGCGCCAGCGGCCTTGATACATCCCTTGCTTTCCGTGAAAACATACTGTTCAACGAAAAGTTCGGCCGACCCCTCGACCGGCTGCCCCAAAACACCGCTCGTCGCTGTAGCCCCCAGATTGATTTGAGCATTTACATTTGAAGCGAAATATTTCGCACTTGGCGCATAGGATATGACCCCGCTGCCAAATACGTCGCCGCCTTCGGCGTTCAGAGTGATGCGCGGTGATAAGGTCAGCAAGGATAACGGCGCAAGCTGAAAATCAACATTTCCGAGCGATATGTTATTGATGCTTAAATTCGCGATAGAACCGCGCCATAGCGTCCCTTCAATAGCGGCGAAAGCAACATTCCGGTTTTCGACGTCAACCAACTTCGCAAGCATCGAAGCTGGCGCGACAACGCATGCTGTTATGAAGAAAGACAACAGTCCAAGCGCACCGAGCCAGCATTGGTTTTTTTTATGGACACCATTGTCGCTCATGACCCGCCTTCGAAAACAAGAATTTGCGAGTTCACGCGACCCATATCGCCCTTTGTCATATCAGCGAATGTAACATGTATGCCGTAAGTGCTTTCAAGTTCACTCAACCATGCAAATAATATTTCGGAATCTGCCGGCGCCGCCTGAATTTCTATCCGGGAATCGCTGGCGGAACCAATCCGGACAAGTTCAATACCCGCATTGCTGGCTGTAGAAAGAATCGCCTGACGCAATGGCGTGTTTGAAGCCGCGGCCGGCGTTGACGCACGGCCAGACACCGCCGCTGCAGCAGCCGTCATTTCATAAGCGTCGCGCGCCTGACGAACCTTACTGTCTGCGGATGAATTCCAGCCAAACAAAGGCCGCACAATCACCAGCGACAACAAGAGCGCGCCCGCCAGCAATGCGGCGCATGCAACCAGCAAGCGCTCGCGCGAGGAAAGGTCATTCCACCAGCCGGTCATGTCAGGCTCATCCTTAACTCGCCCAGATAATATCCGCCGGAACGCCGAACGCTTCCGCTTTCCGTCGCCGTCACGCCGCGTGTAGCAAGAATGCGTTTGAATGCGTCCAGTTGTTCGACATTGGCGACACGCAGATTGACAGAATACTCGTTACGTTCCGCGTTGTACCGCACGCGGTCAATCTGTACGTCTCCCACTTCCTCCAACGTTTCTGCGATGTAAGTGGATATCGGCAAAAACAGCGCAGCGCCGCCGCCGCTTGACGCCAGCACAGTTCGCGCATGTGTGCGCGGGTCTGCTGAGGCCGCGTCAGGAAACGCCGCCTGATGCAGCAACAGCGTTTCATTTTCCAGACTCTCTGCGAACCGCAAAGTTCGAACGCTGTCGGCGACAGAAACAAACACCAGCCCCGCCACGCACGCTGCGGCGAGCGCGGCCGTCCGCCGCCACGGTCCTGCGGCAGCGCTCCAGTCCCGTTTTTTGCGGTACTCGCCTTGCAAAAAATTCGGCGCCGGTCGCGCATCAAGCGCGCCGGCGTATAGGGCGATTATCGCCTCGTCGGTTAGCGGATCGCGCCAGTCGAGCGTGAAGCTTTCCCAATCGCCGCCATCGAACGCCCTTTCACCGTAGAGCACAATTTCTTTAATCGATTCATCGCTGAGGATCGACGCCGCTATCATGTCCGCCACTGGCTTTTCAACAGCGAAGCCCTGTAGCCCCGCGCTTCCTAAAAGACGGTCTGGAAAGTCGACAAGAACTGCCCGTTCCAACGTTGAAGGAAGAAGTGCAAAATCGACAGTCATCACATCGGGAAACACGCCGGATTCCGCCAAGGCCTCCCGCCAAGTTTCCAGCACGGAATGCTTGATCGCAAAAGCCATGCCTGCGCCGCTCTCATGACGCACCGCGACCATATGGACGTTGGAGATAGATTCAGCCAGTTCATCTTCCATAAGGTAGTGAGAGGCGGCGCGAAACTGTCGCTGCGTTTTCGGCGGCGCGGGAATTACGCGCATCGTTACGCACTCCCCCGGGAGGATCGCAACAACTTGCCGCGCCGCATTCGCCCGGCTGGCGATAGAAGCAAGGTCAGCGACATTTTCAGCCAAATTCGCAAGACGCACCCGGCCCTCGCTGTGGAAAGCCCAGATTACAGGCGCCGCAGGCGTTTGTCCGAGTATCAGAATTAACGTTTCGTTCACTCTTCCGCTCCGATACGCCGCGACAGAACGCGCGCGGCGCCCGTATCGTCAACTGCGAGGTCCGTTGTCACTTCAACTACCGCAGTATCATAAATAATCTCTGCACGCGCCTTGAGGCGTTTTGAAACCAGGGTGAACCTTTCGCCTGCGTCCGCCGGCGGGCCCAGCGCCTCGATTAATGGATTGGCAAGAAACGCAGCGGTGTTCTCGTAGCCCCCGACAGGGCGCGCAGCAATGATATCGATGGCGGATTGCAACGTCGCTTCTGGTCCGAGCGCTGCGGCCAACACTGGCGCATGACGTTCTGACAGCATGTTGACGTTAAGTTCATTGGGCTCATCGTCAGGACTGGCGCAAAGATATGGCTTCAGCGTGTGATAGGCGAAGCGGGTTACGCCTTTGACAGCCCTGATTTCTGAAACGGACGCCGCAGGCTGGTTCGCCGTGCGATACGGAGACGGCAAAACTGTATAGTATTCGTCTTCGGCTCCTTGCGGCCGGCGGCTGGCGTCGTCATCGACCCAATCAGCGATTGTTTCGGCAAGCGCGGCAGCTTCGAACTCACTGAATTCCAAATGTCCCGCCAGACGAATAAATTCCTGAATAGCAGGCGCCTCAAGCGGATTATCCGTGACCTGGCGCAGACTATTGATGTTAAAACACAAGCTAGCGTCTACGAAAGCAATGCGCGCCGCGCCCTCTTCAAACGGCACGACCAGTGGTTCAGACGCCCACGGATCATCAAGTGAAATTTGCCCGTTATTTTCAGAATAAGCGCGTTCAATTGCAGCTACTGCAAGGGCTTCCGTTGCAAATCCACGCCAGATGGCCTCGCCACGCGACTGTACATTCATCGTGCGCGCTGCCGCGAGCGTCGTTTTTTCCATACTGGCGAGCGCCACAAACGATAAAGTCGCAGCGAGAAGCAGAACAATCAACAAGGCCGCGCCGCGTTGAGAGCGTCCTGGGTTAATTAAGGGGTTCATGACGCGTTCCCGATCCCGCCAATCCAGAAGCGTTGTTCCAGCGGCGCGCGATCCGGCCAGATCAACATGAGCGATACTGCGGCAGGCGGCTGCACGGCGTTCGATACAGGCCAGATATCCGCCCATTCCAGCTCGCCTCGCGTCTCACCGATCAGAAAAGAAGCGCGCGCATCTTCGAGACCTTCAAAAAGGACGCGTTCAGACGTATCGGAGCGTGCGGCCTCATCGAGGTAAATCCGGGACCGGCGCACCAGTGCGCCGCCTTTAAACAGATACTCAACATATTGCAGAGATGAGCGCGGCGTTGCTGCGTTAGGGTTGCGCCAGCCGTGACGTACGAAAGCCAGCAACAATGTTTCGTCTTCCTGGATGTTACCGCCGAACTCAACAATATTGCCGCGAAATGCGGCGGGAAACGGTTGTCCAAACTCATCGCGGACATTTCGCGCTGCGACCTGCGCAAGATCTTCCTTTATTAAGGTCCGGGCGATCTGAAATGATTTGAGACGCTCATCAGCGGCGGCGAGTTGATCACGGGAATCTACGCCAAGTCGCAATGCGTAAACGCTGGCTGATGCAATTGCTGCAAACACCAACAGCGCGATCATCACTTCCGGCAGCGTAAAGCCGTATTGACGCGAGACACTCATTCTACTCTCCGCAGCGTCGTCGCGCTCGCCAAGACCTGTGCGCCGCCAACCGGTAAAATTTCGACATCGATGCGGACGATATTTTCCACCGGCGTCTCGGACACAGTGCGTTTCCACATCCAGACGCTCTCGCCGACCGTAATCTCTCCTTCCAACTCGCCGGTATCCGTTGCGTTTTCCAGCGCCAAAGCCTCCACCATAAGATTATCGGCTGCGATCGAAGCAAATGTGCGGTCGGTCATAGCAGCGGCAAACCGCGTATTCTGACCAACCAGGGCGAGCAAACCGCTAATAACAAATCCCATCACCGCCAGCGCCACCAGCGTTTCAACGAGAGTGATCCCGTGCTGACGATCTGAACCGCTACTGCTCATCGCCGCCTGCCGACAATTTGACTTCTCCAGCATCATTCAGCGACACAGCAGCCGTTCCGCGGCGGGACCGGAATGTCATGGTAAAAGGTGTTGTTTCTCCTGTTGGCGTAAAACGAATTTCAGGCTCGGGGCGGCGTTCTTCGTCTCTTGGAGATTCGCTACGCTCATTCTGCGCCGCCGTTTCCTGTGCATCGAATGATACGGCGTAATTTGCCGAGAATGTGTACGGACGCAATTGCGGTTTGCTCGTCTCGCTCCATTCGCCATCATCATATTGCAAGAACCGGAAACCGGATTCCGTTACTGAAAGCCCAACTGTTATTCCGGCCGTAATCGCTTCGTCGGCGGCGAAGGCGGTTCGCGCCGCGAGCACTTCGCTCGCACGATCAATGTCGCTTCTCGCCGGCGGCGCATTCAGAACCACAACGCTCGCGATCATGGCGATGATAGCGAGCACGACAAGCAACTCAACGAGCGTGACGCCTTGCTGGCGCCGGCGCTGTTGAAAATCGCTACTGTTCTTGCGCCCAGTTGCCAATATCAGCATTAAGGCCCTCTCCGCCCGGTTGACCGTCGGCGCCCAGGGAAAATAAGTCATATGCGCCGCCCCGTTCGCCGGGAATTCGGTACTGATAAGGATTGCCCCACGGATCGAGCGGCGCGCCGCCGCGCAAATAGCCGCCGGGCCGATAACGCGTTGCGTTGCGCGCGTCAGCGGGCGCGGCCGCCAGCGCGTCCAGTCCCTGTTGCGTTGTGGGATAATTCAGCATGTCCAGACGATACTGATCGAGGGCGGTTTCCAGAACGCCGATGTCGATCCGCGCCTTGTCGACAGCCGCCTGATCGCGCGCCGGCAAAACATTGATGACGACTATAGCTGAAATCAGCGCCAGAATCGCCAACACGACCAGTAGCTCGACGAGGGTAATGCCGCGTTGCTTGCGGCGTTTACATCTTGCTAAATGCACGGCTTTTTCCTCTATCATGAATTTCTCCGTCCCTATACGGCGGCAAGCGTGTTGAGACGCAGGATGGGTAACAAAATTGACAGGACGATGACGAGCACGGCGCCGCCCATCGCGACAATGATTGCGGGTTCGAGCAATCTCAACGCCACTGTGGTGGCTGTGTCAAACTCTTCTTCCAACTGCACCGCCGCTTTGTCCAGCAATTCGGAAAGCGCGCCGGCCCGCTCGCCCGCGGCCACCATATGCACCAGCATGGGCGGCAAGGCATTCGCGCGTTTCAGCGAAGCCGCAAGCGATGCGCCCTCACCAACCATCGTGACCGTTTTGTTCAGCCGGTCGCGTATATAACTATTGGACATGGTCCGCTGCGCGCCGACTATGCTGTCGAGCAACGGCGCGCCGCCGGAGAAAAGCGTTGCCAGCGTGCGGGCGAAGCGCGCGCCGTCTACCGCCCGCATCAACCGCCCGAACACCGGAATGCGCAACAAAAATCGGTCAAAAGCCAGTTTGATGGATGGCTCCTTCAGCGCGCGCCACCCCGCCACACCAGCAAGGATAAGAAATAACAGCGCATAAACGCCGTATTGCACCGTCCAGTCTGAAATGCCGACAACTATTTTCGTCAGCAAAGGCAATTCTTCGCCAAACGCATTAAACTGCTCGATGATTTTCGGGACAACGAATATCATCAATGCGGTGACGACGCAGCCGGCGATCACCGCCAACGCCGCCGGATAAATCAGCGATGCGATCGCCTTGTTTTTAATCGCCCGATTTTTTTCAAGCATGCCTGCGAGCCGGTCGAGAACGCCGGCAAGGTCGCCGGAAGCTTCGCCTGCGGCTATGACGGCGCGGTACAGCGCGGGGAAAGATTTCTTATCTTCGCCAAGCGCGTCGGCGAAACGCCAACCTTCCATCACGCGCTCACGCACGGCAAGCAAACGCGTGCGCGCATGGCCTTTTTCCGACTGCACAGCGACCGCGTTCAATGCTTCTTCCAGGGGGGTTCCGGCGCCGATAAGAGCTGAAAGCTGCCGCGTGACGACCACAAGCTGGGAAGCTTTGATGCGCGGATCCCGGGACCCGATCGTTTGAAACCGCGCGCTGGAACGGGGCGTTGAAAGTTTTATGGGCGTCATATTCAGCCCGCGCAACTCCCGGCGCGCATGACGCTGGCTGTCAGCGGACAAAACGCCGCGTCTGGTCTTCCCGCTTGTATCCAGCGCTTCATATTCAAACGCCGGCATCGTCTTCCTCCTGATGCACGACGCGCAAGACATCTTCCAAAGACGTCACGCCGGACCGCACGTGCCGAAAACCCGCTTGCGCGAGGCTTTCCGACTTTTGAAAAGCATAATCGCCCAACGCATGCTCGCTGGCGTCGTCGTGAATAAGTCGTTTCATCTTGTCATCAACGACGATCAATTCGTAAACGCCGATACGGCCTTCATAGCCGGTATGATTGCATCGACCGCATCCTACGGCGCGATAGAGTGTAATTGAATCCTCATTGTCGGCGTTCATAAGCCGGCGCGTCGCCGCATCCGCCTCATAGGGCTCTTTGCAGGACGGGCACAATCTGCGCACAAGACGCTGCGCCATCACGCCCGCCACCGTCGATGACAACAAAAACGGCTCCACGCCCATGTCGCGCAATCGCGTAATCGCGCCGGTGGCTGAGTTTGTATGCACAGTGGAAAGCACAAGATGTCCCGTCAATGAGGCCTGCACGGCAATTTCGGCCGTTTCCACATCGCGGATTTCGCCGACCATGACGATATCAGGATCCTGTCGAAGTATGGCGCGCAGCCCGGTTGCGAAGGTCATGCCCACTTTTGGATTGATCTGCGTCTGGCCGACCCCGTCAAGGGCGTATTCAACCGGATCTTCAACTGTCAGAATATTTCGGCTCGGATCGTTTAACAGCGTCAGCGCCCCGTAAAGCGTCGTGGTCTTGCCGGACCCGGTTGGGCCGGTGACGAGAATTACGCCATTTGGCCGAGCCAGCACATGCTTGAAACGCGACAGGACATCAGCCGGCATGCCGAGGCCATCAAGATCAAGCCGGGCCTCATCCTTATCAAGGATGCGCATAACCACGCGCTCGCCAAACCGCGCCGGCAAAGTCGACACCCGAACATCAACCGCTTTGCCGCCAAGGGCGATGGATATGCGCCCGTCTTGCGGCACTCGCCGTTCAGCAATATCAAGCCGCGCCATTACTTTAACCCTTGACGTCAACACAGGGGTCATTCGCGGCGGTAAGGACAGGACTTCACGCAACACGCCGTCAATTCGCAAACGGACAGACAGCGCCGTTTCATAGGGCTCGATATGAATATCCGACGCCTTCACTTTGACCGCTTCCGCAATCAACGCGTTGATCAAACGAATGACCGGCGCATCATTTTCGCTATCGAGAAGATCGGCTGTTTTCGGCAGACCCTCGGCCAGCGATTCCAGATCGCTTTCGTCATTGTCGAGATATAACTCAGACGTTGAAATGCCTTCAACAGAATAGACTTCCGAAAGCCTGCGCTCAAACGCATCAGACGGCAGCAAGTCAACGATGACAGCTTCGCCGACCGCGCGCCGCGCTTCGATCACCGCCCAGGGATCAGGCTCGCCCCTCGCCCCCAGAACAACAGGCCGCGCATCGCCGTCCAGCACAAGCAGGCCGCGTTCTTTGGCGAATGCGTAAGCAAGCCGCGGCGTTTTGATGTCTGCGTTTTCGCTCATCTTAAGTGACGCTAACTTTTTATTGCACCGGAGACACCGGGGCGGCGCCCGTAACCTCATTTATAAGCCGTTCCATCTCCGACGTCGGGCCGCCATCACGTAACAGTTCGCGCGCGCGCATGTAATCAAACTTGCGCTGCGTCGCGGAATTTGCCGCCTGCTGGTCGCGAATAATTGTCGGACGAATGAAAACCATAAGATTCTGGCGGCGGCGCTCGCGCGAGGATTGCTTGAACAGATTGCCGATGCCGGGAATATCGCCGAGCAGCGGCACTTTTTCCTCACGCTCTTCGCGCTGGTCGTCAATCAGACCGCCAATGACGAGAATATCGCCATTGTCCACAAGCGCTGTTGTTGAGATTTCACGCTTGTTTGTAATCAAATCCGTGGATGACGTGCTGATTGGACCTGCCACGCTTGAAATCTCCTGAATGATTTCCATGGTTACCGTGTCGCCGTCATTGATCTGGGGCGTGACCTCAAGGATGACGCCAACCTGCTCGCGATCCACCGTCCGGAAGGCGTTCTGGAAATCGTCGCCAATGGCTTCGCCCGTCGTGATTGGAATTTCCTGCCCCACTTGCAGACGCGCGGTCTGGTTATTCAGCGTCATGACTGATGGCGTCGATAAGACATTTGAATCGGAGTCATTTTTCAGGGCGGTCAATATGCCGCCAAAAATATTGCCGTTGCCAAACTCAAACCCGCCGCCCAGGGTCAGCCCCTGCACGCCCAGCAACGATTGCAGCGCCTGTGTCGCCAGTTGAGACTGCAGGCCTTCTGACGTTGAATTCGTTGTCACGCCGTCATCGGTTACTACGGTCGACGTTGTTTCAAAGACGTTGGAAAAACGGTCGCCGCTTAACAGAGCCGCGCCGGCCGCCGGAAAAATATTTGGAGAGCCGGAAAAATTTGTTGCGGAAAACGGAATATTATCGCCCGTCAGAAAATACTGAACGCCAAGCTGGCGCGCCGTTGTATCTGAAATTTCAACGATAATCGCTTCCACCAACACCTGCGGACGGCGTATATCGAGCTGTGCGATGACATTTTGCAGCGTGCGCTGAATGCTGGCGTCGCCATTGATGATAATAGCGTTCGTGGGCTTGTGAAACGACACCGTGGCGCGGTTGCGGGACGATGGCGCTTCGTCAGGGCCGCCCGCCGCGGCGTTGTTCGCCACTTCCGCCAGCAATGGCGCAAGCTCTTCTGCATTTGCATGTTTGAGCGTAACAACGATCAAATCAGACGTCTCTTCGCCATAGCGGTCGAGTTCGGCAATGACCATTTCCAGCCGCCGCATTAATGTTGGTTCCGCTCGAACGAGTAGTGAGTTGCTGGCGTCGACTGGAACGACGCTGAATGAGGCCCGGCTGTTGCCGTCTTCGGAAAGCTCGGCGCCAAGATCGCGCACAAGACGCGCAATATCCGAAGCCGACGCATTTTCCAGGGGAATGGTTCGGAAAACGGTCGCGTCCCGGTCCAACTGACGCAAGACTTCCTGTATGCGCGCAACGTTATCGGCCGTGTCAACGATGATGACAGAGTTGCCGGTGCGCACTGGGCTGACAACGCCGTTCTGGCCGATGATCTGCGCCAAATTCGCCGCCGCTTCCCGCGCATCAACAAAATTCAATCGTACAATTTGTGTGACAAAATCCGAACCCCGCCCCTCGCCGACTTCACCGCCTGCGCGCGCCGCCTGCTGCAAGGGGACGATACGATATTTATTCTCTCCGACCGGGGTCGCCACAAATCCGTTTACGCGCAACATCGCCTGAAACAATTCCCATGCCTCATCGGCGCAAATTCCGCCATTCGCCGGCGATTTGACCGTCACGCGCCCCTGTACGCTCGGGTCCAGCAGAAAAGTGCGGCCGGTGCGCATGGAAATTTCATCGATAACAGCGCGTATATCAGCTTCTTCATAGTTGAACGGCTCGCCGCAATTTTCCTGCCCAAACGCTGGGGACGCGAACCCGACCAGGGCCAGCATTCCCAACGCCAGAAGTGATTTCCTTGCTCGCCCCATTACCTTATTCCCAATTCATTTAATGACACTGATATGGTCTGGCTTTCGTTTTCGCGCTCTACGACAAGCACGGCCTCCCCGCTTCTCTCGAGTTGATTGAACAGCTGCGTTAGCGCCTGAGGATCCATCGGCGGCGGCGCGCCGTTTATCGATCTCAAAATATCGCCGTCGTGCAATCCCGTCTGGCGGAACTTTCCTGCATCCGAGCCGGCGAAAATTGCAATCTCAATACCGCCGTCATCAGCCTGCACGGGCCGAATTTGGAATAAACTTTGTAGCGATGCGTTAGAAATCGGATTGGCGGGCCCTTGTGAGGGCGCCGGCTGTTGCGCATTCTGCGCCGAGACACGCGAGGGGACGCGCGGTTTGGATTCAAATCGCAGGGATTCCCGTACGCCGTTTTGCTGAATGATGACCTGATCGGTATAAACCGCCGCCAGCGTTACACCGGATACGATTGTATCGCCAATTGCGAATGTGTCCTGCTTGCCATCCGGTTTGCGGATAATCGCAGAGGCGCGATCGTCGCCCGGCCAGACGCCGGTAAGCGTCAGATCAAGGGCGGTCTCTTCCACTTCAGGCGCCGTTTCAGGCGCCGCTACAGTTTCAGTTTTCGGAAACGGGCTTTTCACCACCAGTGGTTCACGTTGTTGCGCGTGGTTGAGCGGCGTCGCAGCCGCGAGCGGATCGCCTTGAGGCGTTGGCAGCGGCGCCAGAAGCTTGACGAAGCCTAATGCGATCAAAGCCCCGAGCCCAATCGCCAACAGCCCTTCGGCGATACGGGGCGCCCGCGCGCCGCCCAGCGCGCCTTTGACCCGATCGGGAACAGCTAAAAAGTCAAGACTGGCCAAACTCTACCACCTGCGCCCCTCACGCTGACGGGCGCGCTTTGCAATATAGGCGTCTTCAGTAACCATAAAGCCTTATCAAAACGATATGCAGCCGCCTATAGAATAGGACGGCTGCATTAAAATTTCTTCCGAAATATTAAGGAAAAGAGACTGAAATTCCTGGAAGTTTCAGCTTTTCCCTATGCTTAGCAACCAATCCGTACCCAATTACGCCTTTGCACACGAAAAGGTTGCTTTCCCGATAAAAGACCGAACGCCCCTAAAAGCGGGCGGTCAGGCTGGCCGAGAGGCTGCGGCCGCGTTTGTAGGTGTTGAATTCACTGCGGCCGCTGGCGGTCGCATCGCTCAGCTGGAATTCTTCATGCTCCGCGCCCAATAAATTGCGGGCGCTGAGGCCAATCGTGAATTCCGATCCGGCGACGATGATGTCCTGACGATAGACGACATCCAGCTGCATCCCGGGCTTTTCGATGACATCAGACACGCCGCCGGTTCTGTCGCCGCGTTGCAGGATTCGCTCATCCACCCAGCCGAAAAGCACGGTCAACTGATCGTCCTCGTCCTCCCAGCCGAACTGGGCGTTTGCGATGTGCTCTGGCGTGCCCTGCAGCGGCGCGCCTTCGAGACCGTAAAGCGAAGCGTCAAGCGGTGCGCCGGAGAAAGGATCAATAATCTGATCGCCCGCCGCGACTTTAATTTCTGATTTGGTGTATGTGTAGTTCACCGAGAACAGCCACTCCCGGCGGTCAAACCAATCGCTCCAGGGAATGCCAAAACGCGTTCTGTATTCAAACTCGCCGCCATAGAGATCCGCCTTCGGCGAATTGATGAATGTTGTCACATAAGAAAACGTTGATTCATCATAAAGAATTTCTTCAATCGGATTTTCGATCTCCTTGTAGAAACCCGCCAATGTGATGAACTGGTTGCGCCCGAGATAATATTCATAACGCGCATCATAATTCCTGAACTCGCTATCCACGAGCTGTTCGCTGCCGCGATAGGTCCGGTCTGTTTCAAGATCAACGAACTGCGACGGCGAGAGTTCGCGGAATTGCGGTCTGGCGAGCGTATGCGAATAACCGAGGCGCAATTGCATATTGTCGGTGAAATTCCACGTTACGGTCGCAGAAGGCAGGAAGTAGTCATTTTCCAGGTTGGCGCCCGGCCCTGTATTGCCGTTGCGTGCAAACGTATTGACCGTTTGCACCGCGTCTTCATAGCGAACGCCGACAGTCGTACGCACGGCCGGAATTAATTCCAGTTCCGCCTGCGCGTAGCCTGCATGGATGAGAAGGTCGCCCTGATAGGACTCCGACCCTTGGGTCGACAGATCGATCAGGACCAATCGCGCCGGATCAATATTGTCCGGAGAGAACAGGAAGTCCGGCCGGGCCATCTGGAAATCCGGATCGTTCGAAATCCCGGCAAACTGGAATTCATTATAATTGAATTCGCGATCCTGATCGGAATATTCGTAACCGCCCGAGAGGATAATTTCGCGCGCACCGGAAATAGGCACATTATAGAGTAGCTCAATGCCGCCGCTGACGCTGTCGTCAACGAGATCCGAAAACGCAATCGAATTGTTGTTGGCGAAACTGTAAAGCGGCGCGCCGTCAACGGTGTCCTTGAAGCGGCGAAGCGAACGTTCATATGGCGAATCGCGTTCAGATCGCGCGAGCGCACCCTGCCAGTTGATTTCCAGATCGCCGAAAATATGGTCTCCCGTCAGTTGAGCCATGGCGAGTTGACGCTCCAGAAACGAACTCGACTCATCGAAAACAAAACCATCGCCCGGGGCGTTGAAGTCAAAACCGTCTTCAATCTGGGCTTCCTTGCGCGTCGAGTGAATATAAAGCGCCGTCGCAGTCACGCCGTGATTGTCCCACTCAAGAGAGCCGGAACCGAGCGCGTTGACGGTCACGTCAAGGCTGGTTTCAACGGAGTTGTAACTGCTGCGGATTGCATCATCCGCAGCAACCTGTTTCAGCGCCTCTTCGGTTTTCCAGTCCTGCTTGTACCCGGCGACGCCGACAAAACCGAACGTCATCCCGTTGCTGAAATCACGCGAAAACCCGCCGTCGATGGTGCCTTCGAAATTCGGGCCGATATTGCCGCTTTGAATGACATTAAGCGGAGAATTCGTGAGGCTTTCCCCAATGGTTTCAACTTCCGCGTCCGACAAATCAGCGAGCACCTGGCCGTTATCGATCACCGTCGCGAGCGGCGCCGGGATATCGCGCGTGCCGTCGTCATAGCCCAGCCAGTCGCGGTCGCCGCCGCGCACGAAAATTCCTTCATGGGCTGTTGTAAATGTATTGATCCCGACCCCAAGTTTGACGTTCAGAAATGACTCGCCCGGGTCGCGAATGGTTTGCAGATCAATAATGCCGCCGCCAAATTCGCCAGGATAATTCGACGAATAGGTTTTCTGAACTGTTGCGCCGCCGAGAATATTTGACGGGAACAGATCAAGCGGAACGGTCCGGCGGAGCGGTTCGGGACTGGGAAGCGGCGAGCCGTTTAGCCGCGCCGAAGAATATCTGTCCCCCAATCCGCGCACATAAGCGAATTTTCCGCCGACGACGCTGAGACCGCTGAGACGCTTCAGCGCTTCGGCGGCGGTGTCATCGCCCGTACGGTCAAGGTCTTCTTCAGAAAGAAAGGTCGCCACCGCCGATGTCGCGCGTTGCGGGTCCGGAATGTTTCGTCCGCGAACCACGATTTCATCGCCAATCGTCGGTTGAATTGAAATTGAGGAGGTTGCGTCCTGGGCGTTCGCCGTCAGGGGCGGAAGGAACATGGCTGACGCAAGCATCACGCTCCCGGAAGAAAGATACGACTTCATGACATTTACCTTAATTTGTGTGCGATCGAATAAGGGCGGCGCGCTGACGCGCGCCGCCGCACTACGCTTGTGTTAGCAATCAGTCGCATCCAAACCGCAGGTCCACTCAGCCCACCAGCGATCGTTGGAGTCTTCAACAGCACCCACATAGTCGGTGTCGACAAAGAAGCTGTCGATGCTGGACAGCGCCGTTGGAGCGGGCGTCGCGGCGTCCTCATTCGGTCCGTTGATGAACATATTGATCAACGAATCTGAGAAAGCGGTGTCGATGGCGGCGCCTGCGGCGAGCGCCGCATTGCCTTCCGCTGCATCAGAGTCCGATGAGAACAGCGTTGGGCAATCGAATACGACGCCTTCGAAGGAAGGATCAACATTCTGACCGCCATAAGCTGGCGCCGCATCGCCGGCGTCTTCCCAACGGAAACACTCATCCGGGTGAACCACAACGCCATTGTAGAACGTACCCACATGGCCGGTGTTCAGACGAATTGCCCGCGACTGCGTGCCGAACAGCGTGAAGTTGGCGATCGTCGGGTTGGTCGCCGGCGTGAAGCCCTCGGCCACGCTCGACATTTCCATACCGTTATCACCGCCATTGGCGCGCTGCTTGATAATCATGAACTGCAGGTTACCGCTCCAGCCATTGTCAGTATCGAGCGACTCATCGTCGTTACCGGTCAGAACGATGTATTTCAGGTTCGCCGTACCGCCGAACATCTCGATGCCGTCATCGGAATTGTTGTGAACCTGGACATATTCAACAATTGTGTCCGAACCGACGCCGCCCATGGTGAGGCCGTTCAACTCATTACCAGAGCTTAACGGGAAACCGGCGAATTTGACCTGCGTGTACATGATCGCGCCGCTGTCGTCGTCGGGTGTAGCACCGCCATACTGCGCTTCCGGATTGGTTACGCCCTCGATGTTATTCTGGCACGCAACCGTGCCCGGGGTACCCGTGATGCACCGGTTGATCGGCGCGGCGCCGAGAACCACGAGACCGCCCCATTCGGAGTTATTGTCTTCGTCATTCCGGTTGGGCGAATCCAGATCGCCTTCGGACGTGAAGATGACCGGATTTTGGACGGTGCCGAGAGAAAAGATTTTTGAGCCGCGATTGACGACGAGATAGTCGGAACCGGAGTTACCGAATATTGTCGCGCCAGCTTCAATTGTCAGGACCGCCGGCGTGCCGCCTGAAAGATCCGAGCCTGCATCCTCGCCGATATCGACGCGGCCGTCGAGTTCGTAGATATTGCCGCGGGTCAGCGTGAGATCGGCCGTCTGGTTGCCGAATACGCTACAGACATTCAGGCCGTTTTTTGTACCTGTCATCGTCGTACCGGACGGACAGACTGGATCGTCAAACAAACGGAACGTCCAGCCGGTCGCCCAGTTATTTGTCGGGGTTTCCGTATCCGGATCGAACGCGCCGACATAGTCGGTATCCTCGAAGAAGCCGCCGCCAAGCGTCGTCAGATCGAACGCCGTGGCGTTTTGCGCCGCCATGCCGGGGAAGAACATGGCCGACAGCATGTTTGAATACATGGTGTCGTTGTTCGTACCTGCGGCAAGCGATGCGTTGCCTTCCGCCGCATCTGAGTCAGAAGAGAAAAGCGTCGGACAATCAAAAAGCACGGAGTCGAATGAAGGATCGGCGCCGGGCGTGTAGGATGCATTGGCGTCGCCTGCATCTTCCCAGCGGAAACATTCATCAGGATGAACGACAATGCCGTTATAGAACTCGCCCACATGGCCGGTGTTCAGGCGAATGGCGCGCGACTGTGTGCCGATCAGCGTGAAGTTAGCGATTTTCGGATCCGTCGCCGGCGTAAAGCCTTCGGAGACGCTGGACATTTCCATGCCGTTATCGCCGCCGGATGCGCGCTGCTTGATCACCATATACTGAACGCTGCCGCTCCAGCCATTGTCGGTGTCGAGCGATTCGTCGTCGTTCCCGGTCAGAACGATATGCCTGAGATTAGCCGTACCGCCGAACATTTCGATGCCGTCGTCCGAATTGTTGTGAACCTGGACGTAATCGACGAGGGTGTCGCTGCCGACGCCTGCGAATGTAATGCCGTTAAGTTCGTTGCCTGAGCTCAGCGGGAAGCCGGCGAAACGCACCTGAACGTAACGGATGACACCGCTATCGTCGTCGTCGGTCGCGCCGCCATACTGCGCTTCCGGATTGGTCACGCCCTCAACATTGTTCTGGCACTGAACAGTACCCGGCGTTCCGACGATGCAGCGGTTGATGGGCGCGCGGCCGAGAATTACAAGTCCGCCCCATTCCGAATTTGCATTCTCAGGATCGGCCTGCGTCCCCGCAAGATCATTTTCTGACGTAAAAACGATTGGCGCGCTTTGCGTACCGTCCGCGATCATGCGCGAGCATCGGTTAACGACAATGTAGTCTGAACCGGAGGAGCCGAAAACGGTTACGCCGGGCTCAATCGTCAGCGTCGCGGAGGTGCCGCCGGAACCATCGGCCCCGCAATCGACGCCCACATCAACACGGCCGTCGATTCCATATACGACGCCTGGTTCGTTTCTCAGGGTCAGGTTGCTCAATACGCTGCCTGAAAGCTCGGCCACGAGATTGCCTGCGACCGAACGCGAACAGGTAAAGCCGGACGGACAAGAAGCGCCGCCGCCTCCGCCGCCGCCTCCACCGCCTCCGCCGCCACCCGGCGGCGTACCTGGATTGGTCGGGCCTGGTGATTCGATATCATTACCCTGCGTACAGGCCGCCAAAGACAGCGCCGCGCCGGCAAACATGATAGATTTCATTTTGGAAAGCTGGATCATTCTGGGAAGCCCCCGGAAAAAAGATTACACGCTAAAACCGGGCGCCCCACGCGCCGGTTCGGGGTGGCGCTTAAGTGAGACGTTTGACAGAGGAATGACACCTTTGTTTCAGTTTGGTGACATTTACCGGGAGAAAAATATTCAGTGTGCGCACGGGGTGCGTCTTGGCGTGCGCATGTTGTGCGCATTCAATGTCTGCTTCATAAAAGACCTGCAATTTAGCGCTACCGAATCAATCGTTTAAAAACACAAGGCCGCGCGCGAAAAAAACACGCCAAACTGTTTTTCGCTGGTCGAGGAAAGTTTTGAGAATATGGCGGATTGGGTCATTTTCATCACATGCGCTGTTGCGGGATTGGTCATTGGCAGTTTTCTGAATGTCGTGATTTATCGCGGACCCGTTATGTGGAAACTTGTTGAGAGCGAGTCACGCGGCGATCTGATAGCGCCGCGTTCATATTGTCCGCATTGCCGTGAACAGATCAGACCCTTTCATCTTGTTCCGCTTGCTGGGTTTTTCATGCTCGGCGGCAAATGCGCAGCCTGTAAAATGCGAATTCCATTGCGCTATCCTGTGGTTGAACTGCTGGGCGCGCTGGCGGCGGTCTTTGCGCTTGTCCTGTTCGGGCCCGGCGTAACAGCGATTTGCGCGGCTGTGTTTTTCTGGTTTCTCATCGCGCTTGGATTCATCGACACGCAGACAGGATATCTGCCGGATGCGCTGACGCTGCCCTTGATTGCGGCGGGGCTGATCGCCAACGGCTTCGGATTATTCGTCGCCTGGCCCGGCGCGGCGATCGGCGCCGGCGCCGGGTATCTGGTTTTTGTCGCGATCGCGGAATTATTCGTGCGGGCGCGCGGTGTTGAGGGGCTGGGCCGCGGAGACGCAAAACTGCTGGCTGCGCTCGGCGCCTGGCTCGGCTGGCTGGCGCTCGCACCCATTGTTTTCAGCGGCGCGCTTCTCGCGCTCGCGTCTATTGCGATGCTGCGATTCAGCGGTCGCCGGATTGCGAATGACACGCCGGTCCCGTTCGGCCCGGCCCTCGCCGCGGCAGGTGCGCTGGCGATGATCGCCCACGGGCTTGACTGGCCGTCCTATTACTGGCGCTAATTATTTGCCTTTAAAATTCGGCTTTCGTTTTTCAAAAAGCGCCTTAACGCCTTCGGCGCAATCCTCGCTCGCAATTAGCGTTCGCTGGGCCATGGCTTCGAACGCCATGGCGTTCGACAGCCCTGCATCGCAGGCGGCGCGGAATGAACGCTTCGTCATCGCAAGGGCCGCCGGCGCGCGTTCGGTAAGCGTCACCGCCCACGCAATCGCATTTTCCAGCGTTTCACTCGCCGGCGTCACGCGATTGACTAGCCCCCATTCAAGCGCCCGCGCCGCATCAAGTTTTTCCGCCTCAATCGCGAGCTGATAAGCGCGCGCATAGCCAATCTGCTGCGTCAGCAAGTAAGATAATCCGCCGTCAGGCACGAGACCGATATTGGCGAAAGCGCTCATCAGGTAAGCCTCTTCGCTCATCACCCGTAAGTCGCATGTGAGCGCCGTCGTCATGCCGATACCCGCCGCCGGTCCGTTAACGGCTGCAATCACCGGTTTCGGCATGCTTCTGATAGTATGCAGAAACGCCGCATATTCCGTATTCAGAATATCTTCGATACTGTATTCCTCGCTGGAGAAGCTGACATCAGCCCCCGCGCAAAAAGCGCGCCCCTCGCCGGTAATCACAACCGCTCGGATCGCTTCATCACTGCCAGCCTGCTTGACCGCGTGGGCCATATCGGCCCGCATCTGGCGATCATAGGCATTGAGCTTATCTGGCCGGTTCAATGTGATGAGGGCGACCCCGTCATGGGGCGTTTCATATTTTACAGTCATGACCACTTTCTCTCAGGAACAATTCAATGAATACATTTGTTGGCGTAATATCGCTTTTGAACGGTGCAATTGCAAAATATCTTTGCAGTCACTAAGCCGTCCACAGAACCCGAAACAAGGAATCGCGTCATGACCGATAGCCGTTTTTTCCGCGAAAAGTGTTACATCGGCGGCGCGTGGGTCGCCGCTTCCGGCGACGTGATTGAGGTGAACAATCCCGCGACCGGCGCAATTATCGGCTCGGTCCCGAAATTCGGCCGCGAGGAAACCCGAAAAGCGATCAAGGCGGCGGCGGACGCCTTTCCCGCATGGCGCGACGCAAGCGCGGAAGAGCGGGCGAAATATTGTCATGCCATTCATGATGCGCTCATGGATAATCAGGAGACGCTCGGCGAATTGCTGACCAGTGAAATGGGCAAGCCGCTCTCCGAAGCGAAAGGCGAAATCGCCTATGGCGCCGCGTTTTTCAAATGGTTCGCCGAAGAAGCCCGGCGCGTTTACGGCGATGTCATTCCCTCGCCCTGGGCGGACAAACGCATCGTCGTGACGAAACAGCCCGTCGGCGTTGTCGGCTCGATCACGCCCTGGAATTTTCCGAACGCGATGATCGCCCGCAAAGCCGCCGCCGCGCTCGCCGCAGGCTGCACTTTTATCAGCAAGCCCGCGAGCCAGACGCCGTTTTCCGCCCTCGCCTTCGGCGTCATCGCAGAAGATATCGGCCTGCCCGAAGGCGTTCTCAATATCATCACCGGAAAGGCGCAAGACATTGCGGACGAGTTCTGCGAAAACCCGGCCGTCCGCAAAATCACATTTACCGGCTCCACCAAAACAGGCAAATCCCTTTCCTCCAAGGCCATGGAAAATATGAAGCGCGTTTCCATGGAGCTTGGCGGCAATGCGCCGCTGATTATTTTTGACGACGCCGATCTGGATGACGCCGTCGAGGGCGCCATCGCGTGCAAATTCCGCAATACCGGCCAGACCTGCGTATGCGCGAACCGGATACTTGTTCAGTCCGGCATATATGACGACTTCTCCAAGAAACTGTCGGAGAAAGTTCGCGCCCTGAAGGTCGGCGACGGGCTTGAGGACGGCGTGGATCAGGGCCCGCTGATCGACGACAGCGCAGTGCAGAAAGTCGAAGACCATATCGAAGACGCCACAAAAAAAGGCGCCAGCATCGCCGTCGGCGGCAAGCGTCATGAAAAAGGCGGCACATTCTTCGAACCGACGCTGCTCTGCGATGTCACCGATGACATGCTCATCGCCGATGATGAAACATTCGGCCCGGTTGCGCCGCTTTTCCGTTTTGAAACGGAAGAAGATGCGATCAAAATGGCGAACGATACGGAATACGGCCTTGCTTCCTATTTTTACACCAATGATCTCGGCAGGGCGTGGCGCGTCATGGAAGCGCTGGAATACGGCATGGTCGGGATAAATGAGGGCATTTTGTCGACGCCCGTCGCGCCCTTCGGCGGCGTAAAAGATTCCGGCGTTGGCCGCGAGGGATCGAAATACGGCCTCGAAGATTATCTCAACATCAAATACGGGCTCTTCGGCGGCCTTGGAAAATAGCGGCGGCGCAATACCAGCATGTTGCTTTCTGTACAGATATGCAAGCCGGCGCCGCATCGCGCGGCCGTTTTTCTGTCTACGAATGGTTTCTCTTGAAACGGCGCCGGACAATTCCCACTCCTTTTTATGCGTATTCAAATTCGCAATAAAGCGAAACGCACCTGTAAGGAGTATCGAATGCAACTTGTTTCCGCTTATGACGCCCGCCGCCGGTTTTCGGCGCTTTTGATTCGCGCAAGACAAGAACCGGTTGCGATCACGCGCTATAACCGCCCCGCCGCCTATCTGATTTCGCCGCGGGAATTTCGCGATTTCCGGCGTTTTCAGCACCGCACGAAACTTGAGGAAATGACCCGGCTTGTGGCCCGCCTTGAAGCAGCCGGCCACAACGCACCGCCGGGTCTTTACCGGGAGCTTGAACGGCTGACAAAACAGGCGAACGCTACCCTGCCGGCGAATGGCGCGTGACGAAAAGTTGTACAACCCCCTTTTTCGCGCGTTGTGCAATCGGCATTCTGCAAGGCGTTGCGGCGGAAGTTGCACAACTTCGCCGGAAATGTTGTGCAGGATTTTTTTGCGATGCAGGGCCCCTGTCAGCGCGCGGAAGGCGAGATTTTGTTTTCGCTTTTTCCCGCTCGAGGCTATAGCATTGCGCCGGATCGGGCGTGTCATTTCGCGGACATCCTCACCCGAACACAGCAGTGCTGATTTTCCATTCTCCCCGTCGGCGGGAAGTGGAAACGCAACGCCGCTATTTTGATCCGTAGCTGGTTTCAATGTCATCACAGGGCATCATAAGGCCATTACACAGGGGGGTGGATATCTATCCACCAACACTGGGATTCCTTTAGATTTTCATCAGTTATGAGGTATTTTCCGGCGGGCCGTTCGCTTTATGCGTGTGCGGAATGCACGCGCCCGTCCGCCCCGCAAACCGACGTGAAGAGCGTCTTCAGTTTTGCCGCTTCCTTGTCGACATCGTGCCGCGCCTCGACGCGCCGGCGCCCTTCAGCGCCTTGCGCGGCCAGCGAAGCCTGATCCGCCTGAAGCGCTTCAACCATGACGCGCACGAGCGCGTCAACATCGCCCGCCGGAATAATCCAGCCGCAGCCCTCGTCCACCAGTTCGGGAATGCCTGCAATATATGTGGAGATTACGGGTCGCGAGAGCGCCAGCGCTTCCATAATCACGACCGGCAGCCCTTCGGCGAATGTCGGCAGCAGCATGACGCGGCCAGCCGCTACGCGCTCGCGTACTTTTTTGTTTTCCATCCACCCGGCGATGGAAACATTGTCGCTGACGCCGCAGCGGCTTATTTCAGCCTCCACCTCCGCGCGCGATTCGCCGTCGCCAATCAGCATAACTTTCACATCGGGATGGTTTTTTTTCACCGCGGCCACCGCTTCCGGGATCATCGCCTGGCCTTTTTGCGGACACAAACGCCCGACACAGACGAACGTTTTATCGCCGGGCGGCGGCGCCGCTGTGAAATCTTTGAGATCGAGGCCGCAATGAACGATCTTGATTTTTTTCGTCGCCCTGATGGATGAGAAACGCACGATCTGCGATTTGCAGAAATTCGAGATGGCGACGACAAAGGCCGCGTGGTCTATTTTGGCCGGAAAATCCAGCAGCGGCGCATCGGTCAGCTCATCCGGTCCGTGTACGGTGAATGAGTAGGAAGGCCCGCCCATGATCCGCGAGAGCATCGCCACCGCCGCCGCATTAGTGGCGAAATGCACGTGCACATGATCGATCCCGTCGCGCGCCGACCGGCGGCGGAACTCGACCGCTTCCATGTAGTAAGCCGCATGCCGGACAACGCCGCCGCGCGCGCGCTTGATCAAGGACAGCCACGGGCCGAATGCTTTTGCGATTTTGCCGGGATTTGTAACAAGCTCTTTCAGAAATCCGCCGACAAGCGCGCCGGTATTGCCCGATAGAATATAGTCGGTGCGTTCAGCCTCCGCCTTGTCCAGCGGGTCGACAAGTTCGCCGTCCCAGCGCCGCATGGCGTAGCGTTTTATGGGCTGACCCTGACGCTCCAGCGCCTCGATCTCGCGGCGGATGAACGTCGTCGAGATCAACGGATAGGTGTTCATGAGATAGGCGATGTTCACAAAACGACTTCTTGAAATGATAAAGCAAACGAGCTCTTAACTTTTAAGGAATTTAAACTTCGCCTATGACATTGCCGCCCATCCTGGCAAGGCATTCCTTTACAATAGGGATATAGAGTTCTCCATAATCGCCCCAAACATTAAACCGCCCATTGATCTCTACACGATCCATATAAAATTTAGAAATAAACATAGGTGCAAGCTGTTTGAGACGCCACCAATGTTCGATAACATAAGGATCGCCGCCTTTGATTACCGAATAGTATGCGGACTCATGCTTTTCATTGAATATACCGTCCGCGCATGTGGCGAGCTTTAAAGTGTCAACGTTGCTGAATTTAACAACATAACTTGGGGCTTGATCGTAAACACTCTGCGCCGTTGTACAGCTAGGAAGAGATATCGGTCCCAACGCCACTGAAATCAAAAATAAAAACATTTTGCGTTTCAGCATATCTCACGCTCCGGTTTCTCTCGCAGACCTACGCCGCAACCCGAAACGACTTGATTTTCGTGGGGTTGGCCGGGGGCTCGCCTTCATTGACGGCGTCCACATGCTCCATGCCGTCCACAACGCGTCCCCATGCGGTGTACTGGCCGTCGAGAAACGAGGCGTCGTCGAAACAGATGAAAAACTGGCTGTCGGCGCTGTTCGGGTTTTGCGCGCGCGCCATGGAGCACACGCCGCGCTGATGGCTGACATCGTTGAATTCGGCGTCGATATTCTGGCCGGAGCCGCCCGTGCCGTCGCCAGACGGACAACCCATCTGCGCCATGAAGCCGTTGATCACGCGATGCGCCGTCAGCCCGTCGTAAAATCCGTCTTCCGCAAGCTCCTTGATGCGCGCCACATGTTGCGGCGCCTTGTCCGGAAAGGTCTCGATGGTGACATCGCCGGTTTCAAGGCTCAGGATCATTTTATCGCTCATCGTTCAATCACTCCATCGACTTTCACCGGCACACGGATTTCACAGATATCCTTGACATAGTCCGTTTCATCGACGGCCTCCGTCAGGTTGAGATATTCGTTGAAGGTTTCCGTGCCGGTTCTCATGACACGGTAATCGGTGCGCTCCGATTCCGGGATATCCGCGGCGACGCGCATACGGATGATCGGCGTCGGCCGCGTCGGCGGCTCGCCGCGCACGATGCGGCGCGTCGCTTCGAACCCGTCGATGATCCAGCCCCAGGCCGTGTAGCGTTTATCGAGGTTGAGACGCGAATCGCCGATCATCAAGAAGAACTGACTGTTGGCGCTGTTCGGGTCGGTGGCGCGCGCCATGGACATGACGCCCGGGCAATGCAGCGGCCAGAGCTTGGGATCGCCCGCATTGAGAAACGTCCGGAGCGATTCCGGCTGCGCGGCGGCGGGCATGCCGTCCACATAACCGACCCGCGGCGCAATCCGGTCGCGGCCGATCTGCATGAAGTTTTCGACCTTGCCGGCCTCTCGCGTAAATTCGGCTTGCAGATCAGGCTTGTCGGACCCGCCGGTGCCGTCGCCTTCCGGGTCGCCGCCCTGCGCCATGAACCCCTCAATGACGCGGTGAAAATTCAATCCGTCGTAAAATCCCTCGCGCGTGAGTTCCTTGACGCGCTGAACATGATTTGGCGCAAAGTCCGGCCGCAGTTCGATGACCACCAGTCCGGCGGGCAGATCCATGTAGATCGTGTTTTCCGGATCTGTGGCGCGCCAGACATCGTCAGGCGCGTTCAGGAGAAATTCCGCCGGCGTCGGTTTCGCCGGTTCATCGTCATCGTCAGCAAAAGCCGGCGCCAGACCGTATGCGGCGACCATTGCCGCGATAAAGGCCATTTTACGCATATACACTCCTTCAGGGCCGTCCCAGCCAGTGAAAATTCGCCTCCCTATAACGCAGGGCGCGCGAAAAATGAAATCTACTTTCCGGAAAATTTGGCTTTCAGCCGTTTGACCACATGGGCGGGCGCAAAGGCGTCTACATTGCCGTCAAGGCGCGCAATTTCCTTCACGAGCCGCGAGGCGATGGACTGATAGCGCGCATCGGCCATCAAAAAAACCGTTTCGATATCGTCGTTCAGGGCTTGGTTCATGCCCACCATCTGAAACTCATATTCAAAATCCGAAACGGCCCGCAAGCCGCGGATGATGATATTGGCGCCGGAAGCCTCGGCGAAATGCATGAGCAACGACTCAAATGGTTTGACGGAAATCGGCACGCCGCTGGCGCCGGAAATCCGCGCCATCTCTTCCTCGACCATGGCGACGCGCTCTTCGAGGGAAAATAAAGGGCCCTTGTCGCGATTGATGGCGACGCCGATGACCAGTTCGTCCACGAGTTTCACGGCGCGTTCGACAATATCAACATGTCCCATTGTCAGCGGGTCAAAAGTGCCGGGATAAAGTCCAATTCGTTTCTGCGACATAGCTCTACCTTATGAAAATTTTATAGTTAAGTGAGCTAAATACCGCGCCAACGGCGCCGTAGCCAATATACGCTACACCAACTTCTGAGCCTCTCCACATTTCGTCAAAAAAATAAAGATACCCGCCCACAACAGCAAGAATAACTGAAACCACAAGCGGCAGGTAATATGCCAACAATCGCTTTCTCTTCTCAACGGTTAAAACAATGACTTGATATATAAAATAGAAGAAATAAAAAAAAACGACGCTAGTTATCATTGCGCTCGCAACTAAAGCGCTCGCTTGTGCTTCTGTAGAAAAGTCTATCTGCTTAGACATTCCGTAGATCGAGTGAAATACAAACATCAATGAGAAAAATAAGATAGCCGAGCCCGCGGTCCTGAGGACATTCACTCCAATTCGTTTCGCCACGGGCAACGCGCCTTTATTCTGGTTTCGCCCCGACAATAGCCTCAAACGCGCCGCCGCGCCAAACCGGCATGGGCGCGCGGCCCAGCGCAACCTGAAGCGCGGCGCGCGCGAGCAACCGTGTCGAATCAAGCACGGGCAACGGTGACGCATCAGCCGATATCAGGAGCGGGATTTCGGTGCATACCAGCGCAACGCCGTCGCATTCCTGTTTTTTCATCCGCTCGATGATCTCAAGGTAACCGGCTCTGGCGGCGTCGCGAAAATCGCCTTTCACAAGCTCGTCAAAGATGACGCTGTTTATGAAGTTGCGTTCCGGCGCGTCTGGAATCTCCGCTGAAACGCCATGCGCCGAAAGCGCCTGCGGATAAACCGGCCCCTCCATCGTATAGCGCGTCCCCAGAACAGCGACTTTGCGCATGCCGCATCTTGCCGCCTCCGCCGCCACGATTTGCGCAATGTGCAATCCCGGCAGGGCGAAGTCCGGCCCCGGCTGTTCCAGCGCGATGTGGCTGGTGTTATCGGGACAGGCGAAAAATTCGGCGCCCGCTTTCGCCAGCCGCTCCACCGATTGCGCATGGATCGCACGAATCGGCGCGTAGTCGCCCGCATCCCACAGCGGCATGGAATGCCCCATGGCGATGCAGTCGAGCGAAACATCCGGATGCATATGATCGCCAAGGTATTTCTCAGCTTCAAGGCAGAATGTGCGCAGGCACAGCGCCGCGCCTTCCGCACTGTGGGCGAGAATCCCGAAATGGCGGCGCTGCGCCGGCACGCCGCCTATTCGTCCTCTTCTTCGTTCTCGTCCACATCCTCGATGCGGCCAACCGAAACAACATGCTCATCTTCACGTGTACGGAAGATCGTCACCCCTTGCGTGTTGCGTCCGGCGATGCGGATATCGTCAATGGGCGTACGGATGAGCTGTCCGCCGTCTGTCACGAGCATGATCTGGTCGGAATCCTCGATGGGGAATGCGGCGACGACAGGTCCGTTCCGGTCTGTCGTCTGTATCGCGATAATGCCTTTGCCGCCGCGCCCCGAGGTTCTGTATTCATAAGAAGACGTTCGCTTGCCGAAACCGTTTTCGGTGACGGTCAAAATGAATTGTTCCGCTGCGCCGAGTTCCGCGAGACGTTCCGTCGATATGGCGACGTCTGGTGTTTCGGAATCTTCCGGATCTTCCGCGTCATGGTCGCCGGCCGCGCGCCGCATGGCGGCGGCGTGCTTGAGATAAGCCTTGGCTTCATCCGACGTGGTGTCCACATGGCGCAGCACCGCCATGGAGATGACCCTGTTGCCCTTATCGAGCCTGATGCCGCGCACCCCGGTCGAGGTCCGTCCGGCGAAAACGCGCACGGCGTCAACGGGGAAGCGGATGCACATGCCCGCCGCCGTCGTCAGCAGGACATCCTCATCCTCGCGGCAGACCCGCACCCCGATGATGCGGTCGCCCTCATCCAGTTTCATGGCGATTTTGCCGTTGCGGTTCACCCGCTGGAAATCGGACAGCTTGTTGCGCCGGACATTGCCGGATTTCGTCGCAAACATCACATGCAACTGGTCCCAGGCGCTTTCATCTTCAGGCAGCGGCAGAATGTTGGTGACGCGCTCATCCGGCCCGAGCGGCAACAGATTGACAAAAGCCTTGCCGCGCGAGTTCGGCGCGCCTTCCGGCAGCCGCCAGAGTTTCAGCTTGTACGCCATGCCCGTTGACGTGAAGAACAGGAGCGGCGTGTGCGTAACGCCGACGAAAAGCTGGCTGACGAAATCCTCGTCCTTGAATTTCATGCCGGCGCGGCCCTTGCCGCCGCGCTTTTGCGCGCGATAGGTCGATAGCGCCGTGCGTTTGACATAGCCTGCGTGCGTGACGGTCACGACCATATCGTCGCGCGCGATCAGGTCTTCGTCCTCAACCTCGCCTTCCGCATCGACAATCTCTGTACGCCGCGGCGTGGCGAATTCATCGCGCACGGCGGTAAGCTCGTCCTTGATAATCGTCAACACGCGTTCGCGGTTGCGGAGGATGTCGAGATAATCCTCGATTTTTTCCGCAAGGCCTTTCAACTCTTCGCCGATTTCATCGCGGCCAAGCGCCGTCAGCCGCTGCAACCGCAAATCGAGGATCGCGCGCGCCTGTTCCTCGGAGAGCCGCAGCGTATTGCCGTCGCTCATCAAATGGCGCGGGTCGGCGACCAGCAACACCAGCGGCGCGAGGTCTTTGGCCGGCCAGTCCTTGGCCATCAATTGCTCGCGCGCGGTGTTCGGGTCCGGCGCATTGCGGATCAGCGCAACGATTTCATCGATATTGGCGACGGCGATGGCGAGGCCGACCAGAATATGCGCCCGGTCGCGGGCTTTATTAAGGTCGAACTTTGTGCGCCGCGTTATGACTTCCTCTCGGAAATCGATAAACGCCGCCAGCACGTCGCGCAGCGAAAGCTGCTGTGGCTTGCCGCCGTTCAGCGCCAGCATGTTCACGCCGAAACTCGTCTGCAATTGCGAATGACGATAAAGCTGGTTGAGAACAACATCGGGCGCAGCATCGCGCCGCAACTCGACAACAACACGAATGCCTTCGCGGCTGGACTCGTCGCGTATATCGGCGATGCCCTCGATTTTTTTCTCGCGCACCAGATCGGCGATGCGCTGCACCATCATCGATTTGTTCACCTGAAACGGTATTTCCGTCACGATAATGCCGTAACGGTCCTTGCGGATCTCCTCGATGGTCGCGCGCCCGCGCATGACAACCGATCCGCGTCCGAGCAAAAGCCCGGCTTTCGAACCCGCGCGGCCCAGAATCGTGCCGCCGGTCGGAAAATCCGGTCCCGGCACAATCTCGATCAGTTCCTCATCGGAAATGTCCGCATTGTCGATCATGGCAAGCGTGGCGCTGACAACCTCCCCGAGATTATGCGGCGGAATATTCGTCGCCATGCCGACAGCGATGCCGCCAGCGCCGTTGACGAGCAGGTTTGGATATCGCGCCGGCAACACCATCGGTTCTTTTTCAGAACCGTCATAGTTTACCTGATAGGCGACGGTGTCTTTTTCGATGTCTTCAAGTAATGCATGCGCCGTCTTGTCCATGCGTACTTCGGTGTAACGCATGGCGGCGGGCGGATCGCCGTCGATAGACCCGAAATTGCCCTGCCCGTCGAGCAGCGGCAAGCGCATGGAAAATTCCTGCGCCATGCGCACCAGCGCGTCATAAACCGCCTGGTCGCCATGCGGGTGATATTTACCGATAACGTCGCCGACGACGCGCGCCGACTTTTTATACGGCTTGTTCCAGACATAGCCATTTTCGTGCATCGCCCAGAGAATGCGCCTGTGCACAGGTTTCAACCCGTCGCGCGCGTCAGGAATCGCGCGGCTGACGATCACGCTCATGGCATAATCCAGATAGGATTTACGCATTTCGTCTTCTATGGAGACGGATGAGACGCCGTCGCTGGGCATGATGGGGGGCGTTTCGCCGGAATTTTCAGCGGAATTGCCGTCGTCTTCGGCCACGGGATAAAACCTTTGGAATCAGTTGGAAAATAGCGTTTTTGCTTAGCATCCGCCCTCCGGAAAGCCAAGCATCGGCGCTCATTTCACGCGAGTTTATTCGGCGCGGCGGATAGGCTACACTCATGTCTGACGCATTGTTGAGGAATCCGGTGATCTTGACCGCAAAAAATACAGGCTTTTCCATAGTTTCGCTTTTATTGCTGATGGCCTGTGGAAATTCCGGCGGTTCAACCGAGGCTGAAAACGCTCGAGCGACTTCGGCCGGCGCCCTCGCGCCATCTGCTGACTGGGCGGACGCAGGCGCGGATTTTGTCGGCGCCGACGGCGCCGTCAGGGGCGAAGTTGTCTTCAAGGAAGCGTCGAAAGGCGGCGTTATGTTGCGCGTTGAGGTCAACGGACTGGCGCAAGGCTGGCACGGTATTCATCTGCATCAGGTTGGCGACTGCTCAGACGGCGCGGAAGGCTTCAAGGCGTCAGGCGGGCATGTCAATCCGGACGGTTTTCAGCACGGTCTGTTAAACCCGCAAGGCCATGAGCGCGCGGACCTGCCAAACCTTTACGCCGGCGCAGGCGGCCATGCGCGTGCAGAAATATTTGCGCCGGGCCTGTCTCTCAGCGTCGGCGCCGAAGGTCCGGTGGAAAACGGTCTTTACAATCTTCTGGATAATGACGGTTTTGCAGTTGTCGTGCATGAAAACGCCGACGATCATATGACGCAGCCGATCGGGGGCGCGGGCGCGCGCGTCGCCTGCGCCGCAGTAAAACAAGAATGATGTAGCAAGCGCTGGAAGCGCGTTTTGGGGTGTTGCGTAGGGGAGCTTTTATGGAAAAAATCAACAGACGATCCGCGCTGTTAGGCGGGGCCGGATTTGCCGCGGGGCTGGCGGGCGCCCCATTGCGGGCGCACGCCAATGAACCCGCCGGAGCTTGGACGCCGCTTTCTGATATGCCGTTTCCGGTGCAGGAGATTTATCCGGCGCCGTTTCGCAAGGCGGGCAATCCGGGACCGCAATTGCGTCCCAATCCTTTCAACCTTCTCGTCAACGCCGGCGGCCTCACGCCCGGCGGCGAATTCAACGTCACCGATGCGGTTACGTTTTACGATCCGGCTTATGATGCATGGGGATATGGAACGCCCCTTCCCCGGCCGCGCCATCATCTGGCGCTTGTCAACAACAACGGTTTTCTGTTCGGCGTCGGCGGTTTCGCGCGCGATGCGCGCGGCGGCTGGCAAATGCGCGCCGACTGCTGGCGGCTGCGCGATATTGACGGCATCTGGGAAACCATGCAGCCGCTTCCGCATCCGCAGGCGGAACTCGTATGCGCTTCGCTGGGCGGGTACATCCATGCCGTGGGCGGGCGCGCGCCGTCGGGCAGCCGCAATGCGCAATGGGCGGACCATATCGATACGGACGAACACTGGTATTACGATCCGGCGGCCAACGCCTGGTCTCAACTGGCGCCGTTGCCAACGCCGCGCAATTCCGCCGCGGGCGCTGTCGTCAACGGCGTGCTGTACGTCATCGGCGGGCGCACCGTGAGCGAAGGCAATACGGGCGCCGTTGAAGTTTACGACGCGCAGTCCGATCGCTGGGCGAGCGCAAGCCCGATGCCGAAAGCGCAGGGCGGTCTCGCCGCCGCCGTGCTGAACGGGAAAATCTACGCCTTTGGCGGCGAGTATTTTACGCCCCGGCCGGGCGGCGTCTTCGCCGAAGCGTGGGAGTATAATCCGGACACCGATAAATGGCGCGCGGTCGCCGCCATGCCGCGCCGCCGCCACGGGCTCGGCGCTGTTGCGCTTGGCGACGCGATTTACGTCATGGGCGGCGCAGGACAAGTCGGCGGCGAAGGCACAAGCGCGGCGCTGGACAGTTTCGAGATCTAGGCGCGGGTGAAAAGTTTTGCGAATGGTTTTGTGAGATTCGCAATTTGCGCCGGCGATTTATCAGGGCATGAACCCTAGCCGTTTCCTATTGATTCAGTCCGATGATCACGCCCATGCCGGTCACGGCGATAAGGATCGCGGCGGGCACCAGCATGATTTGCAACAGCGCTTCACGGCCGCTGATAACGCCTGTCCACGTTTCGAACGGCTCTCCCAGAAACTGTTCAAACGGTTTTTCCTGCGCCGAATCGATACGGCCGCCGACTTTGCTCAGAACATAGGGCGTTCCCAGATAGGCTGCGAGATAAACCGCGCTGATCGCCACCATGAACAGCGCCTCGCCGTCATGCAAAAACGTCAACCCGAATACTCCCAATATGGCGGCGTTGATCAAGGCAAGCGCCTTGAATGCGCCGCCATGAAGGCTTGTGTTTGTTCTTGGCTCTGTCTTCGCTGCTTCAACTAGCGTCAGATCGGGCGTTTCGCGCTCCACAAGAGCGGAAATGATTTCGGCTTCAAAAACAGCGGTTTCTATTGCTCCGGCCAGCTGCGCCATGGCGATTGCTCCATTAACATGCAGTAAAGATACATCTTTTATATTGTCTCCCGAATTGATATGCAATATATGATATGCATCTTTTTAGGAGCCTGCGATGCGCCTCAACCTTCAGACCGATTATGCGCTGAGAATGCTGATGCATCTCGCCGTCAACACCGATCGCTTGTGTACGATTGCAGACATCGCGGCGCGCTACGCCATCTCAAAAAATCATTTGATGAAAGTCGCGCATGCGCTGGGCAAGGAGGGTTATATTGAGACAATCCGCGGCCGCACCGGCGGGCTGTCGCTCGCGCTTCCCGCTGACGAAATCAATATCGGCGAAGTTGTTCGAAAGATGGAGGCGGATTTCGCGCTTGTAGAATGTTTTCAAGGCGGCGCGGGCGAATGCGTCATTACGCCGGCCTGCCGGTTAAAAAACGTGCTGAGCGAAGCCGTCTGCGCATTTTTCAGCGTGCTCGACAATTATACGCTTGATGACCTCGTCAGACGCAACGCCAAACTGCGTCTGTTGCTGACGGAAGACGCCGCGTAATGAGTAATGAGGTTCAAACGGCTGACGAGCGCAGGAAAGCGATACAGGTTGGCGCGGACGAACTCGGCATTGACGACGCCTATATCTCAACGCTTGTCGATACGTTTTACGGAAAAGTGCGCGCGCATCCTCTGCTCGGCCCGGTCTTTGACGAAAAGATCGGCGATAACTGGGACGTTCATCTTACACGCATGAAAGATTTCTGGGCGTCCGTCGCCATGAACGCTGGACGCTATTCCGGGAAACCCGTACCGAAACACAAGGCGCTGTCGCGCGCGCAGCCCTGGCATTTCAATATCTGGCTCGCCCTGTTTCATGAGACGCTGGAGGAAACCGCACCGGCGCCCGGCGCTGTTCCTTACTTTATGGAACGGGCGGAGCGCATTGCGGAAAGCCTGCAACTGGCGATGTTTGGCGTCGCTGGCCTTGGCGCGCCCAAGCCGCAAACAGAAAAGAGCCCCTGATCCCATGCGCGATGCGATGCCAGACGGTCTCATTAAATATGGGGGGACACCCGAATTCAACGAAAAAACCGTTCCGGCGAAATTGACGTTAGCACATGACACCAAACCAGGCGTATGGGGCAAACTCATCGTGAAGGACGGCGCTCTGGACTATGTCGTTCCCGGCCCGCCGAAAGAAACGCGAAGACTGGCCTCCGGCGCGTTCGGCGTGATCGAACCGGCGGTGAAACATTACGTGTCCCTCAACGGCGCAGTCACATTTCGTGTCGATTTCTACCGCGCCGCACGATCAGAATAAAATTTACAATCTTAAAATGCATCGCGTAACGGCTGATACGCTGAAGCGTTGACGCCAATGGGCATGATGATGCGAATGGTCTCCATTGCGCCGTCAACGCCGTATTCTTCAATGGCGAGCGCGCCGTGAAGGTTGTCGCGCTCCATGCGCTCCGCCATATGCGGATAGACCTTCATCGGCGCCAGTATGAATGACGCATAATTCTTGAACGGAAATTCGCTGATCAGCGCGTCTGATTGCGGCAACATCACGCCCGGGAAAGACGCTCTCCATTTCGCCTGCTCATCTTCCGGCAGACCGTCAATACGGCAGGCGATGATGGACCGCAGGCTTTCTTTCGGCGCGTCTGGCGGGTCGAGATAAACGGCGAGACTGTCGCAAGCGTCAAGACCGGCCGCCTGCCAAGCTGTACTGAATTCTTCCCAACTCTTGCCGATCTTTTCGTAAGGTCCGCGATGGGTTGAATAGACAATTTCCGCCGGGCCAAACACGCCGCGTTCAATTTGCACGGAACGAAACCCGCCAAGCCAGGCGTAAAACCCAAGCGCGCCGACAAGGATCAACGCCAACAAGCCGCCGAGAATTTTCAATAGTCGCATATTATCCCCCACGAATTGAATGAAGCCAGGCGAAACCGGAAGCGGCGAAAACAGCGCCGTTCAATTCCGGTCCGTCGGCAAGCAGTCAGCGGAAACCGGGTTTCCAACAACCTGACGGCTCATCCACGCCTCGCCTGCGTCTTCGCATTCGCGCTTCGATTCATAAACGCCGATGATCTCCGGCTCGCCCGTCGCCGCCGGCGAAAGATAGCCCAGCGCCGTCCACTCTTCATACGCGTAAGGCTGAGTTGCGCATGCGGATGCAGCGAGCGCTGCAAAAATTATTGCACTGCGAAAAAACAAGCCATGCTGCGCGCTGTTCGCTGCTCCGCTCTTCACTGTGCCAATGCCTGTCATGATCGCCTCTCCCTATTCAGTTCCATTCGACATCGCGAAAGAGTCAAAAGCGGGGCGCACTTTATGAATTTTGCATCAAAACAATTCGGTTCCAAAATAAAATTGTGGAAAAAATAAAGCCCCGGCGGTGTGCGCCGGGGCTTTTAGCGAATTCAAATTGAATTCTGACAGAGTACGAATGCAATTTGCATCCGGAAATTCTTGCTGCGGAGCGCCCCCGCCAGTCATCGGCCCTTGTAACGCCGGCCCGATGAAGTGCTGTTCTTTTTTTGCATTAGTGATGCTTCAAAACATCACTTTTTGCGAACAGCGAACAGATAAAACGAAGTTTTTACGCCGCTAAACGACGAAAAACGCGCTGA
This sequence comes from Hyphococcus sp., assembly GCF_965228385.1. Lineage (GTDB taxonomy): Bacteria > Pseudomonadota > Alphaproteobacteria > Caulobacterales > Parvularculaceae > Hyphococcus. The sequence continues at coordinate 999,387 of NZ_OZ245810.1, read as the reverse complement.
TTAGCGACGTTTCGTTTTCCGTTTCGTTGCTTTGCGCTTGGTCGTCTTACGCTTTGCGGTTTTACGCTTTGCAGTCTTGCGCTTGGTCGCCTTCTTGGCGGTTTTACGCTTGGCCGTCTTGCGTTTAGCCGTCTTGCGTTTGGCTGTTTTACGCTTTGCCGTCTTGCGCTTGGCTGTCTTGCGTTTTGTCGTTTTACGCTTCGTAGCCTTGCGTTTCGTGGCTTTTTTCGCGGTTTTCCGCTTCGCGGTCTTACGCTTTGCAGTTTTCCGCTTGGCTGTTTTACGCTTCGTTGTCTTGCGCTTTGCAGCCTTCTTCGCTGTCGTCTTACGCTTAGCAGTTTTACGTTTTGCGGTTTTTCGTTTCACCGCTTTTCTTTTGGTCGTTTTTCTTTTGACCGCCATGGTTCACCTCCGAATCATGATTCGAAAGTAGAACAATAACCGAATTTCCTAAAAAAGTATTGTCCTTGCGCAAAGTGATGCATGCGCAAGTTATTTTTTTTGCATTTTTTGATTCGTTTCAGCGATTAAAACGGAATGTCGTCGTCCAATTCATAACTTGATCCGCCTGAAGAACGGCTTTGGTCTGACATTGCGTTGTCGTTGCGATCGTAATTGCCGCCGCCGCCGCTTCGACCGTCGAGCATTGTTAGAGTCGAATTGAATCCCTGCAGCACAATTTCAGTGGTATACTTGTCGTTACCGTTTTGATCCTGCCATTTGCGCGTTTGCAGCTGGCCTTCGATATAAACCTTCGAACCCTTCTTCAAATATTGCTCAACAACGCGGCAAAGGCCTTCATTGAAGATGACAACGCGATGCCATTCGGTTTTTTCGCGCCGCTCGCCGGTATTTCTGTCTTTCCAGTTTTCAGACGTCGCTACAGACAGGTTTGCAATCGGTCTGCCGTCTTTTGTCTGCCGAATTTCGGGATCTGCGCCCAGATTGCCCACGATAATTACCTTGTTGACGCTGCCAGCCATAAAAATTCTCCTGAAATCCCGGTTCTTGAAGCTCATCGCGCGGATTCGGATCGCGCTCAATGATTGGTATTCCACAACGTAGATACTTGATATTCGGGCAAATGTTCACACCTTGTTCTTGCTGTCAACGCCGATATAAAGACTGACACGCACAACCCAACGCATTCGCACTATATAAAGAGACTGAAGCCCGCATGAGTTTGAAATCGATCCGCGTCGCCGGCGCGCGCGAACACAATCTGAAAAACGTGACGGTTGAACTGCCGCGCGACAAGCTGATCGTGATGACGGGCCTTTCCGGTTCCGGAAAATCATCGCTGGCGTTCGATACGATCTACGCCGAAGGACAACGCCGATACGTGGAAAGTTTGTCCGCATATGCGCGCCAGTTCCTGGAATTGATGCAAAAGCCGGATGTGGACCAGATTGACGGGCTGAGCCCCGCGATTTCCATCGAACAGAAGACGACGTCGCGCAATCCGCGCTCAACCGTCGGCACGGTCACCGAAATCTACGACTATATGCGGCTCTTGTGGGCGCGCGTCGGCGTTCCCTATTCGCCGGCGACGGGCGAGCCGATTACATCGCAGACCGTGACGGAAATGGTCGACCGCCTCATGAAAGAAGGCGAGCGCGCGCGTTTTTATCTGCTGGCGCCGATCATTCGCGGGCGCAAAGGCGAATACCGGAAGGAATTCGCCGAATTGCAGAAAAAAGGCTTTCAACGCGTGAAAGTCGATGGCGAATATTACGAAATCGCGGACGTTCCGAAGCTGAACAAGAAACTGAAACACGATATCGAAGTCGTCGTCGACCGCATCGTTATTAAAGACGGTATTGAATCGCGTCTCGCGGAGTCGTTCGAAACGGCGCTTGAACTCGCCGACGGCATCGCGATTGCGGAAAGCGCAGACAAGACTGACGAGAAAGGCGTTGCGCAACGCACAATTTTCTCCGCGAAATTCGCGTGCCCGGTTTCCGGTTTCACCATCGACGAAATCGAGCCGCGCCTGTTTTCGTTCAACGCGCCGGCGGGCGCGTGCCCATCCTGCGACGGGCTGGGTACGGAAATGATATTCGACGAGGACCTCGTCACGCCGGACGGATCGCTCGCCCTTAACAACGGCGCCATCGCGCCCTGGTCGAAAGGCACCTCCCCCTATTACGCACAGACGCTGCAGGCGCTGGCGCGGCATTACAAATTCAAGGTGACGGTCCCTTGGGACGAACTCGACGACCAGGACAAGGATGTCGTCCTTTACGGCACCGGCGATGAAGAGATGAAATTCATCTACGCCGACGGCGCGCGCAAGTTTGAAACCGTGAAACCGTTCGAAGGCGTCATCCCGAACCTTGAGCGGCGCTGGCGCGAAACGGATTCGGCATGGGTGCGCGAGGAGCTTTCGCGTTTTCAGTCCATCACCAATTGCGAAGCTTGCAATGGATTGCGCCTGAAACCCGAAGCGCTGGCCGTAAAGGTCGGCGGGCTGTCGATTTCAGAGGCGACGAATTTCTCAATTCTCGCGGCGGGCGGCTGGTTCGACGCGCTGGAAAGCAAGCTCAGCAAAAAAGAAATGGAAATCGCAGCGCGCATCCTGAAGGAGATCCGCGATCGCCTGCTGTTCCTGAACAATGTCGGTCTCGATTATCTGACGCTGTCGCGCGCATCGGGCACGCTGTCCGGCGGCGAGTCGCAGCGCATCCGCCTCGCCTCGCAAATCGGATCGGGCCTGACGGGCGTATTATATGTGCTCGACGAGCCGTCCATCGGCCTGCATCAGCGCGACAATGCGCGCCTGCTCGAAACGCTGACGCGCCTGCGCGATCTCGGCAACTCCGTCATTGTGGTTGAACATGACGAGGAGGCGATCCGCACCGCCGATCATGTGGTCGATATCGGCCCCGGCGCGGGCGTGCATGGCGGCGAAATCGTTGCGAGCGGCGCGGTGAAAGACATCATGAACGCGAAAGGCTCGCTCACCGGCGATTATCTCGCCGGGCGGCGCGAGGTGCCAGTGCCCGCCGAGCGGCGTGCGTTCAACAAGCGCAAAGTCATCAAGGTGACCGGCGCGCGCGCGAACAATCTGAAAAACGTGACGGCGGAAGTGCCCATCGGCCTTCTCACCTGCGTCACCGGCGTATCCGGCGGGGGCAAATCCACCCTGATTATCGAAACGCTCTACAAGGCCGCCTCGCGCCGGCTCTACAATTCAAAAGACGCGCCGGCGGAACACAAAAACATTTCGGGGCTCGAAAACTTCGACAAGGTGATCGACATCGACCAGTCGCCCATCGGCCGCACGCCGCGTTCCAACCCCGCGACCTATACCGGCGCCTTCACCCCCATCCGCGACTGGTTCGCGGGCCTGCCGGAAGCCAAAGCGCGCGGCTACAAGCCGGGGCGGTTTTCCTTCAACGTGAAAGGCGGGCGCTGCGAGGCGTGCCAGGGCGACGGCGTCATCAAGATCGAGATGCACTTTTTGCCCGATGTTTACGTCACCTGCGACGTCTGCAAGGGCGCGCGGTACAACCGCGAAACGCTGGAGGTGAAATTCAAGGGCAAGTCCATCGCCGACGTCCTCGACATGACGGTGGAGGAAGGCGCGCAATTTTTCAAAGCTGTGCCGTCGATCCGCGACAAGCTGGAGACGCTGAACCGCGTCGGCCTTTCCTATATCAAGATCGGGCAGCAGGCGACGACGCTCTCCGGCGGCGAGGCGCAGCGCGTGAAACTCTCGAAGGAACTCTCAAAACGCGCCACGGGCCGCACGCTTTACATCCTCGATGAGCCGACCACCGGCCTCCACTTCGAGGATGTGCGAAAGCTCATGGAAGTCATTCAGGAACTGACCGACGGCGGCAACACCGTCATCGTCATCGAACACAATTTAGACGTGATCAAACAGGCCGACTGGATATTGGACTTAGGCCCCGAAGGCGGCGACGGCGGCGGCGAGATCGTCGCGGCGGGCACGCCGGAGGACGTGGCGAAAGTCGCCAAGAGTTACACGGGCAAGTTTTTAAAACCGATGCTGGGGGCCGCGTCGAAGAAAACGGGCGCCAAAGCGGCGGGCAAAGCGACAGCGAAAAAGAAGACGGTGAAGCGGAAGCGACGGGCGGCTTAAGATCATGCATTCAATCACTGAACACCGTTATCCGCCTTATATCGAAATTACAGTATTTGAGCGTTATCCGGAAAATTACCGCAAAGACTTTGAAGAGGTCGTAAAGCGTTACGCTGCTGAATATCCGGAATTTTCTCTACTCGAAGTGCAACACGGCAAAATATCGAACGGCCTATGGCGGCTATTACAAACAGGCGGCAATGTGCGCCAAGAGTTGCTTGAGGCTTTTAAAAGTCTGAAACGGGTTGCAGTCGTAAGCGACGAGCCGGGAATACTCTTAAGGCTTATATCGAAATTACCGCGCTTTGGATCGGCGGAAATTAAAATATTCCAATTGCATGAACTTGATCAAGCAAGGGGTTGGATGAATTTGTAACATGAATCCCGGATCAAGTCCGGGATGACGATGGCGGATGGTTTTGCGCTGAACTCTCACCACGTCATTGCGGACTTGATCCGCAATCCATTGACGCCATGCAGGTTCCAGCCCCTGCATTTGCGCGCCTTCGCGCAAGGGAGACGCAAGTCAAATTCAAGATGGACGCCACGGTCGAGCCGTGGCGAGTCGTTTGTTGTTAGAACGCGATCCACCCCCCCATCGACTCCCCACGCTTTACGCGTGGGGTCCATCTCCTGACCGCAACGCCATCACAGATTTTTCGCCTTCACGCCTGCGGCGCCATGCGGTGATGGACTCCACGGGCAAGCCGTGGAGAGTCGCAACTCGTTAATGACGCAGCATTGAACACTACATCATCGAACGGGCGCCCCTATTGCGGGTATCGCGCGCGACGGAATCACGCATTTGGCTGGAAATGTCATTTGTCGCTATTTTTTTCACCGCTTGCGTTGACTTGGCGCGATGCACAACGCATTGGTGCACAAGTAAATGTATCGGGGGACTTCCATGAAAAAACTGATTGCCGGCCTGTTGGCCGTATTTTTTACCGCCACCAGCGCCAACGCCGCGCTGCTCGTTAGCTATGGCGCGACAGACTACGTCAGCTCATCGTCTGGTTTCTCTAACGATGGCGGTTTGTTCTTCGAGTTCGGGATTGATCCGAGCCCCAGTCTCGGTACCGCTTTTTCCACGTTTCCTTCCATTTTCGGCGATACGCTGATCACGGCGGATACGGTTATCGAAATTACATCCGGCGCCGGGTTCGACTATTTCGTGGATTTGGTCACAAACGGCACGGACGAACAGTTTTTCATTGGCCTCGCAAGGAACATCGGCGGCGCGCCTGCAGTAAATTCGGTGAGTTATGGACCAGAATCCGGCGTCTTCGGCGCCATGTCTTCGGCCAGCATCAACGGTATTGACCTTGAAGGTTTCGTGATTTCTTCGATCGTGCTCACCATCGAAAATCTTCAGGCGCCGGCCTCTGATTCAGGCTTTAGATTTATGTTCGATTTCCGCGTGGATGTGTTTGGCGACGCGATTCCTTCGGAGGTTCCGCTTCCCGCCGCCGCGCCATTGATGTTGCTAGGTTTGAGCGGAATCGCCGCCATGCGCCGCAAACGTAAAGCCGCGACGGCCTGACCACGCCGCCAGAATTCCACCGGCTAACGACCAAATCAAGCAAGGCGCTAAGGCGTCTTGTTTTTTTGTTGGTGGCGCATTCAATCCTCTCCGGCTCCCCACTCTTTACGCGTGGGAAGTAGCGTTTCGCTCACAGCCAAGGCGACTTTCGCAGGCGCGCCCGGCAAACATTGCCGCCGCCCGGCCTCTCGCCTATCCTCACCCCATGATCAGACACCGCATCTATTCCATGAGCTTCGCGAAGGTCTATCCCGCTTATGTGGCCAAGGCGGAGAAGAAGGATCGCACGAAGGCGGAAGTCGACAAGATCATCCGTTGGCTGACGGGATATAGTCCGCAAAAGCTGTCTGGCCAGATCAAGAAACAGGTCGATGTTGAGACATTTTTCGCCGAGGCGCCGGAACTCAATCCGTCGCGGGCGCTGATCACGGGCGTCGTCTGCGGCGTACGGGTGGAGGACGTCGAGGAGCCGCTGATGCGCGAGATCCGCTATCTCGACAAGCTGATCGACGAACTCGCGCGCGGCAAGGCGATGGAGAAAATCCTCCGTCAGTAGGCTTTGCAATAGAGTTGGCTTTCGCCGCAGCGGGTGATAACCGCGTCATATCTAAAAGGGAGAAACAGAATGGAATTCACGCATAAAACGCTGCCGGAACAGCATTATCTTTACGTCGACCGCGAAACGGCGATGGATGCGCAGTCGATCGGCGCGGCCATGGGGTCCGGCTTCGGGGAGGTGTTCGGCTTTACGCAAGGGAAAAACATAGCGCCGCTGACCATGCCGTCATCGATCTATCTGGAGATGCCGGCGGGCGACAAGATGAAGTTTCGCGCCGCCGTGTTCGTCAGCGCCGATGACGCAGCGAAAGCGGAAGGAAACGTCAAGGCGGACGTCTTAGCGGCCGGCGAAGCGGTGACCGGCACGCATGTGGGTCCCTATGCGTCGCTGAACCAGAGTCACAAGGCGCTGTGGGATTATGTTGAAAAGAACAATCTCGGCAAAGCCATGCCCGTGTGGGAAATCTATGTGGATGACCCGCAAAAAACGCCGGAAACAGAACTGCGCACCGAGATTTATCGCGCCATCGGCGCGTAGCGCGGCGCCTAATAACGCGGATAGGCTGCTTCGCGCTAATCCAGCATGCGCCCGACCAGGGCGCGGCGGCATTTGTCGAGTTTTTCATGGGCGAGCAGCAATTCGGTTTTCGCTTTCGACAGATTTTGCATCGCGACTTCGATGTCCGAACCCTTGATCCAGCCGCGCAGTGTTTGAAGGTCGTCGAGGCTTTCCGACACCAGGTTCGCCGTCTCGCCTTCCAGCACTTCAAACCGGTGGAGGCAATATTCGCCTTCCTGCGCCTTGCCGCATGAGCAGGACGCCTGCAGATTGCCGGTGTCGTCCGTGTCCCGCTCAACGGCGACTTCATAGACCGCGTCATCCTCGCCGACGATGGCGAATTTCAATGTTTCTTTCATTAAAGCCCTCTCTCCCACTCTTGCAGGCGCCGCCCGGGTAAACGGTTCAGCATTCCACCACGTTCACGGCGAGACCGCCCTCGGAGGTTTCCTTGTATTTGCGCGACATGTCGAGGCCGGTCTGGCGCATGGTCTCGATCACCTGATCGAGCGAGACCTTGTGTTCTTCAGATGCGCGCAAGGCAAGCCGCGCGGCGTTGACGGCTTTCACAGCGCCGATGGCGTTGCGTTCAATGCAAGGGATCTGCACAAGCCCGCCGACAGGATCGCAGGTGAGACCCAGATTGTGTTCCATGCCGATTTCCGCGGCGTGTTCAACCTGCGCCGGCGTTCCGCCCCAGACGGCGGCGAGGCCGCCCGCCGCCATGGAGCAGGCGACGCCCACCTCGCCCTGACAGCCCATCTCCGCGCCGGAAATCGAGGCGCGCTGCTTATAAAGGATGCCGATGCCTGCCGCCGTGAGCAAAAATGTGCGGATGTGACCGAGATTTTCCTCATCGCCGTCGACGCAATAATGTTTGAGTACGGAGGGAATAATTCCGGCGGCGCCGTTGGTCGGCGCGGTGACGACGCGCCCGCCTGCGGCGTTTTCTTCATTCACCGCCATGGCGTAGACGTTTAGCCAGTCGAAAAGCTGCTCGCGCTCATTCGCCAGCGGCGTTTCCGATAGTTTGTCGAATAAGGACGGCGCGCGGCGTTTGACCTTGAGACCGCCCGGAAGCTCGCCCCTTGTTTTGAGACCCCGGTCAACGCAGTCGCGCATGGCGAACCAGATATTATCGATCATCGCCAGCGTTTCATTGCGCTCGCGATGTTCGTCTTCGTTTTCCAGAATGATATCGGCAATGGAAAGACCGGTCTCTTCGCAAAGCTTCAGCAATTCCCGCGCTGATGTAAATAAATGGCGCCCTTTTCGCGCGCCGACGATAAGATCGTCTTCGGCTGGCGCCTTCAACTGCTTTTCACTGGCGATAAATCCGCCGCCGACAGAATAGTAAACCTGCGAGAAAATCTCTTCGCCGGCTTTGTCGAAAAGCGTCAGGCTCATCTCATTCGGGTGAAGCTCGGGCGTGATGTCGCCGCGCAGGTCGATATCCTTTTTGGCGTCGAATGGGATGGAAGGCCCGCCATGCAGGGAAAGCCGGCCTGTTTTTCGCAGCTCGGCCAGCGCTTTGTCCGCGTCGTCAGGGTCCGTTTCATCCGGTTTCATACCCATCAGCCCGAGCATGACCGCTTTATCCGTACCATGACCAATACCGGTGAGCGCAAGCGATCCATGCAATTCCGCTTTCACGCGCGCGGCGTTTTCCAGCGCGCCCGCGCCCGCCGCCTCTTCCAGAAAACGCACGGCAATGCGCATGGGCCCCACCGTGTGGGACGATGACGGGCCAATCCCGATTTTGAAGATATCAAATACGCCAAGCAAAGACGCGCTCCTTAAAAGGCACGGACATTTTGTGCAGCGCCCTGCAGCGCCGGACGTGCAAACGCCTACATTATAATGCGGGCTGCGTCGATGGGCGCGGCGGCGCCGCTCATGGCCGACGGATTTTTGCGCAAGCCGGACCAGGCCGGATCAGGCCGCTACCGGCGGTCTTCCAGAACGGGTTCAACATTCAGCGCGCGCATCGCGGCCGACACTGTCTCTATGGCGGCCGCCGCGAGGTTGTCATCTGTGGAACGCGCCACCACGGTGACGCCTTTTTCGTCGCCGTCTATGGGATAACTGCCGATTGAAACGCCTTTCAGCGCCGCCTGTATGTCGCGCAACGCGTCGGCAATCATCGATTCGGGCATTCCTACAGCGGTCGCCGCGCGCGAATAGATCACCGCCCCGCGCTCAATTTCGCTGTCTACCGCATGCAGCATCGCCTGAAATATTCCGGGAACGCCCGCCATCACGAAAATATTCTCGATCCGGATGCCCGGCGCGCCGGATACGGGGTTCTCAATCAGCCGGGCGCCCTCCGGCGTTCTCGCCATACGCAGGCGCGCCGGCGTCACTTCAATATTGCGCTCCCGATAATAGGCGCGGATCATCGCCGCCGCATGCTCATTTTCGATGACCGGAACGCCGAGCGCGCGCGCGATAGCGTCAACGGTAATATCGTCATGGGTCGGACCAATGCCGCCCGACGTGAAAACATAGTCGAAGGAACGGCGCAACGCGTTAAGCGCTTCGCCGATGTGCTCAAGTTCATCGCCGACAACCCGCGCCTCTTTCAGGCTGACGCCGCGTTCCGTGAGCCAGCCCGCCAGATAATGCATATTCGCATCGCGGGTTCTGCCCGAGAGCAGTTCATCGCCGATGGCGAGAATTGCGGCTGTTTTCTGATCCGACATCCCTACCCGGTTGTGTGTGAATGCACCATGTGATGCTTATGAATTAAAGCCGGGAGAAGCGCAATTTTAAATTATGATTGATGCACAGCTGCCGCCCGAAGGCTGTGTTCGCCTCGCCCGGTTATCCCGGCGGCGGCGGGGATGTTACGCGATATTGGTCCTTGCTTTCGGCTTCCCGATTACATCACCGGGACTACTCGCGCAGATATGTTGTCCCCCCGACCGGCCCTACGCCTTCCGGTACGGGCACGTCGGTATCGTTGTAATCGACATTGAGAACCAGCGTCGGGCTGCCGGTCATATTGAGTTTTTTCGCCACAACCGCCGTGTATGCCGACTGGTCGGCGACCGGCAACAGGCTGGCGACGCTCAACACGCCGCGGGAAAGGTAAAACGTGCCCAAAAGGTTGCGCGCGTCGTCGCTTAATATTCTGTGTACGCGATCCGCCGGCGCATGCCGGTCTTCAAAAAACAATATGCCCGCCATCGGGCCTTCTTTTTGCGCGGTCAGATCGATTTTTGCTTCGGGGCCGAAGTAAAAAGTCGCATCGTCCCCCACAAGATAAAAGGATACATTCTCACCGGTAATTCTGGCGCCGAGGTCGGCGTTCAGCGCGCCGTCCTTGATAATATATGCGCCGGACGCGAATTTGACGTCCGCGAATGCGCCGATGGTGATGCCGCCGCAATAAACCCCCGGCGATAAATTATATGTGGTGTAACCGCCCAGCAAAGCGCCGGTTAACCCGCCCGTAAGGCCGCCCGTCAGCCCGCCGGTCAGATCATCGACGGTCCGGGTGACTTCCGTGACAGCCGCGTTCGTCGCCGCTGTTAAAACTTCGTCCAGGCGCTCCCCGTAAGCGGCGTCGTATTCATCGCATGCGCCCACATGCGGCGGTTCGCGTTCCGCCAGCGGGTCGTCATAGACCGGACAGTCAAGCGTCGGCATGGGCGAAAAATTACTGGATCCGCCAAGCGCGCCGCCGGCAGAGCAGATCATCCCCGCCTCGATTGTCGAAAGTCCGGAAGAAACGACGCCCTGTGTCGAACTCGAATTTGAAATCAGGGAGCATTCTTCGGCGATCAGTTGCGAATTTATATTCGCAGCCACAGAGCCGCCCCCGGAATCTTCAAGCGCGATCACACAAACATTCATACCGCCAAGCGCCACGGCCGTTGACGTCGTTTTCAGTTTTTCTTTGAACGGCTCAAAATTGCTGAGGATCAGCGCGCGCGCAGGCTCGGATGTGAGATCGACGGTAACCTCGCCTTTATCCCGATTGATGGTGACTTTTGATTGTACGGCGGAAAAACCGTAGCTATGGGCGAAACCGCTATCCAGCACACTGGCCACCACAGCCTCGACCTGTGCGGATGTTGCATTCGCCAGCAGAAATTCTCTGGCCCCGCGCGTGGCGAGCGTGTCCGACAATTGTTTCAGGCGCGCGTTTTCATTCGACCAGTGATAGAAATCGACGGCGCCGCCGACAAAACCAAGCAGCACAGGACTCAACAGCGCTGTCATCAGCGCGACGTTTCCGTTTGTGTCCCTACGCAAGGAATCCATGACCGCCTAACAAAAGGTTCCCTAAAAGACGAAACTTGCATTCAAACAATAAAAATTTATTAGAACTTGTGGTTAACGCATTTTCACCATACGCACGGATTGCGCATAAAATAACGGTTTGGCGCAATTGCAGCGGTTAAAATACAGGCATGTCGCGATTTCATGAATTTTCCTTCGCCGCTCCGCTCAGGCCGCCTTCTTCGACGTTACAAACGATTTCTCGCCGACATTTTGCTGGATGACGGCCGGGAGGTGACTGCGCATTGCGCCAATCCCGGTTCAATGCTGGGCGTCGCCACGGAACATGCGCGCGTATGGGTCTGGGAACATAACAATCCCAAACGAAAGCTTGGTTTTTCGTGGGAGCTCGTAGAGATCGGCCGGACCCTGATCCCGATCAACACGACAAACCCCAATCGTATCGTCGCGGATGCGCTGAACGCAAACGCCATTCCCGAACTTTTCGGCTATGACAAAATCACCAGGGAAGTCCGGTATGGATCAGGCAGCCGTATCGATTTCCTGCTTTCGGGCGGTGAAAAACAAAAGCCCTGCTATGTGGAAGTCAAGAATGTGCATCTATCCCGCGCGCCGGGCCTGGCGGAATTTCCGGACAGCGTCACGGCGCGCGGAACGCGGCACCTGCAAGAACTGGAAAAGGTCAAAGCCGCAGGGGCCAGAGCCGTCATGCTGTTTGTCGTACAGCGCAGCGACTGCACGCGCTTCTCGCCTGCGGCGGATCTGGACCCGGCCTATGCAAACGCCTTGCAAACAGCGGTTTCCAGCGGGGTTGAAGTCCTGTGCTATGATTGCGAAGTCAGCCTCGGTGCGGTAACTCTCCGTCAACCGCTGGCGCTAATACTGGACTAGACCATGACTGAAACAGCCCTCGACGAAGACATCGAAATTCGCACCGGCGCCATTAAACTCCACCGGCCGGAAGATTTTGAAGGCATGCGCAAGGCCGGCGCCCTCGCGGCGTCTTGTCTCGACATGCTGACGGAGCATGTCAAACCCGGAACGCCGACAGAGCATATCGACGATCTCGCGCGCGAATTCATGCTGGATCACGGCGGCGTCCCGGCGACCGTCGGGTACAAGGGCTACCGCCATTCAAGCTGCATCTCACTGAACCACGTTATCTGTCACGGCATTCCGGGACCCAAGGCGCTGCGCAACGGCGATATCCTGAATATCGACGTTACGGTCATTCTTGACGGCTGGCATGGCGATACGAGCCGCATGTTTTACGCCGGCGAGCCGAAGGTGAAAGCGCGCCGACTTGTCGACGCGACCTACGATTCCATGATGGCGGGCATTAATGCGGTCAAGCCGGGCGCGACATTGCGCGATATCGGAAAGGCGATTCAAACGCTCGCGGAAGGTCAGGGTTTTTCGGTTGTGCGCGATTTTTGCGGTCACGGGCTTGGCCGCGTTTTTCACGACGCGCCGAATGTTGTTCATTATGCTGAATATAAAGACCGGTGGGGCGGCGTGCATCGCGCCCCGGATACGGAATTGAAAGCGGGCATGTTTTTTACGGTCGAGCCGATGATTAATGACGGCAAGCCGGACGTTAAACTGCTGAAAGACGGCTGGACGGCGGTGTCGCGCGATAAGTCCCTCTCCGCACAGTTTGAGCATTCCATCGGCGTCACCGATGACGGCGTCGAGATTTTCACCAAGTCGCCCAAGGGGCTGGACAAGCCGCCCTATCAATGAGGACATTGTGCGGCGGGAAAGATCGGCAAGAGTCGATCATTTTTCAGGAGCGGCAAGGCACTCCGCTATTAACTGCTACAGGCATCATTGTAATGATGCTACTTCTCACGGTAGTCGCATTCTTCTACTCACCCGATGAATATGATCGAGCAACAAATTTGATGCTCGTGGCCATAATTGCGCCTTTTGCTGCGCTAGTTATATTTCAAAAAAAAATTACCACTATTGATAAACACGGCCTTTCAGTTCGCCAGCATATATTTTTATATTACAATTTGCCCTTTGAAGATGTCGCACGTGCAGAGCCTGGATCTTATTATGCAGCACTGAAAGAACATGGTCGAATGGCGCTTTTTTCTAGCTGGACTCGCATCTCGCATGATGCTGGGGTGCTCATCTATTTGAACAATGACAAACTTTCATTCGTATCATCCAAGCAGCCAGCTAAACTAGCAAGTGCTATCAATACTGGTCGTGTGGAATTCGAACGGCGCAAATATGATTAAGACGGGTACCAAGGACCACGCTCCAACTCACACTACAGGCCATCGCGAGCGATTGCGCGCGCGGTTCAAAAAAGCCGGCGTCGACGGCGTGCAGGATTACGAATTATTAGAGTTGATCCTCTTCCGCGCCATTCCCCGCAAGGACGTCAAACCGCTGGCGAAAGACCTGATCGCGACATTCGGCGGATTTCCGCAAGTGCTGGCCGCACCCATCGAAAGACTGACGGAAGTCAAGGGCGTTTCCGAGAATGTGGCGCAGGAGATGAAAATCGTGCAGGCCGCCGCCATCAAGCTTTCCCAGGCGCGCGTTCTGAAACGCCCGGTGATTTCATCCTGGGACGCCCTGTTATCCTATTGCCGCGCAGCCATGGCGGACGAAAAAACGGAACTCTTCCGCATCCTCTTTCTCGACAAGAAAAATATTCTGATCGCCGATGAAGTGCAGCAGCGCGGTACTGTCGATCACACGCCTGTATACCCCCGCGAGGTGGTAAAGCGCGCGCTGGAGCTCGGCGCCTCGGCGATCATCCTTGTCCACAATCATCCCTCCGGCGATCCGACGCCGTCGCGCGCCGATGTAGAGATGACAAACCAGATCGTTAAAGCCGCCGCGGCGTTAAATATCCGCGTCCATGATCATCTGGTGATCGGACACGAAAAACATGCGAGTTTTAAATCGCTGGGGCTTTTGTAAATGAACCGCATCATCACCCTCACGCCGAACCCGGCGCTCGATTACGCCGTCCATGCGGATTTTGTCGCCCCCAACCGGAAACTGCGCTGCCGCGATCCGCAGATGCATCCGGGCGGCGGCGGCGTGAATGTCGCGCGGGCGACGACCCGTCTTGGCGCGCACAGCCTCGCCATTTTCACAGCCGGCGGCGTTTACGGCGATGCGCTGGTGAAATCGCTCGCCGCTGAAAACGTGCCCATGCGCATGCTTCCCATCGCCGGCGACACCCGGCTCGCGTTCCATGTGCAGGATGATGAAAAGGGAAATGAATACCGTTTCAATCTGCCGGGCGCCGAGATGAGCGGACAAGAAGCCGAACGGTTCCTGCGCGCTGTGAAAGACGAGACAGAATCCGGCGATTACGTTGTGGCGAGCGGAAGCCTGCCGCCGGGCGCGCCGGAAAATTTCTGGGCCCAGGCCGCGCGCATCGTGAAAGAATGCGATGCGCGATTTGTTCTGGATTCCATCAGCGGACTGGAACAGGCGCTACAGGAAGGGGTCTATATGATCCGCCAGAACGAACATGAATATCCGGCGCTCTCCGGCAAGACATTAAAATGGCCGGACAAGATCAAGGCTTTCGCCGCCGAGTGCGTGCAGGCGGGCAAGGCGCAAGCGATGGTGGTCAGTCACGGCGGCGACGGATCGGTTATGGCCACGAAAGACGGCGTGGCGTTCGCGCCCTCATTCAAAATTAAAGCCACGAGCGCTGTCGGCGCCGGCGATTCTTTTGTCGCGGGGCTCATCGCCGGACTTGTGCGCGGCTGGGACAACGAAGCCGCATTGCGCTACGGCATGGCGGCGGCGGGCGCAACGCGGATGTCGGAAGGCACGGCGCTGTTCAACCGCGATGACGTTGAGCGGCTGTTTTCCTCTGAAAGCTGATTATTCCTTATAGATGGCGACATCTTCCGTGTCCGCGTTTTTAACCCCGCGAAACATCCCGGCGGAATTGAAGGTCATTTCATAAGCGCCATCCGGCGCCAGCACGATCACGCCGCCATTGCCGCCGAGATTTTCCAGGCGGTTGTGAATGACGTCGTTTGCCGCTTCCTTTATGTTCACGCCCTTATATTCCACCTGCGCGCATATATCCCTGGCGATCGTGAGCCGCATGAAATACTCGCCCCAGCCCGTAGATGAAACGGCGCAGGAATTGTTGTCCGCAAATGTTCCAGCGCCGATAATCGGCACATCGCCGACCCGCCCATAGCGTTTCAGGGTCATGCCGCCCGTTGATGTGCCCGCGGCGAGATTGCCGTTCATGTCAAGCGCGACGGCGCCGACCGTGCCGTATTTCAGATGCTGCGGCAGCGCGCCTTCCCTGCTTTCATTTTCCCGGGCCAGCGCATTTTCATATTCGCTCCAGCGCCGGTCCGTGTGAAAATATTCCGGCTCGACAAATTCAACATCCTGTTCTTTCGCGAATTCCTCGGCCCCTTCTCCTGTGAACATTACGTGCACGGAATTTTCCATCACCGCACGGGCGAGTTTGATGGGATTTTTTATTCTGGTGACGCCGGCGACGGCGCCGGCGTTCAGCGTCGCGCCGTCCATTACGGATGAATCGAGTTCATTTGTTCCCTCGCGGGTAAAAACCGCACCCTTGCCGGCGTTGAAATAGGGCGAGTCTTCCATGATGACGATCGCCGCCTCAACGGCGTCCATGGCCGCGTCGCCATCATTCAATACGGCGTATCCGGCATTCAAGGCTTCTCTCAGTTTCGCCTTATACGCCGCCTCTTCTTCCTGCGTGTATCGTCCGGGTTCGAGCGCGCCTGCGCCGCCGTGAATCACAATCGTAACGGGTGCGGCGCCCTCATGCTCGTTGGCGAAGGCGTGGACCGTCAACGACAACGCCGCCAGAATAAAGATCATCAATTTCATTACATGGTCTCCCTTTGCGCAGCATTGTGCAAAAGGGGAACGCCGGATCAAGAGGCGGTTTTGTTATTCGATGTCCGGCGTCAGCATGCGCTGGGCGCGCCATTGCTCCACGATGCGGTCGATAAAGCTGTTATCCTCGATTTCAACCGACCAGCCGTCGGTAAAACAGGCTGTCAGACTGCGCGGCACCGCATTCGCCGGCAGCGCGTCAAAACGGATACGGGTCGGCATGGGGACGCCTTCCCCGACAGCGATGGCTTCGCCCAGCCCCAGCGACGGCAGGCAGCTCAGCAGACTGGTGGAGGCGTCGGGCACCGCGGCGCGCAAAGCCTCCTGATCCGCCTGATTGGCGAGCCGCATGGCGAATATCGTGTTGCACTGGGAAAGCACCGTGGGATCGAGCTCCGTCGGGCGCTGCGACGCGATCCACAGCGCGACGCCGGTTTTACGTCCCTCCTTGGCGATCCGGATGAGAGATTTACGGGTCGGCGCAAAGCCCTCTGTCGGGTCGGCCGGCGCATAGCGGTGCGCGTCCTCGCAGACGAGCGCGATGGGCGCCGCCCCTTTGCTCCACAAGCCAAACTCAAAAGCCAGCCGTGAAATGACCGAGACAACCACCTGCACCACATCCGCGGGAAGACCGCCGAGTTCAATGACGCTGACGGGCTGTCCATCGGCCGGAATGCGGAAAAGCTCGCTGAGAAATCCTTTCAGCGTATCCTGAACGGTAAGCCCCCCGAACATGAACGCGTAACGGGCGTCCTGACTGATCGTATAAATGCGGCTGCGCAAGCGCTTGTAGGGAGCGCCGTTGCGCGCGCCGTCGAGACCGCCCAGCGCCTTGTCGATCAGCCCCAGCAATTCGGATATGCGGTATGGCGTCGGCGTATCCACAGTGATCGCCGTCATATCCGTGCGTAAACGCCCGCCCCGCCCGGAGCCGGCCAGATTCATTTTTTTCGCCGCCGGCAGCAGATCCGCCAGAATTTCCACCTCTTCGGAATCGCGCGCGCGGCCGGGATACAAAACCTCGACCAGTTCGTCGAACGTCAACAGCCAGTATGGCAGGGTGAAGCTGTTCGGATCGAATACGACCGTGCGCGCGTCAAAACTTTTTGCATACTCATTGTGCGGATCAAGAATAACGATATGCGCATGGGGGAACCTTTGCAGGACCGCGCGCAGAAGCAGCGCGATAGCGCATGATTTTCCAGCGCCGGTCGTACCCAGTACTGCGCAGTGGCGGGAGAAGATTTCATCGACATTCACGGTCGCAGGGATCTGCGCGTCCTGTTTGACGACGCCCACCCGCACGCTGGCGGCGCCGTTGACCGAAAAGAGGGCCGTCAACTCGTCGCGCGTCGCCACATGAACACTGTCGCCCAGAGTCGGATAGGACGATACGCCCCGGCGAAACCGGGCCGGCGCGTTGATGGTCGGTTTTGAAAACTCGCCGATCAGCTCGATCTCGATAATGCGCACATCGGGAACAGCCGGATCGAGACTGGGCGCCGGATTGCTCATGGCCGAGATGAGGCCCAATACGATTGACGTTCCCGCATCGACGCTCATGATCGCGCCCAGTTGCGGCCGCGACGATCGTTCTTCGCCGGGCTTGTCTTCATCCAGCATGACCAGCGCATGGGAACCGGTAACGGAAACCACGACGCCGATGCGCGGCTTGTCCTGAAACGCCATGTCGAACGCTTCCGCCGTCGGCGCGGCGGCGCCTTTGCGCGAGAATGGCGTTTTTTTCCGGTTATTGTCAGGCGGCGTCATCTTCCCTCTCCGCACTTAAGTCATCATCTTCCAGATCGATTTCAAAATCGTCTTCCCCGAAGTCTTCGTCCGGCGCGTCTTCGGCGCCCGGCGGCGGCAGGGAGATTTGCACGAGCGTTCCCTCGTCCGGGCGGCTTTCAATGCTGAACCGGCCGCCCTGGATTTCCACAAATGTCTTTGCAATTGCGTAGCCGACGCCGGGCCCGACCCAGGAATGGTCGAGGCCGCGCAAGGTTTGCTGAAACGCCTCCAGCGCTTCGAAGAGTTCCTGCTTGGTCAAGCCCTTACCCTCGTCGCGGATGGCGATTTCGGCCCAGCCTTTATCCGTGATCCCTGCGCGCGCCATGACGCGGCCGCCTTTGCGGCTCAATTTGATGGCGGTTTGCAGTATATGATCCGTCGCCTGGCTGAGGCGCTGTTCATCGCCCCATCCGATGACTTCAGCGTCTGCCTGAAGAACTTCAATATCGACTTCCGCGGCTTGCGCCCTCACCTTGACCCGGCTGACGGCGTCTTCCAGCAATGCGCGGCATTCAATCGCCTGATCGTGTACGTCGACTTTGCCGCTCTCAAGGGCGGCGACGTCAAGCAGCGTATTGATGTGGCCCAGCAAAAGGTCCGCTGACTGAAGGATGTACTGGGCGTAGCTGTCGCGTTGCTCTTCGCCAAGTTCATAGTCTTCGCTCTCGCGCAGCATTGTCGCGAAACCGATAATCGCATTCAGGGGCGTGCGCAGTTCATGATTCATGTTGGCGAGAAACTCTGAACGCGCCGTTATCGCCATTTCCGCTTCGATACGGGCTGTTCGCGCTTCCAGTTCAGCGCGCCGGCGCACGATCGCCTCTCCCATGCGGGAGGCATAATCCGCAAGCAGCGATCCTTGCGATTGGCTGAATGGTTTTAACGCGCGCATAAGCTTTTCCGTAAGAAAGCTTATGAAACAAGCGCTAATGCGCCGTTAAGCATCCCCGCGAAAGGAGCGTTTACGCGCTGTTAAGACAATGCTCAGACAGGCTCTTCTTTTTCCCGCTTTTCGTCTTCCGATGTTTCGGATTTCGGCTTCTCGGGCTTTTTCTCAGGCGGTTTTGGAATATAGGCCAGCACCGTATCGCCGATCTCCGGCTTTAACGGCACTTCGCGCGAAGCAAAGGAAATAACGCCTTTACGAATGATCAGAATGATTTCGTGTTCGGCGCCGAGGTCTTTTTTATACTGTTCGGGCGGGTATTCTTCGGCAAGTTTCGTCCGTTGAAATGTCCAGCCGCTATAATGGCGTCTTAACAGTTCATCCAGCGCCGCGCCGGAATGCAGGAACGTGCGCCCCTGCAACGTATAGGAGAGCGCCTTGCGATCTTCTTCGTCCTTGCCGCGCGCGTTCACCTGGAAGATCGCCGAACGCCCCAGTTCCGGCGCAAGGTCGGTCGCCACCAGCGCATTGTGCGATTCATTGCCGCCCAGCGCCAGCAAATAACCGAAACGGTTGAGGTCGACGTGGTGTTCGGTGACCTCGGACAGGATTTCGCCGTAATAGGTTTCAACGCTCGTCAGCCGCGCCGGCTTCAACCGACGCCAGCTTGTATCGGCCACCATCACCGGAATTTCCATTTCCTTGAGTTTCGTCGCTAGCGATGCAGAAAAGGGCGAAGCGCCGACGATCAATACGCCGGGGCGTTCGCGTGACGCCAGTCCCAGCGCCCGCGCCAGCGGCGAGATGGTAAAGCCGTGCAGCACGACGGTGACGAACACCATGCCGAACGCCAGCGGCATCAGTTTTTCACCGTCTATATATCCCGCATCGACCAGCGAGGCGCCAAAGAAACTGGAAACGGCCACAGCGACAATGCCGCGCGGCGCGATCCATCCCACGAGCAACCGTTCCTTCCACGGCAGTCCGGAGCCGATCGTCGTGATCATCACGGTCAATGGCCGCACAATGAACAACATCGCGGCCAGGAACCACAAGATCGACCAATCGAGCGCGCCGACCGATTGCCATGTCAGGTTGGCCGTCAATATCACGAATACGCCGGAGACCAGCAGGATTGTAATGTTTTCCTTGAAGAGGCGCAGATCGTTAATGCTTGCAATCTTTGAATTTGCGAGCGTTATGCCCATCGCCGTCACCGACAAAAGGCCTGCTTCTTCCTGAAGCAGATTGGCCACCTCAAAACATATGAGCACCAGCGCCAGCAGGACGGGCGGTTTCAAATATTCCGGCACCCAGCCGCGCCGGAATGCAGCGGCGACAAATCGGCCGAACGCATAGCCAAGCCCCGCCGACAATAATGACGCCAGAATCAGTGAGCTGATAATATCGATAGACGTTGCGCCATGCTCGCCGATAACGAGGAATTCATAAACCAGAACCGCGAGCAAGGCGCCGAGCGGGTCGTTGATGATGCCTTCCCATTTCAGCAATGTGGCGGGGCGCGGATTGAGTTTTGACTGGCGCAACAACGGAATAATCACCGTGGGTCCGGTGACGACCATGATCCCGCCGAATAACAGCGAGACCTGCCAGGACAGACCGGCGATCAGGTAGGTCGCGGCGGCCCCCAGAAACCACGCAATCGGCACGCCCGGAAACACAAGGCGCCGCACGCCGCGGCTCAGCCCCCGCAATTCAGAAAAATTGAGTTGCAGGCCGCCTTCGAAAAGAATAACCGCAACGGCCACAGCAATGATGGGGCGGTAAAATTCGCCCAGCAAGACTTCCATCGGCGCATCGCCGGGCATGGCGTCCGGCGCGGCGAAGATATTGAACACAGGTCCGGCGAGCAGGCCGGCAATCGCCATCAGCACAATCGCCGGAAGGTTGAAACGCCAGGCCAGCCATTGCGCGCCAATGCCAAGCGCCCCGATGATAGCGAAAGCCAGTACAAGATTGTCCATTATAGCCCCGCCATCGATGTTGTTTCTTATTTGTTTTTAAAGGCCGGTTTGCGTTTTTCCAGAAAGGCGGCCATGCCTTCCTTTTGATCCTCAAATGCAAACACCGAATGGAACAGCCGGCGCTCGAAGCGCACGCCCTCGCTTAATGTTGTTTCATAGGACCGGTTGACGGAGTCCTTGGTCAATAAAACGATGGGGCGCGAAAAGGACGCAATCTGTTTGGCGACGCGGATCGCTTCTTCGCGCAACTCTCCCTTTGGCACGATCCGGCTGACGAGACCGCAGCGCTCCGCTTCTTCGGCGTCCATCATGCGGCCGGTCAGGCACATTTCCATGGCTTTCGATTTTCCGATAAATCGCGCCAGCCGCTGCGTGCCGCCCGCGCCCGGCATAGCGCCGATCGAAATTTCCGGCTGACCGAATTTTGCGTTATCGCCCGCAATGATAAAGTCACACATCAGCGCGAGTTCGCATCCGCCGCCAAGCGCATAACCGCCGACCGCGGCGATGACGGGCTTGCGCGCACGGGTCACTTCTTCCCAGTTTGCGGTGATGAATTCCTCATTGATCGCGTCAACATAATTTTTGGACGCCATTTCCTTGATATCCGCCCCGGCGGCGAAGGCCTTTTCCGAACCCGTCACCACCATGCAGCCGATGGAGTCGTCGGCGTCAAACGCCTTTACCGCTTGCGTGACTTCATCCATCAAGAGCTTGTTAAATGCGTTCAAAGCATCAGGCCGGTTCAGCGTAATCACGCCGACATTGCCTTCGGTTTCGGTAAGAATGCATTCATAAGCCATAGGATAACCCTGTCCGCTGATTGATTTATGCAAGACCGATAAGCTTGATAACTTCAGAGCGCGCCTTATCGTCTTCACGGAACACGCCCATCATCCGGCTCGTCGTCATCGTCACTCCCGGGGTTTCAACCCCGCGGCAGGTCATGCAGGCGTGGGTGGCCTCTACAACAACCGCAACGCCTTGTGGTTCCAGAACCTTCTGTATGCAGTCCGCCACTTCCGCCGTCAGACGCTCCTGGACCTGCAGGCGTTTTGCGTAAGCCTGTACGACGCGCGCCAGTTTGGAAATGCCAACGACCCTATCGGTCGGCAAATACGCCACATGCGCCTTTCCGATAATCGGGGCCATGTGATGTTCGCAATGAGAATGAAACGGAATGTCTTTCAACAGAACGATTTCATCATAGCCGCCGACCTGTTCGAATGTGCGGGTAAGATAGGCTTCCGGGCATTGTTCATATCCCTGGAAATACTCCAGGAAGGCGTCGACAACCCGGCGCGGCGTTTCCTTCAGGCCCTCTCGCTCCGGATCGTCGCCAATCCATCGAATCAGCTCGCGGACCGCGCTCATGGCGCGTTCGCGTTCCTGTCCGGTCCTCTTCTTCGGCCCACCCGCCATTGGTTTTCCTATCGGGCGCTAATCTGCGTGACTTCGCGCTGATCAGGGCCTTTATAGTTAGAAAGCGGCCGGATCAACTTATTGTCTGCAAGTTGCTCCATGACATGCGCCGTCCAGCCCGTAATACGGCTGACGACAAAAATTGGCGTGAACATCGGAATCTCAAAACCCATCAAATAATAGGCAGGCCCTGCAGGGAAATCGAGATTGGGATAAATCCCCTTTTCTTTCACCATGGTCTCATCGAGCGTCTGGCTGATCTCCCAATATTTTTTCGCCTCTTTCGTGCCAATCACCTCGACCATTTTTTCATAGGCGTCGGTCATGGTGGGGACGCGGCTGTCTCCCGAACGGTAGACCCGGTGGCCAAATCCCATAATCTTTTTCTTGGTGGCGAGCGCATCCAGCATCCAGTCCTTCGCCGTTTCCGGAGAACCGACCTCTTCCAGCATGTGCATGACCGCCTCGTTGGCGCCGCCATGCAGCGGGCCTTTCAGGGAACCGATGGCGCCCGTAATCGCGGAATAGATATCCGACGTCGATGAGGCGATGGTGCGCGCCGTAAAGGTCGACGCGTTAAATGAATGTTCCGCATATAAGGTCATGGAAATGTCAAAGCATTTGACAATTTCCGGCGCGGGCACTTCGCCGAAACACATTTGAAAAAAGTTTTCCGAAAACGGCAGGTCTTTTGTCGCCGGGATCGGTTTTTTGCCATGTCTCAATCGAAAATCCGCCGCCACGATTTCCGGAATTTTAGCGAACATGCGAACCGATTTCGTCATCAATGCATCCGGCGAGGAGTCGTTGGCCTCATTATCCTCCTGCCCCAGAAATGAAATCGCCGTGCGCAGCGTATCCATGGGGTGCGCTTTTTTATTAAACAGCGCCATGACAGTCTTTAAGTCATCGGACAGGCCGCGTTCGGATTTTTCCAGCGCGTTGAATTTCTCGAGCTGTTCGCTGTTGGGCAGTTCTCCATGCCAAATGAGATACGCGACCTCTTCAAACCGGCACTGCGTTGCAAGGTCCTGCACTTTATACCCGCGATACGTGAGCGAATTAATCTCCGGCATCACTTTGGATACTGACGTATCATCAGCGACGACGCCCGCCAGTCCGTATTTGATGTCCGTATCTGTCATGTCTTCATCTCCTCGCGTAATTTCATTAGTCAGTCTTCGTACTTAATTGCCGGAGCCGGCGACGGTTGCGA
Organism: Hyphococcus sp.; assembly: GCF_965228385.1. Classification (GTDB taxonomy): domain Bacteria; phylum Pseudomonadota; class Alphaproteobacteria; order Caulobacterales; family Parvularculaceae; genus Hyphococcus. The sequence continues at coordinate 976,193 of NZ_OZ245810.1, read as the reverse complement.
TCGCATTACCCTATATTCAAGACACGCGCGTTATGGCGTATAACCAAACCGAAGGAAAGTCCCGGAAGCGGCCTTATATACAGCGCTTTTATTGGCATCAGGAATGCGCCGGCGCGCGCCTTTTTCAGACATTCAACGAACCCTGTTTGCGTCAGTGACAAGCACTTTAGTTTTTCTGAATGCCTGAATAGAGAATAAAACATAGCGAGCGACGCCAGGGTTCGTGAAACAGCTCCGCACTGAAAGTTTGCGCCTACTCAACGGGCGTATCTCCCACTTGGAAGTTATAAATCGACTCGTCGAATTTGTTGTATTCATGATAACGCAGCAAATCATACAGATCGCGGCGATGCTGCATTTCATCGAGAATGCCGTTCTGGTCTCCGTCCCGCAAAATAGCGTCAAGCCCGCGATCGCAGGCGCCCATGGCGAGCCTTAACGTTGTGACCGGATATATGACGACGTTAAAACCAAGGTCTTCAAGCTCTTTTTTGTTCAGCAGACGCGATTTTCCGAACTCGGTCATATTCGCCAGAATCGGAACGTCCAGCGCCGCCCTGACCGCTTCGAATTCCTTTTCGGATTTCATGGCTTCGGGAAAAATCATATCAGCGCCGGCGTCCACATAGGCTTTCATCCGGTCGATTGACGCCTCAAGCCCTTCCACGGCGCGCGCATCCGAGCGCGCAATCAATACGAAATTCTCATCGCGCTTGGCTTCCGCCGCAGCTTTCACGCGCTGGATCATCGTTCCGGTGGGAACGATTTCCTTACCGTCGAGATGACCGCACCGTTTCGGCATCACCTGGTCTTCAATATGACAACCGGCCAGTCCCGCCTCTTCCATGGCGCGAATCGTCCGCGCGGCCGCCATGGGTTCGCCAAAGCCCGTATCAATATCGATAAAGGCGGGCAGATCCGTGACATTTGCGATCTGACGGCCCCGATCGACAAACTCCGTCATGGTTGCAATGCCGATATCCGGCAAGCACAGATCCGCCGCCATCACGGCGCCCGAAATGTAAACGCCGTCAAACCCTTTCCGCTCGATCATCTGTGCACAGAGCGGATTAAAAGCGCCCGGAAATTGTAAAAGCTTTCCGGAGGCAAGACCCTTGCGGAATTCGGCGCGTTTTTCAGTTGCGGATTTTTTCGTGAACAGCATTCTTACTCCTTTGCGGGCGGAACGACATCACAGTCGCCTGTTTCTGATTTTGCAATTACGCTGATGGCGCCGTCGGTTTCGAGGACCATGGCGGCCACTTCGCTCGTGACGCCAATCGATGCGTTGCGCATGGCTGCGTCGAGTTCTGATTTGTTGACTCTTTCTTCGCGCATGGCGCCTTCCAGATACTCGCCATTGCTGAACAGGAGGCGCGGTTCCGCCTTGACGATATCGCTGAATGTTTTCGACCGAACAGACGTCCAGGTTACCGCAAATTGCAGGGCGATCAGAACGATTACGGCGGTCAGGCCGCGAACGATCGACGTGTCGGAGGATAAAAGCATCGTTGCAAGTATCGACCCGAAGGCGATGGTGACGATGAAGTCGAACATGTTCATTTTCGACAGGGTGCGCTTGCCGGAGATCCGCAACAGAACAACGATGCCGATATAACCGGTGACGCCAATGATGGCCGTCCTGGCGACCTGGCTCCAATCTGCTACAAAAAGATCGTTCATGACCGGAACAGTATCCTGCGATTTTCAATCCCGCCGCCTATGGGCGTTGGTCGATCTTGTCGTTTTCCGCACCCGCGTCCTTCACCCGCCAATAGGCGCCAAGGCCCAGCGCCAGCGCCAGGCCGATCCCCGCGAGAACGCCAATCACCAGCCCCGCCAGCAGGAAGGCGACGGCGCCGCCAATAATCAGGCCGCCAAGCGCGACGATAAAAGCAGTCTTCAATTTACCCTTCATGGCCGCCTATCCTTTCAGCACGTCCAGCTTGCCCTCCAGCCGGGCGCCCATCGCCTGACCGAGCGCCATGAGGCCGGAGGCCGGGCGGATCATCACCTCGAACTCAGAGATCAGCCCGTCTTCATCAAAGCGAATGAAATCGGCGCCTTTCAGTTCCTTGCCGGCCACATGGGCGCTGAACTCCAGCGCGACGCTCTTGCCGTCTTCAGATACGAATTCCCGGTAATATTTAAAGTCTTCGAAAACATTCATCACTGTATTGAGAACCAGCGTCAGCGCCTCCCGGCCGTGATAGGGCGTATGCGCCACGGGCGAGCGGAACACTACATCCTCGCGGGCGATCTCGCCGACCTTTGAAAGTTCGCGTGCGGCGACCATTTCATGCCAGCGGGAAAGGGTTTCATTGATAGGATTCAGATTGCTAGTCACGGCTTTCATTACCTATATCGCATTGAGCGCTCCCTATCCTACCAAGAACGAGCATGTTCATTTCGCAATTGGACATCTGAAAGGACATTGCGGTCATCATTGGCGCACCCCAACCAATTGCGGCGACTGCAAATCCGGCCGCCCAATTTAGAAGAAATGCTGAAGACAATTCTTTTAATCTAGTCACATTGGTTAGATTGACAAAAAACCTTAGTCCCACCCAAACAGCCTTAAACCAGAAGAACACGAAGAGCGGAACACAAATGATAAGGCTGAGTGATCGGAGGGCCGTATAGGTCCAACTATCTGAAAACTGTAGCCAATGGCTCAGCCAACCCGGATACGGCTCATCCAACATATGTGCGCTAGAAAATCCCATTCGCCTGATTTTCGACCAGATAGCCTTTTGGCGCCGCGGGGTTCAGTTGTTTTACCTGCTCTGCGCTCAGATTCGGCAATTGCTGCACGAGATCGAGGAACCTTTCGCTTTCCGCCTTGTCGAGAATATCGTCGGTGAGCGTTTTGAACTTCTTGATGTATTCGGGCCGCGCGAAAGGCCGCGCGCCGAACGGGTGCGCATTGGCGATGCCGAGTTCATCAATCAGTTCCGAACCATCTTCGAAGGTCACCACGACTTTTGCGCCGAAGGCTTTTTCGTTGGGGTCCTGCGAGTGGTAACGGCGCGTCCATTCCGGATCTTCCGTCGTCGAGATTTTATGCCATAGGCGCACCGTGTCTTCGCGCTTGGCGCGTTCCGGCGCATAGGATTTCACATGGTGCCACTCGCCGTCCTGCAGGGCGACGGCGAAAATATACATGATCGAATGATCCAGAGTTTCGCGGCTGGCGTTCGGGTCCATCTTCTGCGGATCGCCCGCGCCGGTGCCGATAACGTAATGCGTATGATGCGACGTATGCAGAACGATAGATTTCACCTTGTCAAAGCCGCCGCGTCCTTCGATTTCCTTGCCCATGCGGAACGCAAGATCGATCAGCGCCTGGCTCTGGTATTCCGCCGAGTGCTCTTTCGTGTAGGTCTCAAGGATCGCGCGTTTCGCCTCGCCATTGCCCGGCAGCGGCACCTGATAGGTCGGCTCATAGGGGCTGTCGCCCTTGTCGCGCGCCGTCCGGCCGTTGAGGATATAGGCGATCACTGAATCCTCGCCTTCATAAATCGGGCTCGGCGCGCCCTCGCCGCGCATGCAGCGGTCTACAGCTTCGATCGCCAGCTTGCCCGCATAGGCCGGCGCAAACGCCTTCCATGTGGAAATTTCGCCCTTGCGCGACTGGCGCGTGGTGACTGTCGTGTGCAGACCCTGCTGGACAGACTGGTAAATAATCTCCGTATCAAGACCAAGCAGCGTTCCGACCGCCGCCGATGCAGAGGGGCCAATATGCGCGATGTGATCGATCTTGTGTTCATGCAGGCAAATGGACTTTACGAGATTGACCTGAATTTCGTATCCCGTTGCTATGCCGCGCATCAGCGCCGCGCCATCCTTGCCGCATTGCTGCGCCACCGCCAGCACGGGCGGGATGTTGTCGCCGGGATGAGAATAATCCGCCGCCAGAAACGTATCGTGGAAATCAAGTTCGCGCACCGCGGTGCCGTTCGCCCACGCCGCCCATTCAGCGCAGACCGTATGATCGGCCGGCAAGCCGAACAGCGTCGCGCCGCCTTTACGCATATGCGCATTCGCCATGGCCCGTGCGGATTTGATCGGCCCCCTGTTCAAGGATGCGATCCCCACTGACGCATTGTCGATGATCCGGTTAATGATCATATCCGCCGCCTCGTCGTCTACGGCGACCGGGTCAGCGGCGACAGCGGCGATTTTCCAGGCGAGCTGGTCTTCGCGCTTCAGATTATCCTTTGAGCGATGGGCGTGAACGGCATGGGTTTGCATGAATTATCCTCGAGGTTTTCGTGATCGGCGTTTTCGTGATCGGCGGGGCGCGTTTGCCGGCGGCCCGGAAATACCGGCACTGTCTGGCGCGCCTGCGACAAGCTGTCAAAGAAAACGCCCTGGGGAAAACGGCGTCATAACGCCTCTGGAAAACTTATTGTTTATTTACAGTGGGTTATGAGAATTTGTCAATTGTCCTGATGCGTTCTCTATCCGCCCGAAATCGCGGGAAAGCCTGAAACCAACCCGCAAAAACCGTGTTTGCCGGATAAGCAAAATAACAAAGGCGGGACCAGACATGAAAAAGTATTTGTACGGCCTTCTGGCGGCATCTTTGAGTGTTGGATTAAGCGCGTGTGCGGACGATGAAAGCACGGCCAACGAACCGAAACCGGGCGATATCGCCGAAGAAGCCGCTGATGAAACCGGCGAAGCCATTGAGGACGCCGGCGAGGAGCTTTCCGCAGCTGTGGACACCGCCGTACGTGAAACGGCGAATTTCGCCGAGAATGAGCTGTCGCAATCAAATGCGCGCGGCTTTACGGCACGTAATGTCATCGGCGCGACGGTGCGCGACGCATCCGGCGAGTCGCTGGCGATCATTGACGATTTGTTGTTCTCCAATGACCGGCAATTGCGTGCGGTGGTTATCCGCGACGGCGCGTTCATGGGGCTTGGCGGCGACAACGCCGTTATCAGCGCCGACCGTTTTCGCTTTGGCGTCGCCGGCAATGGCGAAATGATTATCAGCGCCGAGGTGAATGACGGCGATCTGCGCCAGATGACGGAATCGCTCGCCTTCGAGCCAACCGACGGCGTCATAAATCCCGGCAATCTGTTGAGCGTCAGGGAATTCCTCGACCGCCCGATCGTCAACGCCAATGGCGATGAGATCGCCGACCCGTTCGACATTCTTTACGGGGATCTAGGCCAATGGCGCAGTCTGATTGTTTCCGTCGGCGGCGTCGGCGCCATCGGCAACAGGCTGGTCGAAATCAATCCCGCCCTCGTCCGGCTTGACGCCTCATCCAGCAAGCTGCTTCTGGACGATTCCGCACCCGATCTCGACGCCCTGTCGACATTTGAATATCGCTAGGCGAGGTTCATCATCCACTATTTACTGGCGGGCGATCATCAGGGTCAGCCCGCCGGCCGCGCCGATAACAATCAGACCGTAGGCGATAATGGCGGCCGCCCGGCCGCGACTGTCTGTATACATCCGCGACCTGCGCTTTCGCACCTGTTCGTCGATCAGAAGATACAGCACCGACGCGGCGGCGATGTTTATGATCGCGCCTGCGACAACCCCGGCGCCGCGCTCGACAAATTCGAACCGCTGCACGATTTCATGGGATACAAAAATTCCAATCCAGTGATTAAGATAAAGCGGATACGAGATGCCGCCGGCGAATACGCCTAACTGATGTTTCGGCCCGGGGCGCGCCAATAACAGGACAATGAAGACCGCTGCAGCGGGCGCCATAAAATTATAGAATTCCGGCGCTTTGACGTATCCGGCGATCAGCACGATGAGACCAAGGCCCAAAACAGCGACGGCGGCAGGCCTCAAATGCCAGTCGCCATAACGCCGCTGAACCGAGACCGCCGCAACGCCAAGCGCGATGGCGCCGTAGAAAGTCTGGAATGCAACCGCCAGAACGGCGATCGCCGCCCATAATACCGGCGCCGGGCCGAAACGCACAAACAGGATGATGAGCGGCGCAAAAAGATAGAACTGTTCCTCAACGCTCAAACTCCAGAAATGATTGGTCGTGCCCTGCAGCGGTAAATCATTTTGAATCTCCAGAATTCTGGTGGAGATGAACCAGTTATGCGTATAGGTCAGATCGTAAAACAGATATTCGAGCCAGTTGAAATCCAGCGGCTCCTTTAACAGGCTGACCGCGAACACCAGCGCGACGGCGAAATAATAGGGCGCCCAGATGCGCATCGCGCGATTGAAATAAAAGCGCGGCAGGTTTTTGCGCTCGCTGTCGATCAGGATGCCGCCAATCAGCCAGCCGCTCAGGGCGAAAAAGACCTGCACCGCGAAATTGGCCGCGCGCCCGTCCGGCAAGACGCCGTCATGGGCGAGCGCCACCGCCATCGCGAGGATCAATCGCAGCCAGTCAAAGGCGGGAAAATAAATATTCGCCGCAGGATCCTGTTTCGCGCCAGACATATATGGTTCGCCGTCCCCCGGGAAATACGTTTTTTTACGCGCTCTAAAAAAACATGAGCTTCACCGCCATGGCGGCCAGCGCAAGATAAAAGACTTTCTTTATCAAATCCTCACCGCGGGTAACGGCGGCGTTCGCCCCCAGCCAGCCGCCGGCGGCGTAGCCAAGGCCCAGCGCAACGCCCAGTCCCCATTCGATTTCAACCTGCGCCGCGAAAACCGCGAGCGCCACCACGGAGAACACCAGCGCGACAAAAACCTTGTGCATGTTGGCGCGCACCAGATCGAGCCCCATGACGCGGTTCAAAATGGGAATCTGGATCAGTCCCACGCCGATCTGAATGAACCCGCCCCAGAAGCCCGCGCCCACGAACAGAAGATGCCCGAGCAACAGATTTTTCGCTTTTCCTTCGGCTGGCGCGCGTTTTTGTCCCGCCCCCGTCATCATGATAATCAGCACGCCCACCATGATGAGCGCCAGCGTGCGCTCGAACCATACGCCTTCAAGCCGGACGCCTACATTGGCGCCGAAAAACGCGCCAAACGCCGCACAGGCGGCGAGCGATGCGCTGAGTTTGAAATCGGAAAACCCTTTTCGGAAAAAGCCCGTAACGGCGGCGATGTTCTGGGCGATGATGCCGATGCGGTTTGTACCGTTCGCGACAGGCCCCGGCAGGCCGAGAAAGACCATGACCGGCACGGCGAGGATCGAGCCGCCGCCCGCCATCACATTGATCCAGCCCGACGCCAGTCCCGCGACGAAGAGCAAACCCGCCTTGAATACATCAATTTCCATGAACGCGCCCATACGCCAGTTAGGGGCAAGGCGCCAGCGCAAGACTTAAGGATGCGACAAGAAGCGGTTCCTCATTTGCGCATCGGGCGCGAAGCACCGGTCGCGTTCGCCGAACCAGCCGATGCGGTTGCGCTGAACGAAATCGTAAATGGCGTCGCCGATGAAATCCGGAACGAGCCGGCCGGCGGCGCCGAGCCATTTCCACGGCGCCGGCATCAGCCGCGCCGCCTTGCATACGCCCCGCCAGCGAAGATGCGGAACGCCGTCCGCCAGCACCATGAAGGTGTCGAAGGCGTCAGGATCAAGCGCGTAATGCCGATAAAGCGCGCGCGGCAAAGCATCCTGAATAACCGCGAACTTCGTATCGCCTTGCGGATCGCGACGCATCATGAACGTAACGCCGGAAGAACATAAGACGCATTCGCCGTCGAAGATGATCAGCGGGAGCGTGTCGTCGAAGGACGGGACGTTGGGGTCGGCTTTGTAGCTGTATGGTTCATGAAGCTTGTTATTCATTGCGCGCGACCGAAGGTACGCCGCCAGATCAGCTTTCGAAGCTGGCATATTTTCCATCCGCGCCCGTTGTCAGGAAGGCGCACCACTTCTTTGCGCGGCGCCATATTGGCCGGCGTTTTGATATTCCAAGCGAGGCCCATCCGTTCGAGCAGTGAGATAAACCACCAACCGGGATCGGGCTGACCGGGAAAGAGCCCGATTTTCGCCGAACCTGGAAACGCATGATGATTATTGTGCCAGCTTTCTCCCATGCTGATGAAACCTGCGATTTTAACGTCCCGCCCCTGAACGCTGGCGTTCTCAACACGCCATGACATGGCGTCATTCGTTTCGCGATATTCGTGATGCGCAAAATGTCCCACAAGCCAGTGACCCGTAACGCTCACGCAAACGCGTAGCGCCACTCCCCAAATAACGTAACTCCAACCGCCCATAAAATAGAGCGCCAAAGCCAGCGGCGCCTGTTGCAGCATCCATGTTCTCTCCATCCAGCGATAGACTTTGTCGCGCTGTAAACGATCTTCAAGCACGAAACCTGGCGGTTGATCGAGTTCGATGTCACAATGGACCTGCCAGAAATAATCAAGAAATATTTCCCGTCGATGACACAGGTAATCATGGCAAACTTTTTGCCGCTGCGCCCAATCGCGAAGGTCATGCTGACGCATCATGCCAAAGGGACCGGCCATGCCGACCAGCACGCCGAGATAAACGAGCACATACTCAAGCCATAATGGACAGGAAAAACTGTTGTGAATGAGCCGCCTATGCATGCCGACGGAATGGCCTGCGCAAAGCGTGACGCCAGTTAAAAACAGAAATAACGCCAGCGCGCTCCAGCTGAACGTTGATGGCGCAAGGCTGAGGCCAGTCGCCGTCATGAAAGTGATCCAGATGGATTTTTTCGGCGCCCAAATCACTTTACCTGCGCCGGGATCTGACGCGCCTAACCCTACAATTCGTTCAGACCCTTTCACGATTTGCATAACTGATCCCCTCTAACTCTTTGTACAGAGATGATTCATAGCATCGCAAGTTATTTCGCCACCCCCACAATCGCGATTAGAAAAGCAAGCTCGATCAGGACCGTCAGCGGCAGACGCACGGCGAGATACCATTCCGGCGCGCCGGACCCGCGCCGCGTGGCCTTGAGGTCGTCCACAAGCAATAAGGCGGCGAGCGCCATGATGACGGGAAACTTCCAGAAGACCCCGCCCGCGGGCGCAAACAGCGGCATCGCTGCGGCGAGCGGGAGGACCGCGCCGAGGAGCGCGCGCGATGTGGGCCCGCCCGCTTTCATGATGGCGACGCCCCAGCGGACGCCGCCGAAAAAGACGATCAGCGCCGCGCCGTAAACGGTCATAAGGTAAGCGGCGATGGACGTTGTTTCGCGGTCGCCCCCGACAATAACCAGCGCCGCAGCGATGAGCGGCGCGGACGCCAGATAGGCGAGCATTTGCGCCGCGCCGGTGTTGACTGAACTTTTCGTAGCCGGCGTTTCATGTAGGCCGTTGTCCAGAACGCGCGCATCATAAGCCATGCCTCAGTCTCCTTTGCTATCTCCGTTCATTCCGGCGGAAGCCGGGATGCATCACCCGCCTTTTCCTTCCTTCTTTTTCAGAAACAGCTTCAAAAGATCAACAGCTTTCGATCCCATACGGATTAATGGCAGCAACGTTTCTTTCGGCGTCGACTTCACCTGACCGTACCAGCCGTCGAGCACATCCATGAGTTCCTTGATGTCGCTAAGGCGCTTGACGGCAATTTCATTCGTTTGCGGATCGCCGCGCGCTTCATCGAGACAATGGCTGAGGACCGATTTCGCCGGATCGATCTCGCGCGCCTTGCGCATCTCGATAATGCGGAAGACCATTTCCCAGACGTCGCCCTCCGCTTCGAAATGATCGCGACGGTCGCCGCGGATCGGCACGCGCCGCACCAGGTCCCAGGCCACAAGGTCTTTCAGCGACGTGGATACATTCGAACGCGCCATGCCCAGGAGGCCGGCAATCTCCTCGGCGTGCAACGGGCGTTCCTGGACCAGCAGCAAGGCGTGGATCTGCGCAACGGAACGGTTGACGCCCCAGCTCCCGCCCATGTCGCCCCAGTGAAGGATGAACCGCTCCATCGCCGGGCTGAAGGACGCGGCGCTGACAGCAGGGTTTGTTTCACTAATTTCTGTCATGACAGAAATATCCGAATTCACCGGCCGGAACGCCATAGGGCGCCTTGCCGCAGCTAAGCAGTATCGTTGATCGTGGGCATGATCCCACTTATTGGGGCAGGGTTTCTAATTTCCGGTTGCAAATTCAGCAAAAATATGATGGGAAGCGCGGATTGGCGCAAACTATTTGTGGGACATTTCCCAAGATGACAGAAATCGACACCTTACTGACGCGCGCGAAAGCTGTGGCCGAGGCCTCCGGGCTGACCCTGTCGACCGTCAGCCGCAAGCTGTTCAATGACGGCAAAACCATCGCCCGGCTTCAGGATGGCGGGCAATGCACCCTGAAAACCCTGGAAACAGCGCGCGCGCGCCTGACGGATCTCGAGCGCAAGGCGCATACGCCGGCCGGCCCCGCCCCGGCGCAGGCGCCGAGCGACGCGGATCTCGTATCGCCGATCGCCATGACGCATCTCGACCGGCTTGAAGCGGAGGCGATCCACATCATGCGCGAGGTGGCCGCCGAGGCAGAAAATCCGGTGATGCTCTATTCCGTCGGCAAGGACTCCGCCGTGATGCTGCATCTGGCCGTCAAGGCGTTCTACCCGTCAAAGCCGCCCTTCCCGCTGATGCATGTGGATACGACCTGGAAATTCCGTGAAATGATCAAATTCCGGGACGAGACCGCCGCGCGTCTCGGGCTCGACCTGATCGTTCATATCAACCAGGAAGGCGTTGAACAGGGCGTCGGCCCCTTCACCCATGGCAGCCAGGTCCATACGGACATCATGAAAACGCAGGCGCTGAAACAGGCGCTGGATAAATATAAGTTTGACGCAGCCTTCGGCGGCGCCCGGCGCGACGAGGAAAAGTCCCGCGCCAAGGAGCGTATTTTTTCATTCCGCTCGGCCGGCCACCGGTGGGACCCGAAAAATCAGCGTCCTGAGCTTTGGAACATTTACAACACGCGCATCGCGCAGGGCGAGTCCATTCGCGTATTCCCGCTTTCCAACTGGACCGAGCTGGATATCTGGCAATATATCTATCGCGAAAGCATTCCGATTGTGCCGCTCTATTTCGCCGCGAAACGCCCGGTCGTCAATCGCGACGGGGCGCTGATCATGGTCGATGACGACCGCATGCCGTTGAACGGCGACGCGCCGGCGGAAGAAATGGTGCGGTTCCGGACGCTGGGCTGCTACCCCCTCACCGGCGCCGTCAAATCGACCGCGGCGACATTGCCCGAAATCATTCAGGAAATGCTCATTGCACGAACTTCCGAACGGCAGGGGCGAGTCATCGATCACGACCAGTCCGCCTCCATGGAAAAGAAAAAGCAGGAAGGGTATTTCTAGAATGTCCGCTGTCGCACTCAACGCATCCGACGACGTTATTGAATATCTCGCCGCGCATGAGAAAAAATCCATGCTGCGTTTCATCACCTGCGGCAGCGTCGATGACGGCAAGTCGACCCTGATCGGCCGGTTGCTGTACGATTCAAAACTGCTTTACGACGACCAGATTTCCGCGCTCGAAAGCGACACCAAGAAACACGGCACGCAAGGCGAGAAAATCGATTTCGCACTGCTGGTTGACGGCCTCGCCGCCGAACGCGAACAGGGCATCACAATCGATGTAGCCTATCGTTTCTTTTCAACGGAAAAGCGCAAATTCATCGTCGCCGATACGCCGGGCCATGAGCAGTATACGCGCAACATGGCGACCGGAGCGTCGACCGCCGATCTCGCGGTTATTCTCATCGATGCGCGGAAGGGCGTTCTTACGCAAACGCGCCGGCACAGCTATATCGTCTCCCTGCTCGGCATCCGTCATGTGGTGATCGCCATCAACAAGATGGACCTTGCGGATTATGCGCAGACGACGTTTGACCGCATTGAGGCGGACTATCGCGAATTTGCGAAAGATCTGGGGTTCGAAACCATCACCTGCATCCCGATGTCGGCGCTGGAAGGCGTGAACATCATCAAAAAAAGCCGCGAGACGCCCTGGTATAAGGGAAGCGCGCTTTTGCCCTATCTTGAAACGATCAAGGTTCGCGGCGCGCTGGCGGAAAAACCGTTTCGCCTCCCCGTTCAATGGGTCAACCGGCCGAACCTCGACTTTCGCGGGTTTTCCGGAACAGTGGCGTCGGGCGCGGTGCGCCCCGGCGATGAAATCGTCGTCCTGCCGTCAGCCAAACGCTCAACCGTTAAATCCATCGTCACCATGGACGGCGAACTTGACGAAGCCGGCCCTGATATGGCGATAACGCTGACCCTCGAAGACGAAATCGATATTTCCCGCGGCGACATCATCTGCGCGGGCAAGGCGCCGGCTGAACAGACGGACCAGTTCGCCGCGCATCTTTTGTGGATGTCGGACGATGTGTTGTTTCCCGGCCGTCAGTATCTGATGAAAACGGCCAACCGCATTGTTCCGGTGACGATCACCGAGCTGAAACACAAGGTGAATGTCAACACGCTGGAGCATATGTCCGGCAAGACGCTCGAATTGAATGAAGTCGGATTTTGCAATTTTAACGCGGCGGGCCCGATTGCATTTGACGCCTATGCGGATAACCGGCGCACCGGCGGCTTTATCCTGATCGACCGGCGCTCGAACGCCACCATCGGCGCCGGCATGGTGGACTTTTCGCTGCGGCGCGCCAAAAATGTTCACTGGCAGGACCTTGACGTCAACAAGCCTGCGCGCGCCGGCGCCAAACATCAGCGGCCCTGCGTTTTATGGTTCACCGGGCTTTCCGGTTCCGGCAAATCGACTGTCGCCAATCTCGTGGAAAAAAGGCTGCATGATATGGGCCGCCACACTTATACGCTCGACGGCGATAATGTTCGCCATGGCCTCAACAAGGATCTTGGCTTTAAAGACGCCGACCGGGTCGAAAATATCCGCCGCGTTGGCGAGACGGCGCGGTTGATGGTCGATGCGGGGCTTATTGTCCTCGTCTCGTTTATTTCGCCTTTCCAGAGCGAACGCCGCCTTGCCCGTGAGATGCTGGAAGACGGAGAATTTATCGAAGTTTATATTTCCACGCCGCTGGAAGTGTGCGAGCAGCGCGATGTCAAAGGCCTTTACGCCAAGGCGCGGCGCGGGGAAATCAAGAACTTTACCGGCATTGACAGCGATTACGAAGCCCCGGCGCGCGCGGAACTTGATCTTGATACGTCGGAAATCGCGGCGGAGGCGGCTGCGTCGCGCATTGTGGAGTATCTGCAGGAAAACGGCTATCTCGACGCGTGATATGCGGGAGGTGTAAGCGGGTTAAAGAATTGCCGGCTTCACCAGCATCCAAATCCCCATCATCACCATCATGACATTTTCCGTCAGCGAAATCGCGCCGAGCGGCACGTTACTGTCGCCGCCGACACATGCGCATTTCAAATCCCGTTTATCGACATAGACCGCCTTGACGACAGACGCTGCGCCGACCGTACCGATAAAAATCGCCAGCGGCGAGGCGAACCAGAGAAACGCGCCAGCAACCATCAATACGCCCGCAAACGCCTCCGCAAAGGGATAAAAATAGGCGTAGCGCACATAGCGCTGCGCCAGCAAATCATAGCCGAGGAACTGATTGGTGAAGCTGCTGAGGTCGCGCAGCTTTAACACCGCGAGAATGCACATGCTGACGGCAATGAACCATTCGATGGTTCTGATACGGAAGATATCGCCAAACGCCGCCCAGGCGATCGCCGCCGCCATCAGGGCCGCCACGGAAAACACCGCTATGATTGGCTCGTAGGTTGTATCGCTTTCGTTTTTCGGCGCCGATACGCCCAGATGTTCTTTTACCGCATCGTATCCGCCGATACGCGCGCCGTTGATGAAAACCTGCGGCGTTGTTTCAACATGATGCTCCTGTTTGAACGCATCCGTCGCCGCGCGCGTTTCAAGATGATGGTCTTCAACCTCGAACCCTTGCCTTTCCAGCAGCGCCTTGGCTTTCAGCCCGAATGGGCAGATATGCTCCGGCATGACCATACGATAGAGTTTCGCGTGTTTTGTTGAGGTCGCGGCGTCAGTTTCGGCGGCGGCGGCGATCATCGCTGTCTCCTTTATGTAAGGCGTGTTTCGCTGAAACGCGCATGCCCGAATTCATATGTGTGCAAATACATAAGAACGAACATCACAAACATTGAGACGCCAATCATGGCGGCGAAGCGGCGATAACGCCCTTGATGGTCTTTCATGTTGCGCTTTTCCGTATCAGTTGCGTTCCCAGGACTTAGTTGTGCAACAGATAGAAAGGCGGCGGGTTCCGGAAAGCCGCCCGGAAAGTCCCTTCAGGCGCCGGAGCCAAGCGTCTGTTTTACCGCTTTCCAGACGTTTTCATTGCCGGCGGCCAGCATCGGGCGGCCCGTTGTGGTCTGCGGCGCGTAGGGCTCCCCATTATCAATATATTCAGCGCGGCCGCCGATTTCGCGAAGCATTAAAACGCCTGCGGCGTGGTCCCAGGGGCTGCAACGCGACGACAAAGAGAAGTCGCGTTTGCCGCGGATGAGGTCAATATATGCGTATGCGGAACATCGCGCCGGCGCCGTTTCGAATTCCCGCCGCAAGGGTTTGACAATACGGTCCCGCCATTCCGGGTATAGCGCGCCGACGGCGCGATAGCCGGTTACCGGCGCTTCCGGTTCATTGACAGGCTGCAACTTGTCGCCGCGCCATGCGGCGCCCTCTCCCGCTGCGGCCATGGCGAAAGCGTGCTTGGGAATTGCGTAAATCCAGCCCTGCCGGATTTCGCCGTCTTCCACCAGCGCCACGATTGAGCCGAACTCAGAGACGCCTTCAACAAAATTGCGCGTGCCGTCCAGCGGATCGACGATCCAGAATGCGCCGTCCCCTTCCAGTTTTGACAGGATCGCCGGATCGCCCGCCGCTGTTTCCTCGCCGATAAACCCCGCCGCCGGATATAGATCATGCAGCGCCGATTTCAGCCGGCGTTCAGCAGCGTGATCGGCGGCCGTTACGAAATCGCCGGGTCCGGTCTTCGTGCTGATATCGCTTTTGCCAAGTACGCCGAAACGCGACGCAATTTCTTCCTCGGCGATCCCGGCAATGATCGCCGCCGTTTTTTCCATGTCAATAATCATGCGCTCTTATAGGCGGCGCGCTCTTCCGGCGCGAGGCGCGCGGCGGGAAAATTCTTGAAAAACTGGCCTTGTGTTTTCAGTGACAGGCGCGCCGTCAACAGGAGATCCAGTTCCGCCTGCTGTTCATCGATGATTTCAGCGCGGCTGTGCAGCCAAGCGCGCGCGGCGCCAAAAGGCGCCGGCAGGATAAACGCATGCGTTTCATGCGCCGCCGTCAATGCATCCTCGATGGCGTCCATCAGATCGCCGACATTTTCGCCGGTATGCGCCGAAATCGCGACGCGCCTTGACGGATGCTCATCGGGTCCGCTGCGCCGGGCGCGCGCTATGGCTTCGATATCGCTGCGGTCTTCGGCGCTCAACAGATCAATCTTGTTCAGCGCTTCGATAATGGGGCGCTCATCGTCCTCCTCGATCCCGAGCGCGCGCAACACCGTGATAACGTCATTGCGCTGCGCATCCGTATCGGGATGCGAAATGTCGCGCACATGGACGATCACATCCGCTTCCAGCACTTCCTCAAGCGTCGCGCGAAACGCCGCCACCAGCTCGGTCGGCAAATCGGAAATAAATCCCACCGTGTCGGAGAGAATCGCGCGCACGCCCGACGGCAAATCAATCGCGCGCATGGTCGGGTCCAGCGTGGCGAAGAGCAAATCTTCCGCCATCACCTTTGATTTTGTCATCTGGTTGAAAAGGGTGGATTTGCCGGCGTTTGTGTATCCCACAAGCGCAATAACCGGATGCGGCGCTTTTTTGCGTTTCGCGCGCTGCAGGGTTCGCGTCCGCTTTACGTCTTCGAGTTTTTTCTTCAGCCGCACGATCTTGTCGTCGAGCGCGCGGCGATCGGATTCGATTTGCCGTTCCCCGGGACCGCCGAGAAAACCGGCGCCGCCGCGCTGGCGTTCAAGGTGGGTCCATGACCTGACAAGGCGCGAACGCTGATAGTCAAGATGCGCCAGTTCAACCTGCAAACTCCCCTCGGCTGTCTGCGCGCGCTCGCCGAAGATTTCCAGAATAAGCGCGGTGCGATCCAGCACTTTTGCATTCCAGGCTTTTTCCAGATTGCGGTGCTGCACGGGGCTGAGCGCGCCGTCGACAATTACAAGGCCGGGGCGCGGTTCAACCGAATCCAGTTTCCGGCCGATCTCCTCGACCTTACCGGCGCCGAGCAGTGTTGCCGGACGCGGCTGGCCGATCTGCACAACATCGGCTTCGACAACGGTTAAATCGATGGCGGCCGCCAGACCGACGGCTTCTTCCAGCCGCGCTTCCGGCAGGCGCAGGCTTTCGCCGCCGCGAAGCGCGGGGTGAATGACTATGGCGTACATGGCGTCAGACAAGTGTAACTCAAGACTTTATTGGCGCGGACGGCGCGGCCCGCGCTGGCGCGTTTCAGAACATATAACGACGGCGAATTTTTCGCGCTATTCGGTGTCTTCGCCGTCCCACAGCGTGATCGGCCCTTGCGGCATCACTGTAGAGATAGCGTGCTTGTAAACAAGCTGCGCATGGCCGTCGCGCTTTAATAGAACACAAAAATTATCAAACCAGCTCACAATGCCCTGCAATTTCACCCCGTTCACCAGGAAGATCGTGACGGGAATTTTGGCCTTACGGACGTGGTTTAGAAAAGTATCCTGCAAGTTTTGTTTTTTTTCGGTCATTGGTCCCGCTTCTCGGAGTCGGTTGTTATGCTGCAGCGCAATATTATTCTGGCGTGGAAATCACCGCCTTGCAACCGCTTTTAAGGCGCACAAAGCCCGAAATTTCGAATATTTTCAGCCGATTGTCCCAATTCAGCCGCCGCTGGCCTTATTTTTATAAGCTTCACGCAGGCGCGCCGCCACGGGTCCCGGCGCGCCGTCGCCGATCCGTGCGCCGTCAATGGCGACCACCGGCATCACGAACGAAGTGGCGGACGTGATGAAAACCTCGCTTGCGGCGCGCGCCTCCTCAATTGTGAAGGCGCGTTCTTCGATCTTCATCTGCAATTCCCGCGCGCAACCGAGCGCCGTTTCGCGCGTGATGCCGCCGAGAATCTGATTGCCTCTCGGGTGCGTGCGTAAAACGCCGTTCCCGTCCACGATCCAGATATTGGACGAAGAACATTCCGTGACGACGCCGTCGCGCACCAGCACGGCTTCAGCCGCGCCCGCTTCGCGCGCGGCCTGTTTCGCCAGCGCATTGGGAAGGAGTCCGACAGTTTTGATATCGACGCGCCCCCACCTGATATCCGGGTGCGTGATGACCCGAACACCCTTGCGGGCTTTTGCGTCGCTTGCATGCAGATCGAACCGCCGGGCCGTCATCACCAGCGCAGGCCGCGTATCCGGTACCGGAAACGCATGATCGCGCGGCGCAACGCCCCGCGTCACCTGAATATAAACCAGCGCTGTCTTCAACCTGTTGCGTCTTAAAAGCTCGCGCATCACCGTTTGCAGAGCGCGCCTGCCCATGGGCTGCGCCATGCGTAGTTCGCGCAAGGACCTTTCATAGCGTGCGAAATGCCCTGCGAAGTCGAACAGCTTCCCGTCAACCACGATGCAGACTTCGTATACGCCGTCGGCAAACTGATAGCCGCGATCTTCAATATGGATATACGCCTCGCTCAATCGCGCGTAGCGCCCGTTCACATAAGCAAAACGCGACATGCTTTTTATCCTCTCCAGAAAGCGCGGTTGATCAGCGCCAGCGCGACGGCGGCTTCGAGGCGGCCCAAAATCATGCCCGCCAGCAAAAGCCACCTGATGGGCGACTGGAAGACGGCGTAACCGTCAGCGTCTCCCTGCGCAAGTTCGATCAGCGGCCCGGCGTTGCTGAGCGCGGCCGTCGCCGCCGCCGCCGAAAGCCCGAATGAATGCCCCCCGAGCGACACCGCAAGCAACAGCCCGGCGAGCGTCAGCGTGAACACCAGAAAATGCATCCACACGCCAAGCTCGTTGGCGACGCGGCGCGCGCCGAAAATCGCGCTCGGCGTGATCAGCCGGCGCACTTCCTCATTGGCGCGGCGCATGATGACTAGCCAGCGCAGGACTTTAAACCCGCCGGCTGTCGAGACCGCCGCCGCCCCGATGATGGCGGTCACGAGAACCGCAAGCAAGGGCGGCGCCTCGCCGATGATGTAGCCGTTGGTGGTGACCAGCGAAGCGGCGTTAAAAAGTTGCGGTGCGATCAGTACGACATCGCCCGCCCCGGCGCTGATCCAGAACAGCACGCCGACCCAGATCACGATGAGCAGATAGGCGCCGGTTTCAATGTCGCGCAATCGTTCTTTTTGCGCTTTTACAATCCGCGCGATCAGGATGAAGTTGACCCCGCCCAGCAACGTAAAAAAGAATATGGATAGTATGACGCCTGGCGGATAGGCGCCGACCCCTTCCGGGTGCGGAATAAATCCGCCCGACGCCGCCGTCGTCATCGCCAGTATCGCCGCATCGAGCACGCCGGCGCCCGCGGCGGCGATCGCCGAGAACGCAAACAGCGTCACAATCAGATAGACACCGGCGAATGAGGCAATGGCGTTGCGCAAGGGGCGCAGGAATGAGTTATGGTCGCCGCGTGAAAATGGCGGCAGCAGCGTATCGATGCCGATAAATGTCGGCCTGATGAAAATCGCAGCCGCTGTCGCCAGCGACGCCAGTCCGCCCAGCCATTGCAATTCCGCGCGCCACAGGGCGCCCGGCGCGCTCGCCACCGCGCCGGATTTGGAAAGCCATGCGCCAGTAGTCGTCATGGCGGACACGGTCTCGAAATAGGCGTCGGCGAAATTCAGTCCCTCGGCCATGATCGGGATGCACGCAAACACCGGCGTCGCCACCCACCATAACAAAACCACGATCAGCGCGCCGCGAAAGCCGGACGGGTTGTGTCTGCCTGCGCTAGAAACATAGGCGCCGGCGCTGACCATCGCCGTCGCGAGAATCGCGAATACGTAACCGCCGAGCGTCGGCGCGCCGGTTGCAAGCGCGAGCGCCGCCGGCGGCAGCAGCGCCAGCATGACAGCGAACAGCATCGCCGCGAAAAGGCGAAAAATGCCGGTCAGCGCCATGATGGAAACACTGTCCGCATGGGATCAGAAATACTCGATGCTGACGCGGAACATCTGTTCAACGTCTTTTACCGCGTCGCGCATGGCCATAAGGACAACGCGGTCGCCGGCGTTGATCACCGTTTCGCCTGTCGGCATGTGAACCGCGCCGTCCCGGAAGACGGCGCCGATCATGACGCCTTCGGGCAGGTTTGCGTCGCGCAAGGGTTTGTTGACCAGCGGCGACGTCTCCAGCGCGACCGCGTCTATCAACTCCGCTTCGCCGTCAGACACAGAATAAACGCCCTTGATCCGTCCGCGGCGGATATGCTGCAGGATCGTCGACACCGTCGTCGCGCGCGGATCCACATAGCGATCAACGCCCACCGCCTCGGAGATCGGGCCATAGTCGAGATCGTTGATCAGCGCCAGCGAGCGGCGCGAGCCTTCGCGTTTCGCCACGACAGAGGCAAGGATATTCACCTGATCATTGTCGGTGACGGAGACGACCGTTTCCGCTTCCGCAACGCCCGCTTCGCGCAACAGCGCACGGTCCAGCCCGTCCCCTTCCAATACGATGGTGCGTTCAAGTTCCTCGGCAATGTATTCCGCGCGCTTGCGGTCGCGTTCGATGAGGCGGATTTTCATGGCGCCGTGCTTTTCCAGCCCCTTGGCTACAAAGAGCCCGATATTGCCGCCGCCGACAATGATGACGCGGCGGGCCTGGCGCCCCGCTTCGCCCATGATTTCAAGGGCGCGCGTCACATCGCTTCGGTCGGAGATGAAGTAAACACGATCCCCCGGCTCTAGCTGGTCGCCGGAATGCGCCCGGCGGATCTGGTCGCCGCGATTGACGGCGACAATGGTGATTTTGAGATCGGGAAACAGCTCCGCCACCTGTCGCAGCGGCGTGTTGATAATGGGGCAGTCGTCGCGCAGCTTCACGCCCACCGCCCAGACCCGTCCGTCAACGAATGATTTGATTTCGAAAGCGCCGGGCGTCGACATGCGCTGAATGATGGCTTCGGAAACTTCGCGCTCGGGCGAGATGATAACGTCGATGGGTAGATGCGCGCGGGAGAAAAGATCGGAGTAGCGCGGATCGAGATAGCCTTGCGCGCGCACCCGCGCAATTTTTGTCGGCACATTGAAAAGCGAATGGGCAATCTGGCAGGCGACCATGTTCACTTCGTCGGAGAACGTCACGGCGATCACCATGTCGGCCTCGCGCGCGCCGGCTTCTTCCAGGGTTTCGGGGTAGGCGCCGTTCCCGACAACGCCGCGCACGTCGAGGCGTTCCGCGACCGCGCGGATCAGCTCTTTCGACTGATCGATCACGGTCACTTCATTATTCTCACGCGACAGGCGCCGCGCAATGCCGACGCCAACCCTGCCGGCGCCGCAAATAATCACGCGCATGAGATATTAAACCTTTTCATTTCCCGTTCGGGATCAGATTTCCAATTTCAGGCGCTTTCGGCGCGGGCCTGCCCGCTGACGCCGAGCGCCTTCAGTTTCCTGTGCAGCGCAGACCGCTCCATACCGATAAACGCCGCCGTTCTCGATATATTGCCACCGAATCGGTTGATTTGCGCAATAAGATATTCACGCTCGAAGCGTTCGCGCGCCTCGCGCAGGGGCAGCGTGATAATTTGCTCCAGCCCTTCGCCGGCGGGGATCGACAGGCCGGAATCGAGCACCTCCGCCGGCAGATGTTCGCAGGTGATTTCAATTTCCGGATCGCGCGCCATGAGGATCAGCGTCCGCTCGATAACGTTGCGCAACTGGCGGACATTGCCGGGCCAGGCGCAGGCTTGCAGCGCGGCCATGGCTTCCGATGAGAACGGCCGCTTCGGCAAGCCGGACGCTTTTGCGATGCGATCGACAAAAAACGCCGCCAGCGCCGGGATGTCTTCGCGCCGTTCATCAAGGCCCGGCGCATTGATGGAGACCACGTTGAGCCGATGGTAAAGGTCTTCGCGAAACCGCCCGTCCGCCGCCAGCGCCAGCAGATCATGCGACGTTGTGGAGACGATGCGTACGTCGACTTCCACCGCTTTCGGCCCGCCAACGCGTTTGAACCGCTGCTCCACCAGCACGCGCAAGATCTTGCCTTGGGTTTCCATGGGCATGTCGCTGATCTCATCGAACATCAGCGTGCCGCCATGGGCTTTTTCCATAAGGCCGATCATGCGGGTCGAACCATCCTCGCCTTCAATGCCGAAAAGTTCCTCCTCCATCCGCTCCGGCGCGATGGACGCGGCGCTGACAACAACGAAAGGACGGCCCTGCCGGCCGGACCGGGCGTGGAGCAGACGCGCGATCATTTCCTTGCCGGAGCCCGCCGGGCCGGAAATCAGGACGCGCGAGCGCGCATCCGCCACGCGCTCAATGACATTGCGCAATGATGACACGGCGGCGGAAGAGCCGATCAGGCCCCAGTCTGGCGCCCGCTCGCGCAACTCGCTGACTTCGCGCGTCAGACGCGCCGCCTCGAGTGCGCGGTTCGCCGCCAGGATCAGCCGGTCGGCGTTAAACGGCTTTTCCACAAAGTCGTAGGCGCCCTTTTTGATCGCCGCCACGGCTGTTTCTATTGTTCCGTGCCCTGATATAATCACGACCGGCATCCCCGGATGCAGTTTCTTCAGGGTTTCGAGTATCTCAATCCCGTCAAGTTCGGAATTTTGCAGCCAGACGTCCAGAATGACGAGAGCAGGGCAACGGTCGCGCACGGCGGCCAGCGCCGAGGCGGAGTCCGCAGCCGTACGCGGATTAAATCCTTCATCCTCCAGGATACCCGAAATCAATTCGCGAATATCAGCTTCGTCGTCGACAACCAGAACGTCTATACTCATGATGGCTTACCCTTTACACCCTTTCGTCCAGCACTCACTCCGCCGCCGCGGCATGCGGCGCGTCCTCTTTCGATTTCAGTATCTGCAGCGATATCGTCATGCGCGCGCCCGTGGGGCCAAGCGAATGATCGTCCGCAAACTCCAGCGAGCCGCCATGTTCCTCGGCGACTTTCTTGACAATCGCGAGCCCCAGCCCCGTGCCCTTGGCGCGGGTCGTCATATAGGGCTCGGCGAGGCGGTGGCGCTCTTCCTTCGGCAGACCGACGCCATTGTCGATGATGCGGATGCTCGCTAGCGTCTCGCCCGGATCAACCTGCACCGCAATGCGTCCCGGCGGGCCGTCTTCGTTATCCGCAAGTCGCGCGGAGATTGATTCCGCGGCGTTTTTCAGAAGGTTCGACAGGGCCTGCACGATCAGCCGCCCGTCGCACTGCACCAGCACCGGCGCGCCCGGCGTCTCGATGACGAAATCAATATCGGGAAACGCCACTTTTTGCGGAAAGATCGCGGCTTTCACAAGCTCGCGCACATCCTCCGGCCCGATGACCGGTTTCGGCATGCGCGCAAATGACGAGAATTCGTCAACCATGCGGCCGATATCATTCACCTGGCGGATGATGGTGTCGGTGCAGCGTTCGAAGACTTCAGGATTGGACTGCACTTCGCCGGCGTATTTGCGGCGCAGGCGCTCCGCCGAAAGCTGGATCGGGGTCAGCGGATTTTTGATCTCATGCGCGATGCGTCTTGCGACATCGCCCCAGGCGGCGTTGCGCTGCGCGGCGATAAGCTGCGTGATGTCGTCGAACGTCGCGACATAGCTGGCGCCGTCGCCGGCAGCGTCCTTGACCAGCCGGACATTCAGCGTGCGCGTTTGCCCGTGGCGCGTCACGTCGATCTGGTCGCCGATCTCCGCATAGGGGGAGTTCGCCGCACGCTCCAGTAGCGCGGAAAGCTCCGGCAAAATCTCGGAAATATTGCGCCCCGTCAGGGCCGTGTCCTCATCGCCCACGAGTTCCTGCGCCGATGTATTGGCGATGGTGACGCACCCATCCGTAGACAGACCGATGACGCCTGCGGAAACCCCGGAAAGAACGGCTTCGGTAAATCGGCGTCTTTCGTCGAACTGCCGGTTGGTGTCCACCAGATCGTCGCGCTGGGTCTGAAGCTGCGCGGTCATATGATTCATGGATCGCGCCAGCGCGCCCAATTCCCCGTCTTCTTTATAGACTTCAACGCGCGCGCCGAGTTCGCCGCCGGACACCCGCTCCGCCATATTCACAAGCCGGCCAATGGGCTGCACGAGGCGGGTCGCCGCCCACAGCGCCATCCAGATCGCGCCGAAAAGAATAATGATCGCCAGAACGACATAACCGGCCAGAAACACCCGTTCCAGCCGGGAGCGGCCAAGCTCCGCCTCCTGCCAGTCCTCGCGCACCTCGCGCACGGCGAACAGGCGTTGCGTCGTTACGGGGTCAACCGGCTGATACCCGATCAGGAACCCGCCGCCATAATATTCAAGCCGCAATGCGCCGCGAAACATATCGAATGTTTCGTCATTATTGACGCCGAAAACGAAAACTTCACCGGGCGCGCCGTTGCGCAGATCGGAAAGGCGCGCTTCGGCCGGCAGCGCATAGGATCCGCGCTCGATCTCCGCCCGGACAATGATCTGTCCGTTACTGTCCACAAGATAGAGCGCCGAGAGGCCTCTCACCTGCGCCTGCGCATAAAGATAGCGGCGGAAACTGATGGGCGTTTGTTCAAAACCGACGCCGGCTTCTTCCTGTCTGGCGATATCCTGCGCGATCAGGCTCATATTCTGGCGCATTTCGCCGCCCTTGATATTCACCAGCGCATTGGCGAGGTCGCGCGCGGTATCCTGATATTTTTCGATCCGTTCACTGAAGACGTCGTTGAGGCTGGCGCGCAAAATCGTAAACGCAAACAAAAAGGCGATGGCCGCAGGGATGACCGCGATCAGGGAGAACATGCCCACAAGCTGCATATGCGTGCGCGAACCGGCGAGCTGGTTCCGGCGGTTCGTCCAGACATGGAAAAGCCTGACGCCCACAAGCAGCGCGAAACCGGCGGCGATCACGATATTGCCGATGATCATCGCCCGCAGGAACGAGCGGTCGACTGTCTCCACCAGCGGGGACATGAGGAACCACGTCGTGAAAAACGCCACAGCCCCGGCGCCGATCAGCGCGGCGGCGGCGGCGGCGTTGGAGAAAACCCATTCAGGCGCAAAACGGCGCGCGCTTGCGCGTGCGCCCTCGGCCTTTTCATGAAATTCCGTCTGGTGACTCAAAACTACGCCATCCCGGCAGGCGTTATCCGCCCGAAATCCTCAATCGCACCGCCGCCGATTCGGCCTCCGCTCCACCGGCACGTTCCGATTGCAACAGTTGCAATCGTTGAACCATGCGGGATCGTGCGGCCGTTGTTGCCAAAAATCAACAGTTTTGTTGCTAAAAAGAGACAACGGCTTTTTGCCGTTTGGTCACCGTCAGGCGGCGCGCGCGTCAACCGAACTGAAATCACCCTCAAACCAGGCGTCGAGCGCCGCCGCCACATGTACCGGAGAGGCCATCCGGCAGATCGCGGCGCGGCAGGCCCGCCGCCGCGCAGGATCGATATTGACCGGGGCGTGATCGATGTAAGCCGCCAGATGTTTGCGCGCCATTCTGACGCCGAGCGGCGCCCCGTAATGCTGGATGGTCTCAGCGTAATGGGCCGCCGCCGCATCGCGCTGAAGTTCCAGCGGCGGTTCAACAAGCGCGCCGCCGGTTTTCAGCGCCGTTGCGATTGCGCCCGGCAGCCAGGGCCGGCCGGTGGCCGCGCGCCCGATCATCACGCCGTCGGCGCCGGACTGATCCAGCGCCTGGCGCGCATGTTCAACACTCAGAATATCGCCGTTCACAATCACCGGAATGGAAACCGCCTCTTTTACGGGACGCACCGCCGCCCAGTTCGCCTCGCCATTGTAAAAGTCGCAGCGCGTTCGCCCGTGCACGGTGACCATTTGCACCCCGGCGCTTTCGGCGCGCATGGCCAGTTCGGCTGCGTTCAATGAATTCCAGTCCCAGCCGAGACGCATTTTTAGCGTTACCGGTTTCGCCGTCGCCGCCACCGTCGCCTCGATCAGCGTCAGGGCGTGATCGAGATCGCGCATCAGCGCAGAGCCGGAGGCCGCGCCCGTCACCTGCCGCGACGGGCAACCCATATTAATGTCGATGACGTCCGCGCCCGCGGCTTCAGCCAGCTTCGCGCCTTCAGCCATCCAGTGCGCCTCGCGGCCGGCCAATTGAACGACAAAGGGGAAAATCTCGCCGTCGCCCTCGGCCCGGCGGACGACATCCGGCCGGCCCCGCGCCAGTTCCTCCGACGCCGTCATCTCGGAGACCACAAGCCCGGCGCCGAACCGCGCGACCGCGCGCCGGAACGGCAGGTCCGAGACGCCCGACATGGGCGCCAGCGCGACGTTGTTCTTCAGCTTGATGTCGGCGATAGAGAGCATTGTTGATATCAGTTCTTGGCGATCAGCGTATTTAGCCGTTAAGGCATGCAGTTACAAACATAGTATCCGGATGATTTAAATGTGTTGAAGCTTAATCAAACAGATCTATGCGCCTATTCCTCCCCCGCTTGCGGGGGAGGTGTCGCACCGGATGCAATCCGGAGCGACGGAGGGGGCATATTCGACTTTACCCCCTCCCCGGCTTCGCCGGACCTCCCCCATATATGGGGGAGGAAAGGAGCCCGGGCATGATGTCAGCGCACAACGCCATCGCAATTATCGTCGCCGCAGGGCGCGGCACCAGAGCCGGCGCCGGCGGGCCGAAGCAGTATCGCGATCTTGCGGGGCGCGCGGTGATCGCCTGGACGGCGGAAGCCTTCCTCAATCATCCGCTGATCGGCGCCGTGCGTGTCATTATCCATCGCGACGATCGCGGCGAATACAATACAGCCATGGGCGCGCTCCTCGATCATCCCAAACTTATGGAACCGGTCTTCGGCGGCGCCGAGCGGCAGGACTCGGTCCGGCTTGGTATCGAAAGCGCCGAAGAAGACGCGCCCCGCCATGTGCTTATCCACGATGCGGCGCGCCCTTTCATCGATGAAAAAACGATTGCCCGCGTTATCGATGCGCTGGGTGAAAATGACGGCGCCCTCGCCGCCCTGCCCGTGCACGACACGATAAAGCGCGCGAGACCGGACAACACGATCGAGGCCACCGTGCCGCGCGATGCGCTGTGGCGGGCGCAGACGCCGCAAGGGTTTCGATTTGATAAAATCCTCGCCGCCCATCGCGCCGCCAGCGGTCAGCAACTGACCGACGACGCCGCCGTGGCCGAGGCCGCCGGACTTTCCGTTGCGCTGGTCGCCGGCTCGCCAGACAATATGAAAATCACGCAAGCCGAAGATTTCGGCATGGCCGAAACGCTATTGGGGCGAAAGGCGAAACAGATGGAATACCGCACGGGCCATGGCTTCGACGTTCACGCCTTTGAAGATGGAAACGCCGTCATCATCTGCGGCGTCGAAATTGCGCATGACAAAAAACTGAAAGGCCATTCCGACGCGGATGTGGGCATGCACGCGCTGACCGACGCCATACTCGGCGCCATCGGCGAAGGCGATATCGGCGATCATTTCCCGCCGTCCGACCCGCAATGGAAGGGCGCGCCCAGCCATGTTTTTTTGGAAAAAGCGCGCGATCTGGTCGCAGGACGGAACGGCAAGATCACCCATTGCGACGTGACGCTCATGTGCGAGGCGCCGAAGATCGGCCCGCACCGCGAAAATATGCGCGGCGCGCTCGCTGAAATCCTGAATATCGACGCTGCGCGCGTCTCCGTAAAAGCGACGACTACGGAGCAACTGGGCTTTACCGGCCGCCGCGAAGGCGTCGCCGCCATGGCGACGGCGACGGTGGCGCTGCCGGAGGTGAAATCATGAACATTGATGCGTCAACTCTTATCACCATCAGACACCAACGCCACCCCTCTCCCCCCGTCAGGTGGAGAGGGGCTCTGGCGAACGCCTTCATTTGCAGCACGCCATGACCCAGACCCACCGCATCTGGTCGCTGGCGCAGGCGATCATCGACAAGGCCGGCGCCGAAGGAATGACCGTCGCCACGGCAGAGTCCTGCACCGGCGGCATGATCGCCGCGGCGCTGACCGACGTGCCGGGATCGTCCGCCGTCGTCGATCGCGGTTTCGTCACCTATTCCAACGAGGCGAAAGCCGAAATGCTCGGCGTACCGATGAAACTGATCGATGAGAACGGCGCCGTCAGCGCGCCCGTGGCGCGCGCCATGGCGCTTGGCGCGCTTCATGCTTCGCGTGCGGACATTGCCGTTGCCGTCACCGGCATCGCCGGACCGTCCGGCGGCACCGACCGCAAACCTGTCGGCCTTGTCTGGTTTGGTTTGGCGCAGCGTTCCGGCCTTACGCGCGTCGAGCGGCGCGTCTTTTCGGAAGGCGGCCGCGATTTCGTGCGCACCAAGGCGGTTGAAACCGCGCTTCACCTTGTCCTGACGCAGTTGACCGGAACCGGATAAATCGCGGCGCCTCGCCTTTAATGAGCGCGAGCGCCTCCCGCTGTACTGCGCGCGTCCTCGCTTGTCAGCCCTGCTCGCTTCAGGCATTAATACGATTAGATTTATTCCGGAGATTTAAAATGCGCCTTGCTCACCTCATTATCCCTGCACTCTGTTTTATTATTGCCTCGGGCGGCGCGCGCGCCGGCGACGACAAAGCTTCTTTCGATGCGGCGCTCGCGGAGGAACTTGGAGCGGACGCCTATGGCATGCGGTCCTATATTTTCGTGATGCTGCGCACCGGCCCTGCGGATATTCAGGATGAAGCCAGACGCCAGGAATTATTCGCCGGTCATTTTGCGAATATGCGCAATCTCGCCGAGGACGGGAAACTTGTTCTCGCCGGGCCGCTTTCCAATGGAACCGATGAACGCGGACTGTTCATCCTGAACGTGGAAAGCATCGACGAAGCGAAAGCCCTGATGGAGGGCGACCCAACCATTGTCTCCGGGATTTTCACTGTTGATTATCTGAATTATTACGGCTCCGCGGCGCTGTTGAAGGTGAACGATATTCACGCGAAGATTCAGGAAAAATCCATGTAGCGCAAACGCGCGGCATAATTGCGTTACCCGTAAACTTCCCCGGCGCGCTGTACAAACGCATCGCTCATCCGCGCGAAGGCCTTGTCGAACACCGCCTGGGCGGTCGCCTGCAGCAGAAAATTCCTGAACTCGAACGTGATTTCAAAGTCCACAAGCGAGCCGCCTTCCGGCTGGTCCGTAAAACGCCAGCGGTTTTCCAGATTGCGAAACGGACCGTCCACGTAACTGGCGTGGATCCGGCCGTTGGCTCTATCCAGTTTGACGCGGCTGCGGAAGCGTTCGCGAAAGACCGAATAGGCGACCACCATGTCGGCGGTCATGGTCCCCTCGCCGTCTGCGACATCGTTTTGCACAACACGCAGCGCGGCGCACCAGGGCAGAAACTCCGGATAGCGTTCAATGTCGGCCACAAGATCAAACATCTGGCGCGCCGAATACGGAACCTCCGTCTGCGTCCTTTTAACCGTCACGAGGCGCGCTTGGCGTTCCTGGCGTAGCCGTCAAACAGATCTAGCATGCGTTCGCGCCAGGCGTCGACAGCCTGCGGCGTCTCGAACATTTCTTCGCTGGTGGTCAAACGCACCCACATAAAAATGCTGAACACATTATAGTCGGCCATATTCGGTTTTTCACCGCCAAGAAAACGGTGACGCGCCAGCGGGGCCGCAAGCGTTTGCAGGGCGTCCTCGATATTGTTGCGCAAACCGGGCGTCGCCGCAGCCTCTTCCAGCGTTTTGCCGAGCCGCTGTTCGCGGGTTTTTCTGAAGTAAGCCTTGTCGTCTTCGTGCGCGGCGGCGTGCACGCGCACGAACAGCATCGGCGCAAGATTCGGAAACAGCGCTGCGGCGATCCAGGCGTTGTAGAAATCGACGGCCGCGCGTTCGCCCGCGGACTGCACCAGCGGCGGATCGGGAAATTTCTGCGCCACATAAGCGTAGATGTTTTCGCTGTCGCAGATCATTTCATCGCCGTCCACAAGCACAGGCACAAGGCCGTGATCCTTTTCCGGATACTGGTCCTTGTCGGCGAAAGGTACAGGGATCGTCTCGAATTCCTCTCCCACGTGCAACAGGGCGAACTTCGCGCGCCAGCAGAACGGGCTCGGCCGCACGTCCGGGTCAGCCAGCGCCAGATCGTAAAGTTTCAGCATGGGTGTTCTCTTATGTTGACCTGGCCGCGCGCGCCGCCCGAAGTTTCGCGAAATCCTCGCCCGCATGGTGCGAGGAGCGCGTGAGCGGCGACGCCGAGACCATGAGGAAACCTTTCGCCCGCGCCAGCGTCTCGTAGGACTTGAATTCGTCAGGATGCACAAAGCGGTCAATGGCCGCATGTTTACGCGTCGGCTGCAGATATTGCCCGATGGTGATGAAGTCGATGCCGGCGGAGCGCATATCGTCCATAACCTGCATCACCTCTTCGCGCGTTTCGCCAAGACCGACCATGATGCCGGATTTGGTGAACATCTGCGGATCGCGCTCTTTGACTTTTTCAAGCAGGCGCAAGGAATGATAATAGCGCGCGCCGGGGCGGATCTGGAGATAAAGCCGCGGCACGGTTTCAAGATTGTGGTTGAACACATCCGGTTTCGAATCGATGACCGTCTCCGCCGCGCCGCCCTTGCGCAGGAAATCCGGCGTCAGGATTTCAATCGTCGTCTCTGGCGAGCGCGCGCGAATGGCGCGCACGACCGCCGCAAAATGCGCAGCCCCGCCGTCGGTTAAATCATCCCGGTCGACCGATGTAATCACTACATGATTGAGACCCATTTCCGCGACCGCTTCGGCCACATGCGCGGGCTCTTGTTCGTCGAGCGCGGACGGCAGGCCGGTTTTGACATTGCAAAACGCGCAGGCCCGCGTGCAGGTGTCGCCCATGATCATCATGGTGGCGTGTTTTTTGTCCCAGCATTCGCCGATATTCGGGCAGGCCGCCTCTTCACATACCGTATGCAGATTTTTCGACCGGACAATGTCGCGCGTTTGCGAGAAGCCCTTTGACACGGGCGCCTTGACGCGAATCCAGTCGGGTTTGCGCAGGACGGGCGTATCTTCCCGTTTCTGCTTCTCCGGATGGCGCGGTCGCGCCCCGTTATCAGGCGCCGGCGCGCCGACATTATCGATTAGCGTGGCCATGCGCTCCATGTAGCAGCGGCGCCTGCGGAATGTAAGGGGTTGAAATCAGGCGTTTGCGCCGTCGCCGGGAGCCTTCGCGCCCTAATACATCATGCGTTTGACGTTATCGATCACCTCATCGAAAGGCTGGTGAATGATCGCGCCGTCCATGGGCTCGCCGAGCGAGACGTTAATCGCCTCCCACGCTTCGATGGATTTGATGCGCGGCGGCTCGCCGATCCGGGCGAGACGGGCGCCCTCTGTGGAGAATTTCACCACCTCGCGCGAGACCGGCAGGCGCAGCCAGCGCCAGACGCGGCGGCAGATTTCACCGCTCTCGTAAAGCTCCCAGCGCGGATCGGTGCCGTCATTGGAAATATCGAAAAACAGCGTCTTCATGTCGCCGGCGTCAGCCAGCAACAAAACGCCATGATCATGGGCGAAAAACTGCGGCGCGCGGCCGTTGCTCAGGAACGACGACTCGCCGAAGCCGCAGCGCAGATCCGCGATCGCCTTGCGCTTCGTCATTACGCAGTCCTGAAATTTTGCAACGATGTTCGGCCATTCCTGCCGGCCGATCACGTAAAGCCCCCCGGCGACAAGCATGATGATGGCGCCGGCGATCTGAACGGCGAACCACGGGTCCGCCTGATAGGCGAAGGCGATGGCCAGCGGCGCCACCAGCGCAAACGCTGCGGAAATGGGCCGGCTGAAACCGATAAGGTCTTCACGCGCATAATCGTTTACATTGTCGGAATATTCCGCGGCGGCTTTCAGGCGCGCGGCGACGGGGGCCGGAATATCAACACGCGCAGTGGTCAGCATCGTTGCCTCTTATGTCTGTTGCGCGCAAATTATGCCGGTAAAATTTTTGCCAGTTGCTTAAGCAGCAACTGTGAAATTTAATCTTATTTTTCGTTACCGGGCGGCAAGAATCAGGCCGTTAAAGCGGCACGGCGGTGCGCCGGAAAACCTTGCGGATGGCGAAATTCGTGATGACGCGGTCAACGCCCGGCAGACGCGTCAGAATTTCATTATGGATGCGTTCATAGTCCGCCCCGTCGCGGCACAGGATGCGCAGCAGATAATCCGACAAGCCCGCCATCAGATAACACTCCATGATTTCCCGGTGGAGCGTTACCGCTTTTTCAAATGCGGTCAGCGTCGCCTGCTGCTGGTTCTTTAACGTCGCCTGTACGAAGACGGAGGTTTCAAGCCCGGCTTTTCGCTCGTCTACAATGGCCACCTGCTGGGTGATAACGCCGGCGCGCCACATCTCCTTGACGCGCTTGTGACAGGCCGAAGGGGAAAGGCCGACGCGCTCGCCAAGGTCGCTGAAAGAACAATGTCCGTCTTCCTGCAGGATATCGAGAATAGCCGTATCAAACTGATCCATAAATTGAATAGTATTCTTATAGTAAGCGAATTCAACGAAATTTATTCACCTACGGCGCTGCAGAGCCGAAAAATATCAAAACGCTCCATAAAAAAGAGAATATAAGACGCCCACCAACCTGATATGGAGGGCTATTCATGCTTGTCGGCGTTCCCAAGGAAATCAAAAATCACGAATATCGCGTCGGCCTCGTGCCCGGCAGCGTCCGCGAATATGTCCAGAACGGACATGAAGTGCTTATGGAAACCGGCGCCGGCGCCGGGATCAAGGTCAGCGATGATGAGTATCTCGCGGCCGGCGCCAAGATTGCGCCCGATGCGAAATCGGTCTTTGAGCAGGCGGATATGATCGTCAAGGTCAAGGAGCCCCAGCCCAATGAATGGGTGCAGCTTCGCGAAGGACAAATTCTTTATACGTATCTTCACCTCGCGCCCGATCCCGATCAGGCGCGCGGCCTGATCGATTCAGGCGTCACCGCCGTTGCGTATGAGACGGTGACCGACCGTTGGGGCGGCCTGCCCTTGCTGGCGCCCATGAGCGAAGTGGCGGGGCGGCTGTCCATTCAGGCGGCGGCCTATGCGCTGACGGCGCATCAGGGCGGGCGCGGTCTGTTGATGGGCGGCGTGCCCGGTGTTTTACCGGCGAAAGTACTCGTTATCGGCGGCGGCGTCGTCGGCACGCATGCGGCGCGCATGGCGGTCGGTCTCGGTGCGGACGTTACCATCCTCGACCGTTCGCAGCGCCGGCTTGCGGAACTTGACGAGCTTTTCAACGGCCGAGCCAAAACACGCTATTCCACATTCGAAGCGCTCGATGAAGAAACAGACGTCGCCGATGTCGTTGTCGGCGCGGTGCTCATTCCGGGCGCCAACGCGCCGAAACTCGTCACGCGTGAAATGCTGAAAGGCATGAAGGAAGGCGCCGTTCTCGTTGACGTCGCAATCGATCAGGGCGGATGTTTTGAAACGTCGAAAGCCACGACCCACGCCGACCCCACCTATGTGGTGGAGGGCGTCATTCACTATTGCGTCGCGAATATGCCGGGCGCCGTACCGCTGACTTCATCACATGCGCTGAACAATGCGACGCTCGCATACGGCCTTATGCTGGCCAATCAGGGCCTCGACGCCTTGCGCGACAATCCGCACCTGCAGGCGGGACTGAATGTCCATCACGGGCTTGTGACCTACAAGGCCGTCGCTGAAGCGCTGAACACCGAGTTCACCCCGGCTGAGCATGCGCTGAAAAAATCCTGACTGTAGTCTCGGGCACGCCTGCTAAGCTGTTGATTTTTATGATCAACATCTTGGTCGGCCCCTGCGCCGCGCCAGACCCCGCCGGACGGCGGACATTACGCCAAAGTAAGGATTTGTTCAGAGTTTACGCCATTTATTCGCTTGCAGAAGCCGCCGGTTCAAGGGCATATTCCGGACAGGGAGAGGTGCAATGCGCAAAACCTTGATTTCCGTCGCTATTGCGGCAACGCCATTCTTAGTCTCGATGGAAGCCATGGCGTCCAGTTCGGGGACGGCTCACTTCACGGTTTCATCCTCGGCGACCGCGGTTGAAGACAAATCCCGCGCGAAAAAGCCGAACGCTTTTGTGTCTCTTATTCTCAAAACCATCGCGGATCCCTCAGCCGGCCAGCAATATTACGTCCTGGCGTCGGCTTCTTCCGATGGCGTGAGCGAGGCTGACAGCTGCCCGGAAAATCAGACCAAACCCGCGGCTGCGCCTGAGGGGGCTGAAGAAGATCAGCAAAAAACCGCGGTCGGACCTGAGCCGCTTTATTTCGCATTCTAGACTTTTAGAATTTTACTCCAGACGATTGCGCCGCCAGACAATTGCGTCATCAGACGGGCGCGCCTGGCGTTTTCAGGGCGTCTCGTTTTGCTGCGCGTCTTTTTTCTCATCGCGGCGCCGCCTCGCCGCCCTCCGCCCGGTCATCAGCATGAGGTCGTTTCCGAACCGGCCGCGCGACAACCTGTAAATTACGATGATGACGCCGGACAGCGCGAAGATAAATCCGGTGAGCGACGCCGCCATGAGCAGCGGATTATTGAAGTCGTCCCGCTCGTCATAATCCATGATGTGCAGCATCCAGAAGAAATCATAGAGCCGCCAGATGTCGTTGCGGCGCGCCCTCACCTCGCCGCTGCCCGGTAATATATAAAGACGGGTGTTTCGCTTGTCGTCGAAGTCCACGCGCCAGACCGGCGTGCGCCCGCGATATTCCTGAGGCGGAAACGACATCAACCGCGCCTCAACGATTTCGCCGTCGCCGAGATAATCCTGTTCCGCGACGCGCCGGGCGAGGCGCTCCGGCAAAGGCGACATCCGTTCGCCCGACGACGCATCAAATAATCCGTCCCCGTCCGGACCGCGGGTGATGTATACCGGGCGGCCCAGAAAGTGCGTCAGCTCAACCGAGGTCGCGCCGTCCGCCTGCGCCAGGACGCCGCCGGGCGATGCGTATGTCGCCGGTTCCAGCGGCGCCGCTGGCGCACGATAGGCCGCCGTCTCGCCGCGCACCAGTTCAATCGGATACCAGCTCATCACCACGCCGCTCGCCATCCAGAGCAGAACCTGAATCCCGAGGATTAGCCCCGCCCATAAATGAACCCGTTGCACGATCGCTTTGAAGGTCATTGAATGCGAACTTACTGTACTGAAAGGTCGGACGCGGAAAGCGGCGTTGTCAGCAGCACTTCGAACGCTTCCCATTCACCGCCGGCGCCGGCTGCGTTGCGGGCGACATAGCCGGCGACAATATCGCGCCCGAGATTGTAGTTTAACACATAGCCGCGATAGGTTTCCACGAACCGCACGCTCTGCTCGGCGCGTTCGCGCGATTCAAGGCGATATTTCATCATCATTTCGATGGCTGTTTCCCGGTCGATATCACCGTCCAGATAGCGACGCGCCACCATATTGCGCGCATGCGAAAGCTCCCGGCGCAGATCGTTCAGCGCTTCCAGCTTCTCCGCCATCGCCGGATCAAGCCCCGCCAGCGGGAACAGAACATCGCGTTCAAACTCGATTTTTTCGCGGCCCGGAAAGGCCAGTTCAATGCCGTAATTGGCCGACCCTTCCGCCGTTACGGATAGCGGTGAAAACAGCGGATAGACGGCGTATTCAATCCAGCCCTGGCCCTTCAACAGATCGCGTTCCAGCATCACGTTCCATGTGTGATGGCCGGGATAGCCTTCATGACACCCAAGATCGACAGCGCGGTCGATGATGACGGGAAAGTCCGTATTCACCTGAATGAGGCTGTGATAATCGCCCTGATACCAGTTATATCCGCTCCACGGTTTTTCCGTGACGAATTCGGTGGAAAAGCTTTCATTCGCCGGCAGGTCGTAATGAGTGAATGTGCGCCGCCGGCATTCGGCTATGGCGGCGTCGAAAACCTGATCGAGCTTGTCGCCGGGGATGGCGAGCGTGTTTCTGAACGCGTCCACGCGTTCATTGAGCGGCGCATCGCCCGGCAACAACGCGTCGATCTTTTCCAGGATCGCATCGAATGCCGCGATATCATATTCCGGCGCAACGGCGTCGTATAATAATTGCGTTTCCTCATCGAACGAGAAAGTCTCGCCGCGCACCATGCGGATCCGAGTCAACGCCGCGCGCGTCAGTTTTTCCAGCATGGCGCCGCGTATGGTCGGCGCATCGCCATTGGCGCGCTCAATGCTGATCAACAATCCTCTTGCGTCCGCTTCAAGAAGTTCGAGGGGCCGTTTTTCCGTGCGGGCCGCTTCCGCCCAGTCTTCGGGACCGTGATAGGCGTCCACAAAGGCGGGATCGTGCTGACCGGCCGCCAGAGAAAGCTTCACCAGGGACTCGGCGATGGCGTTAAGGCTGGCGGCGTCTTCCGACGACACCATGTAACGCTGTTCGCTTTCCTTGACGTCGGTCTCGATAATTTCATCGGCGAGTTTTGCCGACGGCGCCTCCTTGGAGGACGTATCATCACCGCAAGCCGACAGGAAAAAAGCAGCCGCAAGGGCGGTGATGCGCAGCATATGAGTGAGACCCCGGTTGTTAGTGTTCACAGCAGCCGCTCGCCGGACTGAAAGACAACCATACGCCCTGTTTCGCGCAAACGCACGTAATGCGCGAAACAGGGAAAAATGCAACCGGCGAAACGGTATGCCGCAGTCTAGCAGATCAGGCGCTAAGCGGGAACGCCGGTAAAGGTGGAATTGCCGAAAGCGCCAAGCTTGACGTCGCCGCTCAGATTGCCGCCCTCTTCCTTGCCGGCGAATTCGAGCGTAATCGGCATCGGCTGCGTGACTTTCGCGTCCCATTTCAGTGTATCGCCCTCGACGCGCCCGTTCTCGATCGGCGCGGCGCCCTGCGGGCCGGACATTTCGCCGGTCAGCGCATCGCCGTCCTGTTTGAGCGTTAAAACGCCGGTCTGGTCGCCCATGGGGGTTTTAATCGTAAGGTTCCACTTGCCGTCAACAGCCATTTTTCACTCCTTTTTCGGTCCGCCGGGATCCGGGCGGACAGGCCAGATTCGCGGGCGACCTTAGCGGCTCGGCTTGGCGGCGCAAGAGGAAGCTGCATAACCGGGCGGGAGCCGATTTTCGCGGCAAACCGAAGGTTTAGCGCGATCAGGCGTTTGACTCTCCTCCAAGGGGAGACACTACACTTCTGCGCTGTGAAAGGGCTTTTGCAAATCGGGGAGCTGGCGCGTCTTGGCGGGGTGTCCGTCAAGGCGCTTCGTTTTTATGACGAACAGGGATTGCTGCGGCCCGAGCATGTGGATGCGCAGACCGGCTATCGCTATTACACGCTGGAGCAGGCGGCGGCGCTGGCCGCCATCACCAATTTGCGCCTGATCGATTTTTCCATCGCGGAAATCGCCCATATCATGCGCGACGGCGTTCCGCCGCCGGACGAAGTCAAAGCCGCCATCAGGAAAAAGCAGGCGGCGCTGGCGGACGAGCAGGCGCGTCTCGCAGACAAGCAGAAGATTGCGGATATTCTGGCCCAGTCGGCGGCAAGCGGCGCTGCGCCGCCCCCGACCCTGAAACTGACGCCGATTGCGCCTCAGCGGGTTTTCGCCCTGCGCCAGCGCGTTCCCCATCTCGGCGAGCCGGTGACAAAAATGTTCGAGACAGCCGAGACGCGCGTTGGCGAAAATCAGGCGCGCGCGACCCTGCCGCCCTTTTTGATTTTTCACGATCCGCCGGAGACAAAAACCGGTCTGGACGTGGAAGTGTGCATTCCCGTTTTGCAAGCAGCGCCGGAACAGGCTGCGGTTACAATCATCGGCGGCGCCGACATCGCCTGCGCCGTGGTTTATGCGGGCGGCTATTTCAAGACCGATACGCTGTTCGCGCAGATGACCGGGTGGATACATAACGCCGGGCTGCAACCCGCCGGTCCGCTGCGGGAAGTTTATCACCGCTTTGGCGCCGATCAGGACGACTATCGCCTGCCGAAGAAAATGACGGCGCGCAACGCCGCCGAATATCTGACGGAATTACAAATTCCCATACGCATGAATATCAACAGCAAGGAGAATGACTAAATGCAGAAAACCTTCAGGGTTCTGAGCGCCGCGGCTTGCAGCGCAGGCATATTGACCGCGAGCGCGTGCGCACAGGAAGACACGAGCGAAGCGCGCGCTGAAATGGTCGCCGGACTGGCGCGCGCTGACGATCGCGCGCTTGAAGATATTGAAGGCGTAACCACGCATTACGGCGCGGTGGAAACATCCGACGGCGCGACATTAAGAACGCTCATCACCATTCCCGACGGCGCAAGCGGCGCGCCGCACCCGCTGCTCTTTACGCAATGGGTTTCATGCGGTTCCGTCGAGTTTCGTTCCGACCAGAACGAACGCGCCAGACTGGCGCAGGAATCCGGCCTTGCGCTGATGCGCGTCGAGCGTTCTTCCGACGGCGACAGTCAGGGGCCGGCCTGTGACGAACTCGATTACGATACGGAGGTGCGCCATTACATTGAGGCGTATGAGGCCCTGCTTGCCGATGAGCGCATCGATAACAGCGAAGTCTATATTTACGGCTCAAGTCTTGGCTCAACCACAGCCCCGCTGGTGGCGAAAGCGCTGCAGGACAAAGGCCACAATATCGCTGGCGTTATGGTGCAAGGCGGCGGCGCGGAGACTTATTACGAGCGTATGCTGACATTCGACAGGCTTTATCTTGAACGCCGCCCCGACGACGTCGCGCCGGAAGACATTCATGACGAAATCATCAACCGCGCCAAATTTCACTACGAATATCTGATCAATGATCGCCACCCGGATGAAATCGCCGAGGACAGCGACGCTATGGCGGCAACCCGCGCGGACATCAGGGGCATGGAGGACGGCGCTCATTACGGCCGGCCTTACGCGTGGCACCAGCAGGCGGCGAAGAAAAATTTCCTGGCGGCGTGGGCCGCCATCGAGGCCCCGGTGCTGGTCATCTATAATGAGTTCGACCAGTTCGAGAGCCAATACGGCCATCAGGTGATCGCCGACATGGTCAACCGGTTGCGCCCGGGGACGGCGACTTTTGTGGTGCAAGACAATATCGGTCACGGCAACAGCCGCTATGCAGACGCTGTGTCCGCTTACGGGTGGGAAAATGCAGAACCCGCCTGGGAGCAGACGGCGGATGTGATGTTGACCTGGCTGGACGACATACGGGCGGAATAAGCTTTTCGTTCAATCACTGTCAGGCGGCGCGTGAAAAAATTCATGCGCCGCTTTCAGTTTTTCTCCCGCCGCCAGCTTTCCATGGCCTGGCTGATGGAAAAGGTCTCGCGGTATTTGGGCGAGTCCGACGGGCGCGGCGGACGCTCGCGCGTCAGTTCCATGATCTCCGCGAGCTTGTTATGCGCCGCGCCGGACTGCCCGGCGCCGATATAGGCGTGCAGTTCGATCAGCGCGTCCGACAACGGATCGTCGGCGCGAATGACGAAATAGGGCTCGTCCTCCGCGAGATGGTCATAACAATCGAATTGCGACTTGTTGGCTTTCGAGCCGATCGGCTGAGACATGAAAAAACCCTCGGAACTTGTAGCCGGTTTATCGGGCGATTCGGCCCGGTCACTTATTCCTTTCTTGGCGCGCGTCGCCGGCTTTTCCGATAGCGGCGGCCCGCGATTCATAAGCCGCCGCCGGAGAATTTGACATCGGCGCCGCGGCAGGCCGAAATGGCGTCAAGGGACTGATCGAAATTTCATGACGCGCTGGCGCGTCAGCGGGGGCTTAGTATGCATATTCACCCACTCATTCGTTTGCCAATTTTTCTTGCATTCGGCTTGATTGCCGCTTGCGGCGGACAAGAGCGCGCATCGGAAGAGAACCGACAACCGGCCCCACCCGCCTCTTCCGACGTCAAAATTGTCGAGGCGCTCGGCGATCCGGGTTCATGGGCGCTGCATGGGCGCACCTATGGCGAAGACAGGTTCAGTCCGCTCGAGCGGATCGATCGCGGTAATGTCGCAGACCTGGAGCTTGCCTGGAGTTACGATTTCGACACGCGGCGCGGACAGGAATCAACGCCGATCATCATTGACGGCGTCATGTATGTCTCAAGCGCGTGGAGTAAGGTTCATGCGCTTGACGCCAAAACCGGCGAGCTCATCTGGCAGTACGATCCGGAGGTTCCCGGCGAATGGGCCGTGCGCGGATGTTGTGACATCGTCAATCGCGGCGTCGCCTATTGGAATGGTAAAATTTATGTAGGCTCGTTTGACGGCCGCCTCATCGCCATTGACGCCGCGTCCGGCGAGCGGGCCTGGGAGACGGACACGATCATCGACCGGGACGAGGCCTATACGATCACCGGTGCCCCGCGCATTGTGAAAGGCCGCGTCATCATCGGCAATGGCGGCGGCGAATTTGGCGTTCGCGGTTACGTCTCCGCTTACGACGCCGAGACCGGCGCGCTCGACTGGCGGTTCTTCACCGTGCCGGGCGATCCCTCAAAACCGTTCGAAAATCCGATTCTCGAAATGGCCGCAAAGACATGGTCCGGCGAATGGTGGAAGCATGGCGGCGGCGGGACGGTGTGGGATTCCATGGCGTATGACGCCGAGCTTGACCTCTTGTATATCGGCGTCGGCAACGGCTCGCCCTGGAATCCGGCGATCCGCAGTCCCGGCGGCGGCGATAATCTTTTCATCTCTTCCATTGTCGCGCTGCGTCCCGAGACTGGCGAGTATGTCTGGCATTATCAAACGACGCCTGGCGACCAGTGGGACTATACCGCCACGCAACACATGATCCTCGCCGATCTCGACATCGGCGGCGAGCCGCGCAAGGCGATCATGCAGGCGCCGAAGAACGGCTTTTTCTATGTCCTCGACCGTACGGATGGAACGCTGATTTCAGCCGAGGCGTTCGCGCCGATGAACTGGGCGGACGGCGTCGACATCGAAACGGGACGACCCAACATCCTTGAAGGCGCGCTTTACCACGAGAACGGCGACAGCCCGTTTATGGGAACGCCCGGCCCCATGGGCGCGCATAACTGGCACCCGATGTCGTTCAGTAAAGCGACGGGGCTCGTCTATCTGCCGGCGCAATTCGTCGCGTTCCCCTACGCGCCGGAGACCGATTATCGCAAAAGCAAGCTATCAACCAATCTCGGCATCGACCTCGAACCGATCATTCTGCCTACAGAACAGACAATCCGCGACCAGGTGAGACGATCTTTGAAAGGCCGCCTGATGGCGTGGGATCCGGTCGCGCAGAAGGAAGTCTGGCGCGTCGACCATGGCGGGCCGTGGAATGGCGGCGTGCTTTCCACCGCCGGCGGCCTCGTATTTCAAGGTAACCGGAATGGCGGCTTCGCCGCTTATGACGATCGGACGGGCGAAAAACTGTGGGAGCGCGATGCGCAGACCGGCGTCATCGCCGCGCCGGTTTCGTATGAAATTGACGCAGAGCAATATATCGCTGTCGCAGCGGGATGGGGCGGCGTCCTGCCGCTTCTGCTCGGCGAGCTTTCGCATCTCGAAAGCGGCGCGCAGGTCAACCGGAGCCGCGTTCTCGTCTATCGGTTGGGCGGCGACGCCCCGCCCCTCGATCGCTATCCGGTGGCGCGCGCGCCGAGCCCGGCCCCCGCCCCCTTCGGAACCGACGAGCAGATCGCGGACGGCCGGCTGAGTTACACGCGCTATTGCAGCGGCTGTCATGGCGATACGGCCGTCAGCGGCGGCGTTCTGCCGGATTTGCGTTCTTCCTATGCGCTCGCGGATGAAGAAACATGGAATCGCATTGTCCTGGAGGGCGCGCTGACGCCGGCGGGCATGGTCGGGTTCGCCGACGAACTGAGCCCCCGGGACGCCGCGAATATCCGCGCCTACATCGTGCGCCGCGCCCATGAGGCTGCGGCGTCGGCGCAAGACGATTAGGAAAGTCCCGGCCGCCAGTCTTACCGGACCAGTTTCACGCGCTCGCCAGCGTGCATTCGATTAGAACGTCCGACAACGGATCATCGGCGCGGTTGACGAAATAGGGCTCGTCCTCTGCGAGATCGTCATAGCAATCGAATTGCGACTTGTTGGCTTTCGAGCCGATGGGGGCGGTTATGGGCGGGAATCCTTTACCTTGAAAATGTCTATTGCGCGATTCGACGAAAATATGGGCGAAGCTGACATAAGCCGAATGAACCTGAACGACGGGGTTTCGCCGCCATTGCGGCCGGTCGCCCAGCGGCTGTGAAGGTCCGGTTCTGAAAAATTGCGCCAAACGGCAGCGGCTATTCGATGGTTTAAATGTTGCTCAACTACAGTTTTGCGGCAATAATTTAACTTCAACAATTCTGCGCCCGCGGGCGAGACGAATGGTGTGTGGTTCGCCGCTTGACATCCCAAAATTTGGCTTTTCCGGATATATACCTTTATCACCTGCTGTAGCGATTAAGTCTCCAGGAATAATATCCGCCTGGTATGCGGCGGAGTCTTTCCGAACCGCTGCAATCTTCACAACTTGGTTTGTATCGACTAGCCGCTTTTCTTGTTCGGACGGTTCACTCAGCATCACTCCAACGCAAGAGGTTTTCAACGGGCCAAAGAACAAAGCGGTCTGGTCATATCGTGAGACTGAATATGGAATTTGGGTTTGTGTTGGAACGTAGGAAGTGCTGGTTCCCCAATAACTACCTGACGCATATCCCCCACTGCCATATGCGCTGACCATACCGTTATGCTGCGTCGTCACCGCTTTAGTACCGTTGATCGTGTATGCCCCTTGAATTGTATCAGTATGCTCGCGAAGCAAAACGACTTTGGTGGCGCCAATTTCCCGAGCTTTGCTTAACGCTTTCTTCGATTTCTCAATTGGTCCATTGAACGCTGAATAACCGATCAAACCGTAGCCATTTTCAAACATCTTTAACACTGTATCGGAAGTCCCGCCGTATCCGGCGACGACTTCTGGCGTATGACTAGGCTCTTCAAATCGGGCCATAAGTTCACCTTGCGAAGTTGTGCTTTCATAAAATTCCTCATAGCCCGTTGCACATGAGGATAGCACGGCGAACATAATAAAAAATATTGGGCGCATGTGCAGTCTCGCGATTTCAGTTTCTTCAACAAAAATAGATATCGAAGCTGAAATTCGTCTTACTAATTGATGAAAATTTTAACTGTCGCAAAATCAGCGCCGGCACTACTTCAAAGGCGTTCGATTCTTGGCTGTTTCAATGTTCGGCCTCCCTTAATCGGAACTCAATAAATTAGCTTTAACCAATCCCTGAAGAAAAAAACAAAGTTGGTTTAGGGCCATTTCAGCGTGTCAAATTGTGAACATCACCGTTAAACATCCGGCCGACTGCCTCTATTGTGAACTTGATAAACTCGCCACTTTCGCAGCCTATAGCGGGGAGGTCGAACTCGACGATATTAAACGAGGGGTTCGAAATGCAAAAGCCATTTTATGGGTAGCGCATCAAGGTGCGATATGCGCCGTCGCGGTGCTAAAACGCCCAAACGTCAATTATCGAAAGAAAATCTTTCAAAAAGCGAATTTCTCCGCATGCCCGGAAACGTATACTTACGAACTGGGCTACATCTTTGTGGACAGCGCGAATAGGAAAAGAGGGTTGGCAAAAAGTCTTGTGACGAAGGCGATTGAGGTATCAGGCGAACACGCGGTGTACGCAACTACTCGTTCTGACAATAGCGCAATGCAAAACATTCTAACCTCGTTCAAATTTGTGAAGGTGGGCGACGATTACAAATCAAAAAGAACAAAATCATTACTATCGCTTCTTACGTACAAGCCTACTCAAGTATGAATTTTGTTCGATGCTGAAAGATATTTTTCAGATCGGCAACACTTCCCGCATTTCGCTCATTCATTGTATATTCGCCGACCGTCCGCAAAGGGCCCCAAAGCAGACATTTTCTTTCTGTCTACGAATGTCCATTGCTACGTAGAATGCAGACATATTCGGACAGTGGTTCCGTTAAAAAAGCCCCGGGCGATGCCGGGGCTTTGTTGATTAGTTATCCAAAAAGCTCCGCAGCTTCCTTGACCGGCTCGGATGCTTCAGCTTCCTCAGCGCTTTCGCCTCGATCTGGCGGATGCGCTCGCGCGTCACGGAGAACTGCTGGCCGACTTCTTCCAGCGTGTGGTCGGTGTTCATGCCGATGCCGAAGCGCATGCGCAACAC
The DNA here is from genome assembly GCF_965228385.1 of Hyphococcus sp. Taxonomy (GTDB): domain Bacteria; phylum Pseudomonadota; class Alphaproteobacteria; order Caulobacterales; family Parvularculaceae; genus Hyphococcus. The sequence goes on along the minus strand of NZ_OZ245810.1, from coordinate 932,974 downwards.
GCGCTCCTCGCGCGGCGTCAGCGAGGCGAGAACGCGCGTCGTCGTCTCGCGCAGGTTCGACTGGATCGCCGCGTCGATGGGCAGGATCGTGTTCTTGTCCTCGATGAAATCGCCGAGATGGGAGTCTTCCTCATCGCCGATGGGCGTTTCCAGCGAAATCGGCTCCTTGGCGATTTTCATCACCTTGCGGACTTTTTCCAGCGGCATGGAGAGTTTCTCCGCCAGCTCTTCCGGCGTCGGCTCGCGCCCGATCTCGTGCAGCATCTGGCGCGAAGTGCGGACGATCTTGTTGATCGTCTCGATCATGTGCACCGGAATACGGATGGTGCGCGCCTGATCGGCGATGGAGCGGGTGATCGCCTGGCGGATCCACCACGTTGCGTAGGTCGAGAATTTATAGCCGCGGCGGTATTCGAATTTATCCACCGCCTTCATCAGGCCGATATTGCCTTCCTGAATGAGGTCGAGGAATTGCAGGCCGCGATTGGTGTATTTCTTGGCGATGGAAATCACGAGGCGCAAATTCGCCTCGACCATTTCCTTTTTGGCGATGCGCGCCTCGCGCTCGCCCTTTTGCACCATGGAGACGATGCGGCGGAAATCCTGCACGGTGAGGCCCGTTTCCGTCGCGAGGTGGCCGATCTCGTCGCGGATGTCCTGAACCTTGTCGGCCGCGCGCTCGGTGAAGTTCTTCCAGCCCTTGCCGGTTTTCTTGGAGATGCGGTCGAACCATTCCGGGTCGAGTTCCGCGCCGATATAGTCGCCGAGAAACTCCTGGCGGTTGACGCCGTAGGAGTCGGCGAGACGCACGAGCTTGCCTTCCAGCGCCATGAGGCGGCGGTTGATGTCGTAAAGCTGTTCGACCAGCGCTTCGATGCGCTGATTGTTGAGCCGCACGGAGCGCACGCGCTCGACGATATCTTTCTGCAGCTTTTTAAAGCGGCGGGTCTGCGACGAAGTCAGGTCCTCGCCCTTCAACTGCTCCTCGATCATGATGTCCTGAAGGCGGCGCAGCTTTTTGTAGTTCGAGGAAATCTCATCGAACTTTTCCATGACGCCGTCGCGCAATTCGGCCTCCATGGCGGAGAGCGACAGCGCGCCTTCGTCGAAATCCTCTTCGTCGTCCTCGGCGTTTTCGGCCTTTTCCGCTTCCTCGCGGTTGACCCGCTCGGCGACTTCCGGCTGCGTCATGTCGGGGCGCGCTTCCGGCCCGCCGCCATAGGTGGCGTCAAGGTCGATAATATCGCGCAGGAGCACCCGGCCCTCTTCCAGTTCGTCGCGCCAGACGGTGATGGCCTCGAAGGTCAGCGAGCTTTCGCATAACGAACGGATCATGGTTTCCCGGCCCGCCTCGATACGCTTGGCGATGGCGATTTCGCCTTCGCGCGAGAGCAGTTCGACGGTGCCCATTTCGCGCAGATACATGCGGACGGGATCGTCCGTGCGGTCGGCCGAGGCGCCGGTGTTGGTGGTGACGACCTGACCGCCCTTTTTCTCGTCTTTCAGGGCGACGGCTTTGGTCTTGGCGGTTTTCGCCTCATTGTCGTTGTCGGCGTCGTCGTCATCGTCGTCTTCATGCTCGACGACATTGATGCCCATTTCGGAAAGCTGCGCCATGATGTCTTCGATCTGTTCGGAAGACACCTCCGCCGACGGCAGAACCTTGTTCAACTCGTCATAGGTGACAAAGCCGCGCGACTTGGCGGACTTCAAAAATTTCTTAACCCCCGCATCGGTCAGGTCGAGGATCGGGCTGTCGCCCTGCTCCTGCGTTTCCGTTTCTTTTTTCGCCGCTGCTTTTTTCGCCATGTGACTTTTAAATCCTTACCGCCAGAATTTTATCGCCGGGGCCTTACCGGCTGAATTTCTTATCGACTGTCCGCCTCATCCGCTCGAGCGCATCGTCAAAACGTTTGGGTGAATCCTCTTCCGGGTTCTCGTCCTCGCGTTTGCTTGAATTGACAATTTCCTCGCGCGCGGCCGCCGCCGCTTTCCAAGCATCGTCGCCTTCCGTGAATATCTGAGACGCCGAGCGCGCCACCTCCTGCTTTAACGTCGATTCAAACAGATGATGCGCCAGGGCGTTCGTGAACCCCTGTTCTACCTCGTCAATCTCAGCGTCGGGGCGCAGGAATTTATGTTTCGAGAGCTGGGAATCATTAACGACCCGCTCCAAGCTTCCTGCCGCGCCGGTCTGGCTGAGATGGCTTTTCAATGCGGGACTGTCAAGGGCGGGATCGGCTGAAATCGCCGATAAAACCTCGCTTAACAGCGCTTTCAGGCCCGGATCGGCGATCTCAAGCTCCAGAAAGGCCGATTCCAGCCGTTCAATCAGGGCCGGATGATTGACGGCGGCGAGAATGAGGGAGGCCTCGCGGACCCATTGGGACGGGCGTTTAAGGCCCGGCGTCGGCCGCGCCGGGGCGGCGTAGCGAAAGCCCTGCCGTCCCGCCGGCCCCCGGCGAAACGGGTTGGCGCTTGCCTGCGGCCGTTCGCTCTGCGCGTAGCCGCCGCTCAGCGCGTCGCGGCGCGCCGGACTGAACTGCGCATCGAGGCGCTGGGAAAGCTCCGCGCCGTAGGCGCGTCTGACGTCCTTGTCGGCGATGGACTTCACAAGCTCGCGCAGATGCGCGCGCAGTTTCGCCCGGCGCTCCGGCGTGTCCAGCGGCTGGGCGCTGATTTCGCGCGCCCACAAAACGTCAACCAAGGGCCGCGCCTTTTCCAGCACGGCTTTCATGGCGGCGGCGCCTTCGGCGCGGATGAGGTCGTCCGGGTCCTGACCTTCCGGCAGGAAGGCGAAATTCAGCGACGCGCCGGGTTTCAACAAAGCAAGCGCCCGGTCGATGGAGCGGTGCGCGGCGTTGACGCCGGCGCTGTCGCCGTCAAAGCACAGGACCGGTTCGTCGCAGGCGCGCCACAGCATGCCAAGCTGATCTTCGGTGAGCGCGGTGCCGAGCGGCGCGACCGCGCGTTTTATCCCCGCGCCCCACAGGGCGATCACGTCCATATAACCTTCGCAGACGATCAGCGGCTGCTTGTCGCTTGCGGCGGCGCTGCGCGCGTCCGTAAAATTGTAGAGCACCGCGCCTTTATGAAAGAGCGGCGTTTCCGGCGAGTTCAGATATTTCGCCCGGGCGTTCGGATCGAGCGCCCTGCCCCCGAAGGCAATCACGCGATCGCGCGCGCCCAGAATGGGAAACATGATGCGGCCCCTGAACCGGTCATAGCTCGCGCCGCCGTCATCGGGCTTGATGATGAGCCCGGCGTCGACCAGCACATCATCCGTAAACCCCTTATTGAGAAGATAGTCTTTCAGTGCATTGCGGCTGGAAGGCGCGAAACCGATGCTGAAATTCTCGATCTGCGCGTCCGTGATCTCCCGGCCGCGCAAGTAATCCATCGCCTGACGGCCGTCCGCGCGGTGCAGCATCGCCTGATAGAATTTCGCCGCCGCGGCGCAGGCTTCAGCAAGGCCTTTCGCTTTTTCCGCGCGCGCCGCCTCCGCGGGGCTTTCCACGGGCAATGCAAGCCCGGCGTCCGTCGCGAGCCGCTCCACCGCTTCGGGAAAGCTCAAACCTTGCGTCTCGATCAGGAAGGTAATGATGTCGCCATGGTTCTGCGTTGAAAAGCAGTGATAGGTGCCGCGCCGGTCATCGACCGAAAAAGACGGCGTCTTCTCCGGCTTGAACGGCGACAGACCCCACCACGCATTGCCGCGCTTTTGCAGCTTCACATGCCGCCCGATGACGTCGGAGGGCCGCAGCCGCGACTTCAATTCATCCAGAAATTCAGGCGTAAAACGGGGCATGGCTCGGCGGCTTAAACTGCAAAAATGAGATATAGGCGCAACCATCGCCCCCGCATAGAAAGCGCGTTAACGGCTTTTCCCCATGCCGCCCCTTGCCAAGACGCCTAAAAGCGCGCACTTGCCGCCCCTATGACGCAACGCAATATATCATCCAGCGCCTTATTTCCTTGGCCTCGCCAACGCCGGAGCGAACTGGACAGACGTTCGCCAGCCAAATCCCGATGCCGCAAAGGCGCTAGTCTAAAGAGTCAGAGCCGGACCGTATCGTGATGCTGAAAGGAACGTCTGATTTTCTGCGCTTAAAGGACGCTGTAAAAATATGAATCCGGCTCTGAGGAATATCGCCATTATCGCGCATGTCGATCATGGCAAAACGACGCTCGTCGATGAGATGCTGCGCCAGTCCGGCGCGGTCCGCGACAACGCCGAAATGGCCGAGCGCGCCATGGACTCCAACGATATCGAGCGCGAGCGCGGCATCACCATTCTCGCCAAATGCACCAGCGTCGTCTGGGAACAGGGCGACTCGCCGGTGCGCATCAACATCGTCGACACGCCGGGCCACGCCGATTTCGGCGGCGAGGTGGAGCGCATCCTGTCCATGGTGGACGGCTGCCTCCTGCTGATCGACGCCGCCGAAGGCCCCATGCCGCAGACGAAATTCGTCCTGTCGAAAGCGCTGGCGCTGGGGCTGAAACCCATCGTCGTCCTCAACAAGGTCGACCGCCCGAGCGCCGACCCGGACAAGGCCTTGAACGAAGCTTTCGATTTGTTCGCCGCGCTGGGCGCGAGCGATGAACAACTGGACTTTCCGGTTCTCTACGCCGCGGGACGCGACGGCTGGGCCGATCATACGCTGGAGGGCGCGCGCAAAAACCTCGACGCGCTTTTTGAAACCGTGGTCGCGCATGTGCCGGCCCCGGATATTGCGGAAGACGGCGCATCAGCGCCCTTCCGGATGCTGGCGACCACGCTGGAAGCCGACCCCTATCTCGGGCGCATTCTGACGGGCCGGGTCGTCTCCGGCGTCGCCAAACCCGGCGCCACCATGAAGGCGCTGTCGCGGAACGGCGAAATCGTGGAGCAGGCCCGTGTCAGCAAGGTGCTTGCGTTTCGCGGGTTGAAACGCCAGCCGGTGGAAGAAGCGTATCCGGGCGATATTGTCGCCATCGCCGGTTTTTCAAAAGCGTCCGTATCCGACACGATCTGCGACCTTGGCGCCGACCAGCCGATCCCTTCTCAGCCCATCGACCCGCCGACGCTGTCGGTGACGCTGTCCGCCAACGACTCGCCGCTGGCGGGCCGCGAAGGCGACAAGGTGCAGTCGCGCGTCATTCGCGAACGCCTGTTGCGCCAGGCGGAAGGCGACGTCGCCATCTCCGTCACGGAAACCGTGAACAAAGACGCGTTCGAAGTTGCGGGCCGCGGCGAGTTGCAGCTTGGCGTGCTGATCGAAAACATGCGCCGCGAAGGCTTCGAACTTGCGGTCTCGCGCCCGCGCGTCGTGACGCGCACGGACGATGCCGGACAGACCCTCGAGCCCGTCGAAGAGGTCGTTATCGACGTCGATGACGATTATTCCGGCGTCGTCATTGAAAAACTGTCGCAGAAAAAAGCCGAGCTGGTCGAAATGAAACCGGCGGGCGCGGGCAAAACGCGTCTCGTCATGCATGCGCCGTCGCGCGCGCTCATCGGCTATCACGGCGAGTTCCTGACCGACACGCGCGGCACCGGCGTGATGAACCGGTCCTATCTTGAGCACGCCCCGCACAAAGGCGCCATCGAGGGGCGCCGCAACGGCGTTCTCATCTCCAATGGCGACGGTTCGGCGGTGCCTTACGCCATCTGGAACCTGGAAGAGCGCGGCGTCATGTTTATTTCGCCCGGCGACGCGGTTTATGAAGGCATGATCGTCGGCGAAAACGCCAAGCCCGACGATCTCGACGTCAACCCCTTGAAGGCGAAACAGCTCACCAATATTCGCGCCGCGGGCAAGGACGAAGCGGTGAAGCTTACGCCGCCGAAACGTCTGACGCTTGAACAGGCGATCTCCTATATCGATGATGACGAGCTTGTCGAAGTGACGCCGAAATCCATCCGTCTACGGAAAATCGCGCTGAAGCCGCATTTGCGAAAAAAACGCGCGAAAGAAAACGCCTGATTCCCTCATAAGGGGCGCCCGATAAATTAACCGGGAAATCCTGGCCTTATTCATTGACCTTGTACCTAAAGGTCGTCAGGTTGGCGGCATTGATGTGGGGAGTGTTATGAATATCAAGGTTTTACTTTCAGGTTTCGTTGCTCTTTTGGCGGCCACTGCTGGCGCGAACGCCGCCACGGTGAGCGCGACAACGTCCGTCACGGCTGAAGTCGATGTTTCGGCGGTGACGCCGGGAAATCTTAGACGGTACGGCTATAGTTGCGGCGCGACGTGCTCAGGGAGTAGTTCGGGCAATCCCGATAATCTGGACGCAGGCGCCAGTTTCCTCATCAATTTCGGCACCAGCGCCGGCGCCGACGATCTCGGCTCATTGGTATTTACAAACCCTTTCATGGACGACATCAACAACTTTGCGTCAGCTGCGGGGCTTCCCGTTGACGGCCTCGCGCTCGGTTCATTAAGCACGCTCTTTATGACCTTCGTATTTATCGATGATGAATTCGCTGTTGGTGACATGTATATTTTTATCGACGACAACATTTTGAATGGAACAATCTCCGAACTCAGCGTAAGCGACGTCCCGCTGCCCGCAGCCCTGCCGCTGTTTCTCGCAGGGCTCGCCGGCGTTGGCGCGGTCGCTCGGCGCAAGAAAAAGCGCGCCTGAGCCTCTAAATATTTCACATGGAGCGGCGCCTCGCGGGCGCCGTTTTCTTTTGCGGGGGCGGGTCAGAACGCAGGCTTTCACATCCTGTCAGCGCGTCATTTTCGGGCCCCGGCGTCAGGCCGGCCTCTGGCCAGACAGAACGGGGCTCGAAAATGACGGACCGATGGACGCATAGTATTCACAATGTCAAAGAGCCCGGACCGGCGGCGAAATTCCCGCCCCGATCCTGACGCCGAAAGGGTCCGTTCTGAATATTGCGCCGTCGTCTGACTGTCGCGCGTGAAAATTGAACCGCATGTCAACGCAAGAGACATAATAAGGGCGCCGGCGGAGGGGGTGGATATCTATCCACCAACACTGGGAAATATTGAAGAAACGAGGGTTCTGGTTGTAATCGCGCGAAGGCGCTCAACCGTTTTTCAACCCAAGCCTTTCAAGCGGCGCGCCCAGCGTTCCCGACACCATGGCCGCCAGGACGCGCGGCATGGGCGGCGCCGCCGATAACGGCCCGGCGAAGACGTCGCGCAAGGCGGGGAGAATTTTCAGATCCGATTGATAGACCGGTGTGAACACGCCGCTCATCAACTGGTAAAGACGCACATGGTTACGGCGCATGCGGATGAAGCGGTCCAGGGCCATTTCAACATCCGTCGTTCTTTCAAAGGCGCGCCAGAGCGCGGCGGCGTCCAGGAGCGCCATGTTGGCGCCCTGCCCCAGTTGCGGGCTCGCCGCATGCCACGCATCGCCGATATGAACCATGCGCCCCTCCACCGGTCTTTGCGCCGTGTGATGCGCATAATGCGCGAAAACGAACTGATCGTGGCCGGTAAAATGGTCGAGCACCGGTGCAAGCGCTGGCCAGAGCGCAAGCGCTTCTTGTTTCCACTGGTCAAGCGGCGCGTCCCGCCACGCCTGATAGCGATCGGCGCGCAACGTCCAGAAAAACGCCGCAAGCGGCTCGCCGTTTTCCTTCAGCCCGCCGATCGGCATAACGCCGGAAGATGTGTCCGCGCTGCGATAACGCTGCGCCAGCACGCGAGCATCAAACCCGTCCGTATGCGGAAACGGCGCATTCGCCCACAGGGCGCCATAATCAAGAAACGCATTGACGCGCTCAACCAGCGGCGAACGTACGCCCGCAGCGTCAATGGCGAAATCGAAACGGCCTGATTTATCGCCATCGGCGAAAATGACCATTGGCCCGGCTTCGCTCTGTTCGATGCCCGCGACGTCCCTGCCATGCTCGAACGCCGCGCCGGCGCGTTCAGCGCCTTGCCTCAATAGATTGAACAAAACCGACCGATGCACCGAGACGCCGTGAACATCCTCGCCCAGCGCTGCGTATCGCACATCCAGCACCTTGCGCCGCCCGTCCTCAAGGCGGCCGTCCAGACGGTCGAGCCGGGCGCCCCGCGCCTGTAGAGCTTCCAGAAGATCAAGCGCGCGCAGCACGGCCTGTCCGGAGGGCTGCACAATCAGGCCTGACCCGACCGGCGCCGGCGCAGGCGCCTTGTCGTAGATCACAACGCGATGTCCGAGCGCCGCCAGAAACGCCGCCGCCGAAAGCCCGGCGACGCCCGCGCCGGCAATGGCGATGTTGAATTGTTTTGGGATAGACGTCTTCCGGCTTGCTGCGAGACAACCTCACGCGAATTTGGCGATGGCGTCCAGAGCGCTTTACGCCGCGAGCGCTTCAGCCTTGGCGGCGACTTTTTTCTGTTGAACTGGGTCTTTGACGCCGAGAAATACGCGTAATCCCGGTATCCGGCGGAACAGTTCGTAGCCCGCGACACACCCGGCGATCGTGATCGTCGTAACCAGCAGAAATTCCGTCCACACGCCCAGCGCCATCTGTGTCAGATAATATCCGGCGGTGATAATGATGGTCTGATGCAGGATGTAATAACAAAACACTGCGCCCGTCAGATAGGTGAGCCGCTTTGATGGCCGATTAAGAAAGCGCTGCGCCAGCGCCATTAAAGCAACGATACAGCTCCACGCATATAGCGTTTCAAGCGCCGTTTCGATGACGCCAATATGAGGGATGCGCGCCACCCAAGAGGCTGCGACCATTTCCTCGTTCGCTTCGACATAGGCGCCGAGCAGCCACAAGCCGACAGCAAACCCTGCGGCGAGCGGCAAAGCGCCATGGACCGAACGCCAGAAACGGTCGTGCTTCGCCGCAAAAAAGCCCAGCAGAAAAATCGTGAACCGGTGCGCGTGGTTGGCCCAGTCCGCATAAAGATTATGCGTTGTGGGAAACTGCGGCGACAAAACCAGTTCATAAATCACGAATGGAACGATCACGAGCAGCATGAGCCGCGCCGGACCGCCCGCGATGATATTCAGCGCCCGCGCGCCGGCGCCCTCAGCGAAACGGCGCAGCATAGGCAAAAACGGAGAGATCAGCAGGATATAAACGAACAGATAAACCACATACCAAAGATGGTTCCATGTAGGTGTTATCATTGGATAAAGCTGTTCGAGCTTCAGGTAGTTACCCCAGAATGCAAAGTAGCCCGGCTCAATGGCGCCGGCCTGGCGCAATTCGAAATAACTCTGCGGCGCGACAACCATGATCATGCCTGCAAGGATCGGCAGGCCCAGCCGGTAGGCGCGCGATCCGACGAACCGCCAGTTCGATACGGCCTTGCCGGAGGCGAATCGCACCGCGACGCCGGAAATGAAAAACAACAGCGCCAGACGCCATGGATTGACGATCAGCATCAGCGGCTCTGCCGCCGGACCCGCATACGCGCTTTTCACGTGCCAGCCCCAGGTCACGTAGAACATGCCGATATGGTAAAAAATCAGGAGGCCGAAGGCGATGATGCGCAGCCAGTCGAGGTCGTACCGCCTCGATACGCCGTTAAAAAAAGCGCCTGAATGCCCGTCCGCCACCGCCATGAGGGTCTCCTTTTCTTTTGTGCCGTGAAGGATGGCGACGGCTGGCGTTTCCCGCCAGCATGAAGGGTTCAGGGGCGGAGCCCCGTGACGAATGGCCGGAAACAAGTGGCGTTTGGGGACTAGCGGCGGCGGCCGGGGACGAATTTTCGTTGGTTTTTAAACGCGATATTGCCGCCGCCGCCCGGCGCGCCATAAAACTTTTCCGAGATGAGCAACGCGGCCGAACCTCCATCCCGTACGCTTTCCGGCGACGACGCCCGCGCCGACCGGACGACTTTGTTCTGGGTCGCGGGGTTTTTCATGGCGTTTCTGGTTGTCGATATTCTTTCCATGATCACGGAACAGTCCCGCACCACTGCCGATCTCGAGGTCGCGCGGAACGCGCTTTACGAAAGCTCAAGCATTTTGGTGATCCTTGCGCTCTATCCGTTAATGCGTATGGCCGTGACTTACGCCGCGCCGGGCCAGCATGACTGGCGGCGCATCATCGCCGTTCACGCCGGGTTCTGCCTAGCCTTTTCGATCGTCCACATCATCGCCATGGTGGCGATCCGCAAGGCTGTCTTTCTCATGGTCTTCGATGGGCCGTATATCTTTACGGATAATCTGCTGCGGGAATTCGTTTATGAATTCCGCAAGGACGCCGTCACCTACTCGCTGATCGTCTTTTTCATAACCTTCGGACGCCAGCTCGAACAGCAGCGCCGGGAGCTCGCCGCCGCGCGCGAGGACGCCAGAAAATCACAGAAGCTGACCCTTAAATGCGGCGGACGATCCATATTCATCGACGCCGCGTCGGTGGTGTGGGCGAAGTCGGCGGCGAACTATGTAGAGGTAAAAGCGAATGGCGAAACGCACCTTGCGCGCGCGACGCTCGGCGCTATTGAGAACCAGCTTGCCGACGCCGGCGTTTTAGCCGCGCGGGTTCACCGCTCATGGGTCGTAAACGCCGATCACATCAAAAAGATTGACCCCACCGGAGAAGGCGATGTTCGGATTGAAATGATTGATGGCGAAGTCGTGCCCGGCAGCCGCCGCTATCGCGACCGGCTGCCATCGCAAGGTTAGCTCAAACGATCTTTCATCAGTTTGCCGGCCTGACCGAAATCCATGGAGCCGTTATACCGCTCTTTCAGCGCGCCCATGCATTTGCCCATGTCTTTGAGGCCGGAGGCGTCATATTCGTCAATGACGTCCGTGACGGCGACTTTGATTTCGTCGTCGGAAAGCTGGCGCGGTAAAAATTCGCGGATCACTTCGATCTCGGCGCGTTCCTGTTCGGCGAGTTCCGGCCGGCAGCCTTTTTCGAAGGCGGCGGCGCTTTCTTCGCGCTGTTTGACCATCTTGGTGAGGATCGCGAGGATCTCTTGCTCGGTCACGCCGTCGCAGCGATCGTCGCCGCGTGCGGCGATATCCCGGTCCTTGATGGCCGCGTTGATCAACCGCAGCGTGGCGACGCGCAGTTTCTGATCCTTGGCTTTCATCGCTGATTTCAGCGCTGTGTTAATCTGCTCTTTGAGCATCAATGATTCTCCATCGCATGACGGCCCGCTATTCAAAAAATGCGCCGCAGCGTCCAATCAATTTTTTATCTAGTTGTTTTTGCAGGATAAATTCTGACTTATCCGTCGATTGACCCTTTCGGTCCCTTCGCCTAGCTTCCCGCCAATTTGCGCGGCCTCGTTTGCGCAAGGCCTGACCGCAATCGCCAGCCGCAAACCTTGCCCTGACGCTTGAAGCAACTAAGCCGCGAAGAGATATGCATCAATGAAAATTAGTCAAGCACCCGCAGAACGCCGCACCGCCGTACTAGTGCTGGCGGACGGAACCAGCGCTTACGGCCAGGGGGTGGGCGCCGCAGGCGAGGCGGTCGGCGAGGTCTGTTTCAATACGGCGATGACCGGGTATCAGGAAATCTTGACCGATCTTTCCTACGCCGGACAACTTATCACCTTCACCTGTCCGCATATCGGCAATGTGGGCGCGAACGCCGACGATGTGGAAAGCGATTCGAAATCCATGGCGGCGCGCGGCGCGATCTTTCGCGCCTTCCCGACCAGTCCTTCCAATTACCGGGCGCAGCTTGATGTCTCCGCGTGGATGCGCAGACGCGGCATTGTCGGCATTGCTGGCGTCGATACGCGCGCGCTGACGGCGCGCATTCGCGAAAAGGGCATGCCGCACGGCGTCATCGCCCACAATCCCGCCGGACAATTCGACTTTGATGCGCTGTTGGAACGCGCCCGGAGCTGGGCCGGTCTCGAGGGGCGCGATCTCGCCAAAAGCGTCACAACGCTTCAACCCTATGTACATGCCGAAACCGGGTGGTCGTGGGACAAGGGCTACGGCGCCCATCAAGGCGGCGGCCCGCATGTGGTCGTGATCGATTACGGCGTGAAAATGAACATTCTGCGCCGCCTCAGCGCCGAAGGATGCCGGGTCAGCGTCGTCGCCGCCAGCGCGCGCTATAGCGACATCATGGAAATGAAGCCTGACGGCGTTGTCCTGTCCAACGGCCCGGGCGATCCCGCCGCAACGGCCGAATACGCCGCGCCGGTCATTCGTGAACTGATCGAGAACAAGGTGCCGGTTTTCGGCGTCTGTCTCGGCCATCAACTGCTCGCCATCGCCGCCGGCGCAAAAACCCGAAAGATGGCGCAAGGCCATCACGGCGCAAACCATCCGGTCAAGGATCTTTCCACCGGCAAGGTGGAAGTCGTTTCCATGAATCACGGCTTCACGGTGGACGCCGCCGCCCTGCCCGCCAATGTGGAGGAGACGCATGTTTCCCTTTTCGACGGCTCCAATTGCGGGATTTCGTTAAAGGACGCGCCGGCCTTTTCCGTGCAGCACCACCCGGAAGCCTCGCCCGGCCCGGAAGACAGTTTTTATATTTTCAAGCGCTTTATCGGACGCCTTCAAAGCAGCGCCGCCTGAGCCGCAAATTTTTTTCACGCCGTTAGGCGTTCCGGAACCAATCCAAAACTCCGGTGTTTGGCTCTGCAATAACTGGAGGCAGACATGGATATCTTTGAGCGCATAAAAAAAGATCATGACGACGCCCGCGTTGTGATGAAAAAAATCAAGGAAACAACGGAGCGCGCGGAAAAAACGCGCCTGAAATTATTTACCGAATTCAAAAACGACATGTGGGCGCACCATAAAGTCGAGGAAGCCGTATTTTATTCCTATCTTCGCGACGACACCAAGATGAGCAAGGAGTCGTACGAAGCGCTTAACGAACATCACGTTGCGAACGGATTGCTGGAAGAACTCGATACCTTTCCCGTTGACAGCGAGGAATGGGCCGTGAAATTCGGCGCGCTCTCCGAATCGATCGAGCATCATATGGACGAAGAGGAAGAGGATTTTTTCCCGAAAGCGAAAAAGCTTCTGTCCAAGGATCAGGCCGACCTTCTTGGATCGCGATTTGACTCCAGAAAGCGCGTTGTGTTCGCCGGCATTTCGCCGATCGACGAGGATGACGTCGAGGCGGCTTAAGGGCGTTCGCCATGATAGATGTTGTACAGTGGGCGGCGACGATTTTAACGATTGTCGCCGCCAGTCTTATCGCCGCGCATATCAGCGTGAAAGTCACCGGCGCTGCGTTTGTAGTTTTTACCGCTTCTTCCCTTTTATGGATCTGGTTTGCTTCCGCTGAAAGCGACCACGGCCTCCTGGTGACAAACATTGTCCTGACGGCGATCAACCTGACCGGCGTTTACCGTTATCTCCTGAGCGATAAAAAACCGTCCAGCGCGTAAACAAACCCCGTCGCGCCGCTGCTATTTTCTGTTTCGCGCGCGCGCAGGCGAATGTACGCTCGCGCGCCATGCACCAAACAAAGCTGAAAGCGCTGTTTGAAAAAATAACCGATCAGGGCTTTACCAAAGCTTCCGGATTTCGCGTGCGCGACTTCGAGAAAGGCGCTGTCGCCCTGGAGGTTGAGTCGAAAGAGGAATTGACCCAGTTCATGGGCTACGTGCATGCGGGCGTTGTCACCGGCCTTGCCGATCACGCCGCCGGCGCGGCCTATGCCTCCACCCTGCCGGAAGGCAAAGTCTGCCTGACCGTGGAGTTGAAAATAAACCTGATGAAACCCGCCAAGGGCGACAAGCTTGTCGCCGAGGCGCGCGTTGTCTCCGCCGGCGGCACGATCGGCGTCGTTCAATCGGATGTGTACGGCGAAACCGGGGAGACGCGCGTTCACTGTGCGACGTCGCTTGTGACGTTGCGCGCTGTAGCAATCGGCTGATTTCCCCGCTATTGATCCCGGCATGAGCGAACAACAGACACAACCGCCGTTTCAGGTGCGCATCGTACCGGTGACGCCGTTTCAGCAAAATTGCTCCATCATCCGCGCGCCGAGCGGCAAAGCCGCCGTGGTCGATCCCGGCGGCGAGCCTGAAAAAATCTTGGCCGCGGCGAAAGAATTTGACGCCGACATTGAACAGATCTGGCTGACGCACGGACATCTCGATCACGCCGGCGGCGCCGAGGCGGTGAAACGTGAAACCGGCGCGCCGATCATCGGTCCCCACAAGGAAGATACATTCTGGCTCGACGAGATCGCCGCGCACTGGGCGCAATATGGTCATCCCGGCATGGGTGAGAATTGCGCGCCCGACACATGGCTGAATGACGGCGACACGCTGACGCTCGACGGCATAGAATTCAACGTTGTTTATACGCCTGGCCATACGCCGGGCCATGTGGTCATCTATCACAACGGCGCCAATATCGCGTTTGTGGGCGATGTCTTGTTCGCCGGCTCTATCGGGCGCACGGACTTTCCACGCGGCGACCACCAGACTCTGATCGACTCAATCACTGGAAAACTCTGGCCGCTGGGCGATCTGCAATTCGTGCCCGGCCACGGTCCGGCCTCGACATTCAACCGCGAACGCCAGTCCAACCCGTTCGTCGCCGACCACATCACAGGCTACAAGGGCGCTGAGAAAAAACCGGCGAACGCAATGGATCAGAAACTGTCAAAACGCTGGCAGTGAAAGCATCCGTGACCCGAAGCTCTGGGACACAGGTTGGAGGCCTGGATCTTACGCCGTCTGCCTCTTTTGTAGCTTTTGCAGCACTTGTATCGGTTCGCGATTGTCATCACCGGGCCTGGCCCGGTGATCCAGAATCCTTTAAAAATATCGGCTGGATTGCCGGAACAAGTCCGGCAATGACAGTTCCTTGAACCTACTCGTCCTGCGGCTCAACGATCGCGCGGCCGATATAGTTTGTGTCGGCGCCGAACCAGACTGCGCCGGAAGGCTCATGGTAATGCATATGCCGCAGCGTGCCGCCGCCGGACGGCACAGGCGTGGCGCTGAACCATTCTTCCGTTTCCGGATCGAAGCCCATGAACATATTCGGCTGAACGCCGGTGGCGACCGCCCAGATGCGGCCTTGCGAGTCTGACGCCGTGCCATAGGGGCGCGCATCCGCGCCCTGCGGCATCAGCCATTCGTCAAATTCTTCCGTATCCGGATTATAAACCCCGAGATAGCCGTCAGCGTAATCGACATACCAGACCCGTCCGTCTGCGGTGACTTCAAGACGGCGCGGGCGCGCTTCCTCGCGCGGCAGCTCGATTTCACGCAACGCCATCGTCTCAGGATCGAGATTGGCGAGCTTGTGCGTACCCAAAAGCGCCACCCAGATTGATCCGTTAGGCGCGATCTTGATGCCATATGGCCTGGAACCCTCCGTCTGGGACGGAACAAGGTCGACTTTACGATCTTCAATCGTCAGGCGGCCCATCATGTTGGCGCCTTGCAGCGTGAACCATATATGCTCTTCCTCGTCATCCATGATGAGCGTATGCGGATCGCGCGCCGCTTCATCAGGCATCGGAATTTCTTCAATTTCCTTTGTCTGCGGATCAAACCGTCCGATCAGCGCCGTGCGATTACCAGCGTACCAGACAATGCCGTCGGAACCGACAATCAGATTGTGCGGCGCGGAGCCCTCTTTCAGATCGACTTTATAAATCTCACCAGTTTCGGTATTGAGATGGGCGAGATAACCGGCGCGCTGTCCCACAAACCAGACGGATGTGGCGCTTTCCGCAAACGGATCGCGCGGGCGTGAGTTTTCATATGGCACTTCCCACTCGCGAATATCGATGGTTTCCATCGCGGATGTGTCTTGCGCCGCCGCGCCCGATAGTGCGAGCAAGCCCGCCAATGCCGCTGCTGCAGAGCTTTTCATCATGTATGTCGCCTCCGTGGTGGTTGAAATCTCTGACACGACACTACCACAGGATATCCGGCGGGCTAAGCCCCGGCGCGCGCTCCCGGCCCGCCGAAACCATACAAATCTGTCAGGTGCTAACCGCGATTTCAGGGCGTCAGCCCGTCACCCGGCGCAGACGGGTGAAGTGCTCGTCCCAGCCCGTATCGTGATTGGCCGCCATGCCGAACGGGTCGGCTTCGAAATTCTCCCAGCCCTCATGCACAAGCGTTAAAATCGTGCCGCCCTTTACGCCTTCGAGCGTCCATGTGCAGGTCGTTTCCACCTCCTGCAAATGCGGATGCGTGAACGTATGCACAAGTTTTGCGGGCGGTTTCATCTCCAGCACCTTGCCCCAGCACATGCGTTCGCCCTCTTTGCCGAGCGTGTTGATGAGCAGCGCCCAGTCGCCGCCTTCTTTCAGATCGGCCTCGCCCTGATGGAACCAGGTGGCCAGCTTGTCGGCTTCAACGAGAAATTTCCAGACATGTTCCGGCGGCGCTTTCAGGAAAATGGTTTTGACGATCTTCATACTGCTCATGATTTGTCCTCCACGACTTTTTTGAGATGGGCGAGCCTCTCGTCCCAGAAACTTTCAAACGCGTTCAGCCAGTCGGCGGCGGTTTTCAGCGCTTGCGGGTTGAGGCGGTTGATGCGTTCCCGGCCGCGCTGTTCGACGGAAATAATTCCGCCTTCGCGCAGAATAGCGAGATGCTTCGCTACGGCGGGTCTTGTTACGTCGAACTCGGCGGCGATATCGGCGATGGGCCGGTCTCCGTGCGCGAGCATGGCGATAATCGCCCTGCGGGTCGGATCCGCCAGCGCCCGGAAGACAGCTTGATCTTTTTCGATACGATTCATAACATAAAACCTTATGGTTTCGTTTTATATGAAACCTTTTGGTATTATGTCAAGCGGCGACATTTCCAATGCATTTGCCCTTCCCCTCGCCGCGCTCTTCACCTAAGACAACGCTTTAATCGACAATTGATTCTTCAATCCCCGCGCGCAGCCGGCTGAAATAGCGGCCGTCTGAACCGCGCGGATGCGCGCGAGTAAAAATGCCGAAACGCAACGACATTTCCTCCATTCTGATTATCGGCGCCGGCCCCATTGTCATCGGCCAGGCCTGCGAGTTCGATTATTCCGGCGTACAGGCCGTCAAAGCGCTGAAAGAGGAAGGCTACCGGGTCATTCTGGTGAATTCGAACCCGGCGACCATCATGACCGACCCGGAGCTCGCCGACGCAACCTATGTCGAGCCCATTACGCCGGACTATGTGGAAAAGGTCATCGCCCGCGAACGTCCCGACGCGCTGTTGCCCACCATGGGCGGACAGACGGCGCTCAATTGCGCGCTCGATCTGGAAAAGAACGGCGTGCTTGAAAAATACGGCGTTGAGATGATCGGCGCGCGCGCGGACGTCATCGAAAAAGCGGAAGACCGCGAGAAGTTCCGCGTCGCTATGGAAAAAATCGGGCTGGAAAACCCGCGCTCGGCCATCGCCTCATCGCCGCCCGTTAAAAACGACGCCGGCAAAACGATCGGATATGACCGCGCATCGGGCGTCGCGAGCGCCATGAAATATCTCGACGAGATCGGCCTGCCGGCCATTATCCGCCCGGCCTTTACGCTTGGCGGCACAGGCGGCGGCGTCGCCTATAACCGCGAGGAATTCGAGCATTTCGTTCGCTCCGGCATCGATGCATCGCCTGTGGGTCAGGTGCTCATAGATGAGAGCCTGCTCGGCTGGAAAGAATTCGAGATGGAGGTTGTGCGCGACCGGGCGGACAATTGCGTCATCATCTGCTCTATCGAGAACATCGATCCGATGGGCGTACATACAGGCGATTCCATCACGGTCGCGCCGGCGCAGACCCTGACCGACAAGGAATTCCAGATCATGCGCAACGCCTCCATCGCCGTTATGCGCGAGATCGGCGTCGAGACCGGCGGATCGAATGTTCAGTTTGCGGTCAATCCGGATACCGGCCGCCTCGTGGTCATCGAGATGAACCCGCGCGTCTCTCGCTCATCAGCCCTCGCTTCAAAAGCCACCGGATTTCCAATTGCGCGTATCGCCGCGAAACTTGCAGTGGGCTACACGCTCGACGAACTCGACAACGATATCACCGGCGCAACGCCCGCCGCGTTCGAGCCGACCATCGATTACGTCGTCACAAAAATTCCGCGCTTTGCTTTTGAGAAATTTCCGGGCGCGGCGCCAATGCTCTCCACCGCCATGAAGTCCGTCGGCGAAGCCATGGCTATCGGGCGGACTTTTTCTGAGTCGATGCAAAAAGCCCTTCGATCTCTGGAAACAGGGCTTTGCGGCCTTGATCCGATAGAGATTGCCGGTCTCGGCGAGGACGACGATCTCAACGCATTCCGCGCCGCGCTGGCCGCGCCGACGCCGGACAGGCTGCGCGTTGCGGCGCAGGCGCTGCGCCATGAACTGCCCATAGAACAGGTGCGCGCGATCACCCAGTACGATCCCTGGTTTCTCGACCAGATCGCGGAAATCATCGCGGCGGAAAAAGACATCGAAAAAGACGGCGTACCGTCCGACGCGGAACGCCTGCGCGCCATCAAGGCCATGGGATTTTCCGACAAGCGCCTCGCCCAGCTCGCCGGCGGAACAGAAGAAGACGTTCGCACTTTCAGGCGGGAGCGCGGCGTGCGCCCCGTCTTCAAACGGATCGACACCTGCGCGGCTGAATTCGCGGCCAGAACGCCCTATATGTATTCCGCCTACGAAACATCGTTCGGCGGCGAACCGGTCTGTGAGTCCGCGCCGTCCGAGCGCAGGAAAGTCATTATTCTCGGCGGCGGGCCCAATCGCATCGGTCAGGGAATTGAGTTCGATTATTGCTGCTGCCACGCCGCCTTCGCGCTGGCTGACATCGGCGTTGAATCGATCATGGTGAACTGCAATCCTGAAACGGTGTCTACGGACTACGACACATCCGACCGGCTCTATTTTGAGCCGCTTACCGCCGAAGATGTGCTTGAGATCGCCGCAAAGGAAATGGAAAACGGCGAATTGCTCGGCGTTATCGTTCAGTATGGCGGGCAGACGCCGCTGAAACTCGCCGGCGTTCTTGAGGCGGAAGGCGTCCCCATTCTCGGCACGCCCTACGACGCCATTGACCTTGCCGAAGACCGCGAGCGTTTCCAGAAGCTGGTGCGCAAGCTGGGCCTCGTTCAACCCAAAAATGCAACCGCGCCGAGCCGGGAAAAAGCCGCCGAAATCGCCGGCGATGTGGGCTACCCCCTCGTAACACGGCCCTCTTACGTGCTTGGGGGGCGCGCCATGGAAATCGTGCGCGACGAGGCTTCCCTTCGCCATTACCTGGCGACGGCGCTGATCGAAATTAATGAAAAAGAACCCCTGCTGCTCGATCATTATCTGCAAAACGCCGTCGAGGTCGATGTAGACGCGATCTGCGACGGCGAAGATGTTTTTATCGCCGGCGTAATGGAGCATATTGAGGAGGCGGGCGTTCATTCCGGCGACAGCGCCTGTTCGCTGCCGCCTTACACGCTTTCCGACAGTATGATTGAGGCGTTGAAAGACCAGACGAAACGCATGGCGCTGGAGCTGGGCGTTATCGGTCTGATGAATGTTCAGTATGCGATCAAAGACGACGTCATCTACCTGCTTGAAGTGAACCCGCGCGCCTCGCGCACCGTGCCGTTTGTCGCCAAATCCGTTGGCCTGCCCGTCGCGCGCATCGCCGCAAAAGTCATGGCCGGCGCGAAGATAAAAGACATGGACCTCAAATGGCCGGCATTCACGCATATGTCGGTCAAGGAAGTGGTCTTTCCGTTCGCGCGCTTTCCGGGCGTCGACACCATGCTGGGGCCGGAAATGCGCTCCACCGGCGAAGTGATGGGGATCGATGTCAATTTCGACCGCGCCCGCGCAAAAAGTCTGATCGCGTCCGGCGCGCGCATACCCATGGGCGGCCGCGTCTTTGTTTCCCTGAAAGATTCCGACAAGCCGCAAATGGTGGACGCTGCGAAAAGCCTGTTGGCCATGGGCTTTGACATCATCGCCACCGGCGGCACGGCGGACTACCTGAAAGCGCAAGGCCTTGATATCGCACGCGTGAATAAAGTGCTGGAGGGGCGCCCGCATATTGTCGACGCCCTGAAAAACGGCGAAGTCCATATGATCTTCAACACGACCGAGGGCGCGCAATCGATCAAGGATTCGCGCTCCATCCGGACGACCGCCCTCGCCCAGAAAATTCCCTGCATCACAACTTGCGCGGGCGCGCGCGCCGCCGTGCGCGCCATAGAAGCGATGCGGGCTGACGATCTCGATGTGGCGCCGCTTCAGTCCTATTACAGCGCCTGACGGCGGCGGCGGCAGGGCGGCGCGTTCGCAAATGCGAAACCGCCGAAATTTGGGAAAATCACCCGAAAACAGGCCATTAGAGCGGCTTTTTCGGGCGGCCGGGCTCTTGAAAAAGCACCGCCTGAGGCCTACATACATCGTTTGCTAAATCAGCGACGGCCAGGCGCGCCCGCCCGGCCGCGCTATTTTTTTTCGCTTATTTGCAAGGCGGCGCGCCTTGGGCCTTTGAGAAAGGGGCTTCAACGATGGAAAAGTTCCCGATGACGCTTGGCGGTTATGAAAAGCTGGAAGCGGATTTGAAGAAACTGAAGAACGAGGAACGCCCGGCCGTCATTCAGGCCATTGCAGAAGCGCGCGCCCATGGCGACCTTTCCGAGAACGCCGAATATCACGCCGCCAAGGAGCGCCAGGGCTGGATCGAGAGCCAGATTGTCGATCTGGAGGACAAATATACGCGCGCGCAGGTGATCGACGTCGCCTCGCTCGACGGAGACACGGTGAAGTTCGGCGCGACGGTGACACTCATCGACGAAGACACCGAAGAAGAAAAAGTCTGGCAGATTGTCGGCGACCTTGAAGCAGACGTGAAGCTTCACCGCATCTCGATTTCATCGCCTATCGCGCGCGCTCTGATCGGCAAAAGCGTCGGCGACAGCGTCGAAGTACAGGCGCCCGGCGGCTCGCGCTCTTATGAAATCGAGAAAGTGGTTTTTAAGTAGGCGCTCGCAGTTTTGCCGCCGTCATTTTAATGAAGCGCACGCTTCCCCCATTCATGGGGGAAGCGCCCCGAAGGGGCGATGGGGGGTTGTCTGCACATCCTAGAAGACACCCCCTCCGTCTGCTACGCAGACACCTTCACCCGTCCCCGATCATATCCTTCACAATCGCGGCGAGGCCGATCTGGCGGCGGCGTTTGAGGCGTTCGGCGAAAAGGATCGAGCGCAGCAAGTCTTCCGACTCGTCGAGGTCGTAGTTGATGATGACATAGTCGTATTCCGCCCAGTGAGACATTTCCGCGTCGGCTTTCGCCATGCGTTTCTGCACGACGTCTTCCGGGTCTTGCGCGCGCTTGCGCAAGCGCTCCTCCAGCGCCGCGCGGGACGGCGGCAGAATAAAGACCTTGACCAGATCCTCGCCGGCGACTTCATCCAGCTGCTGCGCGCCCTGCCAGTCAATATCAAACAAGACATCCTTGCCCTGCCGCAGCGTGTCTTCAACAAGACTGCGCGGCGTGCCGTAATGATGACCGAACACATTCGCGGATTCCAGAAATTCGCCATTATCACGCATACGGACGAATTCGTCATCGGAGACAAAGAAATAATCCTTGCCATGCGCCTCGCCAGGCCGCCGCTTTCGCGTGGTGGCGGAAATAGAAAGGGTAAGCTCATCGTCTTTCGACAACAGCCTGTCCGCCAGCGTTGTTTTGCCGGCGCCGGACGGGCTGGACAGGATGAACATAAGGCCCCTGCGGGCGACTTTCAGATCTCCGCCTAACATGCCGTCTTGTGATTACTCCACATTCTGCACCTGCTCGCGCATCTGATCGATGACGCCTTTCAAATCGAGGCCGATGCGTTTCAAGTCCATATCTGACGCTTTCGAACAAAGCGTGTTCGCCTCGCGATTGAATTCCTGCGTCAGAAAATCAAGTTCGCGGCCCGCGGGCCCGGCCTTGTTCAACAGCGAGCGCGCCGCGCTCACATGGGTTTTCAGCCTGTCCAGCTCCTCGCGGACATCGGCTTTCACGGCCAGAAGCGCCGCCTCCTGCGCCAGCCGATCCTGCGGTACGGCGCTGTCAGCCAGCAGTTCTTTCAGTTGCGTTTCCAGCCGCGCTTTCAGCGCTGCGGGCGCAGACGCCGCATGCGCCGCCGCGGCGGCCGTGAGCGATTCAATCTCGTCAATCTGCGCCGTCAGCGTAGCGGCAAGTCCCCCGCCTTCGGCGCGCCGCGCGTCGATGAGTTTATCGAGTGCGCGCTCAAAAGACGAAAGCAATGCGGCGTGCAACGCCTCCCGGTCCGCCTCGTCTTCATCATGTTCCGCCAGTTCAACGACGCCTTTTATGGCGAGCACGCCTTCCGGTTGCGGCGGCGCGCATTTCATGTGCGCCTGTATATGTTCGATCATGGAAATCGCCTGGCGCAGCATTTTTTCGTTGACGGCGTATTGCGCTTCAGATTTTTCCGAATGGATGGAGAGTGTTGCGTTGAAGGCGCCGCGCGATAATTTTCCTTTCGCCGCCTTGCGCAAACCCGGATCAAGCGATTCATAGCCAGCCGGTATACGCACGCGCCATTCCAGTCCGCGGCTGTTGACCGTGCGCAACTCCCACACCCATCGCCAGGCGTCATGGGCGCCGTCCGCGCGCGCGAACCCTGTCATGGAAGAAAGCTGACCCGTCACTTGCCTAACCGTTCTCTTGTTCGGCCGCCCGCTGCTCGCGCTCGATCCGCCGCCAGGCGGCGACATTGCGATTGTGGTCGCGTAAGTTCGTTGCAAAAGCGTGCCCGCCATTTCCATCCGCCACGAAAAACAGATCTTCCGTATCCGCTGGATTGAGCACCGCCAGAATGGAGGCTTCGCCCGGATTGGCGATAGGCGTCGGCGGCAGGCCACTGATAACATAAGTGTTATAGGGCGTTTCGCCGCGCAATTCGCTAACCCGCAGGCCGCGCCCCAGTGGCTCGCCTTGCGTCAATCCGTAAATAATCGTCGGATCGGATTCGAGCCGCATGCCGCGCCTCAACCGGTTGACGAAAACCGCCGCGACGCGGTCTCGCTCTTCGGGAACGGCGGTTTCCTTTTCAACGATGGACGCCAATATGATCGCTTCATCCGGCGTTGCGAACGGCAACTCCGTCGCCCGCGCTTCCCATTGCGCTTCAATAAGCTGATCTTGCGCGTTCATCATCCTGCGTATAATGCCATCACGCGTATCGCCGCGATGAAAGGCGTAGGTTTCAGGCAGTAATTCGCCCTCGCCGGGTTCTATCGTGATATCGCCCGTCAAAATTTCGTTTGCATTCAGTCCACGGAGAATTTGCGCCGTCGTCAGCCCTTCGGCCGCCGTAAAATAGTGCAGGATCGTTTTCCCCTCGATCAACTGATCGATAATTTCCATCACGCTGGACGACGCAGGGATTTCATATTCGCCGGCTTTCAGCGAACCCTGCTCTCGCCGCAGCCTGACGGCGGCGATAAACAGCTCGGCGTGTTCGATAACGCCGGCCGACTTCAAGACATCGGCGATCGACGAAACGGAACTGCCGGATTGAAGAAGGACGATTTTGTCGTTTTCGAAGGGGCCCGGCGCATGCGCCATGCGATAACCGAAATAACCGCCCGCGGCGAGCGCGAGAACCGAGAGCAGCGCCAGAACGGCGATAAACGACAGGAATGATTTCAGCGCGCCGCCGCATTGCGCGCGCCGCCGGTTACTCGCCTTGATGAACGCCATGCCCTCTAATTCTCCGCCAGCCGCAATTCCGAATCCCGGAGAGCTTAGCCGTCTACGCGCCGCATCACCAGAGACGCGTTTGTCCCGCCAAATCCGAAGGAATTGGAAAGCGCCACATTGATCGGCATTTCAACGGCCTTGTTCGGGGCCAGATTGATCGGCGTTTCCACGGAGGGATTATCGAGATTCAGCGTTGGCGGCGCTATCCCGTCGCGCATGGCGAGCAGACAGAAAATCGCTTCCACCGCCCCGGCGGCGCCAAGCAAATGCCCGATAGCCGATTTTGTTGACGACATGACGAGGTTTTCCGCCGCGCCGCCGAAAAGCCGCTCGATGGCGCGCAATTCGATCTCGTCGCCGCGCGGCGTAGAGGTGCCGTGCGCGTTAATGTAATTGATTTCATTGGGATCGAGCCCAGCGCGCTTCAACGCCATTTTCATTGAACGAAAACCGCCGTCGCCGTCCTCCGCCGGAGCGGTGATGTGATAGGCGTCGCCCGAAAGCCCGTAACCGATAATTTCGCCGTAAATCTTTGCGCCCCGCGCCTTGGCGCGCTCATATTCTTCGAGGACGACAAAACCCGCCCCCTCGCCCATGACAAACCCGTCACGGTCCTTGTCATAGGGACGCGACGCGCGTTTCGGATCGTCATTGAAATGCGTCGACAGCGCCTTGCACGAAGCAAAGCCTGCAATGCCGATGGGACAGATCGCGGCTTCCGCGCCGCCCGCCACCATGACATCCGCGTCATCGAGCGCAATCAACCGCGCCGCGTCGCCAATGGCGTGCGCGCCAGAGGAACACGCCGTCACAACAGCATGGTTCGGACCTTTCAGCCCCAGGCGGATGGAAACCTGGCCGGAGACCAGATTAATCAGATTGCCGGTGATGAAAAACGGCGAAACGCGACGCGGGCCTTTTTCCTGCAGGACAAGAACTTCATCTTCGATACCGCTGAGCCCGCCAATGCCGGAACCGGTCATGACCCCGGCGCGCTCGCTCTCTTCGGGCGTTTTCAACTCAATGCCGGCGTCGTCAAACGCCATTTGCGCCGCTGCGATACCGTAAAGAATGAAGTCGTTTATCCGGCGCTGCTCGCGCGGCTCCACCCAGTCGTCCGGGTTGAAGGCGGCGTCGCCAGCTTCCGCGCCGCCGCGTGAACCGTCGCTGCGCGGCACTGAGCAGGCAATGGTGCACGCCATGCCGGATGCATCGAACTGTTCGATCTGGCCTGCGCCGGACTCGCCGGCGACAAGACGGCGCCAGACAGGCTCGATCCCGGCGCCAAGCGGCGAGACGACGCCCATTCCCGTTACAACTACTCGACGCATGCCTACATCCTCCGTCCACCGATAAACCGGGTTTCGAAAGACCGGGCGGCGCCTGTTTCGCAAATCAGGAAAGCAAACAAACGGCGCCGCCGGAGGTTCATGACGCCCGGCGGCTCGTCAACGCAAAAAAGCGCTAGCTCTTTTGCTCTTCGATAAATTTGATTGCGTCGCCGACAGTTTGAATCGTCTCGGCGGCGTCGTCGGGAATTTCAACGTCAAATTCTTCTTCGAACGCCATAACAAGTTCAACAATATCGAGACTGTCCGCGCCAAGGTCGTCGATGAAGCTCGCTTTCGGCTCGACTTTGGCCGGGTCCACATCGAGATGTTCGACGACAATTTTCTTAACGCGTTCTGCAAGATCAGACATTCAACGCTCCTTCGGTGTCTTACGGGTTTCTTACGCTTTCTAACGGGTTCGCGACTATCGCGGCGGACCGGCCCGAAAAGCGCCTTTCCAGGGCGGGGATTACGGCATATTGCGCATTGTTGCAACGCCAAAACCAACGCATTTGAAGGCTTCGGGCTTATATCATCGCCATGCCGCCATTTACATGGATGGTCTGGCCGGTCACATACCGCGCTTCTTCGGATGCAAGGTACAATGCTGCGGCTGCGATATCTTCCGGCGCGCCCATGGCGCCGGCGGGAATTTTGCCCAGAATAGTTTCCTTTTGCTGGTCATTGAGCGCATCGGTCATCGCCGTTGCAATAAATCCCGGCGCTATACAGTTTACAGTGACATTACGGCTCGCGACTTCCTGCGCCAGTGATTTGGACATGCCGATCATGCCGGCTTTCGACGCGGCGTAATTCGCCTGTCCCGGATTTCCGGTAACGCCGACAATCGAAACAACGCCGATAATCCGTCCGAAACGCTGCTTTGTCATGCCGCGAAGCGATGCTTTCGCCAGCCGGAAATACGCAGTGAGATTAATTTTCAGCACCTCGTCCCACATATCCGGCTTCATCATCATCATCAGATTGTCGCGCGTCACGCCGGCGTTTGAGATAACAATATCAAGCCCGCCCATGGCTTCGCTGGCCTGTTTGGGCAAAGCGTCAACAGCATCAAGATCGGAAAGATTACATGGCGTAACATGCACGCGGTCTTTCAGACCCTCGGCCAGTTCATCGAGCTTTTCCTTGCGCGTGCCGGACACAGCGACGCTGGCGCCTTGTTCGTGCAGCGCTTTCGCCACAGCCGCGCCGATACCGCCGGATGCGCCGGTGACAAGCGCTCTCTTCCCTGAAAAATCAAACATGAAGCCTTCCTTGTTCTACCGTTAGGTTCTTACGCCTTTAAAAACACATCGATATCGCCCGGCTCGCCGACATTCAGGATCGAGGCATCTTTTGCGATGCGCTTAACAAGACCGCTCAGGACTTTGCCGGCCCCGATTTCAACAAACTGATCGCAACCCTCGCCCGCCATATAGGAAACGCTTTCTGTCCAGCGAACCCTGCTGGTCACCTGCTTGACGAGCAACGTGCGAATATCGCCCGGCTTGACGCATTCACCCGCGGTGACATTGGCGATGAGGGTCGCCGCCGGCGATTTTATGTCGGCGTTCTCCAAAGCCTCGGCCATGCGATCGGCGGCCGGTTGCATCAACGACGAATGAAACGGCGCGGAGACAGGCAGCAATTTGGCGATTTTCGCGCCATGTTCCTTGGCGCCGGCGCAGACCGCCTCAACGCGTTCCTTCTCGCCGGAAATCACAACTTGTCCCGGCGCATTGTCATTGGCGATTTCGCAAACGCCCTTGCCAGGCGCTGCATCGATGGCGTTTTGCGCGCCTGCCAGATCGACGCCGATGAGCGCCGCCATGGCGCCTTTGCCGACCGGAACCGCCGCCTGCATCGCCTCGCCGCGAATCCGCAACAGTCTCGCCGTGTCCGATAGCGATATCGCTCTCGCCGCGCAAAGAGCGGAATATTCGCCGAGAGAGTGCCCGGCCACATACATCGCGTTTGCTATATCCGCGCCGGCTTCGTTTTCCAGAACGCGCATAACCGCAATCGAATGCGCCATCAGGGCGGGCTGCGTATTGGCCGTCAGCGTCAATTCCTCAATCGGCCCTTCGCGCATCAATTTGAAAAGCTTCTGGCCGAGCGCGTCGTCGACTTCCTGAAAAACCTCGCGGGCGGCGGGAAAAGCATCGGCGAGACCGGCGCCCATACCGACGGCCTGACTGCCTTGTCCGGGAAAAATATATGCACGCGCCATAGTGCGGCCGTCTCCTCAATGGTCAGAAGGAGCGGGCATAGCCGCGCTGAACCGCAAGGGCAAGAAGCCTGGCGGAAACTATCGCGCTAACGCGCAAACGCGCTAATACAGGCGCACAATCGAGCAGGATAAGATGTCTAAACGCCCACCGATCAGCATCGCCACCATATCTG
The DNA here is from genome assembly GCF_965228385.1 of Hyphococcus sp. Classification (GTDB taxonomy): domain Bacteria; phylum Pseudomonadota; class Alphaproteobacteria; order Caulobacterales; family Parvularculaceae; genus Hyphococcus. The sequence goes on along the minus strand of NZ_OZ245810.1, from coordinate 905,642 downwards.
ACAACCCGGACCCGAACTGGGCCTGGCTGCGCGATGTCGTCGGCCCGGATTTCACTATATCCGGGCGTGCGCTTGACTGGCGCTCGTTTTCGCTTGCGGATTTATCAGGGAAAAAAAACGGCGTTACGCGTTTTCAGGGCGCGCGGAAACTGGCTGCAGCGAAAGAGTCCTTCGATCTGATCGTCTCGCACGGGCCGTGGGCGAGCGCCTGGACGGCCATGGCCGGCGGACGGCGCGGCGAGAAACACCTCGCCTATTCCTTTAACTTTACCGATCTGCCGTCAGGCGCGCGTAAAACCCTCATGGGCGCCGCCTTCAGGAAGATAGACGCCTTTGCTGTTTTTACCGATGCAGAACAAAGCCTTTACGCCGATTATTTCGGGCTCGAGCGAAGCAAATTCCTGCGCGCCCCCTGGGGCGTCGCGCCGCCGATTAGCGCGCCTGTCGCGCACCCTGCTAGCGGCGATTATTTCGCTGCGCTCGGCGGCGAAGCCAGAGATTACGCGCTCTTGTGCGAGACTGCGCAGCGATGCCCGGATATTCATTTCGTCGCGGTTGCGCGGCCGCATAATTTCGACGGACTTGAACCGCCGCAAAACATGAGGGTGCTTTTTGACCTTCCCTTCGACGAGGCGTGGTCGGTCATATGGCATGCAAAAGCCGCCCTTATTCCATTACGCAGCCGGGATACGCCATGCGGTCTTGTCACGCTTGTGGGCGCCATGCACCTCGGAAAGGCGCAGATCGTCACCGACGCAGCCGGCGTATCGGAATATATCCGCGACGGCGAAACGGGCCTGTTGACGCCGGCCGGCGACGCTGACGCCATGGCGCAGGCCGTCAAGCGACTAGCCGATAAACCGGCGCTCGCCGCATCGCTCGGAGACGCCGCAAGAGCCTATGCGGGCCGACATTGCAGCGAGGCGGAAACAGTCCGGTTTTTCAAGTCGTTGATGGAAGACTGGTTTGGCGAAGGTTGAGCGCTTTTCGCGCTTGCAAAAGCTTGGCTTCTCCGTTACATCCCCCGGCTTCACGAGCGATGGTCGTGAGGCGCCTGAACGTACGCTTTCAGGTTCAAAGGATGGTCCTTTAGCTTCTCGAGCCGCAGGCCGCCCGGAGATCGCCAGCTCTGATCTTCGAAGGTCTCCATCGCCTATAGTCAGGAGCTGGCTTCATGCCGCTATACGAGCACATATTTATTGCGCGTCAGGATATTTCTCCGGCGCAAGTTGAAGGGTTGACCGAGACCCTCGCTAAAGTCGTCACCGACAATGGCGGAAAGATTGAAAAGTCCGAATATTGGGGTCTTCGCAATCTCCAGTACAAGATCAACAAGAACCGCAAAGGCCATTACAGCCTGTTCAATATCGACGGTCCCGCCGAGGCGGTGCACGAGCTTGAGCGCCAGGAAAAAATCAATGACGACGTGCTGCGCATGCTCACCGTCAAGGTTGAAGAACTGGATGACGAACCCTCGCCCGTCCTGTCGCGCCGCGACCGCAACGACAAGGGCGACCGCGGCGATCGCCGCCGTTAAGCGTTGAAAGGAATTTAAAATGGCCAAACCGTTTTTCAGACGCCGCAAAACCTGTCCTTTCTCCGGCGACGATGCGCCGAAGATCGATTACAAGGACCCGAAACTGCTGCAGCGTTTTATTTCCGAGCGCGGCAAGATTGTGCCGTCCCGGATCTCCGCCGTTTCACATAAAAAGCAACGCGAACTCGCCCGCGCCATCAAGCGCGCCCGGGTTATCGCCTTGCTTCCATACGTTTCGGAGTAAGACATCATGGAAGTCATCCTCCTAGAACGCGTAGAAAATCTCGGCCAGATGGGCGATGTCGTCAAAGTCCGTCCCGGCTACGCGCGCAATTTTCTCTTGCCGCAGCACAAGGCGCTGCGCGCGAACGATAACAACAAAAAAGTATTCGAGGCGCAGCGCGCCGATCTGGAAGCGCGCAACCTCGAACGCAAAAAAGAAGCGGAAGCCGTCGCCAAAAAAGTCGATGGCGAGTCTTTTGTTATCATTCGTCAATCATCGGAAATGGGCGTCCTTTACGGCTCCGTTACCACACGCGATATCGCCGACGCCGCTTCTGAAAGCGGCGTTAAAATTGAACGTGCGCAGGTGCGTCTCGACAAGCCTTTAAAATCGCTTGGCGTTTTCCCGGTACGGGTTAAACTTCATGCAGAAGTCGATGCGACTATCAGCGTTAATATCGCGCGCTCCGAAGATGAAGCCGAACGCCAGGCGCGCGGTGAAAACGTACTGGTCAATCAGGAAGACGAAGCCGCGGAAGAAGAAACGGCTGACGCCGCGCCTGAGTTTTTCGATGAAGGCGCAGGCGACGCCGTCGAAGACGCAGGCGACAGCGACAAAGGCGACAGCGAGAGCGACGATAAAAAGACTGACTAGTTTACGTTACGTTTTCCCGTTGCAGGGGAAAAATAGAAGCGCCGGCTGACTGTTCAGCCGGCGCTTTTTTTGTTTTAACATCCGACATGGCGGACGGCGCAAATCCAGGTTCATCAATTCATCAAGGTACGGAGGAAAAACTCCCCGTCAGCCTCGACGCAGAACAGGCGATCCTCGGCGCTGTCCTGTTTGACAATGAAATTTTTTATCGCATTTCGCTGTTCCTGAAAGCGGAACATTTTTTCGATCCCGTTCACCAGATTATTTTTGAAGCCAGCGGCGACCTCATCAATTCGGGACGCCTCGCCTCGCCCGTAACCATCGACACCTATCTCGCCAAGGCGCAAGGTTATCTTGATGCGGGCGGCAAAACCTATCTGGAACAACTGGCGGCGAATGTGCCGTCCACCGCCGGCGCTTCGGACTATGCCAGGATTGTTTTCGATCTTTCTGTTTGCCGCGGCCTCATGTCCATCGGATCGGAAATGTTCGACCGGGCCAAGGTGGCCACGCTTGACGATCATCCCGGACAACAATTGCAGGATGCTGAGCAGGCGCTCTACAAGCTGGCCGAAACCGGAAAATACGGCGGCGGTTTTAAAACGTTCCGCTCCGCCATTACTGAAGCGATCGAGCTTGCAAACGCGGCGGTGAAGCGCGACGGCGGTCTTGCCGGCGTTTCCACGGGCCTGCGTGATTTCGACCGCATGCTGGGCGGGTTGCACCCTTCCGATCTGATTATTCTCGCCGGGCGCCCTTCCATGGGCAAAACATCGCTGGCGACAAACGTCGCCGTGAACGCTGCGAAAGCGTACAAAACTGAAAAACAACCCGACGGCACGCTGAAAACTGTTGACGGCGCCATAGTCGGCTTCTTCTCGCTTGAGATGTCGGCCGAGCAACTGGCGACGCGCATCATTTCCGAGTTCGCGGAAGTGCCGTCGGAAAAAATTCGCCGCGGCGAGGTGGATCAGGAACAGTTTGACAAGATTTATCACGCCGCGCGAGAGCTGGAAAAGCTGCCGCTCTATATCGACGATACCGGCGGTCTTTCCATCGCGCAGCTTGCGGCGCGCGCCCGGCGCCTGAAACGGCAGCACGGACTGGATCTTCTGGTCGTCGACTATTTGCAGCTTCTGACCGGATCGGGGCGCCGCAATGACGGTCGCGTGCAGGAGATTACAGAAATCAGTCAGGGCCTGAAGGCGCTCGCGAAAGAACTTGAAGTTCCCATCGTCGCTCTTTCGCAGCTCTCGCGGCAGGTGGAATCTCGCGATGACAAGCGCCCGCAACTGGCGGACCTTCGTGAATCCGGTTCGATTGAGCAGGATGCGGACGTCGTTTTATTCGTGTTTCGCGAAAAATATTACCTAAGCCGCGCAGAGCCGCGCGAAGGCACCGAAGAGCACGCCAAATGGATGTCGCGGCTCGATGAAGTCGGCGACACGGCCGAGGTCATTATCGGCAAGCAGCGTCATGGGCCCATCGGCAAGGTCGATCTGCATTTTGAAGAGAAATTCACCAAGTTCTCGGATCTCGCCAACGATATGTACACCGGTTACGGCGGGTAAGGCGCAAGGCGGCTGTCTCTTTTCCGCGACTGAAAACGCGCTTATGGCTACGCCTATGAGCGATATGCGCCAATCCATCAGCGACGGGCCCTGGGTCGAAATCGACCTGTCGGCGTTGTGCGCCAATTACGCGATGATCCGCAGCGCGGCGTCACGCGCGGCGATGTCCGCCGTCGTTAAATGCGACGCCTACGGTCTCGGCATGGCGCCGGTGGCCCGCACGCTTTTCGAACGGGAAAAATGCCGGACATTTTTCGTCGTCTACCCTGAAGAAGGCGCGGCGCTGCGCGCGCAACTGCAAAACACTGACCCGGTTATCTATGTTTTTGACGGGCCGCGCGAAAACACGCTGGCGCTTTTCGAACAATACAGTTTAGCGCCGACTCTCAACTGTCTCGCCGAAGCGCAGCTATGGCAGAACCGGATGGGCGGCGCGCCCGCCGGGCTGCATATCGACACCGGCATGAACCGGCGCGGCGCGTCGCTTTATGAAATTCCGGCGATCGCCGGACTTGGGCTCAATATCGCCATGGTGATGAGCCACCTTGCCTGCGCATCCGAACCTGCGCATCCGAAAAATGAAACACAGCGCGATGTCTTCGCTGAAGCGGCGGCGCATTTTCCTGGCGCGCAAGTAAGCCTTTCCGCTTCCGCCGGCGCACTCATGGACGACAAATTCCATTTCGATCTGGTTCGTCCCGGCATCGCCCTTTACGGCGGTTCGCCCTTCGAAGCGGACGATGACCGCATCCAGCCAGTCGCGGCCCTGAAAGCGCCGGTCGTGCAATTACGCGACATCAAAAAAGGCGAAACGGTCGGCTATGGCGCGACTTTTACGGCGACGCGGCCAAGCCGCATCGCAACGCTCGCCATCGGCTATGGCGACGGTTTTCCGCGCGCCGGCGCCGGCAAGGCGCAAGCCGTCATCAACGGCGAACGCGCGCCGATTGTCGGGCGAGTTTCCATGGATTACATCACAATCGATGTGACAGCGCTGAAAAATCCGCCGCAACTTAATGATATAGCGGAGATTTTCGGCCCCGCGCTAAGTCTTTACGAAGCCGCCGCCAACTGCGGTATGGTGCCATATGATTTGCTGACAGGGCTTGGCGGACGAATTGATCGCCGCTACGTCTAGATATTCCTCAGGGGGGAATTGAATGAATCCATTCGCCTTAACCGGAAGCGTCGCCATCGACGCGGTGCGCGAAACCGGCCGCATGGCCGATTTTGGCGCGCGCGGCGCTATGGCGTGGGTGACCGGTCCCTTTTACTGGCGGGCTTTTTTTGCATCGCTTGTCAGGATTGGCTTTGCGTCGCTTCCCGTTGTGGGGCTGACGGCGATTTTCACTGGCGGCGCGTTGGCGCTGAATATTTATGACGGCAGCCTGCGATTTAATGCGGAGACATTTCTGCCGCAAATTCTGGGCGTTTCTATTGTGCGCGAACTCGGCCCCGTGCTCGCCGCCTTGATGGTCGCCGGGCGCTGCTCCTCAGCGATGGCGGCGGAGATCGGGACCATGCGCGTAACTGAACAGATTGACGCCATGTCGACGCTCGCCGTCGATCCGTTCAAATATCTGATTGCGCCGCGCATCCTTGCAACAACGCTCGCCCTGCCGATCCTCGTATTGATCGCGGATATCATCGGCGTTTACGGCGGCTATCTCGTGGCGGTTTACGCGCTTGATTTTTCAGGGCCGATTTTCGTCACAAACATCGCCGAGTTTCTGGAAAACCGCGATGTTTACAGCGGCCTTATCAAAGCGGCGGTGTTCGGCTTCCTGATTTCCGTCATGGGCTGTTATTATGGATACGCAAGCCGCGGGGGCGCGCAAGGCGTCGGCGCCGCCACGCGCACCGCAGTCGTTGCATCGGCGGTCGCCGTTCTTGCATCCAACTATTTCATGACATCGCTGCTTGTGAAAGTTTAAAACCATGAAGCGCGATGACGAAAAGAAAATATCGGTTCGCGGTCTTTATAAGGCGTTTGAATCCAAACCCGTGCTTCGCGGCATCGACCTTGACGTTAAAAAAGGCCGTTCGCTCGTTGTCATCGGCGGCTCCGGCACCGGCAAGTCGGTCCTGTTAAAATGCATGCTTGGCACATTGCGGCCCGACAAGGGCGTTATTGAAGTCGACGGACGCAACATCGCTAGGCATAGCGACGGCGACCGGCGTCACATGACGGGACAGACAGGCATGCTGTTTCAGGGCGCCGCGCTTTTCGACAGTTTATCCGTATGGGAAAATATCGCTTTCAGATTGATCTACGCCGAAAAAAAATCCCGGAAAACCGCGCGCGAAAAAGCGATCGACTGTCTGGCGCAAGTCGGCCTTGCGCCTGAGGTCGGCAATCTGCAACCGGCCGCTCTTTCCGGCGGCATGCAAAAACGGGTTTCCCTGGCCCGCGCGATCGCCTCGGACCCGCAGATCCTGTTTTTCGATGAACCGACAACGGGGCTCGATCCGATCATGGCGGATGTTATCAACAATCTGATCGTGGAGCGGGTAAAGGCATTAGGGGCCACTGCAGTTTCCATCACACACGATATGGCGTCGGCCCGGAAAATCGCCGACGAGATCGCGATGCTCTATCAGGGGCGCATTATCTGGCGCGGTAAACCGGAAGAGATGGAAAACTCAGGCAACCCGATGGTCGATCAATTCGTGCATGGCCGCGCCGAAGGTCCAATACAGATGACCCTGCGGCGGTCTTGAAAACAGCACGCCGCTTGCAAAACCGGGGTAGGTGAAAAAAGTGTTGTCTGCCAGCAAAGCGGAATGGTGGCGCGGCGCCGTCATCTATCAGATTTACCCGCGCAGTTTTCTCGATACGAATGCGGACGGCGTCGGCGACCTGAAAGGCGTGTTCGCCGCTCTCGATTACATCGCGGACCTTGGCGTCGATGGCGTCTGGTTATCGCCGTTTTTCACTTCTCCCATGAAAGACTTCGGCTATGACGTCGCTGACTATTGCGATGTCGACCCTGTTTTCGGGGTGTTGTCCGATTTCGACGCCGTTCTTGGAAAAGCGCGCCAGCTGGGTCTTAAAATTATAATAGACCAGGTCTACTCGCACACTTCCGACGCCCATCCCTGGTTTCAGGAGAGTCGTCAAAACAAACACAACCCGAAAGCCGACTGGTATGTCTGGGCCGATCCACAACCCGACGGGTCGCCGCCGACGAACTGGCAGTCCGTATTCGGCGGCGGCGCTTGGGCGTGGGACAGCCGGCGGCGGCAATATTACCTGCATAACTTTCTGGCGTCGCAACCCGATCTGAACCTGCATAATGACGCCGTACAAAACGCCCTCCTGAACGTCGCGCGCTTCTGGCTGGATCGCGGCGTGGACGGATTCCGCCTCGACGCGCTGAATTTTGCAATGCATGACCCGAAATTGCGGGATAATCCGCCGGCGCCCGTCACTGATAAACCGCCCGAGCGGCCTTTCGATTATCAACGGCATCTCTACAATCGCTCGCACCCCGACATTCCTTTATTTCTTGAACGTCTGAGGACTGTGACGGAAGAATACGAAGGCGTATTCACTGTTGCAGAAGTTGTCGGTCCAGAACCTCTTGCAGAAATGAAAGCGTTCACCGAAGGCAATGCGCGATTGCACTCCGCCTATAATTTCACTTTTCTGTATGCAGACCAGTTAACAGCCAAATTAACGATCGACGCTGTGGGCGCATGGGGCGATAACCCGAATGAAGGGTGGCCTTCTTGGGCTTTCTCAAATCATGATGCGCCCCGCGTTGTCAGCCGCTGGACTGATGGCGCGCAAGCATCACAGGCCGCGAAACTTTTCGCCATGATTTTATTGAGCCTGCGCGGCAATGCGTTTTTGTATCAGGGCGAAGAATTGGGGCTGCCGCAAGCAGACGTGCCGTTTGCGTTACTGCAGGATCCGGAAGCTATTGCAAACTGGCCGCTGACCCTTGGCCGCGACGGCGCCCGCACGCCCATGCCCTGGCGCAGCGAAGTTCCAAACGCCGGTTTTTCTGAGAGCGCGCCATGGCTGCCCGTAGACCCCGGACATGCGGCGCTTTCAGTTGAGACTCAAAAAACGGACCCGAACTCCGTTCTGCATTTCGTGCGTCAGATCATTGCGCTGCGCAAACGCCGGCCGGAGTTACGCCTCGGAGACATTCAATTCATCGAGAACGCGGATGGATTGCTGGCGTACTACAGAACACTGCAAGACAAACGTGCATTGTGCGTTTTTAATATCACCGAAAAGCAAGTGCGGTGGTCTCCACCGCTTAACGACCGGTTTTCTGTGATAGCGCAGGCCGACGCAGCGCCGCAAGACAACGGCCCGCCGAGCACGCTGGCGCCATATTCAGGCTATCTCGCCATCGCTGATAAGAAAACAATTACCAATACGAAGAATTGAAGCGCCGGCCTATTCCCACTCGATCGTACCCGGCGGTTTCGACGTTACGTCGTATACGACGCGATTGACGCCGCGCACTTCGTTGATGATGCGCGTGGCGCATGCGCTTAAAAATTCATGGCTGTATGGATAATAATCCGCGGTCATCCCATCTGTGGACGTGACCGCGCGCAAGGCGAGCACATGATCGTAAGTGCGCTCATCGCCCATGACGCCAACCGTGCGCACCGGGAGCAAGACAGCGAAAGCCTGCCATATGGCGTCGTAAAGACCGGCTTTGCGGATTTCATCCAGATAGATGGCGTCCGCCTTGCGCAAAATCTCCGCCTTTTCTTTCGTCACCTCGCCCGGAATGCGGATCGCGAGGCCGGGACCGGGGAACGGATGGCGTCCGACAAAATGGTCCGGCAAGCCAAGCTCGTGGCCAAGCGCCCTCACCTCATCCTTGAAAAGTTCGCGTAAAGGTTCGACCAGCTTCAAATTCATCCGCTCAGGCAGGCCGCCCACATTGTGATGCGACTTGATCGTGACTGACGGGCCGCCGTCGAACGATACGCTTTCGATGACATCCGGATAGAGCGTCCCTTGTGCCAGGAATTCGGCGTTCTCAATCTTGCCGGCTTCTTCGTCAAACACATCGATAAAGGTCGCGCCTATGATCTTGCGTTTCTTCTCCGGATCGTCGACCCCGGCGAGCTTGCCCAGAAACAACTCTTCCGCCTCAACGTGAACAAGCGGAATGTTGTAGCTGTCGCGAAAGAGGCGAACGACTTCTTCCCCCTCGCCGGCGCGCATGAGCCCCGTGTCCACAAAAACGCATGTGAGCTGCTCGCCGATGGCTTCGTGGATCAACACGGCGGCGACGGAGGAATCAACGCCGCCCGAAAGACCGCAGATGACGCGCGCTTCGCCCACCTGTTTCCTGATTTGCGCTATCGCCTCTTCGCGAAACGCCGCCATGGTCCAGTCGCCGGAAAGCCCGGCGATATTAGCGACAAAGTTTTTTAGGAGTTTCGCGCCGTCCGGCGTGTGCACCACTTCCGGGTGAAACTGTACGCCGTAAATGCGGCGCGTCTCGTCAGCGATGGCGGCGAAGGGCGCGCCGTCGGATTTTGCGATGATTTCAAAGCCGGGTGGTATTTCGTTTACGCGGTCGCCGTGGCTCATCCACACCTGATGGCGCGAGCCTTTCTCCCACACGCCGTCAAAGAGCGGGCTTTCTTTCACAACGTCAATATGCGCGCGGCCGAATTCGCGATGGTCGGAACGCTCCACGTCGCCGCCAAGCTGGGCGCAGATGACTTGCTCGCCATAGCAGATGCCAAGCACCGGAACGCCATAGTCGAAGATTTCAGCCGCCGCGCGCGGAGAGGCGTCCAGTTTCACGCTTGCGGGTCCGCCGGACAGAATGACGGCCTTTGGCGAGAATGCGTCCAGAAATGCGCTATCGACCCTGTTGAACGGATGGATTTCGCAATAAACGCCCGCCTCGCGAAGGCGCCGCGCAATAAGCTGGGTCACCTGACTGCCAAAATCGACAATCAGCGCGCGTTCATGATGATCGGCGGCGTGAATTTGGTCGTGCGGATCGAGTGTCATGCGTTTCCTTAACCGGTTCTCTCAAGAGTCGCGACAAAAAATCCGTCGGCGCGCAGTTTATCGGGCGTGATGCGAATGGCGCCGCCGGATGTGCGGCAAGTCTCAAGCGTTTCGCGTCCGGCGCGCGTCAGCAAGCCGGACGACTCAATGGCGTCGAGCGCCGGCGTCTGAAAATACTCGCTGTTCTCACGCAGAAACGCCGCAAGGCGGTCCTCGTTCTCCTCCATGAGGAACGAGCATGTAACCCACACCATCCGTCCGCCCGGTTTGACATAACCGGCCGCCTCGCGCAGCACCTGATCCTGTTCATTCATGCGTGTTTGCAACTGCTTTTCTGTCAGCCGCCATTTGGTGTCCGGATGACGCCGCCAGGTTCCGGCGCCGGAACAGGGCGCATCGACAAAAACGACGTCCATTTTACCGGCGAGATCGTCCAGCCTCTCGCCGCCGGCCGGCGAGCGTATCTGCAGATTGCGCACGCCTGCCCGCTTGGCGCGCGCATAGAGCGGTTTTAAACGGCGCGGGTCGCGATCATAGGCGTAAAGCTGCCCGGTATTTTCCATCATCGCCGCGAGCGCCAGGGTCTTGCCGCCGCCGCCTGCGCAATAGTCGAGTACCTGCGCGCCCTTGATATCGCCCGCCGCCGCTGCGGCGATCTGGCTGCCCAGATCCTGCACCTCGACCCAACCTTTGTTGAAGGCCGGTATCACTGTAACGCCCGGCGCTTTTTCGCTGGGATCAGGCGCCGCGATGCGGGCCGCCGCCGTCAGTACAGGTACGGTTTCGGCCTTCACGGTCTTGAGCGCCGCCAGCGTCTTTTCCGGCGTCGCTTTCAGCGTGTTGATGCGCAGATCGATATCGGCGCGCTCGGCGAATGCGGCCATAATGGCGGCGACGTTATCACCGAAGACACGCTCTATTTGCGGCGCCAGCCATTCCGGATAATCGCCCGCCACATGGGGCCTGGCGAGGGCGACGGCGCACTCTTCGGCGCGCACGTCTTCCGCGCCGCAGGGCGAAGAGGAAAACACCTCCGCATCGCCCAGCGCAAGCGTCTCATCATGGCTTAGCCGCCCGGGCCCATGCGGTTCTTCGCCCGCCGCATCAGCAATTTCATCGGCGGGTTTCGCCCATAAAAACCGCAACGCCCCTAGCGCCAGCGCACGGGGCGACTCATCGCCCATTTTCGCAGCAAGAGAGTTCCGCTTGCGGAGCGCATCGAGACAAAGCCCCGATATCCAGGCGCGGTCCTTCGCCCCGGCGTAGCGGTTATTGCGCGACCAGTCGGCGATCGCCGTTTTCAGCGGCACGCGGCGGCGTTCGAAGTCTTCGAGAATTTCAATGGCGGCCGAAAGGCGTCCGGATAACCGCATCAGCTCTGCGTCGGATAGTTCGGCGCCTCGCGGGTGATGGCGACGTCATGGACGTGGCTTTCTTTCAAGCCCGCGCCGGTGATCTTCACGAATTTCGCGCGCTTTTGCATCTCGGCGATGCTCGGCGCGCCCACATAGCCCATGGACGCTCTGACGCCGCCCACAAGCTGATGCAGGATCGGCCCGATGGCGCCCTTGTACGGTATGCGCCCCTCAATGCCCTCCGGCACGAGCTTCATCTGCTCCGTCACATCGGCCTGAAAATACCGGTCAGCCGAGCCGCGCGCCATGGCGGTGATCGAGCCCATGCCGCGATAGGATTTGTAAGAACGCCCCTGATAGAGGAAAACCTCTCCCGGCGCCTCGTCCGTACCCGCCAGAAGCGAACCAATCATTACCGTATCGGCGCCGGCGGCGAGAGCCTTTGCGATATCGCCGGAAAATTTCACGCCGCCATCCGCGATAATCGGCACGCCGGCCTCGCGCCCTGCGCGCGCCGCGTCCATCACCGCGGTCAGTTGCGGCACGCCGACCCCGGCGACGATGCGCGTCGTGCAGATCGAACCCGGCCCGATGCCGACCTTGATCGCGTCGGCGCCGGCGTCCGCCAGCGCTTTGGCGGCGTCATAGGTGGCGACATTCCCCGCGATCACCTGCGTTGCATTGGACGCGCGTTTGACCCGCTCCACCTGCTCGACAACTTTTGACGAGTGACCGTGCGCCGTATCGATAACGATGACATCGCAGCCCGCGCCGATCAGCCGTTCAATCCGCGCGAACCCGTCATCCCCGACGGACGACGCCGCCGCCACGCGTAAGCGCCCCTCGGCGTCCTTCGAGGCGAAGGGAAATTTCTGCGCCTTTTCCATGTCCTTGACGGTGATAAGACCGATACAGCGATAGTCCTCATCGACCACGACGACGCGCTCAATCCGGCGCTTGTGGCAAAGCTCGCGCACTTCATCCTGCGTGGCGCCGGGCGTGACGGTGACAAGATCGACAGACGTCATCAGATCGCGCACCGGCTGGTCGAGATTGCGCGCAAAACGCATATCGCGATTAGTCAGAACGCCGACGAGTTTGCCGACGCCGTTGGCGTCAGGGTTTTCCACCACCGGAAAACCGGAAATGCTTTTTTCCAGCATGATCTGCTGCGCCGTCGCCAGCGTTTCGTCCGGCGTCAGGGTCAGCGGGTTGACCACCATGCCGCTTTCAAAGCGTTTTACGCGGCGCACATGCTCGGCCTGCTCTTCAATGGAGAGGTTTCGGTGGAGAACGCCGATGCCGCCCGCCTGCGCCATGGCGATGGCCATCTCCGCTTCGGTCACGGTGTCCATTGCCGACGACAGGATCGGTATGGCCAGCGTAATCTCGCGCGTCAGCCGCGCTTTGACGTCCACCCCGCTCGGCATCACTTCCGATGGACCGGGCTCAAGCAATACGTCGTCGAATGTCAGCGCTTCACGGATATTCATTCCGCCTTCTCCGTTTTTCTAAACCCCGTCGCCACCACATATTTCTCCGCCGAGTCCGAACGCGAGGCTTTCGGCTTGGCGTGTTTGACCGTTTCGAAATTCTGCTTGAGACGCGTCAGCAAATCGCCCTCGGCGCCGCCGGCGAATACCTTGCAGACGAACGCGCCGCCGGGCGCCAGCACGTCTTCCGCGAAATCGAGCGCGGCTTCGGCGAGCGCAATGATGCGCAAATGATCCGTGGACCGATGGCCCGTTGTCGGCGCCGCCATGTCGGACAGGACCACATCCGCGCCGCCGCCGAGCATCTCTTTCAGCTTTTCCGGCGCGGCGTCATCAAGAAAATCCATTTCCAGAACGTCAGCGCCCGCCACCGCCGGCATGGCGAGATAATCGATGCCGACAACCTTGCCTTTCGCGCCGACTTTCTTGGCGGCGACCTGGCACCAGCCGCCCGGCGCGCAGCCGAGATCGACAATGCGCGCGCCCGGCTTCAGCAGCGCGAATTTTTCGTCGAGTTCGATCAGCTTGTAGGCGGCGCGAGAGCGATAGCCCTCCGCCTTCGCCTTCCTGACATAAGGGTCGTTGAGCTGGCGCTTCAGCCAGAGCGTTGAGCCATATTCGCGGCGCTTGGCGGTTTTCACATGGACATTGAGTTCGCGGTTGGCCGCCTCGCCCTTTTTCGGGGCGTCTTTTTTACGACTGCGCTTTTCAGGTTCCTTGCCGAGCGCCGTCGACGCGATATTGCTCTTTTTCGCGCGTTTTCGCCGTTTTGCGGGCGGTTTCGATGAGGAAGTGCGTCGCTCCATGGGCCTTCATAGCGGAGTCATCGCCGCTTTCAACCCCGCTGCAGGCGCGCGCACGCATGGCGGGAACCCAAGCGCCCGCGCGGTGTTCGGCTTAATATCTAACAACCACCCATGACAGGATGTTCGCCATGTCGCTTTCCGGCCATTTCATCCACCGCGCCGTCGCCAACGCAGCGCACCAGACCGCTCTTCGATTTGGCGTTGAAAGGTCTATCGCAGCGAAGCTGACGCCGGTCACTGTAGGGTTAATTCTCTTCGCGCTTCGCCGGAACACCGCCGCGCCGCTCGGCGCCGCCGGCCTCTCTTTCGCGCTGAACCAGTTCCGCGAAGACCTCTTGGCGGACAAAAAGCGGCTGGGCGCGGCCGATATTCGCGCACGCGGCGAGCGCGTTTTCAGAAAAGTTTTCGGCGGACGCTCCAGCCGCGCGGTCACCGCCATCGCCGATCTGGCGGAAATCGATCCGCGAAACGCGGCGTCGATCCTGGCCATTTCCACCGCGGCTGTTGTCTCCGCCCTTGCGAAGACGCGGCGGGATCTGAATTTATCCAACAGCCAGACCGCAGGCGTTCTGATTTCAGAGGCGGCGATGGTGGAAAACACCGATCCCGAAATATTGCAGCAGGTGCGCGATTGGGTTTTCGAGCCGCCGCTAGTGATCCGCTGGCTGAAGGGTACGGCGACAGGAACCGAAAGGCGCAACAAGGAGCGCCCCCGCACCGCGCCCGCCGCCGCATAACCTGACGCGACATCAAGATACGGCCTTCCTTAGTCTGATTAGAAATTACGCACCACTTTCCTACGGTCTATATCTGCATTCGCCGCCGCACGGAGATTTGATGCGGTTGCATTTTGGCCTTATGGTTCCCCTTCCGGTCGTGGGACCGATTATGGGGTGGAGATATCCATGTCTTTGATGGACCAGCTAACACAGGTTGTCGCAAACCAGATGAGCCAGCAGGCGGCTCATAAAACCGGCCTTAATGAAGGCCTTGCCGCAAAAGTGATGCCGATGGCCATGGCGGCGCTCATGGCGGGATTGAAGAAAAACGCTTCTCGTCCGGAAGGCGCCGCAGCGCTTGCGAACGCATTAGACCGTCATGATGGAAGCCTGCTCAATAATGTCACTCAACTAGGCCGTGATGACGTTCTCGCGGACGGTCAGAAAATTCTGGGTCATATTCTCGGCGGCAAACAATCTCAAACCGAACGCGCGCTTGCAAAAACCGCTGGCGTTGATCAGGGAGAGATTGCGCAACTCCTCGCCATGGCCGCCCCGGCTGTTCTCGCTTCCCTCGGCCGCGCAAAACGCGAACAGGGACTGGATGCCTCCGGGCTTGCAGGTCTGGTGACCGAAGAAAGCGTGCGTGTTCAACAATCAGCGCCGCAAGAACTTAGCGGCCTCATGGGTTTTCTCGATCAGGATGGTGATGGCGATTTTAAAGACGACGTTCTTGAGCAAGCCGGCAAAAAACTGCTGGGCGGTTTGTTCGGCCGTAAATAGCCCGCGAAAAGGAGATAGAGGAAATGATATTCAAATTCGCCCGTGAAGCCGGGGAAAAACTCCGCGAAGGCGTCAGCAATATGGCTGACGGCATCAAGGATCGTATACAGGGCCATAAAACTGACGTGAAAGATCTCGAAGTCGAGGAATCCGGCGACGGCCGCATTGTCCTGAAAGGCAGGGCGAAAAACCGCGCTGAAGCGGAAAAGGCGATTGTCGCGGCCGGCAACACGCCCGGCGTCGGCGAAGTCGACGCCCACATCGATATTGAAAACGAGCCGGACCAGACTGTGTTTTATACCGTTAAAAGCGGCGACACGCTGTCTAAAATCGCCAAGGAGCACTACGGCGACGCTTCGAAATACCCCGCCATTTTTGAAGCCAACAAACCCATGCTGTCCGATCCCGACAAAATCTATCCCGGTCAGACATTGCGCATACCATCGCAAAGTTAGCGAACGTCATCTTCGCAAACAAAAACGGCGCTCTTTCGAGCGCCGTTTTTTCGTTCATACTTGCAAGAAAGCTTTAGAGCGCTTTCAGATCGGCCGCAGATTCTTTGCCGCGATCCATGGCGATTTCATAAGAAATCTTCTGGCCTTCATCGAGCTGGCGCATGCCGGCGCGTTCAACGGCCGTGACGTGAACGAACACGTCCTTGCCGCCGTCGTCCGGCTGGATGAATCCGTAGCCCTTTTGGCCATTGAACCATTTTACAGTACCTGTCGCCATTATTCGTCTCCTTGACATTTAGGCGCGCCGCCTCTTCTCCAAGAAACAGCATCTATAACCCCGCTTTTTACAACGGGGCCGGTTAGCGCAAATCGTGTCTTGGAAGTGGTCGAAAAAGAACCCGGCTAAAGGTTCCTGGCAGACAGAAAGTCGGCCGCGTTCGGCTGCGGCCCAAAACAGAAGTTGCAGCGCCGCATATAGGCGCGGCGAAACCTTTATGCAAGCGATGTCAGGCCGGTTTAACCCTAGTCGTCGCGGTGGACTTTTTCGGCCTTTTCGTGGCGCTCCTGCGCTTCCAGAGAAAGGGTGGCGATCGGACGCGCATCTAGACGGCGCACGCCGATAGGCTCGCCGGTCTCTTCGCAATAACCATATTCGCCCGTTTCCAGCCGCCGAAGGGCTGAATCGATTTTGGCGATCAGTTTGCGCTGACGGTCGCGCGTTCGTAATTCCAGCGCTTTTTCCGTTTCGCTGGAAGCGCGGTCGGCAATATCGGGAAGCTGATTGTTTTCTTCCTGTAAATTGCTGAGCGTGCCCTGACTTTCCTTGATAATGTCCTGTTTCCAGGACAAAAGCTTTTTCTTGAAATACTCCTTTTGTCGATCGTTCATGAACGCTTCGTCCTCAGACGGACGATATTCTTCTACCTCGGACGCCGACATGCTGTTTCTCCCAGCTTACGCTAATTGTCTCGCCGCAAACTTGCCCCGGACGAGTCGCGGCTTTCTATAGCCATCTGACCTTGGCGGCTCAAGCCGCAATTGCCCCCGGTCAGCTCTCAATCGGCCTTAAAAGCGAATGATTGATTTTCAGTTGCGGTGCTCGCGCATGCAGTGCGCCGAAGGCGCGGCTTTTACAAAATTGTTTTGCTGCACCGCCACATAAAGAGCGCCGTGATCCAGACAATTTCAATCAAATCCGAAAGCCTTTGTTTTCCACGACCGCTTATAGATCGTCGCTGACCAGAAAAAGAAACGCATCGCGCGTGCGCACAAAAGCAGTTGAGGAACAAAGACAATGACGACCATTACGTTCGAACGGGAATATAATGCTGCGAATTGCGTGCGCTCCCTGATCAGCGTTACAGAAGCGCTCAGCGACCTCATCGCGCGGGAAAACAGCGCCCTCAACGCGGGCCGCGCCGAAGAAATCCGCCCCTATCAGGCTGAAAAAGCGCGTCTCGCCGCTTCCCACGCCCGTTCGATAAAAACGCTCTCGGCCAACCGGGCGGCGTTTTGCGCCGTGGAAGAATCGCTGCTGATCGAACTGCGCACGCTGACAACAGATTTCGAAACCCGCCTAGAAGAGCAGCAGGCGCTCATGGAGAATCCGGCTGACGCCACGGCCTGAACTTTATCCGCGCCCGCGACGCGCGTTTTACGCACTGTTGTTGCTTCAAAACTACTTGATATAAAGCCGGAAAAATTCGCTAAAACACGGGTTTATCTCACAAAATACCGCTCTCGCCCTTGGCGCGCGAAAGCGCTGTCTCATGAAAAAGTGAGAATCCTTGCGTTCGTGCGCTACTTTTCGCCCAGATTTGCGTTTATGCTTTATTAAGCACTGTAGCGGGGTTGGGAGTTTTTCCGTGCGAACATCACCAAGCGGTATTGATCTAATCAAGCGTTTTGAAGGTCTTGAGCTTGAAGCGTATCAGGATATCGCCGGTGTCTGGACCATCGGCTATGGCCATACAGGCGATGATGTCGAACCCGGCATGAAAATCAGCGAAAGAGACGCTGAAGAGCTTTTAAAGCGCGATTTAAGACCGCGCGAACAGGCGGTTGATAACGCCGTCAAAGTTTCCCTGAACCAGAATGAATTCGATGCGCTGGTCAGCTTTGTCTACAATGTGGGCGTAGGCGCGTTCCGGGGATCCACAGCCTTAAAACGCCTGAACAGGGGCGATCGCGTCGGCGCGGCTGACGCGCTGACCTGGTGGAACAAGGCGACGGTCGGCGGCGTCTTGCGCGAAGTGATGGGCCTGACGCGCCGGCGCGCTTCTGAGCGCGCGCTGTTTTTGACGCCGGCCGAACCGCCGCGTGTGCGCGATCCGGAAGATATCGAAGAGAATTCCCGCGCTGAACCGGTGGAAGACGCGCCGCGGCGCGGCAATGTTGCGGAAAGCAGGACCGTGCAAGGCGCGACCATCGCCGGCGGCGCCGGCGTGGCGTCCTCCACGCTCGGACGCGACAATGCTGAAGAGCTCGATCAAATCGAAACTAACATCGAAAACGGCACAGGGATGACCGAAAATCCCAGCGCCGGTGAAGGCTCCAGCCCGCCCCCCAGCGCCGGGGGAAGCAGCGAATCGAATGGCGGAACCTCCGGTTCCGCAGAAGGCGACGATACCGGCGAAATGGTGGAGGTACCGGCCGAGCGTCCCTCCAAGCATGAGGCGCACGCCGTTGAAGCGCAGGTGCAGTTCGCGCTGCTTATCCTGATTGTTCTGTCCGTCCTATTTGTGATTTTCGCGCGCTTTGACGACTGGCGGAATTATCGTCGCTAGGACGGCAGCAAGCTTCGAACCCGCTTGCGCAGCACTGGCAGCAACTCAGCCTCGAACCAGCTGTTTTTCTTCAGCCACCCATTATTGCGCCAGGACGGATGCGGCGTTGGAAAATATTCCGGCGCAAATTTCCGCCAGTTTTTCACGTTTTGCGTCAGCGTTTTTTCCGCGCCCGTCCCGAGATGCCATTTTTGGGCGTAAGCCCCGACCAAAATCGCTGTTTCCACGTTCGGCGCCGCCGCCATTAATCGGGAACGCCATTGCGGCGCGCATTCTTTCCGGGGCGGCAGGTCGCCCCCTTTGCCGTCATATCCGGGAAAGCAGAACCCCATAGGAATGATCGCGATGCGCGCCGCGTCGTAAAATTCTTCATCGCTGACCCCAAGCCACGCGCGCAGCCTGTCGCCGGATGGGTCCGTAAACGGCCGCCCGCTTTTGTTGACGAGATTGCCTGGCGCCTGACTGAATATCGCGAGGCGCGCCGCGCCGGAGACTTGCAAAACCGGTCTGGGCTCATGGGGGAGCGGATCGCCGGCGGGCGTTTCAACGCATAAACGGCAGGCGCGGATATTGCTGACAAGACGCTGAAGATTTTCAGGCATGCGATTATTCTCTCGCCTCAGCACGCGAAATCAACTTTTATTCCCGGGCTACATGCGCGATTGTCGCCGCACGCGTTTTTTTACGTTCGGCCGTCTAGCGGGTGAATTTTAACCGATCCAGATCAGACCGATCACGGCTCCGGTCATCAATGTTGCGAGCGTGCCGGCGACAAGCGCGCGCGGCGCCAATGCGATCACATCCTGACGCCGACCCGGCGCCAGCACAGTCAGACCGCCGATAACGATGCCGAGGCTTGCAAAATTGGCGAAGCCGCAAAGCGAATAGATGATGATCAAAAAGCTGCGTGGACTGAACGTTCCGTCCGGGACTGCAGAAAGGCGCGAATAGGCGACAAGCTCGTTTACGGCTGTCTTGACGCCCATAAGCGAGCCTGCGCTGAACGCCTCGCTCCAGGGAACGCCGGCCAGCCACATTAACGGCATGAAGATCACGCCGAGAATGCGCTCCAGCGTTAACGGCGCGCCCGCCACATCCGGAGCGGCGCTCAGCATAATGTCAATCAGCGCCGCAAAAGCGGTGAATGCGATTAAAGCGGCGATAATGTTCAGGTAAAGGCCCAACCCGTCAGTAACGCCGCGAACAAAGGCGTCCATCGAACTGGCGTATGAAAAATCATCGGCCGCGTCGGCGCTTGTCGGCACGACGTTTTTTTCTTCAGGGATCATCACCTGCGCCATCAGGATTGCAGCCGGAACGGAAATAATTGACGCCACGATGATGTGGCCGAGAATCGACGGGTCGATATTTTGCAGAATAATGGCGTAAATCGCCATGACGGACCCGGCGACAGTTGCGAACCCGCCGGTAATGATGACAAACAGCTCCGACCTCGAAACCCGTTCAAGATAAGGGCGGATCATAAGCGGCGCTTCTGTCTGGCCCAGAAATGTGTTCGCCGCCGCCGAAAGCGCCACGGCGCCGCCCACCCGGAAAATTTTCTCAAGGGCGAACGCAAATCCGCGAACAAAGAACTTTAATACGCCCCAATGCCACAACAGCGCTGAAAGCCCGGAAAAGAAAATCACCAGCGGCAGCGCGCCAAAAGCGAAATTGAACATGGCGCTCTGGTTGGTGATTTCAAAAGGCGGCTCCGCGCCGCCGAGATAGCCAAAGACAAAGGACGTGCCCACCTGTGTGGCCGCCTGCAGCGCTTCCACAACGGCGCGCAGGCTTTTCAACGCTTCGCGCGCCGGCGGCAGATAAAGCAGAAACAGAGCGATCCCGATTTGCGCCGCCACAGTCCAGACCGCAGCGAAAAACGGAAACCGCAGCTTCGCGCTGGAAAACAGCCAGGCGATAAAAATAAACGCGACGAGCCCTATCGCGCTCTGTCCGCGCAAACCGATATCGGCCAACTCGAATGGCAGCTCCATCGTACCCCAGCTTCCCCGGCCCCTCGCCTGTCCGGCAGCGCCGTCTGAATGACCCTCTTGCAGCCCGGGACTATGCGCATACGAGGCCTGATTGTCACTGATTCACGGCAATTTTATTCATGGGTTGCAGCATGCGCAGACACCGCTAGATTGCGGCTCCCACAAAGCTGGTAAAGGATTTCCCCATGCTGCCGCAGCCCCGCGCTGATCTTTCCGCCAATACGTATGAGTATGAAGTCACGCCCCTGGTGAAACCTACAGGCTTTCGCGAATATGACGCCCGCTGGGTGTTTGAAAAGGAAATCAATCTCCTTGGGATACAGGCGCTGGGTCTGGGGCTTGGCACATTGATACGCGAGATGGGGAAAGACCCGCGCATTGTCGTCGGTCATGATTTTCGCGGCTATTCGGCGTCGATCAAGCAAGCGCTGATTGTCGGTCTGATGAACGCCGGTATTGAAGTGAACGATATCGGCCTCGCCCTCTCGCCGGTCGCCTATTTCGCGCAATTCGATCTCGACATCCCTTGCGTCGCCATGGTGACGGCGAGCCACAATGAAAATGGCTGGACCGGCGTGAAAATGGGCGTTGAAAAGCCGTTGACGTTTGGGCCTGATGAAATGGGGCGCCTGAAAGATATTGTTCTGAAAGGCGAAGGTAAGCCGCATGCGGGCGGCGCATACAAATATGTCGAAGGCCTCAGGGACCGCTATATAGACGACATCGTCTCCGGCGTTCAAATCAAACGCAGGCTGAAGGTTGTCGCCGCCTGCGGCAACGGCACCGCCGGCGCTTTTGCGCCGGAAGCGC
Organism: Hyphococcus sp.; assembly: GCF_965228385.1. Lineage (GTDB taxonomy): Bacteria > Pseudomonadota > Alphaproteobacteria > Caulobacterales > Parvularculaceae > Hyphococcus. The sequence continues at coordinate 884,449 of NZ_OZ245810.1, read as the reverse complement.
TCGAAAGGCTGGGCGTTGAGGTGATCCCCATGGATGCTGAGCTTGATCACACCTTTCCCCGCTATAATCCCAATCCGGAAGACATGGAAATGCTGCACGCCATGCAGGCGGCTGTGCGTGAACATGATGCCGACATGGCGCTGGGGTTTGACGGCGACGGCGATCGTTGCGGCGTCGTGGATGACGAAGGCGAAGAAATTTTCGCCGATAAGATTGGCGTTCTCATCGCGCGCGATTTGTCGGCTATCCACGAAAATGCGCAGTTTGTTGTCGATGTGAAATCGACGGGTCTGTTCGTTACCGATCCGGTATTGATCGAAAACGGAGCGAAAACCGAATACTGGAAAACCGGCCATTCCTATATAAAGCGAAAAAGCCATGAGATGAATGCGCTCGCCGGTTTTGAAAAATCCGGACATTTCTTTTTCAACGCGCCTGTCGGGCGCGGATATGACGACGGTCTTGTGGCCGCCATCGCGCTTTTGCAGATGCTGGACAGAAGTCCCGGCAAAAAACTTTCCGATCTGCGAAAGTCTTTGCCGAAGACTTATCAATCGCCGACTATGTCGCCGCATTGCCCTGATGAAACAAAATACGGCGTCGTTGAAAAAATCGTTGCTGAATTATCCGGCCGCAAGGAAATCATCGGTCAGAAAGTTCGCGATGTCGTAACAGTGAACGGGGTTCGGATTACCGCTAAGGACGGCACATGGGGATTGATCCGGGCGTCATCCAACAAACCGGAACTCGTCGTGGTGATTGAAAGTCCGGTTTCGGAAAAAAACATGAAAGCCATGTTCGCTGAACTCGACGAGGTTTTAAGAAAACACCCCGAGGTTGGCGAATATAATCAGAAAATTTAGCCGGCCTGCTTGGCGGTATCGCCGTCTTCAGCCAGATTCATGCGGCTGGCCTTGTCCTGATGCGGTTTTTCGCCTGAGGACTTGTCAGATGCCGATTTGTCAGAAGTCGACGATGTCGCTTCTTCCACGGTATCGACGCTGCGCCCTTCGCTGTCGACCGGCTTGTAGATCACCGTTTGGCCGTCAGACGTGCGGATTTCCAAAGCGTCGCTCGCTACAGCCTTTGCCTGCGCCCTGCGGCGCGTTTTCAAAAAACTGTTCAGGGCGATAACGCCTTTACCGAAGGCGAGCGCCGTCGTCGCAAGTGAAAATAGTTTCCTCATACAATATTGAACGCATCCTGCCCGGGTTTGGTTCCAATCATTAGAAAGAATGCCCGTATGTGAGCGGTGAAAGCGGCGTATTTTCCGCAATCCAGGATTTCAGCCCTGAAAGATCGGGGATTTGTATTTTGCCGTAGCCGAGCGAGATCAATCCTTCAGTTTGCAGCGCGCTCAAGGCCTTGCCGATCGAAACCCGCGATACGCCAAGCGTAAACGCAATTTCAGATTGATTTGCGTTTACGACGGTTGCATCTTCCGCAATTGAGGCGCGCGTGACAATCAATTTTGCAGCGCGCGCCTTGAGCGGCAAACGCCGCATATCGTCCAGAAATTCCAGCGTCAGATACAAGCGCTCCGTTGTCACCTTCATCATCATTCGCGCCAGCTCCGGCTCCTCATCGAAAATACGGTCGAAACGTTTTTTCGAAATCTGATCGATAAGGGTTTGCCCTATTGCAATTGCGTCTTGGGTGCGCGGCAAGTCCACAAACAACGTAGCTTCGCCGAAGAAATGACCAGGCCGCATAACGCCGGTTGAGACAAGCGAGCCGTCCAGACCCGGATTTGTGAACCGGACGCCGCCTTCATGAATGATGGAAAGCCCGCGCTTGGAGTCGCCGCGGGAATGAATAACAGCGCCATCGGCATAGGCGACACGCACCGCCGCTTTAGTTAACCGCGTCATTACGCGCGGCGAGAGGAGCGCGTTCTTTGCGTTGGTCGCAAGCGTAAAATCTTCGCTCATAAATGTACAAATGCTAAGTTTTTAGCATTATCACCGGATTTTTCGCGTTAAAGCAAGTGCAGATACAGTCAACACGCCAGGAAAAGCTACGGAATTACAATCATGCAAACGCATATGGTGGTTATATTAAGTGTTCTGGCGACATTCATTGTTCTGGAAATTATTTTTACCGGTTTTTTTAAAAAGCGCGGCCAGTCGACGAGCGACGCTGTTGTAGAAATTATCAGCACCCTGACGCTCATCTTGCTCAGCCAGCCGCTGGCGCTTCTGGGCGGGGGGCTGATCGCGGCTGCAATCGCGCCAGGAGCCGCCGGATCTCTTGCGCATTTGCCGTTACTCGCCGGCGTCGGTATTTTCCTCATATGCGACGACATGGTGCAATATTGGTGGCATCGCGCCTCTCATACATTCCCTTGGCTGTATAATCTGCACCGTCCGCATCATAACGCGCCCTATCTGTCCATCAGAGTCGTTTATAGAAACAATCTGTTTTATTATCTCTTCATGCCAAATCTGTGGATTTCGGGAGCGCTGATCTATCTTGGCCTTGGCTGGGTTTACGTTGGCTACGTTGTCGTCAAAATGACTGTCATCTATGCAGCGCACAGCGATGTTCGCTGGGATGAACCTCTTTATAAGATTAAATGGCTTTCTCCCCCCATGTGGGTCGTCGAGCGTCTGATTTCGACGCCGGCGACCCATAGTGCGCATCATGGAAAATACGCATCGGACGGGATCACGAATTACAAAGGCAATTACGGCAATCTTTTATTTTTGTGGGATGTGATTTTCGGAACTGCGAAAATAACGAGGCGCTATCCGGAAGAATTTGGCGTTGAGAATTTGCCTGAAACCAGCATTTCCGAGCAACTCATATGGCCGATCGCGCATACGAAAATTGGTAAAAAGCCTGTGAAAGTTGCAGCTGAGCAGCGCATCTGACCTTATGCGTATTGAAGATTGAGCATATTCTTCAATTTTATATTTTTTTTTGAAACTTCTGACTCGCTTCCAGCGTTATTAACCATGTTGCGTAGTTTTATAACGCCAAAGTCAGGAGTAATTTTATGTTACCGATAATTCGCCGCGCGCGAAAAATGATACCCGCAGCGGCGCTTGCAACCGGCCTGATGTTCAGCGGAGCCGCCTCCGCCGCGCATCTAGATTTTGAAGGCTATTTTCAATTCACGCCATTAAATGAATCTGGCGTCAGCGGCGACGGCACAATCACCTACGACGCCGACAATATGCTGCTTAATGTCAACATTATCGCCGAAGGGCTAACGCCCAATCAAACCCATGCTCAGCACATCCATGGACGTTTTGATGATGACGGCAATCCCATCGATTCCGTCAACCCTACGCTTGCGCTTGACGGCAATGGCGGACCCGTTGACGGCGTCATTTCCGTACCGGAAGGCGCCAATGCCTACGGCCCGATCATATTGGGCCTGACGGATAGCGGCGGCATGTTCCCGACCGTGGGCGATGATGGCGTGCTGAATTTCTCGCAAACGTATGACCTTTCTGATTCCTCGCTTCTGGCGGATGGATTTGAAGTCGCGGATCTGTTTGATTTGTTCCTGCGTGAAATTGTGCTGCATGGCGGCATTGTACCCGGCTCCATTGCAGACGATGCAGGCGAATTTCGCCCGTCACTGCCGGTTGCATCGGCGGAAATTGGCGAAGTCCCCATCCCCGGCGCTGCATTGCTGTTCTTGACAGGCGGCTTGGCCGGCGCGTGGCGTTTCGGTAAGAAAAAACTTCGCGTTCAAAACGCGTCGTAAATTTCTGATCTGAGCCGAGGAAGGCCGCGCTTGTGCGGCCTTCCGCCTTTCTCGCTTAATAACGCACCAAGGTCGAACCCCAGGCGAGCCCGCCGCCCAAGGCTGCGAACACAAGTAGCTCGCCGCGTTTGACCCGGCCGTCCTTTATACCGGCGTCCAGCGCCAGCGGGATTGAAGCCGAAGATGTGTTTGCGTGTTTGTCTATAGTCACGACGACCTTGTCCTCGTCCAGTTCCAGCTTTTTCGCACATGACTGAATTATCCGGATATTCGCCTGATGCGGCACAAACCAGTCGATTTCATGCCGGCTGACTTTCGCGCGTTCAGTTACCTCGAAGACGGCGTTGGAAATCTGTTCAACGGCGTTCCGAAACACTTCCTTGCCGTTCATACGCACAAGACCCACGGTTCCCGTGCTGGATGGCCCGCCGTCTGCGTAGAGATGTTTTGCAAGCCGGCCGTCAGAAGATAAATACGTCGCCAGTATGCCGCGAGGTTCACGAGCCGTCTGCGAATCCTCGCCGCTCAAGACAACCGCGCCCGCGCCATCGCCGAAGAGTACGCAGGTCGCGCGGTCTTCCCAATCAAGAAAGCATGACAGTTTTTCCGCGCCGATAACAAGCGCATGCTCCACCTGCCCGGTGCGGATGAAATCATGCGCGATATTCACGGCATACAGGAACCCTGCGCAGGCGGCGGATAAATCGAAAGCTATGCCTGGCGGAACGCCGAGTTTTTCCTGAACATAAACGGCGGTGGCGGGAAAGGTTTTGTCCGGCGTGACCGTCGCCACTATAATAAGGCCGATATCGCGCGGTTTTAGCCCAGCGTGGTCCAGCGCATTCCAGGCGGCTTTCGCCGCTAAATCAGACGATGTTTCACCGTCAGCCGCGAAATGACGCTCGCCGATGCCGCTGCGGCTTCTGATCCATTCATCGGAGGTATCGATTTTTTTCGCCAGATCCTGATTGGTGACGACATTTTCAGGCAAATAGGACCCGACGCCCGCAATCACGGTTTCGATTATCGACATGCCGTTTTCCCCTTTCGCCATGTCTGCATATTCGACATTTACCGGCGTTCCCTTTCCTGCATAATGATACTGCAACGCACAAAAATCCAGCTTATCCCCAGAAAATATCCCAGGCGAGGCTGGCGGCGGCGATCAGCACGTATACGCCGAAGATTTTCGACAGGATATCAGCGTTCAGGCGATGCGCCGCCCGCGCGCCCAGCGGCGCAGCGAAACCCGCCGTCAGCGCTGTGGCCGTAAAGGCCGCAATGTTGACATACCCGATACTGGAAAAAGGCGTTCCCGCCAGCCCCCAGCCGGAAATGATGAAACCGATAACCGCGGGCGCCGCGACGGCAACGCCAAAACCGGCCGAGGTCGCGATCGCCTGATGCATGCTCCGGCCGGAAAGGGTCATCACCATCACGCCAAGCGCGCCGCCGCCGATTCCCATCAAACTGGAAAAAAGACCCGTGCCCAGCCCCAACGGTATTTTCATCCGTTTGCGCATCAGGTTCAGCGGCGCCGGCGGCGCCTTTTTTCTCGAAAACAACCGCCGCCACGCCACGTAAAAAGCGCCGGAAACAAATATTACAGCCAGTATTTCCGCCGGCGCCCAGCGGACCGCCAAACCGCCTATGGCGGCGCCGGCTGCAATCCACGGGGCCCAGGCGCGAAGCATGTCTCCATCGACACTGCCGGCGCGGTGATGCGCAGCCAGAGAACGAAGCGATGTGACAATAATGACGGCCAGAGATGTCCCGATCGCTGTTTTGAGACTTATCTCGTCGTCAAATCCGAGCGTTTGAAACACTGCGTAAAATGCCGGCGTTGTGACGATACCGCCCCCGACGCCGAAAAGCCCGCCGGCAAAGCCCGCGATAAATCCCGCCATCAGTAATGCGATCACAAGCGGACCGTATTCGAACGCGAATGTCATCTAGGCGGCGTCGCGGCGCGCGCGCATGGCGCCAAGCGCCCCTTCAAGAATGTCATCGCGTAAAACGCCGGCGTTTTCCGACAAAAATCGCCGCCAGGTTCTGGCGCCAGGCGCGCCGTGATAAAGACCGATCATATGCCGGGTGATCGAATGCGGCCGGACGCCGTTTTCAAACTCTTTTTTTACATATGCCGACATTGCAACTGCGATATCATCGCGCAAAGGCGGCGTTTCAGAACTGTCAAAGAAAGTCGCATCGACCTGTGATAACAGATACGGCGCGCCATACGCCGCCCGCCCCAGCATGACGCCGTCAAAGTCAGCAGTAAATCTCGCAGCATCGTTGATCGTTTCAATGCCGCCATTGATAATAACGGAGAGATCGGGCCGCGCACGCTTGAGCCTACGCACGAGATCATAGTCGAGCGGAGGCACGGTGCGATTTTCTTTCGGCGACAATCCCTGCAGCCAGGCCTTGCGTGCGTGCACGATGAAAATCTTAACTCCGGCGTCGGCGACCGTCTGGACAAAACTGAAAAGGCTTTGCTCAGGGTCCTGGTCATCCACGCCGATACGGCATTTTACGGTAACGGGAATATCTACTTTTGCCTGCATCGCGCTGACGCATTCAGCCACAAGTTCCGGCGTTTTCATGAGGCAGGCGCCAAACGCGCCGGACTGCACGCGATCCGATGGACAACCAACGTTCAGATTGATTTCATCGTATCCGAAATCCTCGCCGACCGTGGCCGCTTTCGCCAGCTTCGCAGGATCGCTGCCGCCCAGCTGTAGCGCCACGGGATGTTCGCTGTCGTGAAAGCCCAGGAGGTATTCGCGATCGCCATGGATGGCGGCGTCTGCTGTAATCATTTCGGTGTAAAGCCGCGCGTGCTTCGTCATCAGCCGGTGAAAATACCGGCAATGGCGATCCGTCCCGTCCATCATCGGGGCTACGCAGAACCTGTGCGTATGCGGACTGGTTTTTTGCATCATTTCAATGGTGTAGAGTCAATCCGCGCCGGCATCAACCGTTTTATGTTCCCGTTCCGGCGCTGTATGTGCGGCTATATGATTAATGACGCTTGAGAAATAATACTGGCGACGGATACGTCGCCACGTTCACAATATCGCGTCAATCGATAAATTGCGCTTAGTGAATAGAGTGTGAAGGCCAGGCGTTTTTCGCCGTATGACTGATCACAGTCTCGGTTAGAATTGCGCCGCTCGCCTGGCGTTGGTCATGACTGTATCCCACTCGCCATTCTCGATCATGGATTTTGTCGCGACCCAGGTTCCGCCGACACAGGCGACATTTGGCAGCGACAAATATTTCGGCGCGCGCTCGGGACTGACGCCGCCTGTCGGACAGAACGCAATATCGGGAAGCGGACCGGAGAGTGATTTCAGGTAATCAACACCCCCGGCGGGTTCGGCTGGAAAGAATTTCAGCGAGCGAAACCCGGCATCCGCCGCCGCCATGGCTTCGCTGGCTGTGGCGACGCCCGGCAAGGCCGGGGCGCCAGAACGCCCGAGCGCCTCCAGCAGCGCCGGCGTCGCGCCGGGGCTTACCAGAAATGAAGCGCCGCCCTCCAGCGATCGCTCAATGTCGCGCTCGGTTCGCACCGTTCCCATACCCACTATCAGTTCGGGCGCGGTCTCTTTCATGGCTGCGAGCGCCTCAAGCGCGCAAGGCGTTCGCAGGGTAAGTTCAATCACGCGTATGTTAGCCTGAAAAAATATTTCAGCCAGTTTCGCAGCGCGTTCCAGTTTCGTAATTTCAATTACGGGAATAATCGTCGCTACACGGAAAATATCACTAATTCGCATATTCTAACTCGCTTGAAAGTATCGGATCTTGTCGCATTTTTGCTTCCAGTTCCCGCCGGGCTATAATAGCGCCGCGCGACGAAACAACGATGCGCGCCACTCTTGCGGACAGCGCCGTCGCTTCGGCCGGGGTTTTCCCTCGCAAACGGAAAGCGAGATAGGCCCCTGCGAAAGAGTCACCCGCCGCCGTGGTGTCAACGACTTTTGCTGCTGGATTGAAAGGGATGTGAAATCGCTCGCCATTGCTGGCGCCAAAGACGCCGCGTTCGCCCGCCTTCAAAATCGCTTCCTTGACGCCAATGCGTTCAAGTTCGCCAAGCTCGGACGCCTCTGAGCCCCAACCAAACAGGCTCGCCTCCTCATCCGCGCCGGTCAGAACAATGTCTGAGAGGCCATAAGCCTTCATCGTATTTTCGGCGGCGGCGGCATGCGACTCCCAAAGGGCTGGCCGGAAGTTCGGATCGAAAGCGATAACTACGCCTTTCGCCTTTGCTTTTTTGACAAAATCGAAGAGCACGCTTCGGCGTTCCTCATTGAGAATTGCGAGCGTAATGCCGGAATAGTAAATATAGTCGCCTTCCTGCAGAACATCACCATCAATGTGCTTGAGCGATACCGTCAATTCCCGCGCCGCCGATCGGCTCCGCCAATATGAAAAACAGCGCTCGCCGGCATCATCTGTATCAATAACATAAAGTCCCGGCGCTTTGCCGGGCAGAATGGCGACGTATTTTGTAAAAAGACCTTCCTCGCGCCACGCTGACAACATCGCAGCGGAAATCGTATCGTCGCCGACGGCGCTGACAAACTCTACAGCACACCCCTCCGGCGCCAGACGGTTCAAATAGACCGCCGTATTAAATACGTCGCCGGCGAACGAGCGGCGATATTCTTCAGCGCCCGCACACGAAAACTCTACCATGCACTCGCCGAGTGCGTAGATGGTATTGTTATGTTTTCGATCGTTCATATAGGTCTTATTCGTCGTCCCGCGTCTCTCAGGGAGTAGCCAGAAAGAGGCGCCTATATTGCGTCAGTAGCTAAGCTTTTGCATCGTCGCTCTATTCCTCGAGCTTGAGGAAGTAATCAAATATTTCGGGAACGTTGCCTGCGCCCATGCCCGCGTCGACAGCGGCCTGCAGATTGGTTGACGTCCCCTCGGCGATCAATGCGCGCGTATCAAGATCCTCGACCATTTTTACAAAATAACCCAGATCCTTGTTGGCGTTAGCGATAGAGAACCCCAGATCGCTCACGCCGTCCACCGCATAGTTTTTGCAAAATTGCATAAAGGGCGAACTGGAAGGCCCGCTCGACATGATGTCGAAAAGCTGCTGTCGATCGACGCCGGCGCGTGTCGCCACAGCGAAAGCCTGGCTCATGGCGCAAACAGTTGTCATGCCCATGAAATTGTTGATCAGCTTGGTTGTATGACCGGCGCCAAGCTCACCGAGGTAAAACACGTTTTCGCCCAGTACATCGATAACCGGCTTTACCTTGTCAAAGGTCTCTTTATCGCCGGCGGCCATAATATTGAGCAGCCCGTCCTTGGCATGCGCAGGCGTGCGCCCGAGCGGCGCATCAATCATGCCGGCGCCTTTCTTGGCGAGATCTGCGCCGATCTTGCGGGTGGAGGCCGGGATTGAAGTGCCGAAATCTATCAGTACAGCCCCTTCCTTGATTCCCGCGAGAATTCCGTCATCACCATAAACAACCTTTTCAACTACAGCAGATGTGGTGAGTGCGAGCATTACGATATCGCATGCCTCAGCGAGCTCTTTTGCGGACGACGCTTCGCTAGCGTCGCCGCGTTCAAGCACCGTCGCAACCGCATCCTTGTTAAGGTCCATTACAATGAGCTTGAAGCCGTTTTTCTGCAGGCATTCCACCATATTGCCGCCCATGAGGCCGAGGCCGATGAAACCGATTACAGGTTTTGTCATAGTTACGTCCTTGTCTAAATTGTTATGCAACAGTGCGTGGCTTGAGCGGTTGAATGCGGCCGCAGAGCACCCAGACACTGAAAATTGCGGTTAGCGCGAGTGCCGCGCCAACGATAAATACAGGCGTGTAGTTGGCGCCCATGGTCAGCCACGGAACAAGAAAAGTGAGCGCCGCCGCCGTCAGCTTCGCCGCCATTCCAGCGAAACCTGACAGGGTGCCGACCGTTTTTCCGCCATAAAAATCACTAGGCAGTGTTTGCACATTGCCGATGGCTGTTTGAAATCCGAACAAGATGATAAACATCAGCGTTAACGCCATGACCGGCGTTACAGCGACCGCCATCGTCAGCAATGCCGGGAGCATGATCAAACAGCCCAAGGTGATTGTGAATTTGCGCGTTCTGTCGACGCTCCATCCTGCTTTGAGGCGGTTCTGCGCAAGCAATCCGCCAAACCAGGCGCCGAACATAGCTCCTACAAACGGAAGCCATCCTGAAGCCGCAAGACTTTTGATATTGAACCCGTGGACTTCAAAAAGATATGTCGGAATCCAGATGATGAACAACCACCAGATCGGGTCAATGGCGGCGGAGGCGATGATAACGCCCCAGCTTTGCTTACGGCTCAGAAGTTCCGCGGTTGACGGATTGTACCCGCCGTCCGGATTACCGTCTTCGTTCAAATCCTCGTTGGCCTGACCGCTCAGGATATAATGGCGCTCTTCTTCTGAAAGCCACGAGTGATATTTCGGCGGAGCCTTGACGATAATCCACCACGGAACCAGCCAGATGAGCCCCACCAGTCCTACACAGATGAATATGACTTTCCAGTCCAGAAATATCGCCAGATAACTGATCAGCGGAATGGAAATAATGCCGCCGATCGCGGCGCCTGAGTTAAAAATTCCCTGCGCCAGCGCACGCTCTTTTATCGGGAACCATTCGGCGTTGGCCTTCGTTGCGCCAGGCCAGTTACCAGCCTCGGCGACGCCCAGAATCGACCGGAAAATGCTGAAACTTAAGACGCCTTGCGCAAAAGCGTGCGCCGCTGTCGCCAGCGACCAGACGCCTATTGACAAAACAAAACCTAACCGCGTGCCAATCCAGTCGAAAATTTTTCCGAAGATCGCCTGCCCGAATGCATAGGAGAAAATGAACGCAACCGAAATTGTGCCCAATATTTGTTTGTGCCCATCCGGTCCGAGGTCCGGCCATAGTTCCGGCGCAATATGTTGCGGCCACAATACGTTGATTGTTTGCCGATCAATATAGTTGATGATTGTCGCCAGAGCGACGAGGCTGACAACAGCCCATCTGAGGCGTCCCTTCACCATGATCGTTCACTTTCGCCTAGAAAGTCCTCGCGCACCGGCGAGAACATATCAATGAGTACGCCCGTTTCCGTGCAAACGGCGCCGTGCATCGTATCCGGGGCTACATAAAAGCTGTCGCCAGCGATGAGCGTCTTCGTTACATCGCCGACCGTCACTTCAAACTTTCCGGATTCGACATACGCCACCTGACTGTGCGGATGTTTGTGAAGCTGACCAACAGCGCCTTTTTCAAACCAAACGCGCACCGCCATGATCTCATCATTATAGCCAAGAAGCTGACGCTTCATGCCGGGATCGATGGCTTCAACTGGCGATTGTGACTTGAACACGAAAGCAAGGCTTTCTCGAACGGGTTCGCCTTCCGCTTCTTTCTTATTTTCATTGCGCATTGCTACTTCCCTTCATCCATGTGCTTTTGTGAGTGGAAAAGTTTGTAGGGGCCGGTCCAGGTAAACTCTTGTCCGTCGACCGATATTGTGTGGACAGCGCCGGCCTCGCTATTATCGGCGACCCCGAGCCCGATCTGCTGACCGTCCCGGGTTTCAATCACCACGAATTCAGCGGCGCCAGACCCAACATGAGTGACAGATTTAACGCTGGAATGACTATCTGAAGTGTATTCTACGGTGGGATTATACTCGCCATGCGGTTCGATGACCGAGGCAAATGATGCGCCGCCGTCCCCCCGGGCGCGGTAGATGAACGCCGCCTCACGGCGCAAATTAAAGTTCGGATCATTTGCGCCGATTTCAGCAATAACAACTTTTGTATTATCGGGAACAGACGAGGTTACAGAATAAAATCGTCTGTCCAATAACCAGGTCAGTTGCGTATTCCCATTTACGGCCGCACTTTCGGCGACGCGCCAGAGGTGCTGGTAGCCGTTGTCAGAACCAAGCGGCGTTCGCGAGACGGGCTCGGCGGAGATTTCAAAATTCGTTTCAACCATCTGACCGTTAAAATAAAACGGCAGATCGTACTGATGCGCCTGATCAGAACGCGCCTCGACCAGATCAACAATAATCGGCTGTGCAAATGCAGCGTCACTAATCATCGCAACGGTGCGGCCGATACGTACGCCCTCATACGCTGTTTCGATCTCAGCGGAAGTGATCTGCAAATTATCCGAAATGATAAATGGTCCGACATTTGGAGCGAATTTATTTCCGGTATCAGTGCTTCCGTTAAAATGGCTTGTCTCGTCCACGACCAAAGCATTGTGCGCAATGGTCTGCTTGGCGAAGCTGTTGTTCTCCGGAAGATAATGACCGCCAAACTTCGCTTCGACGTTCAGGAACCTCGCCGCGCCATAATCGCGGAGGATTTCATGGCCCGCATCATAAACCAGCAGTCCGAGCTTATCGAAATGCCCATGCCCAAGCCCTTGCGATGTATTCTTCACCACAACCGCCAAATCATCGGGATCGTTAGAGGCGCGCAAAATATCGAGCGCGCCCTGATCGCCGGCGGCCCCGTCGCGAAGCCGCATGGGCGTATAATCGAAAGGCTCGGCCTCGCCGCGCGCCAGCGCATCCGCAAGCTTCTTTCCGCCCTTGGTCGGAACCACCTGCCCTTGCGCTTTGGCGATCGAAAGCAGCCCCGGATCGCCGGTCAGGTCATAAGCGATGGCGACGCCGTATTGTAATTCTGCGGTCGCTATATCTTTGTCTTTGATTGCGTCGTTTATCGGGAAAAACAGCCCGCCGTAATTTTGCTGGATTGTCGCATAGATCGCTTTTCGCAAAATCCCGTCGCGATAGTTGAATATTTTTCGCTGCGGTTCGTTTTGCTCAATGGCTTGTCCGAAAAGTACGAACGGCATCAAAGCGTAGCGCTGATAATAGGGGCCTTCATTGTAATAACCATCAGGCGAAAACAATTCGTCCAATTGTTTTAAAAAGCCATAGTCTCCCGACTTGTCCAACCCAAACAGCGCCTTTTCAACAAGCTCCTGATCTTCAATCACATAGCCTGTCATACCAACAGCGGCGGTTGCCCATGTGCCATGATTGTGGATCTTGTTAAACGTCTCCGGCGACCCTTCTGACAGGAATGTCGTTATTTCACGCAAAAGATCGTTTTCAATTTTCTCGCGAGCATCCGACGACAGTGTATTTTTAATGCTGTCATACCCTTGAATGGCGTAAACGAGCCACCAGCTCTCGTTCAGGTTTTGCCAGAAAAGACGACCGGGCGACTGTTCCTTTTGTTCGGGATGCAACGGAAGACCGGGATACATGTCCGCATAGGCAAGCAGGATTTTCTCGGCGAACGCCGCATAGCGATCGTCTCCTGTAAACTCAAACAGTTTTCCAGCTTCGTAAATCGTCTTTGCATTTGTTTTATGCTGTTCATGCGTGTAACCGCCGCCAGCGTCTTTAGGGACCGGCACGACAATCGGCACAGTGATTTGAGCGTCGATTTTTGTCGCCAGCGCATCAAGCGTATCTGCAAATGAGATAGATTGATTCTCCGGGTTCGCCGTAGCTGTTCTCGACTGACTCGCCTGCGTTTCAGTTACGCCGTTCTGCATCGATGCATCATCCGCTTGCTGACATGACGCTATCGCCATGGCCAATCCGCACATCAATATGAGAGAATTTAATGTCACCGGTTTTTGACCTTGTTGTTTTCAATCTCCGCCGTCGGTTTCAGACCGCTGTTGAGCTCGTTGTTTTCTGGAAGCGGCGTGTTGATAAATGCGTTGTCATGGATCCGCGTTTTGGGTTCGCCAACAGTGTGATTGATGAGGAACGGCTCGCTGTCTTCAATGGTGTTGCCGTAAATTTCCGTGACCTGAACGCCATGGAGATGAATTGACGTTTTTGATTTGTTTCGGTTCCCGCCGCCCACATTCGACAAACGCGAATCCTTGAGCTCGAAATGCGGTCCGAAAGTGCTTTCATCCGTGCCGCCGCGATAAAAGTCTACCAACGCGCCCTGTATATTCTCAAAAGTCGAGTTTGAAATCGTCAGATATTCTGCGTTGTAGATTCCATAATCATCGATTTCCTTGTCGAGTTTCAATACTGCGCCGGTGACGTCTTTGACGCTTGAGTCCTTGATCAGAATATTGTCCGCGAACGTGCCCTTGGCGGCTGAAATGATATTGAAGGAATGGTTCACATCCATGTTCGTGAAGTGCGTATCGATAATTTCCAGCCTGTAATTCTCCAGCATCGAATAAGGACTGGTGCGAATGACGGCGTTGCCTGCATTATCCGGCGCTTTGCCGCCGGAGATGTTGACGCGCGACAGCCTGAGGCTGCCCCCGTCAAGAATTTCAAAGAGCGCGGAGCGTTCGAAGGTTATATCAACCTTCCCCCTTCCCTTGATTGATATTGGTTTGTTGATTTTGAGAAATTTGCTGACAACGTATTCTCCCGGCTGCAACACTATCGTATCGCCGGGCTCAGCTTCGCTGACAGCCTCGAAAAGCGCGTTTTGTTGCGGCGATACCTCTATTGTCCGGCCCGATTCGAACTCGACGATGGGTTCTGACTTTGGATACCAGGAGACGCCTGTCTCTTCCTTCGTCACGACGACAAGATCGCGCGGCGCGCCGGCGTCGATATCCTTTGCCGGATACAACAATCCATTGCCCGCGCGCTCAAGCGCAATCTCTTCAAGCCGAAAACCTTCGGCGAAATCCGGCGGATTCATGGGCGCAATCACGTTTTCGGAAAACGTGATTCCCGAAACATCGTCATAGACGGTGAATACATTTTCGCCGCTTTCATGATAGATCAGATTGCTGGAAAACTCGCTGTCAACGGGAACAGCGCTACGCTCTGCATCGCTTCCCGCGGCCAGTTGTATGTTATCGCTGTTAATCAGACTGTTATTTGTTATTCTTGCGTCCTTGACCTGATGATATCTGTTGATAGGCGAATTGGGTACGCCGTTCATGACCACAAACGCGCCGCCAAACCGCGTTCCCTTCAAGCCTTCCATATAATTATTGCGTATTACCTGCCCCGCATTGATGACGCGAATGCCGCCTGTGTGATCCACATCTTCGCCGAAGAAGACATTTCCCTCTACAAGATTGTCATTCCCATGCCGCATCGTCAGCGTGCCGCGGGATTTATAAAAAGTGTTATTGCGGAACGTGTTCTTTCCAGATTTGTTCGAGATAATTTCAAGTTCGCCATCGGCGCGGTCAAAGTAATTGTTTTCAACGACTGTATAAGAATCAGTCAGCGAATAATGACTCGTACCGATCCGCAACGTCTCACCGCCGTTTGATCCTAAAATTGGCCTTGGTCCGAAATAATTGTGATCAATGCGGTGATGGTTTTCCTGGCTCGCCTCGGTGTTTAACCGGACAGCCATCGTCACTCCCTTATTGCGCTTTCCGACAATGTGATTGTGATCGAACCGATTGTTCTTGCCGTACATCATCACCCAGAAATCGACTTCCTGCCGTTCAGGCTGATTGTAGTTATCTATAACGACTTGAGTGATCCGGGAATTATTGGCGACTGTTTTCGAGTCCACGCGAAAAGATATGACTTCGCTTGTAGGCGTGTATCCATTTTTGAAAACCAGTCCCGAGACTTCCAGATGTTCACCTGCGATTCGTAAATTCGACTGGCCGCTGATGATGACTTTTCCAGGTGTTTGCGCAGTCAGGAGAATAGGCGCGCCCTCTTCGCCAACCGCCTGAAAGACGATTTCGAAATCCCGCCATACGCCGTCCGCCAGGATAAGCTTATCGCCTGGCTGCAATCGCTTAAGGGCGTCCTCATACGCACCCTGATCTTTTACAAGATAGTCTTCCGCCAGAACCGGATTTGCGCCGAGCAATGTCGCCGCCAAGGTCAATCCTGCAATCCGCTTCAGCCGGCTTGCGCGCAATAATAATAGGGATTGGCCACCCATTGTTTCTCCCTTCTGATTCTTGTTGCCGCTTTATGCGGTTGTTTTTCAGAACCATACGGGAAGATTCAGGATTGGACAACTGTTTTTGCAGTCCAATTTAAATAAATGGTCAAATTATTTGGTATGTTATAAAATATGCCAATAGCTGCTTTATGAAAGCGCAGGCGCGCCATTGAGAAACCGCTCGCGGCTTTCCTGAGTCCGGCGGCGCGCCTCTTCGATCGCTTGCGCTTCCATCGTGCTTAACATCGCTTCTATGATGCATTTGAAGTGTGTGCGCATGGCTTTACGCGCCCGTTCCGGATCGCGCTTTCGCAAAGCGACGGCAATATCCCGGTGTTCCTTAAGGCGCTTTTCTGGATTTATCTCACAAATCGAATCATACGCCTGTTTGACTTCAGGCTTTTCGTTCCGGATACGCCATAGGCGTTCTATTGTTTCCAGCATCGCATTATTCTTTGTTGCGCGGGCAATGGTGAGGTGAAACTCGCGATCCGCGTCAGCTTCCAGCGGACTATCTGGATCAGTATCCGCGCTCATGCGTTCGACAATTTCATCAAGCCTGTCGAGCTCTTCATTCGTAATCGCCGCCGCCGCCAGCGCCGCAGCCTCGGATTCGATTGCGGAGCGCGCTTCTGTCAATTCGAATGCGCCGACATCGGGCATGGCCTGCCCGTCTTCTCGCAATTTCCGTAAAACATAGACACCGGAACCAACCCGAATGTCCAACAGCCCGATCGCTTCCAGCGCGATCTCGGCTTCGCGCACCGTTACCCGGCTAACACCCAGCTGTTCGGCAAGATCGCGCTCGCCTGGCAAACGGCTTCCCGGCGGAAACGATCCTGACTGAATCAAGTCCTTAATTTGTTCCGCTACAGTATGATATAGCCGTTTTTCACTCATCGAGATCCGCCTGCCTGTCGGTTACGCATATAAAACGTCATGATTCCATGCCTTTGCGTAGACCATATCGATTTTACATACCAATTTCCAGTTGAATTTTCATAAACACAGCCCGGACGCCGACAAGAAAACGGCCCGCCTGCTTCCGTGAGAAAACAAACGGACCATTACGAAGGTTAATCACGATAATCTGGGCGCGAGCAGACCAAGTCAGCGACCTTTAGAACTTGTAGCTTGCGCCAAAAGTTATTCTCCGATCAGGCAAACCCTGGAAACACAGTAGCGCGCCTTCATTGACACAGGACTGGGTAATTTCAGATTTCGTGAGGTTCACCGCTTCAACGCCCACATCCAGATTATTAGTGACAGCGTAATTGATACTGGCGTTCAGCTGTCCTCTAGATTCTGAAACAACCGGGAAACCCAAAGTACTGTTGAGCGTAGCGCCACCCGCAGTATCCAGTGTGCGGAATGCATCACGCCATGTGTAGCGCGCTCTGGCCGAAATACCGTATTTTTCATAATACAGCGTGACGTTGTAAGCATTTTTTGAAAAATCCAGCAAGCCTTGCACGGCCGTGTATGGTCCGGAGCCTCCGGTGCTGGCGTCAAAAATATCAGCGCCTCGGGTCGACGCACTATTGGTAGCTTCGCCGCCGCCAAACTCCTGATAGGTATAGTTTCCTATAAAGCCGAATCCGGAAGCAAAGCCCAATGTATCCTCAAATGCAGAGAGGTCATACTGCAACGCCAGCTCGATGCCTGTTTGCGTTGTTTTTGCAGTGTCGTTGATGACCGTCTGAATAGGCACACACAACCCATTTCCCGGCACGTCGGACAACACATTGCGATCCGGCAGCGGATTGAAAATGCCGCCGCCTTCACACGGAGGGGTGATATCCCTGAAGCCCATCCCGTCCACAGCAACATCTTCCAGCTGGGCGACAAACAAGTTTGTACGGCTCTTATGGAAGAAACCGACGCTTACAACTGATGAAGGCGCGAAATACCAGCCCAGGGAAATATCATACGAGGTCACAGTTTCCGGCGCCAGATTCGGGTTGCCGATGTTTACGGCGTCATTCGGGCCAGTGGGGAAATTTATCGAGAGCGAGAGATCGTTAAAATCCGGACGGTTGATATCTTCGCCCCAACTCGCCCGGAGCACCAGATCATCGGTCAGATCGGCAATAACATTTATTCGCGGCAGCAATTCCGTATAGTCGCCGCTCGCCATTACAGGCGTTGCAACGCCTGCCGCCACGTTGTTGCCGAAGGAATTAATTGTCGTATCAACATAACGCAGACCGACGTTCCCGCGCACTATCCCGATATCAAAATTGGCCTGGGTATAGAAAGCGAAAGTGCTTTCGTCGACGGCAAACGAGCCTTCAGGCACAAATGTGGGATCATCTATTGAACCGGTTGTCGTCGCAAGCGCGGTCTGTAATGCATCCAGTGTTCCTTCTGCATCGGAAAAGGCCCGGTTCGGATCAATAAGAAGGAAGTTGCGGAACGCCAACTCTCTACCGTCAAAGTCACCAAAATTTGAGGGGCCGGGAACGAGAAGATCCGAGAACAGAGCGCCATTAGGGCTTGCCGATATATCACCGGTCCCAAAAGTCGAGCGGACCTGGTCAAAGGCGGTCGATGTTTTGTTAAAGCGGAAGCCAATATCAATAGAAGAAATTAGCGCGTCTATATAGCTGTCATTTGTATCGATAGAGAAGTCAGCACGAAACGCTTTTTCTTCGTTTTCCGTTCTGTTGCGGCCAACAGTGATTGCATCCAGCACAACATTATTGGGATCAAGCAAATCAGAAACCGTCGGCGCAAATGGGGAATCAAAATCGACCCCAAATGTTAATGCGCCGCCCGAAAGGTCGTAAATAAACGGAACGGCGTTATCATTGCTTGTGCCATCGAGTGGCGTCAGCGGGTTGGGGTTGATAAAGTTCAATGTCGTACTGAGGTCCGGGCTGAATGTATCCGACGTTGATATAGACCCTTCCAGGCGCACCGACGCACGGCCAACTTCAAACTCCGTTCCAGCCCTGTAAATCTCGCTGGTGGTGATGCGCGCGCCCACGTCGCTGGAGAAACGCAAATTCGGGTCGTCATCATCGACAGCCAGATTCGGCTGAATGGTCCCCGTTTCCGCCGCATCTATACTGCCGAAGTCGACACCGTCCAGCGTTCCAAAATCAACCGTTTCGAATGTTGAGGGAACATTGTTTAAAAGTAGCGAACTAACCCCAGACGCCTGGATGCGCGAACTATCCTGCCGGCGCTCCTGATCATTGTAGATCGTATCGAAATAAAATTTCAGATTATCGCTCGGAGCCCATTCCAGCGTGCCGGCAATGTTGATGGTTTCATATTCGAAATTTTCGAGTTCCTGATTCAAAAACTGGATGCCGAGAAAAGGAGTGGTCGGCCCGGGATCGCCGCTCGCTGTAACGGCTGCGCCGGCAGGGACCACAACATCCCTGTCAACACGCGGGCGGAATGACGTCGCCTCCTGTTCAGTATAACTTCCGCTGACCACAATGCCGATTTCGCCTGCACCCGTTTCCCAACGATTGCCGAAGCTGCCGGCAAACCGGGGCGAAATGCTGTCTGACAGTTCGCTATATTCGCCTTGCGCCCGGAGAGCGATTAATGGTCCTCTCAAGTCAAGCGGACGAATTGTGCGAAGGTTGACGGTGCCGCCTACTGAACCTTCAATTGTTTTAGCAGTTGGCGCTTTGGTGACTTCAACGGCGGCAATGATAGCGGCGTTTATATCTTCAAAGCTTATACCGCCGCGCCCGGTGCCAGACCCCACCGTCGACACGCCATTGATCTCCACACGGTTGTCATTTGTGCCGCGGATTTGAACTCCGGTGCCGACGCCCGCGGTACGGGTGATTTGAACGCCCGTGATATTCTCAAGAACTTCGGCCAGGTTCTGGTCCGGCAGCTTGCCAATATCCTCAGCCTTGATGACCTCTACAAGGCTCGGCGCAGCGCGCTTTTCATTTAGCGCGCTCGTCAGTGAGCCTCTGATGCCGGAAACAATAATGACGTCTTCGGGCTCGCCGTCCTGAGCGACAGCGCCGCCGGAATACATCATCAAGGTCGGCGCAATCGCCGACGAAAGCAGTACTGCTTTGAAATTGCGGGCAACCTCGCGGCGTCCGCGACGATACGCTTGAGACATGAAATCCCTCCCAGGATATTGTTTGTTTATGTTCTGAGAATGGACCAATTTTTAAAAATTTGTCAATTTAAAAAATAGCCCAAATTACCATAATTGGATTATATTTTTGGTTTAAGATATTCTTTGTTCTTGCATACCAATTTTTGAGCCGCCTCATCTGTCGCGAATAACGCTTCAATTCCCAATAAAAAAACCCGCCAGACCGCGGGAGGACGGTCTGGCGGGGTCTGAAGACGGGCCAGGCGCACCAAGCTCGTCAAATCATATATCTCGCGAAAATCCGGCTAGAATCTTGCCCGCGCGCCAAAGAATATTCTCGGGCCGTAATCATTGACTTCGTAGAGGTCGTCCCGAACGAACGCGAACTGTTCTTTTGGCGCACTGAAGAGGTTAATCGCCTCCGCCGTCAGCCGGACATTATCAGTCAGATAATATGAAGCGCGCGCTTCCCAGACCCCGACGTCGCCAATATAACGCAGACGCGTCCCGTCCGATACGAATGGCTGAAAATAGCTATCGCGATATTTGTAGTTAACCTGAAGATCGAGCTTGCCAATCTGGTAGTAAACCTGCGCCGATAACGTATTTGACGATAGCCCCGGCAATCCGCCCGGCGCGATAATGCCTTCATTGGTCTGAACAATCGAACCATCTAATTGACGCGTGAAGAGATCGCCATAACGGCTATCCTCAAATTCAAAATTTGAATCGACGTAATTGTAGCTGACTTTAGCACCGAGACCGCTCAAGAGGCCGGGAAG
Organism: Hyphococcus sp.; assembly: GCF_965228385.1. Taxonomy (GTDB): domain Bacteria; phylum Pseudomonadota; class Alphaproteobacteria; order Caulobacterales; family Parvularculaceae; genus Hyphococcus. Next base: position 863,926 of record NZ_OZ245810.1, on the reverse strand, counting down.
ATAGCTGAAGCGATGCGCCGCCGTGACCTCTATGCCAAACAAATTACTTGTTTGATCGCTGGTCTGTTGAACGGCGACCGGGAACACCACGTCCTGCCCGTTGAGAACATAAGTCTCATTGGCGATGACGTTTTCAAAGCCGCCCTGGAAGAGCTTGTAGTATGCACTGACGGCAAAGATAGAATCTTCGTTCGGGTACCACTCAAAACCCGCATCGAAATTCCACGACTTCAACGGATCAATAGATGGGTTTCCGCTAGCCGTAATGTTTTGAATGAGGTCTTCCAAAGACGTCGCATCTTCATCTTCACCGATGACGTTAATGCTGCGGCCAAATCCCATATCCGCCGGATCAGGCCGTGACAACGCCCGGAAGACGCCGAAACGCAAGAGCTTGTCATCAGTCAGTTCGACAATCGCCGTCGCGCTCGGCAATACGGTGGTATAATCATGTGACTGGGTAACCGGAATCAGGGAGCCTTCCGAAATCGTAAAGACGCCGTCAGTTTCGGTCACCGTCAACTCGGAGCGATAACCTGTCGCTTCCACCTCTGTCTGAACAACGCGTACGCCAATGTTTCCCGAGACCGGCAAAGCGCCAAGGCTGGTCTCATAGTTGGTCATCGCGTAAAACGCTTTTGTGACTTCCTCTACATCGATGGTCCGGCTGTTCATGACTTCAAGAGCGGGAATCGCGCTGCTCAACATTGTCAGCGGGTCATCGACATCACCCCGGTCAGCAATAGCCAGATTGATTTCATCAAGAATGGAGTTCAAAGCTGAAACGGAAGTATCGGCCACACACGCTGCGTCAAAAGTCGCCCAGGAATTTGTAGAGCTGATTACTGTTCCATCATCCGCGACATTCGTGACGAGGTCGCCCGAACGCTGGCTGCTCAAGAAGTTATCTTCCGGAAACTGTGTCTGACACGCCGAATTCACCGAAGCGATAATATCGACCCAACTGGAGGCGAGACCTGTTCCCATGCCGCCGTCGCCATCGACAACTTGCGTATTGTTGATGTTCAAGTCCGTGTTGTCTTCGATCTCGAAAGAAAAGCGTCCGGCGTTGATGTTGTACGCATCCCCTGAATCAACCCCGCCCGGCAGTTCCAGATAGTCTTGCTGGGCCCACCTCACACCGGCTGTGAAGTTTGTAAAAAAGCCGTTGTCAACCACATAGTCTACGTCAAAGCGTCCCGCCTTGATGGTATTGTCACGAAAGAGATCATTGTCGATGCGAACACGCAGGCGATCAACGTAATTTGAATGGTCATTGACATCAAACACGTCATCAAAAAGCGTGTATTGCGGCACATTGCGGCCATCCGTACGATCATACACGATCACAGGCGACAGATTCGACTGTATACGGAATTCCTTCGCCTGCTCCATCCGTTCAGTATCCGAATAGGAAGCGTCGAGCGATACGGTCAGACGATCGGTTACAGCATAGTCGATATTCAGACCGCCGCCAAAATATCTTTCCACACGCTGAAAGTCACCTCCTTGGACTTCAATCGTATTATCAGTAATTTGATAGAGAACTGCGCCCGTGTCCGTATATTCCAGCGAATCCAACGTTGTCGTCGATCCGCCCGGACCGATATTCAGCGACGTATCGTTGCGGCGGCCGCCATTAAACGTCAGATCATTGCGGAGTTCGGATTGTTTGCGCTCTGACCATTGCACATCAAAATTGATATCAACGCGATCGCTGGGCTGCCATTGAAATCCGCCGAAAATCGCATCGCGCTCATCGCGGGTGTCGTTCTGACGAAAATGCCGCTGAGAAGGCGCGAAAACAAACGGAACGCCGGCGTCAACCGCCACACCGTTGACCAAAGACGTATCTACGCCTTCCACAAGGGAATTACGTCCCGACAAGGCGATATCGAATTCATCGTCGTTGACGTCGTCGCAGTCATCATCGCCTACGTCCGCTGTTTCAGGGTTGTTGGAAAATCCTGTGAAAGTTCCGCCGTTAACAGGGTCTTCATATGCGGCCAATCCATTTGTGATCAGGCAAGCCGGACGTGAGTTGCTTGTGGGACCAGTCTGACGGGCTTCGGCTTCCGGCTGGGAAATATCACTGCGCTGGTACCCGATCGACAACCCAATCTCGCCTGCCGAGCCGACGTCAAATTGGTCTGTATAACTGCCGGTTACGCGATAGCCGATATCCCCCGCTATCGTATCGCTCTGATTGAGCTGATCCGGATTGATGTTGCCTTTTGCCTCGACTTGAAAACGACGCCTGCCGAATTCCAGAGGCTTCAACGTTTCCAGCTGAATTTGCCCGGCAACCCCGCCTTCAAGCTGGCTCGCGTCTTGTGTTTTAAAAACAGCCAGCTTGCTCATCATTTCTGATGGAAACTGCGAAAAGTTTACCGAGCGGTCACCCGATCCATTTGTCGCTGCGCGTCCATTTACAACCGTCGATGACAGATATGGACCAAGCCCGCGAATTGATACTTCTGTCGCGCCGCCATTCTCCCTGTGAGACGCAACACCCGTGACGTTTTCTAACGCCTCGCCAATGGAAAGCGCCGGAAGATCCCCAATTTCTTCCGCCGAAAGACCGTCGACAACCTGCGTGGAATTCCGCTTAAGATTGATAGAATCCTGAACGACTTTCCGGCTTCCTGTAACAACGATGACGTCCTGCGTATCCTCTTGCTGTGCGTAGGCTTGCCCCCCCAGGAGCGTTAAGGCAGGCGCAAGCGCCGACGTCAGCAAGAGCAGACGCCGTCCATTTGATTTCTGTTGGCACACTACCGGCGTCGTAAATTTCGACTGTTTCATTGACCCCTCCCATGGCGTCGACTGTTATTGTTGTTTTAAAGATCTACCAATGCTGAAGCACCTGTCAATAAGTTATTTATGCCACTTTTGTATAATTGGTATGTTTGATGGTATTTATATGGAGGGCCAGATAAGAAACAGCTAAATATTTCGCATGAGAAACAATAGCTTGCACCAAAGCAAGATTGATTGCGCATCAGCCGAAACCAACGTAAATTTTTTTAATTCTTTTACGTCAGCAATATGCCTGAATGGATGCTTCTCGATAAATTTCCGCCGCATGAATTCGAAACTGGTATAGAAACCCGGCCATAAATGAATATTGTTTTTTAAAAACCGGGCCGGTTTTATATCGCACGCGCGGCAGCAAATCACACAGGGTAAGGATAACTAGGCGTTTGCACAGCTGCATGGGTGTTGAGAACAGCTACTGATACAATTTCGTTTTGAATAGAAGCTTGTATTTTGAGGTCGAAGGTAAGTTCCGCATTCCGCGGTTCCCACCCTCATCTTGTGGTGCGGACGGGGGGACTTGAACCCCCACGGGATTACTCCCGACAGATTTTAAGTCTGTTGCGTCTACCGGTTCCGCCACGTCCGCAATACCGGCGCAATTAACAGGCGGTTTCAATGCTTTGCAACCCGCAATGCCGGTCTTCTGGTTATTTATGCCAGATCACGGCCAGTGGCGCGAGCCTGCGGCGGCCGGCGGTCAGGTCCAGTGAACCAAGCCGATGAAATGCCGACGAATCGAAGACGCCAGCTGTGATTTGGCCGGTCTGAAATCCATGCTGATCGCGCAACGATATAAGCGATCGCTTCTTATAATCCCGGTTTGCGGGAGAGCGTCTGAACCACGCTGTTCGATTTCATTTCATGCGTGCGTTTTTTTTCAGCAAAGTGAGAAAACGGTGTTGAATCTCGGTCGGCTCCCACGATTGTCTTTTGGTAAGACCAATCGATCGCACCCTCGCCGGCCCGGGCGCAGTCTTTGCCACAAGCATACCGGCTTTTTTTTCATACCTGATTTGTGCGTCAGAGAGCAGCGCCAATCGATTTGAATTCATCAATATAACGCGGACTGCGCCCAGTGAGTTGCACTCAATCAAGTCTTCCGGCGGCTCTTCAGGAGCAAAGAGAGACTCAAAATGCCGGCGCAATGGCGACTCAGCCCTTGGCGCGACCCACGCAAATTTGCGCAGAGAGGATTTGGTCAAACGCCCGCCCTGCGCCAGCGGATGAGCGGCTCGCATAACCAAGGCAAGTTGATCAGCGAAAACTTCTTCCTGCACGATATTCGGGAAGGCCAAATCTTCTCGCAAGGCGCCCACTAATATATCAATATCACCGCGCCGAAGGCCGGCCAGAAGATCGTCATAGGCGCCTTCTATGATCGTAAACCTGTGATCTGGATAATCGCGGCTGAACATTTCGACAGACGCCGGAACGAGATGGGTTCGCGCCAGCGGCATTGCGCCTATAACAGTGGAGCCGGACCCCTTCCCCTTTTTTGCATCGATTTCCGCTCGCGCCTGGCTAATTTCCGAGAATGCAAGAGCTGCGGCCCGTGCGATTCTCTCGGCTTTCCGATTAGGCCTCACGCCGAAGCTGGTGGATTCGAAAAGCTCAATCTCAAGCGTGCGTTCAAGATCGCGCGCAGCGCGATGGAGGGACGGCGCGGATATATCCACTGAACGCGCCGCAGCGGCAAACCCCTGATAGCGCGCGACAGCGACAAGCGCTTGAAGTCGCGAGGCGGAAATCGTCCGGACAATCTGCATCACTCGCCGGTTTGGGATATTTGCAGCATCACGAAGACTTTCAGACAGGAAAGCATAAGCGCGTTCAGCCCTGACAGCTACGATCTCTCCGAACGGCGTGGGATGGACGCGGGTTGCATCCCGGCTGGCGAGGCTAGCTTCGAAATATGTTTCAAGACGCGCTACCGCTTGACTGACGGCGGACTGTGTTAGCTGAAGCTGTATGGCGGCGCGCGAGAGATTTTGCGTCTGCAACACAATTAAAAATACCTGTAAATGCCATAAATTCGGCCATTGCGCCTTCATGCGCCGCTCCAGCATGGTTTCAGTCTATATTACTGCATTAGCGTTTCCTTATAATACGTGCAAATTTCTAATTTCATCATAACGGTCCAATTGCCGATACTGGAAAAAATCTTATGGGAGCGCTGGAAACTAATGGCAGTCGTCGTAACCAATATCGCGCGGCCTGAGAGAAAGATCGTCGACGCCTATTTAAAGGGTAAATATGGCGTCGCGACCGTACATGAAGCGCAAGATCGCAAGGGCCTGCTCGGTCCGCAAATCCGTCCCGTTTATTCCGGCGCCTATCTCGCCGGTCCGGCGATAACGATTTCTGCGCCGCCTTGCGACAACTGGATGATTCATGTGGCGGTTGAACAATGCCAGCCGGGCGATGTTCTGGTGCTGGCGCCAACTTCCGACTCTGACGCCGGATATTTCGGCGACCTGCTCGCAACGTCTTTAAAAGCGCGCGGCGTCAAAGGACTGATCATCAACGCCGGCGTGCGCGACACAAAAGATCTTACGGCAATGGGGTTTCCGGTCTGGTCAAAATGCGTTTTCAGCCAGGGCACGGTCAAGGAAACGCTGGGCGACGTTAATGTGCCCGTCATTTGCGCCGGCCAGCTCGTCAAACCAGGCGACCTCGTCATCGCTGATGATGACGGCGTCGTAATTGTGGCGCGTGAGGACGCCGCTGACGTCCTAAAAAAATCGCAGGATCGCGAGGCGAATGAAGAAACGAAACGCCAGCGGCTGGCCAATGGCGAACTCGGCCTCGACATTTACAAGATGCGCGAGCGGCTGGCCGAAAAGGGCCTTAAATATATCGATCAGAAGGACTTCAAATAGGCTATGTTGCGGGCAATTCCAGCAACTTTAATGCGCGGCGGGACCTCTAAAGGTCTCTATTTCAACGCTGCCGATTTGCCCTCGAATGAGGCGGCTCGCAACGCTGTACTATTGGCCGCCATGGGCTCGCCCGATCCGCGACAGATAGACGGCGTTGGCGGCGCGCATCCGCTCACGTCAAAAATCGCTGTGCTTTCACCGTCCGATCACCCGGATGCGGATGTGGATTATCTATTTTTACAGGCGGCTGTTAATGAGCGGCAAGTCTCCAACAGCCAGCCATGCGGCAATATATTGGCGGGCGTTGGTCCGTGGGCTGTTGAAAACGGGCTGATTGCGGCGCTACAGGGCGAGACGCGTGTTCGTATACGGACAATTAATAACGGCTCACTTGCCGTTGCGACGGTACAAACGCCTGGAGGAATTGTCGAGTATGAAGGCGACGCAGCGATTGACGGGGTGCCCGGCGCGGCGGCGCCTGTTTCAATTGAATTTCTGGATATTGCGGGATCAAATTGCGGTTCACTGCTGCCAACAGGCAATATTGTCGATAAGTTCGCGGGCGTTGAAGCGACTTGCATCGATAATGGCATGCCTGTCGTGCTTCTCCGCGCTCGGGATTTCGGCCTGACGGGCGATGAAACGCCGGCGTCCCTCGAGGCCAATGATAAATTGAAATCGCAAATTGAAGCTATAAGACTTGAAGCTGGCTTTTCGATGAACCTGGGCGACGTCAAAGCGAAAACAGTGCCGAAAATGACCCTGGTGTCTCCGCCGAGAGGTGGCGGCGCGCTATCGACCCGGACATTCATTCCGCATCGCGTTCACGAAGCCATCGGCGTTCTTGGCGCCGTCAGCGTTGCGGCGGCGGCGGCCCTGCCCGGCTCCGTTGCGGCGAGCGTTTCGAAAGCGTCGGCAGGCTGGCGCCGAATGGATATTGAGCATCCTTCAGGGTTTTTCACGGTCGATCTTGAACTGGAAAAAGACGGCGAGGCGTTTGCGGTCAAACGCTGTGCATTGTTACGTACGGCGCGCCTGTTAATGCGCGGCGAAATTTATATCCCGTCAGCGGCTTGGAGCGCGGCATGAACATCAATAAGATTGCGCTTATCGGATATGGCGAAGTGGGCCAAGTCCTGGCCGCCGATCTTGCGGTCAGAACGCAAGCCGCCATCGCCGCTTTCGACATTAAGTTCGATGATGGCCACTCATCACCGTCCAAAGCGATCGCCAACAGCGCGGCTCGAAAAACAGCGTCAACAAGCGCTTGTGTAATCGATGCGGACATTGCGATTTCCGCAGTGACAGCGGCTTCGACAGTTGCGGCGGCGCAAGCGGCTAGCGCCGCGCTTAAAAAGGGCGCCTGGTATTTTGATTTGAACTCTGCATCGCCAGCCGCCAAAGCGAAAGCCTCCGCGGCGATCGAACAAGCCGGGGGGCGCTACATCGAAGCGTCGGTTATGTCTCCGATTGAGCCAAAGCGCCTTGCCGCGCCCATTCTTCTCGGCGGACGGCACGCGCGCGAATTCGAAAGCGTCGCCGCCGATTTCGGCTTTTCAGACGCCAAGTTCTATTCAGCAATCCAAGGCAAAACCGCGGCAGCGAAACTCTGCCGCAGCGTGGTGATCAAGGGAATGGAAGCGCTGATCTCGGAGTCGCTACTCGCCGCCCGACATTACGGCGTTGAAGACGACGTCATCGCATCGCTTGAGAATCTGTTCCCGCATCCGAACTGGCGCGAACACGCACGCTATATGATTTCGCGTACGCTGCAACACGGGACCCGGCGCGCGGAGGAGATGCAGGAAGCCGCGCGCACGGTCGCCGACGCCGGTATTGATCCTTGGATGGCGAACGCGACGGTTATGCGCCAGGCCTATGCTGCAAGTCTTGATATGGATGGCGCTGTTGATGAACTGGATCAATTGCTCGCCGTCATTCACACGCAAGCCGCAAAAAAGAACAAAAAATTGGAGATGACCCGATGATTATCGACTGTCATGGTCATCAGACACTTGTTCCCAAAGCGCATACGGATTTTCGCGCCGCGCAAAAATCACGGATTGAAGATACGTCTCTGCCGCGCCCGCCGCTTCCCGGCATGGCCGATGATGAAATCGCCGAGATTATCGAAAACAATCAGCTGAAACTCTTAAAAGAACGCGGCGGCGACATGACACTATTCAGCCCGCGCGCATCCGCCATGGAGCCGCATGTGGGCGATCGCGAAACCGCCATCGACTGGTCCCGCGCCTGCAACGATCTCATTCACAAAGTCACCGAACTTTTCCCTGACAGTTTCATCGGCGTCGGCATGCTGCCGCAGCGCCCCGATGCGCCGCTTGACGACGCCATCGAAGAATTGGAACGGGTCGTTACGGAACTGGACTTCGTCGGCGTGAATTTGAATCCCGATCCTTCAGGCGGTCATTGGACGGCGCCGCCGCTCACAGACAAATACTGGTATCCAATTTACGAAAAAATCGTAGAACTTGAAGTTCCGGCGATGATCCACGTATCGGGCTCATGCAATCCGGCTTTTCACGCCACGGGCTCTTACTACATCGCCGCGGACACCAACGCTTTCATGCAATTCATCCAGGGGAATCTGTTCAAGGACTTTCCTGACCTCAAACTCATCATCCCCCATGGCGGCGGCGCTGTTCCCTATCATTGGGGACGCTATCGCGGCCTTGCCGACATGCTGAAACAGCCCTCGCTGGACGGCCACGTTATGAAGAACGTCTATTTCGACACTTGCGTTTATCACCAGCCGGGCATCGATCTTCTCTTTGATGTGATCGACGTCGACAATATTCTCTTCGGCTCGGAAATGATTGGCGCCGTGCGCGGCATCGATCCGCAGACGGGGCAATATTTCGACGACACCAAGCGCTATGTCGATAATCTCGATATCTCAGACGCAGACAAACAAAAGGTCTTCGAAGGCAATGCACGGCGCGTCTATCCGCGCCTTGACCGCATCCTGAGGGAGCGGGCCTCATGAGCGCGGCGTTCCAGAAAACCGAAGGCTGGCTTGACTGGCGCGCCAATCCCTCAACGCCGTCCTATAAGCCGCCGCCCGGCGCGGTTGACGCCCATTGTCATGTTTTCGGTCCGGGCGCCGAATTCCCCTTCGCGCCGGAACGCAAATACACGCCATGCGACGCGTCGAAAGACCAGCTTTTTGCTTTGCGCGATCATCTCGGCTTTTCACGCAATGTGCTGGTGCAAGCGACCTGTCATGGCGCCGATAATCGCGCGACGCTTGACGCCATTGTACACGCCAATGGCAACGCGAAGGGCGTCGCGTCGGTAAAACCGTCAGTGACCGATGAGGAACTGGATGCGCTCAATGATGGCGGCGTTAAAGGCATTCGGTTCAACTTTGTCAAACGCCTCGTCGATCCTATTGCGCCGGAGGCCCTCGCCGGGCTTGTAAAGAGGATCAACAAATACGGCTGGCACATCGTCATCTATTTCGAAGCACCGGATCTTCCGGACCTGTTTGATTTTATTTCCTCAATCGATACGACCGTTGTCGTCGATCACATGGGCCGCCCCAATCTAACCAAATCTCTGGAGGGACCCGAGTTTTCTCTTTTCCTGAAACTCATGAGCCACAATGATCATGTCTGGTCGAAAGTCACCTGCCCGGAACGGTTATCGGTTTCAGGCCCGCCGAGTTATGATGATTTCGCGCCCTTCGCATCAAAGGTCGTCGAGGACTTTCCCGACCGGGTTTTGTGGGGCACCGACTGGCCGCATCCCAATCTAAAAAGCCACATGCCGGACGACGCATGGCTGGTGGATATGATTCCCCGCATCGCACGGACAAAAGAGCTTCAACATAAGCTGCTCGTCGATAATCCGATGCGCCTTTACTGGCCGGAGGAAAGCTGAACATGCAAAAATCTGTACGCGATTATCTCGCGGAGCTCGAAGATATCCCCGGAACGCGCGTGTTTACGACGTCGCGCGCCCGTCAAGGATACTGGCTCAATCAGTTTGCCATGAGCCTGATGAGCAAAGAAAACCGCGATCGCTGGAAGACGGACGAAAAAAAATATCTCAATGATTGGCCGATGACTGATGAGCAAAAAGCTGCCGTACTGGCGCGCGACTACAATCGCTTGCTCGATCTCGGCGGTAATATCTATTTTCTCGCCAAAATATTTTCGACTGACGGACTGTCCTTCGTGCAGGCGGTTTCAACGATGACCGGCATGAGCGTTGAAGAATACAAAGAGATGATGAATTCAGGCGGCAGATCGCCAGACGGCGTTCGCTCGATCAGGGAGAAAAAATGATATGGCGCGCATAACCGCCGGCATCGCCACCAGTCATGTCCCGCTGCTTGGCGTCGGGATTGATCAGAAGAAAATGGATGATCCATATTTCAAGCCGATCTACGCTGGCTATGAATGGACAAAAGACTGGATCGCTAAGCCGGAAAACAAGCCAGACGTCATCGTGCTTGTTTATAATGACCATGCCTCCGCATTCGACATGAATTTAATACCGACCTTTGCCATCGGTTGCGCGGACACCTTTACACCTGCCGATGAAGGTTGGGGGCCGCGACCGGTTCCCTTGGTAAAGAATGACGCTGATTTCGCCTGGCACGTTGCACAATCGTGCATCCTTGATGAATTCGATATGACCATCATTAACAAAATGAATGTCGATCATGGTCTTACCGTTCCTCTATCGTTGATGTTCGGCCAGCCGGACGCGTGGCCTTGCAAAATCGTTCCATTGGCGGTCAATGTCGTTACCTACCCGCCGCCGACCGGTAATCGCTGCTACAATCTGGGCAAAGCGATCAGACGCGCTATCGAAAGCTATGAAGAAGAATTAAATGTGCACGTCTGGGGCACTGGCGGCATGAGCCATCAGCTGCAGGGGCCGCGGGCAGGTCTCATCAATGCAGAATGGGATCAGCGCTTCCTTGACGATCTCTCGAAAGACCACGAGCGCCTACGAAATATTCCGCATATTGAGTATCTGCGCGAAACCGGATCAGAAGGCATCGAAATGGTGATGTGGCTGATTATGGCCGGCGCGCTTGGAGCGAGCCCGAAAGCACTGCACCGGCATTATCACGTGCCCGCTTCGAATACGGCGGTCGGACATATCGTTCTTGAACCGGCTTCATAACGAAAGGAGAGTTTATCCTATGACAATCAAGGTAGTCCTCGCCGGCGCCGGCGCTTTCGGGCTGAAACATCTGGACGGCATCAAGAATATTGACGGCGTCGAGGTTGTGTCAGTCGTCGGCCGCAGGCTCGAACCCACGCAAAAGGTTGCGGACGAGTATGGCGTTCCGCACGCCGCAACAGACCTCAGCGAAGCCCTTGCCCAGCCTGGCGTGGACGCTGCGATTTTGTGTACCCCGACCCAGATGCACGCCGAACAAGCGATACAGTGCATGGACGCGGGCAAGCATGTGCAAGTTGAAATACCCCTCGCCGACTCATGGAGCGACGCGCAGTCGGTAGCAAACAAACAAAAAGAGACCGGTCGTGTTTGCATGGTCGGCCACACGCGGCGGTTCAACCCCAGCCATCAATGGGTGCACAATAAAATCAAGGCGGGCGAACTAACGATTCAGCAGATGGATGTTGAGACATATTTCTTCCGCCGCAAGAACATCAACGCTAAAGGAGAGCCGCGGTCCTGGACCGATCACCTGCTCTGGCATCACGCGGCGCACACAGTTGATTTATTTCAATATCAGACCGGCGAAAAAGTTGTTGTCGCAAACGCAATCCAGGGACCGACCCATCCAGAACTTGGCATCGCCATGGATATGTCGATCCAGCTCAAAACTGAAACAGGAAAAATCCTCACGCTATCGCTGTCGTTTAACAATGACGGGCCGCTCGGTACGTTCTTCCGCTATATCTGCGACAACGGCACCTATATCGCCCGGTATGACGATCTCGTTGACGGCCGCGAAGAGCCGATAAATGTGTCGAATGTAGATGTCTCCATGAACGGCATTGAATTACAGGACCGTGAATTCTTTGCCGCTATCAAAGAAGGGCGCGAGCCAAATTCCAGCGTCGGGCAGGTCCTCGCCTGCTACGATGTGCTGAACCAGCTTGAAGAAAAACTGAACGCGCAAGGTTAAGCGGTCCGACATGAAAACGCGAAAGATCGGTCAATTCGAGGTCGCTGAAATCGGCCTCGGCTGCATGAATTTGAGCCACGCTTACGGCGTCCCGCCTGCGCCGGAAGACGCGATAAAGGTCCTTCATCGCGCCGTGGATCTCGGCGTCACGCATTTCGATTCCGCTGCGCTCTATGGCTTCGGCAAAAACGAAGCGCTGGTCGGACCGGCGCTCAAATCCGTCCGCAACAAAATCCACCTTTCGTCGAAATGCGGCATGACCGGCGTTGACGGCAAACGCGTTATAGACGGACGGCCGGAAACGCTGCGAAAGACCATCGACGAATCCCTCCAGCGTTTACAGACGGATACCATCGACCTCTATTATCTTCATCGTTACGACAAGCTGAACGAAATACCGATTGAAGAAAGCGTTGGTGAATTGGCCCGTATGGTTGAAGCAGGCAAAGTGCGCGATATCGGCCTGTCGGAAGTTTCGGCAGAAACAATTCGCAATGCGCATGGTGAACACCCTATTGCAGCGGTGCAATCAGAATATTCACTCTGGTCGCGCAATGTGGAAATCGGCGCGCTTGACGCCGCTAAAGAAATCGGCGCGGCGTTTATTGCTTTCTCGCCGCTGGCGCGCGGGTTTCTGACAAGCGCTGACATTATTCCGGAGGATTTTGCGGAGAAAGACATACGCCGCGCCATGCCGCGTTTCAACGAACCGCATTTTTCTGAAAATCAAAAACTTTTGCCCGAATACCGGCGGCTTGCAAAAGAGGCTGATTGCACCCCCTCGCAGCTCGCGCTCGCCTGGCTGTTGCAGCAAAGCGAACACATCATTCCGATTCCGGGAACAACCTCGCAAGTCCATCTGGAAGAAAACATTGGCGCCAGCCATGTCGTACTCTCGAAAGATGTCGTTGCGCGACTTGACGAACTGTTAAACGAAAAAACCGTCAGCGGCGGGCGCTATCCGCCAGGCACCCAGAAAGAAATCGACACAGAAGAATTTTGAGGGCAGCCATCCCAAAACCCGTACGCAGTCGCGCCGGTCACATCAGTCGATTGCGCGCACGACGCCCAACATATCAGGCGAGAACTCATGTTTGACCGGGTGTTATCTTCAACACACTGGTCTTTTTTTGATTTTCTGGAGCGGGTAACGCCCTCCATGCTTTTCCGTAAGTACTTGTTATATATGGAAAAAAATTTTGGCTTTCACCGTGCGCCCTTTGTGCGACTTTCGAGTTGGGGATTAGGGGGCAGAAGTCAGCCCAATTTAACGTTCCCGCTAAAGTTTTCATTTAGCAAATAGATCTTCAAATCGAAGGCGGAGAGCGCGGGCGGGCAGTAGACCAATTTTTCCCAACTCTCGATTTGCAGCCACCACAATTCCGTTAAGCCCGAAACGAAATCTTCCGTCATTTAATACATACACATGAAAGCAAGGGCAGCCGCTCAATCCATTCGGGTCAATTTCTCCAAACCCATCAGGCAGTTCCATTGGAATTAGCTGGTCATCATCAAAGCCATCTCGATCACGATAAAACGCATCTCCTTTAAAAGCGGGGGCAAGCTTCCATGAAAGTAGTTCTAGCTTGTCGTCACTTACCTCACCCCATTCAGGCATGACCGATTGGCTGGGGAATCCCACGATGAAGCATTCCACTGTCCTGACCTGTCTCTGATTTCCTTCGTCCATAAAGAAGTTGTCTTCAATCTTGAGAAAATTGCGCTTGGCTGCCTCAGGCAACTCTTCAAATTCCGCGATAAGCATATCCTCGCCGGGCGTATCCACTTTGCGCGGCGTATCTCCCTTTCCGTAAATCCTTTTCGTACTTTGAAATCGCCATCCGAGCGCAGGGTCATAATAGTTTTGACCAATGGAGAAGTAGTCCCGTGTTTGATCCTCCGCTACGTGACGGCAGGTGACTTGGAAAAACCGACTGCGGTAGTGCAAATTTATTGATGAACCAATTGCTGCGAATCTAGGGGCGGCCTCGACCTCATCATTGCTAAAGTAAACTGGCGAAACATACTGCCTTAGAGCTTTGAATAAGTGCAAGTGAGGTATGAAGAGGCCATTCACGTCGAGAGCGGATTTCATATTCGTGGTAGACATCTCTTACTATCTCAGTTTTCGAATTGTCGATTGACTTTCGGCCAACTCATAATTCAATTTGTTCCTATGATGAAAATAGACATCCCTTTGGCTCATGGAAGCCTTCCGATTGAACTAGAAGAAGGTCAGACGGCCTTCATCGTTGGCGCAAATGGGAGCGGAAAATCCCGATTAGCCGCATATCTTGAAAAAAATCTTGGTATGTCAGCTCATCGCATCTCTGCTCAGCGAAATCTGTTTCTCAATCTGGAACTCCCAAAGACAAGCCAAGAGGTTGCCGAAAACGTGCTGGTTGGTGGCCATGCAAGAACTGTCAATCCTGAAATTCGGAGTGCACAAAGATGGGGCAGAGGTGAAGTAACAAGAATCTTAAATGATTTCGACGCATTGATTCAGACGCTGTTTGCCGACCACCTAAACGTGACTACTGCTTATTATGATTTGTGTAAGAAGCAGCCCGGCACCCCTCCACCTCCGAGTAGAATGACAAAACTTGTTGCCGCTTGGAAAGCTGTACATCCTCATCGTAAGTTGGAATTTAATGCGGACAAAATCTTTGCAGTACCAGTTACTAACGAAGAAAATAATGATCAAGCCCGCTACGAGGCATCCGAACTTAGCGATGGTGAACGTGCCACTTTCTATCTTTTGGGACAAGTCTTATGCGCTCGACCAGGGACTCTAATAATAATTGACGAGCCTGAGCTACATATTCATCGTTCCGTACATGGTAAACTTTGGGATGAAGTCGAATCACTTAGAGACGACTGTTATTTCTTAGTAATATCCCACGACATCGAATTTGTATCAGGTCGGCAAGGAAAGAAGTATGTTGCAAAAAGCTTTACCCCAGGCGCAACGTGGGACGTTGAAGAACTAAACGAAGATGAGTGGTTCAGCGAAGAAACTCTCGCACTAATTTTAGGAAGCAGGCGACCAATACTGCTGATCGAAGGAAGCCAGTCTAACACCTCCGATTATGCGATCTATAGGCGCATCTATAAGGAATGGACAGTATTACCGCGTAATTCGTGCACAGAAATAATTCATGCGGTAGCAAGCTTTAGACGCAATCCACAACTGACACGCGTACATTGTGCCGGCTTGATTGATGCTGATAGCTATAGCCCTTCCGATATAGAGTATTTTCAAGAACGCGGAATTTATTGCCTGCCTGTTTGCGAAATTGAAAATTTATATGCACATCCGAAGGTGTTGGCCGCCATAGCCCAAATCGATAAACTTCCCAGTGCAGAACTTCAAGAACGCCAGTCCGCTTTGCTGGAGTGGATTTCTTCGTTCGCTAACGATGATAAGGTATTGTCGGAGTTTCTTTGTGAGCATGTTGCACGCCGAATCGATCACAAGCTCAAGAAAATAGACTTAAGCGGAATTAGTGATCCATCAGATATCGCTCCGAAACTAAACGAAGCCATCGAGGGTTTATCGGTTGAGAGCATAGTAGAAGAGCGGAAAAGCTTGATTATAGAAGCTGTACGACAATCTGACTTGTCCAAGTTGCTATCCTTATTTTCTCATAAAGGTATTGTCGCAAAAACTTCTAGCCTAATGCGAAAACAAAATGTTGCCGAATTCAAGACTTGGTTTGTCCGCATGCTTGGGAATGATGAAATCCCCGCGCTGAGAGACGCGCTCTCATCCTTACTCCCCAAGCCAGAGTGATAGCTGCTTGTTGATATTTATCCAACGGAGTTTCTTCTTCCTCATCCTCAGCACAGTCGCGCCAGCGTGCCTTGAGGATTTTTCGGGACTTCAGCGATGGGCTAGTTGGTTACTAAGTAAAAAACTCGTCGCCCTCGGTCTCGACCGGCGTTTTGATGACTTTCTTCCCCATGCGTGCGCGCGAGGAAGGGTCTAAGCTCGCTGCCGAGCGTGCGTAGTTGAGAGATCATCGCCGCGTTGAACGCTTTCAGATCAGCCAGAAGTCTGATTGAAGAACAACCCACATGTAAGCCCTCGGCGTGTCGAACTTCGTGAGCCAGTGGGCGGGCGCAATGAATTGCTTCCAAAGCCGCTTTTGCATCGGGCCGACGAGATCGACCGGGAGCGAAAGGCGATTGTCGTCCCGCGCGCCGGCATCGTTGGCCGGATCGGTGCGTTCGTTGTCTTTCCGTGGGCGTTTTTGACTCCAAGGGTAGGCCGCTGGCCGCCGATTGCCATAGCTCACCTCCGGGGACTTTGACTGGGATTAATGGTGTTCTGGAGCGGGTAGCGGGAATCGAACCCGCATATTCAGCTTGGAAGGCTGCTGCACTACCATTGTGCTATACCCGCTGGCCCCGGGGACCGGAGCCTCCCTAGATAGCGAAAAACGCAGCCTGTGCAAGGGGCCTTTGGTCATGCGTCATTCCAGCTCGTTTTTGCGTGCACGCGCAAATTTTGGCGACGGAATGTCAAAGATGATGGCCGCGGCCCTAATGGCGAAGGTCGTTAACGCTGCGGCGATCGCGGACGGGCTAGAGCCCAGTCCGAGCGTGAGCAAGCCCACATAGACGCCGGCGCCGAGGAGTGCGGCGGTCGCGTAAATGTCCTGCTTTAAAATAAGCGGCGGCTCATTCAGCAAAACATCGCGGACAACGCCGCCGAAAGTTGCGGTCACGGCGCCCATGAAGACGGCGATGATCGCCGGCGCATCCGCCGCCAGCGCCGCCTGTGCGCCAAGCACCGAAAACACTGCAAGACCGACAGCGTCAGCCCAGATGAGCGCTTTCAAACGGGAGACAATCAGGGGCTGGGCAAGAGTCGCCGCAGCAGCGCCCGAAAGGCAGATAAACACCGCAGACGGGGCGGCTATCCACCAGACCGGAAAAGAGCCAAGCATAATATCACGGATAGTGCCGCCGCCGACGCCGGTAACGAACGCTATCATGGCGACGCCGAAAATATCCATATCGTTGCGCAGCGCCGTCAGCGCGCCGGAAACGGCGAATACGAACAGGCCGATTATATTGAGAGCGGCGAAGACCGCGGCGGTATCCATGAGGGGATTTTAGCGCCGATTCAATGCTTTCCCGCAAGCCGTCCATTTCTAGTTCAGCACAAGCCGGACTACAAGGATCGCGCAATCAACAGCTTCATGATCTCGTTTGTGCCGCCATAAATCCGCTGAACGCGCGCATCGGTATACATCCGGCTGATGGGATATTCATCCATATAGCCGTAGCCGCCAAAAAGCTGGAGGCATTCGTCAACAATTTCGTTTTCCAGATCGGAAAGCAGCATTTTTGACATGGACGCCGTAACCGCGTCGAGTTTCCCGTCAATCAGCTGCCCGGTGCAATAATCCACGAAAACGCGGGCCATTGTTGCGCGCGCTTTACACTCAGCCAGTTTGAATTGCGTATTTTGAAAAGACATGATCGGACGGCCGAAAGCCTGCCGGTCTTTGACATATTCAATGGTCAACTTCAGCGCCCGTTCGATGACCGCCATGCCCTGCACCGCTATCTGATGGCGCTCCTGAGGCAATTGCTGCATGAGCTGGTAAAATCCCTGCCCTTCTTCAGTGCCAAGCAAGTTTTCAGTCGGTATTTTTACATCGTTGAAAAATAATTCGGACGTGTCCTGCGCCTTATGGCCAAGTTTTTTAAGATTTCGCCCGCGTTCGAAGCCGTCGGCGCCGTCCGTTTCCACAACCATTAAGGAAACGCCTTTTGCGCCTTCTTTGGGGTCCGTCTTGCATACGATAATAATAAGGTTCGCCGTCTGACCGTTAGTGATGAATGTTTTTTGTCCATTCACCACATATTGATTGCCTTCCTGCAAAGCAGTTGTACGTACAGATTGCAGATCGGAACCCGTGCCGGGTTCGCTCATGGCGATTGCGCCCACAAGCTCGCCTGACGCCATGCGCGGCAGCCATCGTTTTTTTTGTTCTTCCGTGCCGTAATGAAGAATGTAGGGGGCGACAATGCAATTATGCAAGCCCGCGCCAAACCCTTCAACGCCGGCGCGTATCTGCTGCTCCATGAAAACCTGTTCGTGCGCGAATGTTCCGCCGGCGCCGCCGTATTCTTCAGGCATTGACATGCACAAAAGTCCCGCCTCCCCGGTCTTGGTCCACGCCCAGCGGTCAACACATCCCTGGTCGCGCCATTTTTCGACATGCGGCGTCAGCTCCCGGGAGAAAAACTTGAAAGCTTCATTCTCAAAAAGCTCCAGATCATCCGTCTTCCAGTCGGGCTTGGCTGTTTGAACGGGCCCCATGCGCTAACTCCCAGGCTAAATGCAACTTGTATTTTGCACATCGCCAGAATTGCAGCAATGATCAGTAGCAGAGGCCAGCTTTTTGAAGAGAGTGTTAGAAACGCCAGTCCAGCCCAACGCTAACCGCCAGGATATTAAAATGACCATCGGCCTGCAGCGATCCGCGAAACAGGTTTTCGGGCAGAGCCGGGTTATGATTGATCTGCTGATCGTTATTGTTGATGTATGAGGCTGACAGGTGCAACGAGGCTTTATCGGACAAGTCTCTCGAATAGCCGGCGGCGAGGTACACACGGCTTGCGCCCGGAATACGCGCCGTTGAAAAGTTCGCGTTGACCGGGTCTTCCTCAAGCATCACCCCGAAACGGATGGTGTCGTTCTGGGATAAATCAAACTCCGCGCCTACCGCGCCTGACCACGCATTGCTCCAGTTCTGCGTTGTAACTTCTGTTGGCTGGGCCGGATTGTCGAATTCAGCGGCCAGTTCGCCAAGACTGTCCCAGCGCGTCTGCACGACCGAGGCAAGCAATCTTATTTCTGGCGTTACATCCGCCACGACGCCAGCCTGGATAATGGCGGGAGTCGATAAATCCATTGAAAAACCGGTGTCCTGAAATAATCCGACTGTTGCAAAAAGATTTTGCCCCGCGGCCGAACCATCAAGATCAAATTGCGCCTGCCCCCGCGCGCGGTGGTCGACTTTGGATGTAAAACTGAAGCCGAAATGAATTCTGTCGGTGAGATCGCCCTGCAACCCTACGGCGTAGCCCAAAGCCCAGTCATCGCCGCCAAGATCGAAAAAAACATCCTGTGCGCCAGGCGGTGTAGCGGTCATCAGCAAAGCGGATTCAATTCCCGCCGCATCGATGGCGCCGTCGATTTCAATATCCAGATATTGCAGCCGCGGCCCGCCCGCAATTGACCAGCCGCCCCCCAGATCAATACCGAGTATCGGCGAGATTGATCCGGATACGACTTTCGAAAGCGTACCGTGATAGCGTATTATGGATGTATCGCTGTAGGATGTGCTAAATCCGACTGGCGCATACGCAGTTAGTCCCGCATACAGGTAATCGTTCAATTTCACGGATGCCGCGCCGGATGGAAAAACGGCGTCATCGACGACATTCTCTCCGGCCGTATCTCCCGTGACGGGCACAGCGCCGAAAAGCCTGCCCGACGCATCCTTGTAGGATGTGTCGGCAATCACGCCGATGATGGAAAAAGAACTTTCGATATTTTTTACACCCACAATCGACGCAGGATTGAAATAGGCGTTTCCCGGCGTCGCTTTTGACGCTTGCGCGCCCGCCGTCGCCGACCCGAGGGCTTTCGCGCTTTGCGTGTTCAGTACAAATGCGGAGGCGTGGACGGTTCCGGATGTGATCGAAACCATTGCACCGGCGAAAATCGCGGATTTTAAAAAAGTGGCGTTCATTGCAATACTCTAACCATCTCAATACTTGCCATCGCAAAAAATAAGTTTGGGCCGTTGCCAAGCATTCTGGCGCGCAAGATCGACGATCATGCTTTCGATTCTGTGAATAATGAAGAGCTGAACATATGGTTTTTCCGCGCACAACCTGATGATGCGCGTTAACTTTAGTCAATATCATTTAACCGGCGAATCAGGCTGGACGTATCCCATCTTCCACCATCCATAGCCTGCACATCAGCGTAAAACTGATCGACAAGCGCGGTTAAAGGAAGGCGTGATCCATTTTCACGGGCTTCGTTCAGCGCAATTCGCAAATCCTTGCGCATCCAGTCGACTGCAAAACCAAAATCAAACTCGTCTGCGGCCATGGTTTTCGCGCGGTTTTCCAGTTGCCAGCTTTGTGCGGCGCCGCCGGAAATCGCTTCGAGCACTTTATCGATATCGAGGCCGGCCCGAGCCGCGAAATGAACGCCCTCTGACAATCCTTGCAGCACGCCCGCGATACAGATCTGGTTGACCGACTTGCATAGCTGGCCGTGGCCGGGCGGCCCGATATGCACGATCCGCGCTGCGTAACTCTCCATGATCGGTCTTGCTTTCGCGACATGCGCATTTTCGCCGCCGCACATGATGGAAAGTTTTCCATTTTCAGCGCCCGCCTGACCGCCCGAAACAGGCGCATCAACGAAGCCGACATCAAGTTCGGATAATTGAGCATGTAGCCGCCGCGCAAGCGACGGCGATGCAGTTGTATGATCAACAAAAAGCGCGCCCCGCTGCAACCCCTCCACAGCTTCTTCTATGACAGCCGCAACATCCGGATCATCGCCAAGGCAGGCGAAAACGATATCGGCGCCCTTTACCGCATCAACAACGCTCAGGGCTATCTCGCCTTGAAATTCCGACGCCCACTGCTCGGCTTTTGTCGCTGTGCGATTATAAACAATTGTACTGTGACCGCTTTTTAAAAGATGTCCCGCCATGGGATAACCCATGACGCCTAGACCAAGAAAAGCGAGCCGCTGCATCTTACTTTGTTCCCTGATAATACTGACTGGCGTAATACACCAGCGGCTCGCCCTCGCCGCTTTCAAAGCGAACAACTTCCCCGACGAGTATTACATGATCCCCCGCATCATGGCGGTTGAAAATTTTGCAATCAAACGCAGCTAGCCTGTCCTTCATGACGGGAGCGCCCGTAACCCAGGATTGGAATTTTTCCTCGCCAATCGGGTCTTTTAAAAACCCTGCATAATAGTCGGATACGTCCTGCTGATCTGCACGCAATACATTTACGGAATAAGCGTCGGCGGCCATAAAGGCGCTATATGTCGACGCCCGGTTTTCAAGACACCATAATAAAAGCGCCGGTTCGAGGGAGACGGACGCAAAGGAGTTGATAGTGATCGCATTTATATTGCCCTCCGCGGTGCGGCAGGCGGCCACGGCAATTCCGGTGGCGAAACGGCCAAATGCATCCTTTAAGGGCCTGTATTTATCGGTCATAGATATTGCTTTCCCGCCAAATACGGACCATTTCCGCCATTCAGAAAATCGTACTAAGGTTGTGGCGTTAGCATTAAATTGCGAAAATACAAAGCTTTAGACGGCTTTTATATCAATGGATGGTTCACAACAGGGCCGGTTAAAGACAATCTGACATGATGGAAACCTTTCTCGCAGCACCCTGGCAGATGTGGGCGACGCTCGCCATTATCGCCGTGACGATCGTATTTTACACCGCCGATCGTCTGCCCTTGGAGCTTGTCTCCGCCGGCGCAATCGTCGCGCTGCTTATCCTGTTCCTGGCCGCGCCAATGGAAAGCGGCGACGGAACCAACCTGCTATCGACGGAAATATTACTCTCGGGCTTCGCCAGTCCCGCGCTATTCGCCATTTTAGGTTTGCTTATTATCGGACAGGGAATGTTTCAGGCGGGCGCGCTTGAACATCCTACGGAATATCTGTTGCGCGCATTTGATAAATGGCCGTTGCTGGTCACCGGACTTGTTTTTCTTTTTATCATGGTGGTCAGCGCGTTTCTGAACAACACGCCCGTGGTGGTGATGTTTATTCCCATCATGGCGGCGATCGCGCAACAGAGCAAAATCCGCGTATCCCGCTTTATGATGCCGCTTTCGTATCTTTCCATCCTTGGCGGGATGACGACATTGATCGGTTCATCCACAAACCTACTGGCGGCGCAGTCCTACCGGGCGACGACCGGCGGCGAAATCGGCTTTTTTGAATTGACGCCTATGGGGCTCATCCTCGCCAGCGCTGGCATAGTCTATATGGCGACGGCGGGACGCTGGTTGTTGCCCAAGCGCGACAACCCAAATCAGCCGGGCGTGACAGAACGCGAAGGCAAACATTTTATTGCGCAGATTGAAATCAATCGCGGCCACCCGCTGATCGGCAAAGGGCCGGTGGCGGGACTTTTTGTCGATTTGCCGGATATCACCGTTCGCATGGTTCAGCGGCGCGAGCGGGCGATCCTGCCGCCTTTTGAAGATTTCGCCTTCCGCGCAGGGGATGTGGTGATTGTCGCGGCGACGCGTTCATCCTTGACATCGCTGCTGAAGTCGAACCCCGATATGCTCGAGGGATTGATGGCGGAAACCTCGATCGCCGACGATGAAGACGGATCGGTCCAACGCTCAACCCAGTTAACGCTTGTTGAAGCGATCGTCGCTCCCGGCTCTCGCCTGATCGGCCGTTCGGTCGCTCAAATCGGTTTTCACGCACAAACCAACTGCGTCATTCTCGGCATTGAGCGGCGAAGCCGCATGATACGAACGCAGATGAACACAATACGTCTCGAAGCCGGCGATGTATTGCTCATTCTTGGCGACCTGAAAGATATCCGCGCCTTGCGCTCCGACCGCGATATCCTGTTGCTGGAATATTCCATGCAAAATTTGCCCGACCAGCGAAATGCTCGCATTGCGGCGCTGATTTTCGCCGGCGTGATCGGTTTTACGGCAACCGGGCTCGTTCCCATCGCCGTATCGGCGATTGTCGGCGCGACGGCGATGGTGGCGACAGGATGTTTGAATGTCCGTCAGGCGGCGCGCGCAGTGGACCGGCGCATATACCTCTTGATCGGCGCTTCACTGGCCATGGGGGCCGCGCTTGAACGCACGGGCGGCGCCGCCTTTCTCGGCGATGCGCTCGCTTCCAGCGCCGGCAGTTTCGGACCTATGGTGCTGATGTCGGCGTTTTTCATCATGTGCGCGGCGATGACGAATGTATTGTCCAACAACGCCACCGCCGTTCTTTTCACACCCGTAGCCGTCGCAGCCGCTCAACAAGTCGGCATGGATGAGCATGCACTGGTCTTAACAGTCATTTTCGGTTCAAACTGCTCATTTGCAACACCGATTGCATATCAGACAAACCTGCTGGTGATGACGCCGGGTCATTACAAATTTAAGGATTTTCTGGTCGTCGGCGGACCGCTCATTTTACTCCTGTGGGCGGTCTATACCTTCGTCGCGCCGTTCTACTTTGAGTTGAATTGACACGCGATGAGAACGGATTCAGGGATTCATTGCGGGATTGATAATCGCCCGCTAAGGTTTTGTTGTTAGAACGGACAACATGAGTAACGAAGATTTTGCACGGCGGTTCGGGCTTGAAGGCGGTGAATTCTACATCACGGCGCCGGCGCCCTGCCCTTATCTGAAAGGCCGTCGCGAGCGGAAAATTTTCTCCTACCTCTCTGGAGAAACGGCGTCGGCTACAAATTCATTGCTGACGCGACGCGGGTTCCGCCGGTCGCAAAATCTGATTTACCTGCCAGCCTGCGAAGCATGCAGCGCATGCGTGCCGGTTCGCATCGTCGTAGATGAGTTCGATATTTCGCGTTCTCGCAAAAGAACGATTGCTAAAAACGCCGATGTCATCCGCCGCTTACGCGCACCCAGCGCCACCAGTGAGCAATTCTCCATGCTTCGCGCCTACCTCGACACGCGGCATAGCGATGGCGGGATGGCGGACATGACTGTACTTGATTATGCGTCAATGGTTGAAGAAACGAGTGTCGATACCGTGATCATCGAATATCTCGTTCGCGACAGGCATTCCCGGGAAGAGCGCCTCATCGCCGCGGCGCTGACCGACCGCCTGACGGACGGGCTGTCCATGGTGTACAGCTTTTTTGAACCGGAGGAGAGCGCCAGAGGACTTGGACGATACATGATCCTGGATCATGTCTCTTTCGCTCAAGAGCTTGGACTCCCTTACGTCTATCTTGGCTACTGGGTGAACGGATCCGGCAAGATGGATTATAAAAAACAGTTCCAGCCGTTAGAGACATTGGGAACGCGGGGCTGGTCCCGTATGGGCGCATCCACGCGCTCCTGACGCCTGTTCCATTAGTTAATCTTTGCGCTGACAGGCGAGACAGTGTATCTTTTTGCTGCATGCGGGGATCATTGTTTCAGCAGGGAGCAGCACCTTGAAAGTTTTGCTTGTCGCCGCAGCGGCCTTAATCATGCCAGCATGTACGTCAGCGCCGTTTGGCTATGCCGAAGACCGTTGTGTCGGGGAGCATAACCAGTGTCAAACCGCTTGCACCGATATTGAAAACGGCCCGGCGCGCTCCGCCTGTATCCAGCGTTGTTACAGCAACGAGACGCGTTGTTACGCGACGGGCGCGAGCGGCGACGGTTCGTCATTGGCTACGGATAAAGCAATTGGCGCGGCGCGCAGCCGGTCAGAAAAAGAAGATGCTTATGAACGGTGGCGCGCCGCCAAGCAGCGCGAACGCGCAGCCACCGGCGAAAGCGATGTTGAAATTCAGGTGATCGAACGCGACCAAGACAACAACTAAAAAAGTAAATACAAACAGGGGCGGATGATAAAAAGGCGGCAATTTCTAAAAGGCGGCGCCATAGGCGCGGCCGGTCTTGCAACGGGGTGTGAATGCGGTGTTCCGGCCGGCGGCGCCGCCATTCCCGGTTCCATTGAATCGCGCGAATTGAAAATGGTGACCACTTGGCCCAAAGACTTTCCCGGCCTTGGAACAATGGCCGAGCGCACGGCGCAATTCATCACGGAAATGTCAGGCGGCGCCTTGCGCGTGCGGGTTTTCGCAGCGGGCGAGCTTGTCGGCGCTTTTGAAAGTTTTGACGCTGTCGCTAATGGTGCGGCTGATCTTTATCATGGCGCAGAATATTATTGGGTGGGAAAGTCTCCGGCATTCGCCTATTTCACAGCGGTTCCGTTTGGCATGACCGCCAATGAAATTATGGCGTGGACGGAATTTGGCGGCGGGCAGGAATTATGGGATGAATTATCGAGCCGCTTCAATATCAAACCCTTCGCCGCCGGCAATACGGGCCATCAAATGGGCGGCTGGTTCAAACGGGAAATAAATTCCCTGGAAGACATGCGTGGGTTGAAGATACGCATGCCCGGCCTGGGCGGGGAGGTGCTGCGCCGCATAGGCGCCTCTGCCGTCGCCATTTCGGGCGGTGAAATTTATCAGGCGCTGCAGTCCGGCGCCATTGACGCGACAGAATGGGTCGGACCATGGAACGATATTGCTTTCGGCTTATATCGCGAAGCAAAATATTATTACTGGCCCGGTTTTCACGAACCAGGCGCGCAGCTCGGCGTCGGTGTGAATCTGGATTTGTGGGAAGGCATGACGCTGCAGGAAAAATCCATTATCGAAGGGGCGTGCCACCGGGCAAACCACCTTTCCATCGCTGAATATATTCACCACAACGCCGTTGCGCTTGAACAACTGGTCACTGATCATGGCGTTCAACTCCGCCAAATGCCGGACGATGTGATGCGCGCCCTCGCCCGCGAATCCAAAAACGTACTCGAGGAAACAGCGCAGACCGATGACATTACCGGACGCATTTTCGAAAGTTACAAAACTTCGCTCGCAAGATCGCAAGCATGGAGCGGAATTTCCGATGAGCCTTACATGAATATCCGCCGCGAAATCTTTTCACTCTAGCAATGCTTGAGCTGACCGGCGATATTTTGAATTGGCTCGCCGCAGGCGTTGTTTTTCCATCAATGTTGATACCGCTGGCTGTTTACGCCGGAGGAAACCGGCTGAACGCAACGACGGCCTGGCTGGTCTTGATTGTTGTTTCAATATTAGCCGGCGTCTTGTTTTCTGCATTTACACCGGTGTTGTCGCTGACGCCTTCGAGCGTTCAACTCATGAAATTCGCCGGCGTCTGCCTTTTGTTCATAGCGATTGTCATCATCTCAGGCGGCGTTGCAAATTTTGCTGTAGCCATAAGACCTGCGCTGGAAGCCGTAACACGCATAACAGCGCAGATTGTAATGTGGCTATTGCTGTTTATGGCGCTGGTGCAGTTCGCCGTCGTTGTGTTGCGCTATGTTTTTGGACTCAATTACATCTTCATGCAGGAGTCCATTACTTACATGCATGGCGCCGTGTTCCTGCTGGCGGCGGGGTATGCGCTACTCACGAACGATCACGTGCGTGTCGATATTATTTATCGCGAAGCCTCTCCAAAACGAAAGGCGCTGGTCGACTTTCTCGGAACCTATCTTTTTCTTTTCCCGGTTTGCCTGTTATTATTATGGACCGCAGCGCCTTATGTGGGAAACAGTTGGGCCGTTGGCGAAGGCTCGAATGAATCTTCCGGCATTCAGGCGGTGTTCATTATCAAATCCTTCATACCTGCCTTCGCCATGTTGCTGGCGATAGCAGGATTCTCGATTGCCTTACGCGCCGGCGCGGTCCTAAAGGAGCGCGCGTGATGGATTTCGCCATTGGGGATATCGCGGTCTGCGGTTGCTGGTTCGCCGGATGGCTGGACATCGCCATGGTCGTCTTTCTGTGCGCGCTTCTAATGGCGGGATACCCCGTGGCGTTCAGTCTCGCAGGAACGGCGCTTCTCTTCGCCATTCTGGGCATGGTTTTCGGCGTTTTCGATATTTCATTTTTACGTCCCTTCCCTCAACGCGTTTTCGGGGCGGTGGTCAATACAACCCTGATCGCTGTGCCGATGTTCATTTTTATGGGCGTCATTTTAGAAAAATCGAAAATCGCGGAAGAGTTGCTGGAAGCGATGGCGAAACTTTTCGGTTCGTTGCGCGGCGGGCTGGGGCTTTCGGTGACAGTTGTCGGGGCTCTGCTTGCGGCGTCCACGGGGATTGTCGGGGCGACCGTCGTAACGATGGGTTTGCTTAGCCTGCCCACCATGTTGAGGCGCGGCTACGACCAGGCTTTTTCGGCCGGCTCCATCGCTGCAGCGGGCACATTGGGCCAGATCATTCCGCCATCCATTGTGCTGATTCTGCTTGGCGATGTGATATCCAACGCGTATCAAAAAGCGCAGCTGGAGCAAGGCGTGTTTGCGCCGGAAACTATATCCGTGGGCGACCTTTTCGCGGGCGCATTATTGCCGGGATTGATGCTTGTCGGGATGTATCTGCTCTGGCAAGTTTTTGTCGCTGTCACCCAACCCCAGAAAGCGCCCGCCATTCCCGCCATTGAACGCGGCGACGTCAGAACGGTCTGGCTCGATGCATTAAAAGTGCTTCCGCCGCCGCTATTGCTGATAATCGCAGTCCTTGGCTCTATTCTCGCCGGCGCGGCAACGCCGACCGAAGCCGCGAGCGTCGGCGTCATCGGCGCGATGCTGATCGCCGGCGCACGCATGGCGCCGAAAGGATCTTTGTTATCAGGAAGACTGCCTATTTACGTTACCGCATTCGCCATTGCCGGGCTGGTGGTGCTTTCGGGCATGCTTGATCTGCGTATCGGCCGGGAGAATGCGCAGCCGCTAGAATCGGCCGGCGTGATTGCGGCCATGTTCCTGTTTGCTTTGACGCCGTGGGGCGTGGTCGCCAGCCTTGTGCAACTGCGCCGGCAGAAAACGCTGGCGCCAATCCTTGACCAGACGGCGCGCGTTACGACGATGGTCTTCACCATACTGATCGGCGCCGCGTTATTTTCACTCATCTTTCGCGGCCTGGGCGGCGACGAGACGGTTCACGCAGCGTTGGCGGCGACGCCGGGCGGGGTCACCGGCGCTGTCATTACTGTGATGCTGGTCATGTTCATCCTAGGCTTTTTTCTCGATTTTATCGAGATAACGCTTGTTGTCGTGCCGCTTGTGGGACCGCCGCTGTTAATGATGGGCCTCGACCCGATCTGGCTGGGCGTCATGATGGCGATCAACCTGCAAACGTCCTTTTTAACGCCGCCTTTTGGGTTTGCATTGTTCTATCTGCGCGGCGTGGCGCCGCCGGAAGTGAAAACCGCTGAAATATACCGCGGGGCGATACCATATATATTCATTCAGTTGCTGGCGCTTGGCGTTTTAGCGCTTTACCCTAATATCGCTACGTGGCTGCCGGGAGTACTCTACCAGTAAATCAGATGATCACGCCGGCCTGGCGCAGCTTGTCTTCGTCTTCGCGCCTTCCAATCATCGATAAAATTTCTACAGCGTCAGCGCCGACATCCGGTGCCGGGGTTGGATGATCGTTTTTTGAATCTGAATAACGCGGCGCTGGACCTGGCTGCGTCACGCCGTCAACAGTGATAAACGCGCCACGGCTGACGTTATGCGGATGTAATGGCGCCTCTTCCATGGAAAGCACTGGCGCAAAACAGACATCCGTATTTTCCAAGAGCGCGCACCAGTCATCTCGTGTTTGTGTTTTGAATATCTCTGTCAATTTTTGCTTCAACAAATCCCATTTCGATTGATCAAGTTGAGCGTCGAACGCCTTATCCTCCGCGAGGTTGAGTTTTTCGCGAAGCAACGCATAAAATTGCGGCTCCAGCGCGCCGATTGAAATCCACTTTCCGTCTTTTGTCTCATAAGTATCGTAAAAATGCGCACCAGTATCCAGCAGGTTTACGCCGCGCTTGTCCCGCCATTGACCGGCTGCTTTGAGCCCATAAGTCATCGCTGTTAACAGCGCTGATCCGTCAGTCATGGCGCAATCTATCACCTGGCCCTTTGCACCGTTTTTAACGGCGAGAATTGCGCTGACCATACCGAATGCAAGCATCATTGCGCCGCCACCAAAGTCACCAAGGTAATTGACGGGGGGCGTTGGTTTGTCGTTCTTGCGCCCGCATCCGTGCAGCGCGCCGCTCAACGCTATGTAATTAATATCGTGACCAGCTGCGCTGGCGTACGGCCCGTTTTGTCCCCAGCCCGTCATGCGCCCATAGACGAGTTTGGGATTATCTTTATGCAGAATTTGCGGGCCCAGCCCCAGCCGCTCCATCACGCCTGGCCGATAGCCTTCAATCAAACCATCAGCAGTTTTGACAATCTCGCGGGCAAGCGCCGCACCTTCCGGTTTTTTTGTATCAATCGCAATGGATTTTCGAGATCGGGCTAACGGGTCACCGGGTAACATAAAACCGCCGGGACGATCAATCCGGATAACTTCGGCCCCATGATCGGCAAGCATCATGCCGCAAAAGGGACCGGGACCAATTCCGGTAAATTCAATTATGCGAACGCCTGCAAGGGGTCCCGTCATCACCCGCTCCTCATTGTATTATGGTCTGTTCAATATAAATGATTTCGAACGGACAAAAAATATCCCTGCACACTCGCAGATTCAAAGCAGACCGTGCAAAGCCATTTGTTCAATGTTTTGCAATATTATTTGCAGAAACGAGCGAAGGTGCGACGCTTTTGTCTCGTCATATTCAAATGGCGCGCACTCGGTTTTCAGATAATTCTGTTGCGCCAGCTCCATCTGCACCGCGTGAACGTTATTATCCGGCTCGCCATAATGACGTGTAGTCCATCCGCCGCGAAACCTGCCATTCACCACATGAGAATATCGTTTTTGACGCGCGCAAAGCATATCGATCGTTTCAGTCAGCGCTGCAGCGCAGGTCGCGCCGTTATTATCGCCGACATTGAGGTCCGGCAGGCGCCCATCAAACAGAAACGGAAGTTCCGAACGGATGGAATGACAATCATACAAAACGGCGACGCCATGAAGCGCCTTTACGCGTTCAATTTCCTCCGATAGCGCTGAATGATAAGGAGCATGAAATAAGCTGCGGCGCATCTCGATTTCATGTTCCGGCGGCGCTTCATTCCAGATCGGCGTATTCTCAAATGATACAAGCGGGACTAGCCCTGTCGTGTTCTGGCCAGGGTATAAAGATTTTCCGGACGGGTCGCGATTTGCGTCTATGACGTATCGATGAAACTCGGCGCGAACGACCGTCGCGTCATCAAGCAGTCCGTCATAAAGCCGGTCAACATGCCAGTCTGTATCAACACGTGCGCGGCCCCGGTCGTTCAATTTCATTTCTATATCGTGCGGAATGAATACGCCGCTATGCGGCTGCCCCAGAATAACAGGGCTACGCCCGCGAATGACTGTGACCGGTTTCATTCGATTTACTATCCCAAAGCTCGCATCTAAAAAGTATTACGTGATACTAAGGCATAAGACACAACGACAGGGAGCGGCAAGACGTGACGTATCAAATCATTCATGCGCAATGGATGCTTACGGATATGGGCTGGCGCGAAAACAGTCATCTTGTCGTAGACGCCAGCGGTTACATCGATAGCATTGGCGACGGCGCTTCGAATGGAGCAATCAATGTTGACGTCCTGCTTCCGGCGCCGGCTAATCTACACAGTCATAGTTTTCAGCGGGCTATGGCTGGTTTAACCGAACACCGCGGCTCCGCTCAAAACGATGACTTCTGGAGCTGGCGCGACGTGATGTACCGGTTTCTTGAAATACTGGGCCCGGAAGATATCGAAGCAATCGCCGCCCAGGTGCAGATGGAAATGCTGGAAGCTGGCTATGCCTCGGTCGGAGAATTTCATTATCTCCACCATCAACATGCCGGCGTTCAATACGATAATCCAGCCGAATTAAGTCTGCGCATTCTATCAGCAGCGATAGAGACGGGCATTGGCCTCACGCACCTGCCGGTGCTTTATATGCGAGGCGGTCTGGATGACCGTCAATTGCAAGGCGGACAGTTGCGGTTTGGCAATAGTTTAGAAAACTTTGCGCTTATCCATGAAAATATAAAAGCGGCGTTAAAAGCCTGTCCTGACGACTTCGTACTTGGCGTAGCGCCGCATTCCTTACGCGCGGTGGATCAAAAAGGGCTTTTCTTATCTGAAAAATTGGCCGGCGCCGCACCCCTTCATATACATATTGCGGAACAGACAAAAGAAATCGAAGAGGTGGAAGCAGCCTTGGGGGCCTGGCCGGTGCGCTGGCTATTGGACAATATCTCTGTAAACGAACGCTGGTGTCTGGTGCATGCAACGCACATGTCTCAAGGCGAAGTGTTTGAGCTTGCAAAATCCGACGCCATCGCCGGCCTGTGTCCAATTACGGAAGCAAATCTCGGCGACGGTGTTTTTAACGCACCTGATTATCTGGCGGCGGGCGGTAAGTACGGCGTCGGATCAGATTCCAACTTGCGCATTTCACTGTCTGAAGAATTGCGAATGCTGGAATACAGTCAGCGCCTTACACATAGAAGGCGCAATGTAATTGCTGATGCAACCCGATCCTGTGGTCGTTGTTTGTATGAGGATGCCGCAGCTGGCGGCGCACAGGCGCTGGGCCGCAAAAGCGGTCGCATTCAGGCTGGTTATTTGGCGGACCTGACGGCATTGAATGCTGCATATTTTTCGCCGCAAACGCACAGCGGTGACACCTTGCTGGATGAGTGGATATTCGCAAAAGATGATGAGAACGTATCGGACGTCTGGTCTGCCGGCCGCCATGTTGTGCGCGATGGCAAGCACGTCAAGCGCGACGCCGTCAAAAAACGGTTCGATAATATCATGAAGAAGCTTCGTGCAATGTAGACAGCAAAAATATGCGCGGACGATACGTTCTGGTCAGCAAGCTGATCGGCTATTGCGTTATGCCCTCGGCGCCGATCGCTTCCACAACCCGGTCAAGTTTCGCGAGGCCCCCGGCCGCACCATATCGCGCAGTGATGACAACATTACTATCCGTCTGTATTTCTGCTTCTAAAGATTCATACTCAAACCCTTCGGTATAAAGCGGGTTTGGCGCGCGATAAAATTTTCGGTTCTTGTTGAGGTTCGCCAGCTCGGAATCGATAACCCGTTGCGCAACGAATTCGAGCGGCAGATATCTGGATATGCCTTCTCGGTCGTCTACAGAAAAGGCGCCAAGCCGCGCCTGCAATTTTCCATTTTCGATATAAGGGTCAAGGGTAACATCAATGCGCCCGGCTTCTCGCGCCATGCGACGCGGTTCCCCTCTCCCGCGAAGACCGCAATTCCAGAGCTCATATTCCAGCTCCAAAACAAAACGGATGGAATCGCCCGGAAACGAGATTTCCGGATCTCCGGCGCCCCATCGTTCACCACAACGGTCTTGATGCGTTGCAATCCAGTTCTCCAGATCCTGTTCCGTTTGCTCAATGAATTTTGTAACGTCAGTGACAAGCGCCAGACTGATTTGATTTGTCTGCGGCGTATCTGCGTATAATGCGATATCAGCAACAACCCAGCGTCCGCCTAAATTGACGTTTGTGGCGTCATTGTAAACTTCAGTGTAACCTGCAGGAGCTTGGACAAATGCCGAGAGAAACAGCATACTTGCTATTGCACTTATAACGGTCAGTTTGTTCATACGCATGAAAACACTCCTGTTCGGTAATTTCATCCTATCCTGAACTTATTAGGGAGACAATCAGTCGGATAACCCGACATAATTTATTAGCTTGCTATTGAGAGGAAAACTTTTTTATCGTTTCGCGTGCAACAATAAGTTGCTGAATTTGCGATGTGCCTTCATAGATTCGGAAAAGCCGGACATCGCGGTATAAGCGTTCCACGGCGTAGTCCGACATATAGCCTGCGCCGCCGTGTACCTGAACAGCCCGGTCGGCCACACGGCCCGCCATTTCGGATGCAAAGAGTTTTGTCGCCGCTACGTCAAGCACAACGCGTTCACCTGCGTCGCGACGGCGCGCCGTCTCAAGGACAAGGGCCCTGGCGGCGAGCATTTCCGTCTGACTATCCGCAATCATCGCCTGAACTAATTGAAAGTCCGAAACTTGCTGGCCGAATTGTTTTCTGTTCGTCGTGAATGAAACCATTTCCTCGATTAACCGGTCCGCTACGCCGACACAAAGCGCTGAAATATGCAAACGGCCCTTGTCGAGCACCTTCATCGCCGTGCGGAAACCATTGCCTTCAACGCCGCCGAGCAAGGCGCCTTTCGGGACCCGGCAATCGTCAAAAATAATATCGCAAGTCGTGGTGCCATGCTGACCCATCTTTTTATCCGGCTTGCCAAGTTTAATGCCCGGATTGTCAGCGTTGATAAGAAAACAGGAAATCGAATCGGCTTTTCTCTCCGGCGCAGTTCGCGCCATCACGGTGTATAGTTGAGCGCGCGGCGCATTGGTGATGTAACGTTTAACGCCATTTAGAATATAGTCGTCACCATCCTTATCGGCTCTGGTTTGCACCGCGATAGCGTCGGACCCGACATCCGGTTCCGTCAATGCAAATGAGCCGACAATCTCGCCGGAGGCGAGCTTTGGCAGATATAGCTGCTTTTGTTCATCCGTACCGCCAAACACGATGGCCTGCGAACCGATACCGAGATTTGTGCCGAAAACGGACCGGAATGCAGGCGAAGTTCGTCCCATTTCAAAAACAAACCGGCACTCTTCCTCCATATTCAGGCCGAGACCGCCATAGTCTTCACCGATGGTCAATCCAAACAATCCAAGATCGCGCATTTCACTGACGATTTCGGACGGCATGGAATCGGTGCGATCAACCTCTTCTTCGAGTGGACGTAATCGATTCTCCACAAACCGCTTTACTGTTGACAGCAACAACTCAAAACTGTCCGGATCCATGCTCATTTGCTTGCCTTTCGCGGTTGACGTGGCCGAAAGTTCGGGCTCTCGAAAATCGTTTGAGAACATGCCATTGTTCATACGAAGTTTGGTTCCCGGTCAATCTTTTCGCAACGCACAATGATAATATGAATATTCCCCGAACGGCACATGAGGATAGCTTCGTTCGCGACAATATCCCCGAACCGGCGCTACAGCCGACATTCCTGTTCGATCGCCCTGAACTTAAATTCCCCGAGCGGTTAAATGCTTCCATATTGTTAGATCGCGCCGTCGCCGCCGGCCATGGCGATAAAGACGCAGTTTTATGGAATAACGGGCGCTGGAGTTATAACGATCTCCTGATGCGGGCGTGTCAAATCGCCGACTTCCTGAAAACGCAAGCGGGTTTCGTCCCCGGCAACAGGGTTATGATCCACGGGCTGAATTCAGCAATGCTTTTGGCTATCTGGTGGGGCGTTGTGCGCGCCGGAGGCGTTGCTGTAACTACAATGCCGCTACTACGACCCTCCGAATTGCTGACCATTATCAATAAAGCCGAAATAAGCCATGCATTCGTTGATAGCCGGCTCGCGGACGACTATGACAGCGCCGCTGAAAAGTCGGCGTTTATTCGCGCTACGGAATATTACAACGATGGCGGCGCGTTGGAAACAAGACTTAAGGCGTTGAGGAGCTTTGTTGAACCTGCGCCCACCGCAAGCGATGATCCGGCCCTAATCGCATTTACATCCGGCACAACAGGCATGCCGAAGGGTTGCGTTCATTTTCATCGCGACATTCTTGCCATGGCTGAAACGTTTTCTCGCCATACGGTACAACCGAAATCCGATGATGTGTTTTGCGCGACGCCGCCTTTTGCATTCACTTTTGGCCTCGGCGCCTCTGTCGTATTTCCAGCCGCCTGCGGCGCCGCGAGCGCTATAACAAGCGGACCCGGGGTTGAACCATTGCTTGAAGCGCTTGAACGTCATCGCGTAACGACCCTCTTTACCGCGCCCACTGCATATCGCGGGATGTTGAGCCTGCCCTCTTCGCATTTCGCCAATCTGCATACATGCGTTTCCGCCGGAGAACATTTGCCGCGGGCAATTTCAGAAGGCTGGCATGAACTTACGGATATACGCCTGATCGACGGCATCGGCGCTACAGAGATGATTCATATTTTTATTTCAGCATCCGGCGCCGCCGTCAGACCGGGCTCTACAGGACAGGTTGTGCCGGGATATGCTGCACAGATTGTAGATGAAAATATGAATATTGTTCCTGACGGAGAAATCGGCCGCCTTGCCGTGCGCGGCCCCACAGGCTGCCGCTACCTCGCGGATAAAAGGCAAACAGATTATGTCAAAGAAGGCTGGAATCTCACAGGAGATCTGTTCCGGAAGGATGAAGACGGCTATTTCTGGTATGTCTCTCGCAGCGACGACATGATCATTTCGTCAGGGTATAATATCGCCGCGCCAGAAGTTGAAAACGCCTTGCTGTCTCATCCAGATATCGAAGAAACCGCCGTTGTCGGCGTCGCCGATGAAAAACGAGGTCAGATTTGCAAAGCATTTATTGTTCTTGCCAATGACTGCGATAATGTCGCTGCGAAGACACGGGAATTACAAGAGCATGTCAAATGCCTGATAGCGCCCTACAAATATCCGCGGGAAATTGAATTTGTAAAAGAGCTGCCAAAAACGCATACGGGAAAATTGCAGAGATACAAATTGAAAGATCAATCAACGGCATAATCTGTGAACCGAATGAACACGCAAAAAAAACATATCTTTATAACGGGGGGCGGTTCCGGCATCGGCCTTGCTGTGGCGCGCGCTTTCGCCGGCGCCGGGCATGACGTCACCATTAGCGGGCGTAATGAAAATCGTTTGAAGGATACAGGATTTTCCTATGCAATCATGGACGTTACAGATGAAAATGCTGTTGCTGAGACTGCGGCGACGATAAAACCCGTTGATATACTCATCGCGAACGCCGGCATCGCGGCAACGGCGCCGTTCGTGAAGACTTCGCTTCAAGACTGGAACGCCGTCCTTGCCGCCAATCTCACAGGCGTATTTTTATGCGCGCGCGCTTTTGCGCCCGCAATGGTCGAAAATAACTGGGGACGGATTATTGCGATCGCATCCACCGCTTCTATAAAGCCATATCATTATTCCAGCGCCTATGTCGCATCCAAACACGGTGTCCTTGGTCTTATCAAAACACTCGCGCTTGAGCTCGCCAAAACCGGGGTCACGGCAAATGCGATCTGCCCGGGCTTTACGGACACGCCGATGTTTGAACAATCCGTCAGCAGGATTACCGGGAAAACAGATCGCACGTCAGAGGAAGCCGCCGCATTGCTGTTAAAAGACCAGCCCATGAGCCGCCTTGTCGATCCGGCTGAAATCGCTG
Source organism: Hyphococcus sp. (assembly GCF_965228385.1). Lineage (GTDB taxonomy): Bacteria > Pseudomonadota > Alphaproteobacteria > Caulobacterales > Parvularculaceae > Hyphococcus. The sequence continues at coordinate 828,031 of NZ_OZ245810.1, read as the reverse complement.
AAACGGCCCTTTGGCTTGCCAGTAACGCGGCGCGCACGATTAACGGCCAGGCCATCGCCATCGACGGCGGCGAAACAATGCGATGAGATAGAACCAGCATGCATAAAGGCGCACAATGAATCCTGAAAATTTTTCTCCGAAACATTTCCTCTGGTCATACAAAGATAGCGTTGCGCGCGTGGCGCTCAATCGTCCTGAGCGCAAAAACCCCCTCACATTTGAATCCTATGCAGAACTGCGCGACATGTTTCGTGCTCTTGTGTATACGCAAGACGTCAAGGCGATTGTCTTTGGCAGTGAAGGCGGTAATTTTTGCTCTGGCGGCGATGTTCACGATATCATCGGACCACTGACTGAGAAGAATATGGCGGGTCTTCTCGACTTTACACGCATGACCGGCGATCTCGTCAAAGCCATGAGAAATTGTCCGCAGCCAATAATCGCCGCCGTTGACGGGGTCAGCGTTGGCGCCGGCGCCATTATCTCCATGGCGTCTGATATTCGTTACGCTGCGCCGGACGCCAAGACTGCATTTTTATTCAACCGCGTGGGGCTGGCGGGGTGCGATATGGGCGCATGCGCCATGCTGCCGCGTATAATCGGTCAGGGCCGCGCCAGTGAGCTATTATTTTTCGGGCGCAGTTTCAGCGCGCAGGAAGGGCTGGACTGGGGGTTCTTTAACGCTGTTCTGCCGGTAGACGAGCTGGAAGCGCACGCCATGAAAATGGCCGCAAAGCTGGCGAGCGGACCGACGTTCGCCAACGGCATTACCAAGAACCAGCTGAACATGGAATGGAGCATGAGTATTGATATGGCGATTGAAGCGGAAGCGCAGGCGCAGGCGATCTGTATGCAAACGAAAGACTTTCACCGCGCTTATAATGCGTTCATCGCAAAGGAAAAACCTGTCTTTGAGGGTGATTAGATGGCCGACTGCGATTTTCTCGACTGGCCATTCTTCGAAGCGTTTCATCGAGAGCTCGCAATTGAACTCGATGCATGGTCCGCCGCAACCCTTCCAGCCATTATTGATGCGCCTGGCGCCCACGAAAATGTTGACGATACATGCCGCAAGCTTGTCAGCGCGCTTGGAGAAGGCGGCTGGCTTAAATATTGCGCGCCCGCGTCTTACGGCGGCGCACGAGAGACACTGGACGTGCGGTCGCTCGCCCTGATCCGTGAAACCCTGGCGCGTCATTCCGGTCTCGCCGACTTTGCCTTCGCCATGCAGGGACTTGGTTCCGGCGCCATCAGTCTTTTCGGTTCGGAAGACCTCAAAGCCGCGTATCTTCCAAGAGTTGTTACCGGAGAAAAAATCGCCGCTTTCGCCTTGTCCGAACCCGACGCAGGGTCGGACGCTGCCGCAATGAGCATGACATTGCGTCCTACCACAGACGGATATGCAGCCGACGGCGAAAAAACATGGATTTCAAACGGCGGTATCGCGGATTTTTATACGCTCTTTGCACGCACCGGCGAGGGCGCGCGCGGCGTCACGGCCGTCGTCATAGATGCTGACAACCCCGGTTTGTCTATCGCGGAACGCATAGACGTTATCGCCCCTCATCCGCTGGCGCGGCTTAATTTTGAGGGAGCGCAAATTCCCGCTTCCGCGCGCATTGGCGCGGAAGGCGAAGGATTTAAAATCGCGCTGGCGACTCTCGATGTCTTCCGTACAACCGTCGGCGCAGCAGCACTCGGGCTCGCCCGGCGCGCGCTTGACGAAGCGACGGACCGCGCGGTGAACCGGGAAATGTTCGGCTCCACACTTGCCAACATGCCGATCGCGCAGGAACGCCTCGCTGAAATGGCGCTTGATATCGATGCATCTGCATTGCTGATTTACCGCTCCGCCTGGATCAAAGATGTGCAAAAGCGCCGCGTTACTAAAGAAGCGGCTATGGCGAAGCTTTATGCAACCGATCGCGCACAGACAGTCATCGATAAAGCGGTGCAGATGTTTGGCGGGCTTGGCGTAAAAAAGGGCGTCAAAGTAGAAGAGCTTTATCGCGACATCCGGGCCTTGCGGATCTATGAAGGCGCGTCGGAAGTGCAAAAGCTCGTCATCGCACGACAAATTCTGAAAAAGCCCAAGGAGATGACATGAGACGGGTCTTGCAACCGAAAGGCTGGCCGCGCCCAAAGGGCTATGCAAACGGCGTCTCCGCAGAAGGTCGCATGGTGTTCACCGCAGGTGTGGTCGGCTGGAACGCGAAAGAAGAATTCGTAGAAGAAACCCTGGCCGGGCAATTTCGTCAGGCGCTTTCAAACATCAAGGCAATACTGAAGGAAGGCGGCGCGCGGCCTGAGCATATTGTGAGAATGACCTGTTATGTGTCGTCCTGTACGGAATACAGCAGTAGCCTCACAGAGATCGGCGCCGCGTGGCGCGATATCTTTGGCAAGGTCTTTCCCTGCATGTCTGTAATAGAAGTGTCGAGGTTCGTAGAGCCAAAAGCGAAGATTGAAATTGAAACCACGGCGGTCGTTCCTCATGAATGATGCGGGGGTGGCGGCTTCATGAAAATTACTGTTATCGGCGGGGGACCCGGCGGACTCTATTTCGCCCTGCTTACAAAAAAGCGATTGCCCGATTGCGACATCGACGTTTATGAGCAAAACCGCGCCGACGATACGTTCGGTTTTGGCGTGGTTTTTTCTGACGAAACACTTGATGAATTTTTGAGCGCAGATCCTGAATCCTATGACGCAATCAGAGATAATTTCGCTTACTGGACGGATATCGCCGTTGAACACAAGGGCGCGCGAACGATTGTCGGCGGTAACGGCTTTGCCGGCTGTTCGCGCAAAACGCTGCTGCAGCTTTTACAAAACCGCTGCGCTGCGCTCGGGGTCGGGCTACATTTTTCTGAAAGAGTTTCGCCTGAAATAATAGAAGAAAGATTTTCAGATTCAGACGTTATTGTCGTTGCGGAAGGCGTGAACAGTCCCATTCGGGAAAAATACGCTGAGGAATTTGGCGCTAACGCCGCCGAGACGCGAAACAAGTTCTGCTGGATGGGATCAGAACGCCCGCTCGACGCTTTCACTTTCTTTTTCCGGAAAACAGCGCATGGGCTATTTTGCGCCCATACGTACCAATATGAGCAAGGGCGCTCCACATGGGTTATCGAGACAACGCCTGAATGCTGGGCGGCAAGCGGACTTGATCGCATGGATGAAACTGAAAGCGCGCGGTTTCTTGAAAAGGTATTTAAAGAAGATCTGCAGGGCCATCACTTTATCACCAACAAATCCCTATGGCGGAATTTTCCGACGATCACCTGCGCCAAGTGGAGCTACAACAATATGGTGCTGTTGGGCGATGCGAAAGCAACGGCGCATTGGTCAATCGGGTCCGGAACAAAACTCGCTATGGAATGCGCATCTGCGCTCTCGGACGCCATTGTCGACTATGCGCCCGCCGCTGGCGCAGCCTTCGCAGTGTATGAGAAAGAACGCCGTACGCCTGTGGAAATAACGCAGCACAACGCGCAAGTTTCATTGCGATGGTTTGAAGATATGGATCTTCATTGGAGTAAAGCGCGGTATGAGTTTGTGTTTTCGCTCATGTCGCGCGCGAAGTCTCTCACTTGGGATAACATCAAACTCCGCGATAATGATTTCCTCAATAAGGTTGAGACGGAATTCTACGATCGATACGAACTGAATGGCGGTCCGTCGGTGCGGTCAGGTCGCCCTACGCCGATGTTCACGCCTTTTACCTTGCGCGGTATGACGGTTGCAAACCGCGTTGCGGTTGCGCCCATGGCGCAATATTCCGCCATGGACGGCGATATTACCGATTGGCATGAATCTCATTACACAAATTTTGCACGCGGCGGCGCTGGTCTCGTATTCGTGGAAATGACCTGCCCAACCCCAGATGCGCGTATTACGCCCGGCTGCACGGGGCTGTGGAGCGACCGGCAAGAGCAAGACTGGAAACGCATTGTCGATTTTACGCACACATCGACGCCCGCAAAACTTGCTTTGCAATTAGGCCATGCGGGCCGGAAGGGCGCAACGAAGACGCCTCAAGCTGATGAAAAACACCGCATGGATATACCGCTGGAAGACGGCGCCTGGCCGATTTATTCGGCGTCGCCGCTTCCCTATTTTGACGGCGTCTCCCGGACGCCCGTCGAAATGGATCGCGCAAAAATGGACGCCGTGATTGAAGACTTTGTTGCTGCGGCCAAACGCGGCGCGCGAGCCGGTTTTGACATGCTGGAACTGCATTGCGCGCATGGCTATTTATTGGCGAGTTTTCTTTCGCCGGTGACAAACCACAGACGGGATAAATATGGCGGAGGGGCGCTTGCCCGCGCACGCTACCCGCTTGAAGTTTTCGAAGCGCTGCGCGCCGTCTGGCCGGAAGACCGCCCTATGTCCGTGCGCCTTTCCTCAAGCGACTGGGTCGAAGGCGGCATGACGCTCGATGATCTGCAGATCATCGCGCAGGCCTTCAAGGACGCCGGCGTTGATATTATCCACGCCTCCTCCGGACAGACGGCGCCCTGGCAGAAGCCGGTTTACGGACGCATGTGGCAAACCCCTTTTGCTGAATTCATCAAACAAACGGTTGGCATACCGACGATTGCCGTCGGCGATATAACACTGCCCGAGCAAATCAACATGATTATTGCGGCGTCACGCGCCGACCTTTGCGCCCTTGGACGGCCGCATCTCAATCACCCGTTTTTTACGAGAGCCGCCGCCGGCCATTACGGCGTAAAAGAAATCGCCGGGCGCCCGCTTGGGTGGCCGGAGCCGCTAAAGTCCGGCGAATACCAGCTTTACCGGGAAGCGGAAAAAGTAAATGAAAAGGCCCTGGAACAGGCGAGAAAAGCGCGCCCCAACCGTCGTCACTATACAAGGGCCGAATAGAGATAAGGGCTGAATAGGGTTCAACCATCGTCTCCATCAAACCCCTGATCTTTTGAAAATGTGTTGAACGCAATTATTGTTTTTGTATCGACGATATCCTGAACCTGATGCAAAGTCTCATTCACAAACCGGCCAATATCGAGATTATTGTCCACACTGAAATGCGCAATCAGATCATATTCGCCGGAAATCGAGAATATTGACGGACACGGATCGACATTTTCCACGACATTTGCCGCCACGTCGTACGCCCTGCCGAGTTTGCATTTTATAAAAACAAAAAATGTGCGCATAAGTTCGTCCGTTGCTTATTTCTCAGTACAATTCAACTTTACGATTAAATGACAGCGCCAGGCAATTCCTATTACGAGCAAAAATTTCATCGCTAGTCGCGAACCGGCCCGACCCAGACCTGCTGCGCGTTGACAAATTCATGAATGCCATGCGGTCCAAGCTCGCGCCCATAGCCTGATTTCTTTATTCCGCCGCTCGGTAATCGCGGATCGGTTTTTACAATGCCGTTAACCGCAACTTGTCCGGCCTCAATTTTCTTGGCGAGCGCTTCGCCGCGGTCCGCGCTCGACCATACGCTCGCCGCCAGGCCGTATTCGCTGTCGTTTGCCAGCTCAAGCGCATGCGCTTCATTTTCAGCGCGTATCACGACGCCGACCGGACCAAAGGTTTCTTCGGTAAACGCACACATACCCGGCTCTACATCGGCGAGCAGCGTAACCGGATAAAAATAACCGGGACCGGAATTGATTTCGCCGCCCATCAACAGGCGGGCGCCCTGTTTGACGCTTGTTTCCACTTGTCGATGAAGCTCAGCCCGCAAATTTTCACGAGCGATGGGACCGACGTCAGTCTCTTCCAGCGCCGGATCGCCCACCTTTAACGACGCAAACTTTTCCTTCAATAGCGCGACCATGTCATCATACACCGGCGCTTCGACAATCAGCCGTTTTGCAGCAATACATGATTGCCCGGCGTTGATAATCCGCGAGATTTTCAAAATCTCCGCCGCTTTCTCAAGATCGGCGTCGGCGAGTATGATGCCAGGGTCCGACCCGCCCAATTCCAGCACCGCAGGTTTGATTTCGCTTGCTGCGATCGAGGCGACGGCGGCGCCGCCTTTCGACGAACCCGTAAACGAGACAGCCCTTATGCGCTTATCGCGGATCACCGGCTCAACACGCTCTGTTTCAAGCAGCAGCGCGTCAAACAATCCGCCGGGCGCACCGGCGCGTACAAACACATCTGCAATCGCCTGCGCACAGCCGGGGACATGCGGATCATGTTTCATCAGGCATGTGTTTCCCGCCATCAGCGCGGGGGCGCAAAAACGAAAAGCCAACCAGAATGGCGCATTCCACGGAAGGACGCCAAGCACCGGTCCAATCGGCAAATGCTGAACATAACTGTTTGCAGCGTCAGACGGCAGACTTTGCGGCGCCAGATATTGCTCCGCATGCTCAGCGTAGTGCTCGGCGCACCATGCCGCCTTCTCAACTTCGGCTCTCGCCTCACGAATGGGCTTGCCCATTTCTTCCGTCATTAACGGTGCGAGGTCTTCAACGCGCTGGCGCATGTCGTCCGCCACCGCTTTCACGACCGCCGCACGGTCTGTATATGAAACATTGCGCCAGTCCAGAAAAGCGCGTTGCGCTGCTGCAAGTTTACGCTCGACAGTCTCGTCGCTGGCCGCTTCGACTTCGCGAACCACTTTTCCGGTTGCTGGATTGGTGACAGTTAACATCATGACCTAATCGTTGGACGCTGTTGCATTTTGCGGATTATCGGAAATTGAGTGAATATTGGATCCGGCGGCGCTACTATTCGGCCGCACGACAAACTCGCGGTCCATTGTAAAAAATGATTCGCAGCCGGTCGCTGTGACATGAATAGTGTCCGAGATGCCGACCGTCTTGTCGCCTTCGACGCCCCATATCCACGGAATGATGTGAAAAGTCATGCCCTCTTTCAGCGTTTGGGAATCACCTTGCATGAGGCTGAGAATATAGCCCTCATCCCAACTCGGTGGGAAGGCGATGCCAATTGAATAACCGGAACGCGTAATCAAGTGCCCGCCGTGATCGCCGCTATTGATAATGTCGCGCACGATATTGTCAGCATCGGAAACAGTCAGGCCCGGTCGTATAGCCGCTTCGACCTGGCGCAGCGCTTCCATCATTCTCCATTCTGCGACTTCCATCGCGGGGGATAGTTCATTGAGCACAACGGTGCGCATCATGGCGGTGTGATAACGCCTGTAGCAGCCGCCAATTTCCAGGAAAACATGATCCCCGGGTTTGACTGTGCGCCCTTCCCATGTGGCGTGACCGATCATCGAACGCGGCCCAGACGTCACATAGGGCATGACAGCGGGAGGCTCGCCGCCGGCGCGGAACATGGCGTTGCTGATTGCAGCGCCGATTTCGTTTTCCGTCACGCCGGGCTCGATGATGTCATAGGCTGCACGCATACCGGCCTCGGTCGCGGCGGCGGCTTTTTTCATTATGTCGATTTCCGCAGGCGACTTACAGACCCGGCCTTCTTCGACAATACCAAAGCAGTCGATCAGATGGCCGCTCGTGAACGCCGTTCGGAACCGGTCCTGCTGATAGGCCGGAAGAAAATAACTGTTGCGTTCATAACCGATAGTGGCTTTCCACAAGCCGAATTCCCGCAGACATTCCACCAGCCGCTGAATCGCATCACCATTATCTGGGTACGGACGGGTTTTCTCCACCCATGTGCGCGCATGCACATTTGATTCTTCCATGTTCCGGGTGATCATGAAGCACTCGCCGTCGAGCGGCACAATCAACGCCTGAAAGAAAGAATAACCCGTCGTCTGATAATCAGTGAGATACATTATGTTTTCAGGATCGGAAATAATCACAGCATCAAGCAGTCGCTCGCGCATACGCATGCGCAAATCCGACAAGCGGCGCTCATATTCCTCCATCGGAAACGTCATATCGTCGCGATTTTTCATGACGCCCCCACAATTTTACTGATCGAACTGGCGAGAATATCGACGCCTTCGTTCAGGTCGTCATCAGAAATTGTCAGCGGCGGGATCAGTTTCAAAACCCTGCCGCCGGGGCCGCAACCGCCAATTAACAAGCCATTCTCAAAACAAAGGGATACGGCCTTTTTCGCAAGATCCGGATTGTGCGTATCGAGCCCTTGTATCATGCCGCGGCCGCGCACCTCGAATTTATGCGACGCGTGCTCGTCAGCAATCGATTGTAAACGCTTGGCCATATGCGCGCCTTTGGTTTTGACCTCCTTCAAAAACGCATCGTTTTCGAAATAGCGCAGCGCCTCGCGGCCCGCCACGAAAGAAAAGCCCTGCCCCCTGAAGGTTCCGGTATGTTCGCCCGGCGACCAATGCTTATCGTGTTCGGGTTTGATCATGTTCATCGCCAAGGGCGTGCCAAAACCGCCAATGCCTTTTGCTAGGCAGACAATATCCGGATCGAGATCCATGCCGTCAAAACTGAAATAGTCGCCGGTGCGCCCGCACCCGGCCTGAATGTCGTCAATAATAAAAAGCGCGCCTGCATCTTTTGCAAACTGGCGTAGCTCTTTCAGCCATTCGGCGGAAGCGACATTGACGCCCCCCTCAGCCTGAATTGTTTCCACAAGGATCGCCGCAGGTTTCTCGTAACCGGACGACGGATCCGCAAATGCATCCGACAAACCTTCCAGCGAGCGGCCAAAGGGCAGACGCATGACATGCTCTAGCGGCACGCCCGCGGCGTTACGGAAATATTCATTCGCCGTGCAGGCGAGAGAACCGAGCGTCATTCCGTGAAAGCCGTGCGTAAAAGCAATCACCGAACGCCGCCCCGAAACGCGGCGCGCCAGCTTCAGCGCGGCCTCAACGGCGTTTGTCCCGGTGGGGCCGGTAAACTGCAATTTGTAATTCATCTTGCGCGGTTTCATAACCGTATCGACGAACGCCTGAATGAATTCGCGTTTGACGCTAGTGGACATGTCCAGGCTGTGTGCAGGCCCGTCCGATTCGATAAACTCAATCAGCGCTTTTTTCATGCGCGTATTGTTGTGTCCGAAATTCAGGACGCCCGCGCCGCCAAAAAAGTCGATATAGGACTTGTCATTTTCGTCGACCTGACGCGCATTCGAAGCCGACTTAAAAACCGTCGGAAAAGTACGGCAATATCCGCGCACTTCGGATTCCCATTGCTCAAAAACGTCCATTATCGTCTCCTTACTGTTCAGTTACCCTCGCGTCATGAAAGAGCGCCGTTACTTGTATCTGCATGCGGTATCGCTTGTTCCGGCAAACCGGCGAGTCGGGCAAAGAGCTTTGCAACGACCGGTATCAGGCGATCGTTAAAATCATATTCAGGATTGTGACACGATACATGATGATGGGGGTCGCCATCGCCGGCGCCGATAAGCGCGAAGGCGCCGGGCTTTTCTTTAAGATAGTAGCTGAAATCTTCAGACGCCATGATCGGGAGCGGCGTCTCGGCGCTTGTCCAATCGACGCCAAGTTCAGCTTTGAGCGCGGCGCGCATCTGCGACGCGGCCGCCGGCTCATTCACCGTCGCATCGTAACGCGGAAAATGTTCGACGCTGGCGATCACGCCATAGGTTGCAGCGGTTTTTTCCGCAATGTCGCTGATAAGGGCGTTGACGACTTCCCGGTCGCCGGCGCGCGCGAGCCGGATGCCGCCGCCAAGCGTCGCAGTTTCCGGAATAATTGTATCGCCGCCGGGCGCATTTATGGAGGTCACGCTGACAACGATTGCGCTTTGCGGCGCCATCCGCCGGCTGACGATCTGCTGCAGCGCGAGCGTCACGGCCGAAGCCGCGAGAACCGGATCGCGGCAGGCTTCCGGCTGGCTCGCATGGCCGCCTTTTCCAGCCAGCGTGATGCGAAATGTACCATTGCCCGCCATAACGGCGCCGTCCGGACAGACCGCCTTTCCGAACGGGATGGCTGGCCAGTTATGCCATCCGAAAATAACGTCCACAGCCTCAAGCGCGCCGTCCTCGATCATGCGTTTCGCGCCATGCCCGCCTTCTTCCGCAGGCTGATAAAGAAGACTGACGGGACCCGGTAATTGATCCTCGAACTGTTTCAGCCAGACCGCCGTCGCCATGAGCGACGCGGCGTGACCATCATGACCGCAGGCGTGCATGACGCCGTCATTTTGCGATGACCATTCGCGTCCGCTTTTTTCATCAATCGGCAGCGCGTCAATATCGGCGCGCAATGCAATGCGCCGTCCGGCGGCATGCGGGGCTAATAAACCGATGGTTCCGGTTTCAGCGCAAGCGCGCCAGGGGATTTGCAGCGCATCAAGCGCGCTGCGTATGGCCGCCGCCGTTTTATGCTCGCGCCAGCTCAGTTCCGGATTCGCATGCAGTGTCCGCCGAAATTCTACGGCGGCCCCAATCATGGCGTCCCATTCTTGCCGGGCGCCTGAAAATTCGTCCTGAAACAGGAACATAAGAGCATGTCTAGCGGAATTTACCACCATTGCAACTGACGCCGCATTAACGCTTTACATATAGCCGCACGATGCGTTGCACATGCGCAAAGATCGTGACAGTTGTTAACATATTTTAAGCGCATGCAGTTCCGTATAAGGCCTTGTAAAAATCAAAAGACACGAAAAACACAACTCGGGACGACGCATCGAAAGCAGAGCATAGCTGCATCACTGGTTCGCTTCGGCAATCAGCTTTGCCGCGCCTTTATTCAACAGCGCCAGTCCCGCTTCCCGGCCCAGCTCCCGAGGGCGCAGCGGATCGCCTTCGAGCGACGTTTCGATGTTTGTTTTTCCATCAAGACTGAGAACCGCCGCGCGAAGTCTAAGGACACTGTCTGAAATTTCCGCGCGGCCTGCAATCGGCGTATTGCAATGGCCGTTCAACACCCACAGCACTTCCCTTTCCGCCAGCGCGCATATCCTGGTTTCAGCATCATCGATCTGCGCCAGCAATTTACGGCTTTCCCAGTCCGTTCGAGCGCACTCCGCCGTCACGATTCCCTGCCCGATAGCAGGCAGCATTTCGGCGGCCGAAAAGATTTTTGAAATATTCTGCGCAAGGCCGACGCGCTCCAGCCCGCAGCGGGCCATGACAAGACCATCGGCAGGCCCCACCGCGCCGCCGCCGGGCAGTTTTTGCAGCGCCTTATCTTCAAGTTTTTGAATACGCGTATTGGCGGCGCCGCGATAATGAATAATATCGCATGCCGGATACAGCTTTTTCAGAAAAGCGCCGCGGCGAACAGAATTGGTGCCGATTTTATAGCCGGCGCCGCGTGCCTTTTCAAAAGCCTCCAGCGAATGATCGGAACGTAATACAAGCGTATCCTCAACCTGTTCGCGTTTGAGATAAGCGCCAAGGACAAGTCCGTGGCATTCCTCATCGCCCGGAACGTCTTTTAGGGAATGCATCGCCGCCTGCAGCGTTCCCTGACGAACCGCGTCTCTCAGTTCAGCAACAAATGCGCCGCCCTTGCCGCCATGACGGTCAAGTCTGGATATCTGGTCCCGATCACCGCGCGGTTTGAATTTCACGATTTCCGCTTGAACGCCCGGCGCCGCCTTTTTCAATTGCGCCACGATTTCCGTCGTCTGCGCGATGGCCATTGCGCTCGCTCTGGTGCCGATTTTCATAATATTCCGCCGCTGGCTATCGAAAACAAAGGCATGCCGAAGCGCGCCTGTTGCGTCAAATATGAGTTTTGTGCTTGGACGAAGAAATGTCGCGCCCCGGCCTTTTCGCACGCGACTGCGCGCCGCACGGTCAGGCCGTCCCAACGAAGGCCGGACCGCCGGGGACGATAGAAAAGCAATAGAATGCGAGGCCGGCAGTGGTGGAGGGGGCTGGATTCGAACCAGCGTACGCATAAGCGGGCAGATTTACAGTCCCCGATAAGTAATTCGTCGAAAGGAGTCCTAGTCCGCCCTACTCCGCTAAGCTCCTATGAAATCACAAGAATTTAGCCTTCTTGCCCCGGAAGCCACACGGCCATTAATCACTGTTTTTGAACGATATTCTGGCCTGAATGAGTAAAAATAAGTAACTCAGACCAGTTACTTATGAGCGGCCATTTTGGACTCGACTCCAGACCGACTCGGCCCCATATTGAAGGCTAGTAAGTAAATATCGGAAGTAACTGAAAGATCGATTCGATGACAAAAAAGGGCCGTAAGAGCCTGCCGCCAATCGCCTTGACTGCGCAGAATTTGGAAGCGCTGAGGGACGAAATTTTGAAACGCAAAAAGAGAGGCGAAACGATCAAAATCAAAAACCGGTTTCGCGTCTTCCGCGACGGCGCAGTCAAAACGCCTCTCATTGTGACAGAGTCCGGCGACTCGATACTATTGCGCGCCAATGTGCTCCTCAGATCACGCGGCTATATGGGCTATGAAACGCTTCTGAAAATTCCGCATGATACAAAACTCATCAATGATAACGCTTTGGATGACGCCCTTGATCGCGCTAAAGCGCTTGCCAAAGCTTCAAGCACGAAGACTCGCGCGCAATCGGTAGCGGATGATCGACGAAAAGAGCAGGCGAAAAAGCCGCTCCGAGTATGGGCGGATGAATATTACGACCTCATAGCGGCGCACTCGAATTTAAAGACATCGGCAGACAGAAGAAGCTACATATCGCGCTTTCTGGCCACGCCATTACCTGCGGATATGGTGACGGCTGATAAAAAGGCCTTTGGAGACGCTTATCCGGGCGAATTGGATTTTCAAACCGTCTCAGATTGTTTCGTGCGAATTGCCGTAAATCGGAGCAAGCACTCAGCCCGCCTCACCCGCTCCTACGTCAATTCGATGTTTAACTACCTGCATCGGCATTGCGGCCTTCATCAAGACCTAATGCTTCCGAAAACACCGCCGCTAGAATTTCGTAGCAAAGAATTGGTTCGCAATAATCCGCTCGAACCAGATCAGCTAAAAGCGATTTGGGATGCTACGGAGAAAATAAACCTGATTGAGAAAAACCTAGTTAGCGCCTTACTCTTAACGGCGCGACGGCGGAATGAATTAGAAACCCTAAAATGGAGCAACATCGATTGGAGGCGCGGCCTTATCAAATTCGACGCTGAAGATCGTAAACGCGACAATGATTTCATCATGCCGCTAATGCCCGCCGTTGCGGATTTACTCAAATCGACGCCACGCCTTAAGGACTGCGATTATGTATTTCCAAGCTCGCGAGGCAAAAAGAGCAATCACGATCACTTAATGCGCCATATCGATCATATCATTTTGGATAAGCCTTACCTGTCGAAAGAATTCGCGGCGCGCGGCATGAAATATGAAGCACCTAGCGGAAAGCGAGAAGATCACTGGCCGTTTGATTGGCGATTCCATGATTTTCGCGATACAGCCGTTCAGATCATGGAAGACGAATATCATTATGACTGGACAACTGACGATCAAGATTTGCTGTTAGGCCATGATATCAGCGGCGGCAAAGCACAACGGAAGGCTTATTCGACTCAGCAACGCATACCACGCAAGAAGGTATTATTTGCAAGGCTAGAGTCTCAAATTCTCAAGATTGTAGAGCCGGAAAAGTACAAAAAAGCGCCGGACGGTGTGAAGCTATCGAAGGAAAAAGAGGCTTTGCTAAACAAGCTATCCAACGAGGAAATAGCGATTATGCGCGCCAGATTGGCAGAATTGGATCAATCGCGAAACATTTGACCGTATACTGAATATATGTTAGAATACTAGTATGGGCGGACTAATCCATGCCGCCTGCTCTCCATAAGGCGCCTACTATGGCGACGGCCCGTCTCGGTAATATGCATCAGCCCGAGGCGGGTTTTTTATATCAAACCGTATTATCAGTACTCATTGCGTATTCTGCCAGATCTTTCAATGCATCGGCGCGAATACAGTTCCCTAAATTGATCATAATATTAGTCTTAGTGATAATACGCGTCATTGGAATTGGTTCGACGTGAATCTCGCCATTCAAAGCAAGCTGGGGACCCGCGTACAATACCCCAAGAAGACGAACCCTTAAGCTTGCAAACAAAAATTTGCTTTTTGTTTTGTCAAAATACGATCCTTGATTATATAAAAAAACTGGCGACCCGCTTGACCCCGGAAAACATGCGCAATCAATTAAGAACTCATTTTTACCGTTATAATCGTGATATACGGGAGTCGCTGTTACTCCCGTTCTGAAAACGGGTAACCTATTTTTTCTATCCATTAGCCCGATTGGATACCCGATCATAGCAACAGACTCGACCGCATCTAATTCGCCAAATTGCTGATCGTTTGGAATTAGATCGCTAGCAAGCACTCGTACATATGGCGTCTCGCCTTCAGCGACTATAGAGTTAATTACCTTTCCAAACGGAAATGCGGCAAGGTCGATGTCTTCATTCGGGTGAAACCACCACGTATCTTTTGCTGTATTCAGATTATAATTGTATACTTTGGATAAATCTGGATAAGGTACTCCATCTTCATATCTAGTACCTATTACTTCAAATTGAACCTGCTCCGCATCCTTCACTACGTGCCGGTTTGTAATCAGTAGGCAATATTGTTTTTCATCATCGAGAGGCCATTGAACTAAGAAGCCTGTTCCGCTTCCGCACTGGCCTTGTGAATTCTTAGTTGATATAAGAACGGTTGAATGAATTAAGTCATCGCTTGGGCTTTTTATCATAACAATCCTTCCTGTATCTGGATTGTATATTGTAATTGTTAAGCCTTGAAAACATCCGAAAAAAATATATCCGTTGAACCGCCAGTCAACGCTACCTTGTTTTCCAAGTTACTGACAGCCAACGCCGCTGAAAGCACGTAATCATCATGCTTTCCACCTAAATAAACTAAACCGCTTGGCCTTTGCTCGCTTGTTATGGCTTCTAATTCATCGCGTAGCTCTTTAGCGCCTCTAATTTGATCGGATATGTGAAAGCTTGGCTTCTCAAACCATTTTCTCAACGTGTTGATAAGCCAGTTTCTTGAATAGCGCTTTTCGCCGGACGTAATAACGACCTTTTTGAAATTTAGATCGTATTCAGTTCTGAGTATGTCGCTAACCACGGCGCCAATGCCGGAACCGTCCAAGACTAACTGCGCTGGCCAATATGTGAAATTAGGCCTTTGCATAAACTCCGCTATCATTTCTGCCTGTGTGACAAAATTTGTGTTCTTTGGAAGCGCTCTAATATCTCGAATGTAGTGATTAGTCGCTTTGTCGGTTGTTTCGGTTTCGATTGTTGTCAAAACAGATCGATCTAGGCTTTTACCGATATCAGCGCCGATAGAATAAGAGTAGCGTACTGGCAACGACTCACGAATTGCCTCTATGCCTTCGCGTCTTGCCGTATCATCTAACCATTCTGAATATGAGCTTTCTTGTTTTAATAACATGCATTATGAATCCGCGAATAAGCGGCCACACGATTTAAATGTTTGATTGAGTATTTCAGTGCTGAAAACGCTACCTTCAGCTGAGTCCCAATTCACATTAAACTCCGCCTCGAAGGCATTATTCGTCATGATAGACTTTTGGCGATCCAGCGTCTTTTGATTGATAAACGGAATCTTTGTTGCCGGTAGTTTAATCCGCCTCGCCTCTTCGCTTTCGTCTTTCCATAAGCGATAAAACCAGCGTTTCGGCCCCGGCGTGCCGATACAGATAAGCTTTGGCCGGTCTACATTCGAGATCATCGGCAACACTACGTTAGCCGCCTCATCGCTGATATTTTGCGACTCATCGAAAATCAGCATCGTTGCGCCACGCGAGCGAAGATTATTCGGATTATGAGTTGAAAGGCCTTCAATTCTGGAGCTGTTCTTACCTTCAATGAGAAGCTTCCGAAAAGGCTTGCATTCGCTGCCAAGTCCGGCACCGACAATAAGATTCTTAGCCATCCTGATTATGATTTCGGCTTGCGCTTCCGTTGGCAAACAAACCAGTATCGACTGATCCGGCAGGCTTAGCGCCGTATGAGCGGCAAGAGCGGCTACAGTAGTCGATTTACCGGCGCGGCGACTTGCAAGAACCAGCCATGTATCAGCGACGCATTCTAAAAGCTCAATCTGATATGGTAGTGCTGTGAGATTATTTTCTTCGAATATGAAAGTTGGATTCAAGCCGCGATCTAAGCGACTCAAAACGTCATTATTAAGCGGCATGAAATTACATACTGAATTCCCTAATTGCGTTTCTGATTTGCTTCTGCGCTTGCGGATAGTCGGAAGTCGCCTCAATAATTTTGGCAATCAGCGCTCTAATTTGGGCTTCTGACTTTGCTTTTTCGTCTAATGAACCCTTGAGAAGCCGTGCTTCGCTGTTATTTGTTTGCCAGCGCAGCGCTTTTTGAATTTCCGCTATGATTTTAAGTTGCAGATCGAAGGCTTCCGGTTCTTCTTTCCTCACACGATCCAGCATAAGCTTAAGCTCGCTTATGATCGTGTTGCCGTAATCCGCATCAAGACCTTCAAGCCTTTCATATGCTTTTTCGTCATAGTGTTTCGTACGATGTGTACGTAAATTCTGTATAGAAAATCCCGATAACGCCGCGATCTTGGCGAAGCTTACACCTTGCGCAAATAAAACGTTTACAGCGTCCGCCTTTCCGGCTTCACATATTTTACAGGACATGACGCCACCCTATTGCTTTGCGAAATATTCTTTCATAGCGGCGTCTTCATTCTCTTGTTTGACAATAGCGGGCCGTATGAAGTGTCTGTTCACATCAGCGTCAAGATTATGAGTAACCTCTTCTAGAACGTACAAGCCGACTGTTAGATCATGGTAAGTCGCTGCTTCATGGCCTAGTGTATTTTCATCAAAGGCTTTTCGCGCTTCCGAATATTGATAGGTGGTGCAAGTCTTATCATTTTGCGGACTTGTCGCTATTGCCGCGATAACATCTTGCTCATTGTTATTTAATGCGGCACGAATTCGCTTATCGCGTTCAACGCGATCTAATGTCGCTAAGTCGCGTCTTATCGATGCGCGTCTTTGCTCTAAGGCTGGCGAATCTGGTTGATATGCTGCTTCCAGCTTGGCGAGATAACGGCCTATCTGCTTTGTGTAGTCTGTTTGAAGTTGCAATAGCTCATTGCTTAATTCAGCGCTTTGCTGGCGTGCAAAATTTGCTACTAGCTGTTTTCTGCTTTGAATTGGCCTCGATAAATCCTTGGCTTGCTCATTCTCAAACTTCTCTAGCTGTTCAAGTGTAGCCCTTGCCGCGCCTTGCTTTTCAAATACCTTTTTGGAGATTTCGCTGTTTGAATTCTTGTACGCTTCCGGCTGTGGCATATAGCCATGTGAATACCAGAAAACGCCGTCAAATTTTGGTTTATTCATTGTAGTAATTCCTTTGTTATAAAATAGAGCGAGTAGTCGGAGGCGCCGCTAGTGAGTATCGTTTTTGGGTGGCGCCGGTTGCGTAATCCGACAGATTCACAATCTGGATTCTGTGCTGTAACCTATTGAATTTGCTGATTCTTACTTATCGCTTACTTATTCGTTTTTTACTGATTATCTGTTTACGTATCTATATGCTTTGCTCTTCAACAATCCATTAGTAGGAATAGCGGAAAGAAGTTTTGATTGAACCTATCTAGCGGTTTATATTCTTGTCAGTGTCCGCATTACGCCAACTATCGCCTGTTATCATATTCTAATTTCACCAAGCTTCTTAAGATAATTTGAGCCTTATGGCTTACAGCGAGGTTTCGGTGACAGCCGCAAAGCTCGCTGTATCAGAATGACAATTAGATTTGGAAGCTTGCCGCGTTGGTATCTTAAAATATCAAGCCTACGTATTATCGGTATAGATACCTTATTCCTTCACCTATCACCCGCTATTCTAACCCCGTAGGGATCAGGGAAAGATAAGCAACACACAGATAACACATATACACCCCTTTTTAAGGGTGTAAGTGTTTAAGTGTTAGCCCCCTACAAGAACTAAATAATCGCCTTCTAAATTCCAGTTTGCACTAACTAAGCTATCGACTATCCGTTTAATCTGTCCGCTGTTTAGAGACTTACCATCTGTCACAGCGCCTGCCATTTTCGCAACCCGCTCTAGATCGTCTAATTTTAGCTTCTCATAGCCATTCTCCAGCGCATAGTTGTGCACGCGAAATCCATTTGAACGTTTATCTGGAGCCTTTCCTGTCACTTTAACAGGCGCTTGCTTCGCCTTCTCTTTTGTGGACTTAAAAGCGGTAATTGTAGCGACACCAGACACATATTTTCCCGCGATTTTAACAGGTTCAATCTTGTATTCTTTTCTCCAATTTGGAACGCCATCACGACATTTTGTCTCTTTGATTGTGTACACTTTGCTTAATGCCGTTCCGTCTATCTCGCGAATGATTGTCGGCGGCCTACGATACATAGAGGAACCTTCCATTGATCCGGCTCTATTTTTATGATGCGCGACAATTCCGCCGATGTTCTGTTCCGCACAAATAGTTTTGAGATTGTCGAGCGCCGGATAGACTATGGCCGGATTCAATTGTTCGCCGCTTGTCGTCATCGAAATAGAATCTAAGACAATCAAATCAATTTCAACTTCATGCTCATACGAAAGACGATGAAGGCAATCTTGAATTATCGATTTGCCACTCGCATTATGAAGCTCAAACGGTTCTGGCAATTTTTGAAGATTTACATAATGGATATTCTGCCGAATGTGTTCGCGAGCATCCGGTCCGTAGTGATGAATTAGCGCAAGCCGATGCCTTTTTATGCTCGCCTCACCTTCCGGCGCAAAGAAGAGCGTCTTTATCGGCTTTGATTTCTGTAAGCCTTCAAACCTGGCTTCTGGCACAGCGCCATATCCTGCGAGCGCATTAAGCAATCGAGTTTTGCCGACTCCTTCACCGCCAACAATAAGAGTCAGTTCCCCGCGCTCAACCCAGCCGTCTAGTAGCCAATCGATTGCAAGATCATTTAAGTTTTCTGATATCGTCCAGCCCGGCATAAGCCAATTTTCCCTAGCCATGCGCTTTGCATTCAACCTCAACAAATTCTTTTATTATCAGCGTCGCTTCTCGCGGCGTGCAGCGCTTAATATGTGTGACAAATTCGATTAGGCCGTAATTGCGATCAATCGAGTCAACTTTCGCCGGGCGCTGTGAATGGTCGGCCCATCGGCGCTTAGCAAAATTCACAGTAACGGCGCCGCGAAGGTCATTCGGATTGCCGCCCTTCCAGCCGAACCGAGTCCATTCTTTTTTTTCTTGAGGCGGCCCCATCAAGAAAACACAGAATTTTTCAAAATTGTTTGCGGTTACGTCGAAAATATTTGTCTTTGTTGTTTTGTACATCGTTCATTTTTCCACGAAGGGACTCTAATAAAACCTTGGCGGCCTTATATTCTCGCATTGCAGCCAGCGTGCAAACTGCATCAAACGCAGCGTGAATAACTTGAGCTTTTTGCTTCTCGGTTAGGCGAACGATGCGCGGTTCAATATGTGAAACATCATTGTATATCTTCTCCTTTAGGAGAAGTCTTGAATCTTTCATTGCACTTAGTCAATTTATTATTTGTATACAGATGATCTTAACACGTTTCTTATAGATATGTAAGCGTACTATCACACGCTCGAATATTTTTTGCGAATTGTTATATTCAGTTCATTGAGTTTCCTCTGCCGGACGTTGCCGTCGCCTTCCACGCCTTGGGAAGCTGCCAATTTTCTTCTTTGTAAAGCGTCACAACATCTTTGATACTGATCGCTTCATATTTTTTCTTTATTCCTGATTCCGAACGCTCTACGTCGAAAATTTCGATCTCAAATTTTTTATTATCATTTCCGACTTTTATTCGATCTTGTACTGTTCCCAATGTTGTTCCTAGTTCTATCGCAATATCATCGAGAGTCATAAATTCCGGCATTTTTTTGTCCTTTCGGTTCCAATTGGGGTTTGAGTTTAAAACCCTTACAACGAAGGGTTCCCGTCTGAAGCTCTATAAATGGGGTTTCGTTCCGTATCTGAATAGATGGGATCGCCAAGTTTTTTACCTACCGCTACGCTTTCCTGAAATCGGAACCGATCTGCGTCGCCGGGGCCAGACCCACCTTTATGGGTTTGAACTAGGCGCCCTTTTTTCAACATTAGATCACGCGCGCGGCGTATGCGTGGCGCGCCCATTGGCAATACCCGCGTCGCCGCCATCGGATTCGGCGATATGAAGATTTCATCCTCCGGCGCACGCATGACGCGCAGCATTGTTTCTAACATCAACGCATCCGGTCCATCACGCTCATCAGCATACGCCACGAATGCAGCTTCAAACCACTTGAGACTTTCGCTCGCGGCACCAGTCATTGGTTCGCCTGCGCGATAAGCTCTTCAAGCCATTTTTCGATTTCAGCCTCGCTCCACATCGGAGAGCGGCCCCAGCGCATCACAGGTTTTGGGAAGTTTCGACTGCGCGACTTGCACCATTTATCGACAGTTTTCGGATGGAGGCAGAGAAGGTCTGCGACTTGCTTGCGACTTAGAAGCTTAGAGAAAGGATGTTGTTCAGACATAGGACTCTCTCGCCCCTAGCAGGAGCGGTTGAGCCTGTTGTCTTATCTCGCCGGTTCTGCGGTCACGATCCGGCGGCGTCGCCAAAGGCAGGATTCAAAAATAGCTCACGGGCGCAGCCCACAGCCGCGCATCTATGACTCGATTACGCAGCCACCTCGCCGTGGTGATCGTTAAGTAATCAGTGAGCGCCCTATTTCAACCGCTCGCTTTCAAAAAATTCCGTCACCGTCCGGCGCTATCCGCCCAAGTCCGCCGAAGTCGTAAGTAATTTATAAGTAACTAAGGCCTTTAACAGTATCAATAATTTTGGGGATAAAGTAAATTTATTAAATAAATTCAATATGGTGGAGGGGGCTGGATTCGAACCAGCGTACGCATAAGCGGGCAGATTTACAGTCTGCTGGATTTAACCACTCTCCCACCCCTCCACGAGGCGCCGGAAGCGGAACCGAATTGGTCCGGCCAGCGGCTTGCGGCGAAGATATTGGCGCGCCCGCGCCCGCGCCCTCGCCGGGAGAACGGCGTCTATAACCGCGCCGAACCGGGTTCGCAACCGGTCCGGCGGGCGCATTCTCCGATTTGTTGTTTCCCGAATGAAAAGAAACGGCTAGGCGATAGTCATGAACCATTCCAGACAAGGAAAATCCGGCGCGCCGCGCGCAAGGCCGGCTGGCGGACCGGCTAGCAGCAGGGACGGCCCAGGCGCACGCCCGGGGCCGCATCAGCCGGTCTGGCTTTACGGGCGGCACGCCGTGGCGGCGGCCCTCGCCAACCCGGCGCGCCGGATCCGCCGCGTTGCGGCCACCAAAAATGCGCGGGACTGGCTGGAAAAGAACGGCGCCGATGCGAACGCCCTGGCGCGGCTGGAGGACGCCCGCCCGGACGCGATTGACCGCCTGCTTCATGCGGGCGCCGTGCATCAGGGACTTGCCGCGCAAGTGGATGAATTGCCCCGGGCCCGTCTGAAAGACGCCTGCGCGCCCGCCGAGCCTGGCCGTCCGGTGGTTATTCTCGACCAGATCACGGACCCGCAGAATATTGGCGCGCTGTTCCGGTCCGCCGCCGCGTTCGGGGCGCGCGCCGTCATCGTGCAGGACCGCAAGACGCCGCCGCTCTCCGGCGCGCTCGCCAAGGCCGCAGCCGGCGCTGTGGAAACCATACCGTGCGTGCGCGTCGTCAATATCGCGCGAGCCATGGAAGGCTTGCAGGGGCTTGGCTATTTCTGCGCCGGTCTCGCCGGCGAGGCGCAGGACGATATCACCGCCCTGCCAGCCGCGCCGCTGGCGCTCGTCATGGGCGCGGAAGGCGCGGGGCTTCGCCAGCTTGTCGGCGAAACATGCGACGGCCTTTTTCGCATCCCGATTGAACCGGGCATGGAAAGCCTCAACGTATCGAACGCGGCTGCAATTTCTTTGTACGAAGCGCGGCGCGCGCGCTAGACTTTTACACGGTAGAAAAAGGAACGCCCGATGGCCAAACCGGTACTTTATCACACGCCGCAGACACGCGGCGCCACAACCGCATGGATGAACGAAGAGCTCGGCGACGTCTGCGACATCAAACTGATCGATATGAAAGCGGGCGCGCAAAAGTCGCAGGATTATCTGAAGATCAACCCCATGGGTAAAATTCCGGCGCTGGTTCATAACGGCGTCGCCGTGACGGAAGTCGCCGCCATCTGCGCATATCTTGCTGACGCGTTTCCGCAGGCCGGGCTGGCGCCGGCGGCCAACGAGGCCAAGCGCGGCGCGTATTTCCGGTGGATGTTCTTTGCGCCAAGCTGCATCGAGCCGATGATGCTGGACAAGTTCGCCGATATTAAGCGCGAGAACACATCGTCCGTCGGATATGGTTCGGAAAAAGATGTTTTGCACGCGGTAAAAATCGCGCTCTCCGACGGGCCGTTTTTACTGGGTGAGAAATTCACCGCCGCCGATGTGGTGTTCGGCTCGACGCTCAATTTCGCCCTGATGTTCGGCGCGATTGAAAAGATCGAACCTTTTATATCGTACACTGAACGCCTGACGTCCCGGCCCGGCTTTAAAAGCGCGCTCGAAAAAGATGCGGAATATATGAAAGAGCTCGGAATGGAATGATGGCCGGCGCGCGTGATATCCACCGGGGCGGCTGCCAATGCGGCGCGGTTCGCTTCGAAGCGAACGGCGCGCCGAAATTCGTCGGCAACTGTCATTGCGCCGCCTGCCGCAAGGCGACGGGCGCTGTTTATTCCACATGGGTCGGGTTCGAAGCGCCGAAGGTCGCGTGGACGGCGGGGCGCCCTCAATTTTTTGCAAGCTCGCCTGGCGTGCAACGCGGGTTTTGTCAGGCTTGCGGTACGCCGCTTTCCTACGCCAGCGATAAATGGCCCGGCGAAACCCACCTCCTGATCGGCGTTTTCGATCATCCGGGCCATTACACACCGCAAGGCGAAGTGTTCACGGATGAAGCCCTGCCCTTCTCTTATGTGCGGCCTGCAAGACCGAAAGCCTGAACCCGCGTGAAGTTTGAAGCTGTCATCTTCGATTTCGGGGGCGTCTTTACGACATCGCCTGTGCAGAATTTCGCTGTTTTCGAACGCGAAAACAATCTGCCGGAACGCTTCATCGGCGCCGTCATCAAAACCAACATCAATGATAACGCCTGGGCGCGGTTCGAGCGGGCGGAAATCGATATCGATGCGTTTGACGCGGCGTTCGCCGAGGAGAGCCGGGCCGCGGGTTTTGAAATCCGCGGGCGTACGCTGGTCGATCTGTTGTCGCTCACCTTCAATCACGCCATGATTGATGCGCTCGCGGCGGTGAAAAAGGCCGGTTATAAAACCGGCTGCATCACCAACAACCTGCCCAGAATAGATTCGCGCGGCATGCTGGCGCCGAGCGAAAAGCGCGAGACGATTGAAAGCATTCACGCCAATTTCGATCATATTATTGAATCGGCGAAAGCGGGCGTCAGGAAACCCGAGCCGCGCATTTACGAAATGATGTGCGAAGCGCTGAGCGCGCCGCCGCAGGCTTGCATTTTTCTTGACGACCTTGGCGTAAATCTGAAGCCCGCCAAAGCGATGGGCATGACCACCATCAAGGTGCCGTTCGATGATGTGGCGCCGGCGATTGAAGAATTGCAATCTTTGATCGTAATCGATCCGGGCGCGTAAAATGCGCCATTTGCCAATCAGTATTTCATGGCCATAGCCTTTCACTTCTGCTTTACTTGAAATTCAGAAATCGGGACCCTCATGATGACGCCAACGCAAAGCGCTGACAGCCTCGACGGAACTGCCGGAAACGACACGATCGACGGGCTTGGCGGCGACGATACGATAAACGGCCTTGGCGAGTTTGATACTTTATATGGCGCTGGAGACAATGATTTCATTCGGGGCGGCGGCGGCGGCGACGAACTGCATGGCGACGACGGTGATGACACCCTTTTGGGTGATGGCGGCGAGGACCTTCTAATCGGCGGCTTTGGCGCAGATGTTCTCGATGGCGGTCTTGCAAATGATACCCTCATGGGCGGCGCCGGGAATGATCGCCTGATTGCCGGCGAAAATAACGATCTCCTGTTTGGGGGAACCGGTGACGACACGCTCTCCAGCAGTTTTGTAATGCAAAACGGACTAGATACGCTGGACGGCGGCGCGGGCAACGATACTGTCGACTTTTCTTCATTAAATACAATATTGCATATCGATCTTTCGCCGGTAAATCGTGTGTTTACTGCCGGGCCCGTTCTGCTTGCCGAACTTGTGAGCATTGAGAACATTATAGGCACACAGGGAAGAGACACGCTGTCGGGAGATAGCGGCGACAACCTCCTCAAAGGAGAAGCGGGGGCAGACCGGCTATACGGCCTTGATGGATCAGACACGCTCGCAGGGGACAGCGGCGATGACATTATACGCGGCGCCGGCGGCGCTGATTTGATGACCGGCGGCGAGGACAATGACAGTATCTGGGGCGCTAGCGGCAATGATACGATCTCTGGCGGCGCGGGCGCGGATCTGCTCGCGGGCGGCGCCGGGAATGATTTATTCAATTTCGATCTTGGTAATGACAGCGACGTTGTCACAGGGTTTAACGCGGGCGTGAATACCGTCGACAGGATCGCTGTGAGGCTGGGGTCTGCGTTTGATACGTTTGCGGAGATTTTTGCGGCTGCAGCGCAGGATGGTGCAAATGTTGTCATCGATTTCGGCGGCGGCGATTCACTAACGCTTGAAGATGTAACACTGGCCGACTTACACGCGGACGACTTTCTGTTAACCGCAGATATAATGTTAAAAGGCGGCGCCGGCGCCGATACGCTAATCGGTGAATTCGGCAACGATACAATTTCAGGTTTTGCCGGCCATGACGTCTTGAGCGGCGAAAAGGGCTTCGATTTACTCATAGGCGGCGCTGGAAATGATTTTCTTGCGGGCGGGAATGCATCTGACACGCTCTATGGCGAAGAAGGTAATGACACGCTGGCGGGTCAAAATGCGCCCGATACGCTTTTCGGCGGTGATGGAAACGATAGATTATACGGCGGAAATGCAAACGACATTCTAGAAGGCGGCGGGGGAGATGATTCTTTATACGGTTCAGGCGCCGACGATTTTCTGCGTGGCGATTCCGGCAGTGACTTTCTATTCGGCGGCGATGACAAGGACACGCTTAACGGAGGGTCAGATTCCGACACCTTAGGCGGCGGCAACGATACAGACACCCTCACTGGCGGAACCGGCGATGATGTTTTTGAATTCCGCGCCGGCGACGACGAAGACACGATAACCGACTTCACAGCGGGAGGCGGCACGCAAGACGTAATCTCACTTTCCGGTTTCGGAATGGCGTTCGATAGTTTCGCCGAAGTCATCGCAGCAGCGAGCGACGACGGCGCGGATACGACGATCGATTTTGGCGGAGGCGACATGCTGGTGTTGCAGAACGTCGTGGTCGCCGATCTCCATGAAGACGATTTTATGTTCAGTTGAGCCTGCGTGCGCCGAACCAACGTTTTCCCCGCCCCTTTTCCTATTTTTATCACTGAGTTCATTCGTTTCCGCACGCCTCGAGCTGGTGTAAGGTCACACGCATGACCCATTTTCGCCCCAGCGCAAATCTTGAAACCCATGATGTGGCGAACCAGCCGCCGCCGTTTGAAAACATCAATCTCTATGAAACCGACGCCGCGCTGAAAACCGCTGTCGAAAAAAACGGCGGGGCTTGCCACGCGGCGCATCTTTCTGAATTCGGCGCGCGCTGCGGCTCGGCCGAGGTCGCAGAATGGGCGCGTCAGGCCAACAAAAACCCGCCGCAACTGAAAAGCTTCGACCGCTATGGCCACCGTCTCGACGAGGTGGAGTTTCACCCCGCCTATCATCAGTTGATGGATCTCGGCCTTTCGGCCGGCTACGCCTCCATCGCCTGGACGGCGAAAGAGGGCGGCCACGCCGCGCATGCGGCCATGGTCTATTTGCAGGCGGGGACCGAAGCCGGCGTCGGCTGCCCCATGACCATGACCTACGCCGCCTTTCCGGCGCTGCGCCATGCCCCCGATCTCGCCAGAGAATGGGGACCGCGCATCACGGCGCAAGCCTACGATCCGCGATTTATTCCGGCTGCTGATAAAAAAGCCGCCACCATGGGCATGGCTATGACGGAAAAGCAGGGCGGCTCCGATATTCGCGCCAACACGACGCTCGCCACGCATATCGGCGGTGACGAATATGAGCTGACCGGGCACAAATGGTTCTGTTCCGCGCCCATGTGCGACGCCTTTCTGACGCTTGCGCAGACGGAAGCGGGCGTGACCTGTTTTCTCGTCCCGCGCTGGCGCCCCGATCGCGAAGGCGATCAATTGACTAACGGCGCGCCTTCGCGCGCGGACGGCGCGCGCAACGCCTTTCATATCATGCGGCTGAAAGACAAACTTGGCGACCGCTCCAACGCCTCGTCCGAAATCGAATATCACGGCGCTTACGCGCGCCGCATCGGCGAGGAAGGCCGCGGCGTCAGAACCATTATCGACATGGTGCAGCATACGCGCCTTGACTGCATCGCCGGTTCCGCCGGGGGCATGCGCGCGGCCGTGGCGCAAGCGCTCTGGCATGCGCAACACCGCACGGCGTTTCAGAAAAAGCTCATCGACCAGCCGGCCATGGCGAACGTCCTCGCCGACCTCGCGCTGGAAGCGGAAGCGGCGGCCGCCCTCGCCTTTCGTATTGCGCGCAGCTTCGACGCCGCGGCCAATGACGAAACCGAGGCGGCATTCATGCGCATGGCGACGCCCATCGCCAAATACTGGGTCTGCAAGCGCCAGCCCGGCGCCGTTTACGAGGCGCTTGAATGCCATGGCGGCGCAGGCTTTGTGGAAGAAGGACCGATGCCGCGCCTGTTTCGCCAATCGCCGCTGAACGCCATCTGGGAGGGGTCCGGCAATGTGATCGCGCTGGATATCCTGCGCGCGCTCGGCCGCGAACCGGAAAGCCTTGAGGCCGTTCGTGCGGAAATCGCGGCTGCGCGCGGCGCCAATGCGCATCTTGACGCGCATCTGGCCGGGCTCGACAGATGGTTCAAACCCGGCGCCCTGAACGAGGGAACCGCGCGGACCTTCGCCGAGGCGATGGCGCTGGCGCTTCAGGCCGCCGCGCTGCACGCCTCCGCCCCGGACTATGTTTTTGACGGGTTTTGCAAGGCGCGACTTGATCCGGCGCATAAATCCTTCGTCTACGGCGCAATAGCGCCGGACGTCGATGCGAGGGCGATTATTGCGCGCGCTGCGCCGGCGGCCTGACGAAAAGTTGTACAACCCCGCGCTCCGCGCCGCGTCCATCCCGCTTGTTTCAAGGCGTGCAGCCAGATCTTGCACAACTTCGCCACAACTTTTGTACAACATTTTTAAACGGCCGCCGGGCGCGGCTGCACACTCTTTTTGTGCAACGCCCAAGACCGCGATCGTGCTGATTGCCAAATCCAACTTCATGAAAGGCATCATAAACCCGCCCGCGCACCCCGTGGATAACTATCCACCAACACTGGGAAATTTTGCGATTTTCATCGGATCTGATGTATTTTTCCGCAGCGCGCTCGCCTTATGCGTGTACGGAATTTTTCAAAAAAATGCTGTCGCCGCCGCGGTAAGGGCCGGTGTCGGCGGCGGTCTTCATTTGTGCTCGTCTGATGAACCCGCCCCGGAACCCAAAAACGCTTTACGAGAAAATGATAAGCTATTGTTTTAAATGGTCGGAGCGGCGGGATTTGAACCCACGACCCCTTGACCCCCAGTCAAGTGCGCTACCAGGCTGCGCTACGCTCCGACCTCATGCGTGAAAGGCGCAAGCGCCACCGCAAGAGCGCGGACTATAGTGACGCGCGCGCAAAAAAAAACCCGAATTTCAAAAATTGAGGCCCCGCCGGCAGCGGATCGCCATAAATCCAGTATTTATGACTTAATGTCGTGTATTCTTGACATATTGTCAAACATATGCGATATCCCTCGCCGTGACATTTAGCGGAGGGATGAAGATGAGATGGGTCGCCGGTTTTCTGGCGCTATATGCCGGATTCGCCAGCGCCAGTCTGGCGGCGCGCGGCGCGTATGATGCGCCTTTTTCTGTTGAGACCGCCCGCATGCTGGCGCTTCTCTGTCTTGTCGGGTTGTTCACGCTCGTGGGCGCGCATATCGCCACCCGGGATGAAGTTAAAAAGAGAATGGCGCTGATCTCCGGCGCCGTCAGCGCGCTGATCGCGACGCTGGTTTCCTATCTCGCGCACGCATTTTCACTGGCGGCTGTGGAAACATGGACAGCCGCCATCGTTGTATTTCTAATCGTATACGGATTTTTGTCATGGCGCGCGCGGTCATAAATCATCTGCGCGAATTGCGTGCGCGTAAGAAATGGTCACAGGCCGAACTGGCCAAGGCCGTAAACGTTTCCCGCCAGGCGATCAATACGATCGAGAACGGCAAGCATGACCCGAGCATCACCCTCGCCTATCGCATCGCCGCCGCGCTTGACGCCACGATCACTGAAGCTTTTGTTTTTACGCCGGAAGAGAGATAACCGATGTTGCGAATTGCACCCAGTGTGACTTTCATTCTCGTCATCGCCGCCGGCGCGGCGTTCGTGTTTTTCAATCCGTTCAGCGCCGCGACGGAAAAGCCGCAAACGCCCCGGCCGCCATTTCCGTACACGGTGGAAGAGATGAAAGTTGAAACAGGCGGCGTGACGCTGGCCGGAACCCTGACCCTTCCGGAAGGCGATACGCCAGCGCCGGCGGCAATTTTGTTATCCGTGGCCGGGCCGAATGATCGCGATCAGCATTTTGCAGGCCATCGAAGCTTCGCCGTCATGGCGGACGCGCTGGCGCGGAACGGCGTTGCGGCGGCGCGTTTTGACGACCGGGGCGCCGGCGGCTCGACTGGCGATTATTTCGAGGCGAGCTGGGAGACGCTGCGCGATGACGCCGTTTCAATCTACGAGGCGATTTCCCGCGATCCGCGGATAGATCCCGCGCGGATCGGTTTCATCGGGATCAGCGAAGGCGCCGCCGTCGCCGCCATGGCGGTCAACGCGATCGGCGAAGCGCGCTTTGCCATTTTGCTATCGGCGCCGGGACTGACGGGACGGGACGCGCTCGCGCTGCAGCTCGAGAAAACGCTGGAACTTTCGGGCGTCACGGGCCAGCGCGCCGACCAGTATCGCAAGCTTTTCGATGACTATATCGACATCGTCGCGAGCGACCCTGCTTCGCCGGAAACGCGCGCGCGTCTTACAGAGTTTCTGGAGGGCCCCGGCGCCGCGTTAATTCCGCCTTATTCCTTCGTTCCCAAAACGGTTGAGGGCCGCGTGGAGATGCTGTTAGGCCCTTGGTATCAATCAAACGTTCATTTCGATCCGGCGCCCGTTTACATGGCGATCGACACGCCTGTTCTGGCTATCGGCGGCGAACTTGATCCGGTTGCGCCGCCGGAACAGCATCTGGCGGCGATAGAAAACTATCTGGCGCGCGCGCCAGGCCGCGACGTAACCGTGCGCATTTTTCCGGACGTCAACCATTTGATGCAATCCGCGAAAACCGGGTCGCCCGCAGAATATGCGGCGCTTGAGAATACGCTCTCTGACGAAGTCTTGGACGCGATCAATGGCTGGCTTGGCCAACGCATCGGCGCGCAAAGCGAATGAACGCTCAATAAGAAAAGTTTACTCCGCCGCGGCGCCGTGCGCCTTTTGCGGCATGCGCCCGTCATCGTCGGCGTCAATCGCCTCCAGCGCCAGGGTCGCTTCGTCCAGCGCGTCCTGCACGGTTTCGAGCCGGGAAAGCAGCGCTTTCAGGGTGCGCCGGATTTCCGGCGCCAGCGAAGCCGATTTTACGGCGGCATCAGCGCCAAGTTCCAGAACGTCTTCTTCAGCCGGCGCGGGCGCGTCTTCATCGTCGATAATCGGCCGCACGTCGATCGACTCCCCAGCAGCGGCGCGGCGGCCGAGCTCCGAGACATATTTAACGCCCTCGTCCTTGAAAATCTTCTGCACGCCCTTGGTCGTGTAGCGCTGGTCGTAGAGCAGAACCCGGATGCCGCGTAACAGGTCGATGTCCAGCGGGCGGTAATACCGCCGCCCGCCGGCGCGCCGCATGGGCCTGACCTGCCCGAACACTTCCTCCCAATGGCGCAGCACATGCTGCGGCACGTCCAGTTCCCTGGCCGCTTCTGAGATGGTTCGGAAGGCATCGGCGGATTTCGCGACGGACATATACACCGCTTTATGTGTGGGGCGCGCCCCTGATGAAATTTATTCAGCCGCGTCAGTCTGACGGTGGCTCGCATTAATCTGGTCTTTTAACACATGGGAGGCGCGGAACGTAATGACGCGGCGCGGCGCGATCGGCACTTCCTCGCCGGTTTTGGGGTTGCGCCCCATACGGAGTTTTTTATCCCGGACCGAGAACGTGCCGAATGACGACACTTTCACCGTTTCGCCCTTTTCGAGCGTACCCGAGACCTCGTCGAGAATGCGTTCAACGAACGCCGCCGATTCGTTTCGCGAAATCCCCAGCGAGCGGTAAACCGCGTCAGTCAGGTCAGCTCGCGTGATTGTTTTTCCCGTCATGCTCGCCCTTCCGGCATATCGATCCCAACGGTTTGCAAGGTTAACGTCGGACCGCCCCCCCGGTCAATAAGGCCGTGCAATATGTTGCCTATTTTTCAGTAAGTTAGGCGTAAAACCTAGACGCGCATCAAGGCCGCGCCCCAGGTCAGGCCGCCGCCCATCGCCTCAAACAGCACAAGGTCGCCTTTTTTGATGCGGCCATCGGCGACGCCCGCGCAATAGGCGAGCGGTATGGAAGCGGCGGAGGTGTTGCCCTGGCCCGCAATGGTGGAAATCACCTGATCGTTGCGCAGGTCCAGCTTTTTCACCACGCCCTGAATGATCCGCTCATTCGCCTGATGCGGCACGAACCAGTCAATGTCGGTAACAGGCACATTGGCCTCTTCGCACACGGCGACCATCGCCTGCGAAATGCGCGTCACCGCCTCGCGAAATACTTTATTGCCCTGCATGCGCACATATCCGGTGGATTGCGTCGCGGAAACGCCGCCGTCCACATAAAGCAGGTCCACCAGGCGGCCGTCGCAGCGCAGAAAACTCGCCATGACGCCGCGATCGCCCGCTTCGCTTTCTTCCTGCGCTTCCAGAACGAATGCGCCCGCGCCGTCGCCGAACAGAACGCATGTACCGCGATCCTCCCAGTCGAGAATGCGCGAAAATGTTTCCGCCCCGATGACAAGCGCGCGCTTGTGCTGACCGGCGCAGAGAAATTTTTCCGCCGTCGAAAGGGCGTAGACAAAGCCGGTGCACACCGCCTGAATATCGAACGCCGCGCCCGCGCCGGCGCCGATTTTCGCCTGCACAATCGCCGCGGTGGAAGGAAATGTAAGGTCCGGCGTCGTCGTCGCCACGATAATCAGATCGATGTCGTCGGCGGTAAGACCGGCGTCTTTCAACGCCGCGCGCGCGGCATGGGCGGCAAGATCGGAGGTGAGTTCGCCTTCAGACGCAACGTGACGTTCGCGAATGCCTGTGCGTTCGCGAATCCATTCATCGCTCGTATCCACGCGCTTTGACAGATCATCGTTTGTGAGAACTTTTTCAGGAAGAAAAGCGCCGCAACCTCGCAGAACCGCTTTAAAACTCATACCACCGCCGCTTTTACATTCATATCTTCGGTTAGTTTTTCGGACAACTCCTCGCGCCGCTTCATGACCGCCTTGACCGTCGTTGTCACTTCCTCATGGAACGGCCGTTTGGCGAGGCTCGCCGCCATCTTGATTGCGCTGGCGACGCCGCGCGCGTCCGAGCCGCCATGACTTTTCACAACGACGCCGTTAACGCCGAGAAAAACTCCCCCGTTATTCGAAGAAGGATCGATCCGGTCCTTCAGTTTTCGAAGCCCCGGCGCCATCATCAAGGCGCCCAGCTTGGCGTTTAACGTACCCGTCAGGGTTTCCTTCATCCACTGACCCAGCAGGCGTGCGGCGCCTTCCGCGGATTTGAGCGCGATATTGCCGGTAAATCCGTCCGTCACGACAACGTCGACCGTGCCTTTCGATATGTCATTGCCTTCCACAAACCCCTTGAAGGCCATGTCGGGATCAGCCTCGCGAAGAACGCGCGCCGCGGTGCGGATCAGTTCATGGCCTTTCAGATCTTCGGCGCCGACATTTAAAAGGCCGACGGTCGGCTTTTCCACTTTCATCAGTGAACGGAAAAACGCCTCTCCCATAATGGCGAACTGCACAAGCAGGTCTTCGTCCGCTTCAACATTCGCGCCCACGTCAAGCACGACAGTACGCCCGCGCGGCGTCGGCCACAGGGCCGTCACAGCCGGCCGGTCAATGCCTTCGATCATGCCGAGCTGCTTGCGGGCGACAGCCATCAACGCGCCCGTATTGCCGCCGGAGACGACCGCCTGCGCGTCACCGGCTTCAACCGCGGCGATCGACAGCCACATGGAGGTATCGCGTCCGCGCCGCAAAACATGCATGGGCTTGTCGGTCATGGCGACGGCGTTCTGCGCGTGACGAATTTCCGAGCCGGCAAGTTCGCGGGCCGCGCTGACCAGCGGGCGAAGTTTCGTCTCGTCGCCAAAAAAAACAAAGCGCGCTTTCACGCCCTGGCGCACGGCGTAAGCCGCGCCGTCAATCACAGCCTCGGGTCCGGCGTCGCCGCCCATCGCGTCGATCGCCAGCACCGTTCCCTGACCGTTGGCCGCGTGCTTGTTCAACCTGCTAACTCCTCATGCCCGCCCGCGCTGTTCATGGCCGGTTCGCGCGTGCGGCGCAGAATATGAGCGCCCGGCGCGTCATGCAACGAAACGCAGACAAATCATATAGGACAAGTATGACGAAGGTAAAACTATTGATTTTGGTCGCTTTTTTTCAATTTTTCCCCCAATTCGGCAAACGGGGAAACGCTGCCGCCGCCGCCATAGACTTCCGCCAGGCTCGTAGCGTCGGCTTTGCGGGGAAACGGGTCCATCGCCAGCGCCAGTTGCTGGACCAGAAATTCGCCGAGATCGAAGACATCGCCTTCATGAATTTCAGGCGGCGTCGTCTCGCCGTCCCAGGCGCTCTCGTCTGCGGCGCCCCCCGCCGCAAAACCATATTCGCCGCCGCGCAGGAATGAGACTTCAAAAGTCTCGCTGATCTCTTCCGTCATCTCTTCAAGGCTGGCGACGCATTCGCGCGTCAGCGACGCGTTCAGCGCGCCCGCGACTAAAATTTCCGCTGACGACGCCGTAATATTGAGGTCGCCCTCCAGCTTGTTCACCGCAATCACGCCAAGCCTGCGGGCAATATCAAGGCGCGCATTTTCATCCGCGCGAAGTTGCGCCGATCTGCCGTGACGCGGCAGCGCGGTTATGTCGATTTCGTGTGATAATTCCGGCTTTCGCGTATCGGACATGTTCAGCTTTTCACCTCTTCCGGCTCAGGAAAAAGCGCGATCCCGCCTGCAATTCTGTTCAGCGGCTGGCCGGCGAGCGCGCCGTCGGCGCGGATTACATATTGCGCCAGCGCATGCGCCTGCGGCGCGGCTTTTTCCTCATAGACATTGCGCGATAAGGCTTCCGCGAGCGCGCTAACCGGCGCATCCGTTTTCAGGGCCGCTTCATACGCGCCGAGGCGGCCGTAAAAATTCTCCGCCAGCGCCCTGATTTTTCGCGCCACCGCCAGATCGCCCACGCCCATTTCACGCAGCGAATCGTCCATATTCTGAAACATCGTATCGAACAGGCACTGGCTGACGTCCTTGCGCCGCCTGGCGTCGTCGCCATCGCTCGCCTTCAACCGGCGCATCAACAGGTAGACATGCAGCGCCACCATCTCAAAGCGCCCTTCGGCGGTGTCGGGCACGCCATGATCGGTGTAAAAGCGTTCAAGCCGCGCCTGTTCGACGGCTTTTGCGTAAAGCGCCCCGCCGGCTTCCAGAGCGGGGTTTTTTCTGAAAAAGGCTTTCAACATGCCTGGCGTCCCCCGCGCGGATTAAAGCGCGATCCAAAGGATTTGCGACAAATTGCAATCGCTGGTATCGAAAGGCCAATTATGCCGCCCGGCCCGCCGGATCAAGACCTTCCGCGCCCCCCGGCGTAAAGCCCGGCGCAAAGATCGAGCGTCTTGGCGTTGAACAGCCGCCGCTGAGTATAGAGAAAGCGTTATGATGAGAATTCTCCTCCTCGCCCTTGTTTTCGCCAGCCTTCAGGCCTGCGTTTCCGTGCGGTCCAGTCATGGCTATGTTCTGGAGCGCGACCAGCAGGATCTGACGGCGGAAGCCGGTTTCGACACGAAAGACTCTATTCTCGCGAAATATGGCGAGCCGTCGATGATTGGCGTTTTCGACCGCAACGCCTGGTACTATCTCTACTCCACCACGCAAACCCGCGCCTTTTTCAAGCCCCGCACAAATGCACGCAGGGTCGTCGCGATCAAATTCGATGAAGATGGCTCTGTTACGGAAATCGATGAGTACGATCTTGCGGACGGCGAAGAAATCCGCACGGTTTCCCGGGAAACCCCGACACGCGGCAAGACGCTCAACTTCTGGGAGCAGCTTCTCGGCAATGTGGGCGCGCTGCCGGCGGCGATCGGCGAAGAAGGCCCGACCCCCGGCCAGTAAGAACGCCGTTTCTACTTTTTGAAATGATCGTAACCGGACGCCGGCGCGGCGATTTCCGCGCCGCTCTCGTTTAAAAGACCAACGCCGGCGCCGCGGGTCAGCGTGCCGATCCGCGTGACGTCCGTACGCGACGCTTTGGCGGCGACGGTAACGGACCGGCGCATGGCCGGCGGCGCGGCGAACAGTATTTCGTAATCGTCGCCCGACGTCGCCAGCGCCGCCAGCGCACGCCAGCGATTATCCTGCGCCGCGATCCATGCGCCGGCTGCGGCGGATCTCGGCACCGCCACGGCGTCGATCGCTGCGCGCAATCCGCTCATTTCCGCCAGATGACCCGCGTCGGCCAGCAGGCCGTCAGACACGTCGATCGCCGCCGTTGCGAGGCCGGCGATCGCTGTTCCCAGCGTCAGGCGCGGCTCGGGCAGTTGATAGCGCGAGACAAGCGAGGCCTTGTCCACGGTGGTGAACTTGAACTCTTTCTTCAGCGCCGCCAGGCCAAGGCCGGAATCGCCAATTGTTCCTGATACGTATAAATCATCGCCTAGCAAGCCGCCGTTGCGGCGCGTCACGCCCTGTTTCGGCGGCGTGCCGAAAAACGTCGCCGACAATGTCAGCGGCGCGGTCTTCAAATTATGCGCCGTCGTATCCCCGCCAAATAGCGAAATGCGGAATGTTTCCTGATCTTCCTTCAATCCTTGTGCGAACAGTTCTATCTGTTCGCGTTTCGCATTCGCAGGCCACACGCATCCGAGAAAATACCCGACAGGTTTGGCGCCTTTCGCGGCGAGGTCGGAAAGGTTCGCGCGGATAAGCTTGCGCGCAACGAGGTCAAGCGGATCTTTCGGCAGGAAATGAACGCCGGCGACCATCAGATCTTTCGTGACGACATAATCCTGGCGCTGCAACAGGGCGGCATCGTCTGTCAGGTCAAACGCTTCCGGCGCATCCGCCGCGAGCGGCGCAAAAATCTCGCGTATAATATCGAATTCACCCATAAAGGCTTTGCAGCTTATACGCGCATTTCGTCATCGCGCGCTTCCTTTGCGGCTGCATCGAGAATCGCATTGACGAAACCGGGTTCGTCGTCTTCGAAAAAAGCATTGGCGATGTCGACATATTCGTTGATCACAACCTTATAGGGCACGTCAGGCCGGCGGATCAGTTCGTAAAGGCCGGCGCGCAGGATCGCCCGCACGGTTGCGTCAAGGCGCGAAAGCCGCCAGCCGGTGGAAAGCTGGCGCTGCAGATAAGGATCGAGGCGCGCCTGCGTCTCCACCGCGCCGCGCAAAATATCGGAGAAGAACGCAGCATCCGCCGCGTGAATGCGCTCGCCCTCAAGCTCGGCGCCGAGGCGGTGATCCTTGAATTCGCGAATGGTCGCTTCCACGCCCTGCCCGGCGCTTTCCATCTGGTAGAGCGCCTGCACGGCGGCGAGCCGCGCCGCGGAGCGCGACGGCGCGTTTTCTTTGCCAGTCTTCGGATGGCCGCTGTCTGCGGGCGCCATTGCGCTTGCCTCACTCATGGTCTGCTTCATCCATACCGCCCAAAAACTGCTCAAAGTCTTTGGCTTCCCGGAAGTTTTTATAAACGGATGCATACCGCACATAAGCGACGTCATCGAGCTTTGCGAGCCCTTCCATGACTAGCTCCCCGATCTTTTTGGACTCAATCTCGCTTTCGCCAGTCGCTTCAAGCCGGCGTACTATGCCGGAAACCATCTGTTCAACACGTTCAGGCTCGAACTCGCGCTTGCGCAGAGCAATCAGAACAGACCGCATCAGCTTGTCGCGGTCAAAGGGCGCGCGTTTGCCGGTGCTTTTCAAAACGATCAATTCGCGCAGTTGCACCCGTTCAAATGTCGTGAACCGGCCGCCGCAAGCCGAACATTCGCGCCGGCGGCGGACAGACGCGCCATCCTCTGCGGGCCGGGAGTCCTTGACCTGTGTTTCATCGCTTCCGCAAAAAGGACAACGCATATTCTCTTCCCCGCCTTTTTGCGGCGCCGATCAATTGTAAATTGGAAAGCGCGCTGTCAAATCTTTGACGCGCGCGCCGACAGCCGCTTCGGCATCGGCGCTGGGCTCGCCTTTCTCCGCCAGCGCATCCAGCACTTCAGCCATCATCGCGCCGATCTCCCGGAATTCAGCGGCGCCGAATCCGCGCGTCGTACCCGCCGGCGAGCCGACGCGCAGCCCCGACGTCACCGTGAATTTTTCAGGATCGAACGGCACCCCGTTTTTATTGCAGGTGATGCCGGCGCGCTCCAGACTTTCTTCAGCAGCATTGCCCTTGACGCCTTTGGGGCGCAAATCCACCAGCGCCAGATGCGAATCTGTGCCGCCGGATATGACGGCGTAACCAGCCTCGACCAGCGCGGCGGCCAGCGCCTGCGCATTTTCAACGACGGCGCGCGCATAGCTGCGAAATTCCGGCTGCAACGCTTCGCCGAACGCCGCCGCCTTGGCGGCCACGATATGCATCAGCGGACCGCCCTGAATGCCGGGAAACAACGCCGAACGGATTTTTTTGGCGAGCGCCTTGTCATTGGTCAGCACCAGCCCGCCGCGCGGTCCGCGCAGCGTCTTGTGCGTCGTCGTCGTCACCACATGCGCATGCTCCATGGGATTGGGATAAACGCCGCCCGCCACAAGACCGGCGAAATGCGCCATGTCGACCATGAAAACCGCGCCGACAGAATCGGCGATCTCGCGAAACCGTTTGAAATCGATAATGCGCGAATAGGCGCTGCCGCCGGCGATAATAACTTTGGGCTTGTGCTCTTTGGCCAGACTTTCGAGCTCATCGAAGTCAATCAGATGATCGTCTTTTCGCACGCCATAGGAAACAGCATTGAACCATTTGCCGGATTGGTTGGCGGCGCCGCCATGCGTCAGGTGACCGCCGGACGCCAGATCCATGCCTAAAAACGTATCGCCAGGTTTCATGACCGCCATGAAAACGCTTTGGTTGGCCTGACTGCCGGAATGCGGCTGCACGATAGCCTCTTCGCAATCAAAGAGCTTTCTGGCGCGCGCGATAGCGAGTTCCTCAACCTCATCGACAAACTCGCAGCCGCCATAATAGCGCCGCCCCGGATAGCCTTCGGCGTATTTGTTCGTCAGCACCGAACCGGCCGCTTCCAGCACTGCGCGCGAGACGATATTTTCAGACGCGATAAGTTCGATCTGCTCCTGCTGACGCTTTAATTCGCGCTGCATGGCGCCGAAAAGATCATTATCGGCCTGCGCCAGCGAATCCTGAAAAAATCCTTCCGGCGATTGATATTCGTCCACAGCGCTCATCAAGACGTCTCCTTACAATTCCAGCGGCGGCGCAGGCGTAGCGCGGAACGGCCGCGCTTCAAACCCGGCCGACATATAGGCGCAAGCGCCGGGTGCGGCAACGAAGCTTGTTTTGGCGAATAAATAGTGCGGTCGTCCTAACTGGTCTGTTAGTTTTTCTGATAAAGAATCGACAAAAGAAAATCCTGGTAAATCATCATAAGTTGAAGTCCGATTCGCCATAATTATCTTAAACTTCACGTCAATAAAGCTTGAAAATAAACCGATTCACCGCTACCGCCTTCGGCGGGCTGGTGCCAAATGCGTACAATTGTGCGTAAAGTTGAATTGCGACGGGAGAACCAGTTGTTCGTTAAACTGCGGACGCACGGGGCCGGTCGATATGGAGTAGACCAGAATGGCAACAAAAAAACCGGACTCGCCTGAAGCAGTCAGTGCGATCCATCTGGCCAGCGACATCGTCGCGGCCTATGTCGGAAACAACTCGGTTAAAACAGAAGAGCTTCCCGCACTTTTACACGATGTTTATACGGCTGTTTCCGGTCTTGCTGAAGAAGGCGCGGCTTTCATCAGTAATCGCGAACCGGCTGTGCCGATCAACAAGTCAGTCACACCCGATTTCGTTATATGCCTCGAAGACGGCAAGAAATTAAAAATGCTAAAGCGCTACCTGCGGACGCATTATAATTTGTCTCCTGAAGAATACCGGCGCAAATGGGGCCTGCCTGCGGATTATCCCATGGTGGCGCCGAATTACGCTAAAAGACGCTCTCAGTTTGCCAAAGACATTGGGCTGGGAACGGCGGCGACGAAAAAACGCCGTACGGTGAAAAAGAAAAAAACCACGCGCAAAAAACGCGCGTAAGACACTTCCGACCATCCAATGAATACAAATCAGCACCGGCTGCGTCTGTAGCGGCCGGTGCGTTTTTTGTTTTAGGGTCGCGAATGGCGTATATTCAGCGTCAGCACGCATCATTTTTAAGTAGCCGACGCATTCAATTATTTTGAAAAGTCCGTATTTGACATTAACTTTCAGTTTTCCGGCGTATCCGGCCGCGCTTGTCCTGTTTTGATACGTTCGTTGTGCGCCGGGCAGCCTCAGTGCGCATGCCGCGCAATGCGCTTTCGCATAAAACGGCGTTCCTTAGCTGCTAAACCCAAAGTTTTTTGACGCGCACGCTGGGCCGGGGGGCGCAAAGGCTGATGGTGTTGGGCTGGATATATTTCCGGGAAAAGCGCGGCGCGCGCGCCAATTATATCGAAATGAGCCACTAAAGATAAAATTGTTTCGAACCTGTACAGGTTCGAGCTTTAATTTTCACGAATAATCAACCACTTAGAGAAGCTTTTACCATGATGTTTAGCCGTTTTTTAAAAGCGGTGCGCCTAATCTGCGTCAGAACATAGTTGCGTATATGGGGACTTGTACTTTGATGACTGTCGCTGCTGACAATGCCGCGCCGCCCGTAAATTCCGACGCTTACGTCATCGGACCGGACGGCACGCCGCTCACCTTACGGGATCTCCCGCCGCCAACCACGAAGCGTTGGGTCATTCGCAGAAAAGCGGAAGTCGTGGCCGCCGTGCGCGGGGGCCTGTTGACCCTTGAAGAAGCCTGTGACCGCTACACGCTCACGGTTGAAGAATTTTTATCCTGGCAAAAGGCAATCGATCAGTTCGGCCTGCCGGGCTTGCGCGCAACCCGCGTGCAGCAATACCGATAACCCCTCCAACTTTTCGGTTATTTCGATGCCCCGCCGGCCAGTCCGGCGGGTTTTTCTTATCCGGCGCCCGAACCGGCCGGAATTTCCGCCCGGCTGGCATGCGGGACTGAAAACCGTTACCATCGCCCGAGGTAGGCAAGACGAACGCCGAAAGCCAGCGCCCCCTCGCTGGCGGCAGGCCCAATACCGTCGGTTGTGTTCATATGATGAAATTCATCGCCTCGGATCTTGACGCGGCGAAAAACAAAGCGCGAAGAGCCCTTGGCGAGCAGGCCACGATTGTTTCCGTGCGGGAACTGCCGAGCGGCGACGTGGAAGTGACCGCGTCCGACAAGGCGGCGCCCGCCGCGCCCCAGCCCGCGCCCAAAGCGAGCTTCGCCGGCGCGGCGAGAGACGCGGTCGATGAAGGCCCGTTCAAGATGGGCGCCGGGGCCCGTCTGAACGAAACCATTGAAACCAAGTTTTCAGCCGACGCCCTGTCGAAGCTGTCGAGTTCGCTCACCGGCGGGAAATCCAGAAAATCGCTGGATATGAGCAACGCCACTGTGCGCGCCATGGC
The DNA here is from genome assembly GCF_965228385.1 of Hyphococcus sp. GTDB lineage: Bacteria > Pseudomonadota > Alphaproteobacteria > Caulobacterales > Parvularculaceae > Hyphococcus. Next base: position 787,840 of record NZ_OZ245810.1, on the reverse strand, counting down.
GGAAATCCTGGCGCCGCACGGCGTCGGCGAGGCGCTGCTCGCCGCGCTCATCGAGGGCGCGCGCCATTCCGATATCGATGAAGATCTCTACCGGCTGGAGACGGCCTTCAGCAAGGCGTTTACTTTTGCGCCCCTGTCGCTCGCGCCCTCCAATCCGGTGATGCTGGTAGGCCCGACGGGCGCTGGCAAAACCTCCAGCGGCGCCAAACTCGCCGCGCTGGCGCAAGGACAGGGCGCAAAGGCGTTCATGATCACGGCCGATGTGGGCCGCGCCGGCGCCGTCGATCAGATCCGGGCCTATGGGGACGCGCTTGGCGCGGAATATTTCATCGCCGAAAGCCCCCTGGATGTGGCGCAGATTTTACGCAGCCACCGGCCCACCGGCGCGGTTATTTTCGATACGCCGGGCGTCAGCCCTTATGACAGCGGCGACGTTGCGGCGCTGCGCAGCTATCGCGAAGCGGCCGACGCCGAGCCGGTGCTTGTCCTGCCCGCCAGCGGCGACGCTGACGAATATGTCGACTGGGCGCTGGCGTTTAAGGAGATCGGCGTCAAACGCTGTATCTTGACGAAGTTCGACGCCACCAAACGCGTTGGCGCGGGGCTAAGGGCGGCGTTCGAGGCGGGACTGGCGCTCGCGCATTTCTCAGAGACCGCGTTTATCTCCGAAGGCGTCCTCGACGCCACGCCGGAATTTCTGGCGCGCCGTCTGATCGCCAGCCGGCCCGGAAAAATCGGCTAAGAAAAAAGCGGGCGCGAAGGCCCGCTTTGAAGTACGCTACATAGTTTCTTCTTTATACTGATACTCTTTACTGAACGCGCTTCACCCTCCCCGCTTTCGCAGCGGTTGTTATGGATTGCCCAGAAGCGCAACCGGATCGACGGTTTGCAGCTCCTGGCGGATTTCAAAATGCAGTTGCGGCGTCGTCACGGCGCCGGTCTGACCGACTTTCGCGATCACCTGCCCTTTACGAATCTGATCGCCTTTTTTCACCAGCATGGTGTCGTTATGGGCGTAGGCGGTGACAAACCCATCTGCGTGTTTGACGAGAAGAAGGTTGCCGAAACCTTCCAGCTCAGCGCCGCGATAAACAACCTGGCCGTCCGCCGCCGCGCGCACCGGCGCGCCGACCGGCGCGGCGATGTTGACGCCGTCATTGCGCCGGCCAAGATTGCCGGAGCCGTATTCTGAAATGATCCTGCCGCGCACGGGCCAGTCAAACATCGTTTTTGATGACGTCGCCGGCTGCGGCGTATAGGCGACATTGCGCGCGATTTCGGCGACGTCTTTCGTCTCAGGCTCCGCCGCTCTTGCAGGTTCGGATTTGGGGTCGGCTTTTGCGACCCGGAGCGCGCCCACCGGGGCCTGCGGAATTAAGAGACGCTGACCGATATCGAGATTGTAAGGCGCACGCAGACGGTTCGCGGATGCGATATCGCCGACGCTTACGCCGGCCCGTTTCGAGATAGAATAGAGCGTATCGCCGCGCTGGACTGAATAGAGCTGATCTTTCGCCGCCACGCGCCGTGTTGGCGCATCCGCCGCCATGACCGTGGAGCCTGACGGCAATTTCAGCGCCTGACCGACCTGCAGCGCGTAAGGCGCTTTCAGATCATTCGCCTTAATAATCGCGTCAGGCGCGACGGAAAACCGCCGCGCAATGGCGTAGACCGTATCGCCGCGCCGCACTTCGATATAGCCCTTGGCCTTATGCGGGTGCGGCTGCACGGAAACAGTCCGGGCTTTTTGCGGCTCGTCCAGATAGACAGCCGACACCGGCGTCAGTTGCGCAGGTCTTGCCGCGGCGGTCTGCCGGACCGGCGGCTGATAGACGGGCTCTTGATACTCCGCCGCGCGGGTGCGCGCCGAAGTTTGCCGGGCCATGCGCTGTTCGCGATAAATCTCGTCCGCAGAATGGTAGATGCGTGTTGTGCTGTCCGGGCCGCCGCCATAGACGACCGGCGCCTGGTTATGAGAACCGCAAGCCGCGACTGCAAAAATAGAACTGGCTAGCAACGCCGCGCGTACGCTTTTCATCGCCCCTCCTCAAAACTTGAATACCGCCGATTCGATGCGACGTTTGACTTCTTTGGTTAACAAGTCGTTAAGAATGGTAAAGATTGTTAAGATTTCATCAGCGCTTTCGTGAGCGACGCGAAAGAGTCTTCATGGGTCAGCGCCAGATGCAGCGGCGTGATGGAGATTTTTCCGTCATAAACCGCGCGCAAGTCCGTCCCTTCCGGCGGATTGGAGCGTGCGCCTGTGTGACCGTACCAGTAATAAGTGCCGCCCCGCAGATCCTGCCGTTCTTCGGCGAAGAGCTGAAACGCGTCGCGATGGCCCTGGCGCGTGACTTCGACGCCCGCGACATCGTCGGGCGCGCAGTCCGGAAAATTCACATTGACGACAACGTCGCTCGGCCAGCCGGCTTTTAAAAGATCGCGCACGATCTGCGCACCGTGCGCTTCGGGTGTTTCCCATCTGGCGTTATGCCGCTCCAGCCGCGAAAGCGACAGAGCGATGGAGGGCACGCCCAGCGACATGCCCTGGAACGCCGCTGCGATCGTGCCGGAAACCGTCACATCCTCGGCGAGATTCTGACCGTTGTTGACGCCGGAAAGAATGAGGTCGGGCTTTTTGTCTCCCATGATGCGGGTCACGCCCATCACCACTGCGTCGCTGGGCGTGCCGGAAACAGAAAAGCGTCTTTCGTCATACTGGCGGAAACGCAAGGGATGCGCGAGCGTCAGCGCGCGCGCGGCGCCGGACTGTTCCTCCTGCGGAGCGACAACCCAGACATCATCGGATAGTGCGCGCGCGATTTTTTCAAGGCTTTCAAGCCCGCGCGCATGAACGCCGTCGTCGTTGGAACAAAGAATACGCATATACAGCCTTAATTCTCTTTCTGGCCGGAACGCGCCAGACGCCAGGCCACAAGCCACCACAGCGCCGCCCATGCCGCGCCCAGCGCCCAGCCGGCCAGCACGTCGGTTGGCCAATGAACGCCCAGATAAACACGGCTCGCGCCGATCATGATCGTCACCAGCACCGCATAAAACATGATCAGCGCGCGCTCGCGGCGGCGTTCGTGGAACCGCGCCAGCAAGGCGCCGAGCGTCAGATAGATCACCGCCGACAGCATGGCGTGACCGCTCGGGAAACTCAATGAATGCACTTCAGTGAGTTGCGGCACAAGCTCAGGACGCGGCCGGCCGAACTGCACTTTCAGCGCTTCGCTGAGAAAAACGCCGCTGATGGAAGCGCCGGCGACAATCAGCGCGTTTTTCCATTTGTTCCTGATCAGAAGATAGCCGACGACGCTTGAGACCAGCAGCGTCAACACGATGTAGCCGCCAAGCGCAGTGATATCGGCGACGCCAAGCTCCACCCAGCCGGGCCCGATCGGATCGTTCGTATCCGCCGGGGAGCGCAACGCCAGCAAGATGGACTCATCGAAACCGTGGCTGTCGCCTTCCCCCATTTCGTCGGCGATTTCGGCGAAGACCAATAGCCCGAGAGCCGCCACCGTCAGCGCCGCCAGCGCGCCAAGTTCGCCGCGCGCGCGTTCCAGCGCCGCGCGGATGAGCGGATGCTTTTGCAACATAGGCGGTTACGACGCCGCTTCGATGCGTTCGGCGCCGCCCATATAGGGCTTCAGCGCATCCGGCACGGCGACCGATCCATCCGCCTGCTGATAATTTTCAAGAATGGCGACGAGGGTGCGCCCGACGGCGAGACCCGAGCCGTTCAGCGTATGCACGAATTGCGTCTGCTTTTCGCCTTTCGGGCGGCAGCGCGTATTCATGCGCCGCGCCTGAAAGTCGCCGCAGTTGGAACAGGATGAAATCTCGCGATATTGCGCCTGACCAGGCAGCCAGACCTCGATGTCATAGGTCTTGCGCGCGCCGAAACCCATATCGCCTGTGGAAAGGATCATGGTGCGGTAGGCGAGGTCGAGACGTTTCAGGACTTCTTCGGCGCATTCGGTCATCCGCTCATGCTCGGCGTCCGACTGGTCCGGCGTCGTGACCGACACAAGCTCGACTTTCGAAAACTGGTGCAGGCGGATCATGCCGCGCGTATCGCGCCCCGCCGCGCCGGCTTCGGACCGGAAACACGGCGTCCAGGCGGTGAACCGCAATGGCAATTCTTCTTCCGACAGAATATCGCCGCTGACGATATTGGTGAGCGAGACTTCCGCCGTGGGGATGAGCCAGTGATCGTCGCCCGTTTTGAACAGATCTTCTGAAAATTTCGGCAACTGCCCGGTGCCGTACAGCGCATCGTCCTTGACCAGCAGCGGCGGCTGGCATTCGGTGTAGCCAAACTCGCCCGTATGCAGATCAAGCATGAAGCTGGCGATGGCGCGCTCCAGCCTTGCCAGCTGGCCTTTCAGCAACACGAAACGCGAGCCGGACATTTTCGCAGCGGTCTCGAAATCCATCTGGCCGAGGGACTCGCCAATATCGAAATGCTCTTTCGCGTCATTCAGACGTTTAGGCTCGCCCCCTTTACGGATTTCGACATTCGCCGCTTCGTCCTCGCCTTCCGGTACATCATCTGCGGGAATGTTCGGCAGGCCCGATAAAATATCGCGGATCGCGTCCTGCTTTTTTTTCTGCTCGGCTTCCGCGGTGGGCATCTGGTTTTTGATGCTGTCGACTTCTTCGCGCAGACGGTTGAATTCGTCCTCGTCGCCTTTGGCTTTCGCCTGACCGATTTTTTTCGACGCGGCGTTGCGGCGTTCCTGCAACTCATTCAGGGCGTGCGTAAATTTGCGCGCCTCCTCATCGAGAATGAGAATTTCCCCGGCGCGGGGCGGCAGGCCGCGGCGCGCAAGACCGGCGTCAAAGCGTTCAGGATTTTCACGGATCCATTTGATATCAAACATGGAGCGCGGTGTAGCGGGGTTTTCTGCAACGGTCCAGAAGCAGCGTCGCCTCCCCCAGCCAAGGAGAGGAATTTGTCATCATCAAGCCGCCGCTTCTTCGGACGCTTCCTTCGCCTTTTGCTCGGCCAGCTTCACGCAGAACACTGAAATCTCATAAAGCGCGATAATCGACAGGCCCAGCACCATCTGGCTGAACGGGTCCGGCGGCGTCAAAAAAGCGGCCATGACAAAAATGACGACAATCGCCACCTTGCGGTTGCGTTTCAGAAAATCGGCCGTGACGAGTCCCGCCCGCGCCAGCAGCGTCAGGAATACAGGCAACTGAAACGCAAAACCGAACGCCATGATCAGCGTCGTTAACAGCGACAGATAATCGCCGACGCGGGTCAAAAGCTCGATCTTGACCCCGCTGGCGCCGGCCGGTTGCTGCTCCATGCCCACGGCGAACGCCATGACGAACGGCATCATCACGAAATAGACGAGCGCAGCGCCGGCGCTGAATAGCACCGGCATCGCCGCGATAAACGGAAGCGCCGCCTTGCGCTCGCGGCGGTAAAGTCCCGGCGAGACGAACATATAGATCTGATAGGCGACGACAGGAAACGCCAGAACGATACCGCCGAGGACTGCAAGGCGCACGCGCGTGAAAAAGAATTCGAGCGGCGCGAAATATAAAGTGGGTTCGGCCCCGGCGGCGAGCACAGCGTTCTTGAACGGGATCACCAGAAACTCATAGAGCGGCACGGAAAACGCAAAACAGATCGCAAAACCCACAGCGATCGCGGCAAGCGAAACGATGATCCGGCTGCGCAGCTCCGTCAGATGATCCAGGAGCGGCGCGGACGAGGCTTGCAGCTCATCTTCCTCAGACGGCGTTTTTTTCTTCTGGACTTCGCTCACGAGCGCGCCGCCTCGCCTTTTTCCGGCGCAGAATCCGGTTCCGGCGCAGCATCCGGTTTTTCATCGGCGGACTCTTTTGCGTCTTGAGGCGCATCGCCGATGGATTTGTTCACCGCCTCGTTCAGCTCGCGCGCTTCCTTGCGCAACTCGCTGTCGATGGGCGCTGTTGTTTCATCGAAAGCGCGCTTGGCGTCGGCGACGGGATTGTTCTTTTTCAGATCGTCGATTTCCTTGCGCAAATCTTCCATATCGGCTTCACGCGCCATCTGATCGAACGCAGCGGTGAATTCGCCGGCGAGCTTTCTGGCCTTGGCCGCCATCCGCCCGGCCGACCGCATCAGTTTCGGCAAATCCTTAGGGCCGACGACAATCAGCGCCACCACGGCGATGAGCATCAGCTCGAAAAACCCGAATTGCGGCATGAGGCTCATGTCAGCCCAATCCTGTTGGCCAGTCGTCGCCGACGGCGATTATTTCGCGCGGGTTTTTTCTTTTTCCGCGACGGGTTCGGCGGTCGGCGTTACGTCCGTCGCCTCATCGCTGCGATCGTCGAGGGATTTATCGTCTTCCTGCAGGCCCTTGCGGAACGACTTAATCCCCTTGGCGAAATCGCCCATAAGGGAAGAAATCTTTCCGCCGCCGCCGAACAGAAGCAGCGCCAGCACAAGAATAATGACAATTTGCCAGGGTCCGATTGCGCCCATGTCGCGCGTCTCCAACGATTACTTGAGGCTATACGTAATGCGCCGGGCTCCGGGAAGCAAACGGCGAATGCGCAGTCCTTACGCTCCGGCGGTTTCGTCGGCTTCCTCATCCAGAAAATCCTGCGCGAACTCGCCGGATTCGCCGTCTTCGCCGCCATCGTCGTCATCATCGCTGTCGACGGGCGACGGCACGGCGAAACCCGGCGGCAGACGAGCGTCGAGCATGCCCGCCGCTTTCAGATCTGCAAGGCCCGGCAGGTCTGTGACCGTCTCAAGCCCGAAATGCTCAAGAAAGCTCTGCGTTGTCCCGTAAAGGGTCGGCCGGCCCGGAACGTCGCGGCGCTTGCCGCGCATTTTCACCCAGCCGATTTCAAGGAGCTGGTCGAGCGAGCCCTTCGCCACCTGAACGCCGCGCACATCCTCGATGTCGGCGCGGGTGCAGGGCTGGTGGTAGGCGATGATCGCCAGCGTCTCCAGCGCGGCGCGCGACAGCTTGCGCTGCGTCGTCTTCTCCTTGCGCAGCACATGCGCCACATCGGCCGCCGTGACAAAGCGCCATTTCCCGTCAACAGCCGCGATTTCAACCCCGCGGCCCTCATAGTGCGTTTTCAGCCGCTCGATCAGCGCCGCAATATCAGCGCCCGCCGGCAGCCGGTCGGCGATGCTTTTCCTGTCCAGCGGTTCTGCGGCTGCGAATAACAGCGCTTCGAGCATGCGCGTGTGCTCGACCATGTCCTCTTCGTCCCACTCGACCGCCGCCGCCTGGCTGTCCGCAGGTTCGCTCCCCGCCGGGGCGCCGTCTTCGGAATCGCCGGCTGCGTCATCGCCCGCTGCAGTTATGTCAGGGTCAGCGGCGCTTTGCGTGTCTTCGCCGCCGGTTTCGATATCGTCTTGTCCGTCTGTCACACTCGCCACTTCTGTTTCATCGCTTAATTCATCCGCCAGCGCCTCTTGAGCGCCGCGCGCATCGAGATTTCTGAAATCCCGTCCGGCATCCGATTCCATCATGCGCTTCCCTCTTCATCCGTAGACTGACGGGCTTTTATATAAATCGGCTCGAATGCGCCAAGCTGGCGCAAATCGATGCGTCCCGCCTTTGCGAATTCCAGCGCCGCATTGAAAGAACTGGCCAGCACGGAAACGTCGGGCGCATCCACGTCGGCGTTGCGCGACAGCGCGCGCAATTCCGTCCAGTCGGGGATGGCGCCGAGGATGCGTTCCAGACGCATCCGCGCGGCCTCAACGGAAAACACCGCCGGCGGCTCCAGATGATATTCGCGGTCAACGGCGGCGATACGCTGCGTCGCGTAGGCCTTTAGCAGATCGATCAGGTCCGCCTGCCAGTCCGGCTTTTGCGTGACGCGTACGCCTTCAGGCGCGCCGCGCGTGAAAAAGTCGGCGCCTTCTTGCGGCAGGCCCTGCAGATCCTCCACCGCCTTGCGCATGGCTTCCAGCCGCTGAAGCTGGAACGCAAGACGCGCCGCCATTTCATCGGCGGTGGGCTCGTCGCCGTCATCATCTATCGCCGGCAGCAATAATTTGGATTTGAGATAGGCGAGCCACGAGGCCATCACCAGATAGTCTGCGGCCAGCTCAAGATTGCGTTCCTTGGCGGCGTCGACAAACAGAAGATACTGATCGACCAGCGCCACCATGGAAATCTTGCGGATGTCGACTTTCTGGCGGCGCGCCAGATCGAGCAGCACGTCGAGCGGACCTTCGTAACCCTCGATATTGACGATCAGCGCATCGATGGAGTCGTCCGCATCTGCGGTAACGCGCACCGGCGCATCAAATGCGTCGTCGCTCATGCCTGCCGCCAAGATAATCGTTTCACCATCCGCCATGCGCGCCACTTTAGGGCCGATTCTGTATTGCGCCTATCGGCAATATCGCCCTGATGAAAATTTATACAAGCGCCGGTTTAATCAGCGCATTAAGCCGCTCATAAGCCTCGCGCGTATCGCCCCTGTCAACAGTCCGCATCTGCCCCAGCGCCGCAGCCGCGCGTTTGGCGGATTTGCCCTCAAGCGGACGCAGGGCCGCCGCGCTTTGTTTCTTTTCATCCATGGAAAAATTACAGTTGAGCGCAATATCGCAGCCCGCGTCATAAGCACCCGTAATCCGGTCCGAAAGCGCCCCGCCAAGCGCCTTCATTTTCAGATCGTCCGTAAAGAGAAGACCGTCAAAACCGATCTCGCCGCGAATAACGTCATTGACGATCACCGGCGACAGGGTCGCGGGCCGTTCCGCGTCATAAGTCTCGTAGACGATATGCGCGGTCATGCCCATCCGCGCATGGCGCAGTGATTTGAAAGGCTGGAAGTCGACGCTGTTAAGGTCGCGTTGCGAATTGCAGACCCGCGGCAGTTCGTGGTGGCTGTCGCAGAGCGAACGCCCATGGCCCGGCAGATGTTTTATCACGGGCAGCGCGCCGCCTTCCATCAACCCGTCCATGGTTGCTTCGCCGAGCGCGGCGATAACATCGGGCCATTTGGCGTAGGCGCGGTCGCCGATAACTTGCGCGTCGGCGTCTTTTTGCGGCACGTCCAGCATGGGGACGCAATTGACGGTGACACCGGAATCGGAAACGAGCCGCCCCAGCAAGTAGCCGTTCAGCTTTGCTGCTTCATTCGCTTTTTCGGGATCGAGCTTCCATAATTCGCCGAAGACCGCCGGCGCGGGATGAGCCGGAAAGACAGGCGGCTTCATCCGCGCAACGCGCCCGCCCTCCTGATCAATGAGAATCGGCGCGTCGTCGCGTCCGACGCAGTCGCGCAACTCGTCGCAATGGGCGCGTATCGCGTCCGCATCCTCGCAATGTCGCGCGAAGAGAATAAAGCCCCAGGGATCGGCGTCTTTAAAAAACGCTTTTTCTTCCGCCGAAAGGCGCGGGCCCTCGCAGTCAAAGATCGCAGCCGTGGGCACGTGCTTACCGTCCAGTTCGTTGCCGTTCGCCCCGGCGCTTGCGTCATGCGGAGCAAAAATTCCTTCGCCATTCGAGACGGCGCATTCGCGCCTTCTGAGGGTGAAGGAATTTTACGTCTCGAAGGACGCTGCCGGGAGGGGCCAGAGTGACCCTAGTTCGCCTTGATCAGACAGTCCTGACCGCGCTCCTTCAGGCCGGCGCAATATGTCTTCGCCGCGTCGGACGACGCAAACGGCCCGATACGCAATCGGTGATAAACGCCGCGGTCGCCAAGGTCGGCGCGCTCCACATCCGGCGATTTGCCGTCGACATAATCACCGAGATTATTCTGGATGCGGCCCCATTGCGCCATGGCTTCGTCGTTGGAGCGGAAAGCGCCGACCTGCACGACATAGGCGCCGGAAAGCGCGCCCGCCGTCGATGACGCCGTTGCTGAAGCCGGCGAGGCGGCTGGCGATGACGTTTCCGAAGACGACCCATTATTACGGGAGGCGGGCCGTACATTGGACGCAACACTCGTGGTCTCCGGCGCCGGATCGTCAGCGACCGGTTCATCGGCGGCTGCGTCGCCAGCGTCGCCAAGCACGGCGTCGTCCTGCGCTTCAAGGTCCGCAAGGCGATCCTCGACCTCGCCGCTCATATCGGCGGCGGCCGCTTCGGCTTCAGCGGCGATCGAGCCGATCGTGTCTTCAGGCGTGCGGTTGACGGGCTCTTCCGGTCCCTCCGCGAGCGTTGTCACAGGCGCATCGTTTTGTCCGTCGAGCGCGTCGTAGACTTCCCGGTCTTCAACCGCCGCGCCGTTCTCGGTGGTTTCGATTTTGATCGGATCAGGGTCCGCGGCCACATAAGGCGCTTCAATCGACGTATCGCCGCCGACTTTCATGCCCTGCTTGTAGGCGATCCAGACGACCGAGACGAAGGCGCCGATCATGATGATGCCCATGATCAGAACCGCGAAGCCGGACAGGCCCCGGTCCTCGTCGTCTTCGTCAAATTCGTCGTACTCCTGATACTCTTCTTCTTCGTATGGTTCTTCCGTTGTCTGTTCAGCTACGTTGGTCATCGATAACCGCTCCTTGGCAAGCGCCCGTCCTGTTCAAATCCTTGCGGCGCGCCGTCTTGGTATTTTCGCCCGCTTCGTCTTGTCGTCTGCGTTCTGGTCGTCAGCGTTCTGGTCGTCTGCTTTCCGGCGCCGAAGCTTCAGGCAAACATCCGACTACGCCCTAAATTTTCCGTCCGGCCCTGTCCAGCGAATCGTTGTCAGGCGTCTATTGTAGCACCGATGCGCAGATTCGCGGAACGTTAGCCATCAAATTCGACGCCAAAAAGGCGGCGATATTCGCGCATGGCGTAACGGTCGGTCATCCCGGCGATATAGTCACAGACGATTCGCGCCAATATGGCTTCGCGGCGCGCCTCATCGGCGCCCTCATAACGCTCGCGCCATTCCGGCGGCAATGTCTCCGGTTCGGTAAAGAACAAATCGAACAGAGATTTAACAATTCGCCTGGCCTGGCTGCGGGCGCGGTTTATCTTGTGATGCCGGTACATATTGGCGTGAAGAAAGGCTCTGAGGCCGTCGAGATCGCTCTCCATGCCTGGGGAAAACGCAACCATGGCGCGGCCGGCGCGGCGCACGGCGTCGGCGTTTTCAGGCTTCAACGCCGCCAGACGTTTTCGCGATTCGCCGAGTACGTCCTCAACCATGGCGCCGATGAGGTCCGAGACCGCTTCAGCAATCAGGACATCGCGCGGCGCCGCCGGATAACGGGTCTCGGCCGCTTTCAGCGCCGGACCGATCAGCGGCAGGTCCCGCGCTTCCTCGAAATCAAACAGGCCCGCCCGAAGCCCGTCATCCACATCGTGATTATTATAAGCGATGTCGTCCGCGATGGCGCCGGCCTGCGCCTCCAGCGAAGGGAACGTGTCGAGCCAGAGATCGTGGCTTTGCGCATATTCCACAATGGCGGCGGGCAAGGCTTCGTCTTTCGCCGCCAGCGCCCCGGTCAACGGGCCATTGTGCTTAACGACGCCTTCCAGGGTTTCCCATGTCAGATTGAGGCCGGAAAACGCCGCATGCCTGTGTTCAAGTTTGGTCAGAAGTCTCAGGGTTTGCGCATTGTGATCAAAGCCATTGTAAGGCTTCATGCACTCCACCAGAACATCCTCGCCCGTATGCCCGAAAGGCGGATGGCCGAGGTCGTGAGCGAGCGCCACGCATTCGGCCAGATCTTCATCGAGTTGCAGTGCGCGCGCCAGCGTGCGCGCAATCTGCGCCACCTCCAGCGAATGGGTCAGCCGCGTGCGGTAATGATCGCCTTCATGGGAAATGAAAACCTGGGTTTTATGCTTCAGGCGGCGAAACGCAACGGAATGAATAACCCTGTCGCGGTCGCGCTGAAACGGCGTGCGGATCGAACTTTCCGCTTCGGTGACGAGCCGCCCGCGGGTTTCCTCCGCCCGCGCCGCATAAGGGGCGAGCGGCCCCGGAAAGGCCATTGGCGCATTCGCGCGCGCGCCCGCATCGCTTATCGGTTTTTCATGCACGCCCATTGTCCGGCCTCTATTCCGTCCGCTCACCCGCCCTTTTCACCGGTTCGGATGTGATTTCATATGCGTCTTGCCTGACCGGATTCGCGACCGGATTCGCGCCCCGTTGCTTGGGATGCAGTTCAACGAGCCGCAAGGCCGCCGCCAGCAGAAGAATCGAAACAGGCAATAACAGAAACCACGCCATGCTTTCGAAAGTCGGGCTCGGCGCGCCGCCCTGAAAGGTCTGCAGCGCCACCCGCAGAAACAGAACGAACAGAACGACGATGATCACCTCGGCGATGGTCTGTTTGAGCTGGCCGATCTGTTCAACATGCAGCCATTCGGGCAGGCCGAGATCGCGCGAGTTGAAATCCGGCCTGACGAAAAGCCCGTAAACCCCGTAGGAGAAAAACAAAAGCACCACGCCGATGAGGAAATTGTCGAGCGCGACCATGAGGCTGACGACGGTGGATTCGTCTTCAGGCAGACCCTCAACGGGCTCAGGCGCGGGCGTGAACTGCTGGGCGAAAGCCGCGTAAGTGCTCTCAGCGCCGATATAGAACATGAGAAGCGCGCCGCCGAGCGAGGCCGCCACGGCGATCAGCGTGAACAGGCGGGTGATCCGGAAAAGGTTCTTCTCGAAATGGTTGAAGTTCATAAGGCCTTTCTCGTCGGACGCCAGAGCCACCTGTTTCCGCCGATTTACCGTATATTACCAGCCGATATAGGCGAATTCGACGATATTTCGACCGGCGGGCGGCGTTCCGCTCCGCCAGGGCCTCGAAATTGCGCGCGAAAAGCACTAGTTAGAGGCCAGTGAGCAAAAAAGCCGTGTTTATTTATGACTGTCGCTGAAAAGACCCCCGTCACCGTGTCGGCCCGCGCCGCAAAGCGCATCGCCGCGATCCTGTCGAAAGAACCGCAAGGCGCCATGCTGCGCGTCGCGGTGGAGGGCGGCGGCTGCTCCGGATTTCAGTACCAGTTCGACATCGTCAGCGAGCGCGAGGACGATGACCTCGTCCTTAATGCGGAAGGCTATTCGGTGCTCGTGGATAGCGTCTCGGTCGACTACATGGCCGGATCGGAAATCGATTTCTCCGACGAACTTATCGGCGCGGCGTTCAAGATCAACAATCCGAACGCCACGGCAAGCTGCGGCTGCGGCACGAGTTTTTCGCTTTAGGCTTTTTGCTTTGCCTGGTTCAAAACGCCGGACCTTTATAAGCCCGGCGTTTTTTATTGATCGCTATGCTGCTTTATCGCGGATTCAAGCTGCTGCCGGTTGAGATCATTCGCAACTTTATCATTCGGCGCCACTTCGCCCGGCTTATATCGATAACTTTCAGCACTTGCGCTCACGTCAGTCATCAAGTCGTCTGAGCTCAAAGTTTCAGACGACGGCGGCGCTTCATCATGCTGCGAAGCATCAATTTCCGCATCGCCGCCGGTTTCCGGTTCCATATGCCCGTCCTTAAGCTCTCCGTTTCCGGACGATTTTTCTCCCACCTCTGAATCGTCACCGTCGATTGGCGACTCTTCCACGTAGAGTTCCGCATCAACGACAGTCGATTCCACGTCTGAATCAACGGGCGCTAGTTGCGCCACCATCGGATTTGGCCTCAAATCCATATTCGCGCCTGTTCCGGCGTCAATGCCAACTCCAACAATGCCGCCAAGCAATGCGTTTCCAACGCCGGCGGCGACACCTCCGCCAGTCACGACAGGCTTCAGCAATGCCGATACCGGTTTGTATCCTTCGAGCTCGAAATCGACCTTCCATGTGCGATTTCGTTTTAGTTCTAGTTCACAAGGCGCCACGCATGTGAACGGGCCAAGCATGTCTTCACTCTGCGATTCCGTTGTGACCATGGCGCCTTCAGGCGCGCTTTCAAATTTCGCCGTATCTTTCGTGCCCCGCACGACAGTCGCGCACGCTGACACAGACAGCCATGCCGCCAATAACAATATATATTTCATGATTATTGCCCCGAATACCCTCACTTCCCCAAACGCACCTTACCAAAAATATCCAACGTGTCGATAATATAAAGGCAAACTAGAGATGTATTTTTACGACATGGGAAAGACTTGTATTTTCCTTTACTCCAACACCGTCACGATACCCGCCTCCTCATCCACCAGCTCCCGCGCGGATTTGAAGACGTCGCGCCCCCGCCATTCGGCCAGCAAGCCTTCGAGCCACGCTGCGTTAATCGGCGAATTGACGAAATAGCGATCAACGAAGCGCTGCGTCGCGCGCGCCTTTTCGAAGGCCGGCTGGCGCACCTCCTCCTCTGTGTAGAAATCGCGCAAACTCGGCTCGTGAAACATGAACAGCGCATTGGCGCCCGCATAGCGCTCCTCGCCGGTGAGGAAGACCGGGACGCACATGGAATAGCATTTATAGCCGCGCCCCACCCGGGTATCGACCCTATGGGTGCGTTTCATCCGCTCGATCACGCGGATCACCTGCTCGCCCTCGCCAACGGCGCCGCCAGGCGAGTGCAGATCGAGAATGATGCGATCCCCCTCGCCCTTCCATTTCTCATAGGCCTCGGCGTAGCGGCGCGCCATGGGAACCTGAACGGGACTGCGCCATTTGAAAATCAACGTTTGCGGGTCCGCCTGATCGCGCACCACCTCCAGCCGGCCCTCGTCGCGGAAAATGAACTGCTCATTGCGCGCGATCAGAAACGCCGTCGCCGCCAGCATGGCGATCGTCGCGGCGAGCATGAAGTGATTTTTATTCTGCTGATTCACTGTGGCCGGTCATTGTCAATTCTTGTTTTCGCCCTCTATGTCATGGCCGGGCGTGACCCGGCTAGCCAGACACTTTACGATATGTAATTCCGGATCACCGGGACAAGCCCGGCGATGACAACTTTATGAGAACAATGACTGTTGAAGATATCCTGAAAGCCCGTATTTCCACCCGCGCCTTTCTCGACACGCCGGTGAGCGAAGACGAAGTCCGCGACATTCTCGACATTGCGCGCTGGGCGCCGTCCGGCGGCAACCTCCAGCCCTGGCGCGTGGATGTGGTCATGGGGCCTGCGCGCGACAGGCTGGTGGAGATCGTCGGGAAAGCCATTACGGAAGATCCGTCTGCGGACGAGTCTGAAATCGACATTTATCCGCCCAAACTCGAAGACCCATGGCGCACGCGGCGCTATCAGCTGGGCGAGGAGATGTACGAATTCCTCGGCATCGCCCGCGAGAACAAGATGGGCCGGCTCGCGCGATTTGCAAAAAATTATGAATTCTTCGATGCGCCCGTGGGCCTGTTCTTTTCCCTGAACCGGCGCTTTGACAAGGGCCAGTGGGCGCATCTCGGCATGCTCATGCAGTCGATCGCGCTCGTCGCGGAAGAACGCGGCCTCGCCACCTGCATGCAGGAATCATGGACGGCGCGCGCAAAAACCGTATCCGCATTCCTTCGTCTGCCTGAAAACCAGCAGCTTTATTGCGGCATGGCGCTCGGTTACGCCGACAAGACGGCGGCGGTCAACAAATTGCGCTCTTCGCGCGCGCCGGTCGAGGAATTCGCGACTTTCCTGACGGACTGAGCCAGGTTTACGGAACCGCCGGCCCGCTCCTTTTGTTCGCCAAGGTGAAAGGAGATCGTCATGGGAACCTGCGTCACTTGCGGAAATACATACGACAAATCGTTCGATGTCACGAAAGCCGGCGAAACCTTTACGTTCGACAGCTTTGAGTGCGCCATTCAGAAACTTGCGCCGACCTGCGCGCACTGCGATTGCCGGATCATCGGACACGGGCTCGAGGCGGACGGCGTTTATTATTGCTGCGACCACTGCGCCGAATCATCCGGCGTCAAGGGACTCAACGACCGGGTCTAGCGCCGCTGCGGACGCTTTTCTTTCCGCGCGCATTGGGTTATCGGCTGAATTCGGCTAGCAAGGACGCCCTATGCCCGTTCAGATTTCCGTTTGCGAAACCGTTAACGCCCCGGCCAGCGACGTTTTCGACGCAGCCGTCAGCATGGACGCGCGCGAATTGATAAAGGCGCACGGGCCCATGCCCGGCATCCGCAATGTGGAAGGACATGACGCCCCCTGGGAAAAAATTGGCGACAAGCGCCGTCACACCCTCTCCGACAACTCATCCGTGGACGAAGAATTGATCGCCTTTACCCCGCCGCAAACCTTCGGTTATCGTCTGACGAATTTCAAAGGCGCGATGGCCCCGCTGGTCAAGGGCGCGCGCGCCGACTGGCATTTTACCCAATCGAGCGCAGAGCGGACGAAAATCGACTGGACCTACGCATTCACGCCCACAAGCCTTGCGGCTGAAGGCGTGCTCTGGTTTTTTGTCAAGCTGTTCTGGCCCGGCTACCTGAAAGCTGCGCTCTCCCGCGTGAAAGAAAAAGCGGAAGCGAATTCACGATGAAGCCGCAGCGCGAAATCACCCTATCGCAGCCTGTCGCAGCGGGCTTTTTTGGCTCACCGGGCGGCGCCGCGGCGTCTTTATGCATGACAAACCTCATTACTCCCGGAATAAAGTTATTTTTATGAAAATCGCGACCTTTAACGTCAATTCCATCAACGCGCGCCTGCCCCGCATCCTCGAATGGTTTGACGCCGCGAAACCGGATGTCGCCGTCCTGCAGGAAATCAAATGCATCGATGAAAAATTCCCGGCGCTCGAGTTTGAAGATCGCGGCTATAATGTCGAGGTTCACGGCCAGAAGACTTACAACGGCGTGGCGCTGCTATCGAAATTTCCCGTGGAGGACGTCATGCGCGGCCTGCCGGGCGACAAGGACGACGAGCAGGCCCGCTATATCGAGGCGCTGGTAACGCCGGATGACGCCGGGCCCGTGCGCGTCGGCGGCCTCTATCTGCCGAACGGCAACCCCGCGCCGGGGCCGAAATACGACTATAAGCTGAAATGGATGAAGCGCCTGAAAAAGCGCGCGCAAAAACTCCTGGAACAGGAAGAGGCGTTCGTTCTCGCCGGCGATTACAATGTTATTCCGCAAGCGGAGGATGTGCACGATCCCGCCGCCTGGGCCGACGATGCGCTGTTTCTGCCGCAGACGCGCGGGGCGTTCCGCGAGATTTTATATCTCGGTCTGACCGACGCCGTCCGGCAGGCGCAGCCCACGGCGCCCTGCTACACGTTCTGGGACTATCAGCGCGGCGCCTGGACGAAAGATCACGGTATCCGCATCGATCATCTGCTGATGAGCCCGCAGGCCGCCGACCGCTTCAAGGATGCGGGCGTCGACCGCGCCGAACGCGGCAAGGAAAAACCGTCAGACCACGTGCCGGCGTGGGTGGAGTTGCGTTAGGACGTCATTTGCACGATTCAATATCTTGTTCTGTGGGAAGACGTACCGAATAAAAATGTTTGACGGTTAATTGTTTTTTCGAGTTGCCCAAATGACCATATTCACCTCTAGGCGATAAATATCCAAGAACACGAACATAGAAAGTTACACCAGAAGGCCAGCTATCACTCGGCAACTTAGATAAATTGTCGATCTCGCCAGTCGGTGGTGCTCCTAAATTAGTATCCTCGTACAATGAATTAAATTGATTTGAAGCTATCCTTGTTGGGTTTCAAAAAATATGCCTACTGAACATCGTAGTAGGTCGTGTCGCGCACGATCTTGCCGTCTTCAATAACGAAGAATGTCGCTATGGGTACGCTGATTTCAGCGCCGTCCGGACCGTTAACGCCCAGATAGGAAACGAACTCCGCCGCCGCCCTGTCGCCGTCCACGATAATCGTTTGCACATCGTCGCGGATATTTGGGAACATTGAAAACAGATCGCCATAGGTCTTGCGAACGCCGTCGGGACCGGTCCGGGGCGCAGCGAAATCCGGCGAGATCAGTTTCGCTTTTTCCGAATAAAGCGCGGCAAGCGCGTCAATATCATGAGCGTTGAACGCGGCGAACAGCGCTTCGATTGTTTCTTTATTGTCCTGTTCGAGACGGGAATACTCCGCGTTTTCGCTGGATGCGACGGTCTGCGCAACGGCTTGCGGGACGGCCCCGGAAGACACGAGGCCTGATATGGCGAAAACGATTGCGAGTGCGATGCTGTTTCGAATGAAAGTCATGCGCCGGGTTTCCTTCTGCATGAAAAAATAAAGGGAGACTGTAAGCCGACACAAAGAATATATCCGATAGGAAAACATAGCGGAACGCCAATATCGACGAAGCGTTGACCCCCTGGCGCCAAAATACCATTTGCCGGGACTTGCGATGAAGCGGGCGTGCGTTCAATAAGCCTCTCATGAAATGGTCCCCCGAACAGGATGACGCGCTTGTCGCGGTCGAGCGCTGGCGCAAGGCCGGCGAGGCGCAGGTCTTCCGGCTTTTCGGATACGCCGGCGCCGGCAAAACAACGCTGGCGAGGCACATTGCGGAAAACGCCGGCGGCGACGTCGCCTTTGCGGCTTTCACTGGCAAGGCCGCGCATGTCATGCGGCAAAAGGGATGCTACGGCGCAACCACCATTCACTCGCTGATCTATCGCCCGGCCGGCGGAGAGGAAGGCGACGAACCGCAATTCGCCATTCGTCACGATGCGCCCGCCGCCGATGCGGACCTGATCATCATTGATGAATGCTCCATGGTCGACGAAGAATTGGGCAGAGACCTTCTTTCTTTCGACAAGCCCGTGCTGGTGCTCGGCGATCCGGCGCAATTGCCGCCGGTCAAGGGCGGCGGGTTCTTCACCGAAGGCGAACCGGATTTCATGCTCACGGACATTCATCGCCAGGCGGCGGACAACCCGATCATCCGGCTGTCCATGGCGATCCGCCGGGGCGAACCGTTTGACGAGCAATCCGATGAATGCCGGCTCCTCTCGCGCAAGGAAATCACCACGGAAGCGATCATGGACGCCGACCAGATTCTAGTCGGCGCCAACCGCACGCGCAAAAGGTATAATGACCGGCTGCGCGAACTTCACAATTTTACCGGTCAAAAGCCGGAAGCGGGCGAAAAACTTGTCTGCCTGCGTAATAATAAAAAAAAGGGACTCCTCAACGGCGGCATCTGGACCGTTGACCGCAATATGAAACCGAAGGGCAAACGCGTGCGTTTCGCCGTTCGGCCGGAGGAAGGCGGCAAGGCGGTGACCGTTTCCGTACCCCGTGATTTTTTCATTGACGGGCCTGAAAACGTTCCGTGGCTGCAGCGCAAGGGCGCCGATGAATTCGACTATGGCTACGCCCTCACGGTGCACAAGGCGCAAGGGTCCCAATGGGACAATCTCGTCCTTTTCGATGAAAGCTTCATGTTCCGCGAACATGGCGCGCGCTGGCTTTACACCGGCGTCACGCGGGCCGCGGAACGCCTTACCCTGGTGCGCTGAGCGGACCTTGAACCCAAAACGAATGCGAGTAGACTCACTTGCGATTTTGACACGCAAGGGAGAGCCCTCATGGATATTCAGCAGGCGGTGAAAACCGTGCTTGGCAATTACGCCAATTTTGACGGCCGTTCAGGCCGGCCCGAATTCTGGTGGTGGGTGCTCGCCTATGTGGTCGGGTACATCGTCGTCGCAGCCGTCAGCCGCACACTGGGCATGGGCGGCCTGCTTGGCTTCATTTACTGGGTGGCGCTGATCGTACCCAATGTCGCGGTGATGATTCGCCGGTTTCACGATATCGGCAAACCGGCGCTCTGGGTGATCTTGATGTTTATTCCGCTGGTCAATCTCGTCATTGCGTTGATATTCCTGACCAAGCCGTCTGACGGGCCGAACCAGTATGGCGAAGGCCCGCAAGGTCCCGCCGCCCCGACAACGCCTCCTACGACGCCGCCGGCGCCGCCAGCCTGATTCCAGGTCTGAGGTTGTACCCTGGCGGGTCCGATCCGCCAGGCATATCAAAGGGTTGCAGCGCTCCAGGGGCGCGCAGCCCTTTTATTTGCGTCTGCGGCGCTTGCGCGATGCGGTGAAACCAAACCACGCGCAGGGTGTTTGCGCTACAGCAGCTTTTACGCCTTGCGAGGAATGCGCATGTCTTATGTCAAATCCAGCTTAGGATCGAATGAAGAAGTCTTGATGATGGCGCGCTTTCCTTGGCCATATCATGTGGCGGCGTGGGGCGCGCTGATTTTTCTCGGCGTTTTTATCGTGGGCATAATCATCTGGGTGCTGATGCTCGTTCATTTCAAAACCACCGAGGCGGCGCTGACGAGCCGGCGCGTTGTTTACAAAAAAGGGCTTTTTCACCGTGAAACGATTGAGCTTGGCGTTTCCACCGTTGAGCAAATCGAATTGCATCAGGGATTTTGGGGGCGCATCTTCGGGTTTGGCGTGATCGAAGTTTCAGGCACTGGCGAAGGCGAAATTCGAACCCATCCCATGGCCAATCCGGTCGCGTTCCGCCGGATGGTCACCGACGCCCGGTCCGCTGAACGCACCGTCGTCGTGGAGCGGGAAGAGCCTTCTCCCCGCGCGCCGGCGCGCGCCTGAATACCCCGCTTACGCCTCGCGCACCGCATCGACAGTGAAAGCGCCGTCCATGCGCCCGTCGATGCGTTTCAGCAATATATCGATCAAATCATACACAAGGTCGAACTCGCGAAGAATATTTTCAACCCGGCCGGCGCCGTTCAAAGGCTTAAACATCGAACCCATATTCAATTTGTCACCGGTCTCAAGCGCCAGAAACAGCGCGCCGCCGGAGAACGCAGCCCGCAGTTTCGCGCCTTTGAAAAGGCGGTCCAGTTCGGCAAAACGTTCGAGGACGATAGGGTCAAGAAGTTCGCGCGCTTCCACCTGGTCTGTGGACCAGGCTTCGAAGATTTTTTCAAATCGCGGCGACGCCAGGCCAACGCGCTGAAACTGTTTTCCCGGTTTCATCAAACGGTTAAAAACACCGGCGTCGCGCTTTACGACGGTCTCGCCCAAAAACTTCCGGTGATAGTCAATAACCATCAGCTGTCCATGGAAGACCGTGCGCGTACTGCTGTTCTTGCCGGAGCTTTTATATTTCAGATGCGCTTCGCACAGAATGAAATCCGCGCCGTGTCTCGCCCCGCGAATTTCATCTTCCCAGCTTTCGCGGTTGAAATTCGGCAGCAGCTTCAGCCTGTCGAAATCCGGCCAGTAATCTGGCCGGGACAGCGTGCGCGTATAGGCAAGGTTCAAGAACCCGGATAGCCGCTCGAGGAGCCCGTGCGTAATATCGCTTCTGGTTTTGTTGACGCGCCACCCGGCGGCGGCAAGGCCGATCATGGCGACGATAAAACCGATCTGAATATTGGCTTCACCGAACGGGCCGAACCGGATTGCAGCAGCGCACGCAACGCATGCGCCAATAATAATCAGTCCGGCCTGCATTACCGCTTGCTGCCTGACGTCTTCTTTCTGCTGCAAATAGGGGTGAATGTCAGTTTGATAAAAGGCGGAAACGCCTTCAAATTCCTTGCGCGTCGCTGGCGATGTAAACATCGTTTCGAGCCTCATTGGCGTTTTATCGGTCATGCGCTTGTAATAGCTAATTATTAACTATTGCTGTTTGCAGAGCGAGTGCGCCGAAAACCGCCCGTCCCCAAGGGCGGAACGCCGCAAATCTAACCCGGCTTTAACCATATAGACCGATGCTGGCGCGTGAATACGCCGGAGAATCGGTTTGATGAAAAAGATTCTGAAAGGAATCTCACAGCGCTATTTTGCCGCCGCCAGCGCGCCTGACGTCGTCGTGGATCGCCAGTTGAGGGAAATCAAACTTCAACTGCCGCGTGTCCTTTTTGGCGTTGCAGGGGCGACCCTTTTCACCGCCTATAGCTTCATCGGAAAAGCAGACGGGTTCTGGCTGTCGTTTATGTGCACATTCGCGGCCCTGCAAATTATTTTTGCGCTCGCCCTTTTGCGTCTCGACATTGACCGCTTCGAAGCGCCGCGGAAACGGTTTCATACATACGGCCTCGTTCTGCCGCTGGCGTCGCTGAATGCGCTCCTGTGCTGCACGATTGCAATCGGCATGACCCAGTTCGCCGATCGCGAACACCATATGCTGCTTGCGCTTTGGTGTCTTTTCTGCGGCGTCGGCGGCGCCATGGGGATTTCCGCCATTCCACGTCTGCCTACAATTCCGATGGCGCTTTGCATTGCGCCATTCGCAGTCAGCACTTTGTTTTCATCCGATGCAACGCTGGTGATGTACGCAGGCATCCTGTTTCTATCTATTGTGATTTGCCATTTCTATATTACGCGCAACGGTGAAGCACTGGCCGAACTTTCGCTGAAGAGAGAAGAAATCAGGAAAAGCGCCAGCCGGGTGACGCAGCGTTTTCGCCAGTTTATCGAATCCGCATCGGACTGGGCCTGGGAAATCGATGCGGTTGGAAATTTATCCTACGTCTCGCCCAATTTTGAAACTATCAGCGGCGCGTCCGCAAAACCATTCATTGGCGAGCAGGCTGTAAGCCTTTTGACCGGCGGCGACAACAACCACGCGGCCCAGGCTTTCGCAGACGCATTCAAAAAACAGCGCCCCATCAAAGATGTCCGCTACGTCATGATCACGCGTGACGGGGAAACGCTGACCATATCCGCGAGCGGTATGCCGCAATTCAATGCGGAAGGCGTCTTCGCCGGCTATGTCGGATGGTCGCGAGATATCACCCGCGAGGTTGAGGCCGAAAAACTCCTCCGGGAAAGCGAGGCGCGGTACCGGGATTTCTCCGAAACAGCCGGCGACTGGATATGGGAGGTCGATGCAGAGCTTCGCTATACGCATATTTCGGATCGCGCATGGTCAATTACGGGTCTCGATCATTCGCAATTCCTGGGAAAACCCATGAGCGTGACTGGCGAAGACTGTGAGCACACGAACTGGGCTGAGTTCCGCGAAAAGCTTGAGCGCCGCGAACCGTTACAGCATTTCATCTCCTATATAAAAAACAACGACGGCGTATCCTTCTGGCTGGAACGCAGCGCAAGGCCGGTTTTCGATGAAAACGGCGCGTTTCGCGGATACCGGGGGACCGGGCGTGACGTTACCAAACGCGTGACTGCGGAACTAAAAGCAACCGACGCGTTGCGTCAGCTTGAAGACGTCAACGCGCATCTGGAAGAAACCGTCCAGAAAAGAACAGCGGACATCAAGAAACAATCGAACCTCATGAGAGAGGTGCTGGAGTCCATGGCGCATGGGATGGTCGTCCTTGATGAGGATGACGCGACGATCATCGAGCTCAATGAATTGACCTGGCGCATGTCCGGTTTGCCGCGAGACGTATGGGCGGTTGGCAACGATATACGAAAATTACTGCAATTGGGGATTGATCATGGCATGTACGAATATTCCTCCGTTGATGAATATTTTGCGGACTGCGATCAAAAAATAAAAAAGGAAAATGATTTTCGCGCAATCCGTCGCCAGAAAGACGGCGTGATCATCGAAGAAAGCGTTCGCATTCGGCCCAATGGCGGCCGCGTCATAACCTATCGCGATATTACCCAGGCGCAGATTCGAGAAGATGAATTGCGCGCGTTATCGCAACAACTGCACGCTTCAAAAGATGAAGCGGTCGCCGCCAATCGCGCCAAGTCAGAGTTCCTGGCGAATATGAGCCATGAAATTCGCACGCCCATGAATGGCGTTATCGGAATGGCTTCATTGTTGCTGGAAACGGAACTCGACAAAAAACAAAAAGACATGGCGAAGGTTATCGTCAGTTCCGGCGACGCGCTTTTGAAAATCATCAACGACATACTCGACTTTTCACGGCTGGAGGCTGGCAAACTGCGTCTGGTGAACGAGCCGTTTAACTTGCGCGATTGCATCGAAGACGTCGCCGCATTGCTCGCGGTGCCCACGCAGGAAAAAAATCTTGAATTCATGGTGCGTGTTTCGCCAGAGCTGGACACGCATTTCATCGGCGATATCGGGCGTGTGCGTCAGGTTGTTACAAATCTGGTGGGCAACGCGTTTAAATTCACAGAACATGGGCATATTCTGCTGGAAGTCAGCGGCGTGCCGCGCGGCGAGATTGCGGAAGTCGAAATCAGCGTTGCCGACACAGGGTGCGGCATACCTGAAGAGAAACTGAAGGCGATTTTTGAAGAGTTCGAGCAGGTGGACGGATCTTCCGCACGCAAGCATAATGGCGCGGGCCTCGGTCTCGCCATAAGCAAAAAGATGATTGAGGCCATGGGCGGAACAATCCGTGTAGAAAGTGAATCCGGCAAAGGCTCCAGATTCACAGTCAGCTTGCCCCTGGCGATTGACGAAGAGGCGCGGCGAACACATACAAAATCTGCATTCTCGTTTGCGGGCAAATGCGCGCTTATCGTCGATGATAATCCTGTCAACTGCAGGATTTTAAAAGAACAGTTTGCATCCTGGGGGCTTGATGCGGATGTCGCCCAAAACGCCGCTCAGGCTTTCAGGTTAATGCGCACGCGCGCAGGCGCCGGCAGCCCTTATTCCATCGCAATCCTGGATTTTCAAATGCCGGGCGCCGACGGCGTCGAACTTGCCGGCATGATCAAGCAGGACGCCGCAACGGCGGCGACGCCCTTGATCCTGCTGACCTCGGCCGGGCGCAAAGGCGACCCCGGTGGTCTCTCTGGCAATCTCTTTTCCGCCTATCTGGTAAAGCCGGCCAGATCTTCATTATTACTGGATTCCATCCTGACAGCGCTCAATGACGGCGCTGTCGCCCAGTTGCGCGCCAAAACGCAAAAAGTTGAGCGTGATCCGGCTTCGCGCCAGTGCGCATTTACGCAGGATGGATCCGCTTTGCGCGTTCTGGTGGCGGAAGACAACATCGTCAATCAGATGGTGATCAAAACCATGCTGGAAAATCTGGGCTGCAACGTCACGCTCGCGGCTAACGGCAAAACGGCTGTTGAGAAATATCAGGATAACAGACCCGATATCGTTTTGATGGATATGTCGATGCCGGAAATGGACGGCGAAGAAGCAACCGGTCGCATTCGAAAAATTCAGCGCTCGGACAGCCTGTCCGTTCCGATTATCGGCGTTACGGCGCATGCCTTGCGTGAAGACAGGCAAAAATGTCTCGACGCCGGCATGGACGACTATATACCAAAACCTGTCAAACAGGATGTGCTAAAGGCTGTTTTGTCGCAATGGACTGCCGGCGGCGACGCACAGTCCGCAGCAGGCGCCTAAACCGTTTCCATCATCGTATCGAATTGCGCGCTCTCGCCAATCTGCCGGCGCCACAGGCTTGCGTAAACCCCGTCCATGGCAATAAGGGCGTCATGAGTTCCACGCTCCACAATCCTGCCTTCGTCAAACACCAGTATGACGTCTGCGGCGGAAATTGTTGAAAGACGGTGCGCTACCGCAATCGTGGTCCGGCCGCGGGCGGCTTCCTTGAGAGCCGCCTGTACCTCTCTCTCGGTTGTTGAATCAAGCGATGACGTCGCCTCATCCAGAATGAGAATCAACGGATCGAGCAGGACGGCGCGCGCAACGCCGACGCGCTGTTTTTCTCCGCCTGAAAGCTTCAGGCCGCGCTCACCGACGCGCGTGTCCAGTCCGTCAGGCAACGTGCGGATAAAGGCGCCAAGCTGTGCGCGTTCCGCAGCCTGCATGATGTCCTCGTCGCTGGCGTCCGGTCGCGCATAGCCGAGGTTAAACCGTAATGAATCGTTGAAAAGCACGACCTCCTGCGGGACCAGCCCCAGCGCGGCGCGTAAAGAATTTTGCCTGACATCGCGCACATCCTGGCCGTCCACTGAAATCCGGCCGCTCTCCGGGT
The DNA here is from genome assembly GCF_965228385.1 of Hyphococcus sp. Classification (GTDB taxonomy): domain Bacteria; phylum Pseudomonadota; class Alphaproteobacteria; order Caulobacterales; family Parvularculaceae; genus Hyphococcus. The sequence goes on along the minus strand of NZ_OZ245810.1, from coordinate 762,154 downwards.
CATAAAACCGGAACAGAAGCTTCAGTATGGTTGATTTTCCTGCGCCGGACGGCCCGACGATACCCACGAAGGCACCGCCTGGAACGTCGAAGCTGACATCCGAAAGCCCTCTTGCACGGCCTTCATGGGCGAACGAGACCTCGTCAAAACGAATGGCGCCGGCGTCCGCCTCAAAAGGTCTTGCATTGGCGGCGTCTTCAACGAGAGCGCGCCGATCCATCAGATCGTAAAGCTTTTCGACGTCCACAGTGCCCTGTTTGATTTCCCGCCACGCCCAGCCAAGAATATTCAGCGGCCGATAAATATTGATCAGCATCAGAATGATCGCGGTTACATCCCCGGCCTGCATGGAGCCGTTGACGGCGCCGTAGCCGGCCATGATCGCCACCGCAAGCAAACCGCCGGTCATAATCAGTTCCTGACCGGCGTTCAAAGCCGACAGGGACTGCATGATTTTGACATAATGATAATTGTAATCGCGCATCGCGGAATCGTAGCGGTCCGCTTCGCGATTTTCCGCCGCAAAGGATTTTACGGTTTCAAAATTCGCCAGCGTATCGAGGGCGATGCCGCGCAGTTGCGTGTCAACCTTGTTGAACGCGCGACGCTGCTTGTTGCGCCACTCCGTAACGATGATCGTGAAGACGCCGTAAACCGCGACCGTAACGATGGCGGCGATCGAAAACTGAACGCCATACATAACCGCAAGCACGACCGCCGCGAACGCAAGCTCCACCAGCGTCGGCCCGATATTGAACGCAAGAAACCGGAACAGATATTCCATCGCCCCGGCGCCGCGTTCGATGATCCGGTTGAGTGCGCCGGAACGGCGGGTCAAGTGAAACTGAAGGTCCAGATTTTGCGCATGACGGAAAGCGTCTACCGCAACGACCCGTTGCGCATCCTGCGTTACCGCCGAGAAAAATCCGTCGCGGATTGCCGGCAAAGCGCTGGCGGAAAACCGCGCCGCTGCAAACAGGACGAAAAACATGACAAAAGCGCCGCCCGCCGCGGCGACATTCGAATCATCGCCGTCCAGCAAATGGTTAACGCCCTCGCCCATGAATACGGGCGCCACAACGGAAAGGCCCTTCGCCGCCACGGTGATCGCGAAGGCAAGGCCAATCCGAAAACGCCATTTTTTGAGCTCTGGCCGCAAGAGGACAGAAAACATCCGGGCGATGGAGCGCCCGAAAGGGGTCGGCGCAGATGGCTGATCTTCTTCGGTTTCCGGCGGCATCAGGGCAAAATGGCTACGCGGCTCCTGAAAAGCCAGCCCCCGGCCTGATAAATTTCGGCCTACGGGCGAAAAACCTAACGAATTTTAAAGCGCGCATTTAGTACTAATGCATTCTGATTTTGTTAGGCTTTTGCGTCCGCCGGGAATTTTTTCGGCGGCGGCCGTTGGTGTTGTAGGTGAAGAAAAAGCAAAAGGAGCATATTGCGAACCGGCTGGCGTCGATTTCAAGCACGACGTCAGACGTTAAGGATGTGCGCATTCCTGTCCTGAAAGGGCGGGAGCGGCCGGAGCGCGCCGAGCGCAGTCAGGTCTTCCGGCCGGGAAAACTTTACCTATCAAAATCCAACTTCGCGCGCTGCGTCATTCGCGACATCAGCGAAACCGGCGCGAATGTGCATATCGAAGGCACGCACCCTTTGCCCAAAATAGTCGTGTTGCGCTTTGAGCAATCCGGGATCGTAAAGAAAGCGCGCGTTGTCTGGCAGGATGACGTCGAGGCCGGCCTTCAGTTTATCGTTCCGAGCGCCGGTGCGGACGAAACGCCGAAATAAACGCCGGAACAATTACGCCGCCGGATATGGCTGCAATAGCCGAGAGTATTTACGTCCGGTTTTCACCACTCAATTTCCGCGCCGTCATAGGACAGAAATTTCGGCGAAGCCGTGACGGTCATCTCGCCGATCAGATTGCGCAAGCCGCTGACGCTTTCGCCAGTATCGATCAGGGCGTTTGGCCCGCCCATATCGGTCTCAACCCAGCCGGGATGGAACGGCGCAACCGCGATGTCATCCCCGGCGAGAGCGGCGGCGATGACTTTTGCGGCCATATTCAGCGCAGTTTTCGACGTGCGGTACGCCATGCCGCCGCCGGAAGCGTCCCCGATCGACCCCATTTTCGATGAAATGAAAGCAATTTTTCCCTTCGCCTTTTTAACATGCTGCGCGAAAGCTTCGGCGGTGGCGACTGCGCCAAAAACATTCGTTTCAATAACACTGCGCCACACATCATATTCGAGAGCGCCGAATTCCCCGGCCGCTTTTCCATGCACGCCGGCATTGGCGATCAAGACATCCACCGGATCTGTAATCCCGTTCGCGGTTTCGTTTATCGAAGCATGCTGCATGACATCGGCCGCATGAATTTCAACAGCGCCGCTCACGGCTTCAAGTTCAGCGGCTTTTTCGGGCCGGCGGCATAAAGCGTGAACCTTCCACCCGTCGGCGGCGTATTGTTTAACACATTCCAGACCAATCCCGCGATTAGCGCCTGTGACAACAACGGTCGGCATGAGATTTTCCTCCATGTTGTTTCTTTCCGCTACGGCAGCATCAACTCTTCTTTCCCGAGCGGTTCAAAATATTTCAGGATGTCGTTTTGTTCGATTTCGGCGAGATTCGCCGGCGACCATTTCGGGTTCCTGTCTTTGTCGATAATCAACGCGCGTACGCCTTCAAAAAAATCATGGCCTTGCATCACCCGGCGGGCGATACGGAATTCCATTTTCATCACATCGCCAAAATCGAGATTGTGTCCGCGCTTCATCTGCTCAAAAGTCAACAACAGTGATGTCGGCGACATTGCTGACAGGGTTTTCAGCGTATCCTTTGCAAATTGGCTGTCATCGTTTTCAAGCGCGGTCATCAGCGCTGCGAAGGAGTCCCTGCCCTGGAAGAGGCGCGCGACATCGGCCCTGATGTCATTGACCGCCGCATGGCCGGGATCGCCCGCATAGGTGTCCAGAATGGTTTCTATGTCAGCGTGCGCATGATTTCCGAGCGGCGTTTTTAGAAGCGTCCGCTCCAGCTCATCATACTTATCGCCCGTCGCATAGTGCGTGAAAATCCCAGCCGCCATGCAATCGGCGGCTTTGGCGCGCGCACCGGTCAAAGCGTAATAAAGACCAAGCCCGTCATGCATATGCGGCATGAAATGGCCCCCGCCAACATCCGGAAAAAGACCGATCGCGGTTTCCGGCATGGCGAAAAGCGTGGCGTCGCCGGCGATGGAAAAGTCTCCGTGTACAGATATTCCAACGCCGCCGCCCATAACGATGCCGTTAACGAGCGCGACATAAGGTTTTGAGTAATGGTAGATCAGGGCGTTGTTTGCATATTCTTCGCGAAAGAATCCGGACGCATAAGCAGGATCGTCCCGCGCCGTATCGTGCAGCCAGCGAATATCCGCGCCCGCGCAAAAGGATTTCTCACCGGCGCCTTTCACCATTACCGCTTTCACCGATTGATCGCCCGACCAGTCATGCAATTGACCACGCATGGCTTTCACCATGTCCAGGCTGAGCGCATTTAACGCTTTTGCATTATTGAGCGTGATAACGCCCCAGTCGCCGGTTTTTTCGAAAATTACCTGACCGGTCATACCTCGCACTCCTTCGGTCTGTTTTAATCGGCGCGGGCTTTTTCAGATGCGGCCGACAGCGCATCAAACAGGCGATCAATATCCTCAGGCGAATTATAATAATGCGGCGAGATACGGATCGCCCATCCCGCCTTCCTGACGCCTTCATCCATCGGCGCCCACGCCGCGGGCGTGTAATTGGTGTTCACGCCCTCTGCGGCAAGCATTGCCTGTATGCGCTCGCCGTCCAGTTCCGGCGCGCTGACAGGAATAATGGCGCATAATGGCGTGTTCTCATCACAAACACGCCACCCGTCAAGTTCCGCGATTTTTGCGCGGATATCGCCGCTTAAAACCGACAAACGGCGCTCAATTTTCTCAAGCCCGATCTCACGCGCATAGTGCGCGGCGGCGCCAAAACCCAATTGGGCAGCGTAAGAATGCTCCCACTCCTCGAACTTTTTCGCATCTTCGCGGGGCTTGTAATGATGCGCGCTTTCCAGGACAGCTCCCCGCAGGTCGATAAACAAAGGCTCCATGCCGTCGTTCAGCACTTTTTCGGAAACATACAGCATACCGGCGCCGCGCGGGCCCCGCAGGAATTTTCGCGACGCGGCGCTGAAAAAATCGCAGCCGATTTTTTGAACATCAACCGGCATCTGGCCAAAGGACTGGCAACCGTCGAGAAGATAGAGAACATCCCGGCGCCGGCACACCTCGCCGATCGCCGCTGCGTCTTCCACGAAGCCGCTGCTTGTATTCACATGCACTGCGGCGACAAGTTTCGGTTTTCGGCTGACGACAAGATCTTCCAGCCCGTCAATATCCGTTCCACCGCCGGCGCGTTGCGGCGCGGGTACGATCTCTACGCCGAACCGGCGCGCCAGCGATAGAAACTGTATCTGGTTCGAAGCGTATTCGCTCCAATCCGAAATGATGACGTCGCCGCGCTGAATCGGTATGGATGACAGCGCGCGCGCATAAGCGTCCGTGGCGCTAGAGGTCAGTGCAATATTTTGCGGCGCTGCGCCTATAACGGCGCCCACATGCCGATAGACATTTTCTATTTCCTGCGCAGCCTGGCGCGCAGCGTCATAGCCGCCGATTTCACTTTCGAGATCAATGTGATTTTTTTGCGCGTCGATAACAGGCTGAGGCTGCAATGCTGCGCCGGCGTTATTAAAATGAGCGACCTTGTTTGCACCGGGCGTGTCGTCGCGCGCCGCCTGCCAGCATTGATCCATCTCGACCGTTGCAGCAGCGCTCACTATCCGCCGCCCTTCGCAGCCGTATCGTCGTCATCATCGGTCTCCAGCGGGTTTCCCTCGAACCCCGGCATGTCGGGCATCGGATGATCCAGCTCTTTTGAAAGCGGCGTCATTACGCCTTCATTCTTGCGCCTATGATTCAGCCATCGGAAAATGATGTAAGAAACAAGGATGCCGATGGCGATCGCGGGCAGCCAGACAATCGCTTCTTCGCCGGCGACGGCGCCGACGGAATGAAAGAGGGTGAATACGACCGCAATATAGAGCGAGGCGGTGAACATCAGCGTCAGAATATATTTTAGATAATCGGCCTTGAAAAAACCCGCCGCGATATAGGTGGGGATGCGCGTTCCCGGTACGAAGCGCGCCGTCAGCATCGTTTGCAGAAATTCCCGGCGGATGAGATCGCCCGCAACCGAGACGCCCGGTTTTTCTGCAAATCTATGGGCCCAGTCGTAGCGGCGGGCGAGGCGTCCCATCCAGTATTTCCAGGCGTCAGACGCTACAAGGCCGGTCAGAATAGCGCCAATCAAAAATGGCGCGGGCGCGGCCCCGGCAAGCGACGCCGCGGCAGCCAGAATAACCCCGAAATCCTCCTGCAAAAACGGCGACAAAAAAAGCAGGCCAAACAATAGCCAGGCGCTCATATGCGTCACGTCGGATGCTTCGATCCCAAAAAACAAACCCCTGCCCTTTATGGTTGCGATGTTTTTACAGCGTCATTGTCCGGTTCGTAGTAGTCGCCTTTGTCGTCCATGAAAATATGCTCCGCCAGATAAAACCCGGTCGGCGCGTCTACCGTACCGGCGGCGATGGCGATCCGGTGCTTGCGGTTTTCATGCCTGTCGCCGTGCCAGAACAGCGCCGAGCCGCAATCTTTACAAAAACCCCGGCGCGCCGACCCGGAAGCTCGGAACCACGCCAGCTTGTCCTTTCCGCTTGTTACAGACAGCCCCTCGAGAGGCGCATTGACCGACGCCCATAAATGCCCGCTCCATTGCCGGCATTGGCTGCAATGACAAACGATGACGTCGTTTCGGTCGGCTTCAAACGAATATTCGATCGCGCCGCACAGGCATCGGCCGGTTTTGTTATTCATTCGTCCCGCGTCTCCATACGTTTTTCGAAAGCCCGCGCCGCTGCTTCAATTTCCCCTGCCGGCATGACCTTGCGATGGGTCGACACCCACCAGATGTTTCCCTGTGCGTCTTTGAAACCGCCGTCATATTCTCCGTAAAACTGTTCCTCTGGCTTCATAATCGGCTCGGCCCCGCGCTTCACGGCATTGGCGAAGACCGCATCCGCGTCCGGCACGTGTACGTAAATGAACGCCGGAATTTCATGACCTTCCGGCGGCGCATTGAACATAATATTCGTGTCGCCAATCCTGACTTCGGCGTTCCAGAGCGAACCATCGCCGCGCATCAGCGGCTTTCCCACCAATTCTGCGCCAAAAACATCTTTGACGAACTCAATTGTCTTTATCGCGTCTTTCACCATGATGATCGGAGTCACGGTCGAGCGATTCGGCGATTGCCATTGCGGCATGTTCATGACCTCATTGACGAAATTATCAATCCCGTTCCCTATTATCGATTTGTTGCAATTCGCCGCGCAGCACAGCCGGGATTTCACCGCCCCGCGGCGAGCGCATCTCACCCGCTGTCATCGCGCAGGCACGGCGCGCTATTGAATTGGCGCGAGCCTAGTCGCCAGACTGGCGCCGTTCAAGAAAATCCGCCCGCAGGCGCTATAGGGGGGTAAAGTCAGGAGGTGACGAGATTCAAGCCTGGCTCAATCTCGCTGGCGAGACGCCCGCTTGCAACGCCGATAACATGGCTGATTGTAGAGCCGTCAGCGGCCAGCGGCGCAGTAACAGCGCGGAACAGCAAGCGCCGGCCGTCACACAAGACAAGCGTATCGTCACGGAAATGCGGCGCCTCTCCCGCAACCGCGGCGTATACATCCGCTGTCGCTTTATCGAGCACCGTCAGGGTCCAGTCGTCTTCGCCGCTTAGGTAAATATCCGAAAGACGCGCCAGACGTTCGCCGACAAATATGAAATACGGAAAGCCAATGCTTTTTTCCAGATCGACGACAAACGCCCAGTCCCAGTCTTCGCCGAGATCGGCCTCCTGCAGCGCGTCCCAGCTCGGGAACTGGCCGCGCGCAGAGCGCGCCCAAACGTCAACCAGACGCCGGGTCAAGCGTCTGTCAGCTGCGGGCGCAACTGCATTTTCTCCAAAAAGTTCCGCAACGTCGCTCAGCATTCCCGCCCCGCATCTCCAGCCTTTTTAATATATCTGAACAATAGGACAGGTTCGTAAGCTGACGATTTTTTCCCGCCCTGCAATTTACATAAAATTTGAGGCGGCCGGTAACCATGCCCAGTACGCGCCGCCACGTTTAGAGCCCTTTTCCCTTCGCCGCGCCAAAGATATGGCTAACATAAAGGCCGTCCTCAGAGACCGGCAGCAAAATGCTTCGAAACCCGATCCGCTTGCCTGCGCTGAGCCGCGTTATCGCGCTGTATGTTACAGGCTGCCGGGTAAGGGCCGCTTCATCCATTTTGGCAATCGCGGTGTCCAGCAGCGTTTTTTCACGATGCGGGTCATCCATCGGATAAAGGGCGGCGTAACGGGACAGCTGCTCGCCCATAAAAATGAAATACGGCAGGATGTCGGAAAGGCGCAGATCCACCGCAAAGCAATATTCCCGGTCGAGCCCCAGATTGAGATCTTCCACTTCGCGCAGCGAAGGGATTCGCCCGTCCGCCAGTCTCGCCCATTTCAGCCTGATGCGTTCCGTCAACCGGCGCTCTGTGACCCTTACCGGTTTATCCAGCACTTCGATTTGCATATCGCCCGCCCTTTTCCTGATGGGCGACGCTAAGCCCTTCAGAATGAAAAACCGGTTTGCGCAGACGCTCCAGTTTTTCCAAAATTTGAGGCGCTTTCATTTAAAACCGCCATTTTCCTTGTCGCTGGCGGGTGACGATGCATCCGGGCGCCTCTATAAGGACCTTCGATTTCAAATTTTGAGGGGTTTCGAGATGAGTCCAGGATGGGTCGCAGTTTCCTTGATCGTTGTTTTTATTATTGTTTTTTCCGTGCTGAATTTGCTCGAAAAAGGCAGCGTCGATTGACGCGCACCGCGTGTTCGATCACTGGAGCAGGCTGAAAGGCCTGTATTTGTAAAATATTTTCGGGGGCTGGATTTAACGCGCATTGCAGTTTCCTATATCCCCAAATCGTTATTCCCCGAAAAAACAACGTCCCGAAACGGCGTTTGACGCTACAGGCATAACGGCAAAGGCGCTTTCATGATCCCCGTGCTTTACCAGCAAATTGCGTTCCTCATTTTAGGTCTTGGCGTTTTGCTGATCGCCGGCGATTTACTGGTGCGGGGCGCGGTGGGGCTTGCCGCCGCGTTAAAGGTGCCTGCTCTTGTCGTCAGCCTTACGATCGTCGCGTTCGGTACATCCGCGCCGGAAATGGTGGTTTCGATCCAGGCCGTCCTGTCCGGTAATGACGGCATCGCGCTTGGCAATATCATTGGCTCGAATATCGCCAATATTTTTCTGGTTCTCGGCCTGCCGGCTTTGATTTATCCGATCACCACGCATGTTTTGGGGCTGCGCCGGCACGCAGCTTTCATGCTAGCGGCCACTGCGGTCTTCGTGGCCGCCGCGTATGGCCCCGGATATATCAATACGTCCATCGGCGCCGGCCTGTTCGCAGGCATAGTTTTTTATGTCGCCTATATGTGGGTGCGCGCCAGCACCGGCAAGGCGAACGATCCAGTTATCGACGAGGTGGAGGAATATCAGGCGGCCGGCGGCGTTACAGCGAAAACAATCGGCTTTCTTATCGCCGGGCTGATCGGTCTTCCTTTAGGCGCGCATCTTCTGGTCTCCAACGGCGCCACGCTGGCGGCGGGACTGGGCGTGCGCGAAGAACTGATCGGGCTGACCATTATTGCGTTCGGCACGTCGCTGCCGGAACTCGCCACTGTTATCGCCGCAGCGTTTCATAAAAAATCCGATGTCGCCATCGGCGGCGTTATCGGCTCGAATATATTTAATCTGCTCGCCGTTGGCGGCGCCGCCGGTCTTGCCGGCACCGCCGTTTTCGACCCGGAGTCGATGCGCGTTGATATTCCGATCATGATCATCGCCACCATCGCGCTTGGCGTTTATGTACTGACCCGGCGCAATATCGGCCGCCTGACAGGCGGAATATTTTTCGCCGGCTATATCGGTTTCATCCTGTTGCTGACAAAGCTCGCCGGAGGGCTTTAGATCATGAAGAACGCGCTGGTGACTGGCGCCGGAAAACGCATTGGTCGCGCGCTTGCGATTGCGCTCGCCGATAAAGGCTACAATGTCGGCGTACATTACCACACTTCAAAGCCCGAAGCGGACGCGGTTGCCGGATTAATCCAAGAGCGCGGGCGAAAAGCTTTCGTCGTCAAAGCCGATTTGTCTGTCGAAGCTGAAACGGCGGCATTAATTCAACAAGCCGCCGGTGCGCTTGGGCCCCTCACCCTGCTCATCAACTCCGCTTCCGTCTTTGAATACGACGATGTGCAGAGCATGACCCGCAAAAGCTGGGACGCGCATATTGAGACAAATTTACGGGCGCCGCTGAAACTGGCTCAGGATTTTGCAAGCCAGGCGCAAGCCGACGCCGATAATCTGATCATCAACATCACGGACCAACGCGTTCTGAAACTGACACCGCAATTTTTATCCTATACGCTATCGAAAGCAGCGCTCAGTACATTGACGGTAACGCTTGCGCAGGCGCTTGGCCCCAGCGGCGTTCGCGTCAACGCCATTGGTCCCGGCCCCACCCTTAAAAATGCGCGGCAGTCTGACGATGATTGGGAGCGCCAGAATGCTGCGACAATTCTCGGCCGCGGCGCATCGCCTGAAGATATCTGTGCTGCGATGGCTTACCTCATTGACGCCAGCGCGGTGACAGGACAGATGATCGCCGTTGACGGCGGCCAGCACCTGGCCTGGCGCACGCCTGACGTATTGCTGGAAGAATAAATTATGGCGCAGCAAAAAACACCGCCCGAAATTACGCCGCTGCCGCGAACCGCGAATGCGCCCCGCCGGCGCGTCTTCGTGCATGGGCTCGTGCTTGACGCTTTTATCGGCGCTTATGACAAGGAACAGGGCGTCGCCCAGCCAGTTGGGATTGATCTGGATCTTGATGTGGTGGAGCCCTCAAATCCGGTGAGCGACAGGCTGGAGGATGTGGTCTGTTACGATCGCATGACCGAAGGCGTCAAAGCCATTCTCGCCGAGGGCCACATCAAGCTTGTCGAAACGCTGGCCGAACGCGTCGCCGATCTCGCGCTCTCGCATCCAATGGTGCACGCGGTAACCGTGCGGATCACCAAACCGAACGCCATACCGGAAGCTGCGGCTGCCGGGGTTGAAATTACAAGAACAAAGTAGACCGTTCAGGCGGTGTCCCGGGCGATGATAAAGTTTCCATCCCCGCCGCGCGACAACGTCCAGACAACGCCGCCAAGCCCGAAGAAAACAGCGACGCCGCTGAGAACCGAAAAGAAAACGAACGCCGCGCCAGCCCCTCCCGGCTGCAACACCGCATAGGAATGATTTGCCGGATTCACATAGACCGTCACGGATTCGCCAGGCCTATAGTCCGGCGTCGACATATGAAAAAACCTGGCGAGAAGAACCCTCTCCCGGGTCGATTCATGGCTGCGGCCGTCTATGGAATATACATATCTCAGACCGGACTGCTGCGGTTCGAGTTGGCTGAGAACGACGCCTTCAACGGCAGGCCATGAAATGCTGGCGCGCGCTCTGGCGTAGTCGTGCACGACAAAACCGCCCCCTGCGATCCCGAAAACGGCAAGCGCGGTGAAAAAGAAAAGGACGATAGAAATGTCCGATTTGCTTTTCAGCTCTTCTGACATTTGACCTCTGGCGCACCCATGCTTAGCTCAATGTAAAATACGCCCCTGATCATGAACACCCGGTTAACCAATACGATATGACCTCGCAGACGCATATCTCAGACAGCCAGGACGGCGCGCTTGCCGGCGCTTCGCTCATCGCCGACCATGTCAAGCGTCTGCCCGCCAAACCCGGCGTATACAGGATGATCAATGCGAAAAACGACGTTCTTTATGTCGGCAAGGCGAAAAGTCTCAAGGCGCGCGTTTCCTCATACGCCAAGGCGGGCGGACACTCCAACCGCATCATGCGGATGATCTCAGAAACGGCGACGATGGAATTTGTCGTCACGGCGACCGAAACAGAAGCGCTGTTGCTGGAAGCCAACCTCATCAAACAACTAAAGCCGCGCTACAATGTTATTTTGCGCGACGATAAATCCTTTCCGTTCATCCTCGTTGCAGAAGATCATGAAGCGCCGCAAATTCTGAAACATCGCGGGGCGCAAAAACGCAAGGGCGTCTATTACGGGCCTTTCGCTTCCGCCGGCGCCGTAAACCGGACGCTGAACACCTTGCAAAAGGCGTTTTTGTTGCGTTCGTGTTCCGACAGTGTTTACGAGGGGCGCACACGCCCCTGCCTGTTGCACCAGATCAAGCGCTGCTCGGCCCCTTGCGTCGGCCTTGTCAGTGAAGATCATTATCGCGAACTCGTGGATGAGGCGAAAACGTTCCTCTCAGGCGAGAACGCCAAAATACAACGCATGCTCTCGGGTCAGATGGAACAGGCGTCAGCCGATCTAGATTTTGAACGCGCCGCCTCTTTGCGTGACCGAATTCGCGCCCTTTCTTATATTCAGGGAACGCAGGATATAAACCCCGGCGGCGTATCGGAGGCGGATGTCTTCGCCATTCATTCCGAAGGCGGACAGTCCTGCGTGCAGGTGTTTTTCTTTCGCGGCGGCCAGAACTGGGGCAATCATGCTTACTTCCCCAAACATGACAAAGAAGATGAGACGGCGGCGATTTTAGATGCTTTTATTGCGCAGTTTTACGATTCACGCGATCCGCCGAAACTGATACTTGTATCGCAAACACCGCCGCAGGCTGCGCTGCTGTCCGAAGCATTGTCGTTGAAGACAGAGCGCAAGATCACAATCACGGAACCCCGGCGCGGTGAAAAACGCGAGCTTGTCAAAGCGGCGGTCATGAACGCGCGCGAATCGCTCTCCCGCAAGATGGCCGAATCCGCCAGCCAGCAAAAAAGCCTGCGTCAACTGGCCGATATTTTGGGGCTGGAGGCGCCGCCTGAGCGCATCGAGGTTTATGACAATTCTCATATTCAAGGCGCGAACGCCGTTGGCGCGATGATCGTCGCCGGGCCGGAAGGTTTTGTCAAAAACCAGTACCGCAAATTCAATATCAAGACTGAAAGCCTCGCGCCGGGCGATGATTTCGGCATGATGCGCGAAGTGATTACCCGCCGTTTCGCCCGTCTGATGAAAGATGAGAACGCGGAGCGGCCGGATCTCGTGATTATCGACGGCGGCAAAGGTCAGCTAAGCGTTGTCCTCGACGCATTGAAAGAAATCGGCGTCGATCCGGAAGCGGAAGGCGTCGCGATTATCGGCGTCGCCAAGGGCCGGCGCGAGACCGAAAGCGGCGCCAAGCGAATAGACCGGACCATGGGCGCCAGCGGCGAACAGATCGTCATGCCGGGCCGAGAGCCATTCACGCTGCCTCCACGCGATCCGGGTCTGTTTGTTTTGCAGCGCCTGCGCGACGAAGCCCACCGCTTCGCGATCGGCGCGCACCGCGCTAAGCGCAAAAAAGCGATCGCCGCCAACCCGCTCGACGCAATCTCCGGCATCGGCGCGAAACGCAAACGCGCCCTGTTGAACCATTTTGGCTCAGCAAAGGAAATCGCGCGCGCCAAACCGCAAGACCTGCAAGCGGTGGAAGGCGTTTCCGCAGCGCTTGCGCAAAAGATTTACGATCATTTTCACGGGCCATAATACGCGATGGCGCGGTTGCATCGCCCTAAACGGTTTGTCCTGTTTTAGCTTCGCTTTATCGCAGGATCGTTTTCTCCGCTAGGCGGCGTTTCCAGTCTCCGATAGAGAAAATCAGTCGCAACACTCACCGGGCGCGACTTTGAACAGCGTCAGCAACTGCTGGAGATCCCAGCAGAAGGTGAGTTTATGAATTTGTCGATTGTCGCAGACTGTAGGCGTTTGTCCGGGGCCTGGCGAGGGAGGCCTAGTTCGTGAGCGCCGCAATCGACGAGTTAATCGAGCTCATAAATCAAGGAAATTTGGATCTCGCCGCAGAAAATACGCGGATCTTTTTAAAGTCCACGCCGGACTCCGCAGAGCTTCATAATGTTATGGGCGTGATAATGCAGCAGCAGGGCAAGCTTGAGCCAGCTCTGCGATATTTCAAAAAGGCGGTGAAGCTAAATCCATTATTTTCGCCTGCCTACAGTAATATCGGCTCATTGCATTTAGCCGCCAACAAAATCGACAAGGCCATTCGATATACAAAAAAAGCTGTGGATCTCAATCCGGACGATGCAATCGGCTTAAATAATCTTGGCAACGCCCTAGCCCTGACGGGTCAACACGAGTCGGCCGAACTCTATTTCCGCAAGGCCATTCAGCGTCTGCCAAGATTCTCACCGCCGCGAAATAATTTGGCGCTCTTGTTTATAAGGTCTGGTCGATTGGATCAGGCATTAGCCTCGGCGGATGAAACGTTGGAAATGGATGGATCATCTATCGACGCCTATATGCTGAAAATTTCAGTCCTAGAATTGCAGAACAAGCTGGACGATGCGGAAGCGTTTTATGAAATAATTCCCGATGACATCAGGACAATGATTAAGTCTACAATTGCAAAAGCGCGTCTGGATTATAGACGGCGAAAATATTCTGATGTTATCGACAAATTAGATCGTGTTTTACGAACTTCGAGCAACATTGCTATTATTGATCGTGCTGAAATTCATTACCTACTCGGCGCAAGCCGGGAGAAAACATCCGATTTTACCGGCGCCTTGCGTGAATACGGATTGGCGAATTCAGCCCGCGCCGCCACCACCGAGGCGGAACAGTTCAACAAGTTGACCTACCTCAATGAAATCAAGCGTATCAGAAAGGCTTTCGATAACTTTGATAATACCATTCATGCTGATCGAGAAAGAAACGGGCCTGTATTTCTTATCGGCTTCCCGCGTTCCGGCAACACACTGCTCAATAAAGTCCTCAGTGGACATCCTGATATCAGCGTCCTTGATGAGAGACCCGTTTCAAATCAGTTGCTGAATTCACTCTCAGCGGTAAATAGAAATGGCGAGCTGTTCCCTCACCTGACGACAGATAAGCGGCGCGAGTTGCAAACAGAGTATTTCAACAATTGTTATGCGGAAGGCGCCGATAAAAATAGCGAAGTCATAATTGACAAAATGCCGTTCAATATTATTCACGCGGCGCAGTTACACCATGTATTTCCCGGTGCAAAATTCATTTTTTGTTTACGCCTTCCTTGCGACGCAATTTTCAGTAGTTTTAAAAATCATTTTCAACCCAATCATGCTGTTTCAAATTTCTATACGTTAGAGGATACAGCGAATTTGTATCATAATATGATGTCGCTCTGGCGGGTTTTTACAGAGCGTTCTCCAATCGCTTTTCATTATGTGTATTACGAGGCGTTTGTAGAAAATACGCCCAATGCAATGTCAAGACTTGCGGCATTTATCGGGCTTGATTGGAGAACTGATTATTTTCAACGAATGGATAACAACATTATCAATCTTAATGTCCTGACGCCAAGCTACCGGCAGGTTTATAACCCGATAGACCAACAGAGCGCATATTTCTGGTTGAATTATCAGGACGCCCTGCGCCCGCATATGGATAAAATCACGCCATGGATAAGCTACTTCGGTTATCTGAACGAAGAAGACCGTCGCGATTTGGCGTAAGCGCCCGTTCTTCGGATATCGAAAACCCTCAAACCTTTCATTAGAACAAACCAAAAATTGAACGCGCCGGCGCCCTTTTTCGGCCGCACTCAATGGCTTGAATACAGCAGAAACGAAATCTCTGTTACTGCCTTTCGCGCTAAAATCCGAAGTCAGGGAAGACATTGCTTACGCGATCCATCTTCAAAGATCCTCGTCATTATCAGATCGCGACACTGGCGGCGGTTCTGACTTTTGGGATCGCCATGCGCGCCTTTGCGATCACACCAATTCAAATCGCCAGCATCGCCGCCGCCGCGCTTTTCGCGCAGTTTCTCGGATCGTTCATGACCGCCGCACGCTTTGATCCGCGCAGCGCCCTCGTCACTACATTGTCGCTGTCCTTATTGCTGCGCGCTGACGGCGTGACGCCGCTTATTATCGCCGCTCTCATCGGCGTCGGCTCGAAGTTCATGTTCCGTATCAACAACAAACACATATTCAATCCGGCGAATGCGGGCATTGTCGCGCTTTTATTGCTTTCCGAGGGGCCAATGCTGGACACCGCCTGGACGACGCCGGGACAATGGGGCACAGCACTATGGTTCGCCATGCTGCTCGCCGGCGCAGGACTGTTCGTGACCTATCGCGCCGCGCGTTTTGACGTACCGCTCATTTTTCTCGGCGTCTTCGCCGCATTGATTTTCGCTCGGGCGATCTGGCTTGGTGATCCGCTGGCGATACCGCTGTTGCGCCTTCAGAATGGCGCGCTGATTCTGTTCGCATTCTTCATGATATCCGACCCGAAGACGACGCCGGACGGGCCGCTTGCCCGGATGGTCTTTTCCGCAGGCGCAGCGCTAGCGGCGTATGTGCTGACGTATCATTTCTACATTGCAGACGGATTGTTTTATTCGCTCGCCATCATATGCCTCGTCCGGCCGGTTCTCGAATGGCTCAACCCCGCGCCTCAATACCAATGGGGCGATCGCGTATCGCGAGCGCCAGACCTTAAGCCTTTCGCCAACCGGTCAGAAAAGCCCGTCCTGCCCCCATTCCCTGCTGAATAACGCTCAAGGAGTTTCACATGCACAGAACGCTCAAGAAAACCCTCTTCGCCGCTGCGTCCGCAACCGCGGCCATCACGCTTACCGGCGGCGCGGTGGCGTTTTGCGGGTTTTACGTCGCCAAGGCGGACACGAAACTTTTCAACAAAGCATCCAAAGTCGCGATCATGCGCGACAACAACCGCACGGTTATCACCATGGCGAACGATTATCAGGGCGATTTAAAAGAATTCGCCATGGTCATCCCCGTGCCGGTCGTGTTGCAGGAAGAACAGATACACGTCACCGACAACGCCATCATCGATCATCTTGACGCCTATACGTCGCCGCGACTCGTTGAATATTTCGATGAAGATCCATGCACGCAATACAAGTATCGCGAGATGGCCCAGAATGCGTCAGCCATTGAAGAAGAAATCACCGTCACCGGTTCGCGGGCCGACAGCCTCGGCGTTACGATCGAAGCTGAATACACCGTCGGCGAATATGACATCCAGATTCTCTCCGCCGCACAGTCTGACGGCCTCGCCCAGTGGCTTGTCGCTAACGGCTATAAGCTTCCTGAAGACGCGGAAGCGACGCTTGGCAGTTATATCAAACAGAATACGAAATTCTTCGTCGCGAAGGTCAATCTGGAGGAACAGGCGCAGACAGGATTGAAATATCTGCGCCCGTTGCAGATCGCATTTGAGTCGCCAAAATTTCAGTTGCCGATCCGGCTCGGCACCGTGAACGCGGACGGGAAGCAGGAATTGTTCGTGTTCGGGCTGACGCGTTCCGGCCGCATCGAAACCACGAATTACCGCACCGTAAACCTGCCCACAGGGATGGATATTCCCGTTTATGTGAAAAACGAGTTCGGCGATTTTTATAAATCTATGTTTCAGGAGCAGGTCGAAAAAGAAAACGGCCGCGCGGTCTTTATGGAATACGCCTGGAATATGAACTGGTGCGATCCATGTGCGGCCGATCCGCTTTCCGCGCAGGAGTTGCGCGAACTCGGCGTTTACTGGCTGGAAAACGGTTCAGGCGGCGCCGTCCAGCCGCGCCGGCCCGGCCCGCAGGCGCAGGATGTCTATGTGACGCGTCTGCATGTCTCTTATGACGCCCAGACTTTTCCGGAGGATCTGGTGTTCAAGGAGACCGGCGACAAATCAAACTTTCAGGGGCGCTATGTCTTGCGGCACCCCTACAAAGGCGATGCGACTTGTGAAGCTGCGGAAGTTTACCGCGCCAACCTGCCCGAACGGTTTGAAAAAGAAGCCCAGACGCTGGCCAACCTGACGGGCTGGGAAATTGAAGACATTCGCAAAAAAATGAACGATGGGTCGCAAAATTTCAGTCCGCCGCAGCCGGAGCCCTGGTGGAAGCGCTTGTGGGGCGATGACGGCGGGAAAGGCTAGCCGGCGCGGCTGGCCACCTCGGGCGGCGCAGCCTAAACTGCCGGGATGGCCAATATTATCACGCTCGCCCGCATTTTGCTGATCATTCCCTTTACCGCGTTTTTTCTCACTAACGCGGCCTGGAATTTAAAAGCGGCGCTGGTTGTTTTCATTATCGCCTCGTTGAGCGATTTTATTGACGGCCGCGTCGCCCGTGCGCGCGGCGAGACCTCCGCGCTCGGTGCGGCGTTAGACCCGCTGGCCGACAAACTGCTGGTGGCTGCGGCGCTGATCCTGCTGACGCGCAACGGCGTCATTCATGGATTTGGCGTGATCGCCGTTCTGATAATCGTGCTGCGCGAATTACTCGTCAGCGGTCTTCGCGAAGCGCTGGGCGCGCGCGGCGGCTCACTGCCGGTAAGCATGTTAGCGAAGTGGAAAACGACGACACAACTGGTCGCGGCGGGACTCATGCTCGCCGCCGCGCCTACAGGGATTGTCGGTGAAAGCCTGCGGTCTGCAGCGAGCGGCTTTTTGTGGCTTGCGGCGGTTCTGACATTCTGGACAGGCGCATTATATGTGCGTCAGGCGGCAGGGTTGCTGCGCGCCGGCAGTCTCGAGTAATTTGGAAAGCGATGAAAACACCAAAGACAAAAGACGACGCCTCGCATATTCTGGTCGTTGACGACGACGACCGTATCCGCACGTTATTAAAGCGCTATTTGAACGAAAATACTTACCGAACCTCAGTCGCCGCCAATGCGGCGGAGGCGCGCGCGCTCATGAACTCGTTTGATTTCGATCTTTTTATTTTCGATGTGATGATGCCCGGCGAGTCCGGCTATTCGCTGACGAAATTCGTTCGCGCCGCGTCCAACGTTCCGGTTCTCCTCTTGACGGCGAAAGGCCAGCCCGAAGACCGCATTGAAGGACTTGAGGCTGGCGCTGATGACTATTTGTCAAAGCCGTTTGAACCCCGCGAGCTTTTGCTGCGCGCGAATAATCTGCTGCGCAGGTCGCGTCCGGTACAGCTTTCCAACAAGGAAATCAGTTTCGGCGATTGCACATTTGCCATAGGCCGCGGCGAGCTGCGCAAAAACGGAGAACTTGTGCGCCTGACAGCCGGAGAAACGCATCTGTTACGCGCGCTGGCGCAAAAGCCGCGCGAAGCGATCAGCCGTGAAGCGCTGGCCGAGCAATCCGAAGCCGGCATGGAACGCTCAGTCGATGTGCAAGTGACGCGGCTGCGCAAAAAAATAGAGGAAGACCCCCGCGCGCCGATTTTTCTGCAAACGGTACGCGGCGTCGGCTACGCATTGATGGCCGACTAAAATGATACGCCGCTATTTTCCGAAAAGTTTGTATGCGCGGATTCTGCTCATCGTTATTTTGCCGATTTTTATAACGCAATCGGTCGTCACCTATATTTTTTTCGCCCGCCATTGGGACCTCGTCACCGCCAACCTGTCTGAAAATGTCGCAGGCCAGATTGCGCTGGTGACGCGCCTTTATGAAAACGCAAATTCCGATGCGGAACGCGATAACATCACCGCCAATGCGCTGAATGATCTGTCCATCCGTGTGCGACACGCGCCGGATACGCAGATCCCTCAAGACAACCGGCTGGCGCTGTTCAACGTCTATAACGCCACGCTGGACAAGCGTTTGCAACGGGCGCTTGAACAACCCTATTGGCTGAACACCCAGAGCTGGCCGAACGATGTGGAGATACGCGTTCAGCTGACCGACGGCGCATTGATTTTTCTCGCCCGGCGCGATCGCGTTTTCGCCACGACAGGTCCGATTTTTTTATTCTGGCTGATTGCGACATCCGTTCTTTTGGGGGCGACAGCCATTATTTTCATGCGTAACCAGGTGCGGTCTATCCTGCGCCTCGCCTCCGCCGCCGAAGCCTTTGGCCGGGGCCGGGATTCTCCCGATTACCGGCCGACCGGCGCGACAGAAGTCAGAAAAGCCGGTTACGCCTTCATCGCCATGCGCGAGCGTATTAAACGGCACCTTGAGCAGCGAACGGCGATGCTGGCGGGCGTCAGTCACGACCTCAGAACGCCGCTCACGCGGATCAAACTGGCGCTCGCGATACAGCCTGAAAACGAAGACGTCGCGGCGCTGCACAAAGACGTGCTGGAAATGGAAAAGATGGTCGAAGCCTATCTCGATTTCGCCCGCAACGAAGCCGCTGACGAAGACCCTGAACCCGTCCGCGTCGGCGAACTTATCAGGGAGATTCAAAGCGACGTAGAACGAGCGGGACACAAATTACATGTAACTGCGCCTGCTGGCGTTTCCATGACCGCGCGGCGTAGCGCATTGAAGCGCGCAGTCGGCAATCTTGTGAATAACGGCCTTCGGTATGCTGATCATGTATGGATTTCAGCAAAACGCACAGACCGTTACATCGAAATTCTGGTTGAAGATGACGGGCCCGGCATCGAAGCGGAACGCCGTGACGGTGTCTTCAAACCGTTTGTCAGGCTTGACGAAGCGCGTAACCAGAATGAAACAGGCGTCGGCATGGGGCTGACAATCGTGCGCGACGTCGCCCGCTCGCATGGCGGCGACGTCAACCTCGCGGCGTCAGCCTATGGCGGACTGAAAGCCACCATCAGACTGCCGATCTAGGTTTATTTTGTCAGTTCCGCCGCCCGCCGAGCCGCAGCGGCGACAGCCTCTTTTACAAGCTTGCGCAACGCGCCGTCTTCGCCATCAAGAATTTGCAGCGCCGCCTCGGTCGTGCCGCCGGGCGACGTCACGGCCTTGCGCATCTGCGACGGCGAGCGGGTTTCCACATCGATCAGCGCCCCGGCGCCGGCGAGCGTTGCGCGGGCCAGTGACGCCGCAGCACTCCTGTCGAGACCTGCGGCCTCTCCTGCATCGGCCAGCGCCTCCGTCAGCAAAAAGAAATAGGCGGGACCGGAGCCGGAAACCGCGGTTACGGCGTCAATATCTTTTTCGCTCTCCACCCAGACCACGTCGCCTGCGGCGCGCATCAACTTTTCGATAAGGTCTCGCCCTTCTTCATTGATCGTCTCCGGCGCATAAAGTCCGGAAACGCCCCGGCCGATCGCGGCGGGAAGGTTCGGCATGGCGCGCGCAACTTGCGCAGCGCCGCCGAGCGCTGTGGCGGCTTTCGCGATGCTGGTTCCAGCCATCACGGAAATCGCGATGGCGTTTTGCGCCAGCGGCGCATATGCCGGCAGCGCGCTGTCCGCCATTTGCGGTTTAACGGCGATGACGACAGCGTCAAAACCGGATTTGATGTCAGGATTGACGCCGACGCCGTGCTTTTCACAGAGCGCATTCATGTCGTCGTTGACGCCGGGATCGAAAACAGCGGAACGCGACGCGTCAATTGTGCCGGCGGCGAGCCAGCCTTTCATCAGCGCGCCGCCCATGGAACCGGCGCCGATCAGCGCGACAGAAGGTTTGTTGGTCATCCATTAGAGATAGCGCGGCGAGCGCTTATTGGAAACACCGAAGCGGTTGCAAAATGTTGTTACGCGTTGCCGGCGGTCTCGAACAGCGACGCCTGCAGCGCTTCATCCGGCGACTTGCCGCCCCATATCAGGAAATTGAACGCCGGATAAAATCGGTCGACGGCTTCGCTCGCCGCTCGGATCAGCGCTTCGCCCTGCGCGTCGTCTATGCCGCCTTCCGCCGGTAAGAGCGATGCGTTCCGGTAAACGATCGAATGATCGTCCGCCCACAAATCGAAATGTCCGATCCACAGGCGTTCATTGACCATCACCACCAGACGGCTCGCTTCGTCGATCCGGCCGACCGGCGCTTTCAGATCCAGCGGCGCGCCCATTTGCAGCGTGGAAAGCTCCGGGCGCCATGTGAACCAGAGACCGATGTCCCGCCATACGCCCGGCAGCATCACATGCAGCTCATTTTCACCCGCGCGCTCGATTTCAAACTCAAGCCCGGCGGCTGCGGTTTCCAATACGCGCAATGGGTTTTCACTCTGTTTTGGTTTGCGGATAAGCTCGATCGACATCGGCGCCCCTTGTTTCCCGGTTAGCGCGACTTTTCTCAGCCGCTTGCACGCAGCATGACGCGGCGATTCGGAGCGGCGAGAAATGATTCGATTGAACTGGTTTTCCGCAACAGCCTGTGGACGTTAACGATTTTCAAGCGCGTCGAGGCGCGCTTTCAGTGATTCGTTTTCTTCACGGGCGGCGCGCGCCATATCGCGCACAACCTCGAACTCTTCACGCGTCACAAGGTCCATATCGGCAAGCAGCGATTGCAGCCGGCTTTTGAAAACGGTTTCCGCTTCCCGGCGCACGCCGTCGGCGGCGCCTGCGGCTTCGGTCATCAATTTGGCGATCTCGTCAAAAATAGCGCTCTGGGTCTGCATCATCGAACTCCTCATCTGTATTGAATATAGGAGCGCTGGCGGCGGGGCGACAGGGGCGTCAAAGCGCGCTATTGAGACGCACGACCACCGCAATTTCCGTAATAGAGACCGCCATGAGCCTTCCCTATCCCAATATCGACCCTGTGGCCGTGCAATTGGGTCCCTTGCCGATCCGCTGGTATTCGCTCGCTTACATTGGCGGCCTGGCGGCGGGCTGGTGGTATCTGACGCGACTGCTCAAGAATGCGTCAATCTGGGGCAAGGACGGCGCGCCGATCACGCGGGCGCTGCTTGACGACGTCATTTTCTGGGTGGCGATCGGCGTCATGGCGGGCGGCAGGCTTGGTTATGTCTTGTTTTATGAGCCGTCTATTCTGCTGGCGCCCTGGGAGCCGATACTCGGCTTCCTTCCCTTCCCGCCGGCGCTGATGATGTGGAACGGGGGCATGTCTTTTCACGGCGGGCTGATCGGCGTGACGCTCGTCGGTTATTTCTTTTCGCGCAAACACAATCTCAATCCGCTTTCTTTGGGGGACCTTTTCGCCTGCGCCGCCCCGATCGGATTGTTTTTCGGACGCATCGCCAACTTCATCAACGCCGAACTTTACGGCCGCCCATGGGACGGCCCCTGGTCCATGGTGTTCCCGACCGATCCGGACCGCCTGCCCCGTCACCCAAGCCAGCTCTATGAGGCGGCGCTGGAAGGCATACTTCTCTTCATTGTCATCCGTATCGCCACTCATTCCTTCGGGTTATTGAAACGCCCCGGCGCCGCCATCGGGCTTTTTATCGCGGGCTATGCGGCGTCGCGCATCTTCGTTGAAAATTTCCGTGAACCTGACGCACATTTGCCGGACTTCCCGCTAGGCCTGACCATGGGCATGATGCTTTCGGCGCCCATGCTGGCGCTGGGGCTCTGGTTGATATGGCGCACACGTACGGCGCCAACGTCTGCGAATAAAAAGGCGGCTTCATGAGCGAGACCGGCGCAGCACAAACAACGCCGCTGGAAGAACGCCTGATCGACCTGATCAAACTGAAAGGTCCGATCACCATAGCCGATTACATGTCCGACGCTCTCGGCCATCCGCATGAAGGGTATTACATGCGGCAAAACCCTATCGGCGAAAAAGGCGACTTCACGACGGCGCCGGAAATCAGCCAGATTTTTGGAGAACTGATCGGCTTGTGGCTGGTTGAAGCCTGGCAGGCCATGGGCGCGCCTGAAAGTTTCAATCTGATCGAGTTGGGGCCAGGCCGCGGCGTCCTGATGGAGGACATTTTGCGCGCGGCGCGTTCGCGGCCGGGTTTCGGCAAGGCGGCGCAGGTCTGGCTCTTGGAGACATCCGGACGGCTGCGGCTGGAACAGCAAAAGCGGCTGAAAGCCACCGAGGCGAAACCCCTTTGGGCCGATGAATATGCAGATATCTCGCCGGGACCGTCGCTGATTGTGGCCAACGAATTTTTCGATTGCCTGCCCATTCGCCAATTTGAGCGGATCAAGTCCGGCTGGCGCGAGCGTCTCATCGGCCTCAATGAAGCTGAAACCGGCCTCGCCTTTACGCTGGCTTCAACGCCGCCGCCGCCCGAATTTCAGTTGCCGGAGATTACGCAAAGCGATGTGGGCGATATTTTCGAAATCTCGCATCCGATCCAGACTTTCGCCAGCGAAATTTGCGACACATTAAACGAGCATGGCGGACACGCGCTGATAATCGATTACGGCCATATGGAGCGCGGCTTTGGCGATACGCTACAGGCCGTGCGCGACCATGAATACTGGGCGCCGCTCGCCTCGCCCGGCCGGGCCGACCTGACGGCGCATGTGGATTTCGAATCGCTTGCAAAAATTGCGATCGAGTCCGGCGTCAATGCGCATGGGCCGGTAACGCAGGGCCGCTTTCTTGACCGGCTCGGCCTGCCATTGCGCGTTGAAACACTGTGCAAAGGCAAAGACGAAGCAACGGCGCAAGAGGTGCGCGCAGGCGCCGCGCGCATCGCGGCGCCGCAGGCCATGGGTGAAATCTTCAAGGTCCTTTGTCTTTCATCGTCCGGTTTGCCGACCCCTGCCGGATTTGAATCATGACGGCGATGACGCCGCCCTTTCTGGTTTCGCCTGCGCTGGACCTGCCGGCCGTCATGCACGGCTTTTTCACGCGGGACGGCGGCGTTTCGAATGCGCCCTATGACAGCCTCAACACGGGGCCGGGTTCTGGCGACGATCCTGCCGCAGTTCGGAAAAACCGGGTTTTGTGTGCAGGCGCGCTCGGCGTTGACGAGAGATTTTTGCTTACCGGCTATCAGACGCATTCTGCGGATGTGATGGTCGTCGAAGAGCCCTGGAATGAACACGCTGCTAAAGTTGACGGCCTGGTGACCAGTACGCCGGATCTGGCTATCGGCGTTCTCGCAGCAGATTGCATGCCCTTTTTGTTCATAGACGCCAGCGCCCGCATTATCGGCGCCGCTCATGCGGGCTGGCGCGGCGCGCTCGCCGGCGTTCTTGAAAACACCGTGGCGAAAATGCAGGAACTCGGCGCGAAACCTGAAAACATTCGCGCCGCTGTCGGTCCCTGTCTGCGCCAGCCGAATTTTGAAGTCGGGCTCGACCTGGTGGATAATTTTCTCGGCAAATATCCTGACGCAGAACGGTTTTTTGCGCCTGGCGCAACTGAGGATAAGCGCCAGTTTGATCTCGTCTCATTCGGCCTGTGGCGGCTTTCCACATGCGGCGTCAACAATGTGGACGACATTGGGCTGTGCACGCTCGCCAATGCGAATCGGTTTTTCAGCTATCGCGCGATGCGCCGCGATAATCTTTCAGATTACGGCCGCAATCTTTCGGCTATCGCCCTGAAAGCAACGTGAAAATAAAAACGCAGGTTTTTCGGGTTGCGCAACCGTCAAGAAACCGTCATGAAACCTTTGCTGTCGCGGGGTTTTAGGGGACGGATGTCATGAAACTGATCGCCGGAAATTCCAATCGCCGGTTAAGCGAAGCCATTTGCGAAAGACTCGGCACCTCGCTCGCCAAGGCTGAAATCAAGACCTTCAAGGATGGCGAGGTCTTTGTTGAAATTCAGGAAAATGTGCGCGGCGAGGATGTTTTTGTCATCCAGTCCACATCGCAGCCGGCGAATGACAATCTGATGGAATTGCTCATCACGCAGGATGCGCTCAGCCGCGCCTCCGCCAGCCGGATAACGGCCGTACTCCCCTATTTCGGCTATGCGCGGCAGGACCGCAAAGCCGGTCCGAGAACGCCAATCTCCGCAAAGCTCGTCGCCAACCTGATCACCACCGCCGGCGCCGACCGTGTGCTGACGGTCGATCTGCACGCCGGGCAAATTCAGGGCTTTTTCGACATTCCCACGGACAATCTTTACGCCGTCAAGGAATTCGACCGCCGTATTCGTGAGATTTACAATGGCGATATCGAACAGGTGACTGTAGTGTCGCCCGATGTCGGCGGCGTTGTGCGCGCGCGGGCGCTGGCGAAACGTCTGAAAGACCGGCCGCTCGCCATCGTCGACAAGCGCCGCGAAGGCCCTGGCCTTTCAGAAGTGATGAATATTATCGGCGATGTTAAAGACCGCCATTGCGTTATCTTCGACGACATTGTCGATTCCGGCGGCACGCTTTGCAACGCCGCTGAAGCCCTGATGCAAAAAGGCGCGAAAAGCGTCGCCGCCTGCATCACGCACGGCGTCCTCTCTGACCACGCAGAAAAGCGTATCATGGCGTCTGAAGCGATGACGCGCCTTCTGGTAACCGATTCCATTGAAGCGCGGCCCGGCGTCGCCGAGTGTCCAAAAATCGAGCAGGTTTCGATCGCGACGTTACTGGCGGAGGCCATCCGGCGGATCGCCAATGAGGAATCCGTTTCCAGCTTGTTCGACTAATGCGGATCGCAGCCGCCCGGCTGCCATAACTGGATCGGGTTGCCTTCCGGATCGTTCAACTTTGCAAAACGCCCATTCGGGTATTCTTCAGGATCGATTTCTACTTTGACGCCGGCCTTTTCGAGTTGCGCCGCCATGGCCGCAAGATCCTTTACGCGAAAATTGATCATCCACTGGTTTTTCATATCGCCGAAATAGGCGGTATCCTCCTTGAACGGCGCAAATACCGTGGTTCCGGCGTTCGTGCGCCAGGCGGGCGTATCATAATCGCCGGGCACGAGTTGAACGCCCAGATTGTCTTCATACCATTTTGCAAGATTTTCGGGGTCTTTCGATCTGAAAAAGAACCCGCCGATACCGTCGACTTTTTGCATATGACCGCTCCCTTGTTTGAAGGAAAAGAGCAGCATGGCCTTTACGCCGCATCAAGAGACGGGCGCCGGAAAATAGGGAAATCACCCATCCGGGTGAGTGAGAATGTGCGGTAAGGCGCAACATTCAAACTCGGGCAATCAGCCCTTGCCCTTGGTCTTGGTTTTTCCGTATTTCGCGTTTTTCTCGATGAAATCAACAAGCAGCCCGGCGACATCTACGCCGGTCGCTTTTTCAATGCCTTCAAGGCCGGGCGATGAATTCACCTCCATCACCACCGGACCGTGATTTGAACGCAGCAAATCAACCCCGCAAAAATTCAGGCCCATGGCGCGCGCTGCACGCACAGCCGTCGAGCGCTCTTCGGGCGTAATCTTGATTTTCTCAGCAGTGCCGCCGCGATGGATGTTCGAGCGGAAATCGCCTTCCTTACCTTTGCGTTTCATTGAGGCGACGACTTTTTCACCGACCACGATAGAGCGGATATCCTCGCCGCCGGCCTCTTTAATAAATTCCTGAACAAGGATGTTGGTGTTGACGCCGCCAAACGCCTGAATAATCGATTCCGCGCCTTTTTGCGTTTCACCGAGCACGACGCCAATGCCTTGCGTACCTTCCAGCAATTTGATCACAACGGGCGCGCCCCCAATCATGTCGAGAATTTCTTCCGCCCGGCTGGTGCGATGGGCGAAAACTGTTACAGGCAGACCGATCCCCTTGCGCGCCAATAGCTGCAATGAACGCAGCTTGTCGCGCGAACGGCTGATCGCCACGGATTCGTTGACCGGATAAACGCCCATCATTTCGAATTGCCGCAACACGGCGGTGCCGTAAAATGTGACGGATGCGCCGATGCGCGGAATCACGCAATCGAAATACGCAAGCTCTTCTCCCCGATAGCGCACTGTCGGCCGGTGGGACGTGATATTGATATAGCAACGCAGATGATCAATCACATCGATTTCATGACCGCGCGCCTCCGCCGCCTCTACGATCCGTTTGTGTGAGTATAATTCAGCGTTTCGGCACATCAGAGCCAGTTTCATTGCGGCTCTCCTTTCACATTATTCTTGTCGAGAAGATATGAAGCCCCCGGATCGATCAAAAATTTGCGACGCAGCGCGTCGCGGCCAATCAGCATACGAAAGCCCATGGCGTCCCGGTTCGTCAGGGTCAAATCGATTTTCCAGGTGCGCGGTCCCATACGCAATCGTGTGGAGATGACATAGCGTTCCTCTTCCTGGCCGTTTGAACTTCTGATCACGCGCCGGTCTGCAATCGGCGCACAGCAATAAACCTCCGGTCGTTTGCGGCGTTGCACCGGATGCAGAAAAAATTCCACATGCGGCTCGCCTTCAAGGTCAATCTCCCGAATGCGAAAAGCATGGATTGCCGACGTTTTCGCACCCGTATCGATTTTCGCGTTTATGTTTTCCACGTTCAAATCGGGAAGCGAGGTCCATTCCCGCCAGCCAATGCGCAAACGCGGCTTTCGTTTCGTTTTCTTTGCCGGCATTCCGGGCGATACTTTGGTTGGCGTCAAATGGAAAATCTCCGGCAAACGCTCATGAGGGTAACACCAGCTATTGCCGATAGTTCGAACGAGACGCAAGCGCTCTGGTGAATACTATTCCGCCGCGTGAATATGCCGCCGCGCATATTCGCCTTCAAGGCGTCCGCCGCTGAACACAAAGCCCTCGACGCCGGGCACGTAAAGCATATTGGTCAATCGACCGGCGAGCGCTACATATTCGCCTTCCGCCGAACCGCGCATGCAGACATGCGGCAAAGGTTTGACTTCGCCTAGTTGTGACAGGGATTTCTCACCAACCGCCCTGAAAAACGGCATGTCGTCAGGATGGACAATTTCTTTCGTCGTCTTGCCTATCAAGAGCCCGATGGGAGCGCCAAACGCACGCTCTGCGGAAGGACTGGCGTAAACGATTTTCCCTTCCGGCGAAAAGATAAGGGTAATATCAAGCGAGGACTCCACAAGCGCGCGAAAGCGCTGTTCTGCCGTATGCGTATCGTCTATGCGGCGGCGCAGAACCGCCAGCAACTTGTCATTTTTCGTGTGCAAAAGAATCGACCGGTCGATCATCCGCTGTATCGACAACGCCAGATACGCCGTGCCTATACCGTAGAGGACTACTACCGCTGCAATCGCGGCCCCGTTTGCGCCGGCCGTGAGGGCATAGGTCACAGCTAAAGGAGCAAGCGCCGGAATATTGAAAGCCAGCACGGCGCGCCAGGAAGCGCCCGCGGAAACAATCGAAGCAGCCGTCATGCCGGCGATGACGAAGGCCAGGAATGCGTGCCCGATAAACCCTTGCAAGGCAAAGATCGGCGCAAGCGCGCCCCAGGCGGCGCCGTTGATCGCCATGAAAGCAACATGCAATTTTGCAAAGCGCGACAGGTTTCGGGCGGAAACGCCCCCCATTTTGAACCGCAGCCAGAGAACGCCGCGCAGTAGCGCAATCGTCATGATAACGCCGAGCCAGGCCAGCATGACGGTACGGTCAACGCTTGCCCACGCGACAGCCGTTGCAATGACGCCGTTCAGCGCGCTGGCCGCTATAGCGACGGGCGCGCCGCGAAACAGCAACGCCGCGCGCTCGACTTTCACCCTGACGCTTTCAACTTGCGTCAAACCGTTCAGCCGCGCCTTTCTACTCGGAACTTGTGAAATTGCGGTCTGCAATTCCGCAATCATAGGCTCTCCTATGTTGCCCCCGCTGAGGCGTATGAAATCACATCACGGGAGAAGAGCAAACCAAAAAATCTACGAAAACGCCGGAATATTTTTTCCACAAAGATTAAAAATTTCCAATATAAACAATGCATTATAACTTATCGGCAGGATATTTCAATTTTCAGTTCTTCGCGTTGCCGACGAATTCCGCAGCATTCACTCGCGTCATGGCGATTTAGCCGGCGCCAAGAAAATCAGTTGGTTGCGGCGCAGCAAAAGAGTACACATAGCCATCTAAAGAAGCTGGAGCGCGCCTCATGCGCGAATTTACATCTTCACTGGCGGTTTCCCGGATCAAGCCGTCGCCAACCATGGCGGTGACGCAAAAAGCGGCCGAACTGAAAGCTGCAGGGCGCGATGTTATTTCGCTCAGCGCCGGCGAGCCCGATTTCGACACCCCTGATTTTGTGAAAGACGCCGCCGTCAAGGCCATTCGCGATGGTAAAACCAAATACACCGCCGTCGACGGCATGCCTGAACTGAAAGACGCCATCGCTGCGAAATTCAACCGTGACAACAATCTGACATATGACGTCTCTCAAATTTCGGTGGCGCCGGGCGGCAAGGCGATTATTTTTAACGCCCTTCTTGCAACGATAAATCCCGGCGATGAAGTGATCGTTCCCGCCCCCTTCTGGGTTTCTTATCCTGACATGACATTGCTTGCAGGCGGGACGCCGATCATCGTGAAGACTGACGCAGATTCCAATTTCAAACTGACGCCAGCCGCACTTGAAAATGCAATAACGCCGCGTACAAAATGGTTTATCTTCAACTCCCCTTCAAATCCAACCGGCGCAGCCTATACACGCGGCGAAATTAAGGCGCTTACGGATGTTTTATTGAAACATCCGCATGTCTGGGTGATGACGGACGATATTTACGAACATATTATCTATGATGATTTCAAATTCACCACGCCAGCACAAATTGAACCAGGCCTTCTTGATCGCACGCTGACGGTCAACGGCGTATCCAAAGCTTACGCTATGACCGGATGGCGGATCGGTTTTGCCGGCGGCCCGCAAGGCTTGATTAAAGCGATGGCGAAAATCATGTCGCAGTCGACTTCCAACCCATGCTCGATCAGTCAATGGGCGAGCGTTGCCGCGCTCGATGGCGATCAGTCTTTTCTTGCGGATCGCAACGCCGCTTTCAAATCCCGGCGCGACATGGTGGTGAAAATGCTGAACGAGGTCGAAGGTATAAACTGCGCCAGACCTGAGGGTGCTTTCTACGTCTATCCGTCCTGCGCTGGTCTTATAAACAAAAAAACGCCCTCCGGCGCCGTCATAAAAAATGACGAAGATTTTGTCCTTGAACTATTGAAGGCCGAAGGCGTCGCCGCCGTATTCGGCGCGGCTTTTGGCCTGTCGCCATTCTTCAGAGTCTCCTATGCGGCGGCTGAGCATGATCTTCGCGAGGCAGGGGCGAGGATAAAACGGTTCGCAGAATCGCTGGCTTAGCGCTATCGATTATTTTGAACAAACTCATCGTCATTATCAATTTGATTGAAGGGCGCGCGCGCCCTATCTATTCTATGAAACAACACTGAAAGAGGAGATTGTAACTATGTCGAGCGTTGATATTGGTCTGGCGGAAAATGCACGAAACGCCGTCGCTGAGGCGCTGAATGCGACATTGGCGGACACCTATTCTCTTTACATGAAAACGCACGCCTATCACTGGAATGTTACGGGACCGCAGTTCCATACGTTACACGTGATGTTCGAGGAACAGTATCGCGAGATGTGGGATGCGCTGGATGAAATCGCAGAGCGCGTACGCGCATTGGGCGTTTTCGCGCCAACCAGCGGCAAACAGTTCGCCGACCTTTCTGATATTGATAACGCGGACACCAAGCCGCCTTCCGCGGACAATATGGTGAAGCGATTATTGTCTGATCATGAAACGCTGATCAAGCGCGCCCGCGATGGTTTATCGACGGCGGAGGAATCCGGCGACGCCGCCAGCGCCGACCTTTTAACCGTACGCATTCAAACGCATGAAAAGACAGCCTGGATGCTTCGTTCAATGGCGCAGTCATAAGAACGGGATTTTAATCACAAAGCGGGCCGCTTCGGGGCCCGCTTTTTGGTTTGGCTGGTGCCCCCACACGGACTCGAACCGCGGACCTACTGATTACAAATCAGTTGCTCTACCAGCTGAGCTATAGGGGCTGGCCAAGGCGGGCCTCTTAACGGATTGCGCGCGCATTGACTAGAGGCTTATAAAGCGAATTCGCAAAATTCGGGGGACAGAAGCCGAAATGAACAAAATGTATCTCTGCGCCGCCATTCTCGTCCTCTCCGGATGCAGCCAGGACGCGTCAAGCGCAGGCGATGGCGCGGCGAACGCGCGGGCGAACGCCGCCGGCGATCAGACGCAAACCGTTTCAATGGCCGATCAGGGCCGCCGGCAATTTAATGAGTGCGCCGTTTGCCATACAGTGAATAACGGCGAAGCGCACCGCGTCGGCCCCAATCTTTTCGGTATCGTAGGCGCAGAAGCCGGCAAGCAAGACGGCTTTGCCTATTCGCGGGCCATGGCGCAATCCGGCGTTCTCTGGAGCGACGATAACCTCGACGCTTTTATAGAAAATCCGCAAGGGTTCATGCGCGGCAACCGCATGGCGTATATCGGCCAGCGGGACGCGGCAAAACGCGCAGCGCTCATCGCATATCTGAAAACCCTGAACCCTGACGCCGACTAAATATCGTAACCCGGGTTTTCCCGATTCAGTTTTCTGATCAGTCCCGGCCAGGCGAGATTGTCGCCAAGGCCCGGAACAAATGCGGGCGCGCCCTGCTGCAGCACTTTAGCCCCCATGGCCGGCGCCTCTTCCAGCGGCTCCTTGGTATCCGATTGTGCAAGGATTTGCGTCTTGCACGCCTGTTCCAGAAAATACATGCGCAAAAACGCCGTAGCGCAATTGGCGCCGACGGTTAATGTCCCGTGATTGCGCAGCATGAAAAAATTGTGGTTGCCAAGATCCTTTACCAGTCGTTCACGCTCATCGAGGTCCGTCGCGATCCCTTCGTAGTCATGATACGCAAGGTCATCATGAACGATCATGGAAAATTGCGTATAGCGTTTCAATCCGCCCTGTTGGGCTGAGACAGCGACGCCGTAAGGCGAATGCAGATGCAGGACGGCATGGGCGTCATCGCGCGCCATGTGCAGCGCAGAGTGAATTGTAAAACCCGCCGCATTCGCGAAATACGGGCTTTCATCAACTTTATTGCCGTCGACATCTATTTTCAGCAGGCTCGACGCCGTCATTTCATCAAAAAACACCCCATACGGATTAATCAGAAAGCGAGGCTTGCCGCCCTCGTCAGGGCACCGCACCGAAATATGCGTGAAAATCATATCGTCCCAGCCGTAAAGGGCGGTCAGCCGGTAAGTGGCGGCGAGATCGCATCGCAGGCGCCATTCTTCATCGCTGATTTTGCCTTTTATAGAAGGCAGGCTGACCGGGTCGGGAACCGCAAAACCCGGCGATTGTCCCAAAGCGTCATTTGCGTGGCCGTCAGCGCTCATGTTTTGATCCTCCGGTGTTTCTTGCCTACAGGATAAACGTCTGGGCGGCGAATTGCATCGGCGAAGCGCAGTTGGTTACGTGCAGTCCCTCGCGAGACGGAAACCGGAAAACTGCCATCTCGCGGACGGCGGAAAGAAATTCCGGTAGCTCACGCGCACATGCCCTGCGGGAGTTGCGCATGATCCGCCTTTTAACACCATCTGACCGGACATGAATTTGCCATTATATTCGCCGACTGCGCCGGCGGGCGGCGCGTAGCCGGGATAGGCGACATATGGAGACGCCGTCCATTCCCACACATCGCCAAAAAGCTGCAGCAGACGCGCGTCGCCGGCGGCCGGCGCCGGAGATTTCAACTTGCCGTTCTCAAGAAACCGTCCCTCCAGTGGAAAAAGCGACGCCGCCGCCTCCCACTCAAATTCTGTCGGCAGCCGCGCGCCCGCCCAACTGGCGTACGCATCCGCCTCATAAAAACTGATATGACAGACCGGCGCATCAGGGTTCACGGGCCGCTCTCCGAACAACGTATATTGCCGCCAGCCATCGTCAGCTTTTCGCCAGTATTGCGGCGCACGCCAGCCTTCCGCATTGACGGCGTCCCAAGCGTCGGAAAGCCAGTGTTTCGGCTCTTCATAACCGCCGTCTTCCATGAACTCCATGAATTCCGCATTGGTCACGGCTCTGTTGGCGAGTTCAAATGGATGAAGATATACCTTGTGGCGCGGCTCTTCGTTATCAAACGCAAATCCATCGCCGTTCCATCCGATATCGCAGACCCCGCCTTCCATTTGACGCCAGGCGAGCGCCGGCGCCGAATCTTTAACATCACCGGGCCATTCATAAACGGCTGGCAATAGCGGATTTTGATATAAGCCATGCTGCAAATCTGTGAGCAGCAGTTCCTGATGCTGTTGTTCGTGCGCACAGCCCATGATGAGCAACGGCGCAATTTTCTCCAGAATTTCACGATTGCCTGTGTCGGTCAGGTGAACCACCGCTTCGGTCACATGGCGCCGGTAGGCCATGACATTCTCAAGCGAGGGCCGGGAAAGCAGCCCCCGATCAGCGCGCGGGTGCCGGTCGCCGATCTGATTGTAATAGGAATTAAACAAATAGCTGAAGTCATCGTGATAGGGTCGGTACGCCGGCGCATGAGGCTTTAGTATGAATGTTTCGAAAAACCAGCTCGTATGGGCGAGATTCCATTTCGCAGGGCTCGCCTCCTCCATCGACTGGATCATACAATCTTCAGGGCTCAATGGCTGGACAAGCGTTTCGCTATCGCCCCTGACGCGGATAAAACAATCCCGTATAGTTACGGCTGCGTGAGCATCAGGTAGATCAAGAGGCATGGCGTCAATGAAACTTTTTGGTCATCGAGTACGGAACCGGAACATAACTCGAACCCATGGGCAAGAGTTAAGTTCCAATGATTCCGGGCGGGAACCGTTTCGTGATGTGTCCAGCGTGCGCCTCAGCGTATTCGCCAGCGAAAAGGCCACCGCAAAAGAGGCCGCAAACGACATCAAGAATAAATACGGCAATCATGAAATCGATGATTGCGATGTGATCGTCGCTGTCGGCGGCGATGGATTTATGCTTGATGTCCTGCGCTCGCACATGACCGCCGGCAAACCGATTTACGGCATCAACCGGGGCACCATCGGCTTCATGATGAACGATGCGTCAATTGACGGTCTTATCGAGCGTATTGGCGATACCGAAGCCACCATGATTCATCCCCTGGAAATGAAAGCGACGACGATTGAAGGCAAAACGGAAACCGCCATGGCCATCAACGAGGTTTCGCTGTTTCGCGAAACCCGGCAATCGGCGCGCGTACGCATCTCAGTCAACGGGAAAGTGCGCATGGATTCGCTGACATGCGACGGCGTCCTGCTCGCGACGCCGGCGGGCTCCACCGCATACAACCTCTCGGCGCATGGTCCGATCCTGCCGATCAGCGCGCAGATGCTGGCGCTGACCCCGATCAGCGCGTTTCGGCCGCGGCGGTGGCGCGGCGCCATACTTCCTCATGACGCCGTCGTTGTTTTCGAAGCGCTAGAAAGCGAGAAACGTCCCGTTTCCGCTGTCGCCGACAATCAGGAAGTCCGGGATGTTGTGAAAGTCGAAGTGCGCGAAAGCCGCGATATCGCCATGACCTTATTGTTCGATCGCGGCCAATCCCTTGACGAGCGAATTTTGCGTGAACAATTTGATTATTGACGCCGCCGTGATTCGGTTTGCAAAAAATCAGTACTAATGAACTGTTTACGCTGGCGCGTGAATCGCCGCATGGTGTCTTTAATTAGGACTCCCCGGTTCTGTTCAGCGAGAATTAACCCGCGCCACGGATGATGGACGGAATGTTAAACACGGGGGCGCGGCCGGATCGGCTGACGGAAGGGCTTTCGGATGGGCGCACAAGCGGTTCGACTTTCCAATGTCGATATAGATAATGCGTTGAAAAACAAGGACTTTGAGGTCCTTTTTCAACCAATTTTTGATTTGGGCAACGGCGCTTTAGCACGCGTTGAATCCTTCGTGCGCTGGCGGCATCCAAATCTGGGCTTGTTGCCGCCGGGCGCATTTATTTCATTTTTTGAAAGTCAGGGGCGCATGAGCGAGCTTACGCGCTACGTGCTCGCCAATGCGATCGCCTCTTACACGGGCTGGCGCGGACCCTTCCCTCCCGGGCTTTCCGTCAATCTGGCGCTCAGTGATCTCAGCGACGACGCGTTCGCATCGCATTTTGTGAAGCTGTTGCGCGATCATGAGTTTCCCGCTGACCTGATCACGCTGGAATGTCCGATGCCGCCCGTCGATATGCCGATGGAAAAAGCGTCGGAACATTTCAAACGTTTGTCCGAGACGGGCGCGCGTCTTGCGATTGAAGTGCGCGGCAGAGCCAATGATCTGTTGCGGTCGCTGGACCCCTTTCCGTTTGATGAGATCAAGACCGGCGGCTCGGCGATTTTGCGCTTTGCGCGCACCGTGCGGGGACCAGGGCTTTCCGCAATTGCCGATCTACTTGACGTCGCCAGCGAGGCTAACGCCGCCATCACCGCTGTAGGCGTCGAAGATCAGGCTTCGCTGGCAGCCCTGCGCGGGCTCGGCTTTACGGCGGCCCAGGGCAATCATTTAGGCAAGGTCGGCGACTTAAGGGATTTCCGGCCGCACCGGATCAACGAAGTGCGCGAATTGCTGGAGCTTGAGCCGTTAAGCGCTGAAAACATCGCTGCGCTGTTCCGCACCGAGGCGCCGTCTTTGCCGACGACGCAATCGCAATCAAAAGAAAATACGCCGGCGACGGCCCAGGACAATGAAGATGCGCTCATTGAACGGCTGAACGAGCGCGTGGCGCAGTTCGATCACGTTGAAGAACCAGACCCGGCAGAAGAGCCCAAAACCCAAGCTGATAATGTCGAAGCGGAAACAGAGGCCGACAAAAAAGCAAAAGCACGGGAAAAAGCAAAAGCCTTGATTCTGGCGAAACGCGCCAGAGCCCGCGCCGCCCGCAAGACTGCCGCAATCGAACGGGCCAAAGCCAAAGCAGCCGACAAGGCCGAAGACGTTCGCGATGAGCAATCGGCCCTTCCCGGCGCAAGCGCGCCCCGCGAATTGCAGGAACGTCTCAGCGCGGCGTTCAAGCCGGAAATTCACGCCAACCCCGCACAGGAGGTGGAAGACGCCGCACCTCAAGAGGATAATTCAACGGTGAAACCGGCCGAAAAGCGCGAAGGAACGCCTATTTTATTCTCAACGGATGAAATCGCCGGCCCGCAACGCACGGTTGCGGCGGAAACGAAAACACCAGCGCCAGGGGCGCCGCAGACAAAAATCGCCAGAAGCGACTATTCCGGCGGCATGTCAAAACCGGTGACGCTTTCAGTGGGCGCGAGTTCGGCTTATTTTCAACCGGGCATTCGCGTTGGGGCCCCGGCCCTTCCGGGAACGCCGGACGAAACAATAGCGCCCGCAGGGTTAAACATACCAACGGCGGCGCAAGAGACCGAACAAGAGCCAGCATTGACCGCAGACGCTGAACCACCTGAGGAAGATGACGAGACTGACCTGCCTCAGTCCGGCAACGCCCAGCTCAGCACAGTTGAGCGGGCGATGGCGTCGCTTGCGCCTGAAAATTCGCCTATTCAAAAATCATCGGCGGCGGACAACACGGAACATGACGCTGAACCGGAACATACGACAAATACGCTTATCGGCGATCTAAATGAATCGGACGCCGCGAACGCAACAGAAGAACCCCGCAAGCGTAAATCGTTCCTGAAACGCACTGTTGTTCCGTACCCAACGCATTTCTGGCCGAAAAGCTGGAAGCGTGCGTGGCGCCGGCGCAACGCCGCCAAAGCCGAACGTCCGGTGGAAGAATCGCAATCGAACGAGCAACTCGCCGCCGAATAACAGGCCGTTAAACGCCCTGAGCCCATACGCCGTGAAAGCCGAGCGGCGCGCGCTGGGGCAGCTTGATGCGCGCAACCGGTTCCGCTTTCATGTTGCGTGCGTCAATGACATGCGCTTCGGACTGACCATTCAGATCATGCGTGAAAGTAATAAGATAGCCGTCGTCTTCGCTGACTGAATTGAGGCGCGGGGCGAATGCCGGCTCAGACCCAAACACGCCGCCGGAAAAATCGTGCCGTTCGCTCGCGCCGGTTTCCAGATCATATTTCAGTATTCCGGAAAACCGCTGCTCAATGCAATCATCGAAAATAACGTGGTAGGAATATCTGGTTTTGCGCCCGGCGAAAGCGTTATTCACAACCGGAAATTCGGAAAGAGCATCGTCGATCTGCTCTTCGCGCCCCGCACCCGTTTTCATATTCATACGCCACATAAACGGTTGCGCACGCAAAGCGAGAACATCCGCCATGGCGGCGTAGGGCCCGTATTTGCTGTCCGGCTGAAAACCGTTTTCGACCATTTTACACGCGGCCATGACGACTTCGTCGCCTTCTTCCCAGCAATTGATGACGTGATAGATATAGCATGTCGGGAAGTCGAACCATTTGGGATCGCCGCCTTTTCGCGGCGCAACGCCAAATCGCGTGGGCTGATCCGCCACATGGATTTGCCACATCCGGTTGCGGATGGCGCTGTCTGAAAAAACCACCGGCAGGTCATGCAGGACAACATAGTTTTCCGTCATCCCCATATCGTGCGGCAGGCGCGGGCCCGGAAGCTGAATTTCCTGAAAGTGGGTGAGTTCGCCGGCGGCCGAGACCGTGCCGGTCCACATTTTCGGCTCGTATAAAGCATAATCGAAAAAGACGAGCTCACCTGTTTCGGGATCAACCTTGGAATGCGCCGAGATATTCCGCGGCAGCTTTCCTGAAAATGTCTCGGTGCGAATGGTTTCCAGCGTTTGCGCGTCCACCGCCACGGGCTGACCTGAAATATACCAGAGCGCCAGAAGCTTGCCGTTATGAAAGACAACATCCGTATTCGCCGTATCACGGTAACTGACTTTGCGGTCTGGCGCATCGCGGGACGGCTCGAAAATGCCGCCAAGAGGCGATGCGCCGTTTGCTGACAGGTCCTGTGTTTGCACATAACGGTTGCGATAGCGCGCCTTGCCGTTTTCGAACCATATCCCGTGCAGCATGCCATCGCCGTCAAACCAGTGATGCATACCGCGCGGCGGGGCTGCCGGGTTGGGCCCGTTCCTGAAATAAGCGCCATGAAGATCGCGCGGAATCTCGCCTGTCACAGGCAAGTCGTCCGCGCTCACTTCGTCTTTAATCGGCGCGTACAGGCCATTCAGGTAGGGGTTTTTTGAATTGATGTCGCTCATGCGCTGATCATAGCAGATTGAAGCGATGTGGCGATGAAACTCTACACTTGCGCCGCAGCGTCGAACGTACCAAACAATCTCAAGAGGAAACACTATTGGCCAAAAATAACGACACATATGTCTGCCAGTCCTGCGGCGCCATTTACGGTAAATGGGCCGGGCGCTGCGAGGCCTGCGGCGAATGGAACACGATTGAGCTAGAGGCGTCCGAGGCCGGTCCGCCTGGTTCCTTGAGCGCGGCGCCGGCAAAATCAAAAGCCAAAAAACTCGATTTCACCTCGCTCTCCGGCGCGTCCGAAGATATTCCGCGTCTGCTTACGGGCAACGCCGAGTTTGACCGTGCCTGCGGCGGCGGACTGGCGTCCGGCTCAGCGCTGCTGATCGGCGGCGATCCCGGCGTCGGCAAATCCACGCTGCTCCTGCAGATCGCTGCGGGACTGGCGCGCGGGGGCGCCAATGTCGCCTATATCTCCGGCGAGGAATCCGCCTCGCAAATCCGCCTGCGCGCCAAACGCCTTGAGGCGGAAACGGCGCCCGTCAATCTCGCCTCCGCCACAGCGCTGCGCGACATTCTGTCGACGCTGAAAAGCGAGAAGCCCGACGTTGTCATCATCGATTCCATTCAGACGCTATGGTCCGACGCCCTGCCCGCAGCGCCGGGCACGGTCACGCAGGTGCGCTCCTGCGCGCAGGAGCTTGTGCGCTTTGCAAAATCTTCCGGCGCCATTCTCCTGCTTGTCGGCCATGTCACGAAGGACGGGCAGATTGCAGGCCCGCGCGTCGTCGAGCACATGGTCGACGCCGTGATGTATTTCGAAAGCGAACAGGGACGCGATTTTCGCATTTTGCGTGCAGTGAAAAACCGCTTCGGCGCGGCCCATGAAATCGGCGTCTTTGAAATGTCCGGCGCCGGTCTGAAAGAAGTCGCCAATCCGTCGGAACTGTTTTTGACCAGCGTGGACCGCGATGTTTCCGGCGCAGCCGTGTTTGCCGGCATAGAAGGCACGCGCCCGGTGCTGGTGGAAATCCAGGCGCTGGTCTCTCCCTCGACGCTCGCCGCGCCGCGCCGCGCAGTGGTCGGATGGGACAGCGCGCGGCTTTCAATGCTGCTGGCGGTGCTCGACGCGCGCGCCGGGCTAGATTTCGGTCGGCATGATGTTTTTCTCAACGTTGCGGGCGGCCTTCGGATCGGCGAGCCGGCCGCGGATCTCGCAGCCGCCGCCGCGCTGTGTTCCTCGCTGTTCGATACGCCCCTTCCCCATGACAGGGTCGTGTTCGGTGAGGTGGCGCTGTCGGGCGCCGTTCGGCCCGTTAACCAGACGGAAGCGCGCCTGAAAGAAGCCCGCAAACTTGGCTTTTCCGGGGCGCTGGCGCCCGCTGGCGCAGCCAATGACGCCCTGAAAATATCCCAAGCCTCGACCCTTGCCGATCTTGTCGCCTGGGCGCGCGATTAAAGCGGCAAAACTGTTGAGATATCCTGCTATCAAGGCTAGGAAAGACCGGCGGGGAGAAGCGGCGACTCAGTCTAGGTTCGATTGGGTTGAATTGGCTGTGCGCGGGCGCATTGTTTAGGCAGGCTTTGTAATGTTTGATCTCCTGTTTATCGTGGTTGTCGGTCTTTCAACCGCGTTTGCAGTCTTGCGCGGCGGTTTGCGCGAACTTTCAACACTTTTAGCGTTAGCGATCGCGGGCGGTTTAACGCTTTTGCTGATCGAACCGATCCTCGCTGTCACCGGTCAGGACGGCAGCTTTTTTGGCACTGCTTTTATTGTAGCCGTTCTTGTCGCGGTGTTTTTTCTCGCGGCGCATATTGGCCTGCATCTCGGCCTGAAGCGCATCCCGCTGGAAGGTCGCGCCCGTCTCGCCGACAGGATTGGCGGCGGGGCTTTTGGTTTTTTTCGCGGTCTCGTGCTGATCGGCCTCGGCTATCTCGGATATACATATTATCTGGATGAAGCCAGTCAGCCAGATGGCGTCAGAACCGCCATGACCCAACCCATCGCCGCTGGCATGGCGAACTGGTTCGAAGGCTTCACGCCGGACGCCGCAGACCTTGACGCGCCCGTCAAACAGTCGCCGGAAGACGATGTGGACGCGGCGATCAGCGGATATGATCGCAGCGACCGCAACGGTCTGAATGAAATCGTCACAACGGTCACCACAACAGATCCGACAATTGCGGCGACGTCCCCGGAAGCGAGCGACGCATCCGGGATCGAAGAAGAAGAACTCGATCCGATCGCAGACATTATCCAAGAGGAAACGCCTCAGTGACCTTACCCGCAGAGGATCAGGACGCCGCCATGAGTTTCACCCAACGCGCCGCCAGATTTCTCAAAGCAGAAGGTCCGGGCTTTCGGGCTCACAAGGCGGCGCTGGAAGCCGTTGTCGGTCCGCCCAAGCTGATAGAGGAATGCGGCGTCTTCGGCGTGATCGGGACGAAGGATGCAGCGGCGCTGACGGCGCTGGGGCTGCACGCCCTACAGCACCGCGGCCAGGAAGCGGCGGGCATCGCCAGTTTTGACGGCAAGCATTTTCACAATGAGCGTTTTCTGGGTCTTGTCTCCGATAATTTCTCTGATGCGGCGACGCTCGGCGGCCTGAAAGGCGACTGCGCAATCGGCCATACGCGTTATTCAACGCAAGGAGAAACCGTGCTGCGCAATGTGCAGCCGCTTTACGCCGACCTGGACCAGACCGGCGTTGCTATCGCCCACAATGGTAATTTGACGAATTCGAAAACCCTGCGCGCAGACCTCGTTCGCCGCGGCTGTATTTTTCAATCGACATCGGATTCAGAAATTTTTCTGCAATTGACCGCCCGTTCACAATATCTGTCCGTTACGGACAAACTGATCGAAGCCCTGAAACAGATTGAAGGCGCCTACGCGCTTACGGTGTTAACGCCCGAAGGCCTGATCGGCGCCCGCGATCCTGTAGGCATTCGCCCGCTTGTGCTCGGTGATTTACAAGGCGCGCCGATACTCGCGTCTGAAACCTGCGCCCTCGATATCATCGGCGCCGAATTCGTTCGCGATATCAAGCCGGGCGAAGTGGTGGTCTGCAAGGCGGATGGAACAATTGAAAGCCGGCAGATTTTTCCCGCTCAGGCGCAGGCGCGCCCCTGTATTTTCGAGCTGATTTATTTTGCAAAACCAAACTCCATCGTAGACGGAGAAAGTGTTTACGAACTGCGCAAAAGACTTGGCGAGCGGCTCGCCAAGGAGGCGCCCTGCGAGGCCGATCTGGTGTCGCCCATTCCCGATTCCGGCGTACCCGCCGCCATCGGCTATGCGCAGAAAACCGGCCTGCCCTATGAAATGGCGCTGATCCGCAGCCATCATATCGGGCGCACATTCATCGAGCCGGAACAGAAAATCCGCGAAGCCGGCGTCAAGCGCAAGCATTCGCCGAACCGGGGGCTGATAGAGGGCAAGCGGGTTGTTCTCATCGACGATTCCATTGTGCGCGGTACGACCTCGCGCAAGATTACTGAAATGCTGCGGAATGCGGGCGCCCGGGAAGTGCATATGCGCGTCGCCTGCCCGCCAATTCTGCACCCGGACTTTTACGGCATCAACACGCCGTCTTATGAAGAACTGATCGCCGTGGATCATTCCATCGAGGACATTCGAAAAATGATCGGCGCGGACAGCCTGGCGTTTTTGTCGCTGGATGGCCTCTACAAGGCTTTCCGCAAGGGCAAGCGCGATCAATCGGCGCCGGCGTTTACAGATCACTGTTTCACCGGCGACTATCCGACAAAACTCACTGACCGCGACGCCGAGGCGCGCAACGCCATGGTGACGCAGCTTTCATTTCTGGCGGAGACGAGCTAACCGGCATATTGACTCCCTGCCGCGCCAGGTTCGAATATTGAGACGCTAGGCAATCGCAAGGAGGCGGCGGCTATGGCGCGTATCGAGTTCACCGATAATTTACAGAAACACCTGCCCTGCCCGCCTAGAAGAGCGCCGGGCGAAACCGTGCGCGCCGTGCTTGAATCGGTCTTTGAAGAAAACGCGCCATTGCAATCCTATCTGCTGGACGACCAGGGCCGTCTCAGAAAGCACGTCAACATTTTCATCAATGGCGACATGATCTCGGACCGGGCGCGCCTCAGCGATCCGGTGGCGGAGGAAGATCAGGTATTCGTCTTCCAGGCTCTTTCGGGGGGCTAAAGCGGAGGAAAACATGGCTGATGTTTTTTACGCGGCAACGCGCAAAGGTCTTTTTACATACCGGCGGGACGGCGACGGCTGGAAAACCGGGACGCCAGCCTTTCTCGGCGAACCGGTAAGCGCCGTACTGAAGGACCGCCGTGACGGCGCACTTTATGCGGCTCTCAATCTCGGCCATTTCGGCTGCAAGCTGCACCGGTCCGATGATGACGGCGCCGCCTGGAAAGAACTGGCCCCCCCCGCCTTTCCGAAAGAGGAAAACAACAATGACGAGGCGCCGTCCGTCGAGATGATCTGGACGCTTGAGGCGGGCGGCGCTAGCGAACCCGGCGTCCTCTGGGCGGGAACGATTCCCGGCGCGCTCTTCAAAAGCGCAAACAGGGGCGAAAGCTGGTCGCTCAACGAATCCCTCTGGCGCCGGCCGGAACGCGAGGGCTGGTTCGGCGGCGGTTTTGATAAGCCGGGCATCCATTCCGTTCTTGTCGATCCCCGAGATGCAAAAAAACTGACGCTCGGCATTTCCTGCGGCGGCGTCTGGAAGAGCGACGACGGCGGCGAGGAATGGCGGCTCACCGGCAAGGGCCTGCGGTCCGATTATACGCCGCCGGAACAGTCAGAAGAGCTGAATACGCAAGACCCGCACCGTCTCGCCATGTGCGCGAGCAACCCGGACACCATCTGGTGCCAGCATCACAATGGCGTATTCCTGTCTCGCGACGCAGGCGAGACTTTTTCCGAGATCAAGAATATTCCGCCTGCTGTATTCGGATTTGCTGTCTCCTCTCATCCAAACGATCCCGATACGGCGTGGCTTGTGCCAGGTGTAAAGGATGAATGCCGTGTGCCGGTTGATGCAAAACTGGTCGTCAACAAAACGACTGACGGCGCCGGTTCCTTCACCGCAAAAGATAGCGGATTACCGCGCGAG
Source organism: Hyphococcus sp. (assembly GCF_965228385.1). GTDB lineage: Bacteria > Pseudomonadota > Alphaproteobacteria > Caulobacterales > Parvularculaceae > Hyphococcus. Next base: position 719,066 of record NZ_OZ245810.1, on the reverse strand, counting down.
GACAGCTACGATCTCATTTACCGCCACGCCCTCGATGTGGATGAAACCGGCGAACGCCTCGTCATGGGGTCCACCACCGGCAATCTGTGGACGAGCGACGATGGCGGCGAGCGCTGGTCGCTGCAAAGCGCTTTTTTGCCGCCCATAGCAGCGGTGGCGTTTGGTTAAAAGCGCCGGCAAATTTCCGCCGCATTTTTCGCGCACCGTGACCGCTGCAACGATCGTTCGCGGGAGATAAGAAATGATAAAAAACACTTGCGCTGCGGCAGCAGCTTTTTTCCTCTTGCTAAGCGCAAGTCTCGCCAGTGAGCCCCGGCAAATGGAAAATAGCGCGGTAGATTATCAGGGGTTTTCAATGCTGGTTGAAGAATTGGCGCCCGTCAGATCGGAACGGCTTATTTCGCTCGATACATTTCTGCAATTTTCCCAGGAGAAAGATACAATCATTCTCGATGCGCGATCAGCAGACGCCTATGCGGCGGGACATATAGACGGCGCAATCAATCTTGCATTTGCTGATTTTACACAAGGCAAACTCGATAATTTGCTTGGCGATAAAAATCGCCGCATCCTGATTTATTGCAATAATAATTTTACGGACAATATTGAACCTGTGTTGAAAAAGCGGGTCGAGCTGGCGCTTAACATACCGACATTCATCAATCTTTACGGCTACGGATATGAAAACATTTACGAGTTGAATGAAACCATCTCGATTAACGACCCGCGCATCGCGTTTACAGCCGCCGATACCTCGCTTTAAAGACCTTTCAGCCGCGCCAGCGCACCTTCCAGCTTTTCAATCTGGGCTGCATAATCCGCGCGGCGGACGTGCTGTTCTTCAACGACGTCTTTCGGCGCGCGTTCGACAAAATTCTTGTTGGCGAGTTTCTTGTCGATGCCGGCGATTTCTTTTTCAATTTTCGCTTTTTCTTTTTCAAGACGGGATTTTTCCGCCGCGATATCGATAAAGTCAGCCACGGGAAGCGCAGCGACACCGCCCCCGTGCACAATCTGCACAGCGCCTTTCGGCGCGGCGTCATCAGTCGTAATTTCCGAAAGCCGGGCCAGCCGTTTCAGAACTTCATCATTTTCCTGAAGACGCTTTTTATCGTCCGCGTCCCCGCCCATAAAAACCAGCGGGATTTTCGCCGCCGCCGGCACGTTCATTTCCTGACGAACGGAGCGGACGCCCGTGATCAGATCCACCGTCCAGTTGACTTCGCTGGCCGCGCTTTCATTGACAAGGCTGGCGTCGTGGGCGGGCCAATCACTGGCGATGAGCGCATCCCTTTTTGAAAAGGCGCCCCATAACTCTTCCGTGACGAACGGCATGAAGGGGTGCAAAAGCGCCAGAATTCGGTCGAGCGCCCAAGCCGCAGCGGCCCGCGTTTCTTTTTTCGCCGCCTCATCGTCACTCAAAAGGGTCGGCTTGGCGAGTTCAAGATACCAGTCGCAGAAAACATTCCATGTGAATTTATAGATCGCGCCCGCAGCGTCGTTAAAACGGAACGCCTCGATCTCGCGCGTCACCGCGGCGGCGCACACATTCGCTTCATGAACGATCCACTGGTTGATAGTGGACGCCGCTTTCGCCGGATCGAAAGAAGCATCCGGCCTGCACTCGTTCATTTCGCAAAAGCGCGCGGCGTTCCAAAGCTTGGTTGAAAAATTGCGGTAGCCTTCAACGCGCTGTTCCGACAGGCGAATATTACGCCCCTGCGCCGCCTGCGCGGCGAGCGTAAAGCGCAGCGCATCGGCGCCGTATTTATCGATCAGGACAAGCGGGTCGATGACGTTGCCTTTCGACTTCGACATCTTCTGGCCCTTTTCGTCGAGGACCAGTGCGTGGATGTAGACATCCCTGAACGGCACTTCCTTCATGAAGTGAAGCCCGTCCATCATCATCCGCGCCACCCAGAAAAAAATGATGTCGTGCGCCGTCACCAGCGTGGATGTCGGGTAAAACTTTTTGAGTTCCGAAGTGTCATCTGGCCAACCCAGCGTTGAAAACGGCCACAAGGCGGATGAAAACCATGTATCAAGAACGTCAGGGTCTCGCCGCAACAGATGAATGGCTTCTCCCTTTTCGTCAGCGTCTTTCAGTATCTTGTTGGCTTCCTCGGTAGTAATTGTTCCGTCCGCCACATAATGCGCGATCGCATCTTTGTTGGCTTCCGCTTCGGATTCCGCCACAAAAATCGAGCCGTCGGGCCCATACCACGCCGGGATGCGGTGCCCCCACCAGAGCTGGCGGGAAACGCACCACGGCTCGATATTGCGCATCCACTGGAAATACGTCTTGGTCCAGTTTTCCGGAATAAATTTTGTGTCGCCGACTTCAACGGCCATGATGGCGGGCTTGGCGAGCTCTTCCGCATTCACATACCACTGATCCGTCAGCATCGGCTCAATGACAACATTCGAACGGTCGCCGAAAGGCTGCATGATCTTCTTGTCTTCAACCTGAATGAGCAGACCGCGCGCATCAATGTCTTCGACTACAGCTTTTCGCGCCTCGAACCGGTCCATCCCGCGATATTTTTCCGGCACATGTTTTTCATTCACCATGCGCGCTTTTGTATCGAACAGCACATACATCTGGATGTCGTTGCGTCTGGCCACCTGGTAGTCGTTAAAGTCGTGCGCGCCGGTGATCTTCACAGCGCCGGAGCCGAATGCCGGATCGGGATATTCGTCCGTGATGATCGGAATATAGCGTTCCGCCAGCGGCAACAGGCAGCGTTTGCCCACAATCGGCGCATAGCGTTTGTCTGACGGGTGCACCGCAACCGCGCCATCGCCGAGCATGGTTTCAGGCCGCGTCGTCGCGATGGAAATGTAATCGCGCGTTTCCCATTCCGTCGGATTGCCCTCTTCGTCATGAGCGACGGGAAACTCGTATGTCTCGCCATTTTCCAGCGGATATTTGAAATGCCAGAAATGGCCGTCGACTTCGATATTTTCCACTTCAAGGTCGGAGATCGCCGTTTCGAATTTCGGGTCCCAGTTCACGAGCCGCTTGTCGCGATAGATAAGGCCTTCCCGGCACAGTTGAACGAACACCTTGATGACGGCTTTGGAAAGTCCTTCATCCATGGTGAAGCGCTCGCGCGACCAGTCGCACGTGGCGCCGAGCCGCTTCAACTGATTAATGATCTGACCGCCGGATTCCTCTTTCCATTTCCAGACGCGCTCGACGAATTTCTCGCGGCCCATCTCCCGGCGCGACGGCTCCTGGTTTTCCATGAGCTGTCGCTCAACCACCATTTGCGTGGCGATGCCCGCATGGTCCGTGCCCGGCTGCCACAGCACCGACTTGCCGCGCATGCGTTCGAACCGGCACAAAATATCCTGCAACGTATTGTTCAGCGCATGACCCATATGCAGCGAGCCGGTGACATTCGGCGGCGGGATGACGATTGAATAGGCCTCGCCCTCGTCGGACGGTTTGAAGGCGCCGGATGTCTCCCAAGCGTCATAAATGCGCTTTTCGGCGGACTGAAAATCGAAATTCTTCTCAAGCATGGCGGCCTTGGTCGTTGACAGTGCTCTTGTTGCGGATGCGAAACGCCGGTTTATCCGGCGAACGCCAAATCCACAACCTGTTTCCATCCTAGCCGAGTTGCGGCGCAAGACCTGTATGCTCGGCCAGAAACGCCCACATATCGGCGTATTCTTCAATGATTTTGCCGGTCGGTTTGCCCGCGCCATGGCCCGCCCGGGTCTCCACCCGGATGAGATGCGGCGCATCGCCGATGTCAGCCGCCTGCAGGGCGGCGGCGTATTTAAAGCTGTGACCCGGCACCACACGGTCGTCAGTATCGGCCGTCGTCACCAGGATCGCCGGGTAATCCCGCCCGCTCTGGATATTATGGTAAGGCGAATAGGCGTGAAGATTGGCGAAATGCGTCTCCTCGTCAGGGTTTCCGTAATCGTCAATCCAGAACCGCCCCGCAGTGAATTGATGAAAACGCAACATATCCATAACACCCACGGCGGGGATCGCTGCGGCGAAGAGGTCAGGACGCTGATTGACCACTGCGCCCACAAGGAGGCCGCCGTTTGATCCGCCGAAAGCTGCGAGTTGCTCTTTCGACGTCACCCCCTCGCCGATCAGATATTCGCCGGCGGCGATGAAATCATCGAAGACATTCTGCTTGTTCAAGAGCCGCCCGGCATCATGCCACGCCTTGCCGTATTCGCCGCCGCCGCGCAGATTGACGGACGCATAAACGCCGCCCATCTCCATCCATTGCAACCGGGTGACGCTGAACGCCGGCGGCACAGAAACATTAAACCCGCCATAGCCGTAAAGCAGCGTGGGCGCCCCGCGCGATAGATCAATATCCTTGCGATGCGCGAGGAACATGGGGATCGAGGTTCCATCCCTTGTTGGGTAAAAAACCTGCCGCACGGTGTACAGCGCCGGATCGAAAGGCGCGTCCGGCCGCCTGAAGACTTCGCGCTCGCCGGTTGCAACATGCAAGCGGTATAAGGTCGGCGGCTGATTAAAACTTTCGAAACTGAAAAACGTTTCCGCGTCGCCGGGCTCCCCGGTAAAGCCCCCCGCCGCGCCAATACCAGGCAGCGCGACCTCGCCTATGGGCGCGCCGTCGAGAGCGTACATCCGCACGGCGGATTTTACGTCTTCCATATAGTGAATAAAAAGGCGGTTCCCGACGATATTCGCTGCGGCGATAGCGCTGTCTGTCTCCGCTACAACTTCGGCCCATTCCGAACCGGGATGACTCACCGGCGTTGAAACGATACGGCCTTTCTGGGCATTCTTGTCAGTCAAGAAATAATGACGCCCCTCAGCTGTGGCTATATACGAAATCGCCGTTTCGAACCCTTTCACGAGCGCAACGGGTTCTAAAGACGGCTTCGCAAGATCGATCAGAACGACTTCATACTTGTCGTCGGTTCCCTTCCACACGGTAATAACGAGGGTTTCGCCGTCGCTGGAAACCGTAGCGGCAAACCCGTGTTCGGGAAAATCGGGTCGCGCGTAAACCTTCCGGTCTTTCGATTGATCGTCGCCGATGTGATGAAAATAAACCGCCTGGTTGTGATTGATCGCCTGATGCGCTTCACCGTCTTCCGGTTGCGGATAACGCGAATAGAAAAAGCCCGAACCGTCCTTCGCCCAGGAAACGCCTGAAAATTTTACGCCATCGAGCGTGTCCGGAAGATTTTCGCCGCTGCCGGCATTGATGATCCTGATCGTCCGCCAGTCAGAACCGCTTTCCTGCACCTGATAGGCGACAAGTCCGCCGTCCGGCGCCGGCTTGTAATCAGCAAGCGCGGCGGCGCCGTCTTCCGACCAGCCGTTTGGATCCAGCAGCAGGCGCGGTTCATCCTCATTATCCTGTACAAACAGAGAAAACTGGTTTTGCAATCCGCTGTTATGGCCGAAAAAAATTCGCGATTGGCGTTTCACCGGCAGTGTGAATTTTTCATAATTCCAGAGTGTTTTCAGGCGCTGTTGAATGCCCGCGCGACATTCAAGCGTATTCAGATATTCCGACGTTATTTCGTTTTGTGCGGCTACCCATGCCGCAACGTCAGCATCTTCACGGATATCCGCTTCAAGCCAGCGAAATGGGTCCGCCACCTTAACGCCAAACATCTCATCGATCTGATCTATTGTTCTGGTTTCCGGATAGTTGTTTTTCATTTGCAACCTACAAAAAAGCCGGCTCGAAAGCCGGCTTCATTCGCATAAGGAAAAAACTGCCTATCGCCGGCGGCGAGCGACCCGTTGCACTTCCTCTTCGACTTTTTCTTCAACAATCGCCGGCAGGTTTGCATCCAGCCATTCCTTGACCATGGGGCGCAGCATTTCGGTGACAATGTCTTCGAGCGTTTTGCCCGGACCTTCGGATACGCGCACCGACTGTGACAGATTCCTGAAAGCCTGCGAGGCGACCTCGGCAGTGGTTTTGTCGAGAATCTCTTCTTCGCCCTCGTCTTGCATCGCGGCGGCCAATTCATGTTTCATCGAATCATCCCTCGCCGACGCAGTCTCCGGGGCCGGCTCCATTGCTTCAACAGGCTTTGGAGAGGTCAGCGGCATGGGCTCCTCAGTATGATCTTTGGGCTCTTCAAGCGGCTCTTCGTTTTGCATTTCGACCGGCGCGGGCGCAGGCTTTGGCGACGCGGCGGGAGGCACCGCCTCGGGCGCGCTTTGATCCTCCTCATCTTCCGAAATGATCTTTCGGATAGACGCGAGGATTTCTTCCATGCTCGGTTCAGGTTGAGCGTTTTCCATGTATCCAACGATCCCTAATATCGGGCGACAATAGCTCAGGACAGGCGGAAAATCACCGCTCCCAGTCTGTTTTCAGCCGCTTCGCCACACTTATCAAGGCTTTCCTTACCTGAATCTTAATGCTCATACAGTTTGAGGCGGTCTTCACCGCTCTCAACATCAATTCCAATGGCGTCAGGCGTTAGGACGCCTATCGCGGCCAGAAGCCCAAATGCGGCTGTCTGCGTGTCGCGCAGAGCGTTAATCAGAGTAACTTCCGCATTCAACAGTTCCTGCTCGGCGTTCAACACATCCAGTGTCGTTCGCGTTCCCACAAGCGCTTCCTGCCTTACGCCTTCCAGGGCCAAATTGTTTGCATCGACGGAGGCTTGAGCCGAGACCGCCACAGCACGGGCCGTCACAAGGCGCTCCCAGGCGGAAATGGTTTGCGCCTCGACAAGCCTCTCGGCTTCTACGAGACGGGCGCGGTCGCTTGTATGCAGCGCCTTGGCTTCTCGAATGCGCGAAAAATTGGCGCCGCCGAGAAATAAGGGAACGCTAGCCCTGGCGCCGAAACTGAATTCTTCGCTGTTATCCACAAAGAAACTGGGTTCTTCCGCATATTGATATCCAGCCGTCAGCGATACCGACGGCAAAATCGCGCCGCGCGCAATTTTGACTTGCCTTCGCGACACTTCCGCCTGCTCACGGGTGGCTACTAAAGTCGGCGCGTATTCAAACGCAATCGCCTGCGCAGCCTCAAGTGTTTCAGGCAATTCCGGCAGCGTCTCTACGGGCTCAAGATCACCGGGCGTTCTGCCAACCAGCTGCGCATAGGCCGCACGGGCGACCGCAAGCTCGCCTTGCGACGACGACAGGCGCGCACGCGATTCCGCCAATCGCGCATCGGCCTGGGCGACATCGGTTCTCGTGATTTCTCCAACTTCGAAACGCGCCGACGCCATATCCTGTTGACGGATCAGTACTGTGACGTTTTGTTTACGCAATTCGTACACGGCCATATTGCGCTGAACATTAAAATACGCGCTGGCGACATCGCTGAGCACCTGCTGTTCGGTGCCGACCAGCTGCGCGCCGCCGGCGCGTATGCGCGCGCCTGCCTGTTTGATCGCGTTGAAATTTCTAAAGCCTGTAAATACGGGCTGTTCCGCCGAAACGCCTGCGGTCAGCGTATCCAGCTTGCTTTCTGAAACCTGCGGCGTGCCCGAAAACGACGAACTCTGCATGGTGTCGACTTTTGAATATGCGCCGGATGCGGAAATCTGCGGCAGTGCGCCGGCCCAGGCTTGCGCCCTTGCTTCTTTCGTGGCGCGAAGCCGCGCCCGCTCTGCGCGAATGGTGGGATTTGTTTCATAAGCAAGCGCCAAGGCGTCTTTCAACGTCTCCGCCGATGATGACGCCGGCGCCGTAATAAAAGCGACAAGCGCCAGACACATTGAAACTCGCACGGAAAGCCCCTTGCCCATTCTCTCGCAACTTACGAAGACGCTTTGAAAGCGCTTATGCGCAATCTGAGCGTCAAATCACTTTGTTCAAGACGATTCCACAGCTTAGAGCGTGAAGATCCTGTTAAAAAACGAACGCTTTTTCCGTTCCGAAGCCATCGGGCACGGTCTTTGCGGAAGCATCGAACTTTTTCGTGCAGGAAAACACATCGCCGTTCCGCCGGAAGATAACGCCGCTTGAGACCCCGTTCTCGCGCAAAATCGCCGCCAGCCGGCCACCGTCCTTGAGCTGGTCCAGCAATGCGGCCGGCTTTTTTTCGATCGCCATATCAATGAAAATCAGGTCGTACGGGCCCTGACCAGCTTCACCTTTGTAACTATCACCGGCGATAACGGCGGCATTGTTAATATCGAGCGCGGTTAAATGTTCCTGCGCCGCCGCGCCAATCGCCTCATCACTTTCAACGGCGACCACCATTTCCACCAGACTGGCCAGAACGGCGGTGGAATAACCTGAGCCGCATACGGCGTTCAGCGTGAGATCATGCGGCTGAGGATCGGCGGCGGCGGCGAGCTTGCTGAAATCTCGCGGCGTAATCAAAGACCGGCCGGGAGCATAAGCAATCTCGCGCTCAACATAGGCCTGAGGCCTGAACTCCACAGGAAGGAATATCTCGCGAGGGATCGTTTCCATCGCAGATTGAATTCGCAAATCCGTTACGTCGTTCGGACGAACCTGACTATCCACCATGCGCTGGCGCGCTATCTTAAAATCCATCTGGATCTCTCAAAAATCGACTAAGTACGGGACCGGCATACAACTGGCCGGGTCGGTGCGCAACGCACTGGAACATGAGCCCCGCGCGGCAGTTCAGCGCCGGTTAATTTCGCCTTTGACCGCAGGATTTGCCCGCGCTATGAGGTCCGCTCCCTCCTGAACCGCCTGTATTTTTGTGCGGTTCAATTCCCGGCCACGTGGCGGAGTGGTGACGCAGCGGCCTGCAAAGCCGTGTACGCCGGTTCGATTCCGGCCGTGGCCTCCATACAACACCTTGAAATAGTTTCTTTTTTTTCAGAATTGACACTGGCGCCCGATGAATCTGCGTTTATTTAGTCATTAAAGTTTTAACGACTTCTGGTCCTGTTTCTTTCATAATGAAGGCGTGAAACGCCCCATTCGCCGCATTCGCGCAACTGTCCGCCGCTTAAGCCTTGCGGCGGCGCCGGATAAAAGTCAGGTAAGATCGTAACAATGAATAATAATAATGAAGATGCAAGGCCCGTATTTGGCCTGGCGCCGCTAAAGAAAAGGAGAAGCCGGATGCGATTCGGGGGCGTAGCTCTAATTGCAGTGATGACGGCGTCATGCGCCACGGTGGACGAGGAACTGCTCAACAGTCAGCTTCCGGAGCCGCCGGAATCCTGGACAGCCGACGAGCGTTTCGCAAACGCCCCGACCGGCGACTGGGTTGCCGCATTCGACGATACGGTACTGCGCGGCCTGATCGATGAAGCCGTATCCCATAATAACGATTTTCTCGCCGCCGCCGCCAATCTTGAACAGGCGCGGGCCAACTCCCGCATTGCTCGCGCGGACATGCTTCCGACGTTAAACGCCAGCGCGAATGCAAGCCGCAACGCCATTGTCACCGACCCGACAGCGGCTGCGCAAGCCGGCGGGGGCGGCAACGCCGATTTGAGCGGTTTGTCGGCCGGTGATCTGGAAGACCAGTTTGGCGTTGACTCTAACAATGACGGCCGCCTCGACGGTCTTGATCTCGACGGCGACGGAATTGCGGAACAGGACCTTCCCGACCGGCGTCTTTACATCAACAATTTTTCAATCGGCGCACAGATCAATTGGGAGCTCGATGTCTGGGGCCGTCTGACTGATCAGACCCGCGCTGCATATAAGGACGCCGCAGCCGCATACGCCGATCTGGAAGCGGCGCGGCTTTCGATTGGCGCGCGCGTCTCGCAGGCGTGGTTTGCGCTGATTGAAGCGCGCCAGCAACGAGAGCTTGCTGAACGCGACACGCAGGCGCGCGAGCGCAACTTGCGCGTCACCGAAAGGCGCTATGAACGCGGCGTTTCTTCCAGCCTCGATGTTCGCCTGTCGCGATCGGCTTTAGGCTCCAGCCAGGCCAACCTGGCGCTGCGCCAGCGGCTGGAACTGGAAGCCTCGCGACGTCTTGAAGTATTGCTGGGACGCTACCCTGCGGCCGAGCTTGAAGCGGCGGAAAGTCTACCCGAATTGCCGGCATTGGCCGGCGCCGGCGCGCCCGGCGATTTGCTGGCGCGGCGTCCGGACCTCATTGCGGCTGAAGCAAGAATGGAAGCTGCAGGATTGCGCGCGCGGGCAGCCCGTAAACAAATGCTGCCGCAGTTGACTTTGTCGTCACAGATCAACACGTCCGGACCGCAACTGGCGGACTTGATTGATCCTGAGCGTCTTGCCGGCAATATCGCAAGCGGCCTTTTTCAACCTCTGTTCCAGGGCGGCAGACTGCTGGCGAATTCCAAACGCGCCCGCGCAGCAGCGCAAAGCTCGCTCTACAGCTACGCGCAGACTGTGCTGACAGCTTACGAAGAAGCGGAGAATACGCTGGCCGCCGAAACCCTTCTGGCCGCACGTGAGGACGCCTTGCGTCTCGCCTATGAAGAAGCAGCGGCGGCGGAGGAATTGACGGAACGGCGCTACAACAGCGGCGCTGCAACGATTTTTAACCTGCTGGACGCGCAGACGCGCCGCATTTCATCGGAAAGCCAGTTTATTCAGGCGCAACAACAACGCGTTTCCAATCGCGTTCAGCTTTATCTTGCGATCGGCGGGGACTTCCTGACGCAAGACAAGCTAGCGGCGCTTTCCGCCGTAGATACGGGGACTAAATAGCAATCATGTTTCGCAAGTTTTTCACATTGATAGGCACTGTCGGCGGCATCGTCGGCATAATCGCACTCATTTTCCTTATGGGGTCCTTGCGCCCCAACCTGGAACGCCAGGCGCCGGAAATTGCGCCGCCCACGGTTTTTTACACTACAGCCGAATCGCAATCCGTGACGCTTGACGTCAGCGCGCAAGGCGAAGTTCGGCCGCGTACGGATATTAACCTCACCGCACAGGTTTCAGGCCGCGTTATTTCGACATCTGATAATTTTGTGAACGGCGGCGCTTTCGACGAAGGCGATATCCTCATCAAAATCGAAGACGCTGAATATCGCGCCGCCGCCGCGGGCGCCCGCGCCAGAGTGGCGCAGGCCGAACAGGCGCTGCGTATGGAAGAAGCGGAAGCCGCGCTTGCCCGCCGTGACTTTGACGAACTCGGCTCAGGCGATGAGCCGTCCGAGTTGACGCTGCGGATCCCCCAGCTTGCGCAGGCGCGCGCCAATTTTGAAGCCGCACAGGCGGAGCTTCAGGCCGCCCGTCTCAACCTTGAGAGAACAAACATTCGCGCGCCGTTCGAAGGCCGTGTACGCGAGCGCATTGCCGGCGTTGGTCAGTTCGTATCGCCGGGCGCGCAGCTTGGCCGGATATTCTCAACCGACATCGCCGAAATCCGTCTGGCCTTGACGGATAATGATCTGGCGAAGCTCGGGCTGCCGTTTGCTTTTGTGGAAACCTCCGACAACCCCGGCCCTGACGTGATCATGACCGCGTTCATCGCCAATGAAAATCACGAATGGAAAGGCCGGATCGCCCGGACAGAAGGCGCCATTGACGCAGCGACACGTCAGGTCTTCGCGATCGCCGTTGTTGACGACCCCTACGGCGAAGGCGCAGCGCAGGACGGCACGCCGCTGGCCATGGGCCTCTTCGTCGACGCCGCCATCGAAGGAAAGCCGTATGACAATGCGATCGTGTTACCCAGATCCGCGCTTTACGGACGCGATACGGTTTACCGGATACTTGAGGACGATACGATTGAGGCGCGCACCGTAAGCATCGTTTCGGCCGATCGCGACACCATAACCCTCGCCAGCGGCGTGTCGCCCGGCGACCGCATTGTCACTTCGCCGCTCCGCGGCGCCGATGACGGCGACAAGGTTTCGCCTGCTGACCCGGATGCGATTTCACCAACGCTTAACGAAGACGATGAGACGCCGCCCTCCGCTAACGCGACCGCGCAAAACACGTCGGGAGATAGTCTGTGACCGGAATTGTATCCTGGTGGACGCGCAACGCTGTTGCAGCAAACCTCTTGATGGTCGCCTGTTTTGTCGCGGGCGCCATCGCTTTCATGAATCTCGAACGCGAGCTTGATCCGTCGGCGACGTTCACCGGCGCGTCCATCAACGTGGCCTGGCCGGGCGCTTCACCGCAGGAAGTTGAAGAACAAATCATATTGAGGATCGAAGAGGCGCTCGCCAATGTCGACGGTGTCGTTCATATCGATTCTACCGCCCGTGAAGGCAGAGCAACCCTGAATGTCGAGGGCGATGATAACATCGACACAACGCGATTTCTAAATGAAGTCAAAAACCGCGTAGACGGCGTTTCGAATCTGCCGCGCGATTCTTTTCCTCCTGTCGTATCCCAGTGGCAAAACCGCAGCCCCGGCGTCTTTATGGGGCTATATGGCGATTTGCCCAAGCGCGAGCTAAACCGGCTCGCCAGAGACCTGCGCGACGAACTCTCACAGCTTCCGAACGGCTCTCCGCTCGTCAATCTCTGGGGAGACGCGCAAGAAGAAGTTTCCATTGAAGTCTCCGAAGAAGCGCTGCGCCGCTATAACCTGACTTTCGACGATGTTTCACAGGCGATCAGGGGTTCATCGTTAAATCTCGCTGGCGGCCAGGTGCGCACGGAAACCGGCAATCTCCAGATCGCCGCGCGCGCGCTCGCGGATACGGAAGAAGAATTTGAACGCATTGTCGTGCGGCAGAACCCCGACGGTTCTGTCATTCGGGTGATGGATGTCGCAAATGTGGTAGACGGCTTCGAGGACCGCCGGCAGATACGCACGCTTAACGGTAAGCCGTCAATCACACTCGCTGTTCAATCGCCTGAGACATCTAATGTCACGCAACTTTCAGCGGCAGTGACAGAATGGGTCGAGGAAAAAAACAAAGAACTGGAAGGCGAAGCGCAAATTTACATATGGTTTGACGCCGCCGAACCGTTTAACGGTCAGTTGAGTCTTGTTGCATCCAACGCCGTCGTCGGTTTGATCCTGGTACTCATCATTTTAATGTTGTTTTTGCGTCCCGCCGTTGCTTTCTGGACTGCAATCGGCATCGCTGTATCATTCGCGGGCGCCTTCATCTTCATGCCGATGACTGGCGTGTCGCTCAACTTCCTTTCGATTTTCGGCTTTTTGCTTGTTATCGGCGTTGTGGTGGACGACGCCATTATTGTCGGCGAAAGCATACATAACGAAGTTGAAGAAGGCAGAACTGGCCCTGACGCCTCGATTCTTGGCACACAGCTTGTCATGAAACCGGTCTTCTTTGCGGTTATCACAACCATGATCGCGTTTTCGCCATGGCTGTTTATCGGCGGCGGCGCTGCGCAATTCACCCGCCAGATCAGCCTGACAATCATTTACGCGTTGACGTTCTCGCTGGTTGAAGCGTTCTTGATTTTGCCGGCGCACCTGTCTCACATGAAGCCGCAAAACAAATCCGGCGTTTATTATCAACTGCAACGCGGGTTTTCAGAAGGCATTCTCAAGGTTGCAGACACAGTCTACAGACCAATCATTCGAACGGCATTGAAATTCCGGTATTTTACCGTTGTCGGTTTTTTCGGCGCATTCGCGATTGCCGTTGCGCTGCTCGCGCAAGGCTGGATTTCGTTTAAATTCATGCCTGAAATTCAAGGCACGTTCATCTCACTCAACGTGCGATTACCCGAAGGATCGGCTTTCACGCGAACCGAGCAGATTTACGACGAGGTTTCCCGCGCCGGCGCCAATCTGAAAGAAAAACTGGGCAAAGTCGATGACATAGATTTTATCGAGTCGATTTATATCGCCGCTGATGAGGGCGAAGTCACCGCCTATATGACGATTATCGAAGCCGGCAAACGAAAGCAGTCCACAAAAGACGTCGCGGAAATGTTCCGTGACGAACTGGGGCCCATTCCCGACGCCGAGGAAATAAATATAGGCTTTACCCAGAACGAAGGCGGACCTGACCTTTCATTTGGCGTTCAGGCGGACGAATTGGAAGAATTGCGTCTCGCAACGGTCGATGTGCAAACCTACCTGCGCACGCTGCCCGGTGTTTTTGACGTGCGTAACAATTTGCAATCAGCCACGCCCGAGCTGCAAATCGAGTTAAAACCCGGCGCCGAGCGCTTCGGCCTAACGCTCGCCGAAGTCTCCCGGCAGGTGCGCCAGGCGTTTTATGGCGAAGAAGTCCAGCGTCTCCCCCGTGAAGGCCAGGATGTTCGCGTCATGGTGCGCTACCCGAAGTCGGCGCGAGAATCGCTGACGACCATTGACCAGATGCGTATTCGTACTCCCGACGGGCGCGAAGTGCCGCTCACTGCGGTGGCGGACGCAAAGTTTGCGCCGAGTTTCAAGCGCATTGACCGGCGCGACCGCCAGCGGTCAGCGCGCATTACGGCTGAACTGCGTGAAGGCACGGATCGCGCGCAAATCATGCAAAACTACAATCAGGAATTTATTCCGGAGTGGAAACGCCGTCATCCAAACGCTTCTCTCGTCCAACGCGGCGACGCCGAGGAACAAGCCGAATTCATGAGCGATTTTCTTGCCCTTTACGCTGTGGCTCTTTTCGCCATGTATATGTTGCTGGCGATTGCGTTTGGCTCTTACTGGCAGCCAGCCCTGATCATGACGGCCATTCCGTTTGGCTATATGGGCGCCGCATTCGGTCACTTTTTATTCGGTCTCGACTTTGCGCTCTTTTCATTCTTTGGCGTCGGCGCGGCAGCTGGTGTTGTCGTTAATGATAACCTGGTGCTGATCGACCGGGTGAACAGGCTGCGCGGCGAAGGCGAAGGCGCATTTTCAGCGCTTGTGAAAGCCGGCGTGGGCCGTTTCCGCCCGATTATGCTGACCTCGGTGACAACATTTGTCGGCCTTTTGCCTATCATGTTCGAGCGCTCGACCGACGCCCAGTTTCTGAAACCGACGATCGTCGCCCTTGCCTTCGGGGTTTTCTTCGCCACATTCGTGACCCTGATTTTCGTACCCGCCATGTACGCCGTCGGGGCCGATATCGCGCGGTTCTACCGCTGGGCGTGGAGCGGCGAAAAACAGCCTGCGCTTGGCGACGGCGCGTCAGCCGAAAGCGACTACGCCGAATCACATGACGATGATGGACGCCGGCCGGATCTCGACCGAAAACAACGTGAAAATCCGTTATGGGGGCCAGCCGAATAATATGGACGTCGTCTTCGGCGGGACGTTAACCTTATGTTAATATCTTGATGAGACCTTAATTCTTGTCTTCTCCCGAGAAGATACCCCACCATACCCCACGACAGTGAGTACCGGCCGCGTTTCCCCCAAACGCGGCCGTCTCAGCTTCGTAACGCTTTTTCCATTCCTTGCTGATAAAAAAATTCGCGCGCGGCAAAAAGGGTGTGGATTATGCCTCTCGCCTTTGCTATATCGCCGCTTCTTATAGGCGGTCCCCGATAGCTCAGTTGGTAGAGCAGCTGACTGTTAATCAGCGGGTCACTGGTTCGAGTCCAGTTCGGGGAGCCATTTCTCAAAACGAGCCGAATCGCCCATTTTCGGTGCCGAGGCTTGCGCTGCAATCATTGCCGTTTCCGCAAGAGAATCAAAAGGTTGCTGGAATTCTGCGTTCAATTCTCCGTGCGCCCAGGTGCAGTTCGAAAGTAAGAAATTCAGCATCCTCGACTTCTCTTTTGCCGACTGTTTTTCGAACAGACGATGGGCGTCCTTCGCCAATTTCAACAGTTCGATACCCTCGTCCATGTAGGAATCGTCAGCCATTTCATGACGCTCGATGTCCTTCGCACAACGCGCCTGCTCGTCACGCCACTGGGTCCGCATTCGGTCATAAAACTCTTCTGACACCCGCCCGTCGAGCTTATCGATATACATGGCGTCAATTCGCTGCTGCAGCCGATTTCGCTCCTTCTCAAGCCTAGCGATAGCCTCGGCATGCTCGCGCTTCTCGTCAGCGCAGCTGTCCTTAAGGGCCCGGCTCACCCACTCAAAAACGTCGTCATCGAACCGGAGCTTACGCAAATATGAAGTGAATTTTTCCTCCAACACCTCTTCACGCGTATAGGGCTCGCCGCATTTCCCCTTAAACCCGGTGCAATGGTAGTAGACATATTTTTTCTTTTTCAGCTCTCCGACCATGGCGCAGCCGCAATGGCCGCAGGTTATCAGCCCGGTGAAGGCGAAGTCATGCGCGGATGATCCCCGCAGCTTGGATGTGTGTCTTCCATCCAATACGCCCTGGACGCGCGCCCACAATTCACTGGTTACGAGTGGCTCATGGCTGCCCTGATATCGCTTCCCTTTCCAATCGAACTCGCCCGTATAAATTCGATTGCGGAGAATTTTATGAATGGTGCTGTTGGTTACAGGTTGGCCGCTCTTCCGAAACGTCAACCCGTGAGAGCGTGCTTTAACGCCAAGCTGCCGAAGTGAGTAACGGCCCGTTGCATACCATTCAAACATTTTGGCAATGAGCGGTCCAGCGACGGGATCGACTTCGATTATCTTCTTCCCATTCGGTCCGTCGGTATTGTGATAGCCCAGCGGGGCGCAGGATGGCCAAATCCCCTGTTCCGCCTTTTCCAGCATTCCTTTCCGGGTTTCCTCCGAAAGATTGTCGATGTAATTCTTGGCCATCAAAACTTTGATGCCGTGCATGAATTTTTCGGACGACCGCGAGTCGTAGGAAAGAACCGTTCCCTCTTTTACAAAATGGATCTCGACGTCCAAATCGTCGACGGTCACCCAATCCTTTAGATTCCGATAAAGGCGGTCCGTTTTCTCGACCAACAAAACGCGCACAGTCGGATGGCGACGCAGATAAGTCATCATTTTGTCGAAATGCGTGCGGCCGCTTTTCTTGGCCGTTTCAACATCGACAAATTCTTCAGCCACGCGAATACCGTTTATCGCCGCGTATTCGCTTAAGAGCTTCAACTGCGCGGGAATCGAAAACCCTTCTTTTTCCTGCTCTTTAGAGGAAACGCGTGCATAAACTACGGCGCGCGGCGCAGTTTGCTGCTTTGATTGCGTTTTTCCCCAGTTTCGAGAGGCCATTGGTCCGTCCGTTCCGCTTCACGAGAAATATAGATTCTCTAGCATCATTCGGGCTCGGTGCGAATGGCTTGTTCCTAAAGTGTTCGACGAATCAACTTTGGGAAAATTGCGGGCCAATCAACCGGTTGGCCGCAATTAGAACAGAACGCGCTTCATTGAAGGGCCGCACATTTTCTAATTGTGCTTCGAATGTCCTGCTTGCGCCTTCTGTTCCGCAATTTTCCATTCTCGAAGAATCCGAAAAAAGCCAACGGCGTTATCGACGATCTCCCGGGCGTCTTCCTGTGTCAGCCTGTGTGCGTAGTGCGGCTGCCATTCATCCATTGTTCTGCGAATCAATTCCGGCTTAGGAAATTTACGAGCCCGAGGAAGGGGCGAGCGGTTGGCGTCTCCCAAACCTGAATTAAGCAACTGCCGTCTTGGAGTTTTCATCGATCTACGCCACCTTACCAACTTAAAATTTATCGATTGCGACTCCAAACCAGAGCG
This sequence comes from Hyphococcus sp., assembly GCF_965228385.1. Classification (GTDB taxonomy): domain Bacteria; phylum Pseudomonadota; class Alphaproteobacteria; order Caulobacterales; family Parvularculaceae; genus Hyphococcus. Next base: position 701,634 of record NZ_OZ245810.1, on the reverse strand, counting down.
CCGGTCCCGTCGTCCGCATTCTCAAAAAACGCCGCGCGGACGGGAGCTGCAAAACTCGGATCATCGAGTTCAACGCTCAGAAACGACTTCTTGTCCTCACCGGAGCTGTTCGAACGCCAGGCGGCGCCAAGCTCTGCACCACCGGCGATAATTCGAAAATCCGGCGCTTTGTCATTGCCGTTCTTGTCGTTGGCGACGATTTTCGCTTTCACATTGATCGTCATGGTTCGAATTGTTCCGGCGTATCCATCCTGGCTTTTCGAAAATGTGCCGATTACGCTCATTTTGAAGTCTCCTTTGTTTTCACGGGTTGATGAAGGGTTTTGCGCGCGCGCCGAAAGGACCGGTCGCTTTCCAAGAAGTTTTCGATCATCAGGGCCGCAACTTCCGGGATCGACGCCTTCGCGCCATAGGCGCGCTCGTGAAGCGCCGCATAATCGACAAGCGCTTCGTGAACGGGAGGCGCGAGCGATATGTTGAGCTTGATCGGAGCGCGTTCAGGAATCGGGCCGAGCTTAAGACTCATCGAATCGCTCCTTCTTCTTGATACGGGCGAAGGACGAGATCCTTGTGAACGATGATGCGGAACGGCCATCCTGGCCTGATCCTGATTGTCGGCTGGATGTCGAGATTTCTCTGGATAATTCTTTGGCCGGCCTGATTAGCGGATGACTGCGCGGACTCTCTGAGCGCCTCAACCAGATCGCTTTCAGAGTCGCCGAAAGACAATTCCGTTCCGACGCCGAGCAGCGTTGAAAGGACGATGCCTTTCAGCAAGCGGAATGTATGAAAGTCCACCTTGTCGGCGAGACCGGCGTAACCGGATACGTCGCTCGCCGGCATGTTTTCGATGACGATGGATGCGCCGTCCGGATAGATTATTCGTGACCAGACCAAAAGAGCTCGGGACTGCCCAAACGCGATGACGCTGTCGTACCGGCCGATAATTTTAGCGCCTTGAGGGATCAACACATATTGGCCGCTCACTGTGTCGTAAACATTTTGCGTGACCTGCGCAACGACCGTTCCCGGCAAGTCAGAATTGACGCCCGTGATCAGGCTTGCCGGGATAATCGAACCGGCCATAACTTCGAACGGCGTTTCCGGGTCGTCGAGACGATGGCTGATGTCAGTTGCGGAATCGAGATCACCCTCCAGAAACTGAAGTTTGCGGAACTGTCGGCTCGGATCGTTTTCCCGTTCGCTGCCGAACGGCGCCGGCGTCGCTGCGGCGCCTTGAAAGGCTGATGCAATATCAAAAGGCGACACGCGTTCCGGCGCGCTTTCTCTGCTGATCGCCTGGACTGCGGGAGTCGATAATTGGAAGAACACCCCCGCCTCTCGCGCATCGGCGGCCATTTGCGCTTCCCTGAGCGCTGCCTCCCTCGCCGCATCAGCCTCGGGTGAATTCCGAAACGGCGCGACGGGCGGAGGCGCCGAGAGGTCTATTCCCGACTGGTCCGAGCCTTGCGCCGCCTGCTGTGCGCGAAGAAGCGCTGCGCCAAGATCGCCAGGCAACGGGTCGCCAAGCGACGGGCGAATATCGGCGTAACTCGCCGGCAAAGCCTCCAGCCCTTCGGCGGTCGGCTTCGTATCCACATTGTACAGCTCTTGAGGGCGCGCATCGCTCGCCGCACGCGGCGGTTTCAACGCAATGCTTGTTGCGGCGAAGATGAGTAGCGCCGCTCCGCCAGCCGCCAGCATCAGCGCGTTCTTGTTAAGTCGCGTGACGGGCCGCGGGCTGGGCCGCAGTTCGAGCGTCGATGGGTCTACTTTTTCACGTTCGGTCACGACCGCCTCTTCAGGTCGGTTCTTACAATCCGGACGACATCCTGTTTCTTCCCGCCGAGACGCAATTCAGCAGCCGCAAAGAGACGATCGACGACATAGTAGTTGCCGCGCATTCTGTAATTGACGAGTTCAGGATCGCCTTTGCGTCCGAGAACGAATAGCGGCGGCGCTTCACCTTGCGATATGTTCTCAGGGAACTGAATGAACACCTGTCGCCCGTCATCGAAAACGCGGACGGGACGCCAATGGGGTTTGTCGCCTTCGATTTCATATCGAAACTGCAAATCGCCAGGCGATACGCCTGCAGCGACGATCATTTCGTCGCGCTTGCGCAACTGTTCGTTCTCGTCACGGCGGCGTTTGAACTGGTCCTGCGGATAGGTCCAGGAAATCGCGGCCATGTAGGTTTCGCGAAACGAGCGCATTTCGAGGTGATAGGCGCGACGGTCCGTGGTGATGACAAGATTCGTTTTCAGGTCCGGCGCAATAGGCTTTACGAGAATATGCACGCGCTCGCCGCCATTATTTCCATAAGGCCCGCCGCTGGTCGTATCGCCGACAATCCAGCGAACCGTATCGCCAGCGGAAACCGAATTGAGAATTTCGCCTGGCTCCAGCGCGATATCCGTCACCTGCTCCGGCGCCGCATAAAGTCTATAAAGGGCGCCGTCCATGAAGGGATAGACCTGTACGGCATTGAAAAACCGGTCGAGGTCGGGCTCCACCTTGGCGCGGTCGTTTGCGGCGTCGATCCGTTCGAAAGGGGCGAGCGATGGCGGCGGCGCGGGTTCCTCTTTCGGTTTCAATTGTCCAGGTAAAGGATAAGGCCTTGCGGTCTCGACAATCTCGCGTACTGGTTCGTCCGCGCCAAAGGCGATCTCTCGCGCGGGCTTCATTGGCGCAGGATCAAGCGGCGCCTCAAACGTCGCCGTTTCGCACCCAGCTAATCCGGCGACGCTCGCAGCTAATAATAAACGCCTCATACCAAGCCTCCTCATGAGAGGTCCTTCGACCAGTTGATTCCGTGAACGTAAATTCCGAGCGGGTTTTTATGGATCGCTTCCGCTGTACGCGGCGGCGACAGGACAACCGTGATATGGGCGGTAAACCGCTCCTGTCTCTCAAACTGGCCGTTGGTGTAAGTCTTTTCTATCCAGCGCACTTCGAAGCTATTATCGCTAGCGCGCACCACGCTGGTCACTTCCACATTGACGCTGCGACGGCCGATTTCGGCGAAAGGATCATTCGCTCGCGCGTAATCATTTAATGCGACGGCGCCGCGATCCGTGGCGAAGTCATAAGCCTTCAGCCAGTTTTCGCGGACCACCACGGGGTCAATCGAAATGGAGCGCACATTGCGGATAAAATTCGCGATGTGATGGGCGATCTGCGCATCTTTCGGTTTGTATGTTTCAGTCGCCGGGCCGATGGCGCGGACTGTCCCTGCCGCGTCTACCTCGACGACATAAGGCGTCACAATCGATTGCGTCGATCGCCATAAGAGCCCGCCGACTGCTGACAATGCAATTATCAACGATCCGAATGCCGCCAATCTCCAGTTCGCTGCCTGTGCGCGCGAGGACCCGATCCGCTCATCCCAGATCGCTTGCGCGCGTTGGTAGGGAGTCTCCGGCGCCGGGGTTTCGCCGTATTTTACGGAAGCGCGCTTGAACATCATCTCAGTCCTCATCCTGTCGAAGTTTTGGCGCATCGCCTGAACCCGGACGGTCTCCCGAAGCGATCATGTGCGTCGCCGTCAGGCTCGCGTCCCGCAATCCCTGCTCGCGGCGCATGCGTTGCGCCCAATCCGGCGCGTTATTTGCCGCTGCGTCTTTCACGCCGGGTACGTCTTTCGCCGCCGAAAGCGCCTGGTTGATTGATCCGCCGGTTGACGTAAATGCGCGCCGCGCGCCGGACCGAAAGGCTTCGCCCGGCGAGCCCATTGCGCGCGATACGGAACTGCGAGCGCGGTCCGCAACTCCAGCAGCGCCCGCCTGAGCGACAGCGCCGACGCCAGCGGCGGTTGAACGCCATCCGCTTTCGCCGGACCCGACGCGACCTAGAGAGTAAGCAGCGCTCGCGCCGCCGGCCATGGACGCTCCGGCGCGCACAGCCGATTGACCGGCCGCGACGCTCGCACGGGCGCCAGACGCCGCAAGCGCGCCTGCCCCAATCACCGCCGCGCCAGTGCCCGCAGCCGTAGCAACCGCTGCGCCTGCGCCGAGTTGCGGCGCGCCGGCGACGAGCCCCGTCGCGATCCCAGGTCCGAAAATACCAAGCGCCAATAACGAAAGAGAACCGAGTATCGTTGACGCGGCCTGCTCAAGAGTGACGGACCCAGGCGTAAACGTAGACGTGACCGATCCGAATATCGTCGAGCCGATGCCGATGATAATGGCGAGAACCATGAGCTTGACGCCGGACGCGACAACATTGCCCAGCACCCGCTCCGCCAGAAATGATGTCTTGTTCCAGAGCGCGAAGGGAACGAGGACAAATCCCGCAAGCGTCGTCAGCTTGAATTCAATGATTGTGACAAAAAGCTGAATGGCGAGAATAAAGAACGCGAAGAGTACGATCACCCATGACAGCAAAATGATCATGATCGTGACGAAGTTGGTGAAGAAACTCGGGAAACCGATCAGCGAATTGGCTTCCTCCAGAAGCGGATAAGCCGCGTCATATCCCGTCGCCGCAACAAAACCCGGCTTTAGAAGGTCCGCTGCGGTAAGCGACGTTCCCGTCGCCACAAGGCCGAGCCCAGCAAAAGACGAAAAGATGATATTCGCGAGCAACGCGAAATTGTTAATGATGAAAGCGAACGCGCCGACATAAAGCACTTTTTTGACAAATTGACCCAGGACGTTCTGCTCGCCGGCAAACGCCCAGAACAACCCCGCAAGGACGACATCAATGCCAATCAGGACAGCGGTCAGAAAACCGACGTCACCGGCAAGCAGTCCAAAGCCACTATCAATGTAAGCAATAAACGTGCTGGTGAAATCGTCGATGACGTTAAGGTCGTCCATGTGCGTTAGGTCCTAGTCAAAGAAAGGAGTGCTTTGATTTTAAAGTCGTTACTGATCTCGCAAGGTGAGAAACCTTGCACGCCGCATGACGCAATATGCGGCGATGAGCAGATGGGTGAGGCAAGCCGAGTGCTTTCGGTTCGCCATAAATCAGCAGAACCCATCAAAGCCGGACAGACGGGAACTTCCGATCTCGTGGCTGGTCCGGCCAGCGAGCCTGTCATGGCGAGGGAAACCGAACCGATGGTGGAAGCCTCGTTACCTCTTAACACTCGCCAACTCGGAAGTGGGCGGGGACATTTGCGGCGCAAGCCGCCAGTCTGTGGAGCGTTGGTCTGTAGTATGGATGTACGGACTGGAGGCGCGCAGTTCGCTGCGCGCCAGCCCCGGCGTGGGTTTGCGTGGCGCCGGGGCCGGATTCCACACGGGGTAAAGTCGGCGCCTAAAGCAGGCGAGAGATCAGTTGCGGAACCTAAGAACCTTGTGATCGCTTCCGGTGCGTTCCGACGCCGGATGGCTGAAGCGACCAGCGACCGCGATGACGAGGGGCGGAGCCTTCGTAGTAGTCCGGGGACGGGAAAGCCGTCCACATGGCGAAGGGAGGCAGTGGATACGGCAAGCAAGCAGGAGGAAGGGTCATGACCGGCGATGTGAATACGTCGTTCGTCCTCGACATGCAACGCAAGCTGTATCGGTGGAGCAGCGAAGACCCTAACAAGGTGTTCGCTGATCTGTTCAATCTCGTTTGCGACCGCAGAACCCTGAACGAAGCCTGGCGACGGCTCGCCCGCAATAGCGGCAGCCAAACACCGGGAACGGACGGGATGACGCGGCGTTCGGTCGAACAGCGCCCCGGCGGCGCAGCGGGACTCCTCGATGACATTCGAGGACGTCTCCGCGACGGAACTTATCGCCCGGAACCTGTCAGGCAACGGCTTATCCCGAAGCCCGGCAAGCCCGGAGAGTTCCGGCCGCTCGGCATTCCGACGCTGACCGACCGTCTGGTGCAAATGGCTTTGAAGCTGATCTTGGAGCCCGTCTTCGAGGCGGATTTTTATCCGACCTCGTTCGGATTCCGAAGAGGAAGAAACGCTCATGATGCTCTGGAGAGAATCCAGAAATGCCTTCACCCGACAAAGCGTGGACCTTCGGTCTACCGCTACGTTATCGAAGGCGACATCAAGGGGTGTTTCGACGCCATCGATCATCATGTCATGATGGAGCGCGTGCGACGGCGCATCAACGACCGCAAGGTGCTGAAGCTGATCCTCGCTTTCCTGAAAGCCGGCGTGATGGTCGAAGGGACCGTTCGTCATTCCGTCACAGGCTCGCCGCAAGGCGGGATCATCTCGCCGATGCTGTCGAATATCTATTTGACAGCCATCGACGAGCGGTACGGACGATGGTCCATGCGACCTCGCGAACCAAGTATAAACGCCGCCGCTCGACGGGTCAGAGACCACCGACGAGGCAGGCCGGTGTTTTACATGGTTCGGTACGCGGACGACTTTGTCGTTCTCGTCGAAGGCGCGAGGGAGCAAGCGGAAGCTGAAAAGCGCGCGCTGGCGGAGTTCCTGAAGAAGGAACTTCGCATGGAGTTGTCGATGGAAAAGACGAAGATCACCGATGTCAGGGAGGGCTTCGACTTCCTTGGCTATCGGGTGGTGCAGGAAAAGGCGGCTCGCCCAAACAAACACGGGCGACGCCCCCAAGTCGGCAAACTCTTCATTCCGAAGAGCAAGCTGAACGACCTGCGTTACACGATCAAGAGTCTGGTGAAGAGCATCCCTACGGGATGGTCGCTCGCCAACGTCATCGATAGACTTAATCCAATCCTGTTGGGATGGAGGAACTATTACCGCTACGCCACTGGCGCTTATCGGGAGTTCAGCCGTCTCGACTTTTGGATATGGCAGCGCGTCGGGCGCTGGCTGAAGATGAAGCACGGAAACGCATCGTGGCCAGTGCTGCGACGACGCTATCATCTCAGCGCTCCGGGTAAACGGCGGCAATGGACTGAAAAGCCCAAACGCCTGCGTCACCTCACTGAAGGAAGGACGATGCGTTACCCGAACCAGAGCATAGAGAAACCGAACGGATGGAACGCGAAGTGGAAGACCAGACAGCGTGACAGCATGTATGACTTCCAGGACTCGTTCCGACGCCTCAAACATATTTGAGGACCACCCATGGGCGCGCAAACGCCCATGCAGGGAGAGCCGGATGCTTGGAAACCTGCACGTCCGGTTCGGAGAGGGGGATGGAGAAACTTGTCTCCGTAAGGTGATAAAGCGCTTCATCTCTACTCTACGGGCGTGCTCGTAGATTAAGAGGGCGTGTAAGCGGAACCGTCGCCGAGGAATCGTCCGCGATGAATGCGGGCGCGCTCTTCCGTTTGAAGCTGGCGCGCGCGATCAAGCGCCTCAGCGCGATACTGAACCGCCAGCAATTGCGCCGTCTGCATGGATTGCTTCGTTTGAAGCGCGAGCAGCTGGTTTCCCGCCTGCTCCACCTGCAGGCCGCCGACGGCGGTTTCGCTCTCAGTTACGATTTCTTCCAGCGTCGAAACATCAAGTGCAATCGTTTCCGCCACCTTCGCCTGCATGACGAGCGCGTCATTCAGCGCCCTGCTCGCTTCTTTCCAGTGAGCGTTCGCGGCGGCGCCCATGGCGAGGTTGGAAAAGGCCGAGTAATCTTCAGGAAAGAGCGTTTTGAAGGCGGCGTCGATGGTCGCGACATCATAGGCGAGCCCGTTGGCGGTCTTTATCAACTTGTCGATCTCGACAAGGCGCGCTTTCAACGCCGCCTTTGCGGAATAGGGAAGCTGTGTCAGCTCTTTCGCCTGATTGGCGATCATCGCTGCTTCATTCGTAAGCTGCTTGATTTGATTGTTGATCATCTCAAGCGTGCGCGCGGCTGTCAGAAGGTTCTGCGCGTAGTTCGTCGGATCATAAACGATCCCGCCCAGGATAAAGGCGTTGGCCTCGGGCGCTTGCGCGATACTTGCCGAGATCGCCAGCGCAAGCGTTGAAACAACGGTTTTCATTTTTCGTTTCATTCTCTTTCTCCTTTCGATGATGATGGTTCCGGCAAGAGAGTGGCGGCCCAGTCGAGCCCCTTCGCCGCAAGCAGTTGTTGTGCAAAGGGCGCGTCGCTCGCCTCGCGTAGTAACTTGTCCATGAGCTGGTGATCCTGCGGCGAAGACGCCCCGCAAAAAGCGAGCGCAATGTCTCCCAACCGAAGATCAAAAATCCGATTGCCAACGGGAGACTGGTAATAATACTCCTGCTTGGGCGTCATGCTTGCGATGATGTCGATTTGCCGGTCGTTCAGCCCAAAGTTCGAATATGCCGAATAGATGCTCGACTCTCGCGCCCGCGGATTGGGCAGAAATATTCGCGATGGGCAAGATTCTATAATAGCTGGCGCAATCGCGGAGGCTTGCACGTCGCTCAGTGACTGGGTTGCAAAGATGACAGAAACATTCTTCTTGCGAAGCGTCTTCAGCCAGTCTCGGATTCTTCCTGAAAACATTGGATTGTCGAGAAAGAGCCAGGCTTCGTCCAACAACAACAGCGTGGGATTTCCGTTGAACCGTTCTTCCAGTCGATCAAAGAGATAGGTGAGCGCCGGTGCGATAGCCGACTGCTGTCGCATGAGCTCCTCCATCTCGAAGCAAACGAGATTTGAAAACGAAAACGCCTCATTATCTGCGTCAAAGAGATCGCCGAATGCGCCTTCAACGGTGAAAGGCTTCAACGCATTGCGAAGACTCCGGTCTTGGACCAGGAGTGAGAAGCCAGTGAGCGTGCGCTCGGCGGTCGGCGCCGCGGCAAGACTGGATAGCGCAGACCAAACCGCCTCTTTGATTGGAGGATCGACCGTCACGCCTTCCTGCGCCAGCAAGCCGAGCAGCCAGCGTTGGGCGCGCGCCTTGTCTTCCGGCGTATCAAGATCGCGCAAGGGTTGGAAGGAAAGATCTGCCTTGGACCCGAGATCATAGACGATTCCTTCGAGACCGAGACATGCAGCGCGGATCGAGCGGCCTTTATCGAATGCGAAAACTTGCGCATTCTCATAACGGTGAAACTGCGCGGCGATGAAGGCCAGAAGCACCGATTTCCCGGCGCCGGTTGGCCCGACGATCAGGGTGTGACCGACATCGCCAATATGCGTCGACAACCGGAACGGCGTATGGCCGCGGGTCGTCGCCAGGGCCAGGGGTGGTCCGTCCAGATGATCGTTACGCGCCGGCCCCGCCCAGACGGAGGACAATGGCGCGATATGCGCAAGGTTTAACGTGTGAATGAGCGGCTGACGGATATTTGCGTAGAGATGTCCGGGCAGGCTGCCGAGCCATGCATCCACGGCGTTCACCGACTCGCGAATGGTCACGAAGCCGCGCTCGTTCAAGACGCGTTCGATTTCCCGGACGCGTTGATCAACGACACTCCGCTCCTGATCGTGTACGACAATCGTTGTCGTTAGAAACCCGAAAGAAACGTCGTCGGCGCCGAGTTCCTGCAACGCCGCATCCGCATCCGCCGTCTTATTGTCCGCGTCCGTGTCAACGAGTGCGCTGGCTTCATTGAACAGCGTCTCTTTGATGATTGCGGCGATGGATTTGCGTTTGGCGAACCACTGGCGGCGGTATTTGGCGAGTTCGGCGGACGCCCTCGCCTTGTCCATAGTGATAAACCGCGTTGTCCAGCGATACGGAAATGCGAGCGCGTTGAGGCTGTCCAAGAAACCCGGTTCGCTCGCCGGCGGGAATCCAAGAACGGAAATCACCCGTAAATGCGCTTCACCCAGTTTTGGTTCAAGACCGCCTGTGAGCGATTCATCGACCAGCAGGGCATCAAGATAGAGAGGCGTTTCCGGCCCGATGATATTGTGCCGTTTTGATGAAACGCACGCATGTAGATAGGAAAGCGTCTCGTCATCATCAAGCGGTCGGCATTCCGGCATCGCCAGCGCCAAGAGATCGATCGCTTTGTCTGTCTCCCGGACAAAATAGCCAAGACGATCGCCAGCATGGTCCGGGTTCTTAAGCTCATCTTGCTTTAGGAAGGCTCGCTCGGCTCGCGCCGTCCTGTCCGCCGGCGGCATATAAGCAAAGGTGAGATAATATTCGCATTCATAATATTCCGCAGTCGACTCAAACGCAGCACGGCGCTCCTCGTCGATGAGGAATGACAAGGGGCACGGCCATTCGCTCGTCGGATAATCCGCCGCGGGAACCCTGGCCGCTTCAAAATGCAGCACCCAGCCTGATCGTAGCCTGCGCAGAACATTGTTGATGCGCGCTGTATAACTAAGAAGTTCTTCAGGGCTGGCGCTTTCGAGGTCAGGTCCGCGAAAACGGATAGTCCGTTGCAGCGCGCCGTCTTTATTCAGAACGACGCCCGGCGCGACGAGCGCCGCCCAGGGAAGATAATCGGCAAGGCGCTTCGGACGCTTTTGATATTCGGCGAGATTCAGCATGAGAGATATTGCCCATGCTTCAAATGTTTGACGCCCACTTCGAGAAACTTCGGGTCTTTCTTCGCGGCGTAAACAGCGGCGGCGTGTCCGATCAGTCCGAGCACGATGCCGGCTGCCCACATTTGCATGCCAAGACCGACGGCGGCGGCGATGGTGCCGTTGATGATGGCGATGCCGCGCGGCGCGCCCGCCATTAAGAGCGGTTCCGTAAGGCTGCGATGAATGGGGATGGAGTAACCTTCGATCATCGTCTTCCCCTCAAACCAGCGCGCCGCCGCCGAAGGAGAAAAAAGCGAGGAAGAAGCTCGTCGCCGCGAATGCGATCGAGAGCCCGAAAACGATCTGAATAAGGCGGCGGAATCCGCCGGACGTATCGCCGAATGCCAGCGACAGTCCGGTGATAATAATAATGATGACAGCGACGATGCGCGCGACAGGTCCCTCAATCGAGGCGAGAATTTGCGTCAATGGCGCTTCCCACGGCATGCCGGATCCCGCAGCGTGCGCATGTCCGCTGAAGAACAACAGGGCGACGGCAAGCAACGCCGACAGGTGAAAGGCGCGAGAATAGTTGCGAGCGATCATGAATGGTCTCCGTTATTGACGATAAAAAGTTCAGGCGCGTCGGCTGGCTCCAGCATGTAGCCTTGCTGTCGGTCATGCCCTGTGACGCGAATGATCTCGGTGACGCGACGCCCTTCTTGCGTCTTCTCGATGAAGGCGACGACATCGACGGCTTCTGCAATTAAGGATTGCGATGCGCTTTGAGACCGCTCTCCGATCAGTTGCTCCAGACGTGCGAGCGCCAAGGCAGCTGAATTCGCATGAATAGTTGCGATGCCGCCCGGATGGCCCGTGTTCCAGGCTTTCATGAGGTCGAGCGCCTCGCCGCCGCGGACCTCCCCGACGATGATCCGATCCGGTCGCAACCGCATGGTCGAACGAACAAGTGCTTCAAGCGTGACGCGTTGCGACGTGCGTAAGGCGATCGAATCTTTCGCTTCGCATCGCAGCTCCCGCGTGTCTTCGAGAATGACGACCCGCTCATTGTGTTCTGCGATTTCGGCGAGTAGTGAGTTGGCAAGTGTCGTTTTGCCGGACGCCGTACCGCCGGCGATTAGAACGCTGCTCCGCATGCGCACGGCTGATCTCAGAACCTGCGCCTGGCGTTGCGTCATGACTCCCGAAACAACATAATCATTGAGAGGAATGACGATCTTCGAGGGTTTTCGGATTGTGAACGCAGGGTTGTTTGAGACTGGCGGCAGGACGCCTTCAAAACGTTCGCCGGTTCCCGGCAGTTCTCCGGAGATAATCGGGTGCTCCTGGTCGCAGACCGTATCGAGAGCCGATGCGACAAGACGGATAATCCGCTCGACATCAGCCGCAGCCATAGGCGCGTCCGCTCGTTCACGACCAATTCCGGCGCGCTCGATCCACAACGCGCCGTCGGGATTGGCGATGATTTCGGTCACGCTATCATCGTCAAGCGCACAAGCGATAACCGGTCCAAATGCAGTCTTGAGCATCGAAATCCGACGAAACGCGACCCGCGCGGTGTGGTGTTGTCCCTGAACGTTGGTCATTGCACCGCCTCCCCGCGCTGTTCGCTCGTCGCCGCGGTCAAGCCCATATGTTCGAGCAGCGTGTCGGTAAATCGCTCCTGTCCTATGAGGCGATCGCCGACCTGCGAGATAAACCGCTCGAACCGCTTTTGACCCAACGCTTCCGCGGCTGCGCGGTTTTGCTCCGGCAGTGGCGGCGTGATACAGAGATAATAGAGAATGTAGAGTGCGAGCGTTTCGGTCTGCGCGGATGCGTCATCGGCAAGACGATCCATCGCTCGCGTCAACTTATCGAGCCGTTTTATGAGCGCTGCATATTCCTGAGAATCTTCTTTGGGATTTAGAAGCTCGACAATCGCCGCTTCCACAATCGACGCCTTGGTGACGCCGGGCCTTGCCGCGGCGCGCGACAAGAGCGTTTCCGCTTTTTCTCCCAACCGAACCTGCAGTCTCGCTTTTTTCATGGCTTAAAAACTCGGCGTAATGCTGTCGGGATGGCGATCCATGACGGCCGCGCGCTGCGTCGCCGCCCTCGCGATATCCTGAAGCTTCTTGGCTTGCGCAGCGTCGTCATCATTCTCTAATCGTGATGGATCAAGCGATTCAGGGTCGGACTTGTTCGGGATCGGCATGGCGAATTCATGCTGCATGGCGTGTCCGCCATCGTCATTTTCGCCCTCGCCTTTGACCATATCGAACCAGGGTTGGCTCAGGCGCGCATCCGTCCTGGCGACGATGCCGGACCAATTGTCATCACGGGGCTTCGGCGAATCTGTGTAGAAATCATCTTCGGCTCTGATGTCAGGCGGCGCGAGGCAACGGGCGGTGAAATTCTGATCCCGGAAGTATTGAAGTTTCTGTCCGCGAATCGGCGCGATGCCCGACACCATCGCAATCGCTTCATTTGGCGGAAGCTGCATGACTTCGCCGGGCGTCAGCAACGGACGTGCTGTCTCCTGACGCGACACCATGACGTGTGCGAGCCATGGGGCGAGCCTGTGGCCTGCGTAGTTTTTCTGGGCGCGTAATTCCGTCGCCGTACCAAGCGAGTCCGAAATGCGCTTGGCTGTGCGTTCGTCATTCGCCGCAAAGGCGATGCGCACATGACAATTGTCCAATATGGAATTATTGGCGCCGTACGCTTTCTCGATTTGGTTCAGCGACTGTGCGATCAGGTAAGCGCGCACGCCGTAGCCGGCCATAAAAGCAAGCGCCGATTCGAAGAAGTCGAGCCGCCCGAGCGCCGGAAACTCGTCAAGCATCATTAGCAACCGATGCGCTCTCACGCGAGCGTTGCTCTCCAGTTCCTCCGTCAACCGACGACCGATCTGATTCAAGATAAGACGCACCAACGGCTTGGTTCTCGATATGTCGGAAGGCGGCACAACGAGATAAAGCGAGACCGGCCGCTCAGCGTTCATCAGATCGTCGATCTTCCAGTCGCAACGGCTCGTCACGCGCGCGATGGTAGGATCGCGGTAAAGCCCTAGAAAGCTCATCGCCGTCGATAAGACGCCGGAACGTTCGTTTTCTGACTTATTGAGCAGCTCCCGCGCGGCTTGCGCCACCACCGGATGAACCTTCGGCGCCTCGACCGTTCCGAGATGATTTGTGATCATCATCACTTTGAGCGTGCGTTCAAAGCTGCGCGAAGGGTCGGATAAAAAAGCGGCAACGCGCGCCAGGGTCTTCTCTTTCTCTGCGTAAAGAACATGCAAGATGACGCCGACAAGAAGCGCGTGGCCTGTCTTTTCCCAATGGCTGCGGCGTTCCAGCGATCCTTCCGGATCGACAAGAATGTCCGCTATGTTCTGAACATCGCGCACCTCCTGGTCGCCGCGGCGCACCTCAAGCATGGGATTGTATTTTGCTGAAAGCGGATTGGTCGGATCGAACAGAAGACAATGTGAAAATCTAGAGCGCCAGCCGGCGGTCAACTGCCAGTTTTCGCCTTTGATATCGTGAATGACCGCACTCCCGGTCCAGGAGAGGAGCGTCGGGACAACCAGTCCCACTCCCTTCCCGGACCGGGTCGGGGCGAACGCCATGACGTGTTCGGGGCCGTCATGGCGCAGATACCGGCCTTTCCATTTGCCCAAGAATACGCCTCGGGCATCGAAAAGGCCGGCATGCGCGATGTCTTGGCGGCGAGCCCATCGCGCAGAACCGAAAGTCGTTACATTTTTTGTTTGGCGCGCACGCCAAACGGAACCGGCTATCGCGGCGGCAGCGCCCAGCATTCCGCCGGAGGCTGCAATTCCTCCGCCGCGCATGAACACATCGGGCGCGTAAGGTTCGAACGCGTACCACCATTCAAAAAGCCGCCAGGGATAATAGACGGGCAAGTCGAAAGCGACGAACCACGGCGCGCCTAGCGCACGGTCAAACCCCAACGCGCCGGCGACATAAGCTGTCGCAATCCACATCGCGACGCCGACAATAAGAAAGACGATTATCGCTTGACCAATGAGTATCTTTGTCGGCGTCATGATTGAATTCTCGCAACCGCTCTGCGGTGTTTCGCGAATCAATCATCGACTTACTGAGCGTAAAAAGTCACTCGCGTTTATGTAGGGATTGTTAGGGATGATACGGGTTCAGCCTTGGACGCGGGACGAATGCGTCAAACCAGACACGAGTTCGTTATGCTTACTTTGAATATGAAAAAATTGGTCTGGTAGCTATGATCGCATTTTCATTACATTTTGCAGATACTCATAGCTTGGCCATAGAATTGAGTCTCCGCTGATCAAATTCGTCGATAAGCCGTTCAATCTCTTCGCGCTTGGCGCCTTCCGGCAATGGCAAATCAGCTAGAAACGACCACCGTTTCTCAAGCCCTCGAAATGAAACTTCGTCACTGTAACCACGACGGGCCTGAGACCAGAACATCTCATGAAGTTCGGCAGGCAGTGTTTTTCCCTCTTCCAGTTTTTTCGCACACCACAGGGTCACATCAACGAGTTCAAGACCTGCGCTTTCGTCGCCGGGCATAAAGACAGGCGGCGTTTCCGGCATTGTCTTCCAATCCGCTTTCGGCATGCCTGGTCCCAAGGACGTTTTATGACCCCGCAATTTCCGGTAGATATCTGCAATTTCATCTTGGGCTGTATTGAACTCAGTTTGCCGATCGACGGTGATCCAGCGCGCCTTCCTGCCACGCTTGTCTGTATGCATCGCGATCCCTTGCAGAACCTGTTGAAAGCCAACAAGATTTGGGGAAATCTGAAGCGTCGTTTCGCGATTGCTGGATCCGTAGCTGATTTCACTCGTATTCGCCTTCGCCCATGTCAGCGCGTCTCCAATAAGAGTGCGCGACCGTGCATCGGGGAGTAGCGGAATGCGCGCCAGAAGATCGTCGCATAATTCTATCAATTGCACGGCGCATCTGTCAGGATTTTGCTCACGGCGCGCGGCCCAAGCCCGACGGGCCAAATCCTCGTCAAAGAGAAAAGCGACCTTGAACAGCAACGGATAGCGCATGGGCGTCCAATAGTGCGCCCAGGCTACTGCTTCATTGAGGCCGGCATCAAACACCTGATCGAAAAACAGGATGACTGCATGATCGCGCTTCTCGACCTTATAGAAAAAGAACCTAACGTCATTCTTCTTGCTGAAAGCCGCAATGTCGCCCGCGATCTCCGCCAATCGCCCCACGCCGAGCTCGCTCGCATGCAAACGTTTAACGCCGAGACGCGTACGCAGTTTCGTCAATAGAGATTCCGCTGCCGTGTCGAGATTTTTAACACATCCGAGCACGCCATAATAAAGAGTCGGCTGCGCCGCATCGAACAGGTTCAACCCTGTGTTTCCGCTTTCATCGACATAGAAAAACATCAGCTCGAAAGCGCCCTCGCCCTCGTAAGATCCTCGTGTTCGAAAGCGCTCTGCATGCGATCAATCTGGGCTTTCGTTTGACCGGCGCGGGAAGCAACCTCTCGCCAATGACTGACAGCTTCTCCGATCTCGCTTATAATTTTAGTCGCCTGATCTGCTTTGAGTCCGAAATACTCCGCCTGTTCGATGGCAAGCCCGACAGAGCACGTTCCATCATCGGGACTGATATTCGTCGTCAAAACGCGCGGCTTCAAATCCTGTGGCGTGGGATTTAGGTCATAGACAGGCGATAACGCCCAACCCTTCTTTCCTCGAAAGAGGAATCCGTGATTGCGCAAATGATCGTCAACATTGGAAATCAGGATGTTAAATGCCATTCGGCGGAATAATTCGGGCGCATCGCTCTTCACACCAGCGCCGATGCGAGCCAGTTCGTCCATTATCTCCGGATAGCTGGAACGGTCGCCGTCCTTCAGCTGCAGCATCGACAACGCAGACAGGAATGGAATGCGCCCGTCGCCTTCCCGGTCAAACCGCCAGGAAAGAAGCACTGACCTGCCGCCAAGCTGGACGAGGTCATGGTCAGGGCACTTGATCCCCGCCTCATTCGCCAATGTGAGTGCGATATGTTCCCAAGCCTCGACGCTGTATTCGTCCGTCTCTTTGGGAAACTTTGCGATAGCAAGTCTTCCTTGATTGTCCTTAACGGACGCCTTGGGGCGTGCGCCGCCCAAAGACGAGCCGGGCGCGAAGATCATCTGAAGGTCTTCATCCGTCTCCTCGCCGCGCTCAATCCGATCCGCGCTTTCGAGCAAGCGGCCCAACATCATGAAGCCCGGCACACCCGCTTCGTTTGGCGCCTGAAATTCTTCTTCGCCTTCGCGTCTTAGGCGCAGCGCCCCGAGCCGCGAAATGTCGGCAACGCCCAGAAGAAAATCGGTCTCATGGAGGGTCCGGACAGGACGTCCCTCGGCCTCCGCCCGGCGCCGCTCACGCCGCCGCATGAGCTGGCGGCCCCATGTGTCAGGGGCGGAATCGCCGATCGCCCCGAACATCTCCCGTTCTTGGTCCGGATAAAATCGTCCTTTGCCAACAGCGAGCGCCGGTTCTAGAGCGAAGCGCTCATCATTTCCGAGCCAACCTTCGTGATATTGGAAACTCACCGTCTCGCGGTCGCGAGACGGCGCGCGATAGAGCGTCCCGACCCGATGCGTGCCGTTAGGAAGGCTGATATGTACTTCCACCGGATCGGCCATTATCTATCCTCCCCACGACGCTCTCCGGCTCGTCGTTTCGCCGATGGGCTCGTAAGTTCAAGCCCCAGCCTGTCGCGCGCCGGGTCAGCAAGCTCCGCTACACCCTGCAGGAGACCGAGCGCGTTGAGCACCGAGGCGTAGATGCCGATGCTGACGGCGGGATCCCCTTCCTCAATCCGCTTCAACGTATTGCGGGAGGTGTGGGCGCGCTCCGCGACCACCTGAGCCGAGAGTTTTCGCCGCTTCCGGGCGTCAAATATGTCATCGCCGAGCTTTTCTAGCGCCCGGCGAACCGCCAGAGGCGGGGTATGGGGCGTTGGCATTTTGCTACCTTCGTTTAGCAGTTCATAGAGAATATGCTTCACGAAGGTTACAATTTCAAGAATTCAACGAGCAATTTCAGTTGAAGTGAAGCCGCCAAAACCGCAGCCATTTGCGCCGCGGTGCCACAGAACCAGAACAAACTACGAACTTCTCCTTGACGAGCGCTATATCTTGCGCTCAAGTGATAGAGGCACCAAATATGTGGTGGCTGGGGTCTGTCGGGTGAAGCCTGCTCGTCCGTCTATCCCCATCCCAAAAATAGAGTATTAGCCATGAGCGTCATCGTCGACGAAGCGATATTGCCTAACCCAACGTTTAAATCAGCGTGGGACACAATCAAGACCGATTCCGCCCAAAAGGAACGGCTGATCGCCCAGAGCCTACTTGCGCTCACGCTCAGGCGCTCATTTACGTTTGAACAAATGCCGATCCATGGCTTGATCGTACTTTCGGGCGAACCCGGAACTGGCAAAACCACACTTGCCCGCGGACTGGCTCACAAGATTTCCGAAGCGCTGACGGGGCATTCCGTAAACTTCATGCAGGTCGATGCACATGCAATGACAAGCGCTAGCCTTGGCAAGTCACAAAAAGAAGTGACGAAACTCTTTACACAAACAATTCCAGAACGCGCCAATGGCAAAGCACTTATTGTCTTGCTTGATGAGGTTGAAACCCTGGCAGCAGACCGCCAGCGCATGAGTCTGGAAGCCAACCCAGTGGATGTGCACCGAGCAACGGATGCCGCGCTGGCGGGCGCAGATCATGTCGCCCGTCATGCGCCGAATGCACTCCTGATCGCTACCACGAACTATCCGGACGCTGTTGACCGAGCCTTTCTGTCGCGCGCCGACTTGATCGAAACAATGGGACCGCCAACGGCCGAAGCGCGCAAGGCGATCATTCAGGAAACGCTTGACTTGTTCGGATCGAAGTGGAGCGGCATCGATCGGCTTAAATCGCACATCTCCCGATTTGCGAGCGAAGCGGAAGGCCTCGATGGACGAGCACTGCGCAAAGCGCTTATTGCGGCAGCGGCTTCAACCCCGACGACAGCAATGAATCCAGGAAAAATGACGGCTGAACAAGTGAGCCACGCGATCAAGCGCGCCCACGCCGGACGCCAAGCTAAAAAGGTAGCGGCATGAAAATCAGACGCGACATCGCCGCGCATCCCGAGCGATCGGCAAAGCAAACCTGGGAAAAGATTGTAGAGTTGGTCACCGGAAACGACACGACCGACAAGGAGCAGCTTGTAGGCGCAGCCGGCACCATGCAGGACATCATAGCGGACGAACACCCGAAGGATTATCCTATCATATTTTCCGGTAACGGGCCGCAGCTACGAATCTATCTCGAATATTATCAAGACGCAGTCGAGCGTGGCGCAGACATCGATCCAATCGACTGGAATCCGACAGCGGGCGAAAACTGGGCTGTAGATGTGCCGGCTGACAAGGCTGACATTGACTGGCTTAACGAGCTATTTGGCAAACGTTCACCGCGTTTCAAGGCGTATGACAAGAATAAAGGCGCACCGTCAAAGAACGAGCCAACTTCGAAGAGCGCTAGCGATATCGCTATCGACTGGTCGAAAGTGAGGGCCTGATGACGGTCGTGAACGTCTCTACCTCAACTTATACCCGCACGCACACAGCAGTGTTTGTGGCGGACAAGCTCCGAACACTGATCAGAATTCTGATTGTCGAATATGGACTGAGCACCGAAAAACTGCTGGATGCATGGAACGATTGGGTGAGCGAGGCCGCCCAAGCCTGGCTTATTTCGGGCCACCTCAATGAAGTAGTCGTCGAATTTTATAAACCGGGATCCGACAGCGCGGTTGCCCGTTGGGATTTTCCGATAGCCTATGACGGCGATTCTGATGATGAAGACCTCTGGGTGGACAAGGCGTTCTTCCGTACATCCGTACTAAAGGCCAAGCGCCCGCCTGCCAACTGCACTTATCGCATTGTCCTTATTGTTGCGAGCGGTGCGCCAAAAGTTTATGGCGTCAGCGACACAACTTTGCGCTCAGTGGCACAGCTCACCGCTCGAACACAGGGAACGGTTCTGTCGACGCGGGACATTATGGCCTCGGTTAGGACCTATCAATGACCCTTTCGACCGCAGACGCATTCAAAAAGTTTAAGTCCCGGCTGGAACTCAGTCCGACCGAACAACAAGATGCGAGCAAACGTCAAAAAGATGTGCGCGAAACAATCGATGAAGACTTTGACGTCGATACGAGCTTTCTAACCGGGTCCTACGGTCGCCATACGAAGACCAAGCCCCTCAAGGACGTAGATATATTTTTCGTTCTTGGATCGGATGAAACCCATCGACTTGACCGACCGCCTGCGGAAATTCTCGATGATTTTAAGAAGACGCTGACAGACGCGTATGGCTTATCGGCAGTAGATCCTGACGGTGACAATCGCCGATGTGTGACGGTCGAATTTGACAGCGCGGTTCCAACAGCGGCCGACGACGGGAAAGTCCTATCCATCGATGCAGTGCCGGCATTTACGTCGGGCAGCGCATACAAAATTCCGGACCGACATCTCGGGCAATGGATCAAGACAGATCCCAAGATCCATAAACAGAAGGCTAGCGACAAGAATAAGGAAATGGGCGGCGATTGGGTGCCACTTGTAAAAATGTTGAAAGCTTGGAACCGTGCCCAAGGCAAACCGATCAAACCTTCCTTCCTAATCGAAGTCATGGCGCTAGATCTTGTCCAGCCACCATTCACCACTTTTCCTGACGAAGTCCGCCGTTTTTTTGCAGCCGCGCACGATGCAATTGTAAATGAGTGGCCTGATCCTGCCGGATACGGACCGCCCGTTTCCGACCAAATGACTGGAGCGAGACTCATAACCGCACAAGACGCGTTAAGAAACGCCGACAAAGCGGCCGCAAGAGCAGCACGGCTTGAAAGCCAGAGCAAACAAGGAGATGCGTTGTGTGCTTGGCGGGACCTCCTCGGCGACTACTTCCCGCTGAGTTGACGCAATGGCGGCTTCTCTAGACGCGAGCCAATCCGGGCGACGCTGGCAAGCATTTTACTTCTGGCTAAAAGCTCTCTCGTTGCTCCGGGAAAATAGCGAGATTCAGACCGTCGCTTTTGAGGACGGCCCTAAAGCATTTGACGATGTTGTTGTTACATTTAGGCCCGGGCACGAACGATTGGACTATAATGGACGAAAAGTCCATCGCGACCACTACCAATGCAAATGGCAAGTGATTGGGAAAGGCATCGGGTGGGCCGATCTAATTGATCCGAGATCAATCAATGCGACTTCAGTCTCATTGTTGGAGCGTCTACGCGATGCAATTGAAACGGCCGAAGATAGCGACCGGTTTCACCTCGCAACGACGGCGTCGCTTCATACCGGTGATCCGTTGATTGGACTGATCGGCAACTCGGAAAGGGAATTCCAGATTAATCGCCTTTTCGACGGGACGGGCCCTACAGGCAAGATGGGTGCTATACGAAATGCATGGTGTGATCATCTTGGCGTTTCAGAAGAAACCTTGAGCAAAATGCTGGACAAATTTCGCCTGCGCGCCGGCAGCCCTCCTATTGATGAGCTCATTGAAAACTTGAATTTTTCATTAAGTGCCGCCGGGCTAAAGCCGATTGACCGATCAAAGTCGGCCGCAACCTACGATGAAGTCATTTGGCGTTGGTATGGGCAGGGCCATCGCAAATTCGACATAACGCTTCTCGAATCATTATGTCGGCAAGAAGACTTGTTCCTGAGCGTGCCGAAACCATTGTCAATCGGCATACGAACCTTTGTTCATGATTTTGATGATCTGGCGCTTCGAACAGATAGACTTCTGGACCTGACCGGCCATTTTAATGGGCGGCAAGTGCGGAACATCGACGATTGGCAGTATCAGATTGGCCCTCGCATTAATTCTTTCCTCACTGCCGCGGCAAGACAATCAGATCACTTACAGATTGCCCTGGACGCGCATGTATCGATAGCGTTCGCCGCCGGCCGAACGCTCAGCATCAAAAGCGGCAAGTTGATTGACCTTGAGCAGCGAACCGGCGCCAAACGCATGTGGACACTCTGCCCTGATCAGATGTCGCCTGTTGAGCACGGGTGTTCAATTGTGGCGCAGACCGATTCAGCGACAAGTGATATTGTTATCGACGTCTCAATTGCACGGGATGTTTCAGAAGGCGTTGCCCTCGATTTGCAGAAAAAGGGGCTTCAACACGCGAGCCGGATCTCTGTACGCCCGACGGATGGCCCCTCTCCAGGTTTCGTCAGCGGCCCGGCGCATGCGTACGCAATAAGCCAAGCCGTAGTCGATAAATGCACAGACATCCTACGCAAAGCCGGGTCGTGCTGCAGAGTACATCTATATTTTGCCGGGCCAAACGCGCTCGCCTTTTGCTTGGCTCAACTATCAGTGCCCATAAGGGACCTAACGGTCTACGAATGGGATTTCGAGCAATCCACTCATCGTGGTTATGTGGCTGGTCTTCGTTTCAATGTCTAATCTCAGTCGCTGTGCGAGACCCCACTGAAAGACAAATCTGTAACCGGACGGGTCACGGCTTCAAATCTGCTCATCACGTCGCAGGTTCGACGCCCTCCCGCAGCGTCCAATGAAACCGCAGTGTACAACGAAACAATATCCGGTTTTATGTGCACGACGAACTTTGGCTTTCGCGGTACCTCCTGATTAAGCTTAGCACGATGATTGTCATCACAGCCGCCTAAATCAGCCCTTTTGCAACTTCAGAAATCTCACCACAGTAGGGCTCATTCCTTTTTCGCCACTCATTTCTCAGAATTTCTTCGCTGATCAGGTCGTCATACTTAGCTGATCGGATATTCTCCACGAAACCAGATAATTCCTGAGCTGTCAGGT
This sequence comes from Hyphococcus sp., assembly GCF_965228385.1. Classification (GTDB taxonomy): domain Bacteria; phylum Pseudomonadota; class Alphaproteobacteria; order Caulobacterales; family Parvularculaceae; genus Hyphococcus. The sequence goes on along the minus strand of NZ_OZ245810.1, from coordinate 679,452 downwards.
CCTCTGCGTGCGAGATTTGTTGAACAATCGCCCTAGCCTCATCCCCGGCAGTCTCTGGAAGTGTAACACCAAGATCATGCGGTTCGCATTCGAGGCCAGCGGCTTGCAGGACAATAGCGAATGCATTCGTGACCGCGGTTCCACGCCATAAGAACAAATGCGTGTCTCTGCCAACACCCAGAATCCTGACGGAGTCGAGTTCAAATTCCCGATAGGCCGCCCTCGCCTCGCCGAGCAGCCGCAAGCCCTCCTTATCAAGATAAGGAGGCTCATCTACCCCACGCAACACGGTCCGCATTTCTGCAACGAATTCGTCGCTGACTGATTCTGAAAAGGCAGATTCGAATTTCGGAAGGCGCGCCGATTTATGAGGCGTAACGTCAAGCACTTTGCCAGGATCATCGACGGAGACGACGCGCCATCTTCGGCCGGCGAACAAGATAAGGCCGCCGACGCTGATAATATTGCTCAAGGGAAGCGTCCCGAGCACTTCCCCCTTGTGAACCAGACGCCATTCCTGGTCTGTCGGAAAAATTGCATAGAAAGTGCGGCTATCGACAATCTTTTCACCCAATTCGCCAAGCATGACAGCGCCGTCGGGCGCTTGCTCGATGAGTTTGACATCTGGATGGGCCATATGGCGCAACAACCGCGCATAATCTTGACTGGAGAATGATGACAAGGGCCCGGCGCCGCAAATCGCTTTATATAGCCTGTTGGCGCGTTCGCCGCCCCGTTCAGTTATGACCGAAAGCGTTTGGTGAAGAATGACGGTTGCTGTCGAGCTATCTGCAGCAGGCGGCTCAAGCTGGTCGCGAATGAGCAAACGAACCGCAGCGACCGTCCGCACGATCTCAAGCCGCAACTGGTCAATAGGATCATCCCCTTTGCGGATAAACCTCTCACTCGCATAGATGCGAAGTATCGACGGCGATCCTTCGCGGCGTCCGCTCCGACCCAATCGTTGTTTCAGGGAGCTGATTGATCTCGGCGCACCATATTGCGCTACGCTTTTTACCGATCCAAGATCGATCCCAAGCTCCAGCGTGGATGTCGCCACTGCCGTCGTCGGCAAATCGCCTCTGCGAAGACGCGCCTCCAAATCTTCGCGAAGTCCTTTAGAGATGCTGCCGTGATGTGCGAAAAATTCGTTCGGCACTGCGGCATCCTCCGATAGTTGACGAAGACGGTCGGCCAGCACCTCTACGTCAACGCGGCGGCCGCCGAAGACAAGATTGTTCTCCCCGCGAAGGCGTTCGAACATATGCTCGGCAATTCGGGCAATCACCGAGTGCTTGTCGTCCTCCAAATCCATCTCATTGGCGGAAGAAGCCGGCGGTAATTCTTCATAGCCTCGGATTTGCAATTGTAGCTCGCGCTTTTCAGCAGAAGATTCAAGGATGAAAACCTCTTCCGGGTGCCGCCAATTCATCCATCGAGCGGCAGCGGATAGATCGCCGATGGTCGCTGACAGGCCAATGCGACGCGGCCTCGATTGGTTTAGCTCGTTTATACGCGTAAGCAGGCTCGACAAATGAAGCCCTCGCGGCCCGTGCAGAAATGCATGTAGTTCGTCGATGACAACAAAACGCAGGCTGCCAAAGAGTTTTCGAGCAGCGGCGGGTTTGCGAACGAACAGGGCTTCAATCGATTCAGGGGTAATGATCGCGACGCCGCGCGGTTCCTTGAGAGTTCTTTGCTTGGCTCCCTGGGGGGCGTCGCCATGCCAGCGAACGACAGGAATCTCCATCCGCTCGCAAAGCAGATCCAGCCGTTGAAACTGGTCGTTGATCAGCGCCTTCAAAGGACTGACGCACAATACGGAGAGTCCGGGCGCATCTTCGTTCTTGATCGCCGTCAGGATCGGCAGAAAGGCCGCTTCGGTTTTTCCCGCCGCCGTCGAGGCGGAAATCAGGACATCCCCTTCACCATCAAGGATGGCGGGGATTGCGCGATCCTGGATATCGCGAAGCGCCTGCCACTTCTTCTCCCAGATCCATCGCTGGACTTCCGGATGCAGCTGGTCGAACGCCTTAGAGGGTGATGGAGGTGAGCTCATCGTCGCCATCCGATGCGGTGTCATCCACCCCTTCCTCCTCCTCATCGGGAGCGATTTCCGTAGCGCCGAGCAGCGCCCGCCATTCTGTCTGCGGGTTCTGTTCTAAAACCGCCAGCATGTGAACGAAGGCCTTGATCGTATTTCTGGGCGTCCGGAAATAAGCCTCCCCGACGTGTTCGCTGCAATGTTCCATAAAAGCCTCCAGCGCCTCATCCGGAATAAGATACGCCTCTTCATTCCCGCCGGAATACACGTGCCTCAGATTCTGGAGCAGCACATAGAGTTCTTCGGGGGTCAGGCTTTGAAGCCGCATGATCGGTCCCGTCATGTCGACAAGACCGTCTACGGCGAACGTATTCTCCGAAAGCCTTGATTGCAGGGCTTCATAACTATAAAGGCCGCGGCGAGGGTCCATCAAAAATTCAGGCGTCCCGCCGAAAAGAAAACCAATGCCGCCGACGTTCCCCTGAAGAATATCGTTCAACATTCTGAGGATTTGCTCGTAGTTCTGCTTTCTCGCTTGCGCGCTTTGGAGTTTGTAGAGATTGACCATCTCGTCGAATACGATGAGCAATCCGCCATATCCTGCAAGTCTCACGAACTCAGAGAGAAGCTTTAAGCCGTCATAGATCGAGGCGTCGTCTATGATGGTCCTGACACCGACAGCCTGTCGTGCTTCTGTTTTCGTTGAAAACTCACCTCGCAGCCACCTCAGGGCACCTGCCTTCAGCACATCGTCGCCGGTCTCGCTGCCCCGCCAATAGGCCTTAACAACAGTTGCAAAATCATAACCGCCTACAAGGTCCTGCAACGCCGCCAGCCTTTCATCTATGACCTTTTCGATTGGCTTTTGTTGCGCTTCGCCCTGTCGCACGCATTCGGTCACGAAGCGTTCGAGGATATTCTGCAATGCTCCCCCGTCAGGATTAGTGCGGGTCGAGAGGTTTTTGACTGCCTCCGCATAGAGCGTTCTCGCCTGCCCGCCGGTCGCATGAAGGCGCCTATCCGGCGCAAGGTCCGCATGCGCGGTGACCAGCTTCTTTTCAAGCGCAATCAAGCGCACCAGGTTTGAAAAGAATGTCTTGCCGGCGCCGTATTCGCCGATAATGAATCGCACAGCGGACCCGTCGTCGGCAATCCGGTCTATATCGCGCACAAGCGCGTTCAGCTCTGCGGCCCGCCCGACCTGAATGTGCTGAAGCCCGATGCGCGGCACAACACCAGCGGCTAGCGCCTGAACAATCGTGTCCCTTTCCCGTGTGCGGATCTTCGGAGACTTCGCCATCATCTTTTCTCCAGCGTTTGAATTTCTTCAACGAGGTCGCTCACAACGCAAATGTCTTCTACTGCATCGAGAACCGGCTCGCCAATAACGTCAAAGCCCCATTCATTGATGGTCTCAATCGCGCCATCCGGGAGCAATTGCAGCCGCCTCGCTTCGCTTTCAAAGGAAGGGCGCGACTGTTCGCCATTCGCAAGCAGAAAACTCAACAATTTGCCATGCTGCTGATCCAGCCCTTCGAATCGCAACAATATGTTGTCTGCAATTCTCGAGGGCGGCTGAACAATTTCCTCGTCTTCATTGGCAAATATCTCGCTGAGAAGACCCGCGACTTGCGCTGTTTCTTTAGTAATGCGCTCAATCTTCTGGCGATCGATTGACGCTGCTCTCTCAGCCGCCATATCGGGTGGAGGAGGCACCGGCGCACCGGGTTCACGCGTCGCCGGCCTGAGCGCAATCGGCTCATCGGAACCGGCGGCGCCCCGATGCAAGGCGGCGTAGGCGTCTTCCGCCGGAAACCCGAGGGAACGGAAGAGCTGTTCGACATATTTTACTTCCGAAGCCTCTACCCGGCCGTCTGCGAGGACCGCATCAATCGCCGATCTTGCTATCGTCTTCCTTGTCTCTTCGTCAGCCTTGGACAATTTCCGTAAAATCGGCTGGTGACGAGGCGCATTGCGGCACAGGGCTTTTGCGTAAGCGAAAAGGCGCTGGCGTTCGTCAACAGAAAGACCCGGCACAGACAGGATTTCAGACTTGATGTGCTCAATCTCTTCCGGGGCGATCTCGCCATCCGCGCCAGCAGCAAGCGCGCAAATTTCCGTTATCGTCTTCGCCGCGCGATAAGAATCGCCATCGGCGTCAATAACCCCGTTCTTCGATTCAAATAGGACAACGATGTCGTCGGGGCCCGGCGGCATGCTTCCCAGCCGCCGGTCAGGTTCGAAACCCAATCCCAACTTGTCAAGCACAGCTCCCAGCTTGTTAAGCGTGGCCGCAGGAATTTTGCCGCCTGCCGGGACCTCCAGGTCAATCGCCTCAAGCAATGATTTTACCGGCATCCATCCTGATTTCTTTTCAGACAGGCGCGCCGCAATTGCAGACGCGATTTCCTTCAGCGGATTGGCAGACGGCGCATCCATGAGGTCAGCCGGAAGTAACGCTGCAGCGTCGATCGTGCCTTTCGCTTCCGGCGAACGCCCAATCAAACGGCTGTAAGCATCAAGATCGCTGGTGCACTCGGCAAGAAGCCCATTCAACTTGGTCACCGGCGCTGTCAGCGCTCCAACGTCCGGCAGATCGTCGCCTTTCCCCGAAATGGATGCGTTAAAACGTCCACTCGCAGCCCGGTAATCCAAGGACAGTTTCTTTTTCGGAGGCTTGACCTTTATTCCGTTTGGAAACCGTTTGCCAAACCTGACATTCCAAAGCGCACGTAGCTCATCGAAACATCGGATGGCAGGCGTCCGAAGCTGTACGGCCGGTGATGAGACCATCCAGAGCAAGGCGTCATCGGCGTCGAGGTTCTCGCCATCCAGCACCTTTCGGCCAAGATATGCTCGTACGTCATACGGCATTTCGAAAAGTGAAGAGCTTGGCGGTTCGACCGGGGGTCTTTGGTCAAGCTTTGTCGTCAAAAATCCCGCCGCATCGAGTAAGCGCTCGGCATAGCCGCGGAAGGAATTATTGCCGCCGTAAATTGAAAGAAGGCGTTTTACTTCAGCGAGAATTTCATCGGCCTGCGCCTCTACCTGTTCAAAGAACAGCCGGTATTCGAGGCCGTAGAAGTACAAAAATACATAACCGACGCCAATTTCAGGATCGTCGCGCCCGCTCGCCAACCATTCGAGATACGTTCGCCGAGCCCGCGGCTCGATCTCTGAGTAAGATGGCCAATACGGCATCGAGTCTCCGCCGGGATCGCGTGCGGAGCCAGAAGCTGACAAGGACGGATTGATCAGCGCGTTCTGAATGCGGTCTGAATCTCCCGGGCGATTGCGTTCGCCCACATAGATCATTCCTCCCTCAATTCTGACGCCCTGGATGATGACGGCGTCACCTTTCGGCACCCATTCCATGGGACGACCATTGGAAGCGGACTTCCGGGGCGGCGTTGTTGCTTGCAACCGGGGCGAGGCTACCGCCTGTGGCGGCACTGCACTTTTCAGGCGTGAGGCCGTCGCCTTCTTCCGGCCATTGAAGAAAAAGAACAAGGCCACTCCAGCAATGATCAAAAGCCACCACATTGAAAGTCTCCGCCCAGAATCAGTATTTCAGAATATTGGCGGCATTATTAGTGATTTTGACCATCATTGGGAGAGTACATTCACGCATATCGGGCGATCTGAAGGCGATTCGCGTTGGTCCCATCTCTTGACGAGCGCCAATGCCATATATTTGCCAATCGTAACATGAAATCTGGGGCGCCGAAGAGCCGGATACCGAAAAACTTATTTAGGACTATCCCAACAGCTGACGATATCCCTTTTCCATCATGAATCTCCCCCGCCGGATCGATCGCCTCACGCGGTCGATCAAATATCCGCCTTCCGGCGCCCAATCATCTGTGACGATCTGTTCGCCATACAGAGCGATCGCGATGTCACGCATCGGAGTCTGTCGAAGCCAAAGATCAAGCGCGGTAAGAACCTCGCCAAGGCGCGCGCCTTTGGCGTCTGGCTTGAAGAGCGTTTCTGCAAACTCGCGCTCGCTGTACAGATGAAACAATCGACGCATTACGAGCAACTGGCGTTCAATATTTCTGTCAGGCGCAATTTGAGGAATAATCGCCTGCCCTACACTCACAAAATCTCCGCCTATGCAATTTATCTGAATTTGCTTTGAACCCGTTTTAAGAAGCAATTGTGGCGTCTGATCTGGCCCGGTCAGCAGAATTTTATCGCACTTAAATTTCTCCAACTTCAGTACATTGTCTTCTGTTTCATCGGCAGGCGAATTAACAATTCGCGCGTCTATAATATCTGCGGATAGATCGCGCTCCCAAAAGACTATCGTATTATCGATTGGACGATCGCAACGGTCGCAAAAAAGAACCCCAAACCCTTCCCTCGACTCCCCCTCGCCGACCGCAACAACCGTTACACCCCCTATGGCTTTGCTTGGAAGAGTTCTCTTTTCTCTCGATTCTACAGCAGAAATAAATTTGGGGTTTCGCCGAAGGAACTCGAAAGCCCAACCCGCGGATGTCCGCGCCTCGCCGTTTGCGAGGGACATATGTACCGGCAGCGCCTGTTGAACCGCTCTGTCCACGTTCCCAAGGCCTTAAACCCGTCAAATTGGCTTTCCCGTTGATAATGTTAATGCATTTTTTGCTTCGCTGAAAGAGGAAGGCAGTGGAACATCACGCATAATTGCGATATAGGTTTTCCTGGCCTTTGCTTTGCAGGAAATAGTTTGATTTTATTGCATTTTTTGCTGGCCAGATTGAATAAACTTGCCGCCCGAGCACAAAATATGACTAATCATCTTCGCAAAAAGAGTAACATAGATTTGATGCCGGATATTCTGCCCACCAGGAACGGTGCGCCAGCCACCTTAGAACTGCCGGCATCAGTGTGGACAAGCGCTTTGGATCATCCAAGTCACAGCGCCGGGCCGACTGACGGGCACTGGGCGTTTATGAAAAACGCAAGCGGTTCCCTCCGCGAGACCTTGCGGCAGGTCGTTGGATGTAAATGGGAGGGCGCTCTTTACAAGCTTGACGGCCATGTGCGGGCTGGACTGTGGCGCAATGGCGCTGTCGCAGCGCCGGCGACAGTTCGCGCAACGATTTATTTTCCTGAATCCGAACGTGAATTTTACGATCTATACCGGGCCCATCACGCCGCCAGCTCTGCGATCAGTCGCCTTGATGACATACAGGCGGCGTTTCGTGAAAATGAAATGAGCCTTAATTCCAGACGCCTGAAGCATGGGCTCCTCGTCCAGGCCTTTACATTGGCGCTGCGCGGAAGAATTAGAGTCGCGTCAGACGAAACGCCGGTCGATCTCCGAAGAGCGGTCAGCTTATTCCGTCAAGAACTGCTTCTGCTCGACAAGGCGATGCCGAGCGCAGAAATCTTTCAGACTGGCGTCGTTGCGGGCGCATTGATTTGCCTGACGCTCTATCCAAAGCACGAGGTGTTCTTCGAAAAGCTAGCTCAGGAAAAAGGCAACAAACGCGACGGATTAATGGACCCTGTGGAATGCGTTTTAAGCCTAGTCGAAAAAATCCGGAACCAGGGAACTGCATCGATTGATGCGGTACAGGAAGACCTATGCGCGCGAACCGTGCGGGCTTTTCTGGCCCATATGCGCGGCGACTCGGAAATTTTTGAAGGTCGTGTCAACAATACGATGAAGCGGTACTGGTTCAAGCGCATGATTCAGGGCGTTGACCTCGATGCCTATGTGAAGCGGGTTCGGCGAAAGAAAAAGATCACCGACAAGAGTGACTTGTAAGCGGGACGGCATGGGATGCGGGAACGCGAGAAAGCCGGCACGCCGGCGCCGGTTGAAAGGCGCGCATTGACCCGCCTTGTTGCGGGCTCGCTCCTCCTTGCGCTGGTAATTAGCGCCTTCTTCCCACCAGACGCCAGAGCGCAACAAGAACGCCCCGTCGAAGCAGTTATTCTTCGACCCGCCCCAAACCCCACATTCGATGAGATATTTAACGCCATTGAAATGGGCGTTCGGTCGCGGGAACCGACGCTTTCGATAACAGAGCGCCGGCTAAATTCGTTCGCATCGCCGCAAGCGATGCGAAACGGTATTTCTTCGGATGCGCCCGAGATTGTTTTCACGCTCGGCCGGCAAGCAGACGAATCCTATCGAAACAGCGGCCTGGAAATCCGCCAAGTGGTCGGCGGACTTGATATTGAGCCGGGACTGGGAAGCCGCGACGGCGTCTCCCTGACCGCCGATCCCGTCTTTCTGCTCAGCCGATTGAAGACGCTTATGCCGGAAAAACGGCGAATAATAGTCGTTTACGATCCCTCAAAAGACCGTTGGCTCATTGAGCGCGCCAAAGCGATATCGGCATCTATCGGGATTACAATCGTCGCCCATGAAGCCACGACACTCTCGGAAGCTTCAAACCACTACTGGAATATCCTGAAATACGGCAACTCCGAAACCGATGTTCTGTGGCTTCTTTCCAACCCGTCATTTGTCTCAAACAGCAATCTACCACGCCTCGTGGAAGAGAGCTGGCGGCGTAATTTTACGATCATCAGCAACAATATCGATCATGCGCGTCGCGGAGCGTTGATTGCTATTTATCCTGATCTTGAGGCGATGGGCGCCCAACTTGCCGATCAAGCCATCGCAATTTCTGAGAATCCTAACACGCGCCCGGAGGTCGAACCGCTCGGCGCAGTAAAATTTGCGGTCAATAAGCGGATTGCAAATCACTTGGACGTCAACATCTCGGCGCAGGATGAGCGATCCTTTGATCTCATCCTGGGGGAGCGATGAGCACGATGCTGAATCGCTTCCGCCAGATGCGAATTAGCCGTCAACTCTCCGTCACTGCCGGAGCCAGCATCATTTTATTCTCGATTACGCTGACGGCCATAACCTCGACTTTGATTTCACGTCAGCTCCGAGACAATGCTATAACTGACGCCCGACTGCAGACCGAGCAATTCGCTGAACGCTCTGTCTTCGCGTTTCTCGTAGAAGACTTGACGGTCGCGGAAGAGGCGATTGGGAGCATCACCGCATTCCCCAATATCGACGATGCGAGGCTGATTAGAGCCGACGGCGAGACGCTGGCAGGATACAACAATGGCCACGCCATCAATGACACGGACAACCCAATCCGTCATCTCACAGATATACGGGAGTCCTCTGAGTATTGGATTGTCGCCGCGCCGGTTCTGTCCTCTCCAGAACCCAACGATTTAGATAACGGATCGGTCAACGCGGAATATCTTGGTTCAGTTGTGCTGGCGTTCTCGAAATCGCCGGTGCGTGAAACTATTCGTACAATCTGGGTCATCAATGGTTTAGCGGGGTTAGCCGCCGCCGGCATATTCCTGGCACTATTATCCTTCCAGATGCGTGTGCTGACCGATCCATTGAGATCGCTAAGTTCAACGATGTCGAATGGCGGGCGTGACGCGCCGCGTAAGCGCGCCAGAATATTTGGATCCAAGGAGATTCAGGAAATCGCCGCGATCTATAACCAGCTTATGGATGAGATCGAGACATCCCAGGCTGCGCTAGAATCAGAAGTAGCGATCCGAACGCAGGAGCTAAAAACCGCCCGCGATGCAGCGTTTGCCGCCAACCGGCAGAAGTCCGAAATTATGGCCGCGGTTACCCACGAAATGAAAACGCCTTTACAGGCGATAATCGGCTATACGCAATTGACGCTAGAAGAGCTGGAATTCGCCGTCGAAGACGACGCCGCCCATCGCTCACGCGAACAACTTTCAAATATTCTCGGACGCGCGCATGAACTCCTAAACCGCATCACCCAGATGCTTGATCTGGCCCGCGCAGAAGCAGGAAAGTTCGACCTTAATCTGGTCGAAACCGACATCAGCGCACTGCTTCACGATGCCCAGAAGTCGATCCTGCCGCTTGCTGCAGAAAGGAACAACAAGTTCACTGCTGAAATCGACTGTCCGGCGCCTGTTTTGATTGACCGCGATAAGTTTCAGCAGATCGCGCTCAACCTTATGACGAACGCCTGCAAGTTTACGCACAATGGCGAGATTTACCTCAGATGCAAAGGTCGCCCCAACCGGCTATTGTTAGAAGTCGAAGACACGGGCGTCGGTATCGCTGAAAAGGATATTGATTCTGTCTTTGAACCTTTCCGCCAGGTCGATATGAGCGCCAGTCGCGCATTTGGCGGAACCGGGCTTGGCTTGGCTATCTCACGACAATTTGCAAAATTAATGGGTGGCGAGATTGATGTTCGCAGTGAGCTTGGTGCGGGGTCGGTATTTACAGCTAAAATTCCGCTACCAATTAAGATGGGCGCCTATGGCGCAAAATAAGTTGAATATCTCTGTCCGGCATAAGCGTCACGCCGACTTTATCGCCCACGGTTTGACCATCGACCAGTCTAAACTCAAATTTCTGCGCGCATCTTGCAATTGTCATTATCAATTCCATAAGCGCCAAATGCATACCGATGCACTTTCGCGCGCCGCCACCAAAGGGAAAAAACGCAAATTGGTGCTGCGGACTTTTACTTCCCGACTCAAACCGATCCGGACAGAATTTATCCGGTTCCTCCCAATACTCCGTCTGCCTATGCGTCACCGCGGGTGAAAGTATAACTGTTGCATTCTTTCTCAGAGGGCATCCCTGAACCGGTTTCGTTTCGCTGGACGCGCGCCGTTCCAAAGCGTAGGCCGGCGGCTTCAATCTTAATGTCTCCATTACAAATGCATGCGTGAAAGGTAATCGCTCAGCCTCATCAAAATCCGGAAAGTGCGATTCCGAAAGTTCTGATGCCTCCGCAGCAATTCGGTCCGCAAAGTTCGGATGCGACGCAAGATAATAGAATGCCCATACTAACGCATTTGCAGTCGTTTCTAAGCCGGCAAAAAAGAATGCTGTCGCCTCATCGCGCACTTCCTTCTCGCTTAATTGATCGCCATCTGACGACTTGAGCAAACGGAATTGATCGATGAGAGTTGAAGTAGCTTGGGCGGTGCTGCTTGTGATAGAATGGTCAACTATGTCGTTAAACTTTTTCAAGGCGTTCCTAAATTTTTTGCCTTGCGCAAGTTTTGAGTTCTGAAACGAGCCCCTTAGGACAAAACTTCGACAGAAGACACCAAACAAAGCCTCATTGATACTGGTCACGGCTTCGCTAGCGGCCTGCGCACGCTCCGACGACATATCTTCGCCAAACATGATCGTTGTCATGATATCGAGAATAAGGTGGTTGGCCTCTGTCGATATATTAACGACCGAACCTTCTGCACCTCTGTGACTCCATCTTTCAACCAACAAATCAACATTTGAGTTTATGATCGGACGCCATGCCCGAACTGATTTCTTCAAAAATAACGGCTGCAGCAGTTTGCGTTTTCGACGCCATTCAGCACCATTTTCTAGCGCTAACGAGTCACCAAACGCCGCCTTCATTGAGAATGTGAGAATCCCTTTCGTAAAGTCGGGCTCGCCTCTTGTCAGGACTTCTTTCACGCCGTCTGGCGAAGATACCAAACAGGCGTTTGAAGTCATTATTTTGAATTCAACTGGCCGATCATCTCGCTCGGCAAACCTTCTGAGCGATCCGATAAGATCATTCGCCAAAGCAGGAAGCTGGCCTAGGAATGGCCAGCCCTTTATAAAATATGGCCTGTCTCTTTCTGATGACGACCTAGTATTTTCGCTGGTACGCTTCACCTAGACACTCCAATTCGAGCAATAATCTTTCGACCTTCAAGGGGAATATCGTCAGTTGGAAAAATCAGATTCGGGCTGGGTTCGAGAGCCCGCTTGTCTAACAAATTCGTTGCAGCGACCCGCACAAAGAGACCCGTAATTTGCCGTGGTCTGTATTCCAATGACAAATTGGCGAGCATATATCCGTTTATAGGCGGGCGGATGTCTGATGCCGCACGAGAACGATTTCCGACATACTTGACGCCTATCAGGCCTGACCATTCGGACGTCATCATCCAGCGTCCTTCAGCATATAACAGGTGTTGCGGGACGCCGCTAACCCGTTGTCCTGAATCTCGAAGCTCAGCGCTTTGATAGGCATAGCTCGTTCTCACACTCACATTATCATTCATCTCCAATCGCCCATCGAGCTCAAAACCGGCCCCTCGTGTGCCGCTCGTGTTTTCGAAAGTCGGTATCCCGGTCACTGGAGAAGAGACGACCTCGATCAAGTCATTAGTCCAATAGGCATACCCTGTAACCGATGTTTCGAACGCGTCCGACCATCGCTTTTCCAAAACGATTTCCGCCGTATCTATCATTTCCGGCTCTAAGTTCTGGTTGCCTCTCGCGATTTGTCCCGATCCCTCTGTCTCCTCCAAAAACGTAGGCGCTCGGAATGCGCTTCCGTAAAGCGCCTTGACGGTAAGTGTTGGATTTGCGTTCCAAACTACAGATGCGCGTGGGTTGATCGTCAAGCCGAAATTGGAGAAATGGTCGAACCGAACGCCAAGCGTCACGGTCCAGTCCGGGGCCACTGACCATTCATCTTGCAAGAGTCCGAATACATTCGTTCTCGAATCAGCAAAGGCGTTCGGAAGCACGCCAAGCTCATCCGTTGTGAGAAAACCAGGCGCGGGCAATAACACCCCGCCGGGACCTTGGAGAAAGTTACGGCTGTCCACAATATTCGTGGCTTCTTGATATGTAACACCGAAACCAGCCTTTAGCTTGTGAGCATTTCCTGGCGCATACAGAATTTCGGCGCGCCCGCGATATTCCGTGAGGTCGAAATCGATTTGATTCAGTACGCCGTCCGGAAAAAAGCCAAATGCGCCCGGCGGGTTCGATTGAAAGAATGCCTTGAAATCCTCTCTGAAGAAGCTCGCCGTTGCCATCACCTCCAAATTCTCGGTGAGGGCTGTTTCGAAAGTTATATCCGAAGAAAACAGGTGAAGATCTCTTTCGCCGATTGGATCGAGCGCGAATGCGACGCCCGCGCCATTCTGGGCGTCTATGATGCCCTGATAAGCGGCGCGCCAGGTGAAGCTGTCTCCAAAGCGAAAATCGCTTCGCGCGTTGATATCGGTTCTACCAAGGCTAATGCCGCCAGGCGCTAATGACGCGCTCGTGCTAAACAGTTGGTCGAGGAAAGTCTGCACGTCGGCCTGCACGATTGGATCGTCGCCATTCGTCGTTTGCACTTCGAAAGAAAGCGCCGCTTCAAATCCGTCTCGAATTATTCCGCTTTGAATCCAGCCTCCATAGGTGCTGAAACTTCCACCCAATGCGCCGACCGAGAAAGGTCCGATTTCCTGAGCAGTCTTCGTAATAATATTTATCGTGCCGGCAAAAGCATCCGCGCCATAAAGTGCTGAGCCCGGGCCCCGTACGATTTCAATGCGGGAGATATTTTGAACTGGTAAAGTCCAACCGAGCGGCCTGCCGCCCTGCACGGCGTCGCCGATGGGTGCGCCGTTGATCATAACCAAAACGTGTGGGTTTACTTCCGACGCTATGGATCGAATTACATATATGCTGTCATGCGCCCGGTTTTTTGATATGTGCAAACCGGTTACGGTAGCAAGCACTTCTTCTATTCTGGTCGCGCCGAGCGCTTCAATGTCCTTCGCAGTTATTACTGTCGCGACGGCTGGCGCTTCTGAGATCGGCTGCTCGTAACCGACCGCCAAACTGAACATTTGATCCCCGCCAAGCGATTGGACCAAGTCATTTTCCTGCGCGAGCACTTGTCCAGGCAGCAAAGCCATAAACGCTGCGGAAATTGCTTTCTTTGAATTATTTATCTTGTACGTCATTCAACACCTCCACCCATTCATCGTCGGTTAAATCTTGCGGCGCGCCGGCAAGCATGGCGTCCAGCTGCATTGCAGCCCCGGACGTATTTCCCTGGCGCAAGCTGATTGATGCGGCGGTCGCCCGATGTGCGTTCTCGCGCGCGGCGGCGCGCATTTCATCGATTTCCCTGTCAGCGCGCGCCAGCGCCATTTCCTGAAACAGGCTTCGACAGAGCGCGCGAAGCACATTGATGTCGAATGGTTTCTCAACGAACTCATTGGCGCCGAGCAGCATCAGGTTTGAATGACGGCTTTGCGAAGCGTGCGCGGTGACAATGATGACTGGTTGTTTCGGATTGACAGCGAGAATTTCCTTGAGCACTTCCTCTCCAGGCAACGCCGGCAACATGAGATCAAGCAGGACAAGATCGTGGCGCTTTTCTTTCCATGCCGTGAGGCCGTCCGCGCCATTGACGGCGATTTGGACCTTGTAGTCGGCGTCGAGCGCGCGCCGGGCGGTTTCGGCGGCGTCCGGGTCGTCTTCAATGATCAGGACGCTGGACCGCCGCCGCTGATCGATCGCGGCCTGAACGATGCGAGGGATCGCATCGGGTTCGGACAGCGAAGCCGTTGCAGCGTTCAGGCTTTTCGCGATGGCGTCGAACCCGGCGCTTGGGGCGCCTCGATGAAGAACTACTATCGGCAGAGCGGGGGCGCAAAAGCGTCCTGAGCGGATGATCTTGGCAAGACGCCAGCAGTCGCAATCCTCCAGCTGATCCTGAATGACCACGCAGTGGAACGGCCTGCGGCGCAGCCGGTCGATAAGCGCGCGTCCGGTCTCGCAATAAATCATCTTGAATCGCTCTCCCCAAAATGCTGCGGAGGCAGGCGCGGCAAGCGGCCTTAAAATGTCGGAGGCGACGATAATCGCCTGCTTGGTATCCTTTAATGGTGCAGGAACCATGCTACCCCCTGCCCGAAACAAGACTGTGGAAATTTTTGTAAAAGAAAGCGATTTGATCAAGTATTCTGAAGCAGAACCTCCAATCGAGGTGCGCCGCTTTCCTGTTAAACTTGTGTTTTTCGCGCTGGCGAATAGATGACATTTCTGTGATCGGCATGACTGTCTCCTAGCGGCCCGGTCCGCTGCGCGTTCGCCCGAAATTCCAGTTGACGCGCCCGCGCTCCATGACGCCCTCGATGAGCCGGCCCCTGCGCGCCTCCATGACCGGCCGCCACGGGACCAGCGTAAACTCCTTCGATTTTTCGAGCACCGCGAAACGCCCAGTTGGAAGATCAAGCCGCTCGGTGAAGCGGCCCTTGATGGGCTCTCCATCTTCGCTTGGAATAAATGTCTTTCCGAGTTTCCGGCCAAGCGTTTCAGCGTGCGCATTCATGGCGGCGGCGCAGCGCGCCGCGAGCTTGTCCTGATCGATGGAAAAGCCGTTTTCTTTTTCCTGCGCCAATCCTTGCGCCAGAAGCCAGTTGCGGCGCGTCGCAAGCGCCTTCTGAACTGCACCGCCAAACCCAAGCGCGCCGTGAGTGTCTTCGCCCTTCTCTATGGCGTCATCGAGAAAGGTCCGCACCGGCGCCGTCGTCAGCGCATCAAGCCCGACCCACGACAATGTCCGCAGCCGCGCTGGCGCCTTCGCCGCTTCAAACTGCGCTGTGCGTTCAACAAAATCACCCGGAATGCGCCATGTCCCATCGGCCAGGCGCTCGCCGATGCCGGCCCGCCGCAACGCTTCAAGGCGGCGCTTGTGGGCAAGGCGGTATTCGGGGCTGGCGGAAGGATCGTTGCGCGCGTGCAATCCGTCTGAATACATCCCGTCATAGAGCGCGGCGATTTCAGCGATGGTGCGGTCGGATTTGCGCGGCGCCGCTGGGGCCAGCGAGGCTTCGACTATCGCGCCCTCGGGCGGCGCCGTTCCGGGAGCGCCATCAAAGGCCACATGCCATTGGTTTCCATCGGCGCCGTCGAGCGCCAAAAAGCGCCGGTCGTGCGCGTCGTCCGCAGCGCCTTCCCCGACCACGCGCCCGACGATGCGCGGCGGCGACCCTGCAACTCCGAACTCACGCAATTTCGCGGGCTCGAACTGCAGCCCCATGGCCGCGCCCATGGAGCGAATAATATCGCCGCGACGGCCCGATTCCTGCAGCGTTTCTTCGAGGTCCGGCGCGAGCCGCCAGCCGTCTTTTTCGCGCGCAGCGAGGCGCATCTTTTCGAGCGTTCTGAGGCGCGCCAAAAGCAGCTTTGTTTGAAATCGCTCATAAGCTGTCCGCCCTCGTGACGGCGCCACCACGCCGTCTATGGCCGCTGCACACAGCTTGCGGTCGAGCGACGTGAAGCGCTCCTTGTCGATTTCCGCGTGGCGGCTGCGGGCGATATCGAGATCGCGTCGCGGCCCCAATTCGAGCGTCGCAATTTCCTCGGCGCGCTTGCGAAACCCGTGAGTGATATAGTCCCGCGCGATGACGAGATCGCGGCCCTGATCGTCGCGCCCGCGCAGTACGATATGAACATGAGGGTGGTCGGTGTCGTGATGGTTGACCGCAACCCAGTCGAGGCCCGTGCCAAGATCGCGCTCCGCCGCCGCCATGACGGCGCGTGTGTAGCCGTTGAGATCGTCGAGTTCCCCCGCGTCTTCCGGCGACAGGATGATCCGGAATTGATGGCGGTCGCCGCGCCCTTCCTCCAAAAACGCCTTGCCGTCCGCTTGATCGCGATCCGGACCGTAGAGCTTGCCCGGCGCGCCATCTCGCTCGGCGCCGTCGCGCTGGATATACCGCAAATGCGCACGCGCCTTGCCGAGGCCGTTGGCGCCGAGGCGGACCGAACGGATCTTGACGGCGGCGCGCCGCATGTGAGGGCGAGCGAACGCCCGCCCGTTCGCAATGAACGCCGCGCCGAGCCCGGCGCCGCGGCCGATCTGCGCGCCCATAAAACGCGTCCGGCCGCGCCGCGCGAAGACGCCGGGCCGCGCTTTCTCCATGGTCGCGTAAAGCCGCGCCAGATAGCGCTTGGAGGCCTTGCCGCCCTGGGCGCGAATGCGCCCCAGACGCGGCTGGAAATCACTGTCAGCGCGCATGTCGCATCCGCCGCATTTTGGCGCCGCCACCGTCAAAACGGCGCCGCCTAAAAAGATGTGCAGACAAGGGCTTAGCCGCATAGCGGCGCCGCCCCTTTAATCTTGCCCTCCACGCCTTCTTCCGTACCCGTCTCATCTCTTCATTCCATTTCCTGAAATTAGTTCCGCTCGCCCCGCGTCCAGACGGGACGCGCGACGCCGATCACGAGAGCGGTTTTGGTCGACCCGAAATACCGCCCATCCAGGGACTGGGCGTGATCATTGAGAAGAAAGATTTCATCGGCTTTGAGGGTTTTGCAGCCGCTCCAGACCGGTAGCGTGCGGCCCTCGGAATCGCGGAGCAACGCATGGGCGACAACAGCGCCGTCAATTGAAATAGTGTTTTCGTTACGGCAAATCCGAGCGCCGGAACGGGCCGCGACACGTTTCAAAAGCGGCGTCGCCGGCGGCAGATAACCGCGTTCGTCGATCAGCGCCTGCATGCGCGGCGTCGGCGCTACAATGACGAAATCGCCGCGCTCAAGACTCTCACGCGATACTGAATAAAGCCCAATGGGCGCGCTGGCGCTGGCGTTCCAGACGAAGCGCGGCGCAAACTCGGCGGCGCTTGCAACGCCGAGCGCAGCAACCGCGACAGCGCCGATGATGAAAGGTTTCTTGCGGCCCGTTTTCATGATTGCCCAGCCGCTCTGTCGCGATCCGGCGCCCCGGCGCCGCCGGTCGACGTGTATTTGCGTCCCTGCGACCAGCCGTCGAGATCGGCGCGATGATAGAGAATGCGGTTGCCGTGTTTGCGATAGACAGGGCCGCCGCCGTAAATCCGGTAATATTCGAGCGTTCGTTCGCTTAATCTCAAATATTGCGCCGCTTCCGCTGCATAGAGAAACGGGCTTTCGGGGCTCTTTTGCGTCCCGGTCATCATCCATCGCCTTTCCGCGAAGCGTCTTGCTCGCCGCTTAACGGGAGGTCGTGCAACCAATCCCACGAAGGCCACAATGAACGGACGAAGGGCGCGCGCCCAGAGTCGAATATCCGAGGGTGAGAATTCGACTCATTTGCGATGCGGAAACGGTTCCGGATAATGAAAACCCCCGCGCGGAAATTCCGCGCGGGGGCGTTGTTGCAGTGGAAGCTCGCGTTAGTTTTGCGGATTCCAGAGAATGGCGAGCACGCGCTCGTCTTCCTGTCCGGCGGCGCGGGCGAGATTCGCGAAAACGCGTTTCTCGCCAAAGGCCGGATGCGCGAAGGTGAGCGAGACATAAGGCTTGCCGGAGTTTTTCCCGACGCGGTTCCAGCCGCCGCCGATCTCATTGCCGCGCGCAGCATATATGCGGAAATCGGGCTGGCGCTCGTTTTCCTTCGCCTCGTTGGGAACGATTGTGATCTTCGTGTTCAAGGTCATCATCGCCAGCGTGCCTTCAAAGCCGCCATTCTCGCGCTTCGTTACGGTTCCAAGTGATTGAGCCATCTTTTCGTCTCCTTATTGCTTGGCCGGAGAACCATTCCCCGGCCTGACGCGAAACGATGAGAACGGCGCGCCGGGCCGCCTGAACCCCTCTTTTACTTTTGGGGGCCGAAGCGAAGCGGAGGACCGGCGGGGGCGGATTTTTTGTTTCGCGATGAATGGCGCAGCCAGAGGAAAAAATCCGCCAACGCCGGTTTCGGGCGGGCCGGTCGTCGTTCAGTTTCGCTTGGATAAAGGCCGGGAATGGTTGTCGTCGCTCAAGCGAAATCGCGGGAGACGAATGGCGTTAGAAACGCAGGACCGGCAACGCGCGAATTGAAGGCGGCGCTGATTGAAGGCGTGATTTTGATGATCTGAATATCACGGCCATAGGTTCCAAAATGACGAGGCGAAGCGCGAAATGCGCTCCGCCCCATGATCGCCTAGCCCGCAAAAAGCGGCGCGATTTTTTCGGCGTGTTTGACTGCGCCGGGCTTTCCGGTATCGCCATAGGAAAGCGCCGGAAACTGCAGCCAGCGCGGACGCCAGTTCGGCGTTTTTTCGCGCCCGTTCCGTCCGTCGAGGCAGTCGCGAATGATCGCTTTCTGGGCTTTCGCCGTCGCATCGCTGTTCGCCTTTGCAACGCTATCGCCTGCAATGTCGGCGAGCATGGCGTTGGTCATGTTTTTGTCGCGCAAAAGCTCGAAAAACGCGTCGTCGGGCGTCATCCAATCGGCGATATCGATAGGAATGACCGCCGCGAGACAGTCCACAGCCTCGTGACCGGCGGCGATGATTTCCGCCGTGACGAAAGTCAGAATACGGGCGATGTCGGCGTCCGAAAGCGTCATCATTTTCGCGAAAACGCAAGCCAATCGCCAGCCATCTTCATTGCCGCCCGTGATAAAGGACGGCTCTTCAAGATCGAGCAATTGGCCTATTTCGGCGCGCTCTTTCTCAAATGTTTTTTGTCCTTTCGACGCCGCAACGCTCGCCGCCGTTTCCTCTTTCCGCGTCGCCTGTCTGTCGGGCTGGCAGCGAATATTCGGCGCGCCCGCGATCAGATGCGCCGCAAGCAAACGCAGCGCAATTTGAGAATGTTTCAAGAGTACGGCGCGCGCGGCGGCGTGGCGGTGAAGGTCCATATAATTCTCCAAAGGCGCTGAGCATTCGGGCCGTTCGGCGCGCGCTTTTTCTTTCGCCGCGTGGGTTTTCCGCCGGGGCGCATAGCCCTTGATGAACGCCACTTCGCCGGAATGGCGCACTTCGATGAACACTTCCCCGCCTTGCTTTTTGGGGCGTTGATCGTACTCCCATGAATGGAAAAACTCTCCGCGCGGCAGGATCGTCACCTTACTCCAGCCGCTCCCAATCAGCTTCTCGCGCTCGGCCTCAATGGCGGCTTCCTGACGGGCCCAAAACTTCTCGGCGTCAGCGAATACCGAACGCTCGCCAAACAAATCCTCGAAAATGTCGCCGTCATAATCTTCCAATGAAAAGAGCGCGGCGCCGGTTTCGATCTCGCCGCCGCCCAACAGCCAGCGCTTTAACGCGGGCCCACGCGGCGCGCGCATGTCCGCCGATTTGAACATTTCGAACCATTCGCGCTGTTTTGCAACGCTCGCGAGGGTGAGCGCGGTGATGCTGGCCCCGTCGATCTCGTCCTCTGCATAGGCCTTGCGGATGCCGGGAATGAGGTTCGCCAATGCGAGGCGGCGCTTCACGGTGAGTTCCGTCACCCCGAATATGCGGGCGATCTCCTCAACGCTCTTGCCTTTGTCATTCAATTTTTTGAACGCCTCGAATTCCTGCATTTCGTCGGGTTCGAGGCGCGCGGTGTTTTCAAGAATCGAGGCCTCCACGGCGGCGGCGTCATCGCTCTGGCTAAGCACCCTGCAAGGCAAATCGCGCGCCTCGCCGGTCTCGATTGCGATTGCTTTCGAGGCCAGAAATCGCCGCCGTCCGGCGACGATTTCGAAATGATTTTCCTTCCCGTTGGGACGCACGAGCAGCGGCACCAATACGCCGCGTTCGCGGATCGACGGCAATATATCGTCGAGATATGGCTTTTTGCGCGACGCCCTCATATTGAGCGCCGAGACCGCCAATTGGTCGAGCGGGATTGTTTGCAATTCCATCTTTCATTCTCCTGTTGCTGATGGTTTGGGATTGCGCGCCGCCTCGCGGTCGATACGGCGCAATTCATCGACAAGGTCGATCTGGCGCCGGGATTCCAAGTCGAAGAGTCCCATGTCGCAGCTTTTTTGCGCGGTGCGGGGCGCCATGGGCGCCGCCGCGAGAACCGCCAGCCGGTCGCGCAAAGTGATCGGCGCGACGCCGCGCATCAGCGTTTGCGTTCCGGCCTCCGTTTCTTCGGCTTCCGGCTTCTCGTCACGCGCGCTCATGGGTTGCGCTCGGTCATCGCCGTCGATCCCGCAGGCGCATTCGTTTCAAAGGCCAGAATGAAATCCGCCGCTTTGGAGGCGAGCGAGGCCGCGTTGAAAATCGCGCGGTTGTCCTCTTTCAAAACCTCAAGCCATGCGCCCAGATAATCTGCATGGCGCACGGTCGGCGTGATGGAAAGCGAGGCGCAAACAAACGCGCTCGCCAGTTCGGCGACCAGTTCTTCCCTTGCATAGCTGTGCGATCCGTAACGGCCTTTGAATTCGCGGTTCAAACGCGAGGCGTGGCCGGTCCAGTGGCCAAGCTCGTGAAAGCAAGTGCGATAATAATTGATCTGTTCAAAGAAGGCCGGTTGCGGCGGGACGCGGATGAAATCCTGTGAAGGCACGTAGAACGCCCTGTCGCCACCGATCCGGAAATCGGCGCCGGTCGCCTTGATAAGGTTTTCCGCGCGCGGGATCGCATCGCATTCCGGCAGGGGCTTGGCGCCCGCCGTCAGTTCCGGCGGCAGCCCTTCGCATTGCGCGGCGTTAAAGACCGTATAGCGTTTGAGGAAAGGCACGAAAGCGGCGTCGCCGCCCTCTTTCTCGACTCTGACTTGCTCGTCTTTCGGAATAAATTTGTCAGCGTAGACGACCATCGAGCCGCGCTCGCCCTTCATGACTGAGCCGCCGAGCGCTTTCGCCTGACGAAAGGTCAGCCATGTCTGGCCGGAAAAGCCGTTTTCGATGGCGGCGCCCCAGAGCAACAGAATGTTGATGCCGGAATAGGCGCGGCCCGTCTGAGCATTCTTCGGCAGGCCTGCGGCAATCGTCGCCGCTTCGCCTCGGTTTGCCCAAGGCTGCGCCCATGGAAAGCGTCCGGCTTCCAGTTCCTTCACGATCTTCGCCGTTACCTCTGTATAAAGATCGGCGCCCGGCTTTCTCTTGCCGGAACGCGCGCGCGGCTTCGCGCCGGTGTTCGCCGCGTTCTTTCGCTGGGCGGCGCGGCTGGGCGCATCGGTTGCGGTTTCAAGTGATGTCATGGCTGCTCGCTCCTTGCCTTCCCGCCCGCAAATTCCCCCGGGACGGCGGGGGCGGCGGAAACGGGGCGAGCAACAGCGCCGGGCATAGGAGGCCGGGGCGCAACCGGTTTGGTAGGATGAAAAAAACAACGAAGACGGATTAAGTGCCAAAGCGGTTGCGGCGCGGCCGCCCGGCGCTATTCGCCCCGTCTTCCGTTCCGCCGCCCCCGCTGTCCCGAGGGGAATGTCTAAAAAGCCGCGGGGCGGAGCCTCGCGTCCTTATCCCGCGCGGATGCGCGGGCCTGCGGCTGGGATCGTCACCGGCACGGCGAAGACGACGAATTCATCTTTTGAATTTGTCGGCTTCGGGCCGCCAATCACCCATGATTGGCGCGCCTAGAGCCCGGCGCCGTCAGGCGGCCGCCGTAACACTTAAAATGCGCTAAGAGACCCGATGTCCACGGCGTTCAGTTCACATATTTTCCAAAGATCGGCTCGGTCAGATAGGTAAGGAGCGCGAGCGCGAGCGTTCCCCATACAATAATAATAAGCCCATCGGCGCCAAACGAAACGATCCCAAAGCCGACCAGCAAGACGCCGGCGCCGCCAGCGATAAAGATCGGTCCGGAATAATAACAATGTCGTCTTCGACATCGTGTTGCGTTTAATACACACGCAAGACCCATCCAGAAAAACGAGCCGCTCATCATCATGATGATGACCGGAAAAGGAACAAGCCCGCTCATAAAGTTCGTTGAAAACAAAATCGCCAGCGGCAGACCCCACGACCAGAAGAACGGAAGTGCGCGCGCGGCGTGATCATTTCTCGTTTCATCAACCACAACACGCTGCTCCCAATTGTATCGGCGGACATTTCACATCGCCATAAGAGCAATACACACAGCAGTCGCCCGGCTTCGGTTTCAGGACGGCGCCGCACCCCTCGCATTCGTAAAACCACTGACATGCATCAGTCGGCATTTCGTCGGTAGACTGATGTCTGCATAGAGGACAGGTGATGGTCGATTTTGAGATGACGTCGCTCATTGATTCACCCAGCGAAGCAATTGAGGTTCATAGAACGGCATGACGTAGGCGGCGACTATAAGCGCCGCCGCAAGGGCGAGCGTAATCACAACACGTTTGCCAGGCCGCCGCCCTTTCCAGAACGCCGCGACAATCGCCACGGCGAGCAGAACGACCGCCGCGTCCATGAAATAGTGTTGAAACCGCGCAAAGAAAGCGAGCTTGCCGACAAGCGCCGCGCTGACGCCAAGATTGATCAGGATGAGCGGCAATATGCAACACGACGCGCCGATGAACGCTCCTAGCCCCGAAAGGGCCCCGCCGCCGGCGATCCATCCGCCTTTTCTGCGCGCTTTCGTCTTGTTTTGGTCTTCACCTGTCACGCCGTTGATCGTAAATTCTGTAGTCGCTACAGGATCAAGGGTGATGGACCAATTTAATCTGACAATCGGGAAGCTGAGCGATCAAACCGGCGTGAAGATCGAGACCATCCGCTATTACGAAAAAATCGGATTGATGCCGGCGCCGCCGCGGACGGAAAGCGGTCGCAGGCTGTATGACGGCGCCCTCGCCGACCGGCTTTGCTTCATCCGGCGCGGACGCGAACTCGGGTTTTCACTCGATGACATCCGCGCGCTCCTGGGGCTGGAGGATCGAAAACCGACTTGCGCGGAAGTCTTTGAAATCACCTCCACGCATGTGGAGATGATCCGCACGAAGATAGCGGACCTGAAAAAGCTCGAACGCACCCTTTCGACGGTCGCCAAAGGCTGCAGCCGTAACAGGACGCCCGATTGCGCGATCATCAAGACCTTGTTCTCGTGAGCGTGGCGCCCTGTTTGGGTGATGTTTTGAAACCGGATTGCCGGCTCTGATGGTCAGCGGCTTTTCTCGCCTTTTTCTGCGTCACACGACGCGCACTAGGCCCGCTCCTCTTTGAAGGCGTGGCGAGCGGATAGCTTTAATAATTTACTACTTTATTGGTATTAAACCCCTGTGATAGGATTTTTCTAAACTTGGCTCTTGTCAAAACTTTGAATTTATCCTAATTTATTGGCTATGACCCAACAACGTCAGGAACGATTAAAGCCCCTGCTCGACGACCTGCCGCCCGGCTATGTCGCCGACGCCGCTTGGCTGACCGCGCGCGGCATCGACCGCAAATCGATCCTGCAATATGAGCAGCGCGGTTGGCTCGAAAAGCTCGCCCGGGGCGTTTACCGCCGGCCTGACATACACCGCGACGGTAGCGGCCGCGACTGGCGCCGCCTCGTTCTCTCCCTGCAACGGATAATGGATTACGAAGTCCATGTGGGCGGACGCACCGCTCTGTCGCTCCACGGCTTCGATCATTATCTCACCCTCGGCGACGCGCCGCGGCGGGTATATCTTTACGGCGACGCGCCGTCCTGGCTCGCGCGGCTGCCAAACGCCGACCTGTTTGAAACCCGAAGCCTCGCGCTCTTCAGCGGCGCCATGACCGGCCTTGACGGCAAAGACGACGAAAAACAATCATCCCCGCCGCACCGACGATTGAACGATCTCGTCGTCTCAACGCCGGAACGGGCGATCCTCGAACTTCTGAACGAACTGCCGGCGAACGAAAGTTTTCACAATGCCGACATGCTGTTTGAAAGCCTCGTCAATCTGCGCCCGCGGCTTCTCGAAAGCCTGCTTAAGGAATGCCGCAGCGTGAAAGTAAAGCGCCTATTCTTCGTCTTCGCCGATCAACACGACCACGTTTGGAGACAATATCTGGACCCGGAGGATTTCGATCTCGGATCGGGCCCGCGCGCGCTCGTAGACGGCGGACAACTGCATCCGCGCTACGACATCACCGTACCGCCAGAGCTGATAGACGGTAAGGAAAGCGATGAGTCCGACGATGGCCCGTGAAAGTTATCTCGCGCAGGTGCGGCTCTTGATGCGCCTCCTGCCCGTCGTCTCGACCGAATCCGCCTTCGCCCTCAAGGGCGGCACGGCGATCAATCTATTCTATCGCGACATGCCGCGCCTCTCCGTTGATGTCGATCTCGCCTATCTGCCCATTGAAGATCGCGCAACTTCGTTGAAAGCGATCGACGACGCTTTCAATCGGCTCACGACGCAGATCAGCAAACTTCCGGGCGTAACCGCAAAGCGCATCGCCGGCGGCGGCGCCGGCGATACACGCTTACTCGCAAGCGCAGACGGCGTTACAGTCAAAATTGAAACTTCACCCGTGATGCGTGGCGTCATTGGCGAACCGCGACTGATGCGCACCACCGACGCTGTCGAGGACGCCTTCGGATTTGTTGCAACAAATGTTCTGGCGTTCGATGATCTTTACGCGGGAAAACTGCACGCGGCGCTTGAACGCCAGCACCCGCGGGATTTGTTCGACGTCAAACTTCTTTATGAAAACGAAGGCCTCACGGACAATCTCTTCCGCGTTTTTCTCGTCTACGCCGCCTGCTCCAGCCGCCCCATGCATGAACTGCTCGCCCCTAATGAAAGGGAGATTGCTGAGGACTTCGCGCGCGAGTTCGCCGGCATGACGGCTGAACCGGTCAATATCGACGCTCTTCTCTCCGCGCGAAAACGGCTGATCGGCGACATCCAGACGCGACTCAATGGAAACGCCGCCGAACTCCTGCGCACGCTGCAAGCGGGCGAACCTGATTTCACGCTTATCGGATTGCCGCAAGCGGGTGACCTGCCGGCGATAAAATGGAAAATTCTAAACTTGAAAAAGTTGATGGCGGAAAACCCGGATAAGCATCGGGCTCAAAGCGAACTACTCGACAAAGTTCTGAGCCAATCATAGGTTATCAGGTGAAATTCACTGCGACGCAGTCAACGTCATTGCGTTTTATTTCCACGGTCGCATGATCGACGCTGAAATTCTTTCGTAAATAGTCTTTAATTTCCCGCCGTATGTTGTCCATATCTGTGTCGCCCGCCGTCACGACCTCCATGGTGATCATCGGACGCTCCTCGGTAATGGACCACGCATGGATGTGATCGACGCGCTCAACGCCTGAAACTTCGCGGGTCAACGCCGCGGCGATTTCGCGCCGGTCAAGGTGTTCAGGCGCGCCTTCGAGAAGGATATGCGCGCTTTCCTTCACGATGCGCCACGCAGCCCGCAGGATGATAAGGGCGACGAATACGGAAAGGAGCGGATCCGCTGGCGTCCAGCCCGTCGTCATAATGATGATCGACGCAATGATAGCGCCTACCGACCCCAAAAGATCGCCCATGACGTGAAGCGTCGCAGCGCGGACATTCAGATTGCCCTTCTCTCCGCGAGACAGGATCCAGAATGCCGCGATATTGACGGCGAGGCCGGCTAAGGCGACCCAGAACATCAGCCCGCCAAGAACCTCCCCCGGGTCACGAAGCCGATTGTAGGCTTCCCAGCAAATCCAAACCGCGATCAGAAACAAAGCGAGCCCATTGACGAAAGCCGCAAGCACAGAAAACCGGTCAAAGCCGTAGCTTCGCTTCCAGGTGGCGGGTCTGCGTGCGATGCGCAACGCGAGCCAGGCGAGAGCCAATGACGCAAAATCGGTGAGCATGTGGCCGGCGTCAGCGAGCAAGGCAAGCGAGCCGGAAATAAGTCCGCCGGCGATTTCCGCAAGCATGAACCCGCCAGTCAAAATGACGGCAAGCGCAAGTTTCTTCTCGTTGCCGCCTCCTGCGGCATGAGAATGATTATGGCTTTGACTCATCAAAAATGCCCTCACCGGGTAAATTGGAAATCCTGCAGCGCGGCCAGGTGTTTCGTAGCGATACTACTATGAACACCGAATGCAGCTGTATGTTGCAAGCGGAGCCGCCGGGTTAGGGGGACGAACCCGGCGGCTCCTCTGGTTACGCCGGACGACTACGCGCGCAGGAAGTTAGCGCTATCGCCCGCTCGCAATTCGAAATGACAAGGACGAACTGCGAGACCAGATACAAGTGACTTAGATCGGAATAGCGGCCGTGATCTTGCTCACATAAATGAATCCCGATTCCTCCATATCGGTTTTCCCGTTAGCGCGTATCAGATCGGCGGCTTCGGAGAGCCGGTCGTCTTCGCAGACAAGCTCCAGCTTCACCTCGGTGATCACGCGATCGCCAAGCTCGGTTGAATATTGCTGTTCTTTTTCGTCGAGCGCTTTGACCATGCCTTTGACATCGACGGCGGTCATGTTCGTGAAACCGCCCTTGCGCAAGGCGCGAACGACGCTCGCCGCCCGGCTACGATGAATGAACGCCTTGATCTCAATCATGATGCGCTTCCTTTCATTCGGCTGCTTTTGCATGCGCGTCGGCGAGGTCGAGATCGCCCCGAGACGGCGCCGGCTCAGATTTCCGGCCGCGCGTTTCCATCCACTCATAGATGACCGGCAGGAGAATCAGCGTCAGCGCTGTCGACGTCAGCAAACCGCCGACGACGACAGAGGCCAGAGGCCTTTGCGTCTCGGCCCCGACGCCGGTTGACAAGAGCATCGGTATAAGGCCGAGAATAGCGACGCTCGCCGTCATCAGCACGGGCCGCAAGCGCAGTTCGGTGCCGCGCCGAACGGCGTCGCGAACACTGAAGCCGGCGTCGCGCTGTTCGTTGATGAAACTGACCAGAACGATGCCGTTCAACATGGCGACGCCGAAGACGGCGATGAAGCCGATCGCCGACGGCACGGACAGATATTGTCCGGTGACGAAGAGCGCGAAGAGCCCGCCGCTGGCTGCAAAGGGGACGTTTGCGATAATCAGCGCGGCGTATTTCACCGAGTTGAATGCGGTGTAGAGCAGCACGAAGATGAAAAAGATCGTCGCCGGAACAATCAACGAGAGTTTCGCAAGCGCGCGCTGCTGGTTTTCAAAGGCGCCGCCCCATTCGATCCAGTAGCCCGGCGGCAAATCCACATTCGCCGCGATGACGTCGTTGGCGTCCTTGACAAAGCCGTCGACATCGCGCCCGCGCACATCCATCTGGATGACGGCGTAGCGCTGCAACTGTTCGCGGCGGACGAAGGAATAGCCTTCCGCCGACGTGACCGTTGCAACCCGTCCGAGCGGAATGATCGCGCCGTCCGCCGTCTGTAGTGGAATATTGCGGATCGATTCCATGGACGCTTTCGATGCATCTTGAAGACGCGCCGTAATGTCGAATCGCCGGACGCCGTCAATGAGCGTGCCTACCGGTTCAGCGCCGATGCCAGTCCGCACGACATTGAGAACGTCGTCAGCATTCATGCCGTAGCGCGCGAGTTCAGCGCGATCGACCTGAATGCGGATTTGCGGCTTGCCGATATTGGCTTCGAGAGAAAGATCAGCCGCGCCCGGCACGCCGGATATCGCCTCCTTAATTTCTTGGCTAAGCCGGTCGAGTTCGCCAAGATCCTGACCGTAGATTTTGGCGGCCAGCGTCGCACGCACGCCGGAGATCAACTCCTCAACGCGCATCTGAATCGGCTGCGTGAAGGCGACGACCGATGTCGGCACGGTTTCTTCAAGCTTTTCGCGCATGTCATCGGCGAGCGATGCGACCGACCGCTTGCGCGGCCATTCGCTTTGCGGTTTCAAGGCCGTGTAGATTTCCATGTAGTTGACGTCGGCGGTTTCGCCTTTTTCGGCCCGGCCGATCATGGCGATGGTGGTTTCTACCTCGGGAAACTCGCCAAGTGCGTGTTCGATCTCCTTCGAAATCTCGATCGACTGATCGAGCGACGTCGATGGGATTGACGTCACCCGCCACATGATCGAGCCTTCCTGCAATTGCGGCATGAATTCCTTGCCGAGGAAGGGAAAGAGCGCGAGGCTGGCGACAAGGAGGCCGCCGGCGGCAAGTCCTACTTTGCGCTTGTTGTCGAGTGACCAGGCGATCAGGGGCAGATAACCGCGCTTGACGATGCGCATCAGCATGGTGTCGCGCTCTTCCTTGGGCTTCAGGATCATCGCCGCCAGAACCGGAATGATGGTCAGCGTCAGGATTAAAGAACCGGCCATGGCGAAGCTGATATTAAACGCCATGGGTTTGAAGAGTTTGCCTTCGAGCCCTTCAAGGCTGAACAAAGGCAAAAAGACGACGATGATGATCATGATTGCGAACGCGATCGGATTTGCGACTTCCCGCGCGGCCTGCAGAACAGCGGCGGTGCGGTTGACCTCGCCGCCCTCTTCCTTGCGTTCCGCCATGATCCGAAACGAGTTTTCGACCATGACGACGGCGCCGTCGACCATCATGCCGATGCCGATGGCGAGACCCGCCAGCGACATGAGATTAGCCGAGAGGCCCGCCTGGCCCATGAAAATAAAGGCGATCAGCATGGCGAGCGGCAGCGCCGTGATCACGACCAGCGCGGAGCGGATTTCGCCGAGAAACAGAAACAGCACGATGGCGACGAGAATCGACCCTTCAATGAGGGCTTTCTCCGCTGTGCCAACTGCCTTTTCCACAAGCTCGGTGCGGTCGTAAATCGGTTTGATGACGACGCCTTCGGGCAGCGCGCCCTCGACCGTCTCGACCTTTTCTTTCACCGCGTCGACGACATTCTTGGCGTTCTCGCCGATGCGCGCGAGCGCCATGCCGAGTACGACCTCTTCGCCATCGCGGGTGACCGCGCCGAAGCGCAGCGCCGGAGCCTGTTCGACTTTCGCAACATCGCGAACATAGACGGGGGCGCCGTCATTCACCTTGACGACGATATTGCCGATATCGGTTTCGTCCCGGACGAGACCCAGGCCGCGAACGAGATATTGCTCCGGCCCCTGATCGATATATTGCCCGCCGACCTGCCGGTTATTCGCGTCAAGCGCTTCGACGACATCGGAAAACCCGAGCTCATATTTGATGAGTTGCAAAGGGTCGATCTGAACCTGGAACTGGCGCTCCTGCCCGCCCCAGGACATTACGTCGTCGACGCCGGCGGCCGTGCGCAGGATGAGGCGCACGTTCCAGTCCTGCAGCGTTCTCAAATCCATATCGCTGATGTCGCCCTTAAGGGACTCGTCAGCGCGTTCGAGCGTGTACCAGAAGACCTGTCCGAGGCCGGAAGCGTTCGGACCCATTTCCGGCGAGCCGTAGCCTTCCGGTATCCGGTCGCGAACTTCTGCAAGCCGCTCCATGACGAGACGGCGCGCGAAATAGATATCGACGCTGTCCTTGAAGTAGACGGCGACATAGGAAAGGCCGAAGAGACTGACCGAACGGATTTCCGATACGTCGGGAAGTCCGGCCATCGCAGACTCCACGGGAAATGTCAGCAATTGCTCGACATCTTCGGCGGCGAGCCCCGGCGATTCCGTGTAGATGTTGACCTGCACGGGCGTGACGTCCGGGAAGGCGTCGATGGGAACCGTTGTGACGGCGCGCCAGCCGAGAAAGCCGACGACGGCGAAGATGATGAGCACCAGGAATTTATACTGGAGCGAGAATTCAACGAGTTTATTCAACATGGTTCACGCTCCTAATGCCCGTGGCCTTCGCCCATTTTCGTCTTTTGAATGAGCGATTTGAGGAGAAAGGTTTGTTCAGTGACGATCTCATCGCCTGCCGAGACGCCAGACGCGATTTCGATCCATCCGCCGCTGGCGGTCCCGGTTTCAACACTGACGGGTTCGATCTCATCGCCTTCGATACGGAAGACGGTCGGCGCGCCGTCCATCAGGACGACCGCGCGTTCCGGCAACGCCAGCATTTCATCGCCGGCGCCGGCGGCGATTGCTGCATCGACGAATTGACCGGCGTGAAAATCATCGTCTTCATTGCCGATCTCGACGCGAGCCATCAACGTGCGCGTCGTTTCATCAAGCGCGTGCTGGAGCTGAATGACCTCGCCTTCTTCCCAGTGTCCCGCGCTGGACTTTACGCGCGCGGATGCGCCGACGGCTATTCTTTGCGCCTGTTCGGCGGTCAGCCGCGCTTCAACCCAGACCGTCGATTCGTCGCTGATTTCGACCAGCACCCGGCCGGGATCGACAAACTCTCCCAGGGTGAAATCGTCGCGCACGACTGTGCCGGACTGAGGAGCGAACAGAACGAAGCGACCTGTCGCCTTGCTGGCGTCGCCGGTTTTCAGAAGCGCGGCGACTTCCTGTTCCGCCATGCCGAATGAGAGGAGTTTGGCATGGGCCTGCTGGCGCGCGACTTCCGCCTCAACGTAACGTTTTTCAGAAACGACGTCCCGGCCGAGATTTCGGACGCGGCGCCATTCTTTGTCGTTGATGATGAGCGCGCCTTGCGCTTCGGCCATTTCGACGCTGGAAAGCGTGACCAGCGGCGCGCCTTCTTCGACTTTCTCTCCGCGCACGATATGTCGCTCGACAATCTGCGCGCTGATGCGCGGCGCGACCTGCGCTGTCTTGTAGCGATTCGCCGTCACCTCGCCCGGCGCAATGAACTCGCCGGTCAGTTTTCGCTTGCCGAGCGCAATGGACTTGATCCCCTTGGCGCTCCGCTCCGCCGCCGTCATTTCGATATGACCGCCGCCTTCTTCGCCGTGCCCCTCTTCCGACTGCTCGGCTGAAGCTGGCTTTTGTTCAGCATCCGATGCGCCGCAGCTTGCGACTGTCAGCGCCCCGAGGGCGATGACCGCTAATCCAAGGCCAGAATTCAGTTTTCGAAAGTTACGCATCACAGAGTCTCCATCCATTCATTGAGCGTCCCTGACGCATCGAGCCAATCGATCCAGGCGCGCCATAAAGACCCTTGAAGTTCAATTCCTGCGCGTTCCGCGCTGTAGGTTTGATCGAGCTGCACGAGATATTCGACCGCCGTGATGTCGCCCGACCGCCATAGTTGATCGAGCACGCGGCGTTGCTCGCCAAGCACATCCGACCCGTCGCGCATCCACGCGCGCCACGTCCCCGCCGCGACGGCGAAGCGTCCGTTGGCTTCGACGAGCCGTGCTTCGGCATTGCGCAGCTGATTGCGAATCGCTTGCTCGGCGGCGATGCGTTCGGCGCGCGCCTCGTCGACTTCCGCCTGTCCGGACGCAAAAACCGGAATGGGTACGGACAATCGGACGCCGGCGAAATCGGCGTCTCCTTCGCGTCCATAGGCGGCGCCGATAGTCGGATCGGGAATGCGCGCTTTTTTCGCAAAACGGATTTCGGCCGACAGCGCGTCGGCGCGCGCTTCCGCCGCGCGCAGTTCAGGCAAGCGGCGGACCAGCGTCATATCGAGCGGCGGCGCCGCCGCCGGCGGGTCAGGAAGAACCGGCCAGGCCGGCATGACTTCGCCCACAAGCGCCGTCAAAGCTTGTCGCGCTTCGGAGAACTCGCTCCGGGCGGTCGTTTGCTCGGCGATCGCCTGGGAAAAGCTCAGCTGCGCAGCAAGACGCTCCGATTTCGACAGATCACCGGCTTCCGCGCGGCGGTCAGCAATCGAAGAAAACTCGCGCGCGACGTCGGCGCGCTCGGCCGCCAGATCGGAAAGGCGTTTGCTGGCCTGGTAATCCGCCAGCGCGGTCAGGAGATCGGCGAAAAGCGCACGCTTTTCCGCTTCAAACGTAAAGCTTGCGGCGTCGACGGCGCTGCGCGCGCCCTTCGCCCGCGTCGCGCGCTTGTTGGTGATGTCGAAGGCTTTCGACAGACCGATAGCGCGCGTGTCGTTCGCTGGATCCTCGCTGTCCGAAAATTCGCCCTCGAATTCGGGATTGTAGAGCGGCCGCGAATTGGCGCGCCCGCGCGCTTCAGCCGCATCGAGCTCGGCGCGCGCTTCTTCGAGCCTTGGATGATTGCGTGCGGCGTCTTCAAGAAATTGCCCTAGCGTCAGCCCAGGCTCAGCAGCGTTCTCCTGCGCGGACGCAGCGCCGAGCCCCCACGCCGCAAAAGCGGCGAGCGCAAGCCCGCATATTCTGATGGTCATTGGTCATTGTCCTCTTGGAATCAAAATTACTGATGGGCGCGCAGTGGCGCGCGATCAGTCAGATTCGCGGAGGACGGAATAATGAGGAAAGAGAAGCCTGGGGGACGACACCGTTTTCCGGCGCTCTGATCTTGCTTGCAAAGAGCAGCAGGGACGCTGGCTCCAATGAGGCGCGAGACAGGGCGTGAAAATGACATGCGCCGGAATGACAATGCGCGGCGTGCTCCGGATGGATGGAACCTTCGTCAGCCGGCTCGCCTTGTGTCGCGGCGCGCTCTTCGCCCGCGTCGTGTTGCGTCGCATGATGGATGTCTTCTTCCGCCGCGTGCGCAGGCGCGACGATGCCAACCGCGCCCCATAGCGCAATCAACAATACCGCAATGGCGCGGTGCATATGTCGAATGGATGACATCATCTCAAATGCGTCCTACTGTAAAACTCCTGACAAATCATTATAATTTTTCGTTTACATCGTTGCGCCGACCGGATGGCGGCCTGACATATCGCGCGGTCCGCCGAAATACGACTCATAGGCTTTTCCAAAGGCCGCCCGAAGATGCGGCTCTTCGACCGATACAATATAACAATGAATGAAGAGCGCGAATGACAGGGTGAGCACGAACGCCCAAACCGAAAGCGCGGCCAATGACACTCCACCCAGGAACAAGCCGTATCCGACATATTGCGGGTTGCGCGACCAGCGGTAAACGCCCCGGTCAATAAGTTCGTCTTCCTTGAGGCCATAGACTCTCGAAAAATCCGCATAGGCGCTCCGGCCCAGATAAATCAGCGCAGCCCCGGCAATCGCAAAAAATCCGCCAGCCGCGCTCGTCAAAATACTTGGGGCGCCAAGCGAACCCCGATCGAACCACGCGATTGCGAGCAGTAACAAAGCATTGCCGTGCATGGCGGCGCCGGTCGAGACCGCCATCGGTATGCTGACGCGACCGCGTTTCGAAAAGTCCCGTTTAACCAGCATCGCCATCGGTATGGAAAGCGAAGCATTGGCCGCCGCCAATATGAGTAACGCCCGCACCATGCTCAAACACGCCCCTCGGCCAGGTTCAGCGACGCGCGGCGTTCTTTCATCGACTGCGCAATAATCGAGCAAGCTGATCTTGCGAACAGGCTCGCAAGCAATGCCGCCACAATCAAATCAGGCCAAAACGATCCGGTCAGCCACACGGCGGCGCCGGCGGCGATCACGGCGACATTGCCGATGGCGTCGTTGCGCGAGCACAGCCAGACGGAGCGGACATTTGAGTCGCCGTCCCGCCAGCGAAGGAGAATGAAAACGCTGGCGACATTGGCAGCGAGCGCAGCAAACCCGATGCCGCTCATCACCGGCGCAACAGGAGAAGCGTCGCCGAACGCGCTCGCAACCGTGGTGGTCAGGACAAACAGCGCCATCAAGCCAAGACTGGCTCCTTTAATGAGCGCCGCCGTTGCGCGCGTGCGCAGCGCCGCGCCGATAACCGCGAAGCTCAAGGCGTAGGTCGCGGTATCGCCCGCGAAATCGAGAGCGTCGGCTTTCAGCGCCTGTGAACTCCCAAGATAGCCAGCCGACATTTCCACCAAAAACATTACGGCGTTGATCGCAATCACCGCGATCAGCGCCCGCTTATATGCGGGCGACCGGCCGTCGAATTGATCGGCGTCAATTTGATTGTCCTCGCACGCGCATCCGGCCATCCCGGCTCTCCATTGCTTTGCCGCTGGGCCTAACCTAATGTCTACAGCAACTGTAGGTTCAAGAGGAAAAATGCCGAAATCCGAAAAAATTCCCGTGACTATAGGCCGGCTGGCGAAAGCCTCGGACGTCAAGGTCACGACGATCCGCTATTATGAGAGCATCGGCCTTATCGATCCGCCGGATCGGTCCGAAGGCGGCCAGCGGATTTATGACGCCAAAGCCGTCGAACGCATGCGCTTTATCCGCCATGCCCGCGATCTCGGCTTTCCGTTGGAGGCGATCCGTGAGCTGATCGCCCTCTCCAGAAATGAGAACCGGTCCTGCGCGGACGTTGATGAAATCGCGCGCCGTCACGCCGAAGATGTCAGACAACGCATCAAGAGGTTGAAATCGCTCGAACGCGAGCTCAATCGGATGATCAAGGAATGCAGCGTCGACAAAATTTCAGACTGCCGCGTGATTGAAATTCTCTCCAATCACACGCTCTGTGCGCATGAGCATTAAGGCGCGACCATAATCTATTTGCTCGCCCAAACGAATTTATTCGGCTGGCGCTAAACCGCGCGGGAGCGACGACGCTTTTGATGAAGCCGTCAACGCCCGTCGATTCCACAGAAAGTAAACCGCCGGGATGACGACAAGGGCGAGCACGGTCGCGCTGACGATGCCGCCGATCATCGGGGCCGCGATGCGGCGCATGACTTCCCCGCCAGCGCCGTGGCCGTACATGATCGGCAGGAGACCTGCGAAGATGACCGCGAAGGTCATCATGATCGGCCGCAGTCGCCGCAGCGCGCCCTTGGCGATAGCGTCAGCAAAATGCGCCTCATCAAGCGGCGCGCCTTCCTCGCGCGCCGTCGCATTCGCCGCCGCGACTTCCTGCTTAAGATACATGATCATCAATACGCCGATTTCGACGGCGACGCCGGCGAGCGCGATGAACCCGACGGCGACGGCGACGGACATGTTGAAACCAAGTAAGAACATCAGCCATAGCCCGCCGACGAGGGCGAAGGGCAACGTTCCCAGAATGATCACAACATCCGAGACATTTCTGAAATTCAAGAACAAGAGCAGCATGATGATCAGCAGCATGCCGGGCCCGACATAGGCGAAGCGTTCCTTGGCGCGCTGCATGTATTCGTACTGTCCGGACCAGGAGATGGAATAGCCCGCCGGCAAGTCCACGTTTTCAGCAACCACATTCCGGGCCTCCTCGACATAGGAGCCGATGTCCCGCCCGGCGATGTCCACATAGATCCAGCCGTTAAGCCGCGCATTCTCGCTGCGGATGATCGCCGGTCCTTCATTGATGCGGATGTCGGCGATGCGGCCGAGCGGAATCTCCGCGCCCGACGCTGTGACGATCGGCAATTCGCGCAAACGCGCTGGCGAATCGCGCACATCGCGCGGATATCTGAGATTGATCGGATAGCGTTCAAGACCTTCGACGCTCTGCCCGATGGTCATGCCGCCGATCGCGGTGCGCACGATATCCTGGACATCGGCGATATTGAGACCGAAACGCGCCGCCGCTTCGCGATTGATATCAACATCGATGAACCGCCCGCCGGTCACGCGCTCTGCGTAAACTGACGCCGTGCCGTCGATGCCCTGCAGTACGTTCTCGATGTCGCGCCCAACCTCTGCGATGACGTTGAGATCAGGTCCGGCGACCTTGACGCCGACCGGCGTCTTGATCCCGGTCGCCAGCATGTCGAGCCGGTTCTTGATCGGCATGATCCAGACATTGGTCAGGCTCGGCACATCGACGAGCGAATTCAATTCGGCCTTGAGCGAGTCCATGGTGACGCCGGGACGCCATTCGTCGCGCGGTTTCAACTGGATCGTGGTCTCGATCATCGGCAGTGGCGCGGGATCGGTCGCCGTCTCCGCCCTGCCCGCCTTGCCATAAACGGTCTCAACTTCGGGAATGGTCTTGATCAGCTTGTTCGTTTGCTGAACGACCTGGGTGACTTTTCCAGCGGAGATGCCCGGATAGGCGCTCGGCATATACAGCAGATCGCCTTCATCGAGATCAGGCATGAACTCGCCGCCGATGAGGCTCGCCGGGATCGCCATGCTCGCCATCAACAAGGCGGCGGCGCCGATGGTCGCCCAGGGGCGGCGCAGCGCCAGCCCGATAATTGGTCGATATCCACGCATGAGCAGAAGATTGACCGGGTTTTTATGCTCCGGGGCGATGCGGCCACGGACCAGCAACCCGATCAGCACCGGTACGAGGGTCACTGACAGGATCGTCGCCGCCGCCATGGCGTAGGTTTTGGTAAAAGCGAGCGGCGAGAACAACCGTCCCTCCTGCGCTTGCAGCGCGAAGATCGGCGTAAAGCTCAGCGTAATAATGAGGAGAGAGAAGAAGAGCGGCGGTCCGACTTCGACGCAAGCGTCGGCGATCAATCGCCAGCGCGCAGCGCCTTTAACCTCGCCGTTCTCTTCCAGTTTCTTGTGAACGTTCTCTATCATGACAATTGTCGCGTCGACCATGGCGCCGATGGCGATCGCGATGCCGCCGAGCGACATGATGTTGGCGGTGATGCCCTGCGCGTTCATGACGATAAACGCCGCAAGCACGCCGAGCGGCAGACTGATGACGACGACGAGCGCGGACCGCAAATGATAAAGAAACAGCGCGCAGACCAGAGCGACAATGATGAATTCTTCGAGCAGTTTGCCCTGCAATGTCTCAACGGCGCGTTCGATCAGCTTTGAACGGTCATAGGTCGTTACCAGTTCAACGCCTTCCGGCAAACCCGCCTTCAAGGTTTCGAGTTTCTTTTTGACGCGCTTGATTGTCGCTTCGGCGTTGCCGCCGGCGCGCATGATGATGACGCCGCCAACCGCTTCGCCTTCGCCATTGAGTTCGCCGACGCCGCGGCGCAGCTCGGGACCGAGCCTCACTTCCGCTACATCGCGAAGCAGGATCGGCGTACCGGCGTCGTTCACCCGCAGCGGTATGCGTTCAAGATCGCCGATGGATTCCACATAGCCGCCGGCGCGGACGATATATTCCGCCTCCGCCATTTCGACAACGCGCCCGCCGGACTCCATATTGCCGCGTTCGATGGCGCGGCGGACCTCAGCTAATGGTATGCCGAAGGAACGCAACCGGTTCGGATCAACGACCACCTGATATTGCTTGACCATGCCGCCGATGGCGGCGACTTCCGAAACGCCTTCGACGGTCTGAAGCTCGTATTTCAGGAACCAGTCCTGCAACGACCGCAAATCGGCAAGATTGCGCCGCCCCGTTTTGTCAACGAGCGCATATTGATAGATCCAGCCGACGCCGGTGGCGTCCGGCCCCAATGCAGGCTTTGCCGCATCGGGCAATTGCGGCGCGACCTGGCTCAGATATTCGAGGACGCGCGAGCGCGCCCAGTAAAGATCGGTTCCATCTTCGAATATGATGTAAACGTAGGAATCGTTGAAGAAGGAATAGCCGCGCACGGTTTTCGCGCCGGGCACAGCGAGCATCGCTGTCGCCAACGGATAAGTCACCTGGTCTTCGACGACCTGCGGCGCCTGTCCCGGATAGCTGGTCTTGATGATGACCTGCACGTCAGAAAGATCGGGGATCGCGTCAAGCGGCGTCGACCGCAAGGAAATGACGCCGGCGACGCCTAGAAACAGCGCCCCGATGATGATGAGGAAACGGTTTTCTATCGAACCGCGGATAATTCGGGAGATCATTGCTCGTCTCCCATTTCGCCGTCTTTCGGCATCGGTTCGAGCATATCGAGTTCATAACCGGCTTCGGTTTCGCGGAAAGCAAAGCGTACGGGTTCGCCGGCTTTGACACTCATCAAGTCGATTTCGGGCGAAGCCTTGAACGCCATCACCATCGACGGCCAGCCGATTTCGGGGACGGGTTCATGATCGATGGTGACGCTCTTGGCGTCCATGTCGACGGAAACGACACGGCCTTCGGCGCCGACGGCATCACTCTCTTTCATGTCACCCGCCGGCATGTTCATGCTCGACATGGACATCCCGTCCATATCCATCGGCGCGTTCTCTTCTTTGTCGGGCGCCGCCATGCGCAATAATCCTGAATCGAGGCTCGCTTCGGAGTCGATCAGAAACTGGCTCTCGACGACAACGCGTTCGCCTTCCGCGAGACCTGCAATCACTTCGACTTTGCCGCCGCTTTCCATGCCGGTTTTGACTGCTGCCGGGCGAAAGCGTCCCTCGCCCAACGCAAGGATGACGCGATCGCCCCTGCTCGACCGGATCACCGCCGATTGCGGAACGGTCAGCACGTTTTGTTTGGGCTCGGCGCCGATTGTCACATTGGAGAACATGTTCGGCCGCAAGCGGTCGTCAGGATTGGGAAACCGCAAACGCACCTGCACCGTCCGCGTCATCTTTTCCGCGGTCGGATAGACATAGTCGACTACGCCTTCCCATGTTTCGCCGGGAAACGCCGGCAAGGTCATGACCGCGCGATCGCCGGCCGACACCCAGGCGGCCTCCGTGTCGAACACGTCGGCGATGATCCAGACATTCGAGAGGTCGGCGAGCCGCATGGCCATATCGCTGGGCTTGAGATACATGCCGTCGCGGGCGTTCAGCATGGTGACGACGCCGGACTGCGGCGCCTTCATCGCTACCAGGCGCATTTGCTTCCGAGTGCGCTTTAAATCTGCGATCTGATCGGCGCTCATGCCGAGCGCCGTCAGCCGTTCGCTCGCCGCCGCGATCAACGGCGCCCGCCCGATCTTCTGCGCCTGGATAAATTCCGACTGCGCCGCCACAAGCGACGGCGCGTACAGTTCGAAAAGAACATCGCCTGCATCTACTTTCTCACCAACGGTTTCAACGTGAAGTTTTTCAATCCAGCCTTCAGCGCGAACGTGAATGTCGGATCGCGCTTCCTCGTCGATCATGATCGAGCCGACCGTATTGATGTCGCGCACCATATCCTCCCGCATGACACGCTCCGTCTTGACGCCAATATTCTGAACGACGGCGGGGTTTATTTTCAGCGACGGTTGGCCGCCGCCGTTTTCTTCGCCTTCATAGACGGGAATGAGATCCATTCCCATCGGCGACTTGCCGGGCTTATCGCGCCGGTAGTTCGGGTCCATCGGCGCGACCCAATAGGCGATCTTGCGTTCGCCGCCGTCCGCCATATCCATTGATGAATGGCCGCCGCCTTGCCGCAACAGAAAGAATGCACCTGATACGCCAATTACGAGCAATAAAATAATGATCATGCGAGATTTGGTCATTGGTCGTCTCCTGCGAGATAGGAAAGCCGCGCCCACGCCTTGGCGCGTTCGACGCGCAGTTCGAGGCGTTTCAGCTGCGCATCGAGTTCGGCGAGCTGGCTGCGAATGAGTTCCGGAAAATCCGTTAGCCCGCCGCCATAGGCGGAAACCGAGGCGTCTGCCGTTTCATTGGCGCGCGTGATGACAGCGTCATCATAGAGCGCAACGCGACGATCCAATTGCGTCCAGTCGGCATAAGCGCGAACAAGGTCGCGCCTCAGATCGAGCAATGTCGTCGCGCGATCGAGTTCCGCGGCGGACTTGTCCTTCCGGGCCGCCGACAAGGCGCGGTCCTGACGCTTGCCCGTGAATATCGGGATCGTCAGGCTGACCCCGACGCTGGCGAAATCGGGCCGGTCGGCGCCGCGGGCGCCATATCCGCCTTCGATCGCCCAGGCCGGTTTGTAGGCTTGCTTTGCGAGTTCAACATCTGTTTCTTCAACGCCGATCATGGCGTCGCTCACTCGCACAATGGGATGACGAACGAGACGGGCTTCGATTTCATCAACGGTTCCGGGCGATGTGAACGCCGGCAAATTATCCGGTGAAGGGCGCGAAGCATTCGAGCCGATAAATCGGGAAAGCTCTCCTTCGGCGGTCGCGCGACGTTGTTGCAATTCGGCAAGCTTGTCATCGAGAAGCGAAAGCTCAAGTTCGGCGCGCAGCACATCCTGACTCGTCAGCTTGCCCTGCGCAAACGACGCGCTCAGCGCGTCGATGAGCTCGCTGACGGCGTTGCGGCTTTCCCCCACAAGCGATTCCGCTTTCGCTGCATGAAATTTATCGAGCCAGGCGAGCCGCACCGAGAACGCGACATTGCGCACCGTCGCCTCGCGGCGCATGCGTTCGATCTCCGCCTCGCCTTCGCGTTTTTCACGATTGAGCCGCAAGGTGCTCCCACGCGGTATTTCCTGACGCAACCCCACTTGCGCCTGCGTCATCGGTTCCCGGCCGAACGCGAATGTATCGGTTGGCACATTTGCGAGCGCAGTCCGCAAAGTCGGGTCCGGCAATTGCGAATCTGAAACCGCGCGATCTTCTTGCGCCGCCGCCCTTACCTCGAACCGAGCGTAGGCCGGATCTTCGGCCGTAACGGCGATCTCGACCGCTTCGCTCAACTCTAGCGTCTGACCGGCGGCGTGTGCATTCGCCAACGCCAGTCCAGCGATAGCCGCAGCCATCGCGCTAATAGTCTTCAGCATGATATTTCTCAAATCTGAGCACGTTCAACAACCGCCCCGCGCCTCAAAGGCGTGGAAACGGTGACGACGTCCGCACTAAATTGCGGGCATGCTCAGATTCGAGGAGGCGGCGGGTCTAAATGTGACGGTGTTGCAAGTCCAGGGTCAATTCGCGGGATTGCATATTGCACGAAGCGAAAAGCTGGTTCTTGATCTACCGAAACGGCGGGTACTGAATAAAAGCCCGGGCAGACAAGCGCGCAAGCGGCCAGACAGCCGGCGTCATGTGATTGTTGCGGCGCGCCATCCATATCCGCGCAATCGTCCGGAATCATGCCGGCCATTTTCATTGGCGCGTCATCTGACATCATTTCCGCCATCTCCATATCGGAACCCATGGAGACGCAGGATGCGAGCGCCGCCGCCGGAGCGACAGCCATCGACAGCATCAGGGTTATGAACAGCAGTAGCCGCATTAACTTGAATATTTGCCCGCCTAGACGGATTGTCAATCGGGCAGATAATGTATGCGCTGGCTGAATAAATTCTAAATAGGGCGACCCTTTGTAAAGTGTGCTTTGCAAAGTCAAGAGGTAAAAACCCCCTTGTTGTGGCTGCGCGCCGCGCGGGTCAACGGGCATGCGGCGCAGAATGGCAAACCCCTGCCGGCAGAAACGAGAGTAATTCGCAATTACGCTCACCCATATGTGAAAAATGAACGGGCAAAGAACGGCCTTCTGATGCGTCAGCCGCCTCAGGAATTCCATAGTCTTGATTGAAGATGTTGGCAGTCTGAAACGTATTTGGAATGCCTGATTACTCGTTTTACAGTTTTCGTTTGACCATACTGGCGGCGTTTTCTTTGAGCGCGTGCGCAACGCCTCCAACCGTCGGCGCTCCAAAATCCGATACGCCGATGGCCGCGAGCAAGTTCGCTTCAACGCTGCATCTTTGCAAAGGCGATCACATTGATAACGCACCGCCGACGGACAGCGGGCGCCACATAATCAATTATCGTCCTTTCGCAAATGTCACTGGCGTTTCACTGGCGCGCGCGCCGGTTCGGCGCGCCTGTTTCTCATCAGGGTTCGGCTTTCGCCATGATCGGCCGCGACGTCACAATGGAATTGATCTGTCCACGGGCCACCCTCACGAAGTGTACGCTGCTGGCGATGGCGTCGTCGAAGAAATCCGAAGCGCCGGCGGCTACGGCAAAATGCTTTTAATACGCCATAATAGCCGCGTTAAAACGCGTTACGCGCATCTTTCAACTTTCGCTTCTTCGATGCATGTCGGCCACGACCTGCGCCAGGGCGACGTTATCGGAAAAACGGGCAAAACCGGAAATGCGGAGGCGGTGATCCTGCATTATGAAATCATTGTCGACGGCGAGCCGCGAGATCCGATGGCGGTCGGATTCTGATTTCCGCCCAAATCGATGAAATGATCAGGCGTCTGCGGGCGCGGCCTTTTTCCTGTTGCGCCTCCATAGGGCGAAGCTCCGCCGCATTCTTATAATCAGCAAAATGAATCCGGATATCGAGACGAAAATAGCCATGCCGGCGGCGGTGATGAGCAACGGATGATTGAAATCGGCACCGTCGTCGTAGTCCATGACATGCAGTTTCCAAAAGAAGTCGAAAAGACGCCAGGTTTCTGAACGCCGTGCAGTCACTTCGCCTTTCAGCGGATCGATATATATTGTTGTTTTGTCGTCATCATCGAATTGAACGCGCCAGACGGGGCCGGATTTGTTGTACTCTGTCGGCGGCAATTCAACATAATCGGCAGATCGAATCTCTGCATCGCCATTGTAGTCGCGTTCGGCGATCGCGCGCGTTGTCGATTC
Organism: Hyphococcus sp.; assembly: GCF_965228385.1. Taxonomy (GTDB): domain Bacteria; phylum Pseudomonadota; class Alphaproteobacteria; order Caulobacterales; family Parvularculaceae; genus Hyphococcus. The sequence continues at coordinate 636,858 of NZ_OZ245810.1, read as the reverse complement.
ATCAACAGGCGATAAAATCGCGCCGCTGCGGGCGTCAATAATTGCGAGCCCATCATCTTGCCTGACTATTCTCCAAACGGGATGACCCAACATCTCGCCAAGCGCTGCGGATTTCACAACAGAAACCTCGGCCGCCATTGTCACATCGCCAAGCGAAAGCAATTCTTCAACGTCAAACGGCTCAACCGGATGCTGCGCAATTTTGTGTTCGCCGCGCACGATTTCGATTGGAATGGCGCTCATAACAAAGCCGCCGGCGATCCAGAGGACGATCTGCAATCCCACAATCAACGCGATCCATTTGTGGACGCGTACTATCCACCTTTGAACGGTCATTCTTTGCGCCTATGGGAGCTGGTCAAGATCGACAGTCACGGTCGCATAATCGCTATGATAGACGCCGTCGGGTTCATCGGGCAGCGTGATCCAGACGGCCGATAACATGATGACGCCGGACAGCGCATCGGGCACAAGAATCTTGCCGTCTTCATCGGTCGCAACTAACGACATTTCTCCATCGAACGGAAAGATTGTTACTTGCTTGCCGGCGAGCGGTTCACCGTCAAGCAGCAATTGAAATGAACGGTCTGCCTTTGCGATGAACTCCAGCTTCTGACCGACCGGCGATGCGTGATTCTCAGCATCGTCGCACTTCTCGATGCAGAGAAATGTCTTTGCATGTTTGGCGTAGCTGCGCTGGAGCGGCGGCGAACCGGGCAATGCGTCAAACGCTTCACGGACCCCTTTTTCCGCCTTTATTTCGTCAAGGTAGAGTTCTACATCTTTAGGCGGAATCTCGCCTGCGCGCGGTTTGCTGCTGATGGCGACAACAGCGGTGCCTGATCGCGCGGCCGCAAACCGCATTGTCAGCGCAGTCTCGCCTTCTTCAAACGACACGTCTTTAATACCTTCTTCGCGGATTGAGGCCGAATAATACGCAATACGATCCTCAGCCGGCCCGCTTTCCATATTGGGAAAGGCAAGAGCGCTCGTCAGCGCAACGCTGACTGATTCCGCTTCCGGGTAGTTGAATTTATCCGGCAGCAGGAACGTCTGATGCGCGTGTGCGGAAACGCTCAGAATTGCGGTTGCTAAGGCGGCTCCCGGAATTAGAATTCGATTGCGCTGAATCTGACTTTTCATCTGACTTTTAGCTCGCCGCCTAAAATTAGATACTTTCACATTTCCCTCCCGTGGGACTGTCACTCTTTGCGCCTTTACCTTTTTGTTTTCTCAAATAAATCCACCAGTTCCGAAAACTTCTCTTGTTGCGCCTTGGCGCTGCCGGTCTTTATAGCCTCGGCAACGCAGTGATGGGCGTGGTTTTTAAGGATTTCGCTTTCCGCCCGTGATAACGCCGATTTGATCGCCTGCACCTGATGCAGGATGTCAATGCAATAGCGATCTTCCTCGACCATACGGGCGACGCCCCGAACCTGGCCCTCGATACGGTTCAAACGTTTGATGATGGCGGCTGAATCAGACATGAGCATCCGTTATTGACATATACCCTTTGGGGGTATAAATAGTCGCGTCAGAAAGGTTGGTCAAGGCGTGATCACTGGCGCATTAAAGTCTGCCCTCTTTGTGGCGTTGGCAATCCTGCTCAGCGCGGGACACAGTGTCTGCGCCGGCATGATCGCTGAATCAGCGCCCGTTGCGGAACACCAGCACAACGCTACTTCAGTTCACGATGATCATGCTCGCCATGGTGACGAGCATGGCGAACACATGCGCACCTCCAAAAAATCAGCGCCTTGTGGTCCTGATCAACACGATTGTCAGCACTGCAAAACGGCGCAGTTTTTCAAAGCATCAGTAAAAGCGGAGACAGCTGCTTCGTTCGCGCCGCCGCCAATCGAAAAAGCGGTTGGCGCCATAGTCGCCGCGCGGAACAGTAATATTTTTGCAGACAGAATTACTCGGTTCTCTAATTTGTGGCGCGGTCCGCCGAACGCGACCCCTGTTTCCCTGAAAATCCGGCTTCTGGTCTAGAAGTTTTATCTGCGCGTCCTCACTGTCGCGCACGTACGCCGGCCGTCTTGGCTGAGTCAGACGGCGGCGGTGTTTGGGTAACTGTCGCCAATTTTTATCGCGTCAGTCCCAACCTCAACCAACCAACCAATTAACAATGAATTCTGTTCGTGAAAGGAAAAACACCAATGTCGAAATTCGTAGTCGCCACTGCAGCAGCCATATTCGCAGGAGCGGCCCTGTCGCCTGCGTTCGCTGCAGAAGAGAAAACGCAAATGGACCATAGCTCCATGATGACAAGCATGGACCATTGCGGCCTGCCCATGGGTGAAGGCGTGATCAATGCGATGGACGTGCAGAAGTCGAAAATAAACGTCACCCACGAGCCAATTGAATCGCTCGGATGGCCGGAAATGAAGATGGACTTCGCCGTCTTAAGGCCGATCGATTTGAGCGCCTTTGCAACCGGCGAACGCGTTCATTTCCTGCTCAAAGCCGAAAAGGACAAATCCTATTCGATTGCAGCAATGTGCTCGCTCGACGTCGAGGATGGCGTACACGAGGCCTGCATGACGCACATGCATGACGTTGCGATGAAAGCCGCGGCCGATGAAGGCCGCTCCTGCGAAATGGAAGGCATGGGCGACATGCCGGGCATGGATCACTCCGCCCATGAAAAAAGCGAAGACGCGCACAAGGGACATCAATGAGCTTGCGAGCGGCCCGCGCTCTTAAGGCGGGCCGCCTTTTCGCACAATTGAAAAATGGAGATCACCCCGTGTTCACCAGAAGACGTTTTTTGGAATCAACATTTGCCGGGGGAGTCGCCGCCAACATTCCTGGACTGCTTCCCGCCTGGGCGAAAAGTGCTCATGCAGGCAACACGGGCATTTTTGAACAGGCGGGCAATTCGTTCGACCTCACCGTTGGGCACAGCGCCGTCAGTATCGGTGGTCGGTCTGGGCACGCCATTACGATCAACGGGACACTGCCGGGACCGCTCTTGCGCTTTCGCGAGGGCGAGGAACTTTCCCTGCGCGTCAAGAATACGCTGGACGAAGACACGTCGATTCACTGGCACGGGCTTCTTGTGCCGTTCTACATGGACGGCGTGCCGGGCGTTTCGTTTCCGGGGATCAAGGCGGGCGAAACTTTCGAGTACAAGTTCGCCCTGCCCCAGAGCGGCACCTACTGGTATCATTCCCATTCCGGCCTGCAGGAACAGTTGGGCCACTACGGCCCGCTGATCATCGATCCTGCGGGCTCTGATCCCGTTCAGTACGACCGCGAATATGTCTTGGTCCTGTCCGACTGGCTCTTCCAACACCCGCACAAGGTGTTCGCGAAGCTTAAAAAGAACAACGAGATTTATAATTTCCAAGAACGCACTTTCGCCGATTTCGTTCAGGACGCGGGCAAGAACGGGCTCGGCGCGACCATTGCCGACCGCTCCATGTGGGCGCAGATGCGCATGTCAGCCACCGACATTTCCGACGTCACCGGCGCTGTCTACACCTATTTGATCAACGGGCATTCGACCGCGGATAACTGGAGCGCCATTTATAATGTCGGCGAACGCGTTCGCTTGCGCATCATCAATGCGTCGGCGATGACGATCTTCAACTTCCGGATTCCCGGCCTGCCGATGACCGTCGTTGCAGCGGACGGGTTAAATGTTCAGCCCGTAGACACCGACGAATTCCAGATCGGCGTTGCAGAAACCTACGACGTCATTGTCGAGCCGAAACGCGAACGCGCCTTTCCGATTGTCGCTGAGGCAATCGATCGGTTCGGTCAGGCCGTGGCGACCCTAGCGCCATCGCCGGACATGCGGGCATCGGCGCCGCTCTTAAGAGAGCGGCCGATCCTGACCCACAAAGACATGGGCATGGCGGCGATGAGTCACGGATCCATGGGCGGTATGGATCACGGCTCGATGGGACACGGTACTGGGAGAGCTGCTTCGATGGATCACAGCGCCATGGACCATGGATCGATGGCCGACATGGAATCGCCGGCCGCGCCAAAGGCTGAAATGGCGAGCATGACCGGAATGTCCGGCATGTCCCATGACATGTTTGGCGACGCGATGCAGGAGCACAATCACAAGACCGGCTTCGGCGTCGATAATGTCGCCATGGCGCCGACCAACCGTCTCAATGAACCAGGTCTCGGCCTTGAAGATGTTCCGCACCGCGCGCTGACTTACGCGCAGTTAAAAAGCCTCGAAGCGAACCCGGACAAACGCAAACCCGGCCGGGAACTGGAAATTCATCTGACCGGCAACATGGAACGCTACATGTGGTCGTTCGACGGCGTAAAGTTTTCCCATGTGGTCGATCCGATCGTATTCCATGAAGGCGAACGGCTGCGCGTCACGCTCGTCAACGACACAATGATGACGCATCCGATTCATCTGCACGGCATGTTCTTCGATCTCGTCGTTGACGAAAGCGATCACAAGCCGCGCAAGCATACTGTCAACGTCAAACCCGGCGATAAGCTCTCTTTTGACGTCACAGCCGAGCATTTGGGTGATTGGGCGTTTCACTGTCACCTGCTCTTCCACATGCATGCCGGCATGATGCAGGTCGTCTCTGTCCGTCCACGCATGGCGATGAACGAACGCGACGATCACAAGGCGATGGATCATGACAGCATGGATCACGGCGACGGCGATCACCAGTCCATGGACCACAGGAAAATGAAGCATGACGCGTCAGATCATGGGTCGATGGACCATGAGAGCGGTGATGATACTGGCGCGGACCACTCGAAAATGAATCATGGAGGGAAACACTGATGTTCCGTTCCATGAAAAACTCTCTAGCGCTCATCTCAGCATTTGCGGTGACCATTGCCGGCGCACAGACCTATGCGCAGAGCGAAAACTCAAACGATTCCCAAAGCGGCTGGTCCGCTGCGGACGAGTATTGGGGCCCAGCGGAAATGGCGGCGGCGCGCCGCGCCGTTCAAAAGGAACATGGCGCGTCGAAAACGTACTTTGTTCAGGGCGACCGACTTGAGTATCGCAGCAATGAAGGCGAGCCCTTGTTCCTGTGGGACGCACAGGGCTGGTGGGGCGGCGACCGCAACAAACTGTGGCTTAAATCCGAAGGCGAATACGCCTTCGAGGAAGACGCCTTTGAAGAAGCGGAGGTTCAGGCGCTGTGGTCGCGCGCCTTCGCTCGCTACTTTGATATTCAGGCCGGCGTCCGTCACGACTTCTTACCAGGCGACGACCGCACGTTCGGCGTCCTCGGCGTGCAGGGCCTCGCGCCGTACTGGTTCGAAGTCGACGCCGCCCTTTTTGTAAGCGATGACGGCGACGTTTCGGCGCGGATAGAAGCTGAATATGAGCTGATGCTGACGCAGCGTCTTATCTTGCAACCGCGCACGGAACTGAACTTCGCAATTCAGGATGCCGCCGAATACGGCGTCGGCTCCGGACTTTCGACGGCCGAGCTTGGCGCGCGCCTGCGCTACGAAATCAAGCGCGAATTTGCGCCCTATATCGGCGTCGACTGGACGCGATCCGTTGGCGAGACCGCCGATTTCGTGCGCGCCGATGGCGGCGATCCGTCGAGCGTTTCGTTTGTCGCCGGTTTGAGACTTTGGTTTTAGGGAGGGACTTCAAATGGAAAACATTATTGAACCGAACATCCATCCAATACTTGTTCATTTCGCCTATGCGTTATCGATAACGGCGTTTATCTCTTATGTCTTGGCGTCGTTTACACCGTCAGGGAAATGGCGTGAAACGCTTCGCCCCGCAGCTGACTGGATGCTCGCTTTCGGCGCGCTAGCGATCATTGCAACTATCGCAGCTGGCTTTCAGGCGTATTTCACCGTCGCCCATGACGGGCCGTCTCACGCGGCGATGACAACGCACCGCAACTGGGCGGTGCCGTCCGGCGTCGCGATATTATTGCTCGCGCTCTGGCGTTGGACGTCGAGGACAAAGCCAGCGTCTGCGATATTTTTGACTTTTCTTGCCGCCGCCGCGTTGTCGCTGTCTGTCACCGCATGGTGGGGCGGAAAAATCGTTTACGGTTATGGCCTGGGCGTGAAAAGCATGCCGACCGTCACCGGCGAGGGCCATGACCATGAACACGCCCCAGGCCAGGGCCATGGCGATGAAGCAACAGCAGAATCGTCGGGAGATCATGACGACGGTCATGATCATGGGACGGCGGACGATCACGAATCCGGCGAAGCACATGAGCATGGCGAAGATGCTGCTGGGGCCCTGTCCACAGTTCCTTCGAGTGAGGAAAGCGCCGCGGCATTTGACGCTGAAAACTATCCGGCGTCGCCGGAAGCGGTAGTCGATGCGTATGGAGTTGCGTTGAGAACCAAAAACGAAGCCGCGATCCGAGCCCTGCTTGCACCTGATGTGATCATTGCCGAAGGCGGCGGCGCGGAACGCTCTGTCGACGACTATGCCGGCCATCACATGCCAGCCGACATGGAATTTACGGCGGCGGTCGAGTTTACCGTCAAAAAGCGCGACGTCATCGCCGAAGAAAACCTTGCGACCGTTATTTCGGAATCGCAGGTCCATGGAACCTTCCGTGGCGAGAACGTGCATTCTCGGATGATGGAAACCATGGTGCTGCGCCGCGACGATGATCGCTGGCGTATTGTGCACATTCACTGGTCTTCGGCGCCAATCACCGGCGATCACGAACACTGATCAGCTCGCGCCTGGAACGGGCGCGTCGTTGGCGTGTTCAACGCCTATACACCCAGGAGGTATGCCAACATATAAAGGAGTGTATCAAATGACAAAATCACCACAAACAACGCAAACTAAAGACAACAGCGGCGCCTATTGGCGTTTCGGCGCAATGATTGCGACGGCGATGGTCGTCATGTTCCTGTTCATGTACTTGAACAGCTACGCTTTTGAACACTTGCGTTGGAGCGAGACGCGCTTCTATATGACCTTCCTTATGGGCGCCTCCATGGCGGTCATCATGCTGAGTTTCATGCTCGGCATGTACAAAAACACGAAGATCAACATAGCGATCTATGCCGGCAGCGTGGCGGTGTTCGCGGCCGCCTTATGGCTTGTTCGAAGCCAGACGACGGTCGACGACAGTTCCTACATGCGCGCGATGATACCTCATCATTCAATCGCCGTTCTCACCAGCGAGCGGGCCAAGATCGAGGATGTGCGCGTGCGCGAACTCGCAGATGAAATCATCAAGGCGCAACGGCGCGAGATCAAGGAAATGGACTGGCTGATTAAAGATATCGTTGAAAACGGTCCGGCAATCAGTGAAGCACAGGCAAGCGCCCGTCCGGTTCCTGAATTTGTAGGCGAGCTTAATCCGAAGGAGGCTTCCGGCGACTCCGTCGCCGAATAAATATTCCTGAACACTCTCAATCGCATCAATGCGCGAAGAAGGTTTGATTATGCTCGACAAAACGAAGAAGCAAGCTGATCTCTATCGTATGGTCATGCCGGACCATCTGTGTCCTTACGGCCTCAAATCAAAGTGGCTGCTTGAGCGCAAAGGGTTCGAGGTCAACGACCATCACTTGAAAACGCGCGAGGAAACCGACGCGTTTCAGGAAAAGCACAATGTCGAGACGACGCCGCAGACCTTTATCAATGGCGAGAGGATCGGCGGCTATGATGATCTCCGCGATCGCTTCACCGGTTACGACAAGGACGCCGACGACAAGACCTACACGCCGGTCATCGTCATATTCGCGGTCTGCACCTTGATGGCGCTGGCGGTCAGCTGGTTCGTTTTCGGAACCATTTTTAATATTCGGACCATTGAATGGTTCGCCGCCTTTTCGATGACGGTGCTGGCGATCCAGAAACTGAAAGACGTCGAAAGTTTTTCGACTATGTTTCTAAATTACGACCTGCTCGCGCGCCAATGGGTTCCCTATGGTTATCTCTACGCGCTTGGCGAAGCGGCGGCGGGAATTTTGATGATCGCCGGCGGGATTTTCGGCGTGGTCGGCGCGCCGATTGCGTTGTTTATAGGGACGGTCGGCGCCGCCAGCGTTTTCACGGCGGTTTATATCGACAAGCGCGAACTCAAATGCGCTTGCGTCGGCGGCAATTCAAACGTCCCGCTCGGATTCGTGTCGCTGACCGAAAACCTCGTCATGATGGCGATGGGCGTCTGGATGCTTGTAAAATAGGCTTTGAACGATGCGAGGGGCAGCGTGAACCAAAACGACAACAGAAAAAGCCGATATTCACAAGGCAGCCTTTCTCTCTGGGGAACCGTCGCGATGGGAACAGGCGTCATGATCGGCGCCGGCATCTTCGCTCTCACCGGCCAAGTTGCTGAATATGCGGGCCCATGGTTTCCGGCCGCGTTTCTGATCGCCGCCATCATCAGCGCGTTCAGCGCCTACAGCTACATCAAGATGTCGAACAAATATCCGTCGGCGGGCGGGATCGCGATGATCTTGCACAAAGCCTACGGGCAATCGGCGGTCACCGGCGCCTGCGCGCTGCTGATGGCGTTTTCGATGGTCATCAACGAAAGCCTCGTCGCCCGGACGTTTGGAACCTATACGCTGCAACTTTTCGATGCCGGCGAAAATCAATGGCTCGTTCCCGCACTAGCCGTCGGTTTGATTGCGGCTGCATTTCTTATCAACCTCGCCGGGAACAAATATATCGGCGCTGTTTCGAAGATCACGGCGGTCTTGAAAGTCGGCGGCATCCTCGCATTCGCGGCGGCCGCTTTGTGGGCGTCCGGCTTTTCATTCGAAGCGGCGACGGCTCCAAATGCTGCCGGTTATTCGTTCACCGGATTTCTTGCCGGCGTCGCGCTCGCCATATTGGCGTACAAGGGTTTCACCACGATCACGAACAGCGGCGACGAAGTCAAAAACCCTGAACGCAATGTCGGCCGGGCGATTATGCGTTCTCTCGGCATATGCCTCGCTGTTTATATGGCGGTCGCTTTCGCCGTCGGTTCGTCGTTGACAATTGAAGAATTGGTCGCCGCCAAGGACTACGCCCTCGCCGAGGCGGCGCGTCCGGCGCTCGGGCGATATGGCGTCGTTTTTACGGTGGCAATCGCCATCATTGCGACGGCGTCCGGATTGCTGGCCAGCGTCTTTGCCGTCTCACGCATGCTCGCCATGCTGACGGAAATGAACCTGATCCCGCACAGCCATTTCGGCATGCCGGGGCGCATTCAGAAGCACACGCTTGTCTATACGGTCGTACTCGCCGCTTTCCTCGCCGTATTTTTCGATTTGAGCCGCATAGCCTCGCTGGGCGCCATCTTCTATCTCGTTATGGACATCGCCATTCACTGGGGCGTCTATCGGCATCTCCGGCACGACGTCGGGGCAACGGGGTGGATTCTCCTCAGCGCAATTGCGCTGGATGCGGTCGCGCTCGGTGCATTCCTGGCGATTAAATCGGCGGCCGACCCCTTGATCGTATTCATCGGTATTGCCGCGATCATCGTCATTTTTGCGTTCGAAAAGTTCTACTTGCGCGGACTCAGGGGCGAAGGCGGCGTCATGGCGACGCAACACCGACATGACGCTTGACTATACCCTATAGGGGTATTATGTATCTCTCATCATCAGCCGGGACGCCTTTGGCGACGGCTGGAATTCGACAGCGCCTTCCATTCAGCGGCGCTGCCGGCGAACAACGGAGGCACATCATGCGCATCGTTCCCGTCGGACACGCTCTGTCCATTTTTTCGTCATCACATTCGCCCTGTGCATCGCATGGGGACTTGTCACGCCGCCCGCCATGCATATGCATAACGCCTGGGAGATGATGATGCCGGGTTTTCACTGGCTTTCATTTCCGGCGTTCCTGATTGGCGTCATCTGGGCCTACGCCTATGGCTGGTACACAGCGATCGTCTTTGTGCCGCTCTTCAACTTTTTCAACAAGAAGGCCGTGAACTGATTATGGATAAACACGATCACCAGTGTTGCAAGACGTCCGGGGCGGCCGAAACTGCGCCTGGAAAATACGATAACATACCTAAAGGGTACACGGGTACGGTCTGGACCTGCCCGATGCACCCGCAGGTGCGCGAGACGTCGAACACCGGCTGCCCGATCTGCGGCATGGCGCTGGAGCCGGAGAGCATTTCTCTCGATACAGAAGAAGATACGTCAGAACTCGATTCCATGACCCGGCGCTTCTGGGTCGGCGCGGCTCTCAGCATCCCCCTCTTCATCTATGCGATGGGCGACCTCATTCCCGGTAAGCCATTTGAGGGATTGCTGCCCGGCGCCTGGCCGCAATGGCTGCAATTCACGCTGGCGACGCCCGTGGTTCTCTGGGGAGGCTGGCCGTTTTTCCTGCGCGGCACCCAGTCCATCCGCACCATGAATTTGAATATGTTCACGCTGATCGCCCTCGGCGTTGGCGTCGCGTACCTGTTCAGCGTCGTTGCAACTGTCGCGCCCGGCGTTTTCCCGGACGCTTTCCGCGGCATGCATGGACAAGTCGCCGTCTATTACGAGGCGGCCGCCGTTATCACCACACTCGTTTTACTCGGTCAGGTATTGGAATTGCGCGCCCGTAGCCAGACTTCCGGCGCAATTCGCGCGCTTCTGGAGCTGGCGCCGCCGACTGCGCATCGCATCAACAATGACGGCTCGGAGGAAGAGGTTTCTATCGACCAATTGCACGAAGGCGATCGCCTGCGCGTGCGTCCGGGCGAGAAGGTTCCGGTCGATGGCGAAATCACCGAGGGCAAAAGTTCAATCGATGAATCGATGGTCACTGGCGAGCCTATTCCGGTTGAAAAGAATGTCGGCGACGAGGTCACCGGAGGCACCGTCAACGGAACCGGCGGCTTCATCATGAAGGCGACGCGCGTGGGCGAAGACACGATGCTGTCGCAGATCGTCAAGATGGTGTCGGAAGCTCAGCGCAGCCGCGCGCCGATCCAGCGACTCGCCGACACGGTTTCCGCATGGTTCGTCCCGGCGGTCGTCGTCATCGCTATCATCACGTTTATTGTCTGGGGGCTCTTCGGTCCCGAGCCTGCTATGGCGTTCGCCATCGTCAACGCCGTTGCAGTACTGATCATTGCGTGTCCATGCGCGCTGGGACTCGCAACGCCGATGTCGATCATGGTTGGAACCGGCAAGGGCGCGCAGAATGGCATCCTTATCAAGAATGCCGAAGCGCTGGAGACATTCGAGAAAGTCGACACGATCGTCGTTGACAAAACCGGCACGCTGACAGAGGGGCGCCCGAAGCTTGTGCTGGTCGCGCCGCAGGCGCCATTAAACGAACTTGAACTCCTGACGCTCGCCGCCTCTGTTGAAAAAGGCAGTGAGCACCCGCTGGCGGCAGCGATCGTCGAGGGCGCTGAGGAACGCGGGGCCGAGGCGAAGAAAGCGACCGGATTTGCTTCGGTCACCGGCGAAGGCGTCGAAGCTGAAATCGATGGCCGCAAGGTGGCGCTGGGAAACGCGAAGATGATGAAACGCGTCGGCGCCTTCGAGGACAACATCGCTGCAGCCGCTGAAAAGCATCGGCGCGAAGCTCAGACAGTCATGTTTGTCGCTGTCGATGGAAATCCTGCTGGCCTCATCGGCGTCGCTGACCCCGTAAAGGAAACGACACCGGACGCCATCAAAGCGCTTCACGCCGCTGGCGTTAAAGTCGTCATGCTGACCGGCGACAGCCGCGCAACGGCGGAAGCCGTCGGCGCCAGGATCGGCATCGACGAAATCCATGCGGATGTTTCGCCCGAAGACAAAAACCGTATCGTACGCGAATTACAGGAGTCTGGAGCAAAAGTCGCCATGGCCGGCGACGGCATAAACGACGCCCCCGCCCTCGCCCAGGCCGATGTCGGCATCGCCATGGGAACCGGAACCGACGTCGCCATGGAAAGCGCTGGCGTGACGCTCGTCAAAGGCGATCTGCGCGGCGTCGCCCGCGCCCGTCGCCTCAGTCAGGCGACCATGCGAAACATTCGTCAGAATCTGTTTTTCGCCTTTATCTATAATACGCTCGGCGTGCCGGTGGCGGCCGGCGTTCTGTACCCGGTTTTTGGATTGCTCTTAAGTCCGATGATCGCGGCGGCGGCGATGAGTTTTTCGTCCGTGTCGGTCATCGGCAACGCATTGCGATTACGAGGACTAAAGCTGTGAGCAGCGCGACGAGAGACGGCCGAACTGATGCGCACACGCCACCGCTTGGCCATCGCGTACTGACGCCGCTTTACGATCTCGCCATTGCGGCGATGACGCGGGAAAAGACGTGGCGCCCGGCGCTGGTTAAAGCAATGGCCCCATCGCCCGGCGACCGCATTCTCGATATCGGTTCCGGCACGGGCAGTCTCGCTGTCGCGCTGCTCACCGCGTGCCCTCAAATCCGATATGTTGGCGTCGATCCCGACGCAGACGCTGTCCGGCAAGCACGCCAAAAGCTCGTTGGGCTAGAGGGTAACATTCGGTTCCACGAAGGATATTTCTCCGCAGGCGATGAATATTTCAGCGAGGCTCCGAACAAGATCGTATCGAGCCTTGTGCTCCATCAGGTTCCGCTCGCCGAAAAGCGGCGGATTATTACTCAAGCCGCAAAAGCCCTTGCACCGGGCGGTTCTCTCTTCATCGCCGATTATGGGCTGCAAAAAGGGTTTCAGCGAATGCTATTCCGCGGCACGGTCCAGGCGCTCGACGGCGTTGAAGACACCCAACCGAACGCCGAGGGAATAATCCCGAAATTACTGGAAAACACCGGATTTCTCTCCGTTGAAGAGATCGAGACGTTCGCGACCGCCACCGGCACAATTTCGATTTATTTCGCCTGCCCACGCCCGTGACGAGGAACCGGTCATCCACGATTTCTAATTGTCATCCATGATCGCGCTCGAGCCACGCAATCAACTATTCCTCGCTCTTCCAACCATGCGAAGCGTGATGCAAAACATTGATTTAATTGAATTTTTTTAGTTAGCTTGGAGAACCCATCTCTTGTAAGAGCGCCCTAAATTCTGCCTTCGGCGCCTGACATGAAGTTCGATATGCATTCACGAAGGGGAGCCATTTTTCCAAATAATTACAATCTATTATAGGCGGCCCGTTTCGGAAGGCTGCCTCACAGAATTTTTTTGGAAGCAATTTGGAAGCACTCAGCGGATGCTTTGCTCGGCATAAAAAGCATTCACCCAATCCCTCGTTATTCGTAAAACCAACTTAGCAGCCGAATCTGCTTGAGATGTATACTTTTAAAAACATCACTCGGGAGAGCTGACATTGCTAAACTTGGATGCCGCATACGAGGCGGCAAAAAAAATTGTCGATGATGCTTCAGGCAACATCGCTAAAATAAGAACTGAAGAAGATAGCAAGATTCAAATCATAACGCGCATCATTACCGAGAGTCTCGGCTGGAATTTTTCAGATATTTCCGCAGAAACACGGCACGATAACGGCTACTCAGATTACATTCTATCGGACAACGATAATCCCTCGATAATGATTGAAGCTAAACGGGTCGGAGGATTTAAAATAAAAACCACTGAAAAAGCTAAAGCCAAATACCTCAAACTTTCGGGTCCTAGCCTTACCGATGCGGCCAGTGGAATCGAACAAGCAGCACAATACGCCGCTCCAAATGGATTATCCTGCGCAGTCCTAACTGATGGCATCTCATGGATTTTCTTCAAGACTTTTGTTCCCAGAGAAAACTATAAACAGAAAGAAGCCGTAGTCTTTCCTAGCCTAGAATCCTTGCTCGCAGATTTTTCCCTTTTTTATGATTTGCTTGCAAAAAGCCAAGTCCAAAAGAAGCTCTACAATATAATCTTTGATCAAATCCATAATCGCAGAGTGGCAATCGCTCGCAGCCTAACCGCCCCAATTACCGAAGCTGACGTAAAGTTAGTAAAAAAGTCCGAGCTTGCCTTCGATCTCGAAAAAGTTTTCGCAAGTTTTTTTGATCGCCTAACAGGCACCAATGACGAAGATTTGCTAGTAGAGTGTTTTGTAGAAACGCGCGAAAGTCGTATTGCGGATTTTTCTCTCGAGAAGATGACAGCGAACGTCCTCGGAAACATATCGCCTAGAGAAAAAGAGATTGATCAAGAACTAGCTATTCTTATCGAGTCCAGCGTTGAAGTTGAGAGTGACACAACAGTCTTTATAGTTGGCCCTACGGGAGCTGGTAAATCGACCTTCCTAGAACGGTTTTTCAAAAAAACGCTTTCGCCTTCAATACGTAACCAATGCATAGTTGTGCGTGTAAATTGCCTCGATTCAAGCGGGAGAGACGACACCGTTTTAAAGTGGCTTACGGAACAGTTAATCGAAAAAATAGAAGCTCTTTTATACGAGGATGGTGCCCCTTCATGGGAACAGCTTAGAGCACTGTATCATTCAGACTACATACGCCAAAGCAAGGGCACGGGTGCTGAATTATACAAACGAAACAAGAGGGAGTTTCAGGAGAAATTTGGGGAATATCTCCACGGGCTGGTAGAAAAGGACCGTGAAGGTTATCTCAGACGTTTAATCGCCGATATTGTGAGCAATCGAAAGAAGCTCCCAATCTTTATTATAGATAACACGGATGAATTTTTGCCAGAATTCAAAAAAGCAATATTTCAATTCGCACAATCAATTAGACGAAACGCAAAACACTGCATGCTGCTTTTTCCGGTCACAGATAAATCTGCGTGGGCGTTCTCAAAGACAGATATATATGGAATTTACCAATCCAAGTCATTCTTTTTGCCAACCCCGCCGCCTAGAGAAGTGTTCCGTAAACGGATAGACTTTTTGAAAAAAAAGCTAGCACCTGAAATTGGTGAGGCGGAAAAAAGAAACTACTTCACGCAAAAAGGCATCAAAGTTTCGATTGCGAATCTTGAGAAATTTGCTGGGGTAATCGAGAACGTATTTGTTGATCATGACTACGCCGCCTCCACAGTTGGACGCCTTGCCAATTATAACATGAGGCGCACTCTGCAACTTTCGCAGCGAGTTATTACCTCATCTGTATTTAACATCGAAGATCTTATCAGCTCATACATTAGCGGGACCGCAATTGCGCCAAACTATGCAAAATTCATGAATGCTCTGTTGAAGGGCGACTACAATTTTTACAAGCAGGGCGACCAGCACGAAGTTTATCCGCTTTTTCAACGAAGCTCCGAATTTGTCCACTCTCCGCTTTTGGCTTTAAGTATTTTATCGCTATTAGACACCGTTCAAAAACACGGAAAAAATATAGAACAAAAACACGAAACGGCCCAATCTGTAATTGATTATTTTGAAGCAATGGGATGCGCGGAGGTTGCTTGTGAAAAAACCCTTCTCGCGCTTATCGAAGCCAATTTAATTGAGCCTTACGACCAATCAATACGAGACCTGAGTCATGGACAGCGCTTGGCAATCTCGTTCAGCGGGTGGATGCATCTGCAACTGGCTTTAGGGAATGAAATATTTATCGAGCAGATGGCGTTAATTACTGCTCTAGAAAATGCAGATATGGCCGCGAGAATAAGAGGGCTGGTGTTCGCAAGGGGACCGTATCTCGAACGCGCGAACGAGATGAGAAAATTATTCATCAATGAAATACTCGCCGAAGACAAAGCATTGCTTATTATTCCAGATAGTGTCGAGCATTTTGAAAATCAGAGAGCAATTAGGAAGCAATTGGGACGATTTAACAGTAACACGGAAACAACATCAGGCTCGAATGAGAAAAAAGATGGCGACGCACTAACCATAGATGCCCATGGCGTTGTGGCGACAGTGGACTGGTTCGACAAAGAAAAAGGCTATGGATTTGTATTTGTAGATGGAATAGACGGGGGCATTTTCTTACACGCAGAAAAACTGAACGCTATCGGCTTAACGGAAGTGGCGGATGGCGACGACATCTTATGCGACATCGAGAAGACATCGAAAGGAATTAGTGTTGCTGTTGTGCACGAAATTGAAACCGACCCCCAAAATATCGAAGTAGCGGCATGTCAAATCACGCGCCTTTTCCCAGAAAGGGGGTATGGATTTGTCTCTATAGAAGACTCAGAACGTGATGCCTTCTTCCACTATTCGCTTTTCACTGCAGCCGAAAAAGAAAAGCTAGTAACAGGGAGGAAGATTAAAGCAGAGATAGGTGCCGACAAAGACGGCAAAGGGGATCAGGTTAGGCGGATTTTAGAGTGGCCCCAATAACCGAGCAAAAATTATCATATTTTAGGAAGCTCCGGCTGAAACCTGAACTTCAATGAATGTACGCGCTCACCTAGAACGATCTTTCCATCCTCTGTAATATCGGATCGCCTTATTACACCTAAATGCAGCGCTATGATCTCTCCCTTGGAAAATCGTTTTAAGATAGTTGGGATACAAAATTGAAAAGCCTCGTCAGATAGCACTGCAAGCGCTTGCTGCTCAATTTGCTCGGATATTATTGGGTCGCCAATTTTCACCTCAACCGTTATCGCACCCACTTCCAACCCCTGGCTCGTGTGCATGATGGCCTGATATACTGCGTCGATATCAGTGTATCTAAGCTTTACATTATTTTGCAGATGTTCAACTTCCTGCAAGCCCCACTGCACAGCCGTTGGCGACGTAGCAAATAGCTGCTCCACAAGAAATAACTTCACTGCAAGTTGCGCAAGAGACGGTTCATCTACGCGCAAAATTTCTCTTGTCGCTATCGGCAAACTCAAGGTTTGAGCGACATGCTCCAATTCTTCGCCTGTCGGCAAAAAATCGTCTGGAAACGGCTCCTCCCCTTTCGGCAAAGCGACAAACTCAAAACATTGACCGGCGCCAGTACGCTGACGTGCAGTATAGCCCGCTTTTCTTATACTCTCTGGCCAATTCTCGTTACGCCTTGGAGAACGGAGATAATCTTTTATAAAGTTTGCAGGGTTTTTATCTGAAAGCGATATTTTGCCGTCAGCTCGTAAAGCTCTTATAGCTTTCGAGACAACCTCCAATTCGACCATAGCTTCGGTTAGCCGCTTATCGGACTTATCCCAGCGTTCAAAAAATATCTTCTCAAAAACAAGGTTCTTTTCGGTCACAAACCGCACTCCCTAAGGAGCCGTATGCCCTGAGTCGAATAATTGCCTCAATGCGGACGAACAACGAAGTTGAAGCTTCACAAAACGGCTAGTCTTTCGGCTTCAATATCTGCCTGTTTACGCTTTTTTGCCCCACTTTTCTTATTTCGCTGCCCGATGGGATTATCGACCCCCCAGAAAGTAGCGGCTTCGGCTACGCTCATTCTCAACAAAGCGGTATCCCCTAGCGCAACACTTCTCTCAGAAGTACGGGGTTTGTAACCCATCGCCGCCGCAATTTCCGATGCTACAGCGCGCGCCAGAAACGGGGGGACGGAATTTCCTATTTGCCTAGCCCCATGCCATTTGGTTTCATGGAATCGAAACCAGTCTGGAAAACTGTGGAGACGGGCCATTTCACGCACAGTAACGCAACGCGCAAATCGATAATGTATCGGCCTAGGACTCGTGAACGCCCCGCGCGCTGAGTCGGTTCCTGCACGTAGTGTATTGCTCACCCCGGATTTTGCTAGCTTAAAAAACCGAGAAACAGGCTCAACCGAGCCCGGCTCGGTCTCTACAAATCGGCGGCGAGAAATTTCCGTATGATCGGTGCGAGAACTCGATGTTAGGGTCGTGGGATTCCATTCACGCGGATGACCAAACGCCCAACTATCGTTCTCTAAACAACGAAGCCGACGCGCATAAGAAGACGGCTTCCCCCATTGCCTTGTTTGAACCTCATCCACGTTGCATAAAGCTGCAAAAGATTCGGCGTCGGGCAGGTCCGCAAGCGCGTCATAGCATGTAGGACCTTCCGGCAGTTCTTTTCCAGTTGAACCAGCCGCTCGCGTGATCGGCTTTGGATAAGCCGGCAATTTCTTTCCTTTTAAAGCTCCAATAAGTATGAGCCTTTGACGATCTTGTGGCACTCCGAACTCAACAGCATTCAGAACGCGCCAAGGCATTTGGACGGTGTATCCAATCTGCTCAAAAGCCCCAATTATCTCATCTAAAAACTTCTTATGCTTGCCGACCGTTAGCCCCTTTACGTTCTCAAATAAGAAGTAACTCGGTTTTAATTCGTCAACTATTCTCACAAACTCTTTCACAAGCGAGTTTCTAGGATCGTCGAGAGCCCTTTGGCCAATTAGAGAAAACCCCTGACATGGCGCGCCCCCACACACCACATCGATTTCCCCTTTAGCCAATCCCATTCTTTTCAAAATTTCTGAGCCCGACAATTCGGAAATCGAAACCGGAAAAATTTCGCACTCAGGAAAATTGAACTTATGGACGGCGGCATGGACCGGATCGAGCTCCACTGCAGCACTCACATCAAATCCAGCCTGTTCAAAGCCAAGACTCAGCCCACCGGCACCGGCAAAAAGGTCAAGAACCTTTGGACGACTAGCCTTTCTCACCATGAATCCCTCACTCCCCGAGGAATGCTAAGATTCTCGGCCACAGCAAATCCCAATCCTTTAGTTCACATTGCCAGACCACCATAACCGTCCAGCCTAGCGACTTAAGTTCTTGAATTGTTCTCATATCTCGATCACGATTACCAGCAATTTTTTTTTGCCAATAATCGAGTCGACTCTTAGGCAACTTTCCCCATTTACAGCTGTGACCATGCCAAAAACAGCCATGGACAAGAATCACCTTTCGTCGAGACGGAAAGACGATATTCGGTCGGCCGGGCAAATCTTTGCGGTGCAGGCGATAACGATACCCGTGCTTATGTAATCGTCGGCGAAGACGCAGTTCGGCAGAGGTATTCTTTTGCTTTACCGAAGCCATAATTTGGCTTCGCTTTTTCTTGTCCACGTGGTCAACCATTTCTATTGCACCTAGCGTCGGTCTTCCCTTGTTCAAATTTTTCTTAACGGTTCGGCAATGCAAAGCTTACCAGACAATATCATCGTTTCTCCACGCCGGATCATTACCTGAAAATCGCCGCCTCCATATTCATCACGCAGATCGTCCAATAGCTCCGGATATGGAACGCACTTGATGAGCGCGGGACGAAGCGGCTTTCCATTATCAATTCGATAAACATAGCATCGATCTTGTTCCGTAGCGTTATCAGTCAGGTTGAAGAACTTTGTCGTGAGTTCGTGATCTTCGAATATGTCGCGCATGATAGTTATCCGCCGGGTTAGCGTTGGTACGAGCCTGTGTAGCGCCCTGTGTTTATATCTGTGTCGGCCCCTGTGTTGTTGTCTGTGTTTACCCCTGTGTTGAGAACTGTAGGTGACGACACAGGCGCTTTTTAAACGAGCCAGCGCCCTACCGTAAGCATCCCTATATTTTATATTGCGCCGCAAACTCGGCGCGGCGCTTTACATATCTCTCCCTAAATGCGGCCGACTTCGAATAGTCTTCAGTCAGAAGCGAAATACGATCCCGTGCAAACCGAGAGAAATCTTGAGAATCTATGCCTTCGCATGCTGCAGATGAAAGTAACAAGCCGACCAATTGTTTATCCAAGCCGTCTGAATATTCCTGCCGCAACTTACGTAGCAACGCATCGGAAACTCCAGTAGTTTTCTGATTGAAAGTCAGTTTACTAACTTCAGAAACGACCTCTATCCAAATGGGATCAAGCGGCCAACGCGTGCGATTATCGTCGCGCTGGGGTAATTTGAGTTTGAAGCTTTGTGCAAGGCGCTGATAAATTGGACTGACTTCTTTAGCGAAGGAATCCCAAGTGCGAGGTTTAATTTGCTTATCGAGAAACTGCTTTCCCGCGCGCAACTCGAAACGCCAGATTTTTAACTCAGAAAACTCATTAACTACCAATCCAAGTCTTTGACGCGCAAAATCAAAATAAAATTGTTTCCATAGTGAGTCATTCTTTTCCGAAACCGCTCCCGACTTGTCATATACGCATAATTGCTTACCCGGCAAGCGCCCAATCCTCGCATAGGTGTATTCATCACCAATGCGTATCCGTTCAATATACTCCGAAACTTTAGAGCGAGAATGGAAAACGAAATTACCAGTATTAAGATGAAAGTCACCTAAGAGCATATCTACGGCATAATCTGCACGTGAAACGCGTACATCTATGCTTTCAAATTTACATCCTATTGTTAGAAGGAAACCATCGGCTTCCTCTTTCATTTTTAGCGGCCCTTTGATGGCTAGGCCGTGTGCGCGAAATTTGACATGAACAGACCACGGACTTTTCGTCGTTGCTTCTCTAAACTTCCAGATTAAGCCAAATGGTCCGGTGTGAGCGCGAAAAGCATATCCACCCTGCCCGCCTGACGGCTCGATAAATAATTCAAACCCGTTGAACCTAATCAGCGTTGCGCGATTTTCTGATTTGGCTGAGGCTTGGGCTTCTCCGAGCGCGGTCAGGAATCCGCCCGGCAATGCGGTACGATACGACAATTCCAGTGTATCGAATCCTGAATGAATGATAGGGAGACCTGTCATAGCGCGTAAAGTAAGTGCAGAGGGGGGTGGTACATGGACCCCCCTCCGACTCTTATTCGTTGTCTTGCCGCGCGCGCGACCAACGGACGGTCCATTCGCCCGGCTCGTCTTCAAACAGCGCAAAATCTAGCGGTTTTTCGAAGCTTGGGTCTTCAATCCGGCAAGAGATCATCGTCTTACCGGCATTAGGTCCGTGCTTGATTGTTTTTTCCCAGCCCGAGCCAACACAGACATACTCTCGTCCTTGCGGACGAAGGTATATCTTATGAGTTGGGTAAGAGCTATCGAGTTCGTCGTTATCACGCGCCACTCGGATGGGATAGGCAAACGCCAAGCTAGTCAGCGTGCCCTGTATATCTTCGGCAGAGTCGTTTTCCGACTTGCCAACATTCTTGAGGGTCATGTAAGCTCTCCATTGTTACAAGATTGATTTCACTGCGCTCCGCGCAGGCACCCAAGAATTTTGTGGGTATGAACGGAGAGATGTTGACGCATCTCTCCGTTCTTTTATGGAAGATACCCACAAAAGCTCGACGACAGGGTGAGTTTCGTCGAGAAAAACTCACTCATCCTCGTCGTCAAAATCCTCATCATCGAAATCTTCTTCGATGTAGTCTTGCGACGTATTATTCTGCCTACGATCATCGATAAACTCATTAAGGTCATCGAGACGATAGCGGATCGCCTTGGAGCCCATTTTCACGTAGTCAGGTCCGCCGCCGCGACACCTCCAATTGGACAGCGTACGCGGCGAAACTCCGAGGACGTCGGCAGCTTCGGATTCAGTAAGAAGTTGAGTCATTGAAGTGAGTCCTTTGCAAGGTGACCTCGCATTGCCTTTGAGCAACGCTAGAAACACATCTTGTCATCGGTGGCCCGCATTCACGAGCAAATTAAAGGACAGACTTCTGGACCATCGCTATAGGAATTCTGTCTTTTCGATTAGCCAGGTGTTTAGCTAGGGCTTCATACTCTTTGATGGCTATCAAGCGCTGAAATTCATTATCTTCAATTAGATGATTCCGGGCATACTCGATGGGTGTCCGCAACGAATAGCGAGCCTCTACACCAATTTGCGAAAGGCATTCTTCGGCAAATCGTCCGAATTCAGACGTAATTATCACCCCGCCCGTGACATTTTCTTTTGTTACAGTAATTTTCTTAAGAGCGCTCTCCGTCCAAAATATTCCCGTGCACACTGACCAGACTTTTAGCGCGTTATTGTCACTCTTTCTGAATGGTGTCGGCGGTTTAATTTTCTTTGCGGCCTCCCCCACATGAGAAATAGAAGTCAGCAGTGCTTTAAAATTTCTCCCGTCGAAAATTAGATTACGCACATTTTTCAACATTTCCTTTTGTGTGTCGTTTAGACCCGACACGTCTATCCTATCTAATAGGAATGAAAAGCCCATTGTCACGGATTGAAAATTTTTTCCGTCATCTAAGTCTCTTATTACTGGCTCCAGTTTTTCGAGTACTTGTTTGGCTGCTTTCACGTCGGGTTGGAGAATTCCTTGTTCAGCGGTTCTAAAGTAGTTTTCTGCGGCACTCTCCAATGCGTTCCACAGAGTGTTATTAAAGTTCTCGATTTCTTTTGGTACATCAGGAAAATATGCTTGCTGCAAATGAATGATAAACGACTCCTCGTAACGAAGCTTAAATAGCGGCGGATCGTGACGAGCAGCTTCCAAAAGCGTCATCATTTTACTACTCGCAAACGGCTTCCCCTTTGAGAATTTGCCACCATAATCGCGTCCAAAGCCGAAGCAACTTCGTCAGCGGCCCGTCGGGCCGGTGCATCTGCTAAATGTGCATATCGCAAGGTTGTTTGGTATTGCGTGTGGCCTAAGAGCTGTCCGACCATGACAAGTGACATTCCTCCTTCGATAGCTTTCGATGCATAAGTGTGTCTGAGGTCGTGAATTCGCACATCTTCCAATTCAGCTTTCTTACGAATACGCCGCCAAGGTTTTCTAAGGTAGGCAATAGCTTCGCCTTCAATTGCACCTTGAAAAACGTAAGAGTTGTCCGGGGAACGCGGTAATGAGTCGAGTAGGGACTTTGCAGCCATCGGCAATGGAATTGACCGTTTCCCCGTCTTTGTATCCGGCAACTCAAGATGTGTTGGAGTCACATAATCCCACTTTAGATATTGAATTTCGGAACAGCGGCAGCCTGTCAGTATTAACATTCGAAAGACCGCTGCAACGAAAGGAGATTCTTCGCCGCTCGCCTCAACCTCATTTAAGACTTTTGAGAGACGCGATAGTTCTTCGTTGGATAAGAATCGTTCTTTCCGCTGCTCTTTGTATTTTTGAACCAGCCTGCATGGATTAGAACCTTCCGCTCGGTAGCCCCATAACTCCGCGAGATTGAACAGTTTCGATAAAACACTCAGAATGCGATTTCCCTGATATGGCCGCATTCGATATTTGCGATGCAATGAGATTATATCATCTCGGATGACATCGCTTACCTTCATTGCGCCTAATGCCGGTTTGATCCCAGAGCGGATAATGGATTGATACCCACGCGCAGTGGCAGGCTTTAGGCGTGCCGATACATGTTCCTCATGAAATCGGTCACACAACTGCGAAACTGTCGGGGTAAGTCTCCTCTTGCGCCTTGCTTCCGCCGGATCATTCCCGGTCGCAACCTCGCCCAATAATTCGCGAGCTTTGAGTCGTGCTTGATCAGGGGTCACCTGCCCCATGACGCCGATTTTAGCCCGGCGGGTCCGTCCGCCTGAACGATATTGCACGAAGAATGTCTTCCGTCCTTTAGGCGATATTCTCAAACCAAAGCCTCTAAGCTCGCTATCCCAGACGAGCCTTTCGGCTTCTGCCGCCTTAATGGCATCGACCCGGACTTTCGTGAGCTTCATCGCCAATGTCTCCGAAACAGGCCCCAAAATTTGGAAGCAAATTGGAAGCAGATTTGCGTGAATCACAGCGCATATCTGCGCATGTCAGCGAACATCATTACTGAGATATTGTCAAATTAAACAACGTCTTAGAGTAGCGTAGCGTTGATCAGCGCTCTACAGAGTTGACCCAAAATTTTTTCTGTTAATCAGCGGGTCACTGGTTCGAGTCCAGTTCGGGGAGCCATCATCTACCGCTAATAAATTCAATATGTTACGGGCAATTTTATCCGCGACCCCAATTTGATTCTCGAACTTCTTCGCATCCGTCTTTTTCCGTTGGCCAGGTTAAATTCGCCATCATTTGAATGGTCGATCGAGAACACATCCGATTCACGACGGAAGCGCGTTTATAATCTTGTCCAACTTGGATTCGAAAAACCGGCTGCTCCAAAGCTTTAGAGATTCCGCTTCTGCGGGGCGCAAGAAACGAATGACATCTTTTTTGGCCTCGCCCCAAACAATTGACTGAATGCGTTTGGTCATTTCAGTTTCGAGCCATTCTACATTCACGGCGAGTGTTTCATCGTCCGCCCAAGGGCCGAATTGACGTAGAGCAGCTTCTAAGTGCGGCAAATTCGGAAAGATTCCTTGCGCGACATACCAGGAGAAATCGTACCAATCGCGCCCCTTCAAATACTCCCGACACAGCAGTGCATGAAGTTTCAATGCAAAATTCGATGCCAAATCTTGATGTCGAATCTCAAAATCAACCGGAAAATCAAGATAGGTGAATTCATCATTCGAATGCGCGGGCGGGTGAACATCAACCTCCAGTTTGACCTTCAAGGTTTTCCGCGAATCTCTTTTGCCAAATGACAAATCCAGCTGATTAACGATCGAGTTATCCTTGATGACCGCGTTCCGGATACGCTTGTCCATTTGCTCCTTGGAAATCGCTTCGGGCTGCAGGCCATATTCTTCAAATGTCTGCGTAAGAACCTTTAGAAAAGGCGCCCAGTCGAATTTCGGATTAGGCGCCAACAACATGAAATCCAGGTCTTCAGAAAATCGCGGCAGCTTGTGCAGAATGCGCAAGCTGGTGCCGCCCTGAAAAACAGCAAGTTCAAAAAACTTTGCACGCCAGAGCCCATAGAGCGCGATCTCCTGGATGATCTCCTTGGTCGCATTCTCAGCTTCCACATCATTGGCAGGTTTGTAACCGGCTAATCGGGCGTGAATAATCTCATTCATGACTATGTTCTTTTCCGCTTGTACGCATTGCTTTTTTCAATGCGCGGACCTCCTGTTCGAGCCGGGATAAAAATTCGTTGACGACTTTGTGTTTGTAAACGCCTTTTAAAGCCGAGAAGTCTTTCAAACGAGTATGAAGTAGATGCGCTTTGCTAATCCGCATTCCAGTATCAAGCCACGCAATACCTTCCCATTCCTGTTTCCGAAAGGCGACCAAATCCATGAGCGCCCGCAGCGGTGACGCTACGAGCATCGCTTGATCGCTGATGACATGTCTTTGAACCCCCGCAAGGAAACCCGATTTGTGAAGCGCTAACGGATTGAATTCGAAACGGCCAAGGTTGGGATGGTCGATCACTTGGGATTTTCGGCCCGGCGTCACACTAACGGTCGTATAAACGGCTTCTGGAATCCAGCCATGAAAGGCGAGAGCCGTTTCCATGGAAACATAACTGCCTGTGACCAGCGCCTGAGCGAGTGCAAACGGATGGAGAGGATGCTCGCGGTATTGCTCTGCTAGTACATAAAGGCTGCGTTTGATGCGAATGAGCGCCCTCGACTGCAAGGCGCGCTTTACCTGGCCATAGCGCCGGTCATCGCTACCGCCTAGAATGCGCCCAATTTGCTGATCGTTCAGGATACGATCAGCGTATCCGGCGCTCGTAATCTGCGAAATCAGTCCGCTCATAAATTTCCCAATACTGTCACAATGTGACAGTTACGAGAATTATTCGTTAATTACAAGTTGGCTTGCCTTCCCAAATGCTCAGGGGGATAGCCATTCACTAAACCACCCTTATTTCCTGCAAAACCGCCCGAAATTCAGCCCTGGGAGCCTGACATAAAGTTCGATACGCATTCACGAAGGGAGCCATTAACGCTTTGAAATCACGCAGAAATTTCAAACGAACTTGCCTCGCATTATCGCGTGAATTTCACCACGCTAGCACTGCGCTACCAACTTGCTCAAAGTCGGCCCGCGAAATAGCGCTCCTGAAATGCGGCGTGGTGATTAGGAATACTGAATCGGTCCAAAAAAATGCGCCGACTTTGGCGGCCGTGTAATCGACGGCCCTGCGGATAACCCGCTCAACGTTTTCAGCGCCCGCATCTCGAACCTCGCGCCATTCAGCGACGCGCTGACGGGAAACGCCGATTTCATCCATTTCCGAAACGTCCGCACCACGGACATTTGACCGCTGACGCTGTTTCGCTAACGCGCCGTCCGCCTGCCCCTTATCGATCTCGTCGGCCATGCGCATTTCAGCGCGCACAATCATTCGCATACAGTCGGCTTGCGTTTCGTTCGCCGCCTTCGTGACTTTAGCGTAATGCATCGCCGCCTGCGCCGCGCGCTGCGCCTATTGCCACGCTTCGTTCTTACAGAGCCTATGGTAAACTCTATAGGTAGTCCTGAAGCGGGACGAATAAATTGGGGTAAGATATTCCAACGAGTACTCATGCGGAGCGCAAACGCCGGTTATCAATCTATTTAGTCCTACTTTAGATTGCTACGCCGCATTGCGTTCCGTCACGGTACCGAGTTCTGAATTTTTCGGTGTCGGCGACCAGTCCTTCCACGCATTCGTTGCGGGCCTATTGACGAAACCCCGATAGCGCAGCCACCATTTATGTTACCGTGAGATCGCTGTCGATGGAAGGCCCAACTGGCCGGAGCCATCCAATAGTGGAGGCCAGGTCGGCCGGGAGAATGGCGAGCGGGGCTGGCGGTCTGTAGCCTAGCGATGAATGAGGGCGCACCGAGTTGTAATGCCTGCGCCAATGATCTGGTGCGCTACGCGACGTTCACGCCAGTGAAGCCGGACCACTCAATGAACCCCGGTCACCGCAAGCAGTAAGCGGCCAAATCTTATTGGGTATCGGCGCGAGCATGGGCGTATCGCAATCGATCGCCGCTACATAGTTAGACGCCGCCCAAGTCTGAAGCGTGCCCGATGAATCGTAATATTGAACGAATGCAATTGATTGCACGGGGTACAGAGGGATTTCCAGAGAAGGCCTATCGCGCGGAAACTCAGGAAGCGTGAGCTTCCATGTGGACTCCCTCAGAACATGGCGGGTGTGCTCTTGAACCCATGAAGTCGCGGCACGCAACGCCGACCGTTCTGCAGGTTCGCCGCTCGGACGTATCCAATTTTTGGCGGACCCGAATGACGGCCTGACGGAGATCGGCGGCGGTCAGGCCTTGGGCTTTAGATAATCAAGCGTTTCTTTCAGGATCAACTTATCGAGTTCGAGATCAGCGACGATCTTCTTGAGGCGACTGTTTTCCTTCTCGAGATCTTTCATCTCACGGAGCTGGGACTTTCCCATGCCGCCATACTTCTTGCGCCAAGTATAATAGGTTGCGTCGCTGATCCCGACTTTGCGACAGGCACTTGCAACATCACTGCCGCTCGAGAGTTCAACCTCAAATTGACGCAGCAGATTCAATACATCTTCGTCTGAAAACCGTTTCCGGGCCATCAATCCATTCCCCAACAGACTTAGTGATCAGCATATCACATGGCTCAACTTTAAGGGGGAAGGACAAATTCAGTACTGAAGTCCTCCGAAGCGCCTAAATCCTCTATATAATGAATGATTGACTGTGATTTTTTTGTAACTTCGCTTCGCAAGACATTCCTGGCCACCCCATAAAGAAACGCTCTGGGTTGTTCAATTTCCTGACGCTCCGCTGCACAGAGCGCTCGAAGAATAACTTCCTGTGTCAAGTCCTCGGCGTCAGCCCGCGAGCTCATGAGTCGCAGGAAGTAAGCACGCAGTTCTTTCTCATACCTGATGACCGATCGGACAAATGCTTTTCCTTTCGACATATTATTGATTCGCAAAAAGTAATGAGTATTCGCAGTCAAACTTCGCCTGACTGGCCGACTCTTGCCCATAAAGCGCATAATGCGAACTGTTAAATGTCAAAATAGCCAGTTTCGTGCGCAATGAAGCGCCTCCTTATTCTTGAAGGTGAATCGCACCGATTGATGCTAGTAGCTCATAAGTCGTAGCCCGCGCATCGCGCTCGGCATTCGCCAACGCCACTTGCGCGTCAAGATATTCTTGCTCTGCATCGAGCACGTCCAACGTCGTGCGCACGCCGACCTCGGCCTCGCGCCGTACGCCGTCGAGGGCCAGCGCGTTGGCCCGCACTTGCGTTTGCGATGACACAATGTTCGCGCGGGCGGCTGCAAGTCGCTGCCAGCTAATCGTCACGCGCGCATCGACCTGCCGTTCGGCCACGGTGATGCGGCGGCGGTCTGCACTATTGATTGCGCGCGCCTCCCGCACGCGCGAAAGGCGAAGGCCGCCAAGAAAGATCGGCGCGGTCACGCGGACGCCATAAGCGAAACGTTCATCCTGCTCGATGAATGACGACGGCTCCTCGGCATATTGATATTCCGCCCGCAGGGACACTGTCGGCGAAAACGCGCCTTTTGCGAGAGCGACGCCGCGGCGTGACGCTTCTTCCCGCATTTGCGCCTGCGCAATGACAGGCGAGAGCTCCCGCGCAATCGCCTTTGCCTCATCGAGCGTGGTCGGCGTATCAGGCATGCCCGGCGCCTCCTCAAGACTCCCGGGCATTTGCCCGATGATTTCCGCAAATGCAGCGCGGCTGATTGCGAGCAGCGCCTGCGCGTTGGTCATCCGGGCACGCGCCTGCGCAAGGCGCGCTTCGCTTTGCGCAACATCTGTTTTTGTGACTTCGCCGATTTCAAAACGAAACGCGATCTCTTCGAATTGCTTAATTAAAACCTGAACGTTGTTTTCTGTTGCCCTGTAAACGACCATGTCGCGTACGACGTCGAAATATGCCGCCGCCGCACGGTTAAGTACGTCCTGCTCGACAAGGGAAAGCTGAGCGCCGCCGGCTTTCGCGCGCGCCTTCGCTTGCCGGATGGCGTTGACGTTGCGCAATCCCGCAAAGATTTGCTGCTCGCCCTGCACTTGCGCGGTCGCCGTAGTCAGATCGAAATTGCGATCCCCCGCCCCGGCGCCGAAAACTTCGCTGCTGATTGACTGGGTATTATCGACCTCCTCATAACCGGCGCCAGCCGTTATCTGCGGAAGGCCGCGTGCGCGCGCCTGGGCGACGCCTTCACGCGTTGCGTTAAGCTGCGCGCGTTCTGCAGCGATTTCCGGATTCGCGGCGAAGGCCAGCGACAGGGCCTCCTCCAGGGTTTCGGCACTCGCAACGCCGTTCACTATCAACAAAAGTATCGACAAAGAGACAGATGTGAACATTCGTATTGCAGATATCATATCAATACCCGCCCATTGGCTCGGGGACCTTTTCATCTTTCGCACCAGGGCGATCATCCTGCGTTCGGCGAAAGGCGTTTGCGAGGGCTTTGCGATAGGACTGCAGGCGATGAGGAAATGGATTGTCCCATTTGATTGCAACTGGTGTCCGCGCTGCAATATCAGGTTCCTCGCCTCGAGGAATAGACACCATCTTGCCAAAATGATTGCCTTCAACACAATTTATAGACGGTCCTCTTGGGTGCCAAAGATTGGGTACAGGATCGCCTTCCTTGATGATTGAGTACGTAAGATCAGTTAATCCGTGAACCGTGTAGACATCTATAGGATTGACGGCGCCGCCACTGACCCGATTGCAGCCTTCATCCCGTGGATAAAGTGCAAGGGGCGGCGAATAAAGATAGGCGGCTCTAACACGAAACGGCCAATTGCGTTCCGGCCCCGCGACAGCCCAGCCGCCTGCAGGCTCTCGGATCCACGTCATGCCGTTGAATGCGCCAAGCGCGCTTTGCGCAACGCCCGCGCCAAGACTATGTCCGGCGACAACGAGTTCAATCGGATCAGATCGTGTTGGATCGGCAACATCATATGTGCAGATAAAGCCGGCGAGCGAAACCGTCTTCCGGTCCGGAGCCCTATCCGATTTGGCTGATTGACTGCATTCTTCCTCAAGCTCCGTAAGCGATTTTGCCTGTAAGAAAAAACCGTCGTTTATCAAGTTTGCGATACCTTCGCGAAAACCGTCGTGCCCGCGAGGAATATATGGTTGTCCTGCGACCGGCTGATCTTCGGCGGCGCCAGCTTTCAGGCTTTGCAGAAGGTCAGCAGGCCCCGCCGCCACATCTACCCCGGGAAAATACACTATAATGCGATGAGAACTGGGCTTTGAAAGAAGATAAACGCTCGGAAACGTAGTTAACGATGAAAATCGGGGACGAAGATAAGCGGCATTATAGGAAAGCGCGCCGAAACCGCTTAGCGCAGCCTGGATTTTCTCTTCCTCCTCGCCTTCCATGGAATCGCAATAAGCAATCTCGCCAATCACGGCTGAGACAGTCATTTCTGCAAAAATTTTTTCGATTGCGTTATCTGGATCGCGTCTGGTCTGCTCAACGACAGCCAACGCATCGCGGCCCGCGAGCAAGATTTCGTTATCGACGCAATTAGCACTTCGACTTTCCTGAATGCGGACGGCGGCAAGCGGAGGCGCCCAATAGTGTTGATCCGTCGCGCACGCCGAAACCAGAATCCCGAGCAAGGCAAACACCGCCGCTCTTACCATCGACGCGCAACCACTCACTTTAAACATTTGCATGTTCCCGCGCCTCTCGTCTGCGATAGAACTTAGTAACTACCTGCGAAATAAGTTGCTTGACGTCGCCCGGAACCATATAGGCGGCCGGCACGACGAGCAGCGTGAGAATTGTCGACGATGAGAGCCCGCCAATAATCAGATAGCCGAGCGAATTCCTCCATTCGGCGCCGTCGGAACTTGAAAGCGCAACGGGGATCATGCCGAATATGGCGGCGAACGCTGTCATCAGCACCGGCCGCAATCGCTCCGGGCAGGCCTTGAGGATCGCCTCG
Organism: Hyphococcus sp.; assembly: GCF_965228385.1. Classification (GTDB taxonomy): domain Bacteria; phylum Pseudomonadota; class Alphaproteobacteria; order Caulobacterales; family Parvularculaceae; genus Hyphococcus. The sequence goes on along the minus strand of NZ_OZ245810.1, from coordinate 606,450 downwards.
CGCGCCGGCGCGCCTTCCTCGCGTAGCTGGTTTGCGCGATCGACGAGCAGAATGCCGTTTTTCATGACGATGCCCATCAGCGCGATAAGGCCGATCTGTGCAAACAGCGACATCTCCTGCCCGCCAAAATAAAGCATGGCGAAAGCGCCGGAGAACGACAGCGGCGCCGTCAGCATGATGACGACCGGCTGCACAAAGGAGTTAAACTGACTAGCGAGTACGATATAGAGCGCGACCATCGCCAATCCGAAGGCGAAAATGATCGCTGAAATCGACTCATTCATCCGCCGCACAGATCCCTCATAGCTAATCTGCATGGTCGCAGGCGGCGGGTATTCCGCGATGATCATCTCAAGCGCATCCGTTGCCGTCCCAAGCGCAACGTTTGAGGCGGTGTTGGCGAGGATCGAGATTTTGCGCGCCCGGTCCAGACGGTCGATTTGCGACGGCCCGCTGGCGAAGCGCATGGTCGCAACACTGGCGAGATCGATCAACTGACCAGACTCGCTTCTTATCTGGATGAGCTGCAACTGGTCCCGATCCTGCCGCTGGGACTCCTCAAGGCGTACGCGCACGTCATAACGCCTGCCGCCTTCTTCATAAGTACCGGCGTCAACGCCGCCGATCACCGTGCGCGCCGTCGTGGCCAGGGCGCGCGCGGAAACGCCGAGATCGCCCGCGCGCGTGCGATTAAAATCGATCAGCAGTTCCGGCCGGCCCTCTTCGAAACTCGAACGCAAGTCTGAGTAAAGATTCGTTTCTCGCATTCTCGCCATGATCGTTTTGACATAGGCGTCGATTTCGGGGATCGAGTCGCCGCGAATGACGAGTTCGATATCGCCGGTGGAAACCCCGCCGCCGGAAATCCACGGCACTTCGGCCACGGTGATTTCGCTCGCCTCGGGTACAGCCTCGCGCAGGGCGTTGCGCGCCTCGTCCATGACCTTAAATTGACCGATCCGCCGCTCCTGCTTAGGCGTGATCGACGCATAAAGGTCGATGACATTCGCTTTTCCCTGGCTACCCGCCCCGGCGGTGAGAAAAATGTTCTTCACATGCTCAACGCCGCGCAACGCTTCATTCGTCGCTGCAATCGCTTTTTTCGATTCCGCGATTCCCGATCCAAGCGGCAATTCGATCGCCCCCAGAAATTCGCTGCGATCAGCTTTTGACGTGAACCCGCTCGGCACGCGCGACGCGAAAAAACCGCCGACGAAGAGCGAACCGATCGCAGCGGCCAGCGCGAGATATCGCCAGCGAACGACGACGCCGACGATGGCGCTGTATACGCGGTCCAGGCGCCGATGAAAATTTTCGATCGGACGCAGAAAAGCCGGATGCGATTCCGGTTTCAGGAAGCGCGACGCCAGCATGGGCGTCAATGTCAGCGCTACGAGCAAGGACACAGAGACGGCGAAGACGATCGCAAGGCCGTATTGAAGGAAAAATCGCCCGACTATGCCTTCCATGAAAGCGATCGGCACGAAGACGGCGAGCGTTGCAAAGGTGCCGGCGAGCACCGCGAGCGCAACGCGCGCAGTTCCCTGCCGCGCCGCCTTTTCCGGCTCGATCCCGGCGTCAATATCGCGTTGCACGCTCTCAACGACGACGATGGCGTCATCGACAAGCAAGCCTATGGTCACCGTCAGCGCCAGCAATGTCAGCATGTTGATGGTGAAATCGAAGACCTCAAACGCAAAAAACGCCGAGATCAGGGATGTCGGAATGGCGATGGCGACCATCAGCGTGGCGCGCCAGCTTAAGAGAAAGAAAAAGGTGACGATGACGACGAGAACGATCGCAATCTCGAGTTCGTGGGTGACATCCTCAACCGACGATTCAATGAACCGGCTCACGTCGCGAGCGACGACGAGCTCATATCCGTCGGGCGCGACTGCCTGCAGTCGCTCCACCTCAGTATGTACGGCTTCGGCGACTTCGAGCGTATTGCGGCCCGACTGGCGGCGAACTTCTAGCGAAACGCCGGGCCTTCCATTGAATTGCGCATAGCTGCGTTCGTCCTCCAGCCCGTCCTCGACCCGCGCCACATCGCCGATCCGAGTAGGCGCGCCGCTCTCGCGATAAGCGACCACGAGATCGGCGAACTCCTGCGGAGTCTTAGCCTCCGACACCGTCTTGGCCCCGAATTCGCGCGCGCCGCCGCCGATCTCAAGGCGCCCGCCGGGCACTTCTGCGTGCTCAGATCTGACCGCACGGACAACGTCGTCGGCCGTCACGCCAAATGCGCGCATCTTGTCTGCGTTCAGCCAGATGCGGATTTCGCGGAGACGACCGCCGACGATCGTGACGGACCCGACGCCCGGCAGGCGCTGCACCGCTTCCTTGACGACTTCATCCGCATAGGTCGTGATTTCGCCGATTGACGCGTCTGCGGCGATCATGATGGACATGATCGGCGCGGCGTCAGGATCGACTTTCTCAATGACCGGCGGATCGATGTCTTCGGGCAAGTCGCGGCGAGCGATATTGACCTTATCGCGCACGTCCTGCGCCTTCACATCGACATTTTCTTCGAGTTCGAACTCGATAAAAACCTGCGAGAGGCCATCCGCACTTGTCGAACGCAGTTGCTTGATCCCGGAAATCGTATTGACGCTTTCCTCGATCACGTCGGAAACTTCCGTTTCCATCGTGTCGGGACTCGCGCCCTCAAGCGTGGTCGTCACCGCGACATACGGAAACTCGACATCCGGAAAGAGATCAACGCCAAGCCGGCCCATCGAAATCCAGCCGAGCACGACCAATGCGCCGATCATCATCACGGCGAGAACCGGGCGCTTGATGGATAGATCGACGAGCCACATCACACGGACTCGGGCGCAACGGGATCGCCGGCGGCGACGGGCTCGCCGTTCGGGACGATGACGTCATCGTCCGCGTCGAGGCCCTCGAGCACGGCGAATGTTCCGTCGGGACGCTCCTTCGCGACGACGCGCCGCATTTCAGCGCGGCCATCCAGCGAAACCAGAACATAAGCGCCCGACTGGTCCTGAAAAACCGCTTTTGCCGGGACTGACAATACCGGCTTTTCATCGGTGAATATTTCAGCGCGGGCGAACTGGCCTGACTTCAGCGCGTAATCCGAGTTGTCGATCGGCAGGCGCAACTCAACCGTACGGGCACCGACATCGAGCATATCATTCAATACTAAAACGTATGATTCCCGCGGCTCCGGTTGCGACTCAACGTAGACGAACGCTTTTTGTTCAAGCTTCAGCGAACTCAAATATTGTTCGGGTGCATAAACGACCGCGACGACAATGTGGTTTTCCTGAATTTGCAGAACCGAGCTTTCAACGCCTCCGCGGAAGACATTCGACAGATATACGCCTTCATCGTTGAAGCGCCGCGTGATGACGCCGTCGTAGGGCGCCCTGACAGTGGTGTCCTCAAGGTCCTTGCGTGCGGTTTTAAGCTCGGCTTCGCGTTTTTCCGCTTCCGCCGCAGCGACATCCAACGCCGTCCTGGCGTCGTCGAGGCGTGATTGAGAAGAATAGCCTTCTTCTTTTAGCTTTCGAACCCTGTCGAAAGCTTGACGGGCGTTGCGCAGGTTCGCTTTCGCAAGCGCCAGATTCGCCTGCGCTTCATCGACTTCTCTTTCATAACGCGACTGCCGCGTCTGAAAGAGCGGATCGCCTTTTGCGACCCGCTCGCCCACATTGACAAAGATCGTTTCGACAACACCCTCGACAAGGGGACCGATATTGCTGGTCTGTTTCGAACCGATCGATCCTGTCGCGACGACCGTTTCACGCATCGTCGCAGATTTCGGCTTGACGATTTTTACGGACTTGGCAAGCGCCGGATTTGCCGTTGACGAACTTTGCGCCGACTCAGCGGGTTCCCCGCCGCCGGAACCGCAACCGGAAACCGTTAGGAATGCGGCGATGAGCGCCGCCGCGCCGATATTCCAACCAGACTGGAATCGAAGATACGCACGCATTGTCGGGCCCTACGCTTGGCTGACTGACATTCTTGCTATACTAACATTTAATAACTTAGTATATATTAAACGTGGCAAGCACAACTGGCGCCTAAAGGATCGCAGGAGATGAACGGGCGACACAATCGGATAGACCTCAATCCAGGTTACCTGGTTAACGATGTGGCGCGCCTCTTACGGCGCGAATTTGACCGCCGGGTCAAACACATAGGCCTCACCCGCGCGCAATGGTTCGTGCTTGCGCATCTCTACCGAAATGACGGGCGAACACAGCGCGCCCTCGCGGACGAACTTGACATGGAGCCGGCGCCGCTTGGCCGGCTGATAGACCGCCTTGAGGAAAGCGGATGGGTTCGCCGAGCGCCCGCGCCGGGCGACCGTCGGGCAAACCTCGTCCATCTTACAGACAAGCTTCTGCCTTTGATTGAGGACCTGCGGGCTGCGGCGGACAATCTATATAAAGACGCCTTCAAGGGACTTCCCGCCAAGCGCGTTGAAGAATTCATCGAGGCGCTGACGATTGCAAAATCCAACCTGATCGACCTCGGTTCCGAACCGGTTGGGCGCGCTTTCAGCGGCGTTGACGACTTGCATCGCGTTCAACGCAAAGCCGCAAAGAAAAATGCATAGCGATGAATTTCCAGCAGCATGAAACATCGCTGAAGAATACCGACGATATGCCGCCGTGGGCGGAAGTGATGAGGTCTTTCTTCTCTGAGACCCATCAATTATTCGCGACATTACAGATGGAAGCGAACAAGGTCGCCGAAGACGAGGTCTGCGTCTTTGCGACGGTTCCGGATTTTTTCTCATACAAGGATGATGACGGCAGTGCGCATCCAGGCGCTTACACTATCATCCTTGATACGGTTTTCGGCTTTGCCGTTTTCGCCAGAATTCAGAAGCCCAAAGCCATCGCCACAATCAATTTGAAGACTGAGTATCTTAGCCCAATAGAGATTGGCGCTAAAGTCATTTGCAGCGCAGAATGTCACGCCGTCAGCGGCAATATCGCCAGAACGCGCGGAGAGATATTCGATTACGACGGAAGGCCGCTTGCGAGCGCAACAGGCGCTTTCATGATCGCCAGTGGCGGGCCCGATTTCACTGGTCTTGGCGAGACACCACGGTCATGACGCAACTTCTGGATTCGCCTCTCGGTAGCTGGCTGCGGTTTGACGTCGAGGAAAACGGCGACGACGCCCTTTATTCAATTACGCCAAACGACGCTCATATCGGCAACCCGCTGATCAAAGCGCTTCACGGCGGGATCGTTTCCACATTTCTGGAACTTGCGGGACTTCATGAGTTGCGCCGCTCTCTCAGTCCCGACGCGGACGGTGAGGCGATCAATATCAATGTCGATTATCTGAAGTCCGTCGCACTGTCACCGCTTTTCGCCAAAGCGCGCATCGTGAAAACCGGCCGGCGGCTCGTTTTCATCGATTGCGTCGCCTGGCAAGACGCTGCCGAAACGCCGGTCGCGAAAGCCGCCTGCAGCTTTGTCATTTCGAGATAGCGCGAAAAATCCTCCCTGTTTTTAGCGCTTCACTTGCCTCCCGATGAAAATCGGGAGGTTTTTTCTAACCTTACTAATTGTTTAACCCAACTTGTCGCTCGCTTTCACTCCCACCAACCGGTCCAGCGCACAAGGCAAAAGGCGCGGTTATGCGATTGAAGTTATTTTATCCGCATGCTGATACCCTCCAAACGCTCGGCGAGAGCCCGGTATTGCGTTTGAAGGATCGGGATAATACCGACAGTTCAGCATAAGCGAGGGATGCGGAGATTTCACTCATACTGGCGCTTGAATTCCGTAACATGGTCTGCGCGAGTTCTACACGCACGCCATCAAGAAGCTTCCGGAAACTATAATTATACCTGCTCAGACGGCGCTGAAATGTGCGTGGCGTAAGTGAGAGGCCCTGGGCGACGCCTTCTATTGTGCAGTCTCCGGATCTTAACCGGCGCATAATGCATTTGCGGGCTTCAGTAACGATGTCAGCTCGCTGACTTGCCGCGTCATCCTCAAGATGTTTTAGCAAAACCCTGTTCAGCACGATATCGCTTGTGCAGACCGGCTGGTCCATCAAGCCCCGTTCTAGAGCAATCGCGGTGATGTCGCTTTCAAACACGACAGTGAACCGCTACCCGATGTTGGGCCACCCGGCTGGAGGATTTCCGGGTTTCAATGTCACGGTGGATTTTGATCCGCCGTGGGACTAATCAGCGAGATCGGCGGTTTGTACCCGATTGCGCTGTGCGGACGTACTTCATTGTAGTCTCTTCGCCATTCCTCCATCTTCCGGCGCGCATCGTCAAGGCATAAAAACCAATGCGCGTTTAAGCACTCCACTCTGAACTTGCCGTTGAACGACTCGATGAATGCATTGTCGGTTGGCTTTCCGGGGCGTGAGAAGTCAAGTACGACATCGTTTTGATACGCCCACAGATCGAGGTCGCGAGAGATGAACTCGGAACCTTGATCGACACGGATCGCTTTTGGATAACCAAAAAGCTTGCAGGCCTGCTCCAGCGTTCGCACAACATCTTCACCCCGATAGCTGAAGCGCGGATCGATGACCGGAGAGAACCGAGAGAACGTATCGACCACAGCAAGCACGCGCAGCTTGCGCCCTGTTACAAGCTGATCGTGGACAAAATCCATCGCCAGGTTTCATTAACGTCCGTCGCGTCTTTTCGATCATCTCGAAGCTTGGCCTTCACGCGCCGCTTCGGTGTCTTATTGCGCAATTGCAGGCCCATTTCATGATAAAGTCGATAAACGCGCTTGGCGTTTATCCCCCATCCTTCACGGCGCAGCAGCACGTGAATGCGCCGATAACCGTAGCGCACACGCGTTTCAGCAATTTCTTTGATCCGTTTCTTGAGATCGGCCTGCTCGTCGCGCCGGGGTTTGTATTGTTGGGTGGAACGCGGCGCTTTCATGACGCGACAGGCTCGGCGTTCACTTACCTTCCATACAGCGGTCATTTCGGAGACCAGCTCCCGACGACGAGCAGGCCTTAAAGCTTTCGGCGTATGACGTCCTGGAGCATGGCTTTGCCAAGCGACAGATCCGCCACGATCTTCTTCAGCTTGCCGTTTTCTTCTTCGAGTTGCTTCAGTCGCTTCATTTCGGACGGCAACAGCCCGCCATATTTCTTGCGCCAGTTGTAGAAAGTCGCCTCGGCGATACCGGCCTTTCGGCAGACCTCCGAAATGGGTGTTCCTTCCTCAGCCTGTCGCAACACAAAGGCTATCTGCGCATCCGTGAACTTGGATCTCTTCATCGAATTTTCCTTCCGCTCCAAAGAGCATCATAATTGGAAAATTCCAGCGCAAAATGGTCCAGTTTTCGGGCAGCAGGTCATAACGTGTGACGGCTCGTTTTGAATTTCGTAAAACATTTCTAGCTGTTATTCTTGTTTCATTTTCGACTGGGCGAAATTTCAAATTCCGGGAGTTATATCAGGATCTGGTGATTACGATTTCGCTTCAATACAAACAAATCCATTGATGATTTGCGCCGGATAAATTTTTAGAGGAACGGCGCATGGCAAATTCACGACCTCTCCAGTTTTAATTGAAAACGCCCCCCCATGAAACGGGCATTCAATCACATCACCTTCCTGAAACCCTTCGGTGAGATCCGCATCCCCGTGTGTACAAGTACGGTCGGTGACAAAAATTTCATCCTCAATGCGATATACCGCGAAAGGCGGCAAGCCATCAATTTCTACTGAGATTGGAACCCCCTCTACGACATCTGACGCCGCACATAAACGCAACATTGCTTCCATTTCCATTTATTGTCCCTTCGGTCAGGCTGAACTTTCTGAAATTTCAAAGATGTTTTGGGTTTACACGAAACGCGCACCCCTGATTAATCCACCTTCAGGCCCAATTATTGATCATCTAACGGGCGCGGCGCAGGTTTTACAGTCAAGTCGGAACGAGGATAGATGCAGCAGGCGAGAGCATAGTTTTGCTTCTCTTCAGCAAAAGAAACTTTTGCCCGGCTCATCCTTTTGCGCAAAACGTCACCCGCAATAATTTTCACCCTGCAAATCCCGCACCCACCCCGCCGGCAGCCGACAGGGATCCCCTTGTGACCGGCGCGCTCCAATGCTTCCAGCACGTTTGCGCCAACAGAACAACTAATCGGCGCCGAATTCTCCACTATAATTTGAAACGACTCGCAACACTCTACGTCAGTGGCATGATTACTGATCATCAGTTACAACTCTTCAAACTGCGTGAATTATAGTTCAAAACAGAAGCTGGGCGATTCTATTGACGTCACGTCATCACCGATGTGAACCGATCGTGAACTTCCTTTTCATAGTAGAATATAGCCTTCCCCATCTGATCAACCGTCCATTCCCGAACCGGATTATCCGGATAATGTTGATAGCCTCCAGCAAAGCACTCATTTCGATTTCCTGAAGGGTCGAAAAAATAAACGGTTTGCCCGCGCGTAATTCCGTGACGGGTCGGTCCAATATCAAGTGAAATATTTCGCTGTGCAATCAAATCACAAGCATGCCCTACATCATTCCATGAGTCGACCAGAAACGATGCGTGGTGGAGTTTTGCGTCGGCTGGCCCTGCAAGAAACGCGATATCATGCGCCTTGTTTGAGCAAGTCAAAAATATTGCGACAGGGTTACCTTCCGGATCGATTGCCCGCTCGGTAACGACAAAATCTAGCGCACTCTCGAATATTTCTGCAGATGCAGCGATGTCGACTCCGAGGACAGCACAATGGTCAAAACGGGAAATGCGCATGCCACGCGGTTCGTTGCGCCAGATATCCGGATTTTTTGTCATGGGACCACTGTCAGACAATTCCATATCCGAATAAAGATCAAATACTTGGCCGGTGGGAACTGAGAAGCGAATGCGCCGGCCAACTCCGGGATGATCGCCGACGGGAATTCCCTCTGTCTTGACCCCTGCGTCCTTAAGGCGTTTTTCAAAACCAGAAAGCGCCTGATCATCGATCACCTTGAACCCAAGAACATCGAGGCCCGGCTCTTCGGCTTGACGAAGAACGAGCGAATGGCGATCAAATTCGTCATAAGCGCTTAAAAAGGCAAAATCACCACCCTGACTTACAAGATCCAATCCCAAATTATCACGATAATGAACAATTCCTTCATCAAGATTCATTACTCGTATCTGAACAAATCCTGGTCTTAAAACACCTGTCACGGCCATTTTATTTCTCCCTTTTCCGGCCTTCATCGTTGACAACGGTAAAGCTAAGGACTGCGCGCGGCGATCGCAAACTGGACCATGTGGCTTTAACAAGATCGCCCACCTTCACATTATTGCCGTTCTCTACCGTGCTCACGATGCGCGCGCCTTCCTCAAGCGCAATCAACGCCACGTTGTATGGTGGCGTTTCGTTCTCGCTGAATGCACGGTGATATACGACAAAACTGTGCACTCGCCCCCGCCCAGTTGCCTTTATTGCCGTCAAATCTCCCGACCAGCACTCGGGGCAGAACGATGCGCCGGGGCCCGGAATGGCGCCGCATCCGTTGCATTTTTGTAGCAGTAACTCGCCTCGAGTTATCCCCTCCCAAAAGGCGGAGTCTGTTTCATCGCGAAAAGTTTTTTTTTCTTCCGTCAACGAACTTTCTCCGGGCTTAAAATCAGACAGGCATGATAATCCATACGCCCCCCCTGCGCGGTGACCAGGGACCAACCATTCTTTTCAACCTGGCGGTCGCCAGCACGGCCGGCAGCCTGAAGATATCCTTCCGACACTTGCGTCATACCTTGGAGATAGTAGCCGGAAAGCTGGCCGCCGCCGGTATTGACAGGCAAGCGCCCGCCTGGCGACAAAGCGCCGTCCACAACGAAATCCTTGCCTTCGCCACGACCGCAAAATCCATATCCTTCAAGGCCAAGTAGCGTAGTGACAGTAAATGCATCATAAATTTGCGCATGATCGATATCGCGAGCAGATATCCCCGCCATTTGATATGCTTTTTTACCAGCGATCGAGGCCGGCGTATCGATCTCATTTTCGTAATCAGCATAGGCGAGATAGCCTCGGTGTCCCTGCCCCATCCCCCAGATATAGGCGGCGCCATTTGGTTCGCCGCCACCGCCGTCCTGGGCGGAAACAATGACCGCACCGGCGCCGTTCACAGGGAACGCACAATCGAACATACGGAGCGGATCGGCGATCATCTTAGAACAAAGATAGTCTTCCATCGACATCGGTTTGGTCAGAAATGCGATCGAACTTCGCTGTGCCCACTGACGCGCCGCGAGGGCCACTTCTCCAAACGTTTCAGCCCGCGCGCCAAACTGTTCCATATATCGCTGCATCGCAAGACCATAAGCGCCAACTGCGCCATAGAGCCCGTATTGCCGCTCCCAGCCAGAAACATTGGTCAGCGCTAGATCGATAGCATAAGAATCGCCGCCTCTACGCTTCGGCAATATAGGCGTATCGGCAAAAACACAAACAACGTTCTTCGCCATCCCATGCGCGATTGCCATCGCTGCATACTGGATCATCTGCACGCCGCACGCGGCCTGCGACGCAAGGACATTGCCAAAGGTCAGATTGCGAAAGCCAAGATCATCGAAGATCCGCAACGGCAGTTCTTCAGACGGATTGGTATCGCTCCGGTTGATCAAAACACCATCTATATCGCTCTTTTGAAGGGCAGCGTCAGACACAGCAGCGATGATAGCTTCGCACGCTAATTGTTTTGATGACTTCAAAAATTCGCGCGAAAGTTCACCAAAACCCAAACCGCAGATTTTTGCAATTGGCTTCTTCACTCGCTTTGACGTCATATCGCTCCAATGGTCCATTTACGCAGTAAAACGCTGGAAATCGAAGCAGTGCTGATCAAATCAGGAAAGCCAAAGAAGGCACCGCCTCTTGAGAGTTGATTAGATCAACACGCTTACGTGATATCTTAAGGTTTCCGTCGACGCGGCGGAAAATATGCTCCGTCCGTCCAATCCACCAATGCAGGTCCTTGGTCGATTGAATCTGTAACTCGCCAAGCACGAATGCAGAGCAAACTTTGTATTCAGTCTCGTTTAGAGATTCAACTTCAACATTAGAAATCAGCCGAGTCATCGGCGACGGGGGCACTTGCGCATGGCGCACGCCCGTTTTTAACATTCGAATTCTCGTCGAGACGCGCGAACGGTTATCATACAGAAGAGATAACTGGGTTTCCGGATCGGGATCATCGCGATTGATCGGCACCCAGTACTCCATGTCATCCGTCAGCAAGCTCTCCCATTCATCGTACTGAGCATTGTCTGCAAATCGCGCCTCGCGGTATAGTAAGTCGCAAGCGCTGCGATATTCCTCATCGGAAACCATAACCAATCCTTGTATCCAAACTATTATAATCAAATTGTGATCGTGGCATGGCCAGATTTGTTCATGCAGCCATTACCTCCTTGTATCTGTTCCAGAATGCGCGATTGGTCACTTCGTCGGTCACGTGCGACTCCATCACGCCCATGCCGTTCCTGTTTTCACGGCCCATTCCACGGCGAAGGTCAATTTCCATGGGCAACCCTTCGAAAGCTGAATCCTGACGCTCCGTTATAACGCCGTCATCCGGAAGAAAGAACGACGACGGACCGAGCGCAGCCTCGCAAAGCCGAATTATGCGCGTGTTCAGTTCGTCGGAAACGCCCTCAAGGAGCATCGGTGTGTGCCGTTGCACAGTTTCGCCAACCTGATCAATTTCATAATAGACGATGTTGGTTTCGGCCAGAAACAAATTTGGGAAGATCAACGCGTGCGGAGGCCCATCGTGAATTATTCGCGACGCCCGATTGTCGCCATAAGCCTCACGCAACTGATCGCAATACGCTTTGGCGAAGGGCTTCATGGGTTTTTTGTCGCTGTAGCCGAGCCACTCGAGATCGCTCGAAAACCCTGCCGCAAGGAATAGTTCCGAATGCCCATTGCCCCAATCGACGGCCGTCGTCTTGAGCTCGTCTTCTCCCGCCAGAACCGCTTCGTTATAACGAGACTCGATAGAGCGTGCGAGAGACGCATGAACATAGTTTACATGATAACCATCGATATTGTTCTCACATTGAAGTTTCCAATTTGTCTTATATAAAAACTTGGCCCAGCCGGCATCCAGACGAATTTTGCCTATAGGAGAAGCTTCCACCGCGCGGTCAATCAGGGTCGCCCCATCGCCCAGATACTCCATAAAATCGATCGCATTCGGGTTTAAAGTAGCGAAGAGAAACCCCTTGTAGTTCCCAACAGTCGCCTTCGGCAGGCATTTGTGATCGAGACCTTTCGAACCAACTCCGTAGGGAACAGACTTCAAGTCGCCTTCCAAGCCGAACACCCAACCGTGATACCAGCACGTAATCGCGCCGCGCACATTGCCCTTCTCTTCCTGGCACAAAAGTGTGCCGCGGTGGGTGCATTTGTTGGAGATGACATTGACTTCGCCATCGCGATTTCGGATTACGAGATAAGGCTCTCTACCGATACTGCGGCGGACATAATCTCCGGGTTTTGGCACTTCCGATTCGTGCGCAACAAAACTCCACCCATTATGAAAGATCTTCTTGATCTCGTCTTCGAAAATCTTTTCGTCCTTGTAAACGCGGCTGTTTACGATTCCGTCGTTCACGATGGTTGAATAGTCAATCGCGTTCTGAATCATTATTGCGACGCCCCTTCTGTTCTTACGATGTCATATTGATGGAATGCCGTAGCTCTAAATTTATTGCGCATACCCATTACTCTTGCATATGAGTCTATCTGTCTCTAATTTGAGCACCGCGAATTCCTTTTAATATGCGCCAATTGAAACCACTAACTGTTACATGCCGCATGAACAGAATCTATTCCCAAGCCGGTGAAAGTAAACAAGCCTGATGCGGATAAATGATATCGACGAAACAAATATCAGGGGATTAGACCTGAATTTGTTGCGAGTATTCGATGCTGTGATACGCTTGGGTAGCGTTTCGCGAGCCGCAGAAGAACTCGGCATGACTCAACCGTCAACGAGCGGGCAAATCAGCAAGCTTCGTGAAGCTCTGAATGATCCGCTCTTTGTGCGCGAAAGTCACGGCGTGGCGCCAACGGCATTTTCGGAAAATCTATATCCCTATGTGCGGGACGCGCTCGATACGATCGAGCGAGGCCTCAAAGACGTCCGGGAGTTTGACCCTCACGCTGACAATCGTACATTCACAATTATTATGACAGACATTGGCGAGACCACAATACTCCCATCGATAATTCGTGCTTTCTCACGTTTCAGCCCGACAATTTCCTTCCGGGCGATCAACCTTCCGACTCATGAAACGCCAGATGCGCTGAAAAGCGGCCTCGCTGATCTAGCCATTGCATATATGCCCTATTTGGATGTGGGCTTTTTTCAGCGCAAGTTATTTTCGACCGACTACATATGTCTCGGGCGAAAGGGCCATCCAGAGATGTCCAAGGGTGTTTCGATGGAGGCGTTCAGGAATGCCGATCACGTTGTCGCTGAAGCGCGCGGCACTGGTCATTTTTATCTACTAGAACAAAATTTCGAAGCGCTCGGCATTGACCGGAAAATAAAAGTGAGAGTTCCTAATTTCATGTCGATTCCTCATATTGTCTCCGGCACCGATTTGCTGGCCACTGTGCCGCGAGCATTCGGCCTCGCTCTGAAAGATGGCCCAACGGGCATTTGTGGTCACGAACACCCCATCGCGTTGCCGGCGATCGACGTCAAAATGTTGTGGCATGAACGCTTCCACAAGGACCCCGCCCATCGGTGGCTGCGGGAACAAATATATTCCGTGGTTCAGGATATTCACTGGGAGGAAAGCGTTGAAAAGTTTATGGGAGCCTCCAAAAAGCGTGGTAAAAGCCGCGCATCAGTGGAAACCGCAAGCGGCGAAAAGGAGAAAAGGACCTGAATGTCGTCATTCATAGAAAAGACCGGCCGCGCGGCAATCGTTACCGGTTCGTCTCGCGGAATCGGGAATGCAATTGCATCACAGTTAGCGACCGCGGGCTACAATGTCATGATTTCTTCCCGGCGCGCCGAGGCGTGCACGGTCGCCGCAAACCGGATAAATGAGACGGAAGGCCGTGCAGTTGCCGTTCCCTTCGCCGTCGATATTGCTGACAAGCAGGCGCTGGAGGAGGTCGTAAACACAGCCGCTGAATCTTTCGGGCGCATTGATAGTGTCGTCTGCAATGCCGCTTCCTCACCCTATTTCGGATCGTTGCGTGACGCTCCAGATTCGGATTTCGAAACTATGCTAAATAATAATATTCTTTCAGCCCATTGGCTCACTCGTTTCTCGACTCCTCATATGAAAAATATCGGTGGGGGCTCGATCATCTACATCGCATCGATTGGCGGGCTTCGCGCTTATGATAACATTGGTGCTTATTCCGTTTCTAAAGCGGCCATGCTTCAGCTAGCGCGCAACTACGCTCGTGAATTGGGCCCGAGCAATATCAGAGTCAATGCAATTTCGCCTGGCGTGATCGAGACCGATTTTTCGAAGTCCACGATCGCCAACCCGAAACTTAAGGCCGCTTTTGAAAGTGAAACCTTTGTCGGACGCCTCGGATTACCGGAAGACATTGCGCCGATGGTTGTGTTCCTCGCCGGTCCGAACTCCTCTTTTTTAACTGGCCAAAATATTATTATTGACGGCGGTGCGTCAGTCTAGCAGTTCCGTTTGTAATCTAAGCTATTAAATGTATTGCGGCACTGCAGCTAAGATTTCCAATCCAGGCGAATATCTTCCTTGCGCGCTGGCAACGCTTCTCAGCTCGGTGGAATATCCGAAATCCGGTATTAGCCTTCCAGATATCAGTTATGCGAATTCAGATCTTGTGAATCATTTTTAATCCGCACCAATATTATTAACGGCGCAAATACACAAAATCAAAAGGCGTCTTGAATGTACTTTGGGAGGATATGGATGGCAAACTCACCGGCGGGTTCTGATATTAATCTGCGTTGTCAGCGTTTGGGGCTTTATATTGCTGTCTCAATATTGGTTTATAGCCTAGGGTTCGGCCTCTCGCCAGCGCAAGCACAAGCCACGGATGCGCTTCGAGATACGATTGTTGTTACCGCGACCAAAAAATCTGAGGCCGAAGACGTACAAAGTGTGCCGCTTGCGGTGACTGCTTATGGCGAGGTCCAGCTAGATGCATATTTCGTCAAGGACATATCAGATATCAGTTACAGCCAACCGAATGTATCACTAGATAACATTAATTCCGTTGGCGGCGCCTTAAACTTTTCTATTCGCGGTCTTGGCGTAAATAGCTCGATTCCTTCAATCGATCCTGCCGTCGGCGTATTTGTCGATGGCGTTTATCTAGGCATTACGACAGGCGCGACGTTCGATACTTTCGACCTCGAAGGCATCGAAATCCTCCGCGGGCCTCAGGGCGTTCTGTTCGGTCGCAACGTCACGGGTGGCGCGGTGTTGATTAAATCGAAGCGTCCTTCAGACGAATTTGAATTCAAGGCGAAAGGCCAATGGGAGTCGGGGTTGAACCAAGTCTATCAAGCAGCCATTTCCGGTCCGGTAATACCAGGCGTACTGAATGCGAAGATTTCCGGCATGTTCAACGACGACGAGGGGTGGTTCACCAACCTCGCCACAGGAGAAAAATTCAATCCGGGTCAGTCATTTTCGATCCGGCCTTCTGTAGAACTGACGCTCGGAGAAAATTTTGATCTTTACGTTCGCTATGAACATGGCGAAACAGAGGACGGCCATGGCGTCGGGCAAAATCGTGCGCTATATGATCGCGATACCTTCGATCTCGAGATCGGCAACCCGGGTTTCCTGAACCAAGAATGGGATATGGTAACTGCGGAAGCCAACCTCGATGTCGCATTTGGCGAGGGTACGATCACCAATATTTTCGGGTGGCGCAAATTCAACTCTCGCTCGATATTCGACCCAGACAGCACCGCAATCGATTATTTCAAATTTGGCGAATACACCGAACAAGACCAGATCAGTAACGAACTCCGATACGCTGGAACATTCAGCGACATCGTCGAACTGACACTTGGGCTTTACTATTTTAGTCAGGACGTACTTTACGAAGAGGTCCGGTTTCTTTTTCAGGACCCGATACTAGCGCCAGGACAAGCCTTGGGAACGGTTCCGGAACCGCTTTCGTTTTACGGCGGCGGCATCCAAGATCATCAAACTTATGGCGTATTTAGCCATGTTGATATTGCTTTGACCCCTACCTTGTCTCTTCTCTTGGGGCTTCGATATTCTTATGAAGAAAAGAGCGTCAATATTGCCACGATCGTACCGGGGCCGCCGTCGCCGAATGACTTCGACATTCCACCGGGCGCATGTAACCTCCCCGATAACGATTGCGTATTCAACGTCAACGCCGATCCAAATTTCGATCCCGAAGAAGACTTCTCAGCGTTGAGCCCGAAGATTGGCTTCCAGTGGAATTTTGACGAGAAGGCGCAAACCTATTTTCACTGGTCGCGCGGCAATCGATCCGGCGGGTATAATTTGCGGAACACCTCGCCTGTCGCCCTGCCCGGCCCGTTCGATCAGGAAACAATTGACGCATTCGAAGTAGGCTTGAAAGCGCAAACCCTCTCGGGCCGCGCCACCCTGAATGCCGCCGTCTATTGGAACTCCATCAAAGACATGCAACGGGAAGTTATTTTTCCTGATCCCGTTAGCGGTCTGATCCAGATCATTGCAAACACCGCAGATGCCCGCGTTCGTGGATTCGAGGTCGATGGGCAGTTCTTCGTTACAGATAATATTGTTCTTACCGGGTTTGCCGGTCACACGGACGCAAACTACACTGAAGTGCTGTTCGACATCACACAGGACGGATCAGTCGACGATATCGACCTTAATCTTAATTTACCTCGCGCGCCGAAGTGGACTTATGGGGTAGGCGCAATCATGGACCTTCCCGTGAGCAACATTGGCAATGCAACGGCGCGCCTGAACTATAGTCATCGCGATACATCTTTTTATTCCGATAACAATGTTGGTGTGCTGAACCCGGGCGACATTTTGAATGCTTCTCTCAGCTTTTCGCCGAACAACAACAATGTCCGGTTTTCCATTTACGGCAAAAATCTACTTAACGATGTGACCGAAGGTTCTGAAAATCCGCTTGGGTTTCCGCCGGGTCAACAAGGCACGTATGCAGGCTTAAACAAGGGGCGCGTAATCGGCGGCGAATTGTTGGTCTCATTCTAGTTCAGTAGCGCCTATTTCCTAGGTTGATTTTCATGCGCCGCCGCTCATGCACCACTCCCGGGCGGCGGCCGCCACCCAACGACGGAAGTGCGAATGCTTCGAGATAATCTACGCCGCTGCGCAGAACATTACCCAGACAAGATCGCCTTTCACCAGGGCGAGCGGACAATTACTTGGTCAGAGATTTATCGCCGGTCTCTCGCTCTCGCTGGCGCCCTTCAGGCGCGGGGCGTTCAGCCGGGAGACCGTGTGGCCATTCTGGCCAAGGAATGCATCGAGATTTACGAGCATTTCTTCGCCTGCATGATCATCGGCGCGATCCGAGTGGGCGTGAACTGGCGATATAGTTCGCGTGAAATGCTTCATGTTCTGAAAAACAGCAGCGTTACCGTGTGCGTAGTGCAGGACAAGTGTTGGCCGTTGATTGAGTCTCACAACGATGAATTGAAGGCATTGTCTATTGATATCATCGGCTTGGGTGTAGATCACGCCTTTGACGGGGATTATGAACTTCTGCTTGAAAAGGCGCCGGAACTTGTCGCGACCGATTTCGACGAGGCCGCGCCTCTCTTGCATACTTACACTTCCGGCGCCACGGCGCATCCCAAGGCTGTCATATTGTCTCACAAGGCGATCCTTACTGAAATTACCTACGCGCCGCACTATTATGGCATATCTGCAAATGACCGATATTACATGCCTGCTCAGTCCGCATGGGTCGCCGTTGTCGGCGGATTGTTCGGCCTTGCATCCGGGTCCGGAACAATTATCCCTACGGACGTATTCGACGTTCAAAGTTGCGTTGACGACATCAACAAACATAAAGCAACAGTCGCGCTGCTCGTTCCCGCTATGATCCCAGCGGTGCTGGATCATCTCAAGGAATACGATCTCGCCCTCCCGTCTCTCGAAACAATTGCTTATGGATCGGCGCCGGCGGCGCCTGCATTGATCAGGCGTACCGTCGATATGCTTGGTGTGAAGCTCGTGCAGCTTTACGGAATGACAGAGTGCGTCGCCTGGGCCTGTTTTCTCCAGCCAGACGACCATCGACGGGCCCTCGCAGGAGAGGATAACATTTTACGCGCGTCTGGTCGTTTTGCGGCCTTTATCGATCATAAAATATGCAATGATGACGGCGAGGAGGTTCCGGCCGGCGAAGCCGGCGTTATCTACCTCAAAGGCGATACGATTATGAGCGGTTACCTCAATCAGCCGGAGGAAACGGCGGATGTGTTGAGCTCCAATGGCTGGCTGAAGACGAATGATATCGGTCGCGTTGATGAGAACGGTTTTGTCTATCTTCTTGACCGACGAAATTTTCTCATCAACACAGGCGGCGTAAACGTATTTCCGGCACAGGTTGAAGCGGTGCTCGCAGAAAACGAAATTGTTTCCGAATCTTCCGTTGTTGGTGTTCCCCACCCGCGCTGGGGCGAGGCCGTCGTCGCCGGAGTAGTATTGAATAAGGGGGTGCAATTAGACGAAGAGGAATGTATCGCAAAATTGAACGCCCATTGTTTCGAAAATCTCAGCAAACAAGAATGCCCGAAACATTTTACATTCATGAATGAGCTACCAAGGACAATTACCGGCAAGTTGCAGAAACGCGATCTTAAATTATACATCTCTGAAAACGTAAAGCTTCCGTGGAATGAGTAATTTTGAATCAATACGAAATGTCGCGGAATACTTTTCCGGTATACTAGGCGTATTGTCCGCCGAATCGCATTCGAGAGTCGAAAAATCAAATAGAACGCGCACTGCGCGCGTGTTTCGTATCCCGCGGATCAAGCGTCTATGACGCCATACCAGCAAGGCGGCGAGACGGAAAAAATCGCCATCACCTCCTTTGACGGGTGCACGCTCGTCGCCAGCCGATTCGGACGGGCGGTAAACGGCGCAATCATATTTTCGCCGGGCGGCGGCCAGACCCGCCACGCATGGTCTGGCGCCGCGCTCGCTTTCGCTAGGAAGGGGTTTTTTGTTCTCTGCGCGGATCTGCGTGGACACGGAGACAGCGACCGCGCGCCAGACGGGACCTATTCTTATCACGATTACGCCCGGGACGCGCTTGTTCTCAGCGATTGGGTGGAAAGCCAAACCGGGACCAAACCACATTTCATCGGCGCATCGCTTGGCGGCGTTGCAGCGCTCGTGGCGGCGGGCAGAGTCCGTCAGGACGGTTTTGCGTCTCTCACGCTGGTTGATGTCGCCCCAAAGATCAGCGAACACGGGTTCGGCTCGATACGAAATTTCATGCTCGACACTGCAAAAAACGGATTTGCAAATGTAAGCGAGGCAGCTGCATTCCTTTCAAAACACTTTCCGCGGCCGGGTGCCGATAACCGGTCGTCTGGAGGGTCCGGCGGTCTGCGGAAGAATTTGCGACTGGGTGAAGACGGGCGGTGGCGATGGCACTGGGACCCGGCTTTTGTCGAAACCCTTTACCTGGAGCCTGACGAATTTGAACGGGAATTAACTGAAGCGGCAAAAAATCTGATAATTCCTGTTCACTTCATGCGCGCCGGAAACAGCGAACTGGTCACTCAGGAGGCTGCGGCGCATTTCCGTGATATCGCGCCCCATATTCATTTTACGGAGATAACGGGTGCGAAGCACATGGTTACCGGTGATCAGAACGATATGTTCGTCGAAGCGGCGCTTAATTATCTGGTAAGTCCGGAACTTCACCGCACCCCATTGGATAATTAGCCCATCCAGGTTCAAGCGCCCGGTAAACCGAAAATTCCGATGCCGCTTACGCTTTCATGCGGAAAGCCGCCGAGATTATGTGTTAAACCAAGCGTCGGATTTCTAATTTGCCGCTCTCCTGCCCTGCCGAGCAATTGGGTATACACTTCATACGCCATCCGCAACCCGGACGCGCCGATCGGATGACCGAAACACTTTAGTCCACCATCAATCTGGCAAGGAACACCCCCGTCACGGTCATAAAAACCGTCGAGCACATCGACGACCGCGGAGCCCTCTTCCGAAAGGAAAAGGTCTTCCATGGTGACCAACTCCGTAATAGAAAAACAGTCGTGCACCTCGATGAGACTGAGTGCTTCGCGCGGATTTTCAACACCCGCTTCGGCATAGGCGCGTTTAGCGGCGCTGCGCGTTGTAATTATGCCGGCGCCGTCCCAAGAGGAATGCGAGGCCTCAACACCATTCGACACGGCCAATTGCAACGCCTTGACCCTCACGGATTCATGTTTTTTTCCAATACCAGCCGCCACTTCCGGCGTGGTGACAATCGCACAAGCCGCGCCATCACTGACGCCGCAGCAATCAAAAAGTCCAAGCGGCGCGGCGATCATCGGCGCCTTCATAATCGTATCCATCTCCACGCGCCGACGCAGATGCGCTTTCGGATTGACGGCCCCGTTCTCGTGGCTTTTCCATGAGACGTGAGCCATAGCGCGTTTCAGGTCGGGAGCGTTCACCTTATGCTTGGCGCCATAGGCGGCGGCAAGCTGCGCAAAACCGCCGGGCGCGCTCATAGACGGGGCAAACAGGCTCGCGCGCGGTCCAAAATCGAACTCAGGCAAACCGCCGAACCCGGTGTCCTTCAGTTTTTCAACGCCAATTGCCAACGCAATGCGCGCAGCGCCGGACGCCACGGCATAAACAGCGCCGCGTAACGCCTCCGTTCCAGTGGCGCAGGCGTTCTCCACCCTTGTCACCGGAATATTCTGCAACCGCAAGGCGACTGATGCCGGCGTCGCCGTCGGCCCCATGCCGAGATCAGGCATCGCATGGCCCAACCAGGCCGCGTCAATTTCGCTGGTTTCGATGCCGGCATCCGCTCTGGCCTCACTGAAGGCTTCGAGCATGAGGTCTTGCGCGTCGCAATCAAAGCGCTCGCCAAACTTGCTGCACCCCATGCCAATGATGGCGACCTTGTCGCGAATTCCGCTAGTCACTTTAAGTCTCCATTATGCGGCCATCGGCGGACTTCGCCTTCCAGCTATAGCGATGAAATTTCCGATAGGGATCGAATTCCTGGATGCGGTAAACCATACTGACTTCACTGCCTACTGGCAGTTCGTCCGGCGCGCTCGTGAAGTTCATGATCATGCGCGCGCCGCTGGCGAATTCCACCATGCCGTATCGGTTCGGCGGATTACGCGAAAACCCTAGCCAGTCTGTCGTGACAGTTTTTATGACCGCCGCCTCCTGCGCCAATGCGTGGTCAGATTGATTGCCTTCATGACCACAGTTCGGATTGACGCAAATTTTAGCTTTCGGAAATTGAACCGTTCCACATTTTTCGCACTTTCCGGCGATCAGCCGCGCAACTCTATCCGCATGACGATAGGCGGCGCTGAGCGCGGTTTTTCGGTCAGTTTCCGCCCGCGGTCCGAAGTCCGGTTCCAACTGTCCGTTGAAGGACAAGTACCGGATGAATGGCAACTCGTGCTGATCGCTCTCGGCCAGCGCGCGAACACCTTGTCGATCGCTAATCGATTTGATCAGCGACGTCGTTTCCAGCACGATCGCCTCGCACCCCTGGCCAAAGCCCGCCATAAGAATTTTTTCGCCTGGGCCAGCAGCGCAAAGCGTATCGGCAAGCATGAGAAGAGAATGGGCAGCGCCAGCTTCGCCGATGACATCCTGAAAGTCGTCGCGCACCGCGTCATCGCGAATATCGATTGATTTCGCCAGTCCGGCTGCGATGCCGCGGATTGTTGACGGAAAAATGAAATGGTCGATTTCCGCAGACGAAACACCGGCCGCTTCCATTGCGCAAGTGAGGACCGGCGGTGCGATTTTCCGGTATCCTTCGTCCCGAACCCACCGCTCCTCCCAGCCATACTCATACGCCTCGTTGGCGCGGCGATAGTGATCGACGAAGTCGACAGTAGAAACCCTGTGCGCAACGATACGCGCGATGACGTTTTCACATCCAAATAAGAATGCCGCCGATGCGTCGCCGCTTGTCATCTCCACCAAGCTGCCCGGCCGTCCGCGGCGACGGTCTGCGGCAACGCACAAAACCGGGCGCGGCGCGCCGTCAGCCGCGCTCAGGCGTTCTGCTACACGAAATGCAGACACGCCGGCGCGCTGCGTATTGGCGATATCAACGGCCTGAACGCAGTTAGGCAAACCAGCGGCGGCTGCGACAACGGAAGCATTTAACCGGTCGGCAAACGGAAACGTCGTCGAAGCGGCGACAATGGCGAATATCTCGCCTAGCGCCTGCAAGTCCTTGCAACGACGCGCAGCCTCTACCGCCATCGTAATCACGTCTTCATCAAAATCACAGATCGCGCGGACGCCGTGTCTGTATCCGTTCAAGGCTGGATTAATCCATCCGACTTCACTCGCCATTGCTTTTCGATGCAAGCGCATTGACGGAATATAGGTCCCGAAGGCGGTGATTCCGGTTGTTTCGTCACCTCTAGCCATAATCGTCGTCAATACTCCGATACGTTTCGCGTGCGCTGCCTGCTATGCGGCGCCAACAGCAATATCAATTTCGCCAGTCGCCACCACCACGCCGTCACTCTGGCGCGTCGCGGCAAGCGCCCAAGTCAAGATCGCCGCGCCGTCATGAGTTTTTTTGTCTGTAACCTTACCGGTGCAATGAAGATTGTCACCCACATTCGTCATGGCCCGGAACTGGGTTTTAATCCGGCGGATGGCGCCCGCCGGCGCATTCTCGGTTCCGATTTTCGCAAGATATCCCATGACGAACATTCCGTGCACGATGACGTCGGACAGTCCCGCCTTGTTTTTTGCGAAATCGATATCGGTATGAATCGGATTTAGATCCGACGAACCGGCTGCATACAGGGCAATAGTGTGGCGCGAGATCGAACCCGTTTGAAGCGTTGGCAGCGTATCGCCGACCTGCAGTGATCCGAGTTTGCGCGTCTGATTATTCATGTTTTCGCACCCTAAATCAGCGATTCCGAATGACGAACGTGCACCGATCAGTGCCCGCAAACCGGCCTTTTTCGTCATGATACTGAATTTCAGTAACGACGAATTCAAGCGCGCCGTCTTTTTTATCAAAAATATCGATAATCTTCTTTACGCCTCGCAAGCTCTCTCCTGCACACAAAGGGCGTTCCAGGATGAATTCCTGCTCACCATGCAACAATTTCGCCAAATCAATGCCGAGTTTGTCAAAAAGGCCGTATGTCAGATCGTCCCGCGTGCCAAGGCGAATTAAGTAAGTCGGCAGCGCAACAATGGACGCGTACCCCTCAGTACGGGCGACTGCCTCGTCGCAGTAGATCGAGTTTTTCTCACCTAGCGCTTTGGCGAACAACTCCATCTGTCCCTTTTCAAGGGTAGCGTCGAATGGCTCCATTTCGAAGCCGATGAATGAGCGATCTATCATACTAATGCGCCGTCGTTATCGTTCAGAGACGGCAGCGCCCATGGCTTCGCCGAATGGTGCAAACGCCTCGGCGATACTCCGCGGATGCGTCGCATCAGAAAAATCGGAAATCGCTTCGATATTATTAGCGATATCTTCAGGTGTAATGTCGCCATTTAGAGCGACGCCGCGGCTCCGTTCCCAACGCAGCTTTCCAAACCAGCCTGCGCCCGCCTCGAAGAGCCCGCTGGTTTGCGTGCATTCGGCACTGCAAAGATAACCGACCAGAGGGCTAACCAACTCCGGACGCAATGCTGCAGTCTGCTCCCGGCTGATGACGGTATCAGTGAGCCGGGAAGCGGCGGCCGGCGCTATCGTATTGACGAAAATGTTGCGTTTTTGGCCTTCGATCGCGAGAGCTTGCGTCATGCCGTGAAGCGCCAGCTTTGCCGAACTGTAATTGACCTGCCCAAAATTCCCGTAAATGCCGGCCGCGGATGCGGTATTGACGATGCGCCCGAAATTCTGCTCGCGCATATACGGCCATGCCGCCCGATTGACCTTGAATGCGCTGTTCAAATGCACATTGATGATGTCAAACCAGTCGGTCTCCCGCATTTTATGAAACGAAATATCGCGCAGAAATCCGGCGTTGTTAACCACGATGTCGAGGCGACCAAAGGCATCCATCGCGGTTTCGACAAGGCGCGCACCCGATTCAACAGAGTCGGTATTCGCGACGGCTTCGCCGCCCTTGCCCGTTATTTCGTCAACCACCGCCTCGGCCGACGATTTGTCAGCGCCTGCACCTTGGACGGTTGTACCATAATCATTGACCACGACGCGCGCGCCAAGCCCGGCGAACATCAGTGCGTGTGATTTGCCAAGCCCGTTGCCGGCGCCAGTAATCAGTGCGACTTTGCCTTCAAAAGACACGAAATTTTATCTCCTAACAATTCGTTTCCGCCTGCCTACGCCGTGAAGCGGGTTCGCGGCGTAGGCCCTGGCGATTGGTTTTTTGCCGCTATTGCGAACGGCTACAAAGCCACTTTAACCAAAGCCCCGAGCACGCGGCCCTTATTCAACGGCGAGTGGCTGCCATTCGTCGAACCTGGCGGGAACGGCGTTTGCGAGTCCGAACCCTCCGTAATCTCGTCGAGCAGGTTGTCGCCATATATGGAGAAACGCAGCCCGCCGCCGTTTGTCGTGAAAGACAAGGACGCATCCAACATATCACCGCCGCTCAGGATTCCGCGATTATTATCTGTAAACGCCTGACTATCGCGATGATTGAAATTAGCGCGCGCAGTCAAAAATCCCGCATTGCCGATATCATGGTCATAAACGAACCCGACATTGTAAGTCAGTTTTGGAACGCGCGGAAGCGCAAGCGCCAGATCCATCTGATTCACTACCCCGTCGCCGCTTATATCAAAGAGAATGTCAGTATACTCTGCGTCAAGGTGGCCGACCGAAGCATTCAGGACCAGCCCTTCCACCGGTGAATACTGCGTTTCAAACTCAACCCCGAATATTTTCGCGTCCGCAGTGTTGGTGATGATCTGGATCGTCCCCAAAATCGGGTCTGACAACAAGACCTCACGTTGCATATCCGAAATGCTGGTGTGAAAGATCGCAGCATTGAATATCGCCCCGGGCAAGGGCTCCGATTTGAATCCGAGCTCGAAACTATCGACTTGCTCTTCAGCGAACGGACCGGGCGACGCCGTCGGCACAGTGTTGCGCAGATTGTATCCGCCGGAACGGAAGCCGCGGCTCCAGTGGCCATAAAGCCGCGCATTATCTGCAATGGAATACCGCAAGCCAATCTTAGGAGACAGGTTACTCCAATCTTCCTCCGGATCGAATGTGGGATCGGCGTTTAAATTGAAGAAGCAATCATCTGCATGGATATTACAGGCCCCAGCGGGGATGCTCCGCAAATCCGGAGAAGCAGGCCCCGGCACGATCGTAGCCAGTTGCACATCCTTTTCCTCGCGGCTCCAGCGCAAACCAAGGTCGAGCGTCAGGGCGTCAGTCAAATCAATCGCTGCTTGTCCAAAAACGCCGAGCACTTGATGGTTCTGGATGCCGCCTCCGTAAAAGGAAAGAGGTCCGGGCACAGCCCCTATCGCCTGTGCCGGCGCGAGGCTGGGATCCTGGAACAAAAAGCGCGTTTCCTGATAATTCAACTCCTGATCGAACCAGAACCCCCCTAGCGTGAAATTGACACGATCAAAGAACCGGCCTGAGTATCGAAGTTCGTTGCTAAACTGCTCTTGCTCGGTGATCTCCCCGAAAAGCAACAAGTTCAAGGTCGTGGCGTCGAAATCACTTTGCGATGCTGAACTATATTGACGCCAGCCAAAGATATTCGTGATTACGCCATCGCCGAACGGGACGCCGATATTGGCTTCCGCACTCACCTGGTCCCATTCATGGTCCATGAACCCTGGCGCGTCCGTCGTTACGCGGTCGGTGCCCCGTTCGAACAGGGCCCTGTTTTGCGCGATTGTTCCGTGGCCTTCGGATTCTCCATGTTCATAGCGTACGATAATCTCAGCATTCTCGCTCGGTGTGAATTCGACGACCGGACGTACAACAATTGTTTCCACTTCGCCCAGCTTTGATCCATCAAGCTCGTTTGTCCAAAAGCCTTCATCATTTTTGTAGTAGGCGGCAATTTTCGCTTTCAGAACCCCAGGAACGACCGGCCCCGATACAGACGCCTGGTACACCTGGTTCAAACCGGTTTCCCACGCGCCCTGTGCGCTTGCCTCAAACTCATCCGTCGGGCGTTTTGTCCGGATTAACACCGCGCCGCCCGTAACATTGCGACCGAAAAGAACTCCTTGCGGGCCCCGCAATACCTCAATCGCCTCCATGTCGAATGTATCGAAGAGCAAACCGGCGGTCGTGCCGAGATAAATCCCGTCGACAAAAACGCCTACCGTAGGATCAATCGAAGGAATTGAACTGTTTATGCCCAGCCCGCGGATCGAGAAATTCGCCGTGCCTTGTATGGAACCGACATCTTCAAGCGACACATTCGGCTGACTGTAACTAAGCGTTTCAAGATCGCTCACCCGCAATGCTTCAAGCTGTTCTTCCCCATAGACAGAGATTGCAATCGGCGCGTCCTGTTCGGCGACGCCGCCGATCTGCTTAGTCGCCGTTACAATTATTTCGTCCGTCAACGCGTCTGAAGCCCGTTGCGCATGCGCTGTCGACGCGAATGCAATTGTCGAAACCGAAACCGACGCTAGAAACGCAGCCGCCCCATTGTGCCAAGACATGAATATCCCTCCTGATCGTCTTTATTTATAGCCCTAACACCGTGCCAAATTTTCATGGTGCAGAATTGAGCATTATTGCGCCGCACAATAAAAGTAATAATTCTCAGGCGGCATCAGTTGATAATCACGCGCATATGCAGCCTGCGGCAACACGCCAATATCAATAGATGATATCAGGTTTTCGTATATCCAATTTATCAGCGAGCAATTACTAATCGGATCCTAGAAACCACGCACAAAATGACAACGATAAATTGCCTCGGGAGAATTCATAAGATGCTTAACCGCACGTCGACCAGCTCGAAACGAACACTCGACGCAATCGCGGAATCACAGCGGCTGATGGTTCGCGGTCAGGATGTCGCCTGGATGCTGGACCGTTGGGCGGAGCGAACGCCGGAGAAAGTTTTTCTGGTGTGGGAGCCGTTTGAAGGCGATCCAAAACGCTGGACCTACGCCGAGATGCACGAGAGTGCTGATCGATTCGCAGCGGCGCTTCTAGAGCGAGGCGTCGCCGCGGGCGACAGGTTGCTGCTCCATATGGAAAACTGTCCGGAATTTCTGATAGCTGTTTTCGCTTGCGCGCGCATTGGCGCTGTCGTGGTCACAACAAACACCCGATCCGTTGCGCGCGATATTGAATATTATGTCGATGCAGCCGGCATAACAGCCGCAATCACTCAGCCTGCATTTGCATCGCTGATCGCTGAATCAGCGCCCAGCCTGAATTTCATAATCGTTACTGAGGATGATTCCGGCGCTGCTGCGCCCGGATTTGATGCGTCTGATTACATCTCGTTCGATACCTGTCTTTCACCTCGGCCGGCGCCACCGAAACGTGGGCCGGACGCCAGCGCGGATTTTCTCATTCAATTCACGTCAGGTACAACGTCTCGGCCAAAGCCAGTGCTTCTCACCCACGGCAATTTTATCTGGGGAGCGCAAATGAATGCACGGAATTTTCTCGTTTCAAGTGAAGATACCGCCCTCGTCTTCTCTCCCTTATTCCACATCAATGCCGTTTCTTATTCCACGATGACAACTTTGTGGGTTGGCGGCACAATCGTCTTGCAACCGCGCCTTTCTGTTTCGCGTTTTTGGGACGTATCGATCCGGAACAAATGCACCTGGACATTTGTAATCCCATTCCTCGTTTACCCGCTAATGCAGCGCGAGGCGCCAAAAAATCATGAGTATCGCTTTTGGATGATCGGCGGATATTCAACGCCGCTTTGTCAGAAGTTTGGCATCGATGTGGTTTGCGCTTGGGGCATGACGGAAACAATTACACAGGGGATTATTTCAAACTTTCATCAGCCCCCACCCGAAGGTTCAATTGGCCGGTCCGCACCTTGCTACGATATCGAAGTGCGCGACGAAAATGGCAATCCGGTGAAACCCGGCGAACAGGGAACGCTTTTTGTGCGAGGCGTTCCCGGCGTCTCTTTGTTCAAAGAGTATTTTAACGATCCAGAAGCCACCCGTGACGCCGTTGATGCGGAAGGCTGGCTGAAAACCGGCGACATGATTTCCATCGACCATCACGGATATCTCTACTTTCTCGGACGCGACAAGGATATGCTGAAAGTCGGTGCGGAGAACGTCGCATCGTCGGAAATCGAAACTGTCATTATGAAAACAGGACTCATTGAAGAATGCGCGGTTGTCGGCCGCAAGCATTACATGCTCGATGAAGTGCCCGTTGTTTTTGCGATCCCGAAAGCTGGCGACAGGGATGAAATTCGTGATGGAATTATTGCCGCATGCAAGCGAGATCTTGCGGATTTCAAGGTCGTTCGGGAAGTCATTTTCGTGGACGATTTTCCACGCGCCACCCTCGACAAGGTCGTCAAACCAAAATTGCGCGAACGGCTGACGCCGATCGGGCCGGACGACGATTACGGCAAATAGCCCAAGCACCGAAAAGCGCATCATCCCTGCAGAAACCCTAAACTTAAGGCTAACGTCATGCGTAACTTCACCGATGAGCAATCGTCATTTCGCGCTTCTTTCCGTCGCTTTCTCGAGCGGGAAGTGGCGCCGAATATGGAATCATATAGGAACGACGGCATCGTCGATCGTGAAATTTATCGCAAAGCCGGCAAAAACGGTTTCCTTCTGATCTGGGCCGATGAGGACTTTGGCGGCATCGGCGATTCCGATTTCCGCTATGAACAAATCATTATGGAAGAAGTGACGCGCGCAGATTGCGGCGAATGGTTTCCGACGCTGCACAGCCGGATGGTCGGGCCCTATCTGAAGCGGTTTGGCTCATCAGAGCAACAAGAGCGCTTCCTGCCGAAGTGTGTTTCCGGCGAATCTATTCTGGCCATCGCGATGACGGAACCGGACGCCGGAAGCGATTTGTCGGGGATGCGCACCACCGTTGAGGACAAGGGCGATCATTTCCTCCTTAATGGATCTAAGATCTATATCTCGAACGGGATCAATGCCGATCTGGTCATAGTGGCGGCAAAATCAGGCGACACTGACAATCGTCACTCCATGGCGCTACTCTGCGTGGAGCGCGACATGGAAGGCTTTCGACGCGGGCGGAACCTCGAAAAAATGGGGCTCGTTGCTCAAGACACCGCCGAACTTTTTTTTGACAACGTGAAAGTGCCGAAGGAAAATGTTTTGAGTGATCCGACAGAAGGATTTCAATATCTCATGCAGGGCCTCGTCGAGGAGCGCCTTATCGGATCTGTGAGCTATATGTGCAATGCGCACAGGGCGTTTGACCTGACAAGAAGTTATGTGATGGACCGCAAAGCATTCGGCAAACGCATCGCCGACTTGCAAAATACTCAGTTCAAGCTTGCCGAATTACATGCTCAACTTCAAGCTGTTCAATGCTATCTCGACCATTGCGTTGCAAAACACAATGCTGGCGATTTATCACCGCCCGAGGCTGCAGCGCTGAAACTGGTGACCAGCGAACTTGAATGGCGGGTCGTTGACGAGGGTGTTCAGTTGCATGGCGGCGCCGGATATATGCGTGAGTTTGAAATCTGTCGGCGTTTTACTGACGCACGCATAAACAGAATTCTTGCTGGAAGCTCGGAAATCATGAAACTCATAATCGGGCGGGATATATTTTCCGACAACTATCAACCGTTCCTTGGCTGAATTCACTGTAACGGCCTGATTGATGAGAGGGATTTCCCGTGGATGATGAAACTTTCGCATCCGGGCCTTTGAAAGGCGTCCGAATAATTGAGATTGCAAGTCTTGCGCCCGGGCCTTTCTGCGCAATGATGCTCGCCGATATGGGCGCCGAAGTCATTCGGATCGACCGCACGCAGGAAAATGACGAATCCCCACCACTGGACTACGACAAGAATATATTGAACCGGAACCGGCGTTCTATTGCGCTTGATCTCAAAAATCCGGCGGCCGTCGATGTCATCCTCGATTTGTGCCAGCAGGCCGACGGGCTGATTGAAGGGTTCCGTCCCGGGGTAATGGAGCGGCTCGGCCTTGGGCCGGCGCAATGTTTAGCCGCGAATGAAGCGCTCGTTTATGGCCGGATAACCGGCTGGGGACAGGATGGGCCGCTCGCTCAAACAGCCGGGCACGATATCAATTACATTGCGCTGACGGGCGCCTTGCACGCGACAGGGCCTGCGGAACGACCCTTTCCTCCGTTAAATCTGGTCGGCGATTTTGCAGGCGGGGGCATGCTGCTCGCCTTCGGCCTCGTCTGTGCGCTCTTTGAAGCGAATCACTCTGGAAAAGGACAGGTCGTCGATGCGGCTATGATCGACGGTACAGCAATGAACATGGCGCTCACATATTCGTTGTTTAACGCCGGCCTGTGGCGCGATCAGCGTGAGGCCAATCTCGTTGACGGCGGCGCTCCATTTTATCGTGTTTACAAGACAAACGACGACAAATTCATTTGTGTTGGCGCTATCGAACCGAAATTTTATTCTAACTTCATCGGCGTTCTCGGACTTACTGATGATCCCTTGTTCGCGTCACAGCATAACCCCGCCAAATGGCCAAAGATGATCGAACGTTTAGACGCGATTTTTGCTGCCAGAACACGTGCGGATTGGGTACGCGCGTTTGACGGCGCCGAGGCTTGTGTTATGGCTGTGCACACACTCGCCGAAGCGCCCGATGCGCCGCACAATGCGCATCGCGGCACGTTTGCGCACACCAAATTTGGTGTTCAGCCTTCGCCGGCGCCGCGGTTTTCGCGAACGCCGGGCGCGATCCATCACGAACCACGCATTCTCGGCGCTGACACGCGTTCTGCTCTGTCGGATTGGGGCGTTCCAGATGAAGAAATCGAGAAGCTGATAGAAACAGGCGCGGCTGTCCAATCGTAGCGAAGCGCACCATTTAACGTTTTTAAGCTTTAACGATTATTCTCTATACAAACTGTAATCGGCGATTATGGCGGCGCCTTTTCCTATTAATCGGCCTCTTTGGTTACCCTTTTCTAGCGGCCGGTTTGAATAGGGGCGCGCCTGGGTCTGCGATGGTTTCGTGGTCGCACGCGCCGCCGGCGGCGACGAGGCGCCGGCCTTGCGCATAGTCGCGGGTGGCGTTGACGCAGTCGAGGGCAATGACATGTCCGTCTTTCAGATAGACCACAGAGAAGGAACGGCTGTCCGGATCGCCGCGCAGGACCGCCCTGTCATGGCCGTTCGAAAGCCCGGCGGTCTGCAGTTTGAGGTCGTACTGATCGGACCAGAACCAGGGAACGGCGTCGTAGGGTTTCGCAGCCCCTGCGATCGACGCAGCGGCCACAGCCGCCTGATCATGCGCGTTCTGCACCGATTCAAGGCGGATGACCGCGCCGCCGGCGTAGCGGTTCGCGTGCGCGGCGCAATCGCCGGCGGCGTAGATGTCCGGCAGGCTGGTGCGGCAAAATTGATCGACCTTCACGCCGCCGAGCGCCTCTTCGGCGCCCGCCGCGATCAGCGGCTCGACCTCCGGGGCGATGCCGATCCCGACGATCACAAGGTCCGCCGGCAGGTCGGCGCCGCCGGCAAGGCGCACCCCCGCAGGGCGGCCGCCCTTCTCAATGATCGCTTCGATTTTTGCGCCGAGCCGGATGTCGACGCCCCGCCTGCGATGCTCCTTCTCGTAAAAAGCCGACAGCGCCGGTCCCGCCACCCGCGCCAGCAGCCGCTCCTGGGCTTCGAGGACGACGACGCGTTTGCCCATGCCGACCAGCACCGACGCCGCTTCAAGACCGATATACCCGCCGCCGATGATGACAATGTTCCCGGCGCTGTCGAGCCCGGCGCGGATAGCATCCACATCCGCACGCGTACGGATGACATGGATCCCGGCAAAGTCGCCGCCCGGCGCCGGCAGCCGCCGCGGCGTGCCGCCCGCCGCCCAGATCATCTTGCCGTAAGTAATCCTCTCGCCATCCTCGCAGCGCGCTTCATGTGCCGCAGGATCGACCGAGACGATCTTGCGCCCGGGAAGCAGATCGATATTCAGCTCGGCCCATGCTTCCTTCGGGCGCATCATCATGCGCTCGAAAGGCTCCTCGTCAGCCAGATAGGCCTTGGATAGGGGCGGACGCTCATAGGGAGGATCAGCCTCCGCCCCCGCCAGCGCGACCGCGCCGGCATATCCAAGCTTGCGCAGCATCAACGCAGCCTGCGCCCCGGCATGGCCGGCGCCCGCTATCAGTACGTCGATGTTGATTGTTGTGTCAGTCACGATATCCGGATTCCATCAGCTAGTGGAGGAAGAGACGCACGATCAGTCAATCCGTCGTCACTCCCGCGCAAGGAAGTCAGAGACCAGGAGATTGAACCGGTCCTTGTGCTCGATCTGGGTCCAATGGCCGCATTTGCCGAACAGATGAACTTCGGACGTCCTGATGAGATCGAACAGCCGCAGGCTGTTGCTCATGGGCAGAACACGGTCTTCACGCCCGTGCAGGATTAGCGTTGGGCAGGCGATCTTCGCAATTTCTTTTTCCGGCGTTGAAAGCGCGGTGATGTGCTGTTGGCGCGGCGCCGGGAACATGGCGCTGAAGGCCTCGTGAAAGCCCGGCTGGATGCTCGCCCGGTAGCGCATTTCGGCAAGCTCGTCTGAGACGAGCGAGTTGTCATAGGCGAAGATGTCAAGCATCGCACGCATCGCCTCTACCGACGGTTCATAACCCCACACTTTGTCGAGCGCTTCGGTCAGCTCGAATTCAAGGCCGGCCGCTCCCATCAACACCATGCGCCGGACGCGGTCCGGATGATGAACCGCCATGGAGAGCGCGAGCGCGCCGCCGAAAGAGTTGCCGATAATATCAAATTCCTGAAGGCCGAGGGCGTCGGCAAGATCCATCAGATGCCCGCGCCAACGCTCAAGATTGTAAACGCCGTCCGCCGGCCGCTCTGTGTAGCCGAAGCCCAGCATGTCCGGCGCAATTGCACGCACGCGCTCCGACAGCACCGGCAGGTTGAGCCGCCAGTTCGCCCAGGCCGTCACGCCAGGCCCCGAGCCGTGAATCAGGATCACTGGGCGCCCCTCGCCCAGATCATGATAGTTGGTCTTAACGCCGCCAGCGTCGATGGACTTGCCGATTTCGGGATTGTGACTCATTTTTCTATCCTTTTGCATCGCCGCTTGCTAGTTTTGCGCGTTCTTCCGCTTTCGAAACGCCCGCGGCGGCAAAGTGTTCGGGCGGCACTTCCCTGATAATGACGCGCACGGACTGGATCGGCGCATCAATCGCGCGCACAGCCGCATCGGTCAGCTCACGGATTAATGCCGCTTTCTTTTCCGCCGTGCGTCCTTCCAGCATGGTGACTTCAATAATCGGCACAGACCTTACGCCTCCACATTGATCGAGCCGCCGCCGAGATTTTGCACCTCAAGGCTGATCGTCTCTCCGACGCTGGCGGGATGCGCCGCCGTCGCCCCTCCGGCCATGACGATATGGCCGGGCTCCAGCGCCTCGCCCCATTCCGCGCTCATACGTGCGGCCGCCACAAGAGAGCGCAATGGGTGGCCGAGGATAGCCGCAGACGAACCGATCTCTTTCGGCCGTCCGTTCACGGACAGCACCATGCCGAGATTGGAGACGTCGATTTCCGGCGATCGCCAGGCGCCGATCACGAGCCCCGACGAAGAAGTATTGTCGGCGACAACGTCCGGCAGTGCGAACTTGAAGTTCTCGTAACGGCTGTCGATCACCTCCATCGCCGGCGCGACCGCCTCAACCGCCGCCATCGCCTCCAACGCGGACACCTTGCCCGATAGCCGTTTCTTCAGGAGGAAGACGATTTCCGGCTCAAGCCGCGGATGCACGAAAGCGGATTTTTTCAGGACGCCGCCCTCCTCCAGCAGCATCGCGTCGGTCAACCGTCCCCAGGCCGCTTCCTCGACGCCGACCTGGATCATCTTCGCGCGGCTGGTCAGACCCATCTTGACGCCGATGCGCTTCTCGCCGCGCGCGATCCGCCGCGCCACCGACAGGGCCTGGATCGCATAAGCGTCCGACACCGACAGGTCTGGATGGTCTTTGGTCAATTGCGGGATCGCGCGCGCCGCGCGCTGCGCCTCGTCGACAATCACGGCCAGTTCCTCAAGACCGGCCATCTACGCCGCTCCCGCCTGCTCGCGCTCTTTCAGGATATCAAGCGCGACATCGACGATCATGTCCTCCTGGCCGCCGACCATGCCGCGACGCCCCAGCTCGACAAGGATGTCGCGCACGTCGACGCCGTATTCTTCCGCCGCTTTTTCCGAATGACGCAGGAAGCTCGAATAAACGCCCGCATAACCGAGCATCAGGGTCTCCCGGTCGACCCGCACCGGACGGTCCTGCAATGGGCGCACCAGATCTTCGGCCGCATCCATCAGCTTGAAGACGTCGCAACCGGTGTTCCAGCCCTTGCGTTCAGCCGCCGCAACAAAGACTTCCAGCGGCGCATTGCCCGCGCCCGCGCCCATGCCCGCCAGCGAGGCGTCAACCCGCCGGGCGCCCTTCTGCACCGCGACGATTGAGTTGGCGACGCCGAGCGAGAGATTATGGTGGGCGTGCACGCCCCGCTCGGTTTCATCTTTCAGCACCTGATTGTAGGCGTCGAACCGCGCCGCGTATCCATCCATGTCGAGCGCGCCGCCGGAATCAGTCACATAAACGCATTGCGCGCCGTAGCTTTCCATTAAAAGCGCCTGATCGGCGAGCTTTTCCGGCTCGACCATATGGCTCATCATCAAAAAGCCGATGGTGTCCATGCCAAGATCACGCGCCGCGCCGATATGCTGGCGGGCGACGTCGGCCTCCGTGCAATGGGTCGCCACCCGCACCGAACGCACGCCAAGCTCATAGGCCCGCTTCAGATCGGTGATCGTGCAGATGCCCGGTAGGATCAGCGTCGTCACCACGGCACGGTCGACTGCGTCGGCGACAGCCTCGATCCATTCCCAGTCCGTATGAGCGCCGAACCCGTAATTGAAGCTCGACCCGCGAATCCCGTCGCCATGGGCGATCTCGATCGCATCTACCCCGGCCTCGTCCAGCGCCTTTGCAATTTTTGCCACATGATCGATGCCGTAAAGGTGGCGGATCGCATGCATGCCGTCGCGCAGGGTTACATCCTGCACATAGATTTTTTCCTTCGTCGGATCCTTGATCAGCCCGCTCACGCCGCCGCCTCCGCCAGATGCTTCACCATGCGCTCGCCGATTGTCAGGCCCGCCGAGGTCATGATGTCCAGATTGCCCGCATAAGCCGGCAGGTAATGGGCCGCCCCCTCCACTTCCAGGAACACCGTCACCTTAACGCCTTCATATTCGCCAAGTTCCGGGATCTTCAGCTTACGGTTGCCGCCGAAACGCTCGAATTGCACTTTTTGCTTGAGACGATAACCCGGCACATATTCCTGGACCGCGGCGACCATATCTTCGACCGACTTCTCGATCTCCGCTTCCTTGCCGCCCACTGAAAAGGCGTAAACCGTGTCGCGCATGATCAGGGGCGGCTCGGCCGGATTGAGAATGATGATCGCCTTGCCGTGCTCGGCGCCGCCCAGCACCTCAACGCCCTTCGCCGTCGTCTCGGTGAACTCATCGATATTCGCCCGCGTGCCTGGTCCTGCCGACTTCGAAGACACAGACGCTACAATCTCCGCATAGGGAACGCTTTGCGACACCCGCCGCACCGCATGCACAATCGGGATCGTCGCCTGACCGCCGCACGTCACCATATTGACATTCTGTTTGTCGAGATGCTCCCCGGCGTTCACGACGGGAATGCAGTATGGGCCGATCGCCGCCGGCGTGAGATCCACCATCCGCTTGCCGTCGCGCTTGCAAAGTTCGTTATGGTATTCATGCGCCTTCGCCGACGTCGCGTCGAACACAACCTCGATGTCCTTCCACACCGGCATCTTGACGAGGCCGTCCATGCCCTCATGGGTCGCCGCAACGCCCAGCTTCCTCGCCCGCGCCAGTCCGTCCGAATCCGGATCGATGCCGACCATCGCCCCCATCTCCAGGACATCCGACGCCCGCATCACCTTGATCATCAGATCGGCGCCGATATTGCCGGACCCGACAATCGCACATTTCACTTTACCTGCCATTCAACTCGCCCTTCCTGTCAGTCCGTAAAAAACGCCGTCACCGAACCAAGCCCGTTGATCCGCGCTGTCACCGCATCGCCTGCTTCCACACCGGCCATAGGCCCCAAGGCTCCAGTCAGCACAATATCGCCGTTGACAAGCGGCCGGCCCTCACGCGCCATCACCTTTGCCAGCCACAGACACGCTGTCACCGGACTGCCCAGGCACGCCACGCCCGCCCCGACCGAAACCGGCTCGCCCCGCCGCTCCATCACCATCCCGCACAGCCGCAAATTGATCTCGGAAAGACGCCGCGGCGCATCACCCAGCACAAACACCCCGCTCGAGGCGTTGTCCGCAATGGTGTCGTGAATGCGAATGTCCCAGTCCTTCACCCGACTGCCGACAACCTCAATCGCTGCGACCGCATAATCCACCGACGCCAAAATATCCGCCGATGTCAGCGTATCGGCATTCAGATCATCGCCCATGATGAAGGCAATTTCGGCCTCAACTTTCGGCTGCATTACCGCAGACACTGAAATCTCCGACCCAAGCGGCATGTCCATGTCGTCAAACAGCATCCCGTAATCGGGCTGTTCAACGCCAAGCTGGGCTTGCACCGCCTTCGCCGTCAGTCCTGTCTTACGCCCGACAAGCCGGCGCCCCGCCTCAAGGCGACGCGCCGTGTTGATCTCCTGAACCTGGTAGGCCTCGCCGATCTCAAGCTCGCCGATCAAATCGCGCACCGGCGCGCATGGCTCCTTGGACTCAGCTGCGCGCCAAAGCCGATCCGCCGCAGTCCGTATGCTGTCCGTCATGCCACCCGCCCGTTCACAATTTCACGCAGATATTTTCAAGCTCAGTGTAGAATTCAAGCGAATGCACGCCGCCCTCGCGACCAACCCCGGAGGCCTTGGCGCCGCCGAATGCTGTCCGCAAATCCCGCAGGAACCAGCTGTTCAACCAGCAAACGCCCACCTCTAGCCGGCGCGCAACACGATGCGCTCTCGAGAGATTATCGGTCCAGACCGACGCCGCAAGGCCATAATATGTGTTATTCGCCCGCGCGATAACTTCCTCTTCATCATCGAATGGCGCCAACGCACAACACGGTCCGAATATTTCTTCTCGCATCACACGAGACTCATCAGTCAGACCCGTCCAGATCGTCGGCTCGACAAAAAAACCGTTTTTCGTCGCACAGCCGAGCGCAAGGCGACCGCCGCCGGTCAGCACTTGCGCCCCTTCCTGTTCCGCCAATTCGTAGTAAGATAACACTTTGTCCAGATGCTCGGCGCTGATCAGCGGTCCGAGGCTCACCCCCTCTTCAATAGGGCCGCCGACTTTGAGAGCTTCCGCGCCCGTCTTAAGGCGCGCAGCGAACTCGTCGAAAACAGGTCGTTCGACATAAACACGCTCCGTACCAAGACAAACCTGACCGCAATTGGCGAAGACCGAGCGCATGGTCCCTTCGATCGCCCTGTCGAGATTAGCATCCGCAAACACAATCGCCGAGTTCTTGCCGCCAAGCTCCAGCGATACCGGACGCACGCCTGTTCCCGCAGCTTTCATAATCGCCTCGCCGGTGCGCGTCTCTCCGGTGAAGGTAATGCCGTCGACGCCGGGATGAGACGTCAGGAATTCGCCCGCCGATCCCGGTCCGTAGCCGTGAACGACATTATAGACGCCCTTTGGCACGCCCACCTTGTTCATCACCTCGCCGAGCAGCGTCGCCGTCGCGGGCGTTTCCTCCGACGGTTTGACAACAACCGTATTGCCGCAAGCCAGCGCCGGCCCGACCTTCCACGTCATCAGCAAAAGCGGAAAATTCCACGGACAAATGACTGCAATCACGCCACGCGGCTTGCGTACGGAATAATTGATCGCGCCCGCGCCGTCGGGCGTCGCTGTCTCAAACGCTTCCCCCGAAATCGTCCGGATCGTGTCAGCGAACATTTTGAAATTCGCCGCGCCGCGCGGAATATCGATATGCGAAGCAAGTGACTTCGGCTTGCCGGTGTCGATGATTTCCGCTTCCAGAAAGTCGTCAAACCGCGCGTTAATTTCATCCGCAACCGAAATGACCAGATCCGTACGGTCCGCAATGCTCAACGCGCCCCATGCGCCGTTTAACGCAGACCGCGCCGCCGACACCGCGGCGTTCACTTCCGCTTCGCCGCCCTCATGCGCCGCGGCGTAAATTTCGCCGGTCGCCGGAGCCACAACCGGAAACGTCTTCCCGGACGCGCTTGGCCCATAGGCCCCGTCTATAAAATGCAAAAATTCCTGACGCTCAGTCATCAGCCAGGCCTCGTTCATTTCCGAATGCCTGCGATTCGCCGGCCAAAAGCGCTTCGATCGCCGCAATGCCGGCTCTTGCGCATTCAATATCCTGATCTTCAGAACCGCCCGAAACCCCGATCGCGCCGATCACTTCATCCGCAAACATGATCGGAACGCCGCCCCCGAAAAGCGCCGCGCCCGGAAGCGACCGCAAGCCCTCAAGAACGGCCGCATTGTCCTTTACCATCCCATAGAGCGCGCCCGTTTCCATCCGGAATCCCGCCGCCGTCTCCGCTTTGTTCACCGCTATTTCCGTCGACCGGACGAACGCGCCCCCGGAACGAAGAAACGCCGTCAGCCGCGCCGATCCGTCAACCACCGCCGCCGCAAGCGGCGCGCCAATCCGCAACCCATGTGACACAGCCGCCTCAACGCAGACATGCGCAGCGCGAAAATCAATATCGCAACGCGTTTTCATGATCCCGTTACGCGCTGTCATAACAACCAACCAGAGTTTCCATACTGAATAACATTTGTTCGATCACCCGGCGCCTTCACTGCAGTCCCAGGGTAGACCGCCTTCATCGCTCGTAACAAAAGCCTGCACTTCTTTTTTGCGCACCTTGAAGTTCGTAGTCCGGGGAAAATCATCTTCCACAAAGACAAAATGCTTCGGAGTTGACGGTCGGTTCAGCTTGTCGCGACAAAATTCGATCAAGTCGCCGCCAGTAAGGTTTTCATGACCCTCATTTTTGCGGACGACAGCGACCACCGCTTCTCCCCATTCTGGATGAGGAACGCCGACCACACAAATGTCTGCGAGGCCCGGATGCTTGACAAGGATAGCCTCAACGGCGGCGGGATAGATATTGACCCCGCCTGAAACAATCATGAATTTTTGGCGGTCAAGGAGGTAAACATAACCATCCTCATCGAGACAGCCGACATCATTAGTGCGCAACCATCCGTCGCGCAGGACCTCTTCGGTCTGTTCCGGAAGGTTCAAATAATGCGCCATAATCGTCGGTCCGCGCAGCCAGATCTCGCCGGGCTCGCCAGTCTCGACGGGCTCGCCGTCTTCGTCACGGATTGAAATCTCAAAATGCGAAGCGACCCGGCCGACTGACGTCAATAGTTCGGGTTTATCCGTCAATGCGCGGCGGTGATCCTCCGGCGACAAAAACGTCACGCCGCCCCATGTTGTCTCTGTTAGCGCATAAACATTGATCATGTCTTTGGCGAATGTTTCGTGCACCCGTTTGATTAGCGTGGGCGCCGCCGGCGAAGATCCGTAAATGATGAGGCGCACCGAAGAGAGATCAAATGGCGTTTTCCGGTTATCCTCAAGCGCCCAGGTCAACATCGTGGGCGCGAGCAGAAACGCTGTCACTTTCTGGTCTTTGACGATATCGAAGAAAGTCGAACGATCGTAATCGCCATCTGCAATGATATGAGTCATGCCGTTGCCGAGACCAAGAAACGCGAGTACGACCGCGACCCAGGCGTTTCCAGTCGGCAAGAAAAAGCGGTCGTCGCGCACGAAACCGAACTCCGCCAACGCATGAAGAATTGTCGACGTAACTGCCCCGTGCGTTAACACAGCCCCTTTCGGCGAACCCGTCGTACCCGACGTATAACTGTACATTATCGGGTCATGGCCCGAAAGAGATGGCAACTCCGGAGCGACGTCGACCTCACCGAGAACAGCTTCAAGATCTACATCGAAATCGTGTTCGCCGCCGAACCCGACAGTCAGGATATTCAGAGATTTCAAGTCATCCCGAACATTTTTCAATATTTCGCCGCATGACGCATGCACGAAGAGACATTTCATACCGGAATCGACCAAGACGTGCCGCAGTTCCGCGTCAGCAAATCGACGATTTACGCCAACGCGTATGGCGCCGACCTTCATACAAGCAAAGAAATGCACGTACACTTCAATACATTCCGGCGCCACGATCCCGACGGCGTCGCCGACCGAAATCCCCTTCGCCAAGAGAGCGGCACCGAGCCGATCGGAGTTCGCATGCATTTCACCCCAGCTCGCAGACCGAACGCCACAGACATAAGCGACTTTATTTGGATTGTTTAACCCAGTGCGCCTCACGAGATCTCGCGGCAGACTTTCCAGATCGCTACGATACGCACGCACGTTCTCCGCAAATCGGCTTCCGCCTGGCGGATTGCTTACCACATGTTGTTTCACCAGTTCCTCCCGAGTCTATTGCGACCCTTTTTCTTTTCATATTAACGAGAACCGAACGAACCCATCGTCGGCCCCGGAGAACACGACCGCATCGCCGACTTTTGGTGGCGGCCCGCCTTCCCCATCGAATACCGCCGCCAACCGGGGGCCTTCATCTAACTCCACAAGAAGCACCGTGTAGGGAGCCGGCAATTTCGAATTGAACGGCGCGTGAAAAACAGAATAGGAATGGATTCGCCCGCGCCCGGATACCGGACGCAATTCAACCTGCTTGCCGCATAACGGACAAATGCGCGCGGCATAATCGGTCGCGCCGCATCCAGCAGCGCAGGACAAACAGGACAATTCGCCGGCTTCCGCCCGCCGCAGAATTTCGCTTACGACAGGGTTGACGTCTTCGATCGGATTATCGTTTAGTCGACTTCCCATTGATTAAATATCCCTATGCGGACTGACAGCCATGGCGGAATGATACTCCATTCGCCCGCCGAATCCCGTCACGAGACCAAGATTTGTTGAGGGCGCTTGGCGCTCGCCGCCGCACCTGCGGGTCTGCACAATCGCCTCATGGACCGGCGTCATGCCCTGAAGGTAATAGGATGACAGATGGCCGCCGCCTGTATTTGCCGGCAATGCGCCTCCCGGCCGTGTTGCGCCGCCCGCAATGAAGTCCGCGCCCTCGCCAGGTTTGCAGAAGCCATATCCTTCAAGCGCAAGTATCGTCGTGATGCTGAAAGGATTATAAAATTCGCAAAAGTCGCAAGCTCCTGGAGTGGTACCAAGCCCTCCGAACAGATTGCGACCGGCAATCTCGGCTCCAGTTTGAATTTCAGGCTCGTCGCCCGAGAAATTTCGGGCGCCGGAATGGCCCTGCCCAAAACCATGCACGTATACAGGCGGATTTGGCCTGTCTGCAGCGCTATCTGCGCTTGAAACAATAACAGCGACAGCGCCATTTACCGGATATGCGCAATCGAACAAACGTAAAGGCTCCACTATCCAGCGCGAGGCGAAGTATTCATCCTTATCGAGCGGTTTGCGTAAAAACGCCTTGGGATTGAGCGCCGCCCATTCCCGATCCGCCGCCGCCGCCTCGAAAAGCGCGTTGCTGTCGGCCCCATACACATGAAAGTAACGCTGCGCCGACAGCGCAAAGCCCCCTGTGGCGCCAATCAACCCATGGCGCTCATCCCAGCCGTCAAGCCCAATCAAATTCATGGAGATCGAATAGGCGCCCCCCCCTCCGGTCGCTCCTACTGGAGCATCAGCGAAGACGCATAGAACTTTTTCTACCATTCCAGCGTCAATCGCCAGCGCGGCATACTGGATCATCTGTATGGCGGAACTGCCTTCGGCCTCGATCGACGCCAACAGCGAAAGGTCGCCAAGACCGATATCCCGTTTCAGGTGCAGCGGCAGCGCACTACTGGGTTCGATCGGGCTCCTGTTCAGCAACAAGCCGTCAATCTCAGCGATATTGAGACTAGCGTCTGAGACTGCGCCAAGACAAGCTTCAACCGCATGCGCGCGCGCCGTCCTATCCGGTTTCCGCGAAAACGTACTTTCACCGAGCCCAATGACAGCCGCTGTCGCAGAACGTTTCCTGACCACATTCATGTTTAATCATTGAACCTTTCGCGTGCTCATATGATAAAAGACAATCCGCGGACGGAACCTTCTGAATTCAGTAAAAAGATATGTTTGCTGAACATCTTCAGTTCGCCATCTTTCCGTCTGAGCTTGTACTCAACACGCGCAGGCCAGACTTCGAGTTCTTTTGCCGCCTGCCGGCGGAACTCATAGAGAACGACATTTGACCCGATGGCATACTCGTCAGCTCCAGTTTTTTCTATCTCGATATTTGAAATCGAGCGGCGCATGCGCGACGGGGGCAATTGCGCATGACGCACGCCAGTGTTCAATTGACGGATGCGCGTAGCCAGGCGCGTGCGATTGTCGTTTAATATGGAAACCTGATCAGAATCCGGCTCCTGAGACTCCTGCAGGGGAACCCAATAGTGCATATCGTCATCGACAAGCGCCTCCCATTCCGAATAGCGCGACTCATCGGCCAGCCGCGCCTCCTTGAATAGAAAAGCTTCAACTTCAAGTCGATCTTCAACGGAAATCATATCCACGCCACGTTTCTTGCAATTTCAAATCCGATTTCTGAGTATTTTTCAGCTATGCGACAGCGCTTACGCCGGATGTCGGCGCGCCCGGATACATAACGCTTCGATAGTGACGCCAGAAACCTCGGTTTGGAGTCTCGTCGGTAAGATGGCTGGAAATCACGCCGTCATCAGCCACAACTTCCCGCTCAGCGCCGCGACTGAGATCAAGCCAGCGCCCCTTGCCTTGAAGAGCATTCTGCGCGCGCTCGGCGATGACGCAATCATCGGCGAGCAAAAAAGCAGTCGGCCCAAGAGCGCCCTCCGATTGGCGCAAAATTCGTTTGTTGACGTCATCTTCAACCCCTTCGAGATACATCGGAGTATGAACATGAAGACAAACCCCCGGCGCGACCGGCTCGAAACGTACGATATTCATTTCGCCAAGAAACAGATTTGGAAAAATGACCGCATGAGGCGGCCCATCCCTCAAAATGCGGCCGCCCTTTTCCTCGCCATACGCGGCC
The DNA here is from genome assembly GCF_965228385.1 of Hyphococcus sp. Taxonomy (GTDB): domain Bacteria; phylum Pseudomonadota; class Alphaproteobacteria; order Caulobacterales; family Parvularculaceae; genus Hyphococcus. Next base: position 562,921 of record NZ_OZ245810.1, on the reverse strand, counting down.
AGCAACGCCTTTGTGTAAGCCGGGTGGCGATCTTCCGCGCAACCGAACCATTCCAACGGTCTCTTATATGACGGCGAGAAAAACAACTCCGTGTGACCGTTACCCCAGTCTTTCGACAGTGACTTCAGGCTCTCCTCGTCGTCAAGCACCGCTTCGTCATAATTGGAGCGAATCGCTTGCGCAAATGACGGATGCACGAAGTTGACATGATAGCCGTCGGTGTCGTTCTCCGGCAGCATCTTCCAATTGCAGTTCAGCTGGTGATGAACCCATCCGCCCGAAAGTCGAATTCGTCCGACAGGCGACATTTCAACAGCCCGGTCTATCAATTCTGTCGCGCGCCCCAGATGATCCAGCAAGGGCGGTGCATTCTCATTGAATGACGCGAAAACAAAGCCTTGGTAACTATCAACAAGCGGAAGCCGCTCCAGCCCATGACAGGAAAAATCCCCTTTGAATCCTCCGGGGTACGGGACATCGACAAGAGCGCCTTTGGTGTCATACGCCCAGCCGTGATACTGACATACGAGCGCTTTCCTGTTACCTTTTTCTTCCTGGCAGATAATGTTGCCGCGATGCGCGCAACGATTCACGATGACGGAAATTTCGCCATCACGCGACCGGATGGCGAACACCGGCTCCCGGCCGACATTACGTCTGACAAAATCGCCGGCGTTCGGAATTTCAGAATCGTGACAGACAAATACCCAACCCATCCGAAAAATCTTGTTTAATTCGTCTTCAAAAACTTTCTCATTCGTATAGAGCGATGAGTGAACCCGTGCGTCGGTTATCAATTTGTCATACCGCGGGAATTTTGAATTATCTGTTTGTTTCATCATGCTTTTCGCTTCCTGATTCAGCGTCGGAAAACTGGTTGGCTCGATCCGAGGGTGTCAAATCTTTAACTGAGCGCTTGATTAATTTAGAATAGATGACAGACTATTGTCAATAAGCTTTTGTTCGTTGAACCATCTTTCAACAGGACGCTTGAGAAACTTAACGCAGGAAATCCGGACAATGATCGATCGAGACAAAGGGGCCAAATTTCCGGCCGCCGCCAATTTCGCCGCCCTAACCCCGATCAGCTTTCTGACCCGAACGGCGGCAGTCTACGCCGACCTGCCGGCCGTAGTTTACGGCGCCCAACGGCGCACATGGGCCGAGACCTCCGCCCGGTGCCTGCAACTGGCGAGCGCGTTGCGCGACGCCGGATTGAACCGTAAGGAAACAGTCTCAATCATCGCCGACAATATCCCCGCGTCAATTGAAGCATGTTTCGGCATTCCAATGGCGGGCGGGGTCATTAACGCTATTAACACCCGCCTCGACGCCGAAGCCATAGCATTCATTCTCAATCACGCCGAAACAAAAATATTCCTTGTCGACAGACGCTACCGCACTCTTGCCGCTGAAGCGATAGACCGGGCCGGGCGTGAAATGCTCGTCATTGACATTGATGATCCAACATTTGGCGAGCCGCAGTCCTACGCCAGTCAGACCTATGAGGACTTTCTGAAATCAGGCTCCGATGAAACGCTTACACCGTTTGAACTGGATGAACGCGATCCGATTGCGCTCAACTACACTTCGGGCACGACCGGCGATCCAAAGGGTGTGGTGTTGCATCATCGCGGCGCATATTTGAATTCGATAGGCAACGCCCTGTCATGGCAGATGCCGCATTTTCCGGTTTACTTGTGGTCCTTGCCGCTATTTCACTGCAATGGCTGGTGTTTCCCTTGGACAATCGCGCTGCAAGGCGGCGTCAATGTGTGCGTGCGCGGCGTGGAAGCGGAGATGCTTCTTCGCTTGGTCAAGGAGCATCAGGTTACGCATTTGTGCGGCGCCCCTATCGTTGTCCGAATGCTTGTCGATGCAGCAGCTGCGACTGAGGAATCGAGCGAGAAGCTCAGCGTCGCCGTGATGACCGCGGGCGCGGCGCCGCCTGCAGCTTTGCTTAAAAAGGCGCAGGAAATCGGATTCGACATCACCCACACCTATGGCCTTACGGAGGTTTATGGCCCCTGCGCCGTTAGCGCCTGGCGACCGGAATGGAATAATCTGCCGATTGACCAGCAAGCGGAAATGAAGGCCCGTCAAGGAGTCGGCTATCCGGTGGTCGAAGAAATGGTTGTGATGAATCCGGAAACCATGCAGCCGGCGCCGCGGGACGGAGAAACGCTCGGCGAAGTGATGTTCCGCGGAAACCTGGTCATGTCGGAGTACTTCAAAAACCCTAAAGCCACCGACAAGGCGCTGGCAGGCGGGTATTTTCACAGCGGCGATCTCGCGGTCTGCCATCCCGATGGCTATCTTGAAATTCGGGACCGGTCCAAAGATATTATCATCTCCGGCGGCGAGAATATTTCAAGCATCGAAGTTGAAGGCGTGCTGTACAATCATCCCGCCGTTTCGGCCGCCGCCGTCGTCGCTGCGCCCCATAAAAAATGGGGCGAAACCCCATACGCATTTATCGAAACCGCGCCCGGTAAAGAGGCGACTGAAGAGGAAATCATTGCCTTCTGCCGGGAACGGCTCGCCCATTTCAAATGCCCCACCCGCGTGAGTTTTCAGGAGTTGCCAAAAACATCGACGGGCAAAATTCAAAAGTTTGAGTTGCGCGCCCTCGCCCAAAGCGACGCGGTCTGAGCTCGAAAATATCTAAAGTCGCTCGCGATAGAATTTTCGCATGCGCCCGACAACCGCAATCTCCAGATCCTCTTCGGCAATAGTCTTGCACGCCAAGGCAAAACCGTCCTCTATTTCTTTGGGCGAGATCACGTCGCGATTCACCTTTCCAACACGATAGCATCCAGATAAAATTCTTATCTTGCATACACCGCAGCCGCCGCCATGACACCCCGACGGGATTTTCTTCAACCCGTGTCGCCCCATCGCCGCGAGAACGGTCTCATCCGGTTCGCAAGTCGAAATACATCCCGCTTCCGGAATAGATATTCGAAAGGCGCCCACGTCAGATCACAGGCTTGCGACCGAACCCGCGGGCCCGCGGGTTCGGACTTCGTTGCCTCGCGTCAAAGCAACATTCTGAATATACACTAACGTTGGGCGGCAATGTTTTCATCGTCCGGTTGCGTTATTCGACCGGAAGAGACGTCGACGAGCACATCTCCACCTTCTATTTTGACGTCATAAATTTTGACCGGTTTCGTCGCGGGTAGCTTGTCCGGCCAACCGGTCCGCAAGTCGAACGCCGATCCGTGCAAGACGCATTCGAGATGGCAGTTTTCGAGAAACCCCTCCGACAAACTCCAATTGCCGTGCGAACACTTGTCTCCGATCGCAAAAAATTCTCCGTCAGAGAGACAGACTGCGATCCCCTCCTCCTCACCGTCGGGCACGAAACGGATGACTTCACCTTCGGAAAGCTCAGTGCTATTGCAAACTCTCACATACATAGAAATGCCTACTTCATCCTGCGTTCAGGTTCGGAGCCATAATGCGGCCACGGCGGACGGCCGCCACATAACGGATAATTCTGCTCTACGTGTAAACGCCGACAAAACTCTCGACGACTTCCTGTTCATAGTAAAAAAGACCCTTGCCAAATTTATCCGTCGTCCAAACACGCGTTGGATTGTCGGGATAGAAATGATAGCCGCCCGAAAATGTTTCATTCCGATTGCCGGAAGGGTCAAAGAAGTAGATGGTTTGCCCCCGCGTAATACCGTGCCTGGTCGGCCCGATATCTATCTTGATATTGCGCCGCGCCATCAAGTCGGCCGCGTGGCCGATGTCGGCCCAGGACTCCAACAGGAATGACGCATGATGGAGCTTTCCCTTCACCGGCGCTTTCAGGAACGCAACGTCATGGGCCTTGTTTGAGCATGATAGAAATATAGCGATATTCTCGCCGGCCGGATCAACAACGCGTTCAGTAACGCTAAAGCCGAGACATTCGATCAGAATTTCTGCGGCGGCCTCGATTTCGTCACCAAGCAGAGCGCAATGATCAAACCTGATAATACGCATGCCTTTGGGCTCGTCGCGCCATAGTTCTGGATTGTCTGTCATAGGCCCATTGTCGGAGAGCGCCATGGTGGCGTAAAAATCAAACAGATGACCTGTCGGCATATGCACACGCAGCCGTTCGCCAACGCCCGGCTGCTCTTCAGGCTCGACCGTCTCATGCGCAACGCCTCGCTCATCGAGGTTTCGTCTGAGCTCCTCTACGGCTTCCTGTGACGCCATTTTAAAACCCATCACGTCAACCCCGACATTGTCCGCCTCACGAAGCACAACGCTGTGACGATCGAATTCATCATAAGCCTTGAAATAAACCCGCCCGTCATCCCGAGAAACGAAATCGAGGCCCATGTTGTCACGGTAGTGAACAATCGCTTCGTCAATATCGAGCACGCGAAGCTGTATAAAGCCGGGCCTTAAGACTGGTGAAAGCATTTCGTACCCTCCTTTGTTCGACACGCGCTCTCCAACGTCGGATCACTCACTCGACGAACTCCTGCGCCATGATGAGGCGGCGCATCTGAATGTGCGCCGCCTGTACAACTGGGCCTTGGCCTAGTAGCTGAACTGCAACGTCAATCCGTAGGTGCGCGGCGGTGCAAAGGTGCCAAATGCAATCCGGTTGCCTCGCTGCGTGAAGACGTGAGTGCGATAGACCTCATCGGTGAAGTTCCTGACCCAGGCCTGAACCATCCACTTGTCATTGTCCGAATTCCAAGCGAGCCACGCATCGCCAACCGTGTGCTCGGGAATGACGTCAAGCGGATTATTGTCCACATTCGTGAACGACACGCTCTGATATTTGACGTTGACATTCGCTGTCAGGCTGCCGTGGCCGTCTGCAAATTCATGGATATATTGAACATGACCACCGCCAGAATGTCTTGGCGCCTGACGCAGCATGTTGCCCGTAAAGTCGCCGCTTCCCGAAATATCGGGCGTGCCGAAAAAGTTCTCAAACGTGGCGTCAAGGTAGGAGTAGAAACCTCCGACCTCAATATTATCGGTTAACAACGCAGTGAACTCGCCTTCGAAACCCATAATTTCGGCGTCGGCGGCGTTTTCGGTGATAAACTCGCCTGCACCGGATGTCGGCGGCTGGAAGAAGCGTGTAACCTGAAGGTCCTTGTAATCAACGTAAAAGCCGGAAAGGTTGACGCGAAGCCGGCTGTCAACGAAGTCTCCCTTCATCCCGATTTCGTAGTTCGTCGCCTCCTCCGGCATAAACGGTGTTGTCGCACCAGCAGCCGTTGTTGCTGTTCCGGTGAAGCCGCCGCTTTTGAAGCCAGTGGCGACCGTGCCGTAGATTAGCACATCATCAACGACTTCGTAATCGATCGCGGCCTTCCATGAGAAATTATCCCAGTCGTCCTCACCCATTGCCGGCGGGAATGCGGACAGCACAAGTTGCAAGCTAGGCGACTGGGGAATTTCGTTGAAAGCGATAATCTCTTTTTCTTCATAGGAAAAACGCCCGCCGGCTGTCAGGCTTAGACGGTCCGACAGATCATAGGTCGCTTGCGCAAAAGCGGCAATTGCGCGCCCTTCAAATAACATCGTCGCCGCCGCATAGTTCGGGTCAAGCGATGCATCTGCAAGCGCCGTAAACAAAATACCTTCTGTTCTGTCAATTTCTTCTATGCTTCCGAACGCGCCGACCACCCATTTTAGCGGGCCGCTCGAGTTAGAAGAAAGGCGAATCTCTCCTGTGAATTGCTGTGAATCCTCCCAGACAATATCGCTGTTGTCGAATGTGAATCCTATGCTTGGATCGCCCAACAGTAGATCGTTCGGATTGCCATTAGATCCAGTCAAATCTACCACCGGCGATGGCGGTAACCCCGTGTCGTCGTGGGAGAAATAATATTCGGACTCCCGATACGCGCCCATTGCGGTCAGCGTCGAAAATGAGAAATCCTTATTGATTTCAATCATTGCGCCGAAAACATTGCGCTCGCCGCCATTATCCTCTTCGCCAAGATAGGTGCGCACCGAGTCTGCACCACCAAGCGCAATGTCAACGGCAATGGGATCCGACGCGCATCCGCAATCATGAAGCGGGCCAGCTGAGCCGACCGGTTGACGATTAATATTGCCAAGCTCTTCGTCGGCGCCGTCTAGTGACACGAGAACGCTCAAATCATCGGCGGCTTCCCATAGCGCCTGTGCGCGCCAGGCAAAAAGGTTGTTACCGCCAATTTCATCGCCCTGGCCCGGGCCGATCCAGCGGTCATAACCTTCAAATGCTCGGCGGCTGAACGACAGCTTTGTAAACAAATTGTCGGTCAACGGCACATTAACCATGGCCGCAGTATCGAACTGGTCATATTTTCCGACTGTTTGACGTACGCGCACGCGGAATTCATCGTCGGGTTTGCGGGTAATATAGTTGATGACGCCGCCGATCGAGTTTTTGCCGAACAGCGTGCCTTGAGGCCCGCGCAATACCTCAACGCGCTCCAGATCAAATATATCGACATTTGAGGCCGACCGGGCTGCAACATAGACGCCGTCAACCATAACCAGCGTTGAATCGGAAGCCCCGGCGCCGTCCTCTTTCGTTCCAACGCCACGAATGGAGATTTCCGGCTGACCTGGCTGGAAAGTATTGAAAGCAAGACCGGGCGTCACTTGGGCAAGGTCTGTCAGCGTGGTCAGCTGCCCCTGCTCCAGTGATTCGCCAGAAAATGCGGAAATGGAGATCGGAACGGACTGGGCTGTTTCTTCCCGTTTTTGCGCGGTGACGACAATGGTGTCGAGAGACCGGCGTTCGCCCGCCACCTCAGGCGCCGCAGCCTCTGTATCTTGCGCGAACGCGCCCATAGGAGCAAGAATCGCTTGCGACGCTGCCGCAAGCAGCAGACTACGCAACACATTGAAAGATTTAGGATTTACGGAATTCATTTTACCCTCCCGGCTCGCGTTTGTGTACATCGCAAATTGCTTGCGCTATTAAGCAAGCGCTTGATTGATTTTTTATCAAGCGCTTGCTTAATTGGATCGCGACGTTTTGTCAACAATGATTCGCATGGCTTACAGCGTGAGGACTCATCACTCACAGTTCTGCGCAAACAGGAAAATTGTCTTGAATAGCGTATCGCCCGTCAACAAATGGCGCTGAAATGGCCTGAAATTCGGTCGCAAAGCACGCAGTGCCTACCGAAATGCGGGCCACCGAATGAAAGCAGGTAGGGCCAAGAAGCAAAGGCGAATGAACGCATTCGAATTCGTCAAAATAATCGGCGAGGGAAAGAAATCAGTATAAACCACCTGGTTCTTAAGATAAGTCTTTGAACTTTAAGGATAACGAGATGGCCCGGCCCAAGAAAACGGAAAACGCCGCTGCGCGCCGAGACGAGCTGATCAACGCGTCGGCAAAACTATTCAACAAGCTGGGCTTTCAGCGTACAACCGTTCGAAATATTGCCGAGGAAATCGGGATAACCTCGGGCAGCATTTTCTATCATTTTGATAGCAAGGAACAGCTCCTTGAGGCGGTAATCGAACACGGAATGACCAGCGGTCTATCCATCGTTGAAAAGCAACTGTCAAAATTAACCGGGCCGCTCTCGCGTTTCCATGGTTTAGTCCTGTCACATTTACTTGCGCTTAACGGACCTCCGGGAGACGCGCATAACGTTTCTTTTCGTGAATGGGGTTCCTTGTCTCAAAAAGCGCGAAACCGTTTGCGAGCAGTCAATGAGCGATATCGAAATATCTGGATAGGCGAATTGACAAATCTGAAAAAACACCAGCGCCTCAAAAGCGACCCAGAATTTTGTAGACGCGCCCTGATCGCCGCCCTCAACTGGTCGCCCGTCTGGCATAAACAAACTTCAAAACAACACTTGGAAAAGGCTTCAGATCAGTTTTGCGCGGTCGCGTTGAATATGAATGTCGCCGACTTCGTTGATCAACGAATGAAGGAATAAAGACTAAAGCACACTCGGAAATCGCAATAAACACTGACGAAGCGCCGGGCTTAACGGCAATGCAACCGGTGAATTTCTTTAAAATTCGTCGGTCCCTACATTGTCATCTGACATGGAAAGCGCACCACACCTAATACGGACGGTGGCCTTTTATCGTGACCCTGTTTCTGACCCGCTCCTGAGTGCGCAGCCGGGTTCTATGTAACAGATAAAGATGCTCCGACGGAAGGCCGATCCGGCTGGAGCTTCCAAATCGCGGAGGACGGATCGTTTCTGGGGCTGGCGGTTAATAGCGCACTGACGAGGCCTGACGAGACCCCGATCACGCAGCCAGTTTCTATGTAACCATGAGATTGCTTTCGACGGAAGGCTGTACTGGCTGGAGCCATCCAGTCGCGGAAGCCAGATCGGCCGGGAGAATGGTGAGCGTGGCTGGCGGTCTGTAGCCCAGTGATGAATGCGGGCGCACGGTGTTGTAATGCCTGCGCCACATTTCGATGATGATCTTCGCCTCCATCAGATTGTTGAAAAGCTCGACCTTGAGGCATTCGGCCTTAGGCAGCAAGCGCACCAAGTTTGGGTTTGTTCGCAGGCTGTTGTTATCGGATGATCGTCGGCATGACGGAACCGATGATTATCCAGTCTTTGAAAGACAAGCGCGCCGAGATTAACGGGCGTATTGCGGCGTATCAGGCGCAAATTGCGCAGGCCAAGCACGACCTGGCGCACATCAATGCGTCGATCCGGCTGTTTACCGATCCTGAACACCAGCGCGCTCGCTACATGGTCAGCCATGGCTTCTTCAAGAAAGGCGAGATCGCCGACATTTGCGTGCGCCATCTTGAGATCGACGGCGAGTTGACGACGCGGGAACTCGCTGAACGCGTCATGGTCGAGCGGAAGCTGGACGCCTCTGACGGGACGCTTCGAAACTCTGTCGTCTTCAAGGTCGTTCAGGCGCTTCGCCACGCCGCCCGGCGTCGGCTTGTCCGAATGGTCGAGAAACGCAAAGGCATGTGCGTCTGGACGGCGGGCGACGCCGTCACGCTGCGCGTCGTTGCCAATAGCCCGCCCAGGTCCGGCTGACCGGAGCGGCGAGCGCGCCAAGGATCAAGCGATCGGCCATCGTCCCATTACTTTCATTGCTATGATCTTCGAGCCAGGCGGCGTGCCCGGCATAGGCGCCGAGATATTTACCGCTCACCGCATGATGCTGACCGCGGATCATCCGCCGGAGGCGCGAGAAGTAGCTTTCAGCGAGATTGGTGTGAACGCCGCCCTCGCTATAGGCGTCGGAATGATTGACGCGATGGACGTCGAAGCAATCGGCGAGCAGATCCCAATGCGGAAGCTCGTCCGCCGACAAGGACGATCCCGGCTCAACGCGTTCCTTCGCAAAATCAATACCTTCCGCCTCACGCAGGAACGCCCGCGTCAGCGTGCGTCCGCCGCGCTGGCGCAGAACCACGACGACCCGGCGTTTGCCGCTTCGGTTCTTGAGAAGCCGTCGATCGACGCGATCCTTGCGGAGGTTCGCCGGACGCACATGGCCGCCAAAATAGGCGCCGTCGATCTCGACATCTCCTACAAGGCGGGCTTCGGCCGTCTCCCGGGCCATCGCTTCGCGAAGTTTGTGCATCAGGACAAACGCCGTCTTGTACTGAACGTCGAGATCGCGGCTCAGCTGCACCGCCGACATTCCTTTCGATGCATTCACGAACAGGCAGATGGCGCCGAGAAGATCGACAAACGAAAGTTTGTGCGAGGCGAAGATCGTACCGGATGTGGCGCTAAACTGATGATGGCAGGCGGCGCATTTGAAACGCCGGCGAGTCTTGAGGTCGTAAAACTCAAGGCAGCCGCATCGCGGACAGACCGGCGAGCCGCCCGTCTCCGCCCAGCGTAATTTGCAGAACCGCCGATACGCTCTTTGCTCGCCGCCGGCGTAAATCGCCCGCAGCGACAGCGTTCGCGCGGCCGCAGACAAGAGATAATGCTGCGCCATCGCTCACTTCAATTTGCGCGTTCATGATATGTTCTTATCCGCAGAACCGCAAGCGAAATCGGCAATCCGAAATCAGGAATCAAAATCAACCGCTTACGGACGATCTGGTGCGCTTGCTGCCTAAGGCCGGAGGCATTCGTCCCGCAGCCGGCCATTGAAGGATTCGTTGTAGCCGTTCTCCCATGGGCTACCGGGTTCGATGTAGAGCGTCTTCACGCCGATATTACCGAGCCATTTGCGCAGCGCCTTTGCCCGGAACTCGCTGCCATTGTCCGAGCGGATGTGATCGGGAACGCCGCGTGCGGCCATGAGGTCGCCGAGGACATCAAGGACGTCCTGACTGTTGAGACGCCGCGCAACCCTGATGGCGAGGCATTCGCGGGTGTATTCATCGATGACGGTGAGCATGCGCAGTCTTTTGCCGTCCCGTGTCTGATCCTGGACGAAGTCGTAAGCCCAGACGTGATTGCGATGCTGTGGCCGCAATCGGACGCACGAGCCGTCATTGAGCCATAAGCGCCCGCGTTTCGGCTGTTTCATCGGCACTTTCAGGCCCTCGCGCCGCCAGATCCTTGCAACGCGTTTGTGGTTCACATGCCAGCCGTCGGCCTTCAGAAGCGCCGCAATCCGCTTGTAGCCGTAGCGCCCGTACCGCGTCGCCAGCTCAATGATGGCGAAGGTCAGCGCATCCTCATCATCAGCGCGCTTCGGCTTGCGCCACTGCGAGGACCGGTGCTGCTTCAACAAACGGCAGGCCCGGCGTTCCGAGACGCCGAGCCGGCAGCAGGCATGGTATATGAACTCGCGCTTGCGCGAGGGCCCTACCAGTTTCCCTCCGCAGCTTCTTTCAAGATCGCCTTGTCGAGTTCGGCGTCCGCAAGAAGCCGCTTCAGCCGCGCATTCTCCTTCTCAAGGTCTTTCAGACGCTTGGCCTGTTCAACTTTCATCCCGCCATACTCCTGGCGCCACCGGTAATATGTGATCTTGTTGACGCCCAGCCGGCGGATCACTTCCCCGACCTTGACGCCCTCCGCGAGGAACACTTCCGCCTCACGCAACTTCGATATGATTTCCTCGGGTGAATATCGCTTTCCCGACATCGCTCTTCTCCTTTGATGCAGCCATTTTACTACTTTCAGGCGGCTGCGTTCAAAGGGGTCGGGTCAATTCTCAAAGATCCCGGTTTCACTGAAAAACTTTGATTCCGGATGCGTTAGTGTCCTGTGAAGCGTGTCGGCAAATCCGACCGCAATCAACGGCGTGCTCAATACGCTGAGTGTCAAAACTCGCGCACGAAAAGTCCATCGCGCCATGTATGCGCCCCTCCATCAGCTACCCCCTGCTAAAGACGTTTGTTAATTTCGATGGGCGACGGCGTGGCTAAATTATGGCGAAATTGGGGCGCGAGCAGTGTGAATATCTATCTCAAGCCACAACCGCGCAACTCATCGCACTGTATTTTACATAAAAAGGCGCCGGCGCAATTCATTCTGATTGCGCCGGCGCCTACCGACTCTTTACGGGGGGAGCGTTCAAGAGTCGATATCAGTACTTGCCGATGATGTTCACAAAGACCCCGTTCTCATCAAATGACAGATCGGTGAGGTCATCGGAAAAGTCGGTGAAGTTGTATCCGACGCCGATTTTGGCGTGGTCGCCGATATGCCGATACACGGCAACGAGAAGCCCGGCGCGCGAATCTTGCGCCTCGACGACATTCAGGATGCGCCCTTCAATCAACGCGTCCCATCGGCTCACGATATGCAGGTCGGCGCGAATAATGCCGAGATGCGCGGACGAGCTGACAAATTCTTCTTCCCGACGCGACAGGCTAACCTGGCCGAAACGATAGCCGTATTTGCCGCCAAGCGAGAGCCATGGAGCCAGATCATAAGTCGCATCCACATTGAGAATATGGCTGCGCTGCGCCGGCAGGCCGGTTTGTCCTGACCCGGAGATTTGCTGTGACGGGGGCAGGTCGCGGAAATAGGTGTAGCGGAAGAGCGCGTTCAAACGGTCGTTGAGAACCGGACGATAGGCGCCGGCTAGCTGGCCTTCAAAGAAATCGCCATCGAAGAAATCGCCGCTTGACGCATTGCTTTCCGCAAAGTTGAGTTTGCCGAGAGCGCGCCAGGCTTCGGAGAGCTGAAGCCCGAAATTGTTGCGCATGAGATATGTACGCCGGCGCTCGCCAAGGCGTTCGTCAACGCGCCATTCGAATAATGAAGCGAAGTTAAACGCATCATTGGCGAAACCGACCGATCCGGTGACGGCGCGGCGTTCGAGCGCGCCCGCCTCTTCCTCCTCGATCGTGCCGAATTCAAACGATGCGCCGATATTCCAGTACTCGCCCGGGGTGAGGTCGACCCCATAGGCGTGAGTCAGGCTGCGGCTATCTCCGAAAGTCGCGCGTTCTTCGCCGAAGACGGAAACCGTGTCGCTGTATCGTTGACGACCGCCGAGCGTAAGCGCGTTCTGCGTTTGCGTGAATATGTCGGATGTTTCCGAGCCGGTGTCAGTGCGGTCCGTATCAAGGGCGTAGTTCAGATAAAACTCCGAACCGTCCTCACGGGAATGGGTGACTTCCGCGAGCGCGCCGAAACCGCCGTCGCCCCCGGAAACTTCGCCGCCGATGCGGATTTTTTCGGTGAGTTGAATCTCGGCGCCGGCGCCGCCGCGATTACGCTCCGGCCGGTCGCCAACTGATGCGACCGTCGTCTGGCCGAAGGCGTAGACCTGCCACTTGTCTTCCTCGGCGTAACGAATCTCGAGGCCGACATCGTTGCGCTCGCCGTCGCTGCCCGTCGGCGCGCCTGAGCGTCCGTCGTGCCTGTAACCGAGGCTCGCCATCCAGTTGTCATCGAGTTTGTGATCCAGATCGATAACGATAGAACGATCATTGACGCCGCCGTCGATATTCGCTTCGTCATATTTGAGCCCGAGCGTCGTTCCTTCGCGCAAGATCAGGCTCGCCTGGCCGCCGAAGGCTTCCTTATCCGCCGGCGTCAGGCGGCCAATGCCGGAAAAACCGCCTTCGATGTTTTCGTAGTAGGCGGCGAGCTTGCCGTTGAGGCCGAGGATGTCGATATCGCTGATCTTCGAGACGCCTTCGATGCGATAAGCTATGGCGCCGTCGGAATTCGTGAAGTCCGGCGTCAACGGATCGAAAGTAAAGCCGCCGTCAATAGAGTTTCGCTCATTGAATGCGAAGCCTTTCGTGTGCGCGACTTCCGCTTTCAGGTAAGTCGCTTCCGTCATGCGGAATGTGATGTCACCGGCGATAAGGCTCTGGTCCGCGTCTCCGGTTTCTTCCTGCTGGCCGGTAATGCCGAGTTTGACATGGTCGCCGATCCATTGTTCGGCGCGGCCGCCGGTCGAGAAGCCACCAATGTCGTCAAGGCCCGGCGTAAATTCATAGCGCGCGACCAGGAACACGTCGTTGCCCGAAAGGCCTTCATCACGCACGGTTTGACCATCGAGACGCGTTGACGACAGCGGGCGCGCCAACAGCACGCGGCCTTGAATATAATCGATGTCGTAGTCTTCCTGAGGCTTCAGGTCTCGGGTTTCGAGAACGAGCCCTGAGTCCTTGTCGCGGACTTCGATGCGCAAACGCTCGGACCCGATTGTCAGGTCCTGACGCTCAAGAAAGTAAACCGAGCCGCCGGTGCCGCGGAACTCCTCTCGCGCGGGGATTGTGCCGGGGTCGGCGGCAAAGCCGATAAGGCGCGTCTTGCGATCGCCGAAGCTCGTCAATTCGTCAGCGTTATATTCAACCTTGCCGCCATAAAGCGCGCGGTCAAGCTGGGCGAACTCCGTTGAGACGATGTTCGTCGTAAAATTGCCCCAGACCACATGATCGTCGCCGCGCTCCACACGAACATAGAACCGGCCTTGCGTCGGCGCGTCTTCCTGCAACGAAGAATCATCGCCGTAGACAGGATAGAACCGGTCGGGGTCTAGCCGCCGCAAAAATGCTTCCGGGTCTTTGTCGTTGAGATTCGAAAAAAGATTGTCGACGTCGTCCTCGGTCGTATCGAGGGTCGCGGTGATCAGGTATTTTCCCTTCACCTTGCCTTTCAGATAGAAGGTGCCGCGGCCGGTCACGAAGGTCTCGTCGAAATCTTCATCATCGGCGGCCAGGACTTCACCGCCATTGTCGTCGCGGTGACCGATCGTAAGGTCGCCGAGGGCGACGATGAAGAAGTCATTTTTTGGAATGTCGATTTCGCGGGTGATGCGCACGATTTCGGACCCATCGTCAATCTCGACATTAATATCGCGCTTGCCGAACGGTACGATTTGCTGAACGACAAAGTCGCCTTGCGCATCGACCGGCGCCTCGGCGCCGAGCACGCGCACCGTCGCGCCATCAGATAGATTGAGGCCCTTGCCGGACACCGTGACCGAACCGCCGGAGATTTTAATGTTGCGCGAGGCGGTTGCGTCGGCGCCGTAAATGCCGAGACTGTCTTCGGCGTTTTTGTTTTCATCGGACAGACGATCAACAAATCGAACCGCTTTCGGTTCAGTTTCATCAAAACGGCCTTCAGCGTCGTAAACGCGCAGCACGTAGAAGAAGCCGGTTTTGTTAGCATCGAACGGCGTGAAATCCGCCCGGCCGGTTCCGTTTACTTGCAACGTCGCAAACGGTTCGCTCCGCGCCGATTCCTCTAAGTGGAACAGGCGGATTTCGGCGCGATCGATAAAGGCGTCGTAGTTCCAATAAGTATCGAATTCGACAGTTCCGTCTCGCACGGCCGCATCGCCGCCGCCGACTAGGCCAGCGTTGAGGCGTGGCGTGACGTCGAGACCGTCAAACGCCATGCGGATATCTGCGCCGGCAAGCGTCTGATCTGCTAGCGCCTGCACGCCGTCAGCATCGCCCGCTTCTTCGACTATAATTTCGAAAGGCGCCGCTGAATCACCCCCAACCATCATGGCGAGCGGTTGGTCAATCGGCATTAGAGTTGTTGCGGCGAGCGCTAGGGCGGGAAACGGACTATAGATGAAAGAACGCAACATTATTCTTCTCCCCCGTTCGAAGCCGAGACAATTCTGGTTTCGATATCGAGGTCGTAGCGCCCTCGCTCCTCCTTCCAGTGTTGTTTGATGAGCCTGGCGACGGCCTTCAGGCGCGGCTCGCCCTCTTCGGCGCCGACATAGGTGAGCCGAAGGACGGAAGGTTGCGCTTCAAGAGCGGCGACAAGATCTTCAATCTTGCCTGCCCAGGCCGGCGCCAATTCGTCCGTTCCGGCAGCGAACGCTCCGTCTGTCAGGTTGACGCGGACCACACGTGACAGCGATGCGCCGAAATTCAGTTTCGACATCTTGCCGCGGGTGAGACGGATGACCCGCGGGTTTTCCGTCGTAATGCGGTATCCGGCTGGAAGCGTGCGCGGATCGAGCTTTAAGATGAAGTTCGAACCAATTCCGGCCTTAGGCGTCGCCGCGCAGGCGATGTGATAGCGGCCATGGTTGTCAGTCGTAATGAGAAGACCATTGACGGTCGCAACGCGAACGCCTGCAAGCCCCGGCTCGCCCTGATCCTGATAGCCGTCGCCGTCCCTGTCGTCGAAAACTTTACCGATGACTTCGGAGCAATCGAAGACGGCGTCCGGCACGATCCGAACTGTTGCTTCAGCGATATTGGAAAGCGGCGCGCCGCCATCGCTTTCAGCAAAGCCGCGATTGACGAAATTACCGAAATCAACGCCGGCGCCGACAATCAGAACAAGAGTCACTGTCGCCGTACCGTTGGCCGGCACGTCAATATCCGCCCAAGTTAACTCCAGGCCGTCGCGAACCGGCTCAACCGGCTGGCCGTTCAGGCGCGCAGAGCCTTCCACATATTTGAAGCCGGCGGGCGTCAGGTCGACGATATCCACGTCATTGACCGGTGCGGCGCCGTCATTACGGATCGTCACCGTATACGGAACAAGCGAACCGACCGAAGCATTCGCTACCGTCGCTGTCTTGAACGCCGTCAGCGGCTGCTGGCTCGCGGCCAAATCAATCGGGATATGATTGTTGATCACATCGGGGTCGCCTCCGGCGATAGCGAAATCGATGAAGAATACAGGAGGCTCGCCGATGGTTGGCGGGCTATTCGACGCCGAGACTTCGCAAGGCGGGTTGGTATTCGCATCGATCGGACACGTCGTTGCGTCAAGCGGACCGGTCTGCGGTGCAAATTGTCCAAAGAGACCGGGAAGGCCGCCGGACAGCGTAACCGAAAGGCGATATTCGGTTTCGCCAGCCGGGCACGCAGGATCAGCGCCCGGCACAAGGTCGAAACGGTAGAAACCGTCATCGGCGGTCACCTGATTTTGCTGGCTTGTATCGATCAGGCAAACATTCGGCAGCGGCGTTCCGCTGGCGTCTGTTATGACAACAGTGACGTCGGCAAGCGGTTCACGAGTCTCTGCATTATAAATGACGCCCGACGGATCGACGGGCAGGCTGAGGTCAACCATTGTCTCGCCGGCGGAAAGCGCCACGCCCTGCACGGCGCCGACGACAACGCCAGTATCGGGATTTCGAAACACGACGACATAACCGTCAGTCGGCTCAAGCCCGTCGATACGATAGAAGCCATTTTCGTCGGTGCTAGTGGCGGCGACAACTTCGCCATCCAGAAGAATCTCGACGCCGTAGCCCGCCAGCAGCAACTCATTCGACTGGTGGACATCGTCCTGATTATCGTCAAAGAAAACGATGCCTTCGATCGACGCCGCGCCGCGCATATCGACCGAAATCACGCCCGTGTCGCAGGCACCGGTTGAATCGCAGACGGTGTAAGTAAACGTATCGACGCTGTCGAAACCCGAATCCGGAGTGTATGTCAGCGTGCCGTCCGGATTAACAACGACCGCGCCGTTCGCTGGCGTCGACACGCTGGCGAGCGTAAGCGGATCGCCGTTGGGATCGGTATCATTGGCGAGCGGATCGAAAGTCACCGGCGTATCGGGCGCGCCCTTGATATTGTCATCATTTGCTTGCGGCGCGTTGGGATCGACCGAGACCGAAACTGTCGCCGTATCGCAATTACCGTCAACGTCGCACACCGTGTAAGCGAACGTATCAGCTCCCTCAAAGCCGGCGTTGGGCGAATAGGTCACCGTACCGTCGGGATTTGGCGCAATGGCTCCGTTCGCCGGCTGCACAATATCGGCGACTGTCAGATCATCGCCATTGGGATCTATGTCATTGCCGAGAATATCGATGACCGTCGGCTCGCCCGGCGTCGTTGTCGCGCTGTCGGCGTTTGCGGTCGGCGTCTCTTCGTCGACCACAACCGTTATGGTCGCCGTAGAGGCGGCGCCCTCGCCGTCATCGACCGTATAAGTGAACGTATCCGTTCCCGTGAAGCCGGCGTTCGGCGTATAGATGACCGTACCGTCAGGATTGAACGCTACTGTTCCGTTCGCCCCTTGGGTCACGCTAGAAATCGTCAGTGGACGGTTTTCGGGATCGGAGTCATTGGCGAGCGCCGGGATGGAAACAGCGTTCCCAGGCTGTGTCGCGGCGCTGTCGTCTTGCGCGCTTGGCGGCTGATTGCCGACCGTGACTGTGATCGATGCCGTATCGCAATTGCCGTCATCGTCGCAGACCGTATAAGTGAACGTGTCCGTTCCGACAAAACCCGCTTCAGGCGTGTAGGTGATTGCGCCATCCGGATTGATCACAACCGTTCCGTTCGCCGGATCGGCGATGTCGGCGACGGTCAGCGGATCGCCGTTCGGATCATTGTCATTCGCCAGCGGGTCAATGGTCGACGGCGTGCCGGAGAGAACCGACGCAACATCGTCAACCGCCTGCGGCGCTTCGGCGCTGACCGTGACGGTCACTGTCGCCGTATCGCAATTCCCGTCGCTATCGCAGGCGGTATAGGTGAAATTGTCCGCGCCGCTAAAACCGGCGTGCGGCGTATAGGTCACCGTGTCGTCGGGGTTGACAACGACTGTTCCGTTCGCCGGTTGCGCGACGCCAGTGACAGTCAGTGGATCGCCGTTCGGGTCGGTGTCGTTCGCCAGAACATCGACAGTAGTCTGCGTGTCGGGCAGCGTGCCGGCGGAATCCGCAACAGCTGTCGGCGTTTCATTGTCGACCGTCACGGTGACGTTCGCTGTCGCGGTTCCGCCATTGCCGTCGTCTATTGTATAAGTAAAAGCGTCGGCGCCGGTGAAGCCGGCGTTTGAGGTGTAAACGACCGTGCCGTCAGCCATGAAGGTCACGGTTCCATTCGCGCCCTGAGTGACGCTCGTAACCCTCAGCGGCTGGCTCTCGGGATCGGAGTCGTTCGCCAGCACCGGCACGGACACGGCTTCTTCCGGCTGCGTCGATGCAGAGTCGTCCGTTGCAGCCGGAGCCTGGTTTGTCGATGTCACGGTGATCGTCGCCGTGTCGCAATTGCCATCCGGATCGCAGACTGTATAGGTGAAAGTATCTGTACCGACGAAATTTTCGTCAGGCGTATAAGTGACTGTGCCGTCGGGATTGAGAACCGCAGCGCCGTTGGCGGGTTCGGTGACGTCCGTAACGGTTAACGTTTGTCCGTTCGGTTCATTGTCATTATCCGCCGGATCAATCGTCGCCGGCGTTCCCGACGGCGTCGTCGCCACATCGTCAACAGCTTGCGGCGTATCGGCGCTCACCGTGACAGTCACGGTCGCGGTATCGCAATTCCCATCGCCGTCGCAAATCGTATAAGTAAACGTGTCTGTTCCGGCGAAGCCCGCATTCGGCGTGTAAGTTACTGTGCCGTCGGGATTAATGACTACCGAGCCATTGGCGCCTTGTGTGACGCTGTCGATGGTCAGGGGATCGCCATTCGGGTCGGTGTCGTTCGCTGCGACATCGATTGTCACCGGGGTATCGGGTGTCGTGCCGCCCGAATCCGCGACCGCCGTCGGGGTTTCATTATCAACCGCGACCGTAACGGTCGCCGTGTCTACCCCGCCATTGCCGTCGCTGATCGAATAAGTGAACGTATCGGTTCCAGTAAAGCCGGCGTCCGGCGTGTAAACGACCGTGCCGTCAGCCATGAACGCAACCGACCCGTTAGATCCCTGAGTGACGCCTGTGACTGTAAGGCTTTGACCTTCCGGGTCGGAATCATTGGCGAGCACTGGAACGGACACAGCGTCGCCCGGCTGCGTCGCTGCAGAGTCGTCAGCCGCCGTCGGGGCGATATTGTCGACGGACGTCGTCGCGGTTGTCGACGCGGTTCCGCCCGCCGCCGTCAATGCATCGTTATAGGTAACGACAACCGACTGGCCGGTTTCGATCGTGATAACGCCGTTATTGTCTGGGCCCGCCGAGCCGCCGAGCGTTGTCGCCAGGTTCGCCTGGAATACGCCAGTGTTCGGACCGGTTTCCATGAGCGTGACGGTTTCGGTTTCGCCGGTGACGGAATTGACCGCCGTCACCGTGATAGTTTCTACAGCGCCTGTGTCGGCGTTAAGGTCCGCGTCCTGCACTTCGATCGCAATGGAATCGCCAGGCGTGACATTCGCCGAAGACGTCACCGTTCCATCCGCCCCGCCGCCGACATTGGCTGTATCAGTCCTTGTCGCCGATCCTCCGGCGGCCGTTAGCGCGTCGTCATAAGTACCGGTGAGCGTATGACCGTTCTGGACCGTAAACGTTCCGTCATTGTCCGCACCCGTCCCGTTTCCGAAGACGGTCGGCGCATCGGCTTCAAATACGCCGGTATTGACGCCTGTTTCAGTAAGCGTAACGGTTTCAGATTCGCCCGTGACATCGTTTACGACCGTAACGGCGATTGTTTCGGCGACGCCGGAGTCGGTATTGAGATCATTGTCGTTGACGCTGATGTTAAGCGGGTCGCCCGGGTTCAGCGCCGGCGTCAGCGAAATTGTTCCGTTGACCCCGCCTCCGATATTGCTTGTGTCCGTTTGCGTCGCCGCGCCGCCGGCGCCGGTGAGCGCGTCACTATAAGTGACCGTGACCGTGTCACCCGATTGTGCATTGAGGATTCCGTCATTATCGGTTCCCGCCGCCGTTCCGAACGCCGTTGCGACAGCGCCTTCGAATACGCCGGTGGAAACGCCGGTTTCCGTGAGCGTCACGATTTCCGTCTCGCCGGTGACATCGTTGACCGTCGTGACGGTGATCGTTTCAGCAACGCCGCCATCCGTGTTGAGATCGGCGTCAGTTACCTGGATTGTCAGCGTGTCGCCGGGATTTCCGCTCGGCGTGATTGTGACCGTTCCGTCGAACCCGCCGCCGACGCCGGCGACCGCTGTCGGCGACGCCGTTCCCCCTGCTGCAGTAAGCGCATCACTATATGTGGCTGTAACGGTATCGCCGTTCTGCACATTGAATGAGCCGTCATTGTTCGTTCCGGCGGATGTGCCGAACACGGTCGAGACATTGACTTCGAACACGCCGGTGTTCGGGCCGGTTTCCGTCAGCGTGACGGTTTCCGCCTCGCCGGTAACATCGTTGACCGCAGAGACCGTGACCGTTTCCGCAACACCCGGATTCGCATTCAGATCGGCGTCGTTTACGGAAATCGTCAGCGAATCGCCCGGATTGATCGACGCCGTAATCGAAACCGTCCCGGTGACGCCGCCCGTGACATTGCCGGTATCGGATCGCGAAACAGTCTCGCCGGCCCCCGTGAAATCGTCATAGCTCGCGGTCAGCGTATCGCCGGCTTGCGTATTGAAAGCGCCGTCGCCATTCGGCCCGGCGGACGTTCCAAAGCTTGTTGAAACATTCGCAGAAAAAATGCCGGTATTCACGCCGGTTTCGGTCAGCGTAACCGTTTCGGTCTCGCCCGTTACGTCATTGACGACACTTACCGTCATTGAATCGGCCGCGCCCGGATTTTCGTTGAAGTCTGCGTCATTCACCTGCACGACCAGTGTGTCGCCCGGCTGCGACGGGTCGGTGATCGAGATCGTTCCGTCCGCGCCGCCGCCGACATTGGAGGTGTCGGTCGGGCTGGCTGTGCCGCCGTTTGCCGTCAGCGCATCGCCATAAGTGACCGTGACGGTGTCGCCGGACTGTGTATTGAAGGTTCCGTCATTGTCGGCGCCAGCCGCCGCCCCAAAGGTTGTCGTCACCGTTCCAGCAAAAACCCCGGTATTGACCCCTGTTTCCGTCAGCGTGACGGTTTCAACCTCGCCCGTAACGTCATTGACGACGGAAACAGCGATTGTCTCGGCGACGCCCCCATTGTTGTTGAGATCAGCGTCGGTCACCTGGATTGTCAGTGTATCGCCGGGAACAGACGGGTCGGTGATCGACACCGTTCCCGTCGTTCCGCCATTGACATTCGACGTATCGGTGGGGCTTGCGGCTCCCCCAGATGCCGTCAGCGCATCATCATAGGCGACGGTGATGGTGTCGCCGGCTTGTGCATTAATGCTTCCGTCATTGTCAGTCCCGGCGGACGCGCCGAAAGTCGTGGCGACTGCGCCCGTGAAGACGCCGGTATTGGCGCCTGTTTCGGTAAGCGTCACTGTTTCCGCTTCGCCGGTGACGGCGTTCACCGTTGCCACATTGATCGTTTCGACAACGCCGGCGTTCGCATTGAGATCGGCGTCGTTAACCTGGATCGTCAGCGTTTCGCCCGGTCTGGATGGATCGGTAATCGATACCGTTCCCGTGACGCCGCCATTGACATTTGACGTATCGGTTGGGCTGGCGGCCCCGCCCGAGGCGGTCAGCGCGTCATCATAGGTGACGGTGAGCGTATCGCCGGCTTGCGTATTGAAGCTTCCGTCATTGTTGGCCCCGGCGGAAGCGCCAAATGTGGTCGCTACCGTACCGGTGAAGACGCCGGTGTCGGCGCCGGTTTCTGTGAGCGTGACATTCTCGACTTCGCCAGTGACGTCATTGACGACAGCGACGGAGACCGTCTCCGCGACGCCCGAATTCGTATTGAGGTCGGCGTCGTCTACCTGAATAGTGAGCGTGTCGCCGGGACTTGACGGGTCGGTGATCGAAACGACGCCCGACGCGCCGCCTGAAACATTTGACGTATCGGTCGGACTGGCGCTTCCGCCGTTTGCGGTCAGCGCGTCATTATAGGTGACGGTGACCGTGTCGCCGCCCTGGGTGTTAAAGGTTCCGTCGTTGTCCGCGCCAGCCGTCGTCCCGAAGGTCGTCGCAACCGTTCCGGCAAAGATGCCAGTGTTCGGGCCCGTCTCCGTCAACGTCACAGTTTCGGTTTCGCCGGTGGCGTCATTGGCGACCGGAACCGAGATGGTTTCCGCAACGCCGGAATTTGCGTTTAGGTCGCCGTCATCGACTTGAATGGCGAGCGTATCGCCGGGCGTCGACGGGTCGGTGATCGACACGGTTCCGGTGACTCCGCCGATGACGTTAGAAGTGTCGGTCGGCGACGCCGTTCCGCCGCTCGCGGTCAATGCGTCATTATACGTAACAGTGATCGTATCGCCGCTTTGCGTAATGAATGTTCCGTCATTGTTTGCACCAGCGGTCGTTCCGAAGATCGTCGCAACCGTTCCGGTAAAGACGCCCGTGTTCGGGCCTGTCTCGGTTAATGTTACGGCTTCGGTTTCGCCGGTGACACCGTTGACCGCCGATACGATAATTGTCTCGGCGAGAACGCCGTCATTGTTAAGATCGGCGTCATTGACAGAGATGGTCAGCGTGTCGCCGGGACTTGAAGGGTCCGTAATCGTGACAGTTCCGGTCGCGCCGCCGGAGACTGAGTTTGTGTCGGTGCGGTCGATCGGGCTGCCGGTTGTATTGAATTCGTCCGTATAGGCGACCGTAACCGTATCGCCGCCTTGCGTATTGAAGGTTCCGTCATTATCGGCCCCGGCGGAAGCGCCGAATGTGGTCGCAACCGTACCGGTGAAGACGCCGGTGTCGGCGCCGGTTTCCGTGAGCGAGATGGTTTCCAGCTCGCCGGTCACGTCGTTGACGACCGAAACCGTCAGCGTATCGGCGAGCGCCACGTCGAGATTGCGATCGCCGTCATTCACCTGAAGCGTTAGCGTGTCGCCCGGCTGCGATGTCGGCGTAATTGAAACGATCGCATCAGAAATCGGCTCGTCGCTGTCGATGATCGCGGCGCTCGCCCACGCCAAAGATGAAAGGCCATAGACATAAGTGTCGATGTACTTTTGATCGCCGAAATTGTTCGAACCGGTCGAAGAAAATTGACCCCATGTGTGATAGCCGGCGGCCGTGCCCGACAGCGCGCCGTCAGGTGAGGTCGCCGTCGCATCCGGGTCGCCGGAAAAAAATGTTAGATCGTCCCAGTAAACGAGTGTCGGCGACAATCCGCTAGGGCCCGTCCCTTCATAGATGGTCAATCCATTATCGCTTGGGCCGCCGCTTGTTTCAGCGTCGCGCGCAACAAAATGAAACTCCCCGAGACGTACATCCAGCTGTGCCTGATATTGTCCTACCGGCAATACGGCGCCTGCGTTGTCGCGGCCGTCCCACACTACCTGATTGGCGCCGGGCGCGGTGACGCCCAGAAGCAGTACGTCGCCCGGATCGCCGAAAACGCTGTTCTGATTGACGTCGATGCTGATCGCGTAGGTGCCGTCTACATCCGTCGTGAATTCGAACACGCCGGTATCCTGCACGCCGACTGAATCGCCGGGCGTAAAGCCGCCGTCCTGACCGGCGTCGTCAATAAACCTGAAATTCGAGATCACCGGCGCGGCGGATGGCGACGGATTGGCGATCGTCGGATAATTCACATAGATCGGAAAAAGCGGCGTGACGCTGTTTCCGCTTTCCGGCACGGATAATCCTGCAACATTATCGCCGGCAGCGTTCGGAGAATCGACGCCGAGACTGTTGGCGGTAATTTCATAGACGAACCCGGCAAACTGATTGAGGTCGAGCTGCCAGACATAATTCGTTCCCGCCCGGCCGCCGGGCGTGAGCATGTAGTAATTCGCGTCGGTCGCCGCCGCCTGTTGAAAAGAGCCCGCGTCAAACGTCCACTCATAGGAATAGAGCCGTCCCACATGACTGCTGGCGGCAAGACCGGTTGGATCCGGCAGCACAAACGCGCTGGTCGTGACCGTAACATCGACGCGTGACAGTTCCTGGCGTGACCCGGTCGGGTTCAGGTTCTCTATAGTGACGCGATACGCGCCAGTCGCAGCGCTCGTATGACGTACCGGAAACGCAAGGGGGGACAAGAAATCATTGTTGCAATCGACATTAGCGTTGATCAGCGTCGTATTGACGACTTGCGCGCCTGATGGGTTATAAATCCGAATGCGGATGTCGTCGTCGTTCGTATCGCCACAAGCCGAAACATTGATGACTTCGCCAGCCGACTGGATATCGACGAATAGAGATCCGTTGGTCAGATTGTCGGCGCCGCCGTTGAATCCGAGAAGATTCTGCCCAATCCCGAACTGCGCGTGTCCTTCGGCAAACACAGCCGTAGGCGCCGCCAGCCAATTAAAAAACATGACGGCCAAAACCGCGCGCCTAGTTGGACGCAGAACCCTCTTCAATAAACACAACATCGAAACCCGCCACCTATTTCAAACGCATCGATACTTACCCCAAATGGGGTAAACATCGCGGAAATAAGCGTGCAGGGTTGAAGGTACGTTAAAAAATACGGTTATTTATTTGTAAACGAATTAAATACGAAAGGACTGCAGAAACTGAACCCAGCAGGACTCTGTTTCCGGCGGCGGTGAATGTTCAGAAAGTATTAACTAGGGCCGCCAGCATCATGAATGCAAACACTCGTCTTCTTTGCAAACCGGCGCGAGCATACGAAGCGGCGACGGAGACCTAGTCGGCCAGAGGAATTTCAAAGCGGAACGTCGAACCATTCCCCGGCACGCTTTCAGCGGCGATGGCGCCGCCCATCAAGTCGACGTTACGCGCGCTAATAGCGAGGCCGAGACCGAGCCCGCCATCGAATTTTCTGCCGGGCTCCGGCGGCGATGCATTCTCGTCAAACAGCCGGGCAGTTTTTTCCGTCGCGATGCCGCACCCCGTATCGGAGACAGAAACATGCAACCGTTCCGCGGCTTCGCTTCTCGACGTGCGCGCCCTAACAACGACCTCGCCCTCTTCAGTAAACTTCATTGCGTTGGCGAGTAGATTAATCAGCGTCTGCCGGACGCGCATATCGTCGAAACGAATGCGGCGCGCTGCAAGATTATCAATATCGAGCGAAAGCGAGAGACCGCGGCGGTCCGCCTCCACCTTGAAAAAAGCGACTACATTCCGAAAAAACTCCTCGGCATCGACTTCCCGCAGCGACAATGCCGCTTTCCCTTCATCAAGGCGTACAAATTCAACAAGGTTGCGCAAATACTCCGTGGCGTGAGCCGCCGCATTTCGAGCGTCTTTAGCAATTTCCCGTTGTTCAGCTGAGGCCAGTTGGCCATCAAGCAAATCCAGAAGCCCAATGATCGCATCCACAGGCGGGCGAAGCTCGTGACCGATGGTTGATAGAAAGCGGCGGTTAAGAACGGCGTTCGCCTCGGCCCGGCGCCGTTCCTGGTCTCTTTCCTTTAATATCTGATGCGACTTGAGCGCGTATCGTATTGAGCGCTCAAGCGCTTCCGGAGTTAAATCCTTTTTGCTGAGAAAGTCAGCGGCGCCGGCGTCAAGCGCTTCGCCGTCCACATGCCGTGCGTCTTGATTTGTCAGCAACACGATGGGAAATGGGCAATTACGCCCGCCGGCGGCCCTAATGAAATCAATGCCGGATTTTGCGTCAAGACGATAGTCGACAATGGCCGCGTCAAATTCGCCGTCTTCAATTCTTTGCAGCGCCGCCTCGAAAGTGTCCGCACGCGTCACGCCATAACTTGCCCGCCACCCTTCACGCAACGTGCGCGTTATCACCCTGTAATCCAGATCGTCGTCCTCAACCACAAGCAGCCGAACTTCGCCTGATGAGGTTGCAAGCGTTTCATTTTGCGTCGTTGCAGCGGCTGTGGTCGCCATGGTCCAATCTGTCCTTGGTTAAAAGTTATGAAACATAATTCAAACAGCGAATTAAGGAAGATTTAACAGGGATGGCCCAAATGGGGCATGCAACAAAAATGCGAGACGGCGGCGGCCGAGATGTCAGAAATTCTTTGCATTGACGACGACATTCATACTTTGAACGCTTGGCGGCACAACTTTGCCGCCAAGGCGCCGCAATGGCGGTTTTCTTATGAACTCTCACCCAGAAGAGCGCTCCAGCGAATGTCGGAGCACCCCGCCGACGTCGTTATTTCCGATCTTGATCTTGGCGTCGCCGACGGCGTTTCATTAATAAAAGAGATGCGCTCTTTCGCGCCTCAGTCGGAATATATCATGGTGACCGGCGCCGGGGACCTCGACAGCGCCATGCGCGCGCTCAATGAAGCGCATGTTTTTCGATTCTTCACAAAACCCTGCCCTGTTGAGGATCTAGTCGAGAGCGTCAAGGACGCGCTGCAGAGGCGCACAGCACAGGCCGACTCTTCATCCGAATCTGACTTCGCGCGTGCTTCCTATCAACGCAGCAGAGCGTTGAAAGCAGCGTTTGACACGCTCGCTCACCCATTTTTCATCGTCGATCGCGACGGGCTTATTCTTCATCTCAACAGCGGCGCTGAATGTTTTCTCAAAAAACACAGCACGTATGTTTCAATTAACGGCGCCGTTCGAAACGATGAAAAGCCTTATCTCAATGCGAGCTTCGACGGAGAACTCGGTTATACGTTGAAACATCGCGATATCGCGGGACCTGAACTCGTTTCCTTAACTTGCGCCGCACGCGGCGAAACTATTCTGGCTCACTTTACGCCACTGACCGATTTCGCCAATCCCGGTTTCGCCGTTATTATCCTTGCTGACGAGGCGCCGCTGCTTCCGGATGATCTGCGCAGGATTTTTAACTTAACGCGAACCGAAGCGCGATTTGCGTCCGTATTTGCGAACGATCCCAGCCTGGAAGTTGCGGCTGCCAGCATGGGGATTGCGGTCGAGACCGCGCGAAAACATCTAAAATCAGTATTTGCAAAAACAAACCACGCAAAACAGGCCGACCTTATAAAGCTTCTTGACCGCCTGCGCTCCCCCTTTGCAAAGCAGGAGCAATAAGAATGCGCTTTTTATACGCGAGCCATGAAGAGCGAAAACAGGCATCAAATGACGGCCTGGTGGCACCGGCGGCTGTGCAGACAAAGAACCCTATTCGACTTTCACAGATCCGGGTCCTCTGTGTTGGGTCAATCTTTTTTGCATGTGCGGTGTTTATTCACATCGCTCATACTTTCGTTGAAACGCCCGGCCTGACCGGGGCCAAGTTCGCCGGCATTTCGGCAGGCATACTTTTTCTTGCCTGCTCTGCTCTAGCCGCATCGACAAAACGCGTGTTGTCGGCTGCATGCTTGTTCCTCCTTACATTGACCGCTGCCGTTATGTACGCGTCGTTCAAGAATGGCGGTCTAACAGCACACACCACTCCTTTTTTATTGCTTGTTCCCATAGCGGCAGGACTGTTTCTTGGCGCACGCGCCTCCCTATACGGATTTGCAGCGGCCGCCAGCGGGTTCGTGGTCTTGACGGTCGCTGACGGATACGGATGGACGTCCCCATCGCCCTACACTCCCAAGCAGACTGAAACCGTCTTTCTATCGGTCCTTTTAATGATTGCGCTTGCCACGACGGCGACAATTTTTATCTTCGCGCGGTCGAACATGCGCGTTCTGAGCGAGCTTGATTTACTGAACAAGAATTTGATGCGTTCGAAAGCAGCGCTGAAACGCGCCAATGACGAACAGTCATTAGTTCTTGATAATACACCCGTGCGGATCTGGTTTAAGGATGAGAACAACATCATACTCCGGGCCAATAAAGCAGCAGCTGCAGCTATGGGCCTCGATGCGACCTCCGCTTTTGACGCCAATACATACGACATTTTTCCTGAAATGGCGGAAAAATACCACGACAACGATCTTGAAGTGATAAGAAGCGGGAATCCCAAACTCGGTATTATTGAAACATTTGTCACTCCGGAGGGGAAAAGGCAAACCGTCCGGACCGATAAAGTTCCGTACACTGACCCGAAAACTGGAAAGAAGTATGTTTTTGTGGCTTCCGTTGACGTCACCAAAGAGAAAACCGCTGAAGAAGCTTTGCGCGTCAGTGAAGAACGTCTGCGCCTTATCCTCGACACCAGCTACGATGGGTATTGGGATTGGCGCCTTCAAGAAAAATACGAATATATGTCTCCCCGCTTTTGGGAGATGTTCGGCTATGATCCGTCCACAAAACGCCATCATCCTGACGAGTGGCAATCCATTATCTTCGAAGACGATTTGAAATTAGCTCTGGAGAATTTCGACCGCCATGTGGAAACCCGCGGTGAACACCCTTACGCACAGGAAGTCCGGTATCGTCACGCCGATGGATCGACAGTCACTGTTCTATGCCGAGGCAAAGTAATTGAATGGGATTTGGAAGGGCGTCCTCTTCGAATGGTTGGAACGCACACTGACGTTTCAGCATTAAAGGATGCCGAACGCGCCGTTCGTATGAGCGAAGAGCGTTTTGCGCTTGCAGCGGAAGGCGCTAGCGTCGGCATTTGGGACTGGAAATCGATTGCCGAAGACGGCGAATATTGGTCTCCAAGACAATATCAACTGCTGGGTTATTCGCCGGACGAAATTGACCCTTCAATGTCGTCGTTCAAAAGCTTATTGCACCCTGAGGACGTCGAGCGGACGATAAAAGCGGTTGGCGAGCACTTCGCACAACGGACGCCCTTTCATATTGAATATCGCCTTCGCCACAAGACGAAGGGATACAGATGGTTTCTGGGCACCGGCAAGGCTGTATGGGACGATAAGGGCGATCCGGTCAGGATGATTGGCACGATCATGGACATTGACGACCGCAAGAAAGCCGAAGCAGCGCTCGAAAAGCGATCAGAGGAGTTACGCCGTTCCAATCAGCAATTGGAGGAATTCGCCCATATTGCATCTCATGACCTTAAAGCGCCGCTGCGCGGGGTCGATATGATCGCCAGCTGGCTGGAGCAGGACCTTCGCGAAACGCTGTGCGATGAATCCCGCTCGAATCTGACAATGATGCGTTCCCGGATTACGCGTATGGAGCGGTTGCTGGACGACCTTCTCGCTTATGCAAAAGCCGGACAGGAATCGCAAAAGCTTGTGAATGTCGACTGTGCGAACCTCGTTGAGGACGTGTTCAGCCTAGTGGCTCCGGCCGCTTTCACCCTGACGCAAAACTCCAGGCTTCCCAAATTTGTCACCGCCGCGCCGCCGTTTGAACAGATATTCCGAAATCTCATTCATAATGCCGTAAAGCACCATGATCGGGATGAAGGATGTATTTCAATCCGTCACGAAGAGCGGGACACGCATTTCTTGTTTGAAGTCTCTGACGACGGCCCTGGCGTTCCCGCCGAATATCAGCGCCGCATATTCGGTATGTATCAAACGCTTAAAAGCCGCGACAAAGTCGAAGGCAGCGGAATGGGCCTCGCCATCGTCAAAAAAATAATTGAACATGCAGGGGGAACCATCCACGTGGTTTCAAATCCCGAAACGATGCGGGGAACGACATTTTCTTTCACGTGGCCAAAACAATGGCCGGCGGGCTCCACACAATCAGACGCTTTATCAATAGCAAGCTAGCACGCGAAGATCACGCCCATGCAAATGACAGATAAACTCGCGCCTGAACAGCACAAAAAGGTCGGTGATCGCACCGTAACGTTTCTGCTCGTTGAAGACGACGAGATCGACAAGATGGCTATCCGGCGCGCGCTCACAGAACTCAAAATCACCAATCCTGTCGTTTATGCTGACGATGGCGCGCATGCGCTCGACATTCTTCGCGGCATAGACCGGGATGCGCCTTTGCCGAAGCCTTACATTGTTATTTCCGATCTCAACATGCCGCGAATGGATGGGTTTGAATTTCTCAAGGCGCTCAGAGCCGATGCAACATTACGCAACACCATCGTCTTTGTCTTGACCACTTCGACGGACCAGCAGGACAAAATGAAAGCATATGAACACAATGTCGCAGGTTATATCTCCAAATCCCAGCCTGCGGACTCTCTAGTTGAGGCGTTAACAATGATCGATCGCTATTGGCGCATCGTTGAATTGCCGAATTAATCTCCGGTATGGTGTATCGTTCAATTTCGACTGCATTCACGACTGATTGCATGTCCAAAAGACGGCGGCGCTCGAAAAATTTTGCTCCTGGGTGCGTTCATGGCGCTAACTGTTTTTGGCAGGTAAGCAGTTAACGAGTATGTCAAAATCTGTTTTTTTCGTATTGAGGGTCTTCGCCAGCGACTAAATTACTCGTGAGTATGCCGGTCATCCGAAAATGAATGATTTTGTGAGTGGCCCACACTTGAAATTCGCACAGTCGCCCTACGCTCACGCATATGGTCAAGAATCATTCGGAAATCATCTCTTGGCGCCTGGCACAAAGTTCGATATGCATTCACGAAGGGGAGCCATCATCTACCGCTAATAAATTCAATATGTTACGGGCAATTTTATCCGCGACCCCAATTTGATTCTCGAACTTCTTCGCATCCGTCTTTTTCCGTTGGCCAGGTTAAATTCGCCATCATTTGAATGGTCGATCGAGAACACATCCGATTCACGACGGAAGCGCGTTTATAATCTTGTCCAACTTGGATTCGAAAAACCGGCTGCTCCAAAGCTTTAGAGATTCCGCTTCTGCGGGGCGCAAGAAACGAATGACATCTTTTTTGGCCTCGCCCCAAACAATTGACTGAATGCGTTTGGTCATTTCAGTTTCGAGCCATTCTACATTCACGGCGAGTGTTTCATCGTCCGCCCAAGGGCCGAATTGACGTAGAGCAGCTTCTAAGTGCGGCAAATTCGGAAAGATTCCTTGCGCGACATACCAGGAGAAATCGTACCAATCGCGCCCCTTCAAATACTCCCGACACAGCAGTGCATGAAGTTTCAATGCAAAATTCGATGCCAAATCTTGATGTCGAATCTCAAAATCAACCGGAAAATCAAGATAGGTGAATTCATCATTCGAATGCGCGGGCGGGTGAACATCAACCTCCAGTTTGACCTTCAAGGTTTTCCGCGAATCTCTTTTGCCAAATGACAAATCCAGCTGATTAACGATCGAGTTATCCTTGATGACCGCGTTCCGGATACGCTTGTCCATTTGCTCCTTGGAAATCGCTTCGGGCTGCAGGCCATATTCTTCAAATGTCTGCGTAAGAACCTTTAGAAAAGGCGCCCAGTCGAATTTCGGATTAGGCGCCAACAACATGAAATCCAGGTCTTCAGAAAATCGCGGCAGCTTGTGCAGAATGCGCAAGCTGGTGCCGCCCTGAAAAACAGCAAGTTCAAAAAACTTTGCACGCCAGAGCCCATAGAGCGCGATCTCCTGGATGATCTCCTTGGTCGCATTCTCAGCTTCCACATCATTGGCAGGTTTGTAACCGGCTAATCGGGCGTGAATAATCTCATTCATGACTATGTTCTTTTCCGCTTGTACGCATTGCTTTTTTCAATGCGCGGACCTCCTGTTCGAGCCGGGATAAAAATTCGTTGACGACTTTGTGTTTGTAAACGCCTTTTAAAGCCGAGAAGTCTTTCAAACGAGTATGAAGTAGATGCGCTTTGCTAATCCGCATTCCAGTATCAAGCCACGCAATACCTTCCCATTCCTGTTTCCGAAAGGCGACCAAATCCATGAGCGCCCGCAGCGGTGACGCTACGAGCATCGCTTGATCGCTGATGACATGTCTTTGAACCCCCGCAAGGAAACCCGATTTGTGAAGCGCTAACGGATTGAATTCGAAACGGCCAAGGTTGGGATGGTCGATCACTTGGGATTTTCGGCCCGGCGTCACACTAACGGTCGTATAAACGGCTTCTGGAATCCAGCCATGAAAGGCGAGAGCCGTTTCCATGGAAACATAACTGCCTGTGACCAGCGCCTGAGCGAGTGCAAACGGATGGAGAGGATGCTCGCGGTATTGCTCTGCTAGTACATAAAGGCTGCGTTTGATGCGAATGAGCGCCCTCGACTGCAAGGCGCGCTTTACCTGGCCATAGCGCCGATCATCGCTACCGCCCAGAATGCGCCCAATTTGCTGATCGTTTAGAACTCGATCAGCGTATCCGGCGCTCGTAATCTGCGAAATCAGCTCACCCATATAATTCTCAATACTGTCACTTTATGACAGTTACGAGAATTATTGGTTAATTGCAAGATGGCCAGTCACACCCGCATGGTTAGGGCAATCGCCATTCACTAAACCACCCTTATTTCCTGCAAAACCGCCCGAAATTCAGCCCTGGGAGCCTGACATAAAGTTCGATACGCATTCACGAAGGGAAGCCACAAATTTTTCGCAACATATTCAATGGAATAGCGAACAAAAATTGTAACCCCATTTTTTAGTTTCGAACTTTCTTACCCGGCGTTTGTGATGCCATGCAGGACGAACTCCTGGCTCACATAAAAGAAACGGGCAGCGAGTGATCGAAACATTCGATTCGCCTGGCGCGGCTGGCCGTCTCCACGTCGGTACGCTGAAAGGCTCGAAATACGCCGATATGAAGGAGCTGCGATTCAACCGCGGTGACGGCGTGCGCCTTCGATCCGAAACGCGAGGCCATCATTCTGATTGTCCGCCAGCCTTAGAATGGCAAAAGACGCGTCAAATAGCCGCCAGCTTTTGCCGCATAATTTGTTAGGTGAAAAATGATGTTCCGTTTTTATAAACAGCACGCAGCCATGCTGGCCTATAGGCCAGCAGTAGGGAAATTATCATCGCAGCGCTTGGGACGACTAGCGACCACGTTAGAACAGCAAACCCCCATCCGTCGCGTATCACGCAGGGGACGAAACTGGCGGCGATGAACGACCAGCCGAGCAGGCGCGTAAAGATGCGGAGTGCTGGATTTGCATTCGTGTTCAATACAGCCTTGCTATGTTTGGATTGGCTCAAGGCAATATAGCCGCATCCCAAAAGCGCAAGGCCTATTGCAGCCAACAGTGAGAGAATAGAGATCATGCCTATCACTCCGCCGGGCTCGGTTTCGCTGCGTCAACAGGGTTTGAAGCATCAGGCTTTCGGCGCATCGCCGCCGAAGGATCGGTACGCCGTTGCAATCGCATAGCGGCGAACGCCGCTGCGCCTGCGCTGGCCAGCAAGACAAGGTCCATGCCAGCAACCGACCATAAGTCGCGCCCCGCTGACGCGAACAGGTGATCGCTGGTTGTCACCCAGTTCAGAATGACGGCCAGAATGCCAAGCGCGGCGATTGCCCAGGACTGTTCGGCCCATGCTTTGCCGCTGCGGAAAACCGGGTGAATGAAGCTCAACACCCAGACAAGAAAAAACAGCCGCACTTCAATTTCTGGCCGGGCAAGGCCCGCCCATGAGGCTTCCGCCGGGAGAACTCTGTTGGCGATCAGGAAGGCGCCAGTTGCAACGATTATCCCCGTGACAGAGCCTATGCTCATCGCTTCGACAAATCGGATTTTTACAGGTTGCGATACGGCGCCTTTCTTCATTCTGGATGCTGTCCAGAACAAAAACCCCGTGGCGATGAGAATGCAGCCAGCGAGACCTGCGATGAAATAAAACCAGCGAAGCGGCCAGTGGTCGAACTGGATTTGATGGAAGCCTTCAAGCCATGTGCGGGTTTTACGGATGGGCGAGGCCTGAAAATCTAGCAGAATTTCGCCGGTCGCCCCGTCAAAGTTGATACTGTCCCGATGCGCTTCCGTGCGCCGCGATGGAAAGAAGCGCCGGACTTCCACATAGGCGTTTGCATCGCCTATGTGGTGCAAATCAATACGATCGGCCTTTGCGTTCTGATCATAGCGTTCTGTCCAGATTTCTTCCGCGCGTGCTACGAACGGAGCAATGTCGGCCATCTTCGCTGGCGCACCTGCCGACTCCCTTCGATAATAAGCGTAATCGTCAGCGGCATAGAATAGTTCGACCACACGGTTCGACTCCGAAAAACCACGCACAACTTCGAACGGGATCGAAGCATACCAGCCTGCGAAAATCGCAAATCCCGAAAGACAAATGAGAAAATGAAACGGCAAAAACACAACGCCAGTGACGTTATGAAGGTCGAGACTCGACCGCCTTATTTTCTTCTTTGGGCGAAAAGTGAAAAAGTCGACGAAAATTTTTCGGTGAATAACAACACCTGTTACCAACAGCACCATCATGAACAACGTGCCTAATGCGACGACAAGATAGCCAATACCACCCATATGCAGGCGGTAATGCATTGGATAGAAAAATCCTGAAGCTGCACGTGATGTACTTTTCCCAAGCGAATCGCCGCTTATGGGGTGCAGTCGGTCATTGAATTGACCGGCTTCTTTGAACTTTCCATAAACTTCGAAATAAGGTTTTCGCTCCCCCGGCAAATAAATCAGCAACGACGCAAGCTCGTCGCCGGGGTGGTTTGCTTTGACTTTTGCTATAACTGAGTCAGCATCAAGTGGCTGAGTAGCGGTGATAAATCTTGTTTCAGGTTGCATCCACCGGTCAATTTCCTTGTCGAATACAGACAAGGTTCCCATCCACCAGATTGTAAATAGTAGCGTGCCGAGCGTAACGCCGGCCCATGTGTGGAGCCAATTCATCGCAGGACGGAAATTAGGTTTCTCAGTCATGCTTCAAGCGCTCCCGGTGCAAAATAAGATGCAACGGTCAGTGTCAACGCAGCCATGGCGATGACGGCCAACGGTCGGAGCAGCGTCCGGCGATCCCTGAAGCCCCACATCACGATTGGGATGTACAACACGTAACTAAGGAGCGCTGTCGCCAACATGGCGTCTTTGAGGGGAACGCCAGTTTTTTGAAGCGCCATGCCCGATAGCGCTGCGACGCCTCCTGTAAGCACAATCCCGCCTATAGCAATAGCGATGACGCGGAACATCATCGACAGAGCGCTCAGAATTCCATTGAAGACCGTCATGCTTCCTCCGCCGCTGCGATAAGGGGTCCGAGCCGCGCTTCATAAGTCCGCCAGCGTCCGCGTGACGATTGATACAAAGGCTGGCGAACCTGCCAACGGCTTGGCGTCTGCACTGCTCGGTCTGAAGTGTGAAAATCAAGCACAGATTGATCCCAAGGAAGGTCTACAAAGTCGAGCAAGCGGCGCGACTGACCTTCAAGATCAATAACCAAGTCTTCGTAATTCATATCCAAAATTCGCAGAGAGGAAACATCCCGCCAGTGCTGCATAAGTCGCCGGTAGCCGCGCCAGTAATGCGCTATGTTCGACAGGTCCGTTGCCCAACGCTGATCCGGCGTGAAGTTTTCGGAAAAAATTGAAAGCCCGCAATCGCGAATGTCGCGGCGGCAATGGACAATACGCGCATTCGGCAAAGCGGCGGCCACAAGGCCGAGATTCCAGAAGTTGAGCGGCTGCTTGTCGATCACTCTTGACGCCGTTTCAGGCGCCAATTGCGCAATACGGCCAAGGTAATCGCGTCCGATACCGCGCACATGGCTCGGCGTTAAATCCGCTGCGGCGTCAGGCCAAGGCGGGTTCGCACGTCCCAGTCTATCGGGCAGGCCTGTCGCCAGATCGGTGAGCAAGTCAAGCTCGCCAGCGCCGTAAACTTGTCCGTGGGCTGAAAGAATCTGCTCAGTCAGCGTCGTGCCGGAGCGTGGCAGTCCGACCACAAAAACCGAGCGGTCGGACTGCTCTCCCCCACCGCGCCTATCTTCGAAGAAGTGCGAGCTGAAAATCTCGCATAGCCGTTCAATGCGTCGGTCAAAAGCGCCACGGTCAAATGGGCCCGCGTCGCGACAGCGCGCCTCATTGGCGGCGGACAAAGCGTCGAAAGCGCCATCCGTATCGCCAGCGCGGGCGAGCGCTTTACCCAGCGCATAGCCGATCAGAGCTGCGTCCTGGTCGTCTGCTTTTTTCAGTTGGGCGTGCGCTTCACGAACAGCATCATTCAACGCATCACCTCCTGTTACGGTCAACAATCCGGCTAAACCTTCCGCGTTGTCCGGATGCGCAAGCAGAAGTTGGCGATAAGCGTCCGTCGCTGCAGCGCGGTCGCCAAGGTCTTCGTAAACTGAGCCAAGCCCCAATAGCGCTGCGGGTGCGGAAGGCGTTACGTTAAGAACCGCCTCGAAGGCAGTTTGCGAGGCCTCAAGCTGTCCGTCTTCCGCAAGCGTCTGGCCCAGTATCGTTCTGACAGATACGTTCGTTGGCTCACACGAAACCGCGCGCTCCAGACATGAGATGGCGTCCTTGCGTTGGCGGTTCCGCGTCAAGATGCGCGCGAGGCCGACATAGGGCGCAGCTATGCGAGGATTGGCCTTCGCCGAACGCCTAAAGGCTTCGAACGCGCCGGCGACATCCCCCGATGTCTCCAGTTTGACGCCTTCCTCATAATAGCTTTGACCCTCGCTGCTCATGCGCGGCCTTAAAAATTCGCCCGCACTGTCACATAAGCCGAACGTGGATTGCCGAACCGATGGCTCCCACCAGCCGTTCCATTATCAAAGCCGATAGTATCGCGATACTCTTCGTCGAGTAGGTTGTGAACATTAACCTGCACCTCGAACATCTCATTCAACGGGTAGGACACATTCGCATCAACCAGCGTGTAACCGTCATAGACGATACCGTGGCGCGGCGCGGGCCGTTCCGAAATGCCGCGCACGCCGGCTCCAATACGCAAGTCAGCTAGTCGGCCTGATTGAACGGTATATGTTCCGTAAGCGCTGAAGGTATGACTTGGCGTCAAAGCAACCGTATCCCCGACATCCTGGCCATTGCCGGGATTTATGACCTCGGTAACCTCCGCATCAACGTAACCGTACGAAAGATTTAGATCAAATCCATCCTCAATTGCAAATGCAGCCCCCAACTCAAATCCATTATGCTCCTGTTCCCCAGTGGCGACAACATAAGAAGGGCTGCCGGGAAGGTTATTAGGATCAGCGGTGGCGACGTTTTGGCGTGTCAACATAAATGCCGCCGCCGTCAGCGTCACGCGATCATCAAGCAGACTTCCTTTTAATCCAATCTCATAATTCGTTGCTGTCTC
The DNA here is from genome assembly GCF_965228385.1 of Hyphococcus sp. GTDB lineage: Bacteria > Pseudomonadota > Alphaproteobacteria > Caulobacterales > Parvularculaceae > Hyphococcus. The sequence goes on along the minus strand of NZ_OZ245810.1, from coordinate 525,925 downwards.
CGGATCGATTGGATCGCTTGCCGCATTCACATCGGTGTAGCTCTCGCCAGCACGGATGATCGAGCCAGATTGCGGGATGAAACTCTCAGCATAGCTTACATATGCGTTGAGACCGTCAGTTAGTGCGTAAGTCCCTCCGACGCGGAAGGTTACATCTTCGGCTTCACTGACGGTATCCCTCCGAAAGTCCTTGCGTTCGTAATTATCATACCGCACGCCAGCAACGACAGTAAAACGATCGAATGGACGGAGGCTCGTTTCCCCGTACACAGAAGAAAGGGTCGTTTCATGATCTTGAAAGGTCGAAAGCACGATGGAATCGAAGTCGGGCGTTAGATAAGAGGCCGTACTGAGATCAGTTACATCCACAGCGCCAAGAACGCCGCCGAATCCCCAGTCATTTTCGAAGTTTTCCCATCGATAAGAACCACCGATAACCCAGTCCTGCTGGAGGCCAAACGCCGCAAAACCACCCTGAAGCTGCGCATCGCCATAGGCAACGTCTTGATTGCGGAAGCCGCGCGAGTAATAGGTGTAAGCAATTGTGTCGCCAGATGAAAAGCCCCTGCCGCCCGCATAATTGTAGCTGTTTTGGCTAGATTGGTAGTCAAAATCGGCATCCTGATAGCTGCCGCGAAGGACAAGCTTTAGATCGTCCAGAAACTCGTGCTGCACCTCGGCGTCATAATAGAGGTCTTCTCCGCCTTGTTCCGACGGAACGCCAAAATAAGTCGTTTCATCAATCGTATCAGGAACAGAACCGTCATCGTTTACCGCAAACCGAGAACTTGGCACGCCCTCGCGTTTTGTGTACGCGATAGAGGCCTGCGCGCGCGTCCGGTCGCTGAAATCAATTTCCAGGACTGGCCGGATGGCGATCGTTTCCGTATACTCAGGGTCCTGCGGGCTTCGTTGATCCTCATACGCGCCTGTGATCCTGAAGCCCAAAGCGTCAGCACCAAAAGGCGATGCGATATTTGCATCAGCTTGCACACGATAAGTGCCATAGCTGCCGCCGCGCATCACTAGATTGAGAAAGTCATCGCCTTCAGGAGACTTTGTCACCTGATTGATAACGCCGCCAGGAATTATAGGTCCGTGGATGATAGACGCAGGACCTTTCGCAACTTCTATGCGTTCAATGTATGATACATCACGACGACCGGCGCCACGGCTACCGCCTTCGGGGCGGTTATTAGTGAGCACAGTCGCGTTCAGGCCCCGGATATTATAGCCGCCGCTGGAAGGAAGCAGTTGCGTTTGCCGCCTGAAGACGTTTGGTAGAGTTTCGAGAACGTCGAACGGATTGATGAACGCACGCTCATAAATCAGATCAGCATCGATGATATCTAGCGTGAACGGCAACTCTTCCGGATTGATAGGCAACCGATTTGTCAGCGAATTCTGGAACCGATCACCGACAATAATTATCTCGTCATCCGAACGCGCCTGCTCGCTTGAAGCGTCATCCCCCTCTTGCGCCGCCGCTAGCGAACCCATTGAAATTACGAGCGCAATTGCGCTCACGCCATATTTGTACCCGCTCATGATATCCCCATGCCTATTTGCTAATGCGAATGACTCGCAGTCTCAGTATAGGAAGGGGTGAAGCCTTGCAAGCGCCTTTGAGAATCTTTTGCAAATGAGCCTGTGCGGCCAACGCTCCATCCTCAGATCGAATTGCGCATCCGTCTTGAGCCCGACCCGCCCATCCAATTTACTGAAGGTCACCTAACAATCGGTGGGAACAACCCAGCAATAGTTTGAATTTCAAGATGTCTGTTTTTACGTGCAAACCGGAACCGCCGCGCCGGCCCGATTGCGGAAACCTGAGCATTTAGAAGGCGAATTCAACCAGCATTTCTAGGCCTGCTGGGCAGCAATGGAATCAGTGCTTGAAAAACCAATCTCCTGCAATATCGCCCGAAATTCCGCCTTGGGAGCCTGACATAAAGTTCGATACGCATTCACGAAGGGGAGCCACTCATTTTTCGCAATATATTGCGAGAAGATTGCGGCCCCAATTTTTGCTTTCGAACATCGTCAGCTATATTTCGCGCTGCGCACCTAGCAGACCGGTCTCGCCTCGAGAGGAGAACGCCCAAGGCAGAAAATGCCTATCTCAATAAGGTCGCCAAAAAACCGTACCGGAGCTGTCGCGTCATTCTTGATACAGACGCCAGTTCGCGATTCCGCGCAGTATAACCTCACACAAATAGGAGCTCGTCAGCTTTCTGAAGTAGGATTTCGCGACCTTCTGATCGGCCGGCCGGGCAAGACAGTGGTGTCTAGAACGCCATCGATAACCAGCGGCGTCCCGCCGACGATCACATGCTCGAATCCTACGGAAGCTTGCGCGGGTTTTTCGAAGTTCGCCCGGTCGCTGACACGGGCGAGGTCAAAGACAATAATATCTGCGTCAGCGCCAACCTGAATACGGCCCTTCTGGCGCATCTGCGGCGCGGCGCTTTCGAGAATTTGCGCTGGAATGAGGCTTGTTTTCGCGATCGCATCCAGGAGAGAAATTGCCTCACGCTCGCGAACGTAAACGCGCAGGAATTTGGAAAAAGTTCCGGCCGCGCGCGGATGGGATTGTGCATTCTCGGGCATCGGCCAGATGTCATTCGCGATCAGTCCGCCGGCGTCGGACCAGTAACCGCCGTCTGAAGCGATCGCACCGCCCGGATACAAAATCGACTTGTCGAGCGCGGCCTGGTCTTCTGACCGATCATCCGGGTGCAGCATATGCAGGACAACGCCGGTTGACGGGGCGTCGGCCTGTAACCGGTCGAATTCCGCATCGCTTAACGGTTCGCCGTCCACAGTGAAATCCGATTTCTTAATGCCGCCGAGACGCGCCTGCCAGTCCGGGCCCTGGAACATGGCGGCGCCGATGGATGTTGCGCCAGCGCCGTAAGGGTAGGCTTCGACTGTGATAGTGACGCCGTTCTCCTGCGCGCCGCGGATCATCGGCGCGATCGCATCGATGTCCCGCAAGCTGATGCTGTTCAGGTGCGAGATATGCATATGGGCACCGGTGCTGGCGGCGACGGCGACCATCTCCTGAAATCCTTCAAAAGAACTGTCCGGTTCGGTCACTGACAAAAACCGCGCATGAGTGTATGTCGGCACATTATTCTTCGCGGCCAGCGCATTGGCGGCATAATATTCCTTGCGTCCAGAGCCTGGCGCATAGCCGAGAGCGAAACCGATGCCGACGGCACCGTCATCGAGCGCAGATTGCAGGCGCGCCAGTATGCCCTCAAGCTCTTCAGTCGATGCGATTTTTGTTTGCCACTGGGTATTGCCGAAATGGCCGGTGAACCATTCGACGTTAGCTTCCGGTTCGTCGTTCACGATCTCAGCGATCCGCGCATGGGCCCAACTCGCCGCTACGCCATAGTGGATCGGCCGGCCTTCGGCGGCGGCCTGTTCGTAAAATTCTGCAACCGGCAGGACGCCAACTTCGAGTTCCAGCGCCGTCGTCACGCCGTCGAGCGCCTGCATGCGTCCAGCCGGGATGCGCTGGCCGTGTGCGTGAAGGTCGATAAACCCTGGCGCAACCACTTTTCCGGATGCGTTGATCGTCGTGGCGCCGGCAATTTTGTCCTTGGTCACAACGGCAACCGAGTCGCCGTTAACACCGACATTGCGAATGGCATCGAGCCCGGTTTCCGGATCGATGACGCGACCATTCAAGATGACAAGATCATAGGGTGCAGTCGGTGCCTTTGCGCAGGCGGAAACAGCCGCCGCAAACAAAACTGCAAGAAACTTCATGGCAGTCATTTCCTTCTTCGCCTCGCGAGTTACAGGCCGCCCCAGAATCCCGGAGACGGCGGCGACAGATTAGGCCCTTCATATAGTATGCCGCCGGGATAATCGGTTTTTTGATTGAGCGGTCCGTCGAGATCGACGAAGTCGCAAAACTGCGCAATTACCAGCGCCGGCGCCATAGATAGCGATGAGCCCAGCATATTGCCAACCATCAGCCCCTTGCCTAGCGCCCTTGCTTCCCGGGCGAGCGCGAGCGCTTCGGTCAGGCCGCCGGTCTTGTCTAGCTTGATGTTGATCATATCGTAGCGCTGCGCCGCTGCGGCGAGCTCCCCGCGATGTAGGCAACTTTCATCGGCGCAGAGCGGGATCGGCGAAACAAAGTCTTCCAACGGCTCATCATCGCCGCGGCGCATGGGTTGTTCGACCATGGCGACGCCAAGCTCGGCGAGCGCCGGCAAAACGTCCGATAACTGATCAATCGTGAAAGCCTGATTGGCATCAACAATCACGCAGGCGTCCGGGCGCGCATTGCGGATAGCAGCGATACGCTCAACTGGGGAATGTGCATCGAGCTTTACTTTCAGCGTGGGATAATCGGGCGCGGTTGCCGCTTTGCGCGCCATTGCTTCTGCTGAATCTTCGATTCCAATGGTAAATACAGTTTGACAAGGTTTTGGAGACAAGCCGGTCAATTCCCAAATTGTTTTCCCGGTGAGTTTTGTTTCCAAATCCCACAGAGCGCAATCGACGGCGTTGCGCGCCCCGCCAGACACCATCAGTGATTGCAAGTCGGTCCTGTCAATTCCGCGTTCGATTTCTTCGCGCGCCGCCTCGATTTGCTCGACCAATCCATCGGCTGTTTCACCGCAATAATAGACGCTGACGCCTTCGCCACGCCCGGCAAAGTCTCCTTCAGCGATTGTCACCAGAACCGGCTCGATTGATTCGAATACATAATCCGTAATGCGAAACGGCGCCCGCAACGGCCATTCGGTTTTGCTCACGCTGAGGCGCCGACGCATCATGCAAAGTCCGCAGCGATGCGATCAACGATCGCGGCTGCGCCATCTTTGATAGGGTCGATCGTTGGTAATTCCGTTTGATCGGCGATTCGTTTCAACAGCCCCTCGCGCTCGCTGGCTGCAATGCAGCTTGTGTTGACGGCGACGCCGACAAAACGGCAATCCGCATTGACGCAGCGCGCCATGGCCAGATTGATTTTCATCGCTTCGTTCAGCGAGGGGATCGGATAGGGTTGATTAGTCTCCGTGCCGATGAATGTTTGTCGCAAGGGATCGTGACAGAGAACAAGCGCATTCGGTTGCGATCCGTGCAAAAGACCGAGGCTTACGCCGGCATAGGACGGATGCGCGAGCGCACCCTGTCCTTCAATGACATCCCAGTGATCCGTCTCTCCCGCCGGCGAGATCAGTTCAGCTGCGCCAGCCAGAAAATCGGAAATGACGGCATCGATCGGAATTCCGGCGCCGGCGATCATGATGCCGGTCTGCCCGGTCGCGCGGAAATCGGCGTTCCATCCGCGACGACGCATTTCTTTTTCTATCGCGAGCGCTGTGTATTTCTTGCCGACGGCGCAGTCCGTGCCAACCGTGAGCAATCTGTTGCCGGACCGTTTTATGCCTGTCCCGACTGGCAAATCAGGGGGTGCTTGACGCACATCGATCAAAGCGGCCCCAGACGCGCGCGCAGCCGCCGCAATTTCAGGAAACCTGGCAAGATGGACATGCATGCCGGATACGATATCCAACCCTGCGCGCGCAGCGGAGGCGAGGTCCGCCAGCCAGTGATCTGGAATCGAACCGCCGCTTGAAGCGACGCCGATAATGAGCGATTTGGCGCCGGCGCGCGCAGCCTCGTCCACCGACATGTCCTTGAGGCCGCCGTCGATGGCGCATCCCGGCGCGCGGAGCTGTCCAACGCACTTGTCGCGCCGCCACTGGATCAGGCCCAGGCCGGTCTTGGCGTAGGCAATCTCCTGAATGTCGCCGAAATAGATGAGATAAGGCGCGCGCAGCGACAACCCGCCCGCGGGCGGCGATTCGCCATGCGCCGCTGTATCGTCCTGCGCCCTGTCCATTTGGCGATGATCAACTTGTCCCATAGTTTTGTCGCCCCTAGATGTCGCCCGTCCTCCGGTCGTAACTGTTGCCTACCAGTATTTGAAACCGAGAAGGTTCCAGTTGTTCAGTTGCAAGACGAAATAAACCAGCGCCGCAACGAATAACGCATAGTGTGTTTTTCGCCAGATCGAAAATTCGGCTTTTGCAACCGCGGGGTAAAGTCCGGCAATAAGGATTGCTGTCAATCCCGCCAGTGTGGCGACGCCGATCATCAGAACTTTGGCCGTCGGTGTAGGCCACCGGAACAGGGCTTCGTTGCCGAGATTGTCAAGCCCGACGAGAGTCAAGCCTAGATAGGAGAGCACCGCGAAAACCAACAAAGACGCGCCAATAGACGCCGCCGAGAGACCGAGCGTCCATGCGTTGCCGGCACGCGGCGCGACGGTGCGTTTCCAAGCAGAAATCAATTGAGTGAGCGAGAGGAACGCTGCAAGTCCGGCCGCGAGAAAGAAAATCTGCGCGTTGCTGTCGCCAGGCGTTCGTTCCGCCGCCACATGACCATAAGGAACATGAAAGCGAAGGGCGGCGCCATCGTCGTCAAGATCGAAGACAATCACGTCATCGCCATCGACTTCCTGAAAACTCCGCTCGCCAACGCGCCGGTACTTCACGGCTTCGTTGCCCGCGCTAACCAGCAGCATTCCGTCGTCCGTCGCAGCAACAGATGCGTTGCCGCCGACGAGTGAAAAAATCTTCATCGCGTTTTTGTGCGATCGCCGGGTCGTTAAATAACTTCCCGTAAAGGCTTCAGCATTGTCGAGCGCGATTGTCGCCGGCGGCGCCTTGCGCGCGTCGCCAATCATGACGTCGAGAATGCGATCGACAATCTGCGCCTGCGTTTGCGACCCGTTATTGCCGTTCACGGAGGCAAACACACCGATTTCGAGTTCGGGTATCATGATCATGGTTGTGAATGAAGTTTGGGTCGCGCCGCTATGTTCGAACGTGTCGTATCCCGCAAACTTTCCATTGCGAAATCCGTGCGCAAAGTCGGCGCCGGGCCTTCCCGGATAAAGTCGCTCACGCATCGCGCGCGCCGTTTCCGGCTCCAGCAATCTGGCGCCGTCCAGCTCGGTTCCATTGAGCCAGGCGCGCATGTATCGCTCCATGTCCAACGCTGTCGACGACATCGATCCCGCCGGCGCCGGCGACACCAACTCGAACGGCCACTCATGATGTTCCCCGCGTTTCCAGTAGTAGGTTGTCGCTGCATTTGCGGCCTGCTCTGCGGTCATTGCCTGCGGATTATCTTCCGGCAAAACTTGTCGCGCCGTCGATGAATTCATTTGCAGGGGCGTAAGGATTTCCTGTTCCAGATAGTCTTCATAAAGAACGCCGGAAACTTCCTGCACGATATATCCCAGCAGCGCGACGCCGTAATTATCATAATTGGAAACGTCGCCCGGCGCGCGTACGCGCGCAGGAATATTGTCCTTAAGCCATTGCTCAAGCGACGGCAGCGGTTCGCCTGTCTCGATGAATAAATCGCGCAAGACGATATCAAACCCGGACCGGTGGCTCAGGAGATCGCGCACCCGCACAGGTTCGTCGAAGGTATCGGGAATCTTGAAAGCAGTCAGGTAATCATTGACATCCGCGTCTAGATCGAGCCGCCCATCTTCGACCAATTGCATGGCGAGGATGTAGGTGAGCGTCTTCGTGACCGAGCCTATGCGGAAAGTATGCAATTCTGGATCTACAGGTGTTTTCGACTCAAGGTCGGCGTAGCCGTATCCCTTCACCAATTTCGTTTCACCGTCCCGCACGACGGAAAGCGTGAGCCCCACTGTATGCGTTTCATGCATGGCGTTGGCGACAGCGCCGTCGACAAAAGCCTCAAATTCGGCCGAGGAATAACTTGCAGCCGCTGGCGTTGATAATGCGCCCGTTTCCACGGGAATCGTCGGTGAGGCGTCCTGTCCCATGACCGGGCCGGAAAATAATCCGCCGGATGCTGTGGCAAGGATAAATTGAAGAATTCTTCTAATCATGGCTTTGCTCCCGCCCTTCGGTTTTCATTACGTATCGCAGACAAAATTCGATACATGCCGATTGTCAGTAGCGGTATGACCACGACCGCAATGAATGCATATGACAAGGCGCCATACCCCTTTGCAATAAGACCGATAATGCCGATCGCGTCGGCGAGAAATATTGCGGTGCCCAGAATAATCGCCGCAACGGCGAGACGCATTGTCTTTGTAAACGTGCGGCCGGCATCGACAAGGGCGGCGGCAATTCGTTCGTTGATCGCATGAACGATCCCGGCGCCGGTTTCGATGAAAGTTCCAAATAGTACAATCTGAAAAACAACAAAAAACCATGCCGCATTGAGCGCGCCCAGCACGACAATAATCGGAACAGGCGCAGCATTGATCGCCGGATATTCCGCAAGCAAGGCGATAAAGACAAATAGACCGGGAACGACGCCGATCAAGCCGGCAAACGCCCCGGACCGTAGCGCCTGTGCGCGCGTCTTCAGCACCGGGAGGACAAACAATACCGCCGCTAACGCAATCAGGTTGTACGCCGCATAGCGCAAACCGTCAGCATGCCAAGCGCCTGTGATTTCTGCACTTGAGAATGCAGCGCCAATATTATCGCCCAACGCCGCCAACACCCAGCAGACAAATACGGCGTAGACACCGTAAAGCAGCATGGACCAGTAAGTGAGCGCGCGCGCAATCACGGCGCCGCCCAAATATGCGAGTGCGCCGGTCGCAGAAAGCAAGACCAGTATTCCGACAATTGGCGGTGTTCCAAAAGCGTTGGCGCACATTTCGCCTGCTGCAGAACCGAGAACTGCCAGCACCAGTAAGGCGATCAACAGATACAAGAATTCGAAAATCCGCCAGAAGGGTCCGAGCAAGACCTGAAAAAAAGTACGGTAATTGTACGCTTGGGCCATCCGCGCAAACTCAAATGCGATGGCGAGAATCACGCTCCATGCTATCGCGGTGACTAACAAGCCGAACAGACCGCCAAGCGGGCCATGAACAAGAAAGAATTCCGCGATTTCCCGCCCCGTCCCATATCCGCCGCCGACAATGACCGACTGGAACACAAATCCCGGCACGAGATATATCTGAAAAATTTCGCGCCCCATTCTGTTTATCGATCCTGTTTGATTTTTCTGAACGGCCACTATCGCGAAACGGAGATTGAGACGGTTGCAGACATTTCGGGCTACATTACTCTGTCACGCCGATTGAAGCGAGCGCTCGCCGGGGGAGAGAGATTGGCCGCGCTCGCTTCTGGCTACGTTAGTAGCGCAGGGTAAGACTCACACCGTAAGAACGCGGCCGGTTGATCGACAACGAATTCAACGGCCCATCTAATGCGACGCCATTTGCATCCCGCACGGCGCCTAGCGAGGAGACGCCTTTGGCGACGGCCTCGACATCGTTGAGCAGGTTTTTGGCGAACAACGAAACGGCGATTCTGTCGTTTTCGACGCCGAGCCGCATGTCGAGATTTTCCAGCGAGTTCAGTTTTCCTGTCGGGAAGTTCTGGTTGTCAGAAAATCGCTCGCCGATATATTGGAAGGTCGCCCTGTTGGTGAGATTCCAGCCATTGCCAATCGGGTGTTCATATTGATAACCGAGCGAAAACGAGACATTCGGCGCATTGACGGCGTTGTCGCCCGCCTCGATGTCGGTGCCGGCGCCGAGCACGACCGTAAAGTCATCGACAAACTCCGTGTCGAGTAAGGTCGCGTTGAAAAATGTCATCCAGCTGTCGGACCAATGCTGCACGGTCTCCAGTTCGAGACCCAACAGGCGTTGATCGGGACCGTTCGTTGCATTGTTCGCCGGCGCGGCGATGGTTATCTGCGTATCTTTGTATTTCGTGTAGAACAAGCCGAGATTAACAAGAAAATCGCCGTCAAACCATGTCGATTTTACGCCGCCATCGAAGCTGAGGACAGTGTCTTCGTCGAAGAATAATTGGTCCGCGAAGTTTTGCGCGAATGCCGGATCCATTGGATCGCCCGCCGTCGCCAGCGCCGCAATTGCCTGCCCGGTGCCGCCGTTTCGCGCGCCTTTCGCGACATTGGCGTAAAGCATCATGTTGTCCGCTAGGTCATATTCGAACGCTCCATGCGGCAGAAATTTTCGGAGCTTAAATACATATGGCCCGGGAACGCCAGCCTGCACGAGCACTTCGGCCGGCATCGCAAAGTCAATCGGGTTTGTTTCATCCCACGGCGCATTGGCGGGAATAAAGTTGACGACCTCGTTGACCGCCAGGTCAGCGGTGTATGTGTCGGAAACATAACGGGCGCCGCCGATCACACGGAAGCGGTCCGTGACGTCAAAGGTCAATTCGGCGAATCCTGAATATTGTTTCGACTCGTTGAGGTCGAGCGTTTGCAGAAGCTGATTCGTCGATGGCGTCGAAACGCCCACCAGCCCGTCCATGATCAACTCTTCCGCCACGGACTGGTCTCGGTCGCGGTAATAAGCGCCCGCTGTAACGTTCAATGGCCCGTCAAATTGGGATACGATGCGCAGTTCCTGCGAGAATGTTTCATTGCCTATTGTCACGGCCCCGAAAGTGGTGGTGTCGATGGTCGGGAAAAACGGCGCAAGTCCCAGCGTATTGCCAATGGAGAGAGCGTTGCTGACCGCCGTGCGGTCGTAATATCCGGTAATGGAGGTGATTTCGAACGCGCCGGCGTCATAAGTGATGCGGCCCGAATAGAGATTGAAATCATCCTCTCCGGATCCGATGAAATCCGGAAACATACCATCCGCGAAGCCGGCAAGGCCATAGATAAAATCTTTTGGATTTGTGCCGACTTCAATATTGTTGTCGAGCTCAAAATCATCGCGTGCAAGAAACGCCGACAATCTGATTTCCAAATTATCACTCGGCTGCGCGAGCAGCACGGCGCGCCCGCCAATGCTATCGAAGCCATTCGCGTCTTCTTCCCCAGACAGCCTGTTATCGATGAAGCCATCATCGTCGACATAAAATCCCGACAGGCGAATGGCGAGTTTTCCCGGGACGAGGACGACGCTCGTTCCGTTGTCGACGCGATAAGCAATTCCGCCTTCGTGAATATTCTCAATTGTCCCGCGCGCCGTTCCACTGAAGAGCGGGCCGTCAAGATCAGGATCAGCGGTGAAATACCGGATCACGCCGCCGACTGCCCCTTCGCCGAACAGCGTCGGCTGCGGTCCGCGTACGATTTCCACCCGATCGAGGTCGGCGGAACCGAAATCGCGCTGACTGGTCGCCGAGGTTACGGCGATGTCATCGACATAAAAACTGAAAACATTCGAGGATGCGAACAGAAATCCAAGGTCGTTGGAAACGCCGCGAATGGAGATCGCATTGCTGTTCTGCCGCGTACGGACATTGTTAATGCCGACGACGGTACGAGCAATATCATCGAAATTGTCGAGGCCATTGCGCGCAATGTCTTCGCCCTTGATACCGGTGACGGCTGCCCCGATATCCTGAACGGATTCCTCCCTAAACCGGGACGTCACGATGATCTCATCGCGAACTTGCACGTTGTTTTCGTCGTTCCCAACCTCGTCCTGTGCGTACGCATGCGGCGTTACCGCAGCGATCGCGACACCCGCAAGCAATTGAAATTTTGTGAGTTTTTGCATGGATACCCTCCCGCTTGAAAACGCCGATCGGCGCAGAATCAACACAGCCTAAGAAGATTTTATCACAGCCTTATTATTTATCAAGGCTGTTTTCTTGTCCTGTGAATTCTCGAACATCAATTGTGTCAAGCAGCAGAGCAGTACGCTCAACCTGGGTTTCACTAAGATCTATCAGGATGATAATGAGGCGGCGACCGTCGATGTGGTTCGAACGCGCGCGTTTATGCTTGCGCGCGTAGGTCCTGCATCATCAATTGATCGTGGGAAAACAGCGCCTTGAGAACACGGTCTTCGCTTGACGTGAGGATCTTAAGGGTCTGATCGGAAATTTCTTCAGCCTTGTCAGTACGGATTGCCTCGACAAGTTCACGCTGGTGATCCCAGGTGAAAGGCAACGAGCCCGTCATGTTAATATATAACCAATAAACCCGCATGGCCGTATCCTCCAACTGGCTAATCCAGTGGATGAGTAACGGGTATCTCAACTTTTCTGAAACATATACATTGAACTTTTTATTGGCTTTCAGAATGCGCAGCGCAGTCTTCTCACCTTTGATCGGCGTTTCGTACGAGATTGACTCGTTCAACGCGGCGAATTCGTCATGATCGATCATCGGCGCCGCCATCGCCATGATATTTGGCTGCAACATTTTACGCATGGCGAAATTTTGCTTGACGTCAAGCAGCGTTAGCGACGCGACACGCGTTATGCGCGGCGAAACAGAAACCAGAAACTGCTGGGCGGTCAAATGTTCCATGATATTGCGCGCCGTCGTTCGACTAATATCGAACATCTCGGTAAGGATGTTTTCTGATACCTTTTGACTGGGCGCGAGCGTTTGCGTCACGATAGCATCCATGATGATATCGTAAGCAGCATCCTGGCTGAGCCCGCTTCTTATTTGTTTCTTCGCCATTTTGTTATGCCGTTAAATTCCTTCCTGTATCCTACCGATTGACGATGTATTCCAAATTGGCAAGGGCAATATGAGCAATTCGACGAAACACCCCTCGAACGCATGGCTTCAAAAAGGGTTTTCTCCTAAAAGTTCGCCCTCCCCCCTGAACCCATTTAACGGCGACGGCAGTCAAAAGCGCAAGTCCTGACATTGAGTGTTGAAGGCCGGTATTGCGCGTAAGCGGTGTTCGATATGCGACGAAAGACCGTCCACAAACGAGCCGGGGTCCATCAAGACTCGGTGGTGGAGCGGCCGCCCAACATGGGGGCGAACACCTAGCGCTCACAAGCGTCTTTCGATCCGAGCAGATGGAGACCCGAAGCGTACGGTCGCACGTTATGACTTGGATGGCGGGAATTATTATTCGCGGAGCCGATGCTGAGAGAAAATTGTGATTGGTTGTTTGCCGCCCCCACTGCGAATCATCGTGAAAAATTGCCTAGAGTACACGCTGAGGTTATCACGAACACGATTCTGCTAAATATTGCCCAAGACCGCCAGACCCACAATCCGAGGCTCCAATTTCTTGCAAAACCGCCCGAAATTCAGGCTCCGGCGCTCGGCAAAGAGTTCGATATGTGTTCACGAAGGGGAGCCATCAATTTTGCTCAACATATTCAAGGGATTAACACGCAAAAAATCGCGACCCACTTTTTATTTCGAATTCTAGCGTGAGGAGGTCATCAACACATAGAGTCAGGTGCCGGGCCGCCCGGGCGTCGATACGTTGAGGGGCGAGAAACATGCCGACACGAAAGAGCTACAATTTGACGCCGATGACGCTGTTTGGGGAACTGCGTTCGCCTTCGATCTAAAATGCGAGCCACCATTGACAGGTCTCTTTTGCGAAGCTCAGCCTTTGGCGGCTGGGAAGCGTGCTGGTGTGATTTTGAGCTATCGTGAAGAGCTAGTTATGACGGCAACCCAGTCAAATTCGAACAATTTCAATCAAGCGCATGACTTAAAGGCCTGTTCAAAGATCGAGATACCTTCATCCAGTAAATCATTTGATATTGTCAGCGCTGGAAGGAACCGGAATACGTTGCCGTCCATGCCGCAGGTCAAAACCACAAGCCCCTTAGCGTAACATTCCGTCAGCACTGCTTTGGCCAGTGCTGCATTTGGTTTTCTGCGATCTCCATACTGCAACAGCTCAATAGCAATCATTGCGCCGCGGTCTGCGCGAATATCGCCGATCGTGTGTGGATGCGCCTTCTGCAAAGCTGTCAATCGGTCTTTGAAGACATTGCCGATATGCGCTGCACGCGCGGTCAGGTTTTCTTCCCTGATCACATCGATCACCGCGAGCGCAGCGGCGCATCCGACTGGCGAGCCTGCATAAGTGCCGCCAAGGCCGCCCGGCGCCGGCGCATCCATGATCTCTTTTTTTCCAACAACCGCCGCCAAGGGGAATCCGCCGGCCAATCCTTTCGCCACCGTCATCAAATCCGGTTCCACGCCGGAATGTTCGCACGCAAAAAACTTTCCAGTACGCGCGAAGCCGGACTGAATTTCGTCGGCGATGAGGACGATGCCATAACGGTCGCATCGTTCGCGAAGGCCGCGCATGAATTCGTCAGGCGCCGGATAAAACCCGCCTTCGCCCTGTACCGGCTCGACGATCATTGCAGCGCAATCGGCGGGATCGACATCGGTCTTGAACAGCATGTCGACTGCGCCCAGCGCGTCCTCGACGGTTATGTCGTGATAGAGCGCAGGAAACGGCGCACGCCAGATATCGCCCGGGAACGGTCCGAAGCGGTTCTTATACGGCGAAATCTTGCCCGTCAGGCCGAGTGTCATGATCGTGCGGCCATGATAACCGCCATCAAACGCGATGACGCCGCGGCGCCCCGTGTGAGACCGTGCGATCTTGATCGCATTCTCCACAGCTTCAGCCCCGGTTGTAACGAACATGGTTTTCTTCGGGGATGGCCCAGGTGCAAGATCGTTCAGCGCTTCGGCGAGGATCACCGCGCTGTCATAGGGCGTCACCATAACGCAAGTGTGACTGAAGCGCTCCAACTGATCGCTAACAGCCTTCATGACTTTTGGGTGACGATGCCCTGTGTTGCAGACCGCAATCCCGGTACCGAAATCGATATATCGTCTTCCTTCAACGTCCCATAGTTCCGAGCCTGACGCGCGATCAACAAAAACCGGCGCGACATTACCCTCACCCCGCGCCATGGCGGCGTTCTTGCGCATTTGCCAGTCGGCGTTGCTGTGGCCGTCCATGGTCTTAATTTTCGCTGCGCTCATTGTTCGAGCCCTCCCAGGCAAAGATACTTTATTTCCAGATAATCTTCGATGCCGTATTTCGACCCTTCCCGGCCCATGCCGGACTGTTTCACACCGCCGAACGGCGCAGCGGCCGATGAAATGACGCCTTCGTTTACGCCAACCATGCCAAACTCCAGCGCCTCTCCCATCCGCCATGCGCGGCCAAGACTGTGGGTGTATATATAGGCGGCAAGGCCGTAAATCGTGTCATTCGCATACTGAATGACTTCTAGTTCCGTGTCGAATACAATCAGCGGCGCGACCGGACCGAAGATCTCGGATTGCGCGATCGTCATGTCATTGCGAACGCCGGTCAGAACCGTAGGCGCAAAAAACAAACCGCCATTATCGTGCCGGACACCGCCGGTCGCGATGCGCGCGCCCTCATCTCTGGCAGCACTCACAAGCATTTCGACTTTTTCAAGCGCTCTTTGATTAACAAGCGGGCCGATGTCTACACCGTCCTCATCTCCTGCGCCGACATTCAGGCGCGCGGCGCGCCGACAGAGTTTGTCTGCAAAGGCGTCGTAAACGCCTCGCTGCACAAAAATGCGATTGGCGCAAACGCATGTCTGACCGCCATTTCGATATTTTGACGCCACAGCGCCCTCGACGGCTGCGTCAATATCAGCGTCGTCGAAAACGATAAATGGCGCATTGCCGCCCAACTCCATGGAGGATTTCTTTACGGTGTCAGCGGACTGACGAAGCAGCATGCGCCCCGTTTCGGTCGACCCGGTAAACGAAATTTTGCGAACCAGCGGATGAGACGTTAAAACATCGCCGACCGCAGCCGGCTTTTGCGTCGGTACGACATTGAATACGCCGCGAGGCAGACCGGCGGCCTCGCCCAATGCTGCAACAGCCAGGGCCGACAACGGCGTGTCCTCAGCCGGCTTGGCGACGACCGTGCATCCGGCGGCGAGCGCGGGCGCCGCCTTTCGCATCAACATGGCGTTGGGAAAATTCCACGGGGTGATCGCCGCACATACGCCGATGGGCTGTTTCAATACGATTGTTCGCGCATTCGTGTTCGCGCTCGGAATGACGTCCCCATAAATACGTTTCGCCTCTTCTGCAAACCACTGCAAATATGCTGCGCCATACCGGATTTCGTAGAGCGCTTCCTTGAGCGGCTTGCCCATCTCAGCGGTTAATAGAGCCGCCAGATCCTCTTCACGCGCCAAAATCGCTTCACGCCAATTCATCAGGATCGCTGCGCGCTCGTCAGCCGTGCGGGCGGACCATAAAGGAAAGGCGTTGGCTGAAGCCTCCACCGCACGAACGGCGTCGCCTTCGCCGCAATCCGCGACGCGAGCGATCGCCTCGCCATTCGCGGGATTAAACACGGCAAACTCATCGCCGCTTTCTGCGGGCGTCCACGCCCCGTCGATAAAGGCGGCTGTTTTGACCAATTCCGGGTTTAATCGCGACATGGCTTAACACTCTTTGCTCGCAGTGGTTTTGCACTGACGGCTAACATAGTGACAGGACCAGTTTCGGGGTCCGAATGGCGCCAGACCTCAAGCCCCGCCTTTTCGGTCTAGCCTTCGGGCCGGGGCGAGCATCACCACCATGCTCAGGGCGAGCCCTACCAAAGCCACATTGATCAAACCGGAGAACCCCATATCAGCGCCAAGCAATCTGCCGGCGACGAACGGTCCGCTCGCAAGCCCGAGTTTGGAGACGAAGCCGGCCGCCGCCGCCGTTCGTCCCGCCGTATCGAACTGCGCCGCCATGCCGAGCAGGTAAGCCATGACGCAGCCCCAGGTGATTCCGGTGCCGCAATTGGCGATCATGTATGCGGCGGGCGAACTGCTGAGATGAAAGATCGCCGTGCCGCCCAGAGTCAAAATCATACCCGCGAGGAGGATCGGAAACCGGCCCCATTTTGTTCCGAGGCCGATCACGATGGCAGGCCCGGCGAGCGCGACCCAAGTCGCTAACCCTAGCGCAGTGGAAACGTAATCGCGGTCAAGCCCATAATCGATCCCGAGGCGGATGATATAGGCCAAAAGACCCATATTCGCCGCCTGGAACAGAAAGATTGCGAGCAGAGTCATCGCAAGCGGCGCCCAGAGCACGCCGCCTGTTGAAGAAACCGGCTTTTCTCGCGGCGCATAGCGATCGAGGAACGGAAGCATTGCAAGGGCAGCCGCGCTGAACAAGGCGAGCGCGATGAACAGCGGCGCGACACCATAAACCGGAACCAGACGCGGCAGCACCATAACGCCCAATCCGCCGAGACCGAACTGCACGAACAAGAGCACACCAAAAGTCCTGTCGACCTTGTCCGTTCGCGCAATCACCGCATAGGAAACGCCCACCAGCAAACCGCCGATGACACCGTGCGCCAGTCGGACCAAGATCAGCATGTCCGCGGACTGAAGAAAGATCGAACCAAAATCGATTGCGATCAAACCGAACAAGCAGGCAATAGAAAGAGGACGCCACGACACGCGTTTGACGATGAACACCGCCGCAAGCGCGCCAAAAGCGGCGCCGTAAATATTCGCCGCGCCGATATTGCCTGCCGCGCTTTCAGTAATACCCAGTCCGCTGACCAGACCGTCGACAATCGCCGCCATGATGTTGACGTAGAAAAGGCCCGCCGTCGCGAGAAAGGACAGCATGATGCTGGCCGGAAAACCATCCGGCGCAGCGGTCGGAAAGTTTCGGCGCGCAACGTGTTCCTCACATATTGTCATTACGCGCCTCGCAGAATGGTTTGAGTTCGTTTGACGCCTGCGCCGCTTTCCGCCACGCGAATTCGCCACCGTCGCTTACATAATAATAAACATGATCGTTTGGCAGCAGCGCCGCAGAGAGCCCGCCATGACCGGACATCACAGGAATCCAAACGTCCTTCGCGCAACCGATCGCTTCGCCGGCGTTCCACGCCCAGAAGCCGTTTCTATAGCGCTGTGACGGGATGACGGCGGCGAGGCCTCGGTTCGACGGATCCTTTTGCAGCGACTGCCGTAACATGGCAGCGTCGAGCAATTCCTGCCCGGCGATAACGCCGCCGTCCATGAGAAACTTGGCGATGAGCACGATATCGTTGCTGTGCAGCGTCAAACCCCATCCGGTAAAGGGCTGCACGGCGGCGTCCAGGCTTCTTCGCGTGTTCATCACGACTGGGCTTAAACCAAGCTGCGTCCAGATCGGCGCCAACAGGTCGCGATAAAAATCGGCATTCGCCTCGCCGGTCTTTTCACGCAGAAATGCATTCATCGCCGCGCCAAGGATGTACGTATCTACGGTACGGTAGACGAACGTCTCCCCCGGTTCAGCGTTTTTGGTGAAGGCGGTGCATGCGATGTCGAGCTTCTCGCTATTCGTTTCCGCAAGAAAGAACCGGCGCATCGGCGGTGACTGTTCGTCTTCGTCATAAACATCTGAATTGAACACGCCTGTTGTCATGTTCAAAGCATGATGGAAGGTCACGCCGTCCCATATCGATCCAGCACAGGCTGGGACATAGTCCGAAATCAGCGACGCCATAGCGCCAGGATAAATTTTTTCCAAACGCATGGCGGCGACGCCGGCGACAATCGATTTCGCCCACGAATAAGACGGCAGGTCGAGCACGTCGCAGTAGGGATAAGGACCGAAACGCGTATCGCATCCGCCGACATAATGCGTGTCATCCGTTGCGTAGCCGAAAGCCGTCATCGCCGACGGGGTGACTTCTTCCGGTGAACCAAACCCGCCACTATTGAAACCGCGCAACTCTTGGATGGTTCGCGTGTCCAGTCTTGCCGACTTTTCCTGCTTGTAAGCTGCGATTACGCTGTCTGCATCCGGATGAGATCGCCGCTCGAATGACGCCGCGCCTGCGCCCCACATATCAAATTGCATATAGGTGCAGGTTTCGGAGCCAATCTGATACACAAGGTGAGATAGAGCGCCGCTGTCACTCATCCGGAACGCCGCAAGGCCGTTGTGGATGCAGTTGGCGTTGCGCTCCTGCAGCGAAAAAGGAAAACTCGCGCGGATAAATCCTTGATCGTCTCGCCATGCCCGCCCGGGCTCGACGATCCATTCCCAGTCGGGATGCGCCCCAGCACGCGGGCCGCGCTGCACGGGCACAATTTCATTGCCTGCCTGCGCAAAATGGATTTTAATCGGAGGCAGAACGCGCAGGCTTTCGCCTTCCGGCGCATAGTTGAAATCGTCTTTTCGCAAAATGAAGTTGTCGGCTTCCTCGCCTTCGAACCTCAAGACCCCTTGGAGCGCCGTCGGGGGCGGACCCGCGGCGGCTGCCGGCGCAAAGGCTGTGCTAGCGTAAGGTTTGTCGGCTGCTGCGCCGGCGGCGAAAGCCTGCGCTGAGATTGACTGTTGCAGTTCCGCGCGCCGCATAACTTTCGCAACGGCGATATTGTCGACCCAGCACGTGTCGTTGTCTGCATTCGCCTTGATCCGCACGCCGATATACCCGAATTCGGCCCCGTTGCGGATATCGATGTTTTTAGAAACGCGGTGCAGCGTCAACCCGTCATCTTGTCCGTCGGCGACGCGGCCGATTTCGATCCAATTCTGACCGTCATCGGAGAATTCGAGCAGGCAGGCGTCTTCGCCTTCAAGCTCCATGGCCGCGAAAGATGCTGACACCTGCACCTGCTTGACGCCAGCAAGATTGACTTGGGCGACCGCAGACGCATTCCGCGTCAAGCGCATGGAAATGTTGCCAGCATACTCCGTCAACTGCACGGACCCGCGCGCCGGATCGCCAGCCCATCCGTCGGCCTCGCCGTCTTGAAAATCATCGGAAAAAATCGTCTGCGCGCAGGCTTGCCCGAAGACAAGCCCTGCGCACAAACCAAACGCAACTAAATGCCGCAACACGCCGTCACCCCTTTCTTTATGGACATACGGAACTGATGGAATGCGCCTCGGCAAGCGCCTCTCCCCACGCGAATTCCGCATTATCGCTGAAATAATAATATGTTCCGCCATTCGGCATCAGCGCCACCGTTATGCCGCCAAAGCCGGACATAAACGGAATCCACGTCGCCGAAGAGCAACCCAGATAACTCTGGGCGTTCCACGCCCAAAAGCCGTTATTGTAGCGGATCGTCGATGCCCCGGCGATCAGACCGCGATCCGATGGCGTCTGTTGCATCGCAGCGGCGAGTTCCGCCGCATTAAGTTGTGCGACGCCGCCGATCTCGCCGTCGTCGACGTTTAGGAATTTCGTAATCTTCGCAATATCGTCGCGATGATACATCAGTCCCCAGCCGACAAAGGGTTGCGCGGTTGTATCGAGCGTGCGCCGCGTTACGCGCATCGTCTGACTGACGCCCAAACTATCCCAGATCGAACCCAGCAGATCGTCCCATATATCCGCGCCGCTTCCGGCTTGAGATTTGTAGTAGGACTGCATCGCAGCGCCGAGCACATAAGTATCTGACGTATGATACACCCAAAGGCTGCCCGGCGTCGCTTTGCGTGGAAACTGCGTGCAGGCGCGGTTTATTTTTCCTGCATGCGTGGTCTCAAGGAAAAAGTTCGTCATCGCAGTCGATCCCTCATCGACTTCGTAACCTGATGAGGAATAATTGCCAGTCGCCATATCCGCTGCGTCCTCAAGGGAAACATCGTCCCAGTCGCCGTCCGTATCGCAGGCAGGAACATAGTCGGCGATATCGTCCTGCATCACGCCGGGATAAAGCTTTTCAAGCCGCATCAGGCCGACCCCGCCAAACACAGACTTGGCCGTGGAGTAGGATGGAAGATCGAGAACGTCGCAATATGGATAATCGCCATATCGAGTCCCGCATCCGCCGACATAGTGAACATTGTTGTAGATGAAGCCAAAAGCCGACATGTGCGCAGGCGTTACCTCGGAGGAGGACCCGAAAGCGTCCGGGTCAGTTCCCGGATAATCTGTGGCGATAGCGCTGATCGGCTTCGTCGCCATCCGTCCCGCTTCTTCCGCCTGATAAGCGGAAATGATCGATGACGCGCCGGAAACGGTTCCGGGATCGTAATCGGCGTCAATCAACCCCCACATGTTAAACTTGAAATAAAGACACGTTTCGCTGGCGATCTGATAGGCGGCGTCGGAGACAAGCCCGCTGTCATTGAAAAGAAACGTAATTACGCCGTTATGCGTGCAGTTCGCATTCTTTTCCTGAAGTGCGAAGGGAAGCGCGACCCTTGAATAGCCATTGTCGCCGGGTTCGTCCCAGACCTTCCCCGGCTCCAGAATGACCTCCCAGTTCGGATGCGATCCCGCAATCGAACCTCGCGTCGCCGGTATGAAATCGTCGCCTGACTGTACGAACTCAAATGCGAAAGCGGGCAATTCGTCAATCGAGCCTCCGCTCGCATATGAGTAATCGTCTCGCACTACTGAAAAGCCGCCGCTATATGAGCCGCCGGAGAAGGAAAGTTCGCCGGAGAAAGTGTTGGTCGCTGAAGTGGCGTCGCTTTCTTCAGCATAAGCCGAAAAATTCACCGGTGAAACGTATGAGCCCGCCCCGGCGAGCGTAGAATAACTCAATATGGTGCGTACGCCGCCGCCAAGATCCCCAGTAACGACAACGTTATCGAACCAGCAATAGTCGCTATTGTTATTACCGGCGGCGCGGCCGCGAATTTGAAGGCTTGCGTTATTGTTGAAAGATGAGTCTGACGCCGATCCCGGATAGAGCGTGTACCCGTCATCCTGACCGTTGACGACCTTTACAATCTCAACCCAAGCCGAGCCGTTCCCCGAGGCTTCGGCGATGCACGCATCGGAGCCTTCGAGGGAGCTCGCCGCGAACTGCGCTGAAATCTCGACGTTCGAATAGCCCGCCGTAGAGACGGTTCGAGTGATCGTCGCTTTGTTGTTGAGCCTTACGGAGTAATTGCCGGCGTAATAGGTGACAAGCGCGCCGCCCGCGCCGGTCTTTGTCCAGCCGCTATAATTTCCATCCTGAAAATTATCACTGAACAGCGTTGCCGCGTATGCGGATCCTGTAGCAGTGATTGCAGCGACAAGCGCCACGGCGCCGTGAAAAACAACTCTCGAAACAGACTTACTGAAATTGCCGATCTTTCGGTTGATGTCCATCGTAACGATCTCCTTCAGGTTTCAAAGGCTCTCAACAATTCTCCAAGATGCTTCTCGTATTTTCTCCATTTTCCAATTGACGACGCATATATGGGTCGGCGCACTTGCGCCGCGCTCGCCGTCGCCGTCGGCGTTTGGTTTTCGTGGAAGGAAAGACAACGATCATTCCAGTCGAGCTCGAGTGCGTCAACTAAACGCCGGCTTTCGGTTTCCTGAGCCGCAATCAGGGACTCGTAAGAGATCGAAACAATGCGTCCGTCGAGCATCTCGCGCCAATGCTTCATGAGCGCTGCCTTTGCGCGCATATACCGTCCGATATCCGTCAAGTCGTAGGAAAACGGATACCCCATGCGGAACAATGTTTTGTACATGGCGAAACCCACATCCATATTGTCGCGTTCCACATGAATGATCTTCGCCTTGGGCAGGGCTTTGGCGATGAGGCCGGCATACAGAAAGTTCAACGGCGTTTTATCGATAATGTAACGCGCGCCGCCGCTTCGTTCGGATGTCGACTGACGATATTGGCGGCCAATCGCTGCGAAGTCGGCGTTGGCGGAACGTTCGATCAACGACGATTTACCCGACGCCCCGCCGCAATGCCGGGTCAACGCCATGGCAAAATCGTTGACCTCGCCGACGCTTTCGACGTCCGGATGGCTGCTTAGTATTCGCTCCACAAGGGTTGTGCCGGAGCGCGGAAGGCCGACAATGAACACAGAGCCTTCTTCGCCGCATCCGTCAGCGCGCTGTCTGAAAAATTCTTCATTGAATGTATTTTCGATCAGCGCGAGCGCATTCAGGTCCGCTTCTACGCGATATTGCAGCAGCTTGCGGCGCGCCGCAGCGCCCCGGCTCAGAAATGCAAAACTTTCATCATATTCCCCGAGATCCTCCAGTTCCTTTGCGAGCGCATAACAATATGCAAACTCGCTTCTCGGTTCGGTCTTGAGGCGTAACTTCTCCCTCAACTCGCTCACATGATTGCGGTTCGCCGTCTGAGTACGCAACGTCGCCCTGTTATAAGCGGCGTCTGCGTCTCGGGTTTGAGCGACCAACCTGTCGAGACGCTTTTCAGCGGCGTTCATATCGCCACAGGCAAGCTCCGCGCTTGCGAGATTGTAGGATAGCGCGGGGTCGGCAGGGCGCATCGACGCCGCCGTTGTCAGAGAGGAAAGCGCGGCCATGTGATCGCCAAGTTGTGTCTGCATCTCCGCGAGCCGGGCTAGATAGACAGGGTCGTCTTTTGCGCCGTTTTTCAGCGAGGCGTTCACCACATCTTTCGCATCGGCGATGCGCCCGGTCGCAATGAGAGCTTCGATGCGCATGAGCGCCGCCAGACGATGTTCCGGCTGCGAATTTAGCGCCGCCTCGGCGTGTTCAAGCATTTCGTCGAACGCGCCCAGCATCTGACAAGAGCGGGCGAAGATCAGCCGCGCATCAATGTTCTGCGGTTCAGAATGAATAATTTCTTTGCAGATGCGGGCGCTTTCTACGGGGTTTCTTTCTCTCAGGCGCCGGTCAGCTTCTTGCAGCAGATGCTGTGTTGAATGAATAGCCTCCGCCATGTTGATTTTGTTGCGGCCGCCATGAGCGGCAGCAACATCCTTTCTCTGATCAGAAGGAAACGCCAACCGAAACGCCGATCGTGCGCGGTAGCGATATCAGCTGTTTGTTTCCGTTGCCGAAATAGCCAACCGCCGGAGCCGTTCCCATATATGCTTCAGTGAAAACGCCCGTGACGCCTTCCTCATTGAAAATGTTCTTCATCCAAACAGATGCGCTCACGGGTCCGTGCGTGGCCGTAAGCGTTGCGTTCCAAATGCTAAAGCCTTCAAGCGGCACGTTGAATGTTGGCGAAACGCCGACGCCGTTCCGGCTTTCAGACTGGTAGAAGCCATCTACACGAGCGAACATCGACCATTCGGGCGAAAGCTGCGCCGTATAATCGAACGCCCAGTTCACCATGTGCTTCGGCGCGCCAGGCAGCGTCGCCCCGTCGGCTGCAAGCAAGATGCCGTCGGGTGAGAAGAAATCTTGGGTCAGCTCTGCATCGACATACGCGTAACCCAAGCCGTAATGGAAGCTGTCGCCAAAATAGCCATCGACTTGCGCCTCAAGGCCCATGGTCCGCGCCTCGCCGCCATTTTGAACGGCGAAGAAGCCCCAGTTCGTGGTCGCCGTATTAAGTTGCGGGTCGTCCCAGTCCACATAGAACAGGCTTAAATCATACGTGAAGCCGCCGGCGTTTCCTTTTACGCCCGCTTCGTAGTTGATCACCGTATCCGCCGTGTAAATCTGCCAGCCCGGATCTTCCGCGAATGTTCCAGTCAACGGAACCGCGTTGGAGCCGCCCCGACGGTATCCTTCCGAAACAGTTGCATAGAACTGGTTGTCGGGCGCGAACCGCCAAGAGAGATTGCCCTTGAACAGAACGCCGTCTTCCGATGTTTCAAAAAACGCATTGGTCGGAGTAAACAGTCCCGCATATAGCGGCAAATCGATGAATGTGTCGTTTTCCGACTTATTGTCGAAATAGCGGAATCCGCCCGTCACATCGAGCGTTTCGGTGACATGCCATGTGAGTTCGCCGAAGACCGCGATTTCCTCAAACTTTTCATTGCGGCGATAATCGAAATCTTGATCGCCCGTCACGGAACTCGCGAACGCCGGGAGGAACGCATCCCACCACTGTTTAAAGCCGCGCAGATAGCTCTCTTGCGTGGATACAAGGTCCTGGTTCCGGTAGAAACCGCCGATAATGAAATCGAGCGGGCCATCAGTTTCCGATACGAGGCGGACTTCCTGAATGAAAGCGCTGTCTTCGTAAGTGCGCACTGCCGACGCCATCGGTCGCGGATAATTGTAATAGAAACCGAGAAAACCGGCTTGCGCGTAGAACCCGGTGTTTTCGCTGTTGCTGTCGCCTTCATGGTCGTAATACGAGGACGACGAGGTCAGCGTCGCAAAGCCGAGATCGATATTGGCTTCCAGCGCCGAGACGTGAAGATCGCGCGACGATGGTTCAAGCTGGATCGATCCGTTTTCATAGGGCTCATATTCGCGGCCGAACCCGTCGAAACCGACAGTTTGCTGCCGGCGCCCGCCTACGTCGTCTGACTGACGGGCGTGATAGGCCTTGAAGCTGATCGCATCCGTGGGCTCCCACAGTAATGTGGCGCGCAGCATCCACTGCTCGACGAAATCCGCATCCTCGACAGCACGGTAGGAAGCAGCCGGGTCAAGTATGCCGTTCGGCGCCACCGGAATGCCGTTTGCGTCGAGTTCATAAACGTTCACGTAATCCGTAATGCCCGGATAATCGGCCCAGCTGCCGACAACGCGCAACGCGGCGGTTTCGCCAAGAGGAAAGTTCAAAACGCCATCCAGCGAATAACCAACACTGTCGGAGCCTTTCACATGAGAAAGCGATCCTTGCGCATAACCTTCAAACTCACCGATCACTGGATCGCGCGTGATATATCGAATAGTGCCGCCAAGCGAGCCCGATCCGTAAAGCGTGCCTTGCGGACCACGCAGCACCTCGACCCGCTCAAGATCGCGCAGTAGGAAGTTCGCAAAGACCGGCGTTTCGTTTACATAAGTGGAAACAGACGCCACTGACGAAACGGCGTAATCGCCAAGCGCGTTGCCGTCGATGCTTAGCCCGCGGATACGCACTTGATTGAGCGTCCCGGAATTGCGTGCACCGCGATCGACGACGCCAACGCCTGGCACGGAGCGAAGCAATTCCGCTTCGTCGAACATTTTTGCAGCATCGATTGCATCGCCGCTGACCGCCGTGATGTTATAAGGAACGTCGGTGACGCTTTGCTCTCTGCGCGTCGCCGTGACGACGATTGAATCGCGCTCTTCCGCCGACTCTCCTTGCAACGCTAGCGCCGGAACGCTGACGCCTGAGAGCGCTGTCCCGCCCATGAGCGCAACGAGCAATAAATTTTGTGAATACTTCTCACCTGATTTCTTCATGATCGACCCCTCTTCTCCTTCATACTGGCCGGCGCGCCGACCGGTTACTCAATGACCCGTAATTTTCGCGTGCTGACCGCGCCATCCCGCTGTTCGTCGCCGGGCGTTTCTTCGCTACGGCGAGGCATTGACAACGAGCCCAAGTCCGCCATGCGCTTTCTTCGCATCTCCGCATCAGCGTGAAACGGAAATTCAACCGGCGCGTCGCGGAAACTTTTCATGACTTGTCCAAGGCCATGCCAGCCGCGCGCGCGCGCTCTGCGAACCTGTTCGAAATCGATCTCAAGCGCGACGACTTCCCGTCCGTCGCCACATTCATAGAGCAGTTCGCCGCCGGGGCCGAAAAAGACCGAGCGGCCATTGCCCTGTTCACCCGCAACATTAACGTCGATGAAATAACACTGATTGACAGCGGCGTTCGCCCTTGCAATCGCCAGCTCAACGTCGCGATCCATTGTGTTTGTCATGGTCGGCAGCAGAATTGCTTCGGCGCCCATCGCGGACAGCGTTCTAATAGCCTCCGGAAACCACATGTCGTAGCAGATCGCGACGCCGATCCGGCCCTTGCCCGGAATATCGAACACGGTGTGATCTTGTCCGCATGCGACATTCTTTTCATAAGGAAGAAATGGGAACAATTTGTCGTGCTTGGCGACGGTTTCACCCATGGGATTAAATACCGGGGCGACGTTGAATATTTCGTCGCCGCGCCGCTCATATAGGGATCCAGGCGCAAGCCAGACACCGAGCTCGCGTGCGAGCATTGCAAGCCGCGTCTCAGTCGAACCGTTTGGTTCTTCTGCAAGTTGGGCGTCAACCCCGTGAACCGCCAATTCACCGACCGTGATCAGTTCGACCCAAGGAAATCGCTTCGCCACAGCGCGGATTTCATTTTCGACTAGCGCCAGATTATCCTTCTTGCCGCCTGCAAGTTGAATCGCCGCGATCCCTAGAGTCGTCATCTACGCCGCCGATCTTGTCAGCCCTGATCACCGTGGGCCTTTCCTCTCAGCGGGAAGCTTCACAGAATTGACATAGTCTTATTAGGGCCAGTTTGGGCTAATCCATGGTACCAGATCGAGCTTTTTTGACGTTCAAGCCATGTCAGGCCTTTCCGCGATCAGGGCGCTGTCAACGCGGTCGCCATGCGGATTCATCCAATGCAAGACATCTCGATCGATCGAAACATGAAACGCCGCCTCTTCGCCATAGGCCCACTTTTCCCAGCGGCGATGCCACAGATCCCCCTCGACTCGCCACTCGCCCTGATCGCGATCCTCCCCGGCGTAACCGGCCCGGCCCAACATTTTCCCGTCGGGCAACAGTTCGATCGTGCATGGATCGCCGTAAACAGTCTTATAAAGCAGCGTCGCGCCGGATAATGCACGCATCAAATCCTGGCCACGCAGCCAATTTCCTGATTTTTCGGCGGCGAACTCATGCCCTTCGGCGCCGATCGCGCGCATAAGATCGGAAAGGTTTTTGATGCCGGCGCGGATATTCTCCGAAGCTATGCTCGTCACGCCCAACCGGAACATATTCCTGCGCCGATCCGGTTCCGCAAAAAAGTCTTTCACCGGTTCAATTAGAATGCCGCGCTCTTGCGCCATCGCTACAAGCCGATCCGCATCAAGCCCCTTCGGCCCTGTGACCCAATAGGCGGTGCCGCCCGCAATCGGCGGAATCGCAATTGACAACGGGCGATAGTGATTAAGCGCATCGCGCAGGGCGATGAGCCGTTCTTCGAAGACCTTTGAGAGACGATGCAACATCGCGTCATAGTGCCCAAGGGAAAGAAAAAATGCGGCGGTCCGCTGATTATT
Source organism: Hyphococcus sp. (assembly GCF_965228385.1). Taxonomy (GTDB): domain Bacteria; phylum Pseudomonadota; class Alphaproteobacteria; order Caulobacterales; family Parvularculaceae; genus Hyphococcus. The sequence goes on along the minus strand of NZ_OZ245810.1, from coordinate 498,265 downwards.
CGGGGATGGGCGACGTGTCGTCAAATCTCTGAGCTGGCGTGCGGCGGCGATAACGTCCGGCGGCGCAACGAGAAAGCCAAGGCGTACCCCGGGCGCGAGAACTTTAGACAAGGAAGCGGCGTAAATTACCCTCGCACCGTTATCGAGCGCATACAGCGCGGGCAAAGAATCGTGTAGATAATTCAGCTCACACTCAAAATCGTCTTCGACTATAATAAAGTCACGAGCATGGGCTGCGTCGATCAACGCTCGGCGCCGCTCCATGGACATTGTCACCCCGGTCGGGCGCTGGCGGCTCGGCGTTGTATAGACCAAGTCGTATTTGCGCTTCGCTTCACCTACGACAAGACCTTCGTCATCGACGGGAATGAAATCGGCTTCCGCGCCAGAAAGTTTTACAAGCTCCCGCATTTCCCTGAGTCCGGGTTCTTCAAGACCGACAAGCAAACCGCGCCCGGCGAACAGCTCAACGATCAGCGAAAGCGCCTGCTGTTCGCCGGCAGTTATTAAAATTTCATCCGGTCCGGCGGAAACGCCGCGTCGCGGCAGCAATTTCGTTCTGATCTGGTCGATCAGCGCTTCGTCGTCAGCATCGCTATTGTCGGTAGACCACGCTTCGACCTCATGAACGGCAAGCGCGAGACGGCTTGCCTCCCGCCATTCCGAAACCGGAAAAAGCGATCTATCGTAGCGTCCTTCCATGAATGGATATCGATACTTTTGCCAATCCGGCGGACAGCGAAAGTTGTTGTCTCCCGGCAGGGCGATCTTCAATTTCTCCCGAACGATGGAGCGCGCCCGCACTCTTCGCCCCACAATCAAACCCGGACTTTCAGATCTCCTGAACGTATGCCGCTCAGCGACGAAGACCCCGCTTCGTTCGCGCGCCGTCAGATGGCCTTCGGCGATCAGCATTTGGTAAGCCAGTAATACGGTATTGCGGCCGACGTTGAGTTCGGCCGCCAACTTCCGCGATGACGACAGCTTTGAGCCGGGCGCCAGCGCACCTTTGTCGATCGCCTCAATGATGCGTGTGCGCAATTGCGCTTGCAGTGACAGATTGCTGCAGGCGTCGATGCGCAAAAGAGGCGCAATAGACTTAATTGTGACCGGGCGTTTCAAAATGATACTCGGTAATGCGATTCAGGATTTATTGTTTACATCATTTAGTCGAAAAGAAAAATTGAGCATTACCCACGCTGTCGCTGCCAAGCCAGTGCAACTTTGCAGCCCCACTTTTATCTGATGACAAGGCCATTCGTATAGTTGATCGAATAAATTTCCATTTCACGACGGGGGCATGTTTACGAGCCTGTCCAACTTGGATTCGAAAAACCGGCTGCTCCAAAGCTTTAGAGATTCCGCTTCTGCGGGGCGTAAGAAACGAATGACATCTTTTTTGGCCTCGCCCCAAACAATTGACTGAATGCGTTTGGTCATTTCATTTTGGAGCCATTCTACATTCACGGCGAGTGTTTCATCGTCCGCCCAAGGGCCGAATTGACGTAGAGCAGCTTCTAAGTGCGGCAAATTCGGAAAGATTCCTTGCGCGACATACCAGGAGAAATCGTACCAATCGCGCCCCTTCAAATACTCCCGACACAGCAGTGCATGAAGTTTCAATGCAAAATTCGATGCCAAATCTTGATGTCGAATCTCAAAATCAACCGGAAAATCAAGATAGGTGAATTCATCATTCGAATGCGCGGGCGGGTGAACATCAACCTCCAGTTTGACCTTCAAGGTTTTCCGCGAATCTCTTTTGCCAAATGACAAATCCAGCTGATTAACGATCGAGTTATCCTTGATGACCGCGTTCCGGATACGCTTGTCCATTTGCTCCTTGGAAATCGCTTCGGGCTGCAGGCCATATTCTTCAAATGTCTGCGTAAGAACCTTTAGAAAAGGCGCCCAGTCGAATTTCGGATTAGGCGCCAACAACATGAAATCCAGGTCTTCAGAAAATCGCGGCAGCTTGTGCAGAATGCGCAAGCTGGTGCCGCCCTGAAAAACAGCAAGTTCAAAAAACTTTGCACGCCAGAGCCCATAGAGCGCGATCTCCTGGATGATCTCCTTGGTCGCATTCTCAGCTTCCACATCATTGGCAGGTTTGTAACCGGCTAATCGGGCGTGAATAATCTCATTCATGACTATGTTCTTTTCCGCTTGTACGCATTGCTTTTTTCAATGCGCGGACCTCCTGTTCGAGCCGGGATAAAAATTCGTTGACGACTTTGTGTTTGTAAACGCCTTTTAAAGCCGAGAAGTCTTTCAAACGAGTATGAAGTAGATGCGCTTTGCTAATCCGCATTCCAGTATCAAGCCACGCAATACCTTCCCATTCCTGTTTCCGAAAGGCGACCAAATCCATGAGCGCCCGCAGCGGTGACGCTACGAGCATCGCTTGATCGCTGATGACATGTCTTTGAACCCCCGCAAGGAAACCCGATTTGTGAAGCGCTAACGGATTGAATTCGAAACGGCCAAGGTTGGGATGGTCGATCACTTGGGATTTTCGGCCCGGCGTCACACTAACGGTCGTATAAACGGCTTCTGGAATCCAGCCATGAAAGGCGAGAGCCGTTTCCATGGAAACATAACTGCCTGTGACCAGCGCCTGAGCGAGTGCAAACGGATGGAGAGGATGCTCGCGGTATTGCTCTGCTAGTACATAAAGGCTGCGTTTGATGCGAATGAGCGCCCTCGACTGCAAGGCGCGCTTTACCTGGCCATAGCGCCGGTCATCGCTACCGCCTAGAATGCGCCCAATTTGCTGATCGTTCAGGATACGATCAGCGTATCCGGCGCTCGTAATCTGCGAAATCAGTCCGCTCATAAATTTCCCAATACTGTCACAATGTGACAGTTACGAGAATTATTCGTTAATTACAAGTTGGCTTGCCTTCCCAAATGCTCAGGGGGATAGCCATTCACGAAGGGGAGCCACTAGTTTCTCACAATATATTCAATGGGTTATGGCGCAAAAACCGCGACCCCATTTTTGATTTCGAACTTTTGATATGATGCAGGGGGGGGCCGGACCGAAGAACTGGGCTTTCGGCGAGCTATTTGTAACTTTCCTGATAGCTCACTTTATTGTCTAGACACCAGCAAAAAGACGAATCCATAAATTATCGCTTGATCTCACGCATTCGCCAATTGCCGAGCCGGTTATTCAAAATTGAACCCGGCTTGGTGTTAGGCGCTCAGTATAAAGAAGTCATTGCAAAGGAATTCGTTTCGGATTCCTAAAAAACTGGCTATCTGACCAAAAAATTGGATGATCTTCTCTATCAACGAAAAACAACTGAATCGTCGGCATCTATTCATGCGCCGAGATCGTAAAATTTCCTTCCTGAACCGTTCCCGGGAACAAACGCTCACCATTCTCGCACTTCACTTCAGCATCCTGCTGAGTAGCAAATCCGGCTCTTACGCGGTCGCCCGACCCAACGCCGCCTTCTCAAATTGCAGCAAAGAACCAGGAACCTTGATCGCTTGCACCTTTTCGAATCTGGGCCGTACCAGCGACAACGGCGCGTTCGCCGTTAGTCGACACCCACATGCAATCGGCGGTGGCGTGAACGGTTAATGCAGCAGCGCCGCCATTGGCTTCACGGCTGTACTGGATCGACCCCTTGAAGCCGCCTCGCGTGGGGATCGCACTGACCTTCATGCTGAACTCGATTCCCCCGGCATTGATCCGTTCCGCGCCGCCGACAACTTTAAAACCTTCAGCGCCCGCTTGCGTCGCGGAAAACAGAATACCGCCAAGCAAGGCGAGCCCAATACGTTTCGACATTGCCAATCCTTTCATCCTTGCATACGCCAACAAAAATTTTGGAGCGATCCGGCCTTTGCGCAGCTCATAGGGAGCAAAAAGCGGGGCCGGATCAGCATTCAGGAGAGGACAAAAAATTTCCCCGCCCGAAATGCTGATGCCATGACCTCCCCCGACGCACCTCTCCCCGGCGGTGCAGTCGCGAAGCTGCTTTTAAGCTGTGTGAATATTAAACGGGTCGTGACAGAATGCGATTACTCAAATTTCGCCGGATCACCCTCAAATTTTGCGATTGCTCAATTGAAAGCCGCCCACGTTGCTTGAGATCGGCAAATCAGTCTGCAACAAAGACTGAAGAGGGCCGCGTCTTCATATGTTTATCGAGCGCAAAAAAGATTTGCACAAGATTTTATCGCTTCATGAGCGCGCTGTGGCTGGACGTGGCGGGATTGCGCTTATTTGCGGCGAAGCCGGAATCGGGAAAACGTCGCTGCTCCTGGCCATGCGCGAACGGATTGACGGCGATCACGCAGTGTACTGGGGCGGATGCGAGGCGCTGTTTACGCCCCGGCCTCTAGGCCCCCTTCGCGATATGGAAGGACGCTTTACTGAGGACATCCGCGCGATGATGCAAAACGGCGGCCGGTCTACGAAACTTTTTTCCGAAATAAGCGACAGTTTCGAGAAAGGCGCTGTGCTGATCGTCGAAGATATCCACTGGGCGGATTTTGCAACGCTTGACTTTTTGCGATTCATTGGCCGGCGAGTCTCCGAAATACCAATTTTGGTTATTGTGAGTTTCCGCCCCGATGAGCTTGAGGATGATGGCAAGGTCAGAAAAATCGTTGATCGTTTTCCGGCTTCCTTTACCTTTAGAATCGACTTGAAGCCACTGTCAAAATCAGGTGTGAGAAAATTGTGCCTTGCTGCGGGCATAAAAGAGCACAGTGCGCAGTACCACGAAATTTCCGGCGGCAATCCCTTTTTCGTGAATGAACTGATCGCCAGTGAAGAAAGTCCTGGCGGCGCAATCCCTGCTTCAATAAAAGAAGCGGTAAACACAAGGTTGCTGAGGCTTTCGCCGCAGGAAAGAGAGTTTTTGGAAGTATTAAGCGTCTTACCGGGCGCAATTCCGAAGCCAATACTGGAACCAATTTTCGGAGATCAAGGCGACCTTTTTGCAATGGCCGCTTTGGGGCGAAAACTTTTAACCGAAGCCGACTCAGGATCGCTCCGGTTCAGACATGAGCTTGCGCGTCTCGCAACGCTCGCCCGCGTTCCGGCGACCCGCCAGCGTAAAATCCACGAAACCGTATTGAATGCGCTTGTCAGCATCGACGAGTATTCATCCGCCCATGACCAGTTTGTGCATCACGCTGCCGGCGCCCTCAATGCTGAAATGGTTCTGAAATATGCGCCCCTGGCGGCGGAAACAACCGCCGCCGTCGGCGCCCATCAGGAAGCCGCGGCGCATTTGCACACAGCAATGCAGTTTGTTGACGAGGCAAGCTCTGAACAGGCAGCGGAGATATATGAGAAATGGGCTTATGAAGCGGGCCTTTCTCTACGTATAGACGATGACGTCATCGAGGCCCGCAGGCATGCCGTAACCCTCTGGCGCGCGCTTGGCGAAGACGCTCGCGTTGCAGAAAACCTGCGTTGGCTTTCGCGCCTGCATTGGTACCGCGCAGAATCGGCAGAGGCGACGCGATACGCCGATGAGGCGGTGCGCATTCTTGAAGACACACCGCCCAGCGCTGAGCGGGCGAAGGCCTACAGCCTGAAATCGCAACTTTACATGCTCAATGATGAAATGGCCGAGGCCATTGAATGGGGCGAAAAGGCGCTGAAACTTGCCAGTAAATTTGATGATACTGAAATTCGTATTCATGCGCTCAATAATGTCGGGGTCGCGCGCTGTTTTCGCGGCTACGCAGCTGGCGTCGCTATGCTCGAAGAAAGCCTTTCCCTTGCGCTGGAACATGGCTTTCACGAACACGCAGCGCGCGTCTACACCAACTTTTCCGAATACGCCGTGGAATTCAAAGAATTTGACCTTGCCGAACGCATTGTTTCGCAAGGCGTGGCGTTCGACACAAAGAACGATCTCGATTCATGGACACACTATCTCGTGGGGCGTCAGGCGCAACTGCGCTGTGCGCAAGGAAGATTGCACGACGCCAAAACAATCTGCGAAGGCGTTCTTGAGCTTGATCGGCTGACATTGCTCATGAAGTTGCCGGCGCGGCTTGTGCTGTCCCGGGTGAAAACATTGATGGGCGACAAAGATGCGGCATCCAATCTGGCGGATGTTCTTGATCATGCAAGCGCTACAGAAGAACCACAGCACATCGTTCCAGCTCAACTCAATCGGCTGCTATTCGCCTGGCTCAACAATGCTCCAAGGATCGCCGAGGAAAGTCTTTATGCGCTTTTCGACATTGGCGCCGACGCCATGCATATGTGGCATCGCGGCGAAATCGCTGCATGGGCGAACCGTTTCGGCTATGAGACCCCCAGCGCTTTTTGTGAAAACATCGCAGAGCCATACCAATTGGAGCTTACGGGCAAGGTTAAAAAGTCTGCAGCGCTCTGGCGTAAAATTGGCGCGCCGGTCGATGAGGCTATTGCACTCATCCGAGCAAAGAAACCCGAATTGCTTGCGACTGCGCTGAAAATTGCCCGCAAGATAGACGCGCGCAGCCTTGAAGAAAAGATACTTGCGCAAGCCGGCGAGCACGGCCTCGCTGATGAACTGCCGAGGAAGCGCCGCGGCCCCTATCAGGCGTCACGCAATCATCCGCTGGGACTGACACAGAAAGAACAAATCGTTCTGTCGCTATTGGTGGACGGAAATTCCAATCCTGAAATCGCGGAAATCATGTCTCGATCGAAGCGCACCGTCGAAAATCATATGTCGTCCATTTTAAAGAAGCTGAATGTTGATAACCGGATGGACGCAATAGTTTTGGTACAAAGCGAGCCGTGGCTTCTTCCTGACAATAACAATAATAAATAACGATCAGGTATCACTGCCAGTCGTCGGGCAAATCGCTTACCCGAGGCATGTCTTGATAATTCATATAATCTGAAGTGAAGGTCATGAACTCCGCGGCGCCGTTGGCGCCGGTTTTAAACTCGACTTTTATCGGCGACCCGCCCGGACTGACCCATTGCTGAACAAAGCGTGTGTCGGCTTCTGACTTCATATACCAGTTCGCAGCATCGCCCCACATGGCGCCGACCATCAGATATCCGTTCGGGATAGGACGGTCCGGGTTAGGGCTCGTGGCCGGCGCGACGAATAACTGACGGTCAGGATTATCCGGCAAAGCGTAAAGACCATAGAACCGTTCGAGGTCGGTGCGAGGTTCGCCCAGAGCGTAGTCTTCCTCCGCCGGCAGCGCCTCGGCTTCTTCGGCTCTGTCCTCATTAGCAGCGCCTGCGATCCCGGATGCCTTCGCAACGGATGCGGACATGGAATCGATCATCTGGACAGCCAGGTTTTCCTGGCCGCTGGCGCACATCGCCGACGCGGACTCTCGCGTCAAATCGAAGGCGGCTTTTTGTTCTTCCGTGAGATTGGACTCCGCCAGTTGCTTGTCGAGTTCCATCAAACGGTGCGTGCACAGTTTCATACCGCCCTCGGCAGATGTCGCTGCGTCTCTTGTTTCTTCTTCGTTTGTTTCTGCGGCGTCGACGTCGGCTTGCGCCGGCTCGCCGCCGCACCCGGTGAGCGTCAACAATCCAGCAATGACATATATGTTCAGTTTTCTCATAATCGGGGCCATTTCATTTTCGCTAACGCAATCGCGGCCAGTCCTTGTCAGCATAGGCGGCGAAGTCGCGCATATATTTCGGATCGTCGTCGCTAATTCGGCGCAACGCTATACCGTATTGCCGTTCCGCCCACATGATTTGAGACAAGCTGTCCTGAAACAGCTTGCTCTTGTCTCCTTCCGGCAGCGCCTCGGAGCGTTCCTCAAGAAGCATCGCTTGCGCATGGGCGTAGTCGATCAGCTCGCGGGTCGCGGCAGCCGCCTTTTCATTGTTGACGGCGCGAACCTTTGTTGTGATCCGCGTCAGGAGCTTGAAGTAGAGATCCCCCATTTCAGCCTCGGATACATCATTCGCATCGGGCAAGTCCTCGAAGAAAGCGAAGGTCGCTCTATCGAAATCAATATTCGTCGCGGCAGAAGACGTTTCAGACTTCTCCGCCGTTTTTGTGTCGGTTGGAGCAGAAGCGTTTTCTCCGCCGCAGGCTCCAACTAAAAGAAGGCAGGTGCATAAAAGTGACGTGGACACGATTGTGCGTTGATCAAACATAATCACTCTCCATACAGCTTGACGACCGCCGAGCAGATAAGTTGCAGCCCGACTATTGTCGTTGCATTTGTCGCGCGCCGCTTGTAATGCGCAACCAGCCCTGTCGCTACGTGGTCGCGAATGCACGACGTCTCGAACTGGTAATCCGGGTCGATAAGAGGTGGCAGAATCGGTAGCGGAAGGTCAATCGTATCTATGTCCTTCGTCGTCTCCTTGATTTCATCGACAAGCTGTCCCTGCTCATTGATGCGGTACGCGGTGAGGATCAGCTTATCCAGACCGTCAGTAGGGGTTGCTTTAGGAGAAAAGTACAGGTCCGTCATGTACCCGCCATCGAGATTGGCGACGCGGCTTCCCATGACATATTTGCAGGTGCCTGCTTCTTTTTCCCAATCCGTACTGTTGCTGTCGTCATCGATCAGCATTCGACATGCCATTCCCTTATCCGTTTGCCAGCCCAGACGCTGTATACCGGCCCCAGGCGTCGATACTTGAAGGATTCGCGACAAATCGCCTGACCGGCCCGCCAATTTGGATGTGTAAGAATTATCATGGTTGATCCGCCATCCGATGACGCGCCTTTGCCCGTCGCCGGCTGGCTGTTCGGTCGTTTCGACCACGGGCGGCGTCGAAGATTTAGCGCTGGCTGCGCCGTCCTGCTTGGCCTTTTCAATATCGCTGGCGCCGCCAATGTCAGGTGTAATTTCACCACCATCAGCGACAACCGGCCCGTCGCTGCGCGGCTGTCCCGTCAGCGGACTGTCCGGCGCGGCGCCGCGCCGAATCGCAGCGATCTGCGAGGCGGAAAGGGCCTGGTCATAAAGACGCAGATCGTCAATCCGCATATTCGCCTTGGGAGATCCGGTTGCGCCATCGCGCACGCCGATCCAAAGATATTCGCTCGCTTCCGGCTCTTCGCTTAAGTCCAATTCATCATAGCGAACGACGCGCTGATCGAGATAAAGCGCCGCCTCGTTCTCGGCAGCATTCCACACGGCGGCGACAAAAACCCAGCGCTCCGGCGGAACCGCCTTGCCGGTATGGGTGATGATGCATCGGTAACATTTCATTTGGACGTGGCGGCCCCAGATGTTCACCCAGAGATGTGACCCGTTGGAAATCATTGGCGCTTCGGCGTTCCAGTCTTCGTCGGTGTAAATCCATCCGGTGAAGGTGAATTGTCCGTACTGCTCCTTGTTCAATTGTATCGGCATACGAAGCACAACGTCGCCGTCAAACGCCGCCGCCTCACCAAACCAGCCTTCCGAATAATCGATGGCCGCCGGTGTTTCCCCGCGCGAGCCCGGCGAAACCGCTTCGGCCTGAACGCCGTTAGACCCGCTATTGGCGAGCGAGCCGTCGAATTTGAGGTGGACGATGGGCTGCTGGGCGAGAGCCGGCGCCGCGAAGCCCAGCAGCGCCATGGCCGGGGCGCAAAGCCCGGCGAGCATGGCTGAACAGGCGGCGAATACACATTGGAAGGCGTTTGGTTGTCTAAGCATAAGAACCAAGATTTTTCTCTCAACTAGAGGTCGTCATAAGCGCTGCGAATGGAGCGCCTTATTTCTTGATAAAGCGCATTGGCGTCGTTCAGCGTACCTGTCATGAACACGACGAGGCCGCTTTGTTTTTGCGGTAGGCCGAACATGCGGGCGCGGTACCCAACATTGAGGCCGCCATGGAAAAAGGCTTCCGTTCCCCAAAAATCAGTGGACGCGTCCCAATTGACGCCAAGTCCCATCACGCCCGGCTTTGTGCATGAATTGGTTGCCGGCGGTGACTTGCCAAGGAGTTGGTCGGCGCGTGGCGCAGGCACATGGCCATCGCCGTTTTTGTTGAGCGCAATTACAAATTGCGCGTAATCTTTTGGCGTCGACATCAGGCTGGCCGCCGCCATTTCAGGACGCGCGTAAATCGGCGTCACAGCGGCGCCGTCCCATCCGCGCGCAAAGTTGCCGTCGTTTCGCTCCGGATAAGGCGTCGCAAACGTGCTGTCCGTCATGCCGAGGTCGGACATCAATCGATCCATGTGCGGTAAAAAGCCTTCGCCATAGACATCAAACAGCGCCTGAACCAGCATGTAGTTGGCGCTCGAGTATTCAGATTCCACGTTCGGATTGCCGGTGCGCGTGAGCTTGTGGGAAGCCTTGGCGTCTCCAAGTCCGAGGATCATTTCGTCCACGCTTGGCATCGGCGCGTCGACGGCGTAGCGCGCCGCCCCGCCGCCGCCGCCGTCATTGGCGCAATCGCTCGCATATTCGTAACAGATCGATGCGCAGTGTTGCATGACCTGCGCAATGGTGCCGCCGTGAGGCAGTATGGCGTCGCGGAAAATTACCCGGCGCAACGGCGGGAACAGTGCGTCCAGCGCCTCCAGACCGCCCTCCTCGTCGAGATCAATCGAGTCGCGATCAGCAATTTGCATGAGCCCAAACGCCGCCAGGGGTTTAGATAATGACGCCGCTTCAAAAGTGGTGTCCGGACGAACGTAGCTTTCAGGTTCGTCCGGATTTTTCAGGCCGTAGCCGCGCGCCCAGGCGACCTTGTTATCGCGGATCATCGCAACGGACAGGGCGGCTATGTTGTTTGCCGCCATGCGACTGCGAATGCCGGTCGTTGAAACTGCGGTTTCAAATCGCCAGATTGGATCGTTAGGTCGCCGACCGGCGCCAACGGGCTTGAATATATGATCGCCGGAATTCGAACCAAAAACGAACCGCCACGGCGTTCGGCCTGCGGTCTGTATCTCCCGCAATCGGCGCAGGGCCGCCTGATCCATGCCGCCGCTAGCAAACCACAAATCCGATCCCGCCAGTATCCAGCGATCGCCGGTCCCGAACCGTGCGTCGAATAACCGGCGTTGGGTCAAGGGAAAAAATTCGATCTCCGCAGTCATTGAATCAGGCAGTCTGGCACCGTCTACGCCGCCAGATGAATCGACCGCCACCCAGCGATCGGCTTCGCCGGGGGCAAAATCGAAGCCGGTTATCGTTTTTCCACTTTGAACAACGGCGTTCAGCCGGGCGATTGTCGTTGTTGCAACGCCGTCGTGCTCAAGACCTTTATCGGAGGCGATAAGCCAGTTCCCGTTCTCGGCAATGTCGGCGGCCGTCAGTTCGCCCTCCCGGACCTCTATTGCACGAAGCCGTTTTGCGAGTGCGGCTGGAATATTCTTGCTATGGGCGATCTGCCCCTTGTTGCGCCCGCCCGCAGACGGCCTCATCGCAACGATCCACTGTTTGTTTTCATTGATCGTAGCGACCGCGAGGCCGCGACCGCATTGTCCGATCTTGCGGATTGCAGCTGAAAATTCATTTGGAAACCGTCCTCGAATGACGGCGTTTGATCTGTTGCTCGCGCTCGAAGCCGGTTCGCATTCGATTTTGTCTACGTCGTCATAATTCGGACGCGCATTGCGCGCCTCTTCAACCGCTTCCTCAAGCTCTTCTTGCAGAAGGCCGTCCAGCGCCTCGAGGTCGCGCGTCGCCGGATCCGCGCCTGAGAGCGGATTGTCGCCGAGGACAGCCTCGTCATCCGGTTCCGTTCTTTTCAGCGGCCCTTCAAGGCCGTCTTCGGTTTCGCGCTCATTTGCATTCGCATCGCGTTCAGCTATCTCGATATTTTGCGCTTGCTGGTCAGCACTAACGTAAAGCGCGTCGAGCTGATCAAGGCTCAGCGCTTTGTCGTAGAGGCGCACGTCATCCATGCGCACGTTTCGAATGCTGGACTTGTTCGCATACTGGGCGCCGAGCCAGACACTGCGGTCAGGCGATAAATCATTGACGGGATTGAAGTCGGCGCTCTTGGATTCCCCATTCAGATAGAGCGTGGCTGTGGCGTTGGTCGCATCCCAGACGCCGGCGACGAAAACCCACTCTTCCCGCGGGACGGCGTCTGACGACGTGAATTGAATGCCGTTTGAACGGTGCGTCTCCATCCAGAACTGGCCGGCGTAATAATACAGTCTGAGGAACGAATTATTCGACGCGAAATGCGCGGCGCCGTTCGAAAATTCTTCTTCGACATAGACCCACGCCGTGAAGGTCGTTTTAGGAAACGCGGCAAGAAATACGTCCAGGGGAATATCGACGCTCCGACCGCCAGCGAAACGCAGCGCCTGTCCGTCGCGGCCGCCGACAAAGTTCGGCGCTTCCCGCGAAATGCGGCCGTCGCTCGTGAACATCCGCGGCGCAAGCCTCGGCTGCGTACCGGAATTTGTCAGATCGCCTTCAAATTTCAGATGAACCCGCGGCGCAGGCAATGAAACTGACTCAGAAGAATTGTCTTCCGCATACGATCGATCGACAGCTAATGCGAACGCGAAAAATACGCCAAACGCAAACAGAGCCCTTCGAAAAAACATAAGCGTACCCATTTATTTTCACCAACGGTGCCATCGCTTGCAGATGCGCTCAAGCAATGCGCGCCCCTAATTTTCAATGAAATATTTTCTGACGAAAATTGAGTATGGCGTTCGGTTGCGGTCTCTACGCAGCGCCAATAGCGTCAACACTGAACTATCTGTTTTGCAGTAAGGGGACACCATGACGAATCTTACGTCGCGCATCGCCATCGCAATGATAGCCTCGTCTATCGCCTTTGGGCCGTCTATCGCAGCGGCGAATCCGGATGAAGCGGTGCAAACCTATCGTGAGTTTCTGGAGGCGCGAGAAAATGCCGAGAGCATTCAGGACCTCTATCCCTATATGCTGTCGCGTCAGGTAGAACAGCTCCAAGGATTGCCGGAAGAGACTCTCGAAACAATGGGCGAAAGCGTTCTCAATCCGCCGAACGCAGAACAGCTGAGAATGCCGAAAGGCGACTTTGAACTCGTTTCCTCAACACGGGATGGCGACCAGATAACGCTCATTCTTAAGGCCAAATCGGAGGAAGACGGAATTCGCGAAAGCCTGCGGCGGCGCGTTCGCCTCATCAAAGAAGAAGACGGCTGGAAAGTTAGAAACCCGAACCCGGCGTCCTGGCGCGTGACCGGGCGCATGCCGACCGATATGGGCGACGCCGATGCGCCCAAAAAGCCTGGTCCGGCGGCCAAAAAATGGAAGACCAAATTTAGCGGCGATGCTGGCGGTCTCGAACTCGTGGCCGAGGCGGTGATCACCGAACACAATAGCGCCGTCGATGACTTTATACGCTGGGACCCACAAGGAAACTTCATCGCTGTTGGCGACGGCGACGGAACGACCTATCTGTCAATCCCTGATTTGAAAGCGCTTTGGGTCTCGAAGGCGCGCAATGGCGGCGGGGCGGCCGTGACAATCAGCGCCGACAGTCAATGGCAGGCGGTAACCCCGAACAACAGCCCAGCCTTCACGCCGTTGTCGTATAGCCTCGAAAACACACCGCCTTCGGACGACTATTTCTTTTTTGAGCCGGCCTATGCGGCGGTGGCTGAAGCGGCCGGCCGGGTGAATGTACGCAGCGTTCAATTCCATCCTTCAGAGCCGGTGATTGCTGTCGTAAATCAGGGAAGCGAAGGTCACGCCATCATCTTTCAGCCCGTGCAGCGGGTCGTCAAAGACGATGCGAATACGGAGGCGCTTGAGCAATGGCCTATTGACGTGGAGCCGACGCGCTTCGCTTGGTCCCCAGCCGGCGATCAGATCGCCTTTGTCCGTGGATATACCCAGTTGGGATCGGAAATCGAAATCAGAACGTATCCGGATAATGAAAAGCTCACGACTCTTTCAAGCGAGGCGTTTGGACCGGGTGCGCTTCACTTCAGTCCTGACGGAGAACATCTGTTCGTTACCGGCGGCGATAATGAAGGTTTGCGCAGCCAGGTCTGGGACATCGGTTCGGAAAATATTGCCGGAGATTTCGCCGGCGTTCGTTTCGGCGCCTGGGCGCCGGATAATGAGCACTTATTCGCTGTCAAAAGCGGCGGCATGTCGGTGGAGGCCGGACTCGACGATGTCATCCATGTCTTGATGCCCGGCGGAGACGAGCCCGTTTCGTCCATGACCGCCTTTCCCCAGGGCGACGGTAAGTATCCGTCACAAATTCGAGCGGTAAGCGTCAGTCCCAATGGGCGTTACCTCGCTGCTACGGCGTCGACGAATTCCAGCGAAGGCGAGAAACGCTTAACCGTGAAACTCTGGGAAATCGCCGGCAAGTAGGCGTGCGGCGGAACACCGGTTGCCGGCATTTCCTCGATCGATAGTTTTATGAAGAAAGCGGATGCGAAACGTGGCAAAAGGCCATTATGACGGGTTGAAAATAACGCAGACCAGCGATGCGGGAAAATTACCGATCACGCTTGAAATGCGATCTTCTAAAAAGTCTGTCTTCATCAATCTCGGCCTTTCCATCGCGCTCTTGATATTCGCGTTAAACGTCACTGCGATGCTTCCGGATTATATGCTCGGTGACGCCGATGCGCCGTTGCGAAAATGGCTGCCATTGGGGATTGGCGCCTTCGCGCTTCTCCATGGCGGACGTGCGTTTCTTCGATGGTTCAGCAGCGGCGCAAAAATCAGTATCGATCGCGACCGCGTTTCGTTCCGCTCTAAATCACCGATCGGCGAAAAGGAATGGGTGGAACCCTTGAACGCCTATGAAGGCGTGCGCTGGAAACGCTTTGCGATACATGAAGACAGAGCGTCAGACCGCGTCAGAACGCGTTACCGGCATGTGATCGAACTCGTCCATTCCGGCGGCGCAAAAAAATCAATTCCGCTTTTTGCACAGGAAACCGGCAAGGCCGACTTGGGCGCGACTTTCGCGCTGGCGCGCAAGGCCTTCAGCGCAAAAGACGCTACGCCCGAAGACCGCGCCAAGATCGAGACGGAAGCCGCACGCCTTGGCAAACAGGCGGGTGCGGACGATCCACGCGCGCATTGGGAAGGCTTCGCTTCGTTATTGGGCTTGCCCGCCATTGATGCGCGCGACGGCGCGGAAACCGTTCGGGCGGCGGAAGATGTGGACAAATCCGTCAAGCAGCTCGCCGAAGAGGGCAAGATTAACGCCGGCTGGCAGTTTACGCCGCCGCCGGCGTCCCTTGATGCGCAGACGCTCGGTGATCCGGCTGATCCGGCGTCCCAGGAATTACGCGTGCTAATCCGCGCCGGCCACACGCCGAGGGCACTGTTGTGGATATTCGGGGCCGTCTCGGTCGCCTGGTTACTTCTGGGCATCTTCAATCTACATTTCGGCGCCCTTGTTGGCGCTCTCCTGTTCGGCGGCGCTGTTTACGGCATTCGGTATCTTGAGCGCACGAAACCACGTCAGCTTACCGTCACGCGCCAGGAGTTGCGCTACGAAGATCCTCTGGTGAACTCGCGAAGCTTCGTCGCGCCGTTGGGCGACATCGAAACAATTTCCATCAGAGATCGCGACACAGAAATTCTGCGCGCCACGGGCACGATGAAATTGTCGGGTAAGAAACTGCTGATCTCGACAGACAAAATCGAAAAACCGATCGCCGGCGGCGCGCCCGAAGAGGGGCTGGCGTGGCTGCGCGATTATCTGATCGCAGCTGTTGCGAATGCGTGAAGACATTAGAAGGGAGATTTCTTATGGAAAGCCATACCAAAACGGTCAATATGGGCCGCCGCCTCGGCCTCGCGATTTGCAGCGCGCTCTTCATGGCTGCATGCGGAAATGGATCTGACGCGAGCGACAAGACCGCCGAGCCGTCCCGGGACGAATCCTCTTCGCGGAAGCTTGGTTACAACATCAACAACTTTGAGTTTTCGTTCACCGGCGATCCCGTTAAGCAATATGACTATGATGGCGCCAATCTGATCCTGACGGGCGGATGCATAAAGGGCGAAGGAATGGGTATTGGCTTTTCCGACACATCAAAGGCGACCCAGCCGGAATATTTTCATTTTTCCTTCGGGGACCGCTCAAGCCCCGCGCCTGGCGATACGGGAACCTTCGCCATTGGCAAGGTCGAATGGATGAACGGGCAGAATTTCGATCCGGCGATCAACGCCCATGTCGCCAACATGTTTATTGGCGACGGCACGCTGACAATCGACGAACATACCGGCCGCGGCATGGGCGGGCGGATGAAAGGGTCTGTGGAAGGCGCAGTTGAGAACGAAAAATCCGGCCAGCGCGCTGTGGTCTCCGCAAAATTCGACGTAAACCTCGCCTGCGCGCGGTAATTGCGGTCGTTTTAGGTCGCGCGCAAACATCAGACTTTCGATGGGCTCACATAACCAAGCAAAAGCTTTTTGTGAGTAGTTTCCGTAAAAATATCGTCCGCTGTGAATAGAGTGCCTGCGGCCGCAAAGTTCTGTAGCGCATGCCGTCCTAGAAATATCCAAATAACCGAGCAAATGTTCAACGCTCAAGGTCACCCTTTGCGTTCGAAGGGGGTTCTATCGCGCCAGGGCGGGCGCAGGATCCTAAGCATTAAAACTGCGAAAATCACCAATATTTCTAGGACTGATGAGCTATTACGAAATCATCACTTCGGTAACTAACCTCCTGTAAAAGTGCGAGAAATTCCGCCTTGGGCGCCTGACACAAAGTTCGATATGCGTTCACGAAGGGGAGCCATTAATTTCTTTCAATATATTCAATGGATTATCGCGCAAGAATCGCGACCCCATATTTTGTTTCGAACTATCCGAGTGAGTGGGTCAACAGAACATTCGCGCCGACGTTACGTAGAGGCCTGGGGCGGCGAATTGAACCTCATCGCGAAGTTTCCGCGTCCCTGTCCGCCTGCAAAGGATGGAGCCGTTGAAGAAGGGCGCAGCGCCGCCGCAGCGCAAAGCGGAAAAGGCCAAGCGGGCCTCATGCCTCTATAGAAAAACACACAAAATGAGGTCTGCGCGCCAGAACGTGATTCAGTTTTTCGGCGCCACGTATCAGTTTCGTCGCCTCGACAAAAGAAGCGTCAGTAACAGAATGAAAGCGCTTCCCAGGATTGCAGGCAAAACGGCGCTTTTCAGAACTCGATCCGTCGATAATAAGTCAGGCTTACCCGTCTGCCAAAGCACCCACTCAGCACCGATATCGGATGCCAGCGATGGGTGTCCGTTTACGAGCATTATATACGCATCATTTGTTTCCGGATTGATGCGCACCGACACATTGATCGCCGGTTCATTAGCGCCGTCATGGCCGAACACCGAGTCGCCAGATCGTGTCGGCGCATAGAGCATTGTCCCAAGCCCCCATATACCGGCGCCATAGACGAAGGCTTCCGGCTCACGCATGGATTGCAGAGTCTGCGCGCTTAGACCAAGCACTGGTTCAGCGTTCGCAATCGCCTTCACGAGGCGGCTCAAATCGGCGACGGAACTTGCAAACCCCGTCGCGCTGGGGGCGGCGTATTTATATTGCGGCGCCGGTTTGCCGGTCACATCAAATGATTGAGTCGCGCCGTCGATATCACCAATAAAGTCGAATGACGAATTCCACATCTCAAGCGGATCCAAAACCTTCTCTTGAATATAGCTCTGGTAGTCTTGGCCCGACGCCTCTTCAATCAGGAGTTGCAGAATGAGAAAACCGCCCCCGGAGTATGCAAACTCCTTTCCGGGCGCCGCGCCGACCACGATGTCGACGTCGCGGCCGGATGATGCGCGAGGGTTGGCCAATGTTTGCTCAAGCGTCGGCAGGACTTCGTCGGCTTCATAATCGCCAAACCCCAGGCCGTCAGTCAGGCCAGCGGTGTGAGAGAGGAGACGTCGGACAGTAACACCCTCCTCATCACTGGGGCCGTCCGCGAGACGCCACCGCGTCAAATGCATAGAGACAGGATCGTCAAGTCCGACCCTCCCGTCCTCTACCAGCGTCATGACCCCGAGCGCGGTAATCCACTTGCTGAACGAGGCCGTTGGAAAAACCGTATTCTCGTCCACGTAATGTTCGGACTTCGCATAGTGTTCTCCGACAACTTCGCCGTCATCCAAGAGCATGAACGCGGTATTGCCGGTATTGGTCTCGTCAATCATGCGCGCGGCTTCCGCGTAAAAGGCGCTGTGGTCTCCCTGCGGCGCGATCGGTTTCATCCACAAGCCGTGAAACCCGACGAAGAGGGCGAAGGCGAACCAGACGGCGATCGCCGCTAGTGAACCAAAAATGAGAAGACTGATTTTAACATTCGCATTTGGCCCCACCGAGCATAATTGGATTGACTTACGCACCCTGAAGCTAGTGCATAATATTGTACAAGATCACCGTCTGGCAGTGGCTGTCCGCCCACACATCCACTACGGACAGTTTTCCGCTCCAACTGTCGATTATTTCTTTAGCGCAGTCGCGCCGAACCGATTCAATCGCTGTGCGGTAGGCGAGGTTGGCGTTCTTGTATTCAAACGCTTTGAACACTGAGTTGAAACGATTAAAAAAAGTCGCCATGCTCCGGCCGGCAGTCTCCCGCACATCAAAAGCGTAGTCGCGCGCCATGACCACATCATCGCGGTTTCCCAAGACCGACACATGTCCCGACAAAATATGGTCAAAGTCGTAGTCGAGGACCCTATCGAAGAATGTCATATAGGCGCCGACGTCGGACGTCGCGCCGAAATTCATGAACGGCACTTCACCCGGCGTAATGGTGTCGACGGCGATTACGAATTTGCGATCGGGCAGGTAGATGATCGTGTCCGCATCCTCGGCGTGAAACGACGCTGGCGTGAATTCAACGATTTGGCCGCCAAGCGAGACATCATACTGCTCATCATATTTTCTGGTCGGCTTGAGCAAGCCCGGGCGTCCGCTTTTCGCGATGCTCTCGGCGACTTTCTCATGAGCGACAACTTCCAGCCCTTTTATCCCTGCGAAGACGCCAGCGCCGCCAATATGGTCGGTATGTCCATGGCTGTAGACCAGGTAGCGGATTGTCATACCGGGCGCATGCTCAGCGATCAAGTCGGGCAATTTGTGGGCGAAACTCGGCGGCGCATCGAAGACAATAACGCCTTCATCGGTGACAAGGAACGCAGATTGATAGACCCCTTCCGTTACATAGAAGAGGCCAGGCTTTACCTCAGATACATGCAATCCTGTTTCAGGATCGATCTCGGGCATGCGCGCCAGCATTTCCGGCGATTCTGGCGCAAACGCCGCGAAGTGATTGGGGTGACCGGGCGTCAGGCTGACGTCGTCGCCGGACTTAAATTGCGGCGACAGTTCGTCGTCATCCGCAGCGTAAGCTGACTGAAGCGCAAGCGCTGTTAAACCGGCCAAGAACAAAGAGGACGAAATGAGTTTTATGGCTTTCATGAGATTACTCCTTGGATTGTAATGAAAAAGAGAACGCTCGAAACGGCGGACGCAACGGTTCGTACATGGTTCCAGCGTGTCCATTGGCGTAAATACAAATCCCAGATTTGTGCGCCGTAAGCTGAATGTGAGTCCGCGTCTTTAAGCTTGTTATTCAGCGGCACATTGAAGAAGATGGTGGTCAGGAACATGCCGCCGATATAGAGAGCGCCCGCGCCCAACATCAAAATGGCGTCCGCTCTCGAAAGGTCTCCCAACGCAATTGCTGCGACGCCGGCAGCGGCGAAGGATGTGCCGAAGAAAAGCGGCATGAATGTCGAACGGAGGATCGTGTCATTGATGGATTGCATCGCGAGAATGCCCGCCGATGTTTCAATCCGTGCAAATGAGGCCATGATAACGCCCGAAAATGTGAAATAGACGCCGGTCATGAGTCCGCTGCCAACCGCGCAAAACCAGAGAACTGCTGTTAAGGCTGTGTCAGACATAGGACCATCCGTTTGGTGCTGTTTCTCGCCAAAACCTATGATTTAGGCTTCTGCTCGGCCATCTCCGGCCTATTCAGAATCATACGAGATCGTCTAAATTCGCCCCATGGACGCAATTGCCAATCTTCTGGAAGGAACGCGCGCTCGCGGGGCGTTTGCGCTTCGCTGCGTCATGAGCCCGCCTTGGGGATTGCGCATATTGGCAGAGTCCCCAGCGACACTTATCGCTGCGGTTAAAGGCGATTTATGGGTTGTGCCGGACAAAGGAGGCCCGCTGCATGTCACGCCCGGCGGTGTTGCCGTGACGCGCGCGCCTGACCACTACAATGTCGTGAGCGCTCTCGATACAAAGCCGGAAATTATCATCCATCCCGAACAGCGATGCTGCGATCTAGAAGGAAATTCCGTACTCGAAGAAATGACGCACGGCGTGCGAACGTGGGGAAACGATTCTACAGGCGAATGCGTCTTTATTGTCGGTGCATATGAACATTTGAGCACGGTGAGCGACAAACTTGCTAAGACGCTGCCGCCAGTTTTGGTCCTTAATAAAGACGATTGGAACTCGCCGCTGGTTCCGATCCTGGTCGACGAAGTGATTAGGGATGAACCGGGGCAAGCTGCAGTTCTCGATCGACTGCTTGATCTTCTGTTGACGGCTGTTTTGAAGGCATGGGTCGCGACGAGAGATTCAGATCGCCCCGTTTGGTGGAAGTCTCAAGGCGATCCAATTGTAGAGCGGGCTCTACAGCTAATTTACAAGGACCCGGCATATGCATGGACTCTGGACAAGCTTGCCTCGAAAACGAATACATCGCGTGCGTCTCTGGCGCGCCGCTTCAATGATATCGTAGGCGAACCGCCAATGACATTTCTAAAAAATTGGCGAATGGCGCTCGCAGAAGATTTACTCTGCCGCCCGGATGAAACGGTGGGGACGGTCTCGGAGAAAGTCGGCTATAGCAGTCCTTTCGCTTTCAGCGCTGCGTTCAAACGGATTAAGGGCGAAAGTCCTTATGAATATCGCGCTCGAGCACGATAGACCCTGGGGCTGGCGCTTCTTTCTATGTCCGCTTCTGCGCACATTCCTGCCCTTAAAATTAAACACCAGCTTCGGCAATTCTCCAAAAACGAACATTTGGCATGCCACGGCGCTATACTTTTAAAGCTCGGCCTGATGTTCAAAGTTATCGGACATATTTCGAATTCATTCAGCTGAAGCCAATGGTGGAAATGATTCAAACGGAGCGCTAAGCGGCTTTGTAATTTTGGCGGTAACTTTAGCTGCCAGCTTGTTCAGTGAATATTTTAAATATATTCTGTCCCTGTTCTCACGCCTTGCCATGCGCACATCAATTAGAATCGAACCGTTATCGTTCCGCCGAAAGTACGCGGCGGATTATAGTTTTCATATCCAAAACCCAGAGCTGTCAGATTAACGCCCTGAACCTTATACTGTTTGTCGAACAGGTTCTTCGCCCAGATTGCCGCCTCCCAGTGTCCGTTCAAATCGCCAAGCGCGATGCGCGCGTTCCAAAGGGAATATGGTTCAGACGCCACCAGCGGGCTGTTAAGGGCGCCCTTGAACATGGCGCCTGAATACCGCCCGTCGAACTGCACACTGCCTTGCAGTGAATTCCCGATCGGCCGCTCATAGCGAACCAAGGTGTTGAACGTGACGTCGGGCGCATTCGGAAACTCATTACCTTCTGGCACTGGCCCGCCAAGTGCAGTGAACGCGCCAAGTTCTGAATGCAGCAACCCTAATCCCGCAGTGATGGACAAACCGTCTATCCCCGGCGGCAGCAAGGTCGCTTCCAGATCGGCGCCGTACAGGGTCGCCTCATCGACATTACCGAGACGCTGCTGCGGAATCGCCGACATTTCATCGAGAATAAATGTCTGAATGTCCGAATAGTCGTAATAAAATCCGCTTGCGGAAACTCTCAGCGCATTGTTGACCGTTTGATGTTTGAAACCGACCTCATAGGAAATAAGACTTTCCGGTTCAAACGGCAGGAACGAGCGGCTGTTTGTAGCGAAACCAAAGAAGAAACCGCCAGATTTTACGCCGCGTGAGACGCTCCCATAAATCAATGTGTTTGGCGCGGGTTTCCAATCAAGCCCTCCCTTCCATGAGACAGTAGTGTCATTGATCTCGTCATCCGTTGACGCCAGCACCACCTGCCCTGTCATGCCCGGCGTGCAGGTAGAGCTTAGAAGACAGCTTGTGCCGAACGGATTTTCGTCTGCGACCTGCGCAATGTATGTTTTTTGTTCCCAGCTTAAGCGCAGCCCCCCGATCAGGGTCAGCGTATCGGTCAGGCCGTATTCCGCATGTGCAAATCCGGCGACGGAATCGGTTTTCTGGTCGCCGAACCCTGAGGTTTGCGTCAGGAAGAAGTCATCCTGAAAGCCCTCAGATCCGACGACAATTCGGTCATGGGAATAAAATGTTCCCAGCAGCCAGTCGAAATGCTCCCCGACGTATCCGGATAGCCGGAATTCTTGAGAATACTGGCGAACATCCGTACTTGGTATGAATTCGAGCGCGGTCGCGGGTGACGCATCAAGATCGTTGTAATAGGCCCGGTCGGCGTCGATAAAGCCGGTGACGCTGGTCAGTTCTATCCCGCCGAGTTGGAAGACGCCGCGCAAAGTCGCCGCAATCTGGCGGGCGTCATAAAAATTCCGGGATGACCAATCGCCGGTAAACGGATCGCCATCCTGGTCGTTGTATCCGAACGGGCTTGTACAGGTCGGATCGACCATGCCCATCGCAATCGCCTCGCATTGGAAGGAAGGCGAATTCGTGAAATCCCGACCGCCGAAGAAAGCGCCCTGCCCGATGCCGGAGTTCACGGAAAACCCTTCTACTTTGAGATTGATGTCGGCGTCGTTAGTTGGCGTCCAGCGTAATTGCGCGCGCCCCAGCGCGACATTGCGTTCGCCGATATCGTCGCCGGTAGTCCTGTTGAAATAGTATCCCTTCTTCTGTTGTATCGTCTTACCGCTTAAGCGAATCGCCAGCGTGTCGCTGACAGGTAAATTCGCCATGCCTTCAATTTCATATGTATTGAAATTTCCATATGTCGCGGAAAGCATCGCCGACGTGTAATCGAAATTGGGCTTGGCGGTTATGAAGTTAATGGCGCCCGCTGTCGAGTTGCGGCCATACAGCGTTCCTTGCGGACCTTTGAGAATTTCGACGCGTTCAAGATCGAAAAAATCGAACGCCATCAACCCGAGCGAAGAAATGTAAACTTCATCGATATAAATCCCGGCGCTCGGATTGTTCGTGTTGCTGAAATCATTGAGCCCCACCCCGCGAATAGTCACGATCGGCAGAATGCCAGGCGCCTGTTCGCGGATATCGACGTTGGAAACATAGTTTGTGAGATCACGCATTTCGAGAACGCGCGATTCACGCAAGGTTTTGTCATCTAGCGCCGTTACTGTAAGGCTGACATCGAGAATGCTTTGTTCACGCTTTTGCGCAGTGACAACGATCTGATCGTCCGGCCCATTAGCCAGTTGCATCTCCTGTGCATTCGCAACCGTCCCCATTGCAATAGTGTTTGCGCAAGCCGATGCCAGCAAAATCGCCTTATTCATGAAACCCTCCCTAACGCCGGGTTATATTGTTGACAATTTTTAAATATATTGTCAACAATAATACTAACGGGGGAACACGCTGCACCCCGCAAAGTCTAGCGCGAACAGCCTCTCGGCACAGCGCTAGGGCGTTTCGCATGAGCGCAAACAAAAGACGGGTGTGAATGATGATGACGACCAAACGCGCGAATTTCCTGACCGTTACAATGATTGCCGCCAGCATCTCGATACCCAACAGCGCCATGGCCCAGAGCACTTACAACTGGACCCAGCTTGACAATTTACTGTCGCTCGGAAGCGGCGCGCCTACTCAGCCTTCTGGCGGCGGGCTTATTATCACGCACAAAGGGCAAGTTGTGTACAGGAAAGCCTTCGGAGACTGGACGGCCAGTCAATTGGATGACGCTATTCCCGTTTATTCCGTTTCAAAACCAATTTCGGTACTAGTCGCCCTCGCCGCCAATGAAGACTCAAGCGTTTCCTGGAATATCTATAACTATGTTGATCAGTATATTCCGGTGATTGATCAGTACCATTTCGAATATCAGAACATAACTGTCAGGCAAACGCTGTCGCATATTTCCGGAATGGAAGCGGACACGCCTGACACGCAGGCCTGTCTTATCGATGACGCCACAACGCTATCCGCATGCGTTGACGAGATCAGCCAGGATGCTTTGAAAAGCAATCCCGGCCAGAACTTCCGCTATACAGGATCGGCCATGCAAATGATGGGATTAGCGCTTGAGAATGCGCTGGGCCAATCATGGCATCAAAGCGTTGATGATTACCTTTCCACCCCTTGCGACATTGCTGCATCGGACTTCAGCTATTTTGGAAATGACAACCCCTGGATCGCGGGCGGCGTTATCATGGACATCGACGCGGGCGGCGAGATCGCAGAGGTTATGCGTACCGGACAGTGCACAGACAGCATTGGCCAGCCGCAAACTGTGATTTCTCAAGCCGCGCTCACGGCCATGCGCACAGACCAGATGGATGGCGCAACAATCATGTATTCTCCATATTACGACCTGCGCCGCTATGGTTATGGATTATTCCGTAACGACGGACTTGGCGCAAATCTCGGGCTGCGTAATCTTGATTTTTACAGTCACGCAGGCGCTGGCGGATCCTATCCATGGTATGATGTCGCCCGCGAATACAGCGCATTTTTGCTTCTTGACGAACCCGCGCTGGCTGTTCCAGACGGCATACCGCCAGGTTACCTGAAAGGTGAAATTCTCGTTCAGTTCATTCTTCCTGGAATAGAGGCGCAGATCGATGCAAACAATTAGCCCTATCCATCGATAGCATCACTGAGAGTAAGGTGGACCTCCAAGTGGCAATTACAAATGACGATATGCATTTCGGCCGCAGATTGGGGCTTGCGCTGGCCGTGTGCTGGTTGGTGTTTGTTTCCGCGGCCGGCGCATCCTCTGTACACCAATGTGAGGCCTCTGCGGCATTGGATGCGGCGGCGGAAGGGATGCTGCAACAACACGAACTCACCGGGTTCGCACTACTTGCCGGCGACGAGACGGGTCCCAAGCTTCGCAAGACTTATGGGGATTGGAATATCGATGACAGCATCCCCGTCGCTTCCGCTGGCAAGTGGCTCGCCGCCGCGACAATTCTTTCGCTTGTCGATGATGGCGTATTGAATCTTGATGATCCAATTTCAACGTGGTTTCCGGAAACGCCATATGCCCGCAAGATAACGTTGCGGCAATTGCTGTCGCACACCTCCGGCATCGATCCTTTTATTGTTTTCAAGCTTCTCGGCGATGACGGCGTCGAAGCATCTGGGCGGCGCATTCTTGGCGAAGCGTTACTAGCAGAACCCGGCGCGGAGTTCCGTTATGGCGGATCATCGTTTCAGGTTGCTGGCGCCGCCGCAGAAATTGCGACAGGCGAAACATGGGATGATCTTTTTATTCGCAACATTGTGGAGCCGTTAGGCATAGAATCTGCACAATGGGGGCATCCATTCAACGGCGTTGCTGTTGAAACACCGCAACTTGGCGGGGGGCTTTTTATCACGCTTGACGATTTCGGCATCTTCTTGACCTCGCTCATCAACAACGGGCAACCGATTCTCACAAAACCAAGCCTGGATCAAATGCTATCAAATATGCGCGGAGGCGCGGTAAGCGTTGATGTGCCTTCCGTCATATTAGAACCGTTTGGCTACGGACTTGGCGTGTGGTGCGAAGAAGATGAAACCACCGAATGCGCTTTTGCACATAGCACAGGCGCTTTCGGCACAATGCCCTGGATCGATACGAAACAAGGCGTTTGGGGGATCATCATGATGCACGACCGGTTTGACCGCGTATTCACGGAAGAACGCGCGCTGGCGGACCTTATGACTGCATGCGTGAATAATATACGGGCTGATCCGTGACCCCGAACGCAAGCGCAACAAACGTTGAAGGCGCCGGCCGGCCTGAAAGACAGGCATTCAGAGCAGATCCTGATGAGCTCTATGCTGTGGTTAGCGAATATGCTGGTTTCGGCGATCACAGAACAGGTTCTGACGCAGAACACGCAACCAACGCTTGGTTGCTACGCTATCTGAAAGAGTACCGCTATCAAACGCAAACCTTGTCGTTCGACACCGGCGTTGCGCCTTTGCAAGCGGCGCATATCGATTGTGAACGGCATAGAATTCCGTGCGACGCACAATTACGAGCGCCCGGAACAGGATTAAACGGAATTAGTGGAAACGCCTTTTTCTTGGGAATTACTGAGCCTGCAGGAAACGCATCTATCGCCGTATGCGAACTTCCTTTTTTGCGCTGGTCGGAATATGAACATCCAGCTATAGAAAAAGCTGTCAGCCAGTCAATACGCGCGAACGCCAAAGCGCTGATCTGCATCACCAATGGACCGACGGGGGAGACCTGCGCAATTAACGCGCCGGAATCAGCGGCGAAATCGCCCATACCTATCGTCTATATCGGCCCGGCTAAAGCGGCGATGATTCGACGAGCCGCCTGCCGCCATTACCCATTAACCGTTACCGTTCGTCATGGCGCCCAACTTATTCAGGGCGCCAATATATGCGCAGCGAATTACGACACTCAAAAGCCACTCGCTAACGCCGTTGTTATCTCAACACCAACCACAGGATGGGGCCCATGCGCGGGAGAGCGCGGCCCGGGTGTCGCAATTGCAATTAAGTTGGCGGCCTGGTTTTCTGAAGCGCGTGTTAAATTGCCTGTTCAGTTTATTTTTACTTCAGGACACGAGTTAGGTTTTGCCGGTATGCGTGAAATACTCAAATCCATGGCTCCACGCCCCCACGAAACTGCCGCATGGCTGCATCTTGGGGCCAGCGCCGCGTCGCGGGATTACCACGAAACGCAACAAGGTCTGTTGCCTCTTCCTTCCGCAGATCCGCAACGCTACGTTCTTGCAAGCGCAGACTGGTTAGAACAATGTAAATTGGACTTTGCTGGAGAGCCGGGATTCGAACAGCCGTACCCGGCCTGCGTAAACACTGCTGCGGGTGAATTACGCATTATTCTGGCGGCAGGATATTCATCCGTTCTCGGCATTTTCGGCGCAAACAGGTTTCATCACACGGCGCTCGACACGCCTGCGGCTACGACGCCAGCGCTTCTGGCCCGAGCAGCCCTTGCAGTTCAGAAAACACTTGCAAGCCGGATAAGCGACATCGGAATTTGTAAGGCGCAATCAGCGTGAGCACCAATGTTTCACACAGCACTGCGTACGCTGCGCGCAGCACAAATCTGACGCTCTTCCTCGTACTGGTTTTTGCAACAAATGTGGTGAACATTGGCGACCGGTTCATTTTCAGCATCGTTCTTGAACCCCTCAAAGCAGAGTTGGGGGTTTCAGATACGGCGCTGGGCTTATTATCCGGCCTTGCTTTTTCAATCTTTTATACAACTCTAGGATTTCCGCTGGCGATGCTCGCCGACCGCGGCAATCGCCGAAATCTCGTCGCCTTATCTGTCGGCGTTTGGAGCACATGCACGGCTCTTTGCGGTGCAGCTCAAGGGTACTGGCAACTGTTAATTGCCCGTATCGGCGTTGCGTCAGGGGAAGCCGGCTTTACACCCGCCCTTAATTCAATGATGGCGGATTACTTTCCAAAGAATAAACGCGCACGCGTGATGGCGATTTACGGTGTGGGCGGATCGGTTGGCATCCTCATCGCAAACATCCTCGGTGGTTATATTACTGAGCACTTTGGCTGGCGGTGGGCTTTTGCGGCTATCGGTATGCCTGGCGTCCTGATCGCCATTCTTTTTTTAATCTTTGTCCGTGAACCAGCGCGCGGGATTTCGGAAAATCTTACCGACAGCGCGCCCGCGCCTTCACTCATCGCCGTCCTGCGCCATGTTCGAAAAACCAGAGCGCTATTGTTGTTAATCGCCGGCGCTACCGCATGGATGTTTTCCAGTTTCGGCGCACTCAACTGGTTGGCGGCGTTTTATATCCGCGTTCATGGGCTCGGTATCGCCGAAGTCGGTGTATGGCTTGGCCTGATTGTTGGCGTATTCAGCGGCATAGGCATATTGTTGGGAGGCTATCTTGCTGACTATTGCAGCCAGAGATTTGACATTCGCTGGCAGTTTTATGTGCCATCGATCAGCGTATTGATCGGCGTACCGATGGCCCTTGTCGTATACTTGGCTCCAGATACGCTTACGAGCCTTCTGTTCGCCAGCGCTTTGTCCATATTTACTGCAACGTGGCAGGGACCGACCCTCGCCATGATCCAAACCCTCTCACCCTTGCGAATGCGGGCGACTACAGCCGCCTGCCTTTTCTTCAGCACCAACTTGATCGGATTTGGTCTTGGTCCGTCCTTTATCGGACTTATCAGCGACCTGGCGGAGCCGAAACTCGCCGCCGAATCAATCCGATTTGCACTCGCCTGGAGCACGATTGGCTTTGCGGCCGCAAGCATTCTTTATTATCTGGCCGCAAGATGCGTCTTGAGCGGCACGAGCAATCCCACTAATTCAGAAACAGGATGAAAGGATTTTTCGCAAGCAGGATAAGATACCCTGTTATGCGGACATCCAGCCGGAGATGATCCACGTGAGCAACGCATCGCGCTCAAAAAAAGGCGTCGCAAACATGACGACCACCGAAAAGCGAGAAAAGGCGTCTCGCATATCGGCCTCCGACATTGCTCAGAAACTGAGCGAATCAATCCTCTCCCTGAAGTACCGACCGGGAGACCGTATTAAAGAGCAAGATGTCGCCGACAGGTTCGGCGTCAGTCGAGGACCAGTACGCGAAGCGCTTAAATTGCTCGATGCGCGCGGCCTTTTGCGAATCGAGCCAGGCCGTGGCGCCTCCGTCATCAGCATGAGTGACGACGAGGCCTTGCAGGCTATCGAAATCAGCGGTGTTCTGTTTGGCTTGAGCGCGCGGCGGGCGGCGCTTTACGCCACGAAGAAAGAAAAGGAGGCTCTGCGGAAGGGCATAGAACATCTGGAAGAGCTCGCTTCCACAGATATCTCGCCTAAGCAATTTTTTTTGGAAACAATAAAGCTTGGAACTATAGTATCCGAAGCTTCTAAAAGCCCGCGCCTTCGCGCGCTCATTCGCGATATTAGGGCCGGCGCGCCGACAATGTTCGGCCCCTTTGGCTTTTTAACACAAAGCGTTCGGGAACGCGCAGCGCAAAACTGGCGCCTCATCAGCGAGGCCATAACCAAAGGAGACCACGTTCTTGCGGAACAGGTCGCTATTCGCCTTTATGACGAGGCAAACGACGCCGCAAAAAGCGCTCAAGACATTGGATTAAGGCTTACCAACTAGGGCTCAACCTGTTCTCTACTTTCCTCGTGCTCGATCACGGGCGATGGAAACTGAACAATCTTAGCTCTTCAGATCTGTAATACAGTCATGCTGGAATGCTTCCAGACGCGGCGTAAATATACTTTCAAAATGACCTGATCCGCTGACATATAGTTCGATACGCATTCATGCGGGTTTGCGATTTTTATTCAGCATCAATCAGCTATCGGCGCCGAACTTCTTCGAGGTCGGGAAGCCCTTTGGCGCGATCCGGCCCGCTTGCGCGCGTTTTCCCAGATAGGATTTCCAGTCGTCGATAGTCTGCAGACGGCCTGACCGGTCGATCCAGTTCAGCCCTTCCTTTTTTGAAAAGACCTTGGCGTCGGAAAGTCCGCCATTTTGAAATTTCTGAATCACAACGCCCTTGCCGCGCGTCATCTCCGGCAGTTCAGAGACCGGGAAGACCAAAAACTTTTTGTTGTCGCCGACGGCGGCGATCATGTCGTCCTTGCCCGTTGACGCCGGCCTGCAAACGGCCGCTTCGGCGCCGGCCGGCACATTCAGCACCTGCTTGCCCTTGCGCGTATTGGAAAGACACTCGTCTTCCGGCGCTATAAATCCGTGTCCTGACGATGACGCCACCAGAAATTTGCGCCCGCCCTGGAAAACAAAGGCCGCAACGACAGCGTCGTCATTGCCCATATCCACCATGAGCCGGATAGGTTCGCCATGGCCGCGCCCGCCGGGCAGCCCGCCCGCATCCATAGAGTAAAACTTTCCGTTGGTGGCGAACAGCATCAGCTTGTCGTTGGTCTGGGCGTGAACGATAAAGCCTTCCCGGTCGCCTTCCTTGTACTTTACCGACTTTGAATCCTCCACATGGCCTTTCATGGTCCGCACCCATCCCTTTTCGGAAATGACAATGGTGACGGGTTCTTTTTCGACAAGCACATCGAAATCGATGTCCTCAATGTCCGGCGCATCGGCGATATCCGTACGCCGCCGCCCCAGCTCCGATTTCGGATCGAAAACCTTGCGGACGTCTTTCAGCTCCTCGCTGATTTTCTTCCATTGCGCATCGTCGGATTTCAACAGCGCCTTCAGTTGTTTCTGTTCCGCCTTCAGGTCTTTGTGCTCGGTCTTGATTTCCATTTCTTCAAGCTTGCGCAATGACCTGAGGCGCATGTTGAGGATCGCTTCGGTCTGCACCTCGGTGAGCTTGAATGTTTTCATCAGTTCCGCTTTCGGATCGTCTTCAAAGCGGATGATGCGTATCACTTCATCGAGATTGAGATAGGCGATGAGAAAACCGTCAAGGATCTCTAGGCGTCGTGCGATCTTGTCGAGACGGAAGCGCGTGCGGCGAACCAGCACCTCCTTGCGGTGATCGAGATAGGATTGCAGGACTTCGCGCAGCCCCATGACGCGGGGGGCGCCGTCGGCGCCCAGCACGTTCATGTTGAGCGAAAACCGCGTTTCCAGATCGGAAACCTTGAACAGCTGCTCCATCAGCGCCGCCGGTTCAATGTTGCCGGTCTTCGGCTCCAGGATCAGGCGAATGTCCTCCGCGCTTTCATCGCGGATATCGGCGAGCGCGGGCAGTTTCTTGCCTTGCATCAATTCGGCGATCTTTTCGATCAATCGCGACTTCGGCGCCTGGTAGGGAATTTCCGTAACGACAATCTGATATTTGCCGCGTCCGAGATCTTCTGTTTCCCACCGCGCGCGCAAGCGAAAACCGCCGCGACCCGTCGCGTAGGCTTCCTCCATGGAGGCCGCGTCTTCAATGCACACGCCGCCGGTGGGGAAGTCGGGGCCTTTGACATATTTTAACAGCGTTTCGGTGCGCGCGTTCGGCGCCTTGATAAGATGCAGACAGGCGTCGATCAGTTCCGCCGGATTATGCGGCGGGATCGACGTCGCCATACCGACCGCGATGCCGCTCGCGCCATTGGTCAGCAGATTCGGGAACGCCGCCGGCAGAACGACCGGCTCCTTGCCCTCCCCGTCATAGGTC
Source organism: Hyphococcus sp. (assembly GCF_965228385.1). Classification (GTDB taxonomy): domain Bacteria; phylum Pseudomonadota; class Alphaproteobacteria; order Caulobacterales; family Parvularculaceae; genus Hyphococcus. The sequence goes on along the minus strand of NZ_OZ245810.1, from coordinate 467,043 downwards.
TCGCGGAAGTCCACCGTGTCTTCGTCGATGCCGTCAAGCAGCAACTGCGCCGCGGCGGTCAGGCGGCTTTCGGTGTAGCGCATGGCGGCGGCGTTATCGCCGTCGATATTGCCAAAATTCCCCTGCCCGTCGACCAGCGGCGCGCGCACGGAAAAATCCTGCACGAGACGCACCATGGCGTCATAAATCGCCTGGTCGCCATGGGGGTGAAAATTACCCATAACCTCGCCGACGACTTTCGCGGATTTTTTAAAACCGCCGCTGGGCGCCAGCTTCATCTGGCGCATGGCGTAAAGAATGCGCCGGTGAACGGGCTTCAGCCCGTCGCGCACATCCGGCAGCGCGCGCGCGGTAATCGTCGAGAGCGCATAGGCGAGATAACGCTGGGACAGCGCCTCGTCGAACGGCTCGAGGAAAATGTCCTCGGGCTTGGCGGGCGCTGCGGTCTTTACAGATTTCTTTTTGGCGGTTTTGGTTTTCGAACGTTTCATAAGAGCTGTCTCTAGCAGAATCGCGGGGCCTCGCCAGCCTTCACTTTGCCCCAGGCGCGGCTTCGTTTATTGCACGTCTCAAGATGACCCTGCTCGCCGACATCCTCGCCTTCCCGCTGTTCCTGATGGAGCTTGTCTGGGGCGCGATCAGGTTTTCCACAGACGTGTTCCTGCGCGCGGCCACGTCCGCTGAAGCGCAGACGGCTGCGCTCATCATCGCGTTTCTGGCCGGCGTTTCCGAAATGCTCGGCCAGTCGGTCATTCTCGTCGTCAATCGCGTGCCGCTTTACCGTTTTCTGGCGAGCCTCGCCTTTACCGGCTTGACCTATGTGATTACGGCGCTGGCCTGGGCCGCCTGCGCTGTCGCCGTGGCGCCGCTGACACGGCTTGGCGTGCTCGCTCCGGGAGAAATCGCCGGCGTCATTGGCGTGGTATCCCTCGCTTTTGCGCCGCGGCTCTTCGGCGTTTTTTCCATTGCGCCCTATTTCGGCCTGGCGCTCGGCCATGTGCTCGATGTGTGGGCGATGACGCTCGCCATATTCGGCCTTTATGCGGGGCTCGGTCTGCCGCTCGCCGCAGCGGCGTTTTGCGGCGCCGCCGGCTGGGGCGTTTCTTACGGCGTCAGGTCGTGGCTCGGTCATGCGCTCGCCGTTCCGCTGGGCCGGCTTCGCCACGCCGTCATCGGCTCCCCGCTTGAGCGCTCGCCCCAGCAGATTATCGACGATCTCGCCCGGCGCATTGCGGGAGAGAAAAAGCCGTGATCCCGTCGCTTCTGTTCACCGTTATCGCGATCGGCGCGATGGCGCTGCTTTTCACCGCCGCGCTGTCGCCCATCGAAACCTTGAGCTGGTGGGCGGGATGGGCCGAAGATGAAATCGAGCAGCCTGCCGCGCCGCCGCCGCAGCCTGATAGCGGAGGACGGCGCTATATCGTCTATCTGTCCGGCGTCGCCTCCCTTTCGGGGCGGTTTTTGATGCCGCGCGAAAAAGTCTTCATCCGCAGGCTGAAGGCCAGCTTGCCGGATGCGGCCGTCGTCAGCAATGTGTTTCCTTATTCGCCGAAGGGCGAGCCGCTGCTTGAAAGCCCGCGGGCGTTCGACCGTCTGTGGCGGCGCGTGCAGAAACTGAAGCTTGCAGAAAAGCAGACGATCCTCTCGCTGCTCACCAATCTTCGCAATATCTATCAGGTGATGGTCTCCGCCGACCATCGCTACGGCCCGATTTTCAATCAGGGCGCCGCGCGGGTGATCGAAGCGGCGCTGATCGAAGACGGTTATGTGCGCGGTTCGGGCGCGCCGGTGGCCATTATCGGCTATTCCGGCGGCGCGCAGGTGGCGATCGGCGCCGCCGCATTTTTGCGCGCGCGTCTTCGCGCGCCGATTGACGTCATCGGGCTTGGCGGCGTTGTCGCCTCCGATCCGGGCCTTCGATATGTGCGGCGCTTTCATCACATTGTCGGCGACGGCGACAATATTCAGCGCATCGGCGCGGTGATGTTTTCCGACCGCTGGAAGCTCGCCGCCTATTCCGACTGGAATGCGGCCAAACGCGAAGGCCGGATTGAAAAACATGTCATGCCCGGCATGATCCATGCGGGCGTCAGGGGCTATTTCGGACGCCTGCCCGTTGACGGCGTTTCCAATTCGGAACGCACGGTTGAAAAGATCGCCGCGATCCTGTCGGCCTGAAGAAATGTTGCACAACAGGACAGCCGCGTTGAACCCGCGCCGCTGCTGGGCTGGAGAGAAAAGTTGTACAAGTCTGTCCGGCATATTCCCGTGCTCTGCTTTCATTACTGGTCGCGGCGCACGCATAGCGTAATGCGATGGACGACCGCCCTTGCGCGTTCTTCAGCGCCAACCTTGTCACCCATCATACGGCCGCCGGCGCCAGGGGTGGATATCTATCCACCAACACTGGGATTTTTTGCGATTTTCATCAGATAGGTTGTATTTTTCGAAGGCGCGTTCGCCTGTGCGTTGTAAGAACGGCGAGCCATTGGACGACCAGAAAACCTCATCCTGAGGCGCCACCGCGTTCGACGTTCAAACCCGCGCCGACAACAATTCCGCAACGCGCAGACGCGCTTCGGGCAGTTGCCTGTCCGACAAATGCAATATGCGCGTTTCGATAAAGTGACCCGTGGTGGTCAGGGCGTCAATGGCTTCCGCGAGCGAAGCTTCGACAGAAGCGCCGCGCAGGAACGCCGGCAGCGGCAGCAATTTATCCTTATACGGCGCACCGGCCCCGGCGGAGACGGCGCAGGCGGAACGCGGCGAGACATATATGAGATTGTCGCGCGCGCCCGTGGCCGCGCAGCGGTCAAGCGTCAGGCCGAAACCGAGTTCTGCGAGAAGGCCCAGCTCCCAGCGCGCCATCAGCGCAGGCCAGACGTCCATATCGTCCAGATTGGCGAGCAAGACCGCCATGGCCTGATAGGCGCGGGCGTGCGCTTCGCGTTCCGGCAGAGTGGCGAGCGCCACGGCGCAGGCGGCGGACAGCCCCGCAAGCGAGAGCCGGTCGCCCATGGCCTCGCCCGCGCGGGCGTGCGCCATCTCCAGCGCAAAATGCCCGAGCGAGTCCTCGCCGCGCCCTTTCCATTCCAGCGAGACTTCATTTCCCGGCTGCAATAGCGGACGCTGGCGGCGCCCCTGCCCGCCATAGACCAGCCCCGCCCAGCGCCCGTGATGCTCCGTAAACACATCAACCACCGCATGGGTCTCCCCATGGGCGCGCGCGTCAAGAACAATGCCGGTGTCTGTGAAGTTCATGGAGACTGTTTCGGCTGAATAACGTCGGCGATCAAGCGGTATCTTTATCCTCTCCCGCACGCGGGAGAGCGGTGACTCTCTCACACACTCACACATGAATTTCGCCATGAGCGCGCGCGTCTAGAACAATACCGGTATCGGTGAAGTTCAATTATTCGCTTATGCAAATCATCGAAGAGTCCTGCGGCGCACAAAATCGAATTGACTCTTCGACCCGAATTATCTCTTCCTGCACCCTAAGCGGCAAATTTTTTGGTCGTTGAATATGAATTTCTGAAGGAAAAGCAATTGCATCGTTGATATAGTAGGTATGGATAGTCTCACCATCGTCAAAAATTAGAGTTTTTATGGACATTCCATCAATCTTCAAATCGGTAAAGTTTTTTGTTTCGTATTTTTGCGAATGATTGCCCTCATATATAGAAAGAAGCAGACGCCCGTCAGATTGCAAGCTATACATAAAGAAATCTATTACAGGCGACGTAATGAAAACATGATCGAGATGCGGCGCCGTTATGCAGAAGCTTTTTCCGTAGTAATCGCAACCTCTGTCGTTGACATAATCACGACTTACATTGTGTGTGCAGCCAATTATCAATAACAGCAACATTATCGAATATTTTTTCATATTCATCACTCCACCGCATCCAGACCCAGCCCGCGCAGGCGCGCGGCTTCCTCGTCCCAGCCTTCGCGGACCTTGACGTGGAGAAACAGATGAACCGGCGTTCCGAGAAGTTCGGCCAGCTCCTCGCGCGCCGCCTGACCGATAATCTTCAGCGTCTGGCCGTTCTTGCCGAGGACGATGGGTTTCTGGCTGTCGCGCGCCACATAAATCGTCTGATCGATGCGGATGCCGGATTTGGTTTCCTTCCAGCTTTCCGTTTCCACCGTGGAGTCATAGGGCAGTTCCTGATGCAGGCGCAGAAAAAGTTTCTCGCGCGTCACTTCCGCCGCCATCAGGCGGTCGGAAATATCAGAGAGCTGATCTTCCGGATAAAGCCACGGGCCCGCCGGCGCCTTCTCCATGAGAAATTTTTTCAGATCGCCGAGCCCGTCGCCATTCTGGGCCGAGATCATGAATATGTCAGTGAAAACGTTCGCCTCATTTAGCTCTTGCGTCAGCGCGAGGAGTTTCGGGCGGGCGATGTCGTCGATCTTGTTGAGCGCCAGCGCGGCCTTGGCGCCTGCTTTCTGCAAACCTTCGATGATGCGGTCCGCGTCGGCGCGGGATTTTCCAGCCGCGCCTTTTTCACGCGCGCCCGCCATATAGGCAGGCGCGTCAATGACCAGCAGCACCTGATCGGCGCCGGCGATCCCCTCCCACGCGGCGGCGACCATGGCGCGGTCGAGCCTGCGCCTCGGCGAAAAAATCCCCGGCGTATCAATGAATATGAGCTGGGTTTGATCTTCCGTCAGGATGCCGCGCACGCGCGCGCGCGTTGTCTGCACTTTTTGCGTTACGATGGAAATTTTCGCGCCCACAAGCGCGTTGACCAGCGTTGACTTGCCGGCGTTAGGCGCGCCGATGACGGCAATCACAGCGCAATGCGTATTCTCAACCATTTCCACTACAGCCGCTCCCAACGCGTAAAGGTTTGACCGCCTTCGCAGTCGGGGCGCGCGCCGATGACGGCAATCACAGCGCAATGCGTATTCTCAACCATTTCCACTACAGCCGCTCCCAACGCGTAAAGGTTTGACCGCCTTCGCAGTCGGGGGGCGCGCTGAAGACAAAAATGATAGATAATCTGTATGGGAACTATTATTAAATAGATTGCAATTTTGTTTTTACATTCCCCTTCACCCCAGCCCTCTCCCCCAAGAGGGAGAGGGAGAAAAGAATCACCGCGATCGAGTTTTCCCCGCGAGGTAGAAGAAACGGCTCTCTCATCGTTTTGCACGTCAATCATCTTCGGCCCACGCTTTTTCCCGGACAAGAAACTCCCGCGCCGCCTGCATCTGCGCGGCGCGTTTGGAACGCCCCTCGCCCTGTGCGGGGCTTTTGCCGGTGACCCGCACCTCAATCGTGAAAGCGGGCGCATGCGCCGGGCCTTCCGCTTCAATCACTTCATAATGCGGCGTACCCAGATTTTTCCGCTGGGTCCATTCCTGCAGGGCGGTTTTCGGATCTTTGTGAAGCTTCGACAGATCTTCCAGATTCGGCGTCCAGAACTGGTCGTAAAGCCCGCGCGCCGCATTGAGACCGCCGTCAATATAGAGCGCGCCAAGAAGCGCCTCCATCACATCGCCGAGGATCGCCTTTTTCTTGCGCCCGCCGGCGTTGTCTTCCCATTCCGACATCAAAATGTACTTGTCGACGCCGAAATGCAGCGCGGCTTTGGCGCAGGTTTCCTTGCGCACCAGCGCGTTGAGGCGCGGCGCCATATCGCCTTCGGCGTAATCGGGATAGCGCCGCCACAGCTCTTCCGCCGTCAACAGGCCGAGCACGCGGTCGCCCAGAAATTCCAGCCGCTGCAGATCGCGTACGGGCGCCGTCCCGCCGGACAGGCTCGAATGGGTGAGCGCGCGGCGCAGCAAGCTGGCGTCGGCGAATTCATGACCGATGCGGTTTTCCAGCGCAGCGAAATCAGGTTCCGTCATTCCACCGAATCGAGAATGCGGCCGTAACGGATTGCGAACGGCCACTTCCAGACCGTCCAGAATTTCGTTTCTTCTCCGTTCACGGAGAAAAACAGCCGCTCCGCACGGCCGACGACCGCGTCTTCGGGGATATAGCCCACCGCCGAGGTGACGCGGCTGTCCTGCGACTGGTCGCGATTGTCGCCCATCATAAAATAGTGGCCGGCCGGCACCTGATAGGGGCCGACATTGTCCAGCCCGCCCTCATCGCCGGAACATTCCTGCACTAGATAGGAAACGCCGTTATCCAGGGTTTCGCGGTACATGGGGGCGTCGCCGCGCCCGCAGACGCCTTCGGCGATTTCAATGAAATCTTTCTGCACCGCTGCGTTGTTGATGTAGAGGCGCCCCTCTTTCATCTGCACCGTGTCGCCCGGCATGCCGATGACGCGTTTGATGTAGTCCTTGTTGCCGTCCTTGATGTTCTTGAAAACAACAACATCGCCGCGCGCGGGCGACGCGCCCTGCAAAATGCGCCCTTCCATGGGCAAACGCGTGAGCGGATAAACAAGCGAAGCCGTCGAATAGCCGAAGGTGGGTTTCGAGACGACAAGGAAATCGCCCACCAGCAGGTTAGGCTTCATGGACCCGGACGGAATGTTAAAGGGCTGAAAAATGACGATGCGCAGCACCAGCGCAATCGCGACGGCGATAAACACGGTCTTGGCGAGGTCCCAGGCTTCCTCGGCCGGCGTCATTTTCTCATCGGCCGGCTTTTTCGTTTTCGCCGCCGTTTCGCCCGCCTTATCCGCTTCACTCATACCAGATGCACCTTTTTGCCCGCCCCGCCCAATTGTCAGAGGGTTCTATTTAGCTGTTGCGTCGATGATGACAATGGCCTGGGCCATGGGAAAATCATCGGTGATGGTCAGGTGAATGGCGGCCTCATGGCCGTCCGGCGTGATTTCAGCCAGTCGCGCCGCCGCGCCGCCGGTCAGATTGAGGGTGGGCTTGCCGCCTGGCAGGTTCACAACGCCCATGTCCCGCCAGAAGACGCCGCGCGAAAGCCCCGTCCCCAGCGCCTTGGCGCAGGCCTCTTTCGCCGCGAATCGCTTGGCGTAGGAGGCGGCGCGCAACCGGCGCTTGTCGGATTTGGCCCGCTCGATCTCCGTAAAGCAGCGATGGGTGAAACGCTCCCCGTGCTTTTCGAGGGTCTTTTCCACCCGGCGGATATCGATGATGTCATTGCCGATGCCGATGATCATGAAATCTCCTCACCCGATAAGCAAACGGCGTAAATACGCTTCGTCCTTCGAGACGCATATTTTCCTTCATCCTGAGGAGGCCAGCCAAGTTGAAAACTGGCTGGTCGTCTCGAAGGGCGAAGGAAAATATGCGTGTCAGAATGAAGCGCAGGGGCATAGAGCATCATTGCTAATACATCCCGCCGGTGCGCGCATCCTGCATCAGACGTTTCATTTCCTTGACCGATTCAGCCAGCCCCATAAACACCGCCTCGCCCACGAGAAAATGACCGATGTTAAGTTCGACGATCTCGGGGATCGCCGCCACCGGCTGCACGTTCAGAAAAGTAAGGCCGTGACCGGCGTGAACCTCAAGGCCCAGCCTGTCCGCTTTTTCCGCTGCGGCGCGAATTTTTTCAAGTTCCGCCTTGTAAAGCGCCGGTTCGGTTTTCTGCGTCGCCTCGTAATAAGCGCCGGTATGAATTTCGATCACCGGCGCGCCGGCGGATTTCGCCGCCTCGATCTGCTCAGGCTCCGGATCAACGAATAAAGACGCGCGTATGCCGGCGTCCGTCAGCTCACGAACGAAAGGCGCGATGAAGTTGTGTTGTCCGGCGACATTGAGCCCGCCTTCCGTTGTGCGTTCATTGCGGTTTTCCGGCACGATGCAGCAGCCATGAGGCTGCACCTGCGTGCAAAGCTGCAGCATCTCCGCCGTCGCCGCCATTTCGAAATTGAGCGGCAGGCCGATTTCCTCTTTCAAGCGGCGCATGTCGTCGTCGCGAATATGTCGCCGGTCCTCACGCAAATGCGCGGTGACGCCGTCGGCGCCGGCGCTGGCGACCAGATGCGCCGCGCGCACCGGATCGGGATGCGGCCCGCCGCGCGCGTTCCGGATGGTGGCCACATGATCGATATTAACGCCGAGGCGCAGGGGTTTTTTCACTGACATCTTTGGACGCCTACCATAACTTTACTGCACTCCTCATCCTTCGTGGCTCGCCCAAAAAGGCGCGCCTCAGGATGAGGAACATCTGCGTAGCCAAGTGTGAAGATAACAAGCTCACTGGCTCAACCCCCGGCTGCCGGGTTTGACCGCCGGCTTATCCTTTAAATGATCAGGCAAATTGTCCGGCTCCCAGGCTTCCACTTTCATTTCCAGCAGCGGCATGATCGGCGCGCCGACTTGCGCGCCCCCGGCGGAACGGTCAACAAGGCAGCCGAGCGCAAGCACTTCGCCGCCCGCCTTTCTGACAGCCGCGATTGCTTCGCGCGCGGAAAGACCCGTCGAGACGATGTCTTCCACCACCACGACGCGGGCGCCCTTTTCTATGGAAAAACCGCGGCGCAACTGAAATTCGCCGTCCACGCGCTCAAGAAACATGAACGGCGTTTTCAAATGCCGCGCGGTTTCATAGCCGTAGATGATCGCGCCCATGGCCGGGGAAATCACGTAGTCAATCTCGCCGACATTCCGGGTAAGGATTTCCGCCAGCGCGCGGCATAATCGTTCGGCGCGTTCCGGATACATGGAGACGATGGACTTGTTCAGATAGGTGTCGCTGTGCAGGCCGGATGACAGGATAAAATGACCGTGCTGCAGGGCGCCGGCTTCCTTGAATTCCTTTAAGGCGTCAAAGCTCGTCATGGTCTTCCCCTCCGGTCCTCTCCGCATTGATAACGTTGGGCGATGCGCGCACGCCCGCCAGCATCTGCGAGAATTGCCGCGTGTCCTTCACTTCCACATCCAGAATAAAATCGACAAATTCCTCTGACCGATTTTGCAGGCGAATATTGGCGATGGAAACCCCGTAACGCGCGATTACGCCGGCAATTTCACTCAAAACGCCAAGGCCGTTGCGCACGGTGGTTGTGATTCTTGCGAAGGCTGTCGCGTCTTCTTCCCGCTCGCGCCATTTCAGATCGAGCCAGCGGTCCTGCGGCGGATCTTCCTGCGCCAGCGTTTCGCAATAGATCGTATGAACCTTCACGCCGCCATTATCCTGGCGAATACCGACGATGCGCTCGCCCGGCAGGGGCGCGCAGCACCTGGCTATCTTGACCGTAACGCCCGGCGTCAATCCGGAAATGGCGGCGCGCGGCCGGAATTCGCGCAAGGACGCTGCGCGAATTTCCCCCCGGCTCTCCAGCGACGCGCCGGGATAGACCGCCTCCACCAGTTCGTTCACCGCCAGATCATCGCGCCCGATGCTGACCAGCACATCCTCGACGGTTTTTTTCCCAAGGCGCTTCAGCCCTTCGCGCACGCCCTTCAGGGAAAACTCAAGATGCGCGCCGGTAAAGACGCTTTCCGCGATGGAGCGGCCAAGAGCTAGATGCTCATTATACTGCATTTTCTTGATGCGCCGGCGAATGGCGCTGCGCGCCTTGCCGGTATAGGCGAGGCTCTCCCATTCCGCCGGCACAGGCGCATTTTCCGAACGCAGCACCTCGACCACGTCGCCGGTGTTGAGCGGCGTGCGCAACGGCCGCTGCACGCCGTTGATCTTCGCGCCGATGCACTGGTCGCCGACATCAGTGTGCACGGCGTAAGCAAAATCGAGCGGCGTCGATCCTTTCGGCAGCGCGATCACCCGGCTTTTCGGCGTGAAACAGAAAACCTGATCCTGAAACAGCTCCAGCTTGGCGTAGCGCAACGCTTCGTCCGGGTCTTCGCCGGCCTGAAACATTTCAACGAGCCGGCGCGGCGTTTCGTACGGGTCGTACTGGCCGCGCGCCACAATCTCGACCATGCGCCCATCGCCGTCGCCGGGGTCCTTGTACTGCCAGTGCGCAGCGACGCCGCGCTCCGCCGTCTCGTGCATTTCGAAGGTGCGGATCTGGATTTCGATGCGCTGGCGCTGCCCCGAGGATGACGGCGGACCGATCACAGCGGTGTGGATCGAACGATAGTTATTCGGTTTCGGCGCCGAGATGTAATCGTCGAATTCTGTCGGTATCATGCGCCAGTTGGTGTGAATGACGCCGAGCGCCGCATAGCAGTCATCGACTGTGTCGACGAGAACGCGAAAAGCGTAGATGTCGGCCAGTTCATCGAACGACACATTTTTTTGCGTCATTTTCCGCCAGATCGAATAGGGCCGTTTTTCGCGGCTCGTGATCTGCGCTTTCAGTCCATGGCGCGTAAGCTGTTCGCGCAGGACGTTCGCCAGTTCTACTACGCTGCCGACGGAATGCTTTTGCAGATCGGCGAGGCGCTCGCTGATCGTTGCATGGACGTCGTTGCTAAGCTCGCGGAATGAAATATCCTCCAGTTCTTCGCGAATCCGGTGCACGCCGATGCGCCCGGCGAGCGGGGCGTAAATTTCCATTGTCTCGCGGGCGATGCGCTGACGCTTTTCGGCCTTTGGTATGTAGTGGAGCGTGCGCATGTTGTGCAGACGGTCGGCGAGCTTGACGAGCAGCACGCGCACATCGTCCGCCATGGCGACTACAAGCTTGCGGAAATTCTCCGCCTGTTTGCTGGCTTCGCTTCTCAGCTCAATCTGGGAAAGCTTGGTGACGCCGTCCACCAGCCTCGCAATTTCATCGCCGAAGATCCGCCGAATATCGTCGATGGTTGCATCCGTGTCCTCTACGACATCATGCAGCAGGGCGGTGACGACCGTCGCCGGATCGGCGCGCAATTGCGTCAGGATGGCCGCGACCGCAAGCGGGTGAGAAAAATACGGATCTCCCGAGGCGCGCGTCTGCCCGCCATGCGCTTTCATGGCGTAGACATAAGCGCGGTTCAACTGGTCTTCGTCAGCGTCCGGATCATAGGCCTTGACGCGATCGACAAGTTCGACCTGGCGAATAAACCCGATGGGCTGGCGCGAGCGCGCAGTCGGCTTGTTCGTTTCCGGTGTTGTGGAAGCGTTTCCGTCTTCGCCCGCCGCCTTTTCTTCCGCCATATCCTTTCGGCCATCCGAGATTGCGCGGCCGTGGCGGTGTCATAGCGGCAGCCATAAACCGCTGGCCGATAAGTTAGCCTTTCGGCAGGGTTTGCGGAGACGTCATGCCGGCGGCCTGGATGGCCTTCAGATATTCGTCCTCGGTGAGCGTATCGAATTCCGGCGTATCCGCTTTTTCCGGCGCCGTTTCAGATTCGTCGCTGTCGTCCAGCTCCACCTGTTTTTGCAGGGACTGAACAAGATCTTCCTCGACCTCATCGGGAACCAGTTCGTCATCGGCGATCTCGCGCAGCGCGACGACCGGGTTCTTGTCATTGTCTCGATCGACAAGCAGAGGCGCGCCGGAAGACAACACCCGCGCGCGATGCGCGGCCAGAAGGACAAGGTCAAAGCGGTTCGAAACTTTATCGACACAATCTTCAACGGTGACGCGGGCCATTCAATTCTCCAGATCGCAAGAAATCGTTCCGCCGGGCGGGTGCGCCGCAGCGAGCCCCTTCATCTATCGCCCGATCGGCTCCTATACAAGCGCTGCAGCGCAAAAAAGCGCTATTTTTCGAGATTCTCCGCGATTCGCCGCACATCGCCGCGCCCAACCCGATCCAGCAAGGCGGCGGCGGTCTCTCCGCTCGCGGGATCGCGCCAGTCAGGCGCGATCTCGCACAGGGGCGCCAGCACAAAGGCCCGTTCCGCAAATCGCGGGTGCGGCAGCATCATCTGCGGGTCGTTTCGGCGTTGCGCGCCATAAGCGACAAGGTCCAGATCGAGCGTTCGCGGCGCATTGCGCAAAGACCGCCGCCGGCCAAATCCGGCTTCAACCGCATGCAGCGCCGCCAAAAGCGGCTCCGGCGCCATGGCGGTTTCAACGATGGCGGCGGCGTTCACAAATGCGGGATCGGCGGGGTCCGGCCATGCGGGGCTCTCGTAAAAGGACGAAACCCCACCTATCTGGACGAATTGCCCCAACGCGGAAAAGGCTTTTGCAACAATCTGTTGCGAATCAAGCCCGCAAAAAGGCAAATTGGAACCTGCAGCGATTATTATCATTACTAACCCGACTAGTTATCGCGCAGAATGCGGAAATACTTCCAAGGCATGCTAATCTGAGGCGACTATGAACAAATTTTTGGGCCTGCGCGAGCAGGAAAAAACAGCCTTTTTTATTGACGGCGCTAATCTTTACAAAGCAGCGAGAAATCTTGGTTTTGATATTGATTACAAGAGCCTGCTGAAAAAATCACAGGAAAGCTGTCAGCTTATTCGCGCGTCTTATTATACAGCGATCCAGGAAGACCGGGATCAGGACTACTCGCCTTTGCGCCCGCTGGTCGACTGGCTCGACTACAATGGCTACACCATGGTCACGAAGACCACGCGCGAATTCACCGACAGTCAGGGCCGCAAGCGGTTTAAGGGATCGACTGACGTTGAGCTTGTCGTCGACATGATGCTGATGGCGGACCGTCTCGATCATCTGGTGCTGTTCTCCGGCAATGGCGATTTCAGACGCGTGCTCGAAGCGATCCAGGCCAAAGGGGTTCGTATAACGGTCGTGTCCACTGTCAAATCCTCGCCGCCCATGGCGTCCGACGAATTGCGCCGTCAGGCCGATACGTTTTTTGATCTCGCCGATCTTGAGAACACGATCGGACGCAGCGGCGCGCCGGCGCGCAAGCCCCGTCCCGCCGACGACTACGACGACGATCTTGAAGATGAATTCGAAGACGATTTTGAAGACGTCGATTAGGAATTATTTTTGTTTTGGCGAAAGCTGCGCTCGAAACCGATCCGCCGCCGGACTGTCCGCTATGCCCGCGGCTGGCCGCCTATCGTCGCGACAATCAATCCGAATATCCTGATTATTTTAACGCCCCGGCGCCGTCTTTTGGCGATCAAAAAGCGCGACTGTTAATCGTTGGCCTGGCGCCCGGGGTTCACGGCGCAAACCGTACGGGCCGGCCGTTTACGGGCGATTTCGCAGGCGATCTCTTATATTCAACCATGGCGAAGTTCGGTTTTTCCAACGACAGGTTCAACGCCGATCCCGAAGACGGCCTCAAGCTGAGGCAGGCGATGGTCACGAACGCCGTTCGCTGCGTCCCGCCGCAGAACAAGCCGACCGGTCCGGAAATCCGAACCTGCCGCCCCTTTCTTGTCAACCAGATTGCCGCGCTTAAACAGTTGAAGGCGATATTGTGCCTCGGACGCATAGCGCATGATTCCACGATCGCTGTCCTGGGCCTGAAACAAAAGCAGGCGCCCTTCGCCCACGGCGCCGCCCACGATACGAACCAGAACGGTTTAAAGCTGTTCGACAGCTATCATTGCTCGCGTTACAATACGAATACGCGCAGATTGACGCCTGAGATGTTCGAATCGGTTTTCGCGGCTGTCCGCAAAGAAATCGATCAGGACTGAAAACGAAACAGAGCGCCGGAGAGCCCAGATGAGCACGCGAAATTGGGGTTTACCGAACAAGGATGAACAACGCGCAATCCGCGATGCGAAAACCTACAAGCCGGGTCTGACATTGTTGGTGACGGCGGTTTTCGGCGTCATCGGCGCGGCGGTGGCGGCGGTCAGTTTCGCCGAGGCGCGCGACGATATTTCCGGACTGTTTCACGGCGGCACTCTTGCGGCGGTCATTGTCTCCGCAGGCTTTGGCTGCTGGGGCTATGTGTGGCTCGCCCGTCCCCGTTTTGCAGCGCAGCTTTCAGGACGCGGCGATGCGTTTTCCAAACTGGTCCGGTTTTATGCGCGCGCCGCGCTCGGTCTCGGCATTCTCTTGTTGCTTGCCTCCATATCCGGGATTTTCGCACCGGTAATGTTCAGCGTGCTGTTTTTATGCGTGGCCGGCGGCGCCGGCGCGGCGGCGGCGTTCCAGACGGTGCTGGCCTTCGTACCGCATTATGAAGAAGACGCGAGCGGGGCCGGCGAAGGATAGCCGTATCTTCATATGTCTAACGTTCAGGGTTTGTCAGGCGAAATTTATTAAAGGCTGCGCCGTCGACGACAAGCTGGCCATCTTTCACAAATCCCAGCCGGGTAACCGCCTTTAATTTCGTCCGGCTCGGCGGCAACAGGATGATTATGGAACCGAGATTCATCTCGTTAAAAGCCTGCTCTTTGACTTGAACGAAAATTCTGCGTCCCCATCCCCAAAATTTCCGGTGAAGCACCAGGCCGAAGTCGGCCTCCCCCTGCTCCGGCTGCAGGCCGCCCCATCCCGCAAACTCGCCGTGGATTATAAACGCCCAGGGGCCGAACCCGTATTCGTCCCAAAACTGTTGCTTTGATTTTAAAAAAGCGCGGCATTGATCGCGCGAAAATCCGCCCCCGAGCAGCGGCAATTGTTTGCCCACCATCTCATCATTCATAAGATCGATGATGCGGTCTTCTTCGATTTGGTGGAGGTGAACGAATTCAATATCGCCCATCGCGCAGTCTCATTTGTTAGACGCCGGATTTTTCTGTTTCACACCTCGATGGCCGCGGACTGGATTGCGACACATGACAGACTTTGCCAACCTTAGCCCAGATCCTTTAGGAGGCGCTGCTTTTGCCGGCTCCAGTCTCGGTCTTTCGATGTTTCGCGCTTGTCGTGCAGCTTTTTGCCCTGCCCCAGACCCAGCTCCAGTTTAGCCCGTCCTCGGGCGTTAAAATAAAGCTTCAGCGGCGTCAGCGTATAGCCTTTACGCTCCACAGCCTGAGCGAGCCGCGCTATCTCCCGCTTGTGCAACAGCAATTTGCGTTTGCGCTTGGGTTCGTGATTTTCTCGATTGCCTGCGGAGTATTCCGGTATGTTCGCATTGATCAGCCAGATCGCGTCGTCCTCAGGCGAGGCGTAGCTTTCCGCGATATTCGCCTTTCCCTCGCGCAGGGCTTTTACTTCCGTGCCGGTCAGGACAAGGCCGGCCTCGACCACGTCCTCGATAAAATATTCATGGCGCGCGCGCCGGTTTTCCGCGACGATCTTGCGGCCTTCTTTTTTGTCTTTTGCGGACATCAGTCTGTCAGACCAAGCTCTTTTAGCGCCGCCTTCACTTTACCCCTGGAGAACTCACCCGGCGTGACAAGCGGTAAGCGCACTTCTTCCGAACACAAACCAAGCAGCGACAAGGCGTATTTCGCGGGGCCTGGGCTTGTATCGGTGAATAACGCTTCGTGCAGCGGCGCCAGCCGGTCCTGCAGCGCGCGCGCGGTGACGAAGTCGTCATTGAGCGTCGCCTGTTGCATCTGCGCGCACAGATCGGGCGCAATATTCGATGAAACGGAAATGCATCCGACCCCGCCCATGGCGTTGTAGCCAACGGCGGTCATGTCCTCGCCGGAAATCTGCAGAAAATCCTTTCCGCACAAACGGCGCTGCAGGGCGACGCGCCCCAGATCCGCCGTGGCGTCCTTGATGCCGACTATGCGCGGTAATTTCGATAGCGCCGCCATCGTATCAATAGTGATGTTCACCGCTGTACGCGCCGGCACATTGTAAACGATGATGGGAATATCGGTTGCATCATGCAGCGCGGTGTAATGCGCGATCAGCCCCGCCTGGCTCGGCCTGTTGTAATAGCCCGTAACCGACAGGATGGCGTCGACGCCTGCTTCCTGCAGGCGCTGCGCCATGGAGATGGAATAGGCCGTTTCATTCGACCCGGCGCCGCCGATAACGGGAACCCGGCCCGCCGCAGTTTCAACGCAAAGCTTTACCACCCGCTCATGCTCTTCATCGCTGAGCGTGGCGGATTCGCCAGTGGTGCCTACCGGCACAAGGCCGTGTGTGCCCGCCGCGATCTGGCGCTCCACCAGCGCGCAGAACGCTTCTTCGTCAACGGCGGTATTTTTAAACGGGGTGACAAGGGCCGTAATCGACCCGGTAAACTGTTTCATGGGCTTGGATTTCTCAAATTTAACGCCTCGATAACCGCGAACCGCCGTTTCAGCAAGACGGCGCCTGTTTTGAAGCACGAAAGAATGGGCTATTGTGTGGCGATCTTGTGCGTTTAAGACGGGAGTTTGAGGGTATGAAGCGCGTCTATAATCGGCGCTTAAAGGCGGGGGCCTTATCGACCATGTTGCGGACCAAGTTTTTTAAAACCTGTCATATACAGGTCCTGGCGGCGTTTATCACGGTTTCGCTATGCATGAGCGCACCGGCTGCGGCTGCGCCGGAGCCGCGCATCAAGCCACCCGCGCCCGGTCCCGTTTATATCAGCGTCAACGATAAAGAGCGCCTGCACGTGCTCGCGGATTTGCTCAAAAAGAAACAGTTTTCCACAATTCAGCCCCTGATCGGGAATATTTCGGACCCCATTGCGAAGAGCCTCGGCCAGTGGATGTATCTGATGGCGCAGGACCCACAGATCGACTTCAATGACGCAGACGCCTTTCTCGATGCAAATATTGACTGGCCGATGCAGTACCGCATCAGCGCATTTGTTGAAGATAAAATTCCCAGCAGCGCGCCAGCCGATCAGGTGCTCGCATTCTTCGACACCCGCGAGCCCGTGACCGGCGAAGGCAAAATCCAGCTCGCCCGAGCGCTGTTCGCTGTCGGCGACAAACAGGGCGGCGAACATCACGTGCGCGACGCGTGGATCAATCACAATTTCAAAATTGCCGAAGAGCGGCGCATCCTTTCCGTCTACGACGGCGTGTTGCGGGAAGAAGATCACGCAGCCCGCGTCGACAGAATGCTGTGGGACCGCGAAGTCACCAACGCGCGGCGGGTCTTTTCAAAGCTGTCCGGCGAGGACCGGCGCATGGCTGAAGCGCGCGCCGCACTATTGTTGAATGCGTCTTCAGCGCCGAGACTTTATGAAAACCTCTCCCAGCCCCAGCAGCTTGATTCGGGCATGCTGCATGCGGCGGTGCGCTATTACCGGCGCAGCGGCGACGAACAATACGCCGTCGCCCTCGCCGCACGGGCGCCTGAGGACCCGGCGAAGATTCGCAACGGCTCGCGCTGGTGGGATGAACGCCAGCTGTTGATGCGCTGGGCGCTGAAAAACGGACGCTTTGCAGACGCCTATTCGCTCGCCGCCGGCAACCGGCTCACCGAAGGCGGCGATTTCGCCGAGGCGGAATTTTACGCCGGCTGGATCGCATTGCGCTTTTTGAATGCGCCGGCGCGCGCTGAGACGCATTTTCTGGCGCTCGCCTCCGGCGTCGATTCGCCGATTTCCGTCTCGCGGGCGAAATACTGGATCGGGCGCGCCGTCGCCGCGAAGGGCGAGCGCGAAGAAGCGAACAAGTTCTACGCCATGGCCGCGCGGCACTATTATTCCTATTACGGACAATTGGCGGCCGAAGAACTGGGCGGCGTCGAATCGGCGAAATTTTCGCCTCCATTGCAATCAACCGCAGCCGAACGCGCGCTTTTCAGTTCGCGCCCGACGGTCAGCGCGCTGAAAATGCTCACCGATCTCGATCTCGATTATGAATTCATGGTGTTCGCCTATCATGTGGACGATCAGCTTGAGCGGCCGGGAGAATATATCGAGCTGGCCAAGCTGACCGACGGCGAAGGCGCGCCGCATCTGACGGTGCGCGCCGGCAAGGTCGGCATTCAACGCGGCGCCTTTGCGCCGGAGGTCGCCTATCCGCTCGTCTTCATACCGGACGAGGCGTCGCGCTTCGTATCGCCGGAAATTATTCTGGGTCTTTCGCGCCAGGAAAGCGAGTTCAACCCCCGCGCCTATTCACGCGCGGGCGCGCGCGGCGTCATGCAGCTTATTCCGTCTACGGCGCAAATTACAGCGCGCAAGGAAGGATTGGCGTATAACCGCTCTGCGCTGCTTGATGATCCGGTCTACAACATGACAATCGGTTCAGCGCATCTATCGCATCTGCTTGAGCGGTTCGACGGCTCGCTGATCATGACGCTCGCCGCCTATAACGCCGGCGCCTCGCGGGTCAATCGCTGGATTGGCGAATATGGCGATCCGCGAACCACCCAGGTGGACCCGCTCGACTGGGTGGAGCTCATTCCCTTTTCCGAAACCCGCAACTATGTCCAGCGCGTTCTGGAAAATATGCAGGTCTATCGCGGGCGGCTCAACGACCGTCCGATTCCCGGCAGGCTTTACGCTGACATTGAGCGCGGCGGCCCGCGCGACCGCGTCGCCACATTGAAACCGCCCTCCATCGTGCTCGCAAACGCCGCCGCCACTTTCGGCGCGCAACCGCTGCCGGCCCTGCCGTCGCGAACAGAAGAACGCGCGAGCGCGTATGCGCGGGAACTTTCGCAAGCGGCGCCGGCGCCGACCCCTGCAGACCAGACGGCCCCTGCAGACCAGACGCCAGGCGAGGCGCCGGGCGCCGAGAGGGCGATCAACCCCTCGCCTATCACTTTCACTGAAAAGACGCCCGCCCCAGAGCCAGCGCAAGCGCTAAAAGCATCCGGCGAAAGAAACGCTGCGAAAACCCTCAACGCGCCTGAAGCGGCGGTGACTCAGCCTGCAACCGCCGCCGCGCAGCAACCTGTCCCTCAGCTGGCGCCGAAAGCGGAACAGCCCGTCGCCGATGCAAGTCCGCAAACAATCGCCGCCCAACCCGCCGTATCGCGCACGCGTATCGAAGCCGAAGGGATTTCCGCAGAACGGGTCGCGGAAATCCTGAAGCGCATGCCCGCGGCGCAGCCAGCGGCGATTGAAAACGCGCCCGCCGAAACGGCGCCGGACATGAGCGGGGCGTCTGAAAGGCAATTGACCGGCGCTGACGCGGCCGAAACATGCCTCGCCTATCGCGATTATATTGCACGCAATGCCGAAGAAGACTCAGCGACGGCCTCCGGCCTCAACGCGGTGATGCTCGCCGAACTTCAGGGCGGCGCATCGGGCGAGGAGTGTTAACGATAGCGTGCTGACCGGTTGCGCCCCTTCCTGCGGCGCGCCGGCTGACTGTGATGACTTGCGGGCGGGCGATCCGCCGCCGCTGTCTTCTCTCCACACCCGTCCTGCAATGCCCGTCTTGAAACGCCTGCCTTGCAATGCCGGGCGCCTTCGGGCATTACCGGCGGCGGAGACGTGGCCGAGTGGTCGAAGGCGCTCCCCTGCTAAGGGAGTAAGCGGTTTGTCCCGCTTCGAGGGTTCGAATCCCTTCGTCTCCGCCAGATTAGCAGTTAACCAATTGAAATAGCTGGCGTTTTCTCTTGAAGGGGTTTGCAACCCACGGCCCTACCTACGGGCATTTTTTGAGGGAAAAACCATGACCATTTTAGACGAAAACCTGAAATTCAGCGCCGAAATCACTGTTCGCAAACCTCGCAACATGGTGGAGCTATATGAGACTTGGCGCTCGTTAGGCCAACTTGCCGAAGTCCGCTCCATACTCGACCAGGAAGATGACAAATACAAAGACAAAAATGGCCATATGCGTAATCGGATTTGGGATGCACGCAGCGATCTGGAAAAACGCGCCAATGAAATAGAAATCATGACGCCCAAAGACGCGCGAGCGGCGCTCGATATGTTTCTTGAAATGTTTGAAACAGATTATGCAGACCAGCGTGACGCATCAATTTTGCAGGCTGTCCGGCGGTTTGTGTCGCTGGAACTTATCAGCCCAGAAATGGAGCGGCGGCGATGAGTATGCAGCGTAAAGCGGATCCCGTCAGACAAGCGCTTATTGATGAGTTCTCGAAAGGCGCAAAAGAACATTTTGAACGCGGACACCTGTCAGCGTATCGGCAACTCATTGAATTGATAAAGTTCCTTAAATCCGGCGAGTCGCAAGACCTGCAAGAATTTTATGCCGCTTCGAAGAAAGAGACGCTTAATTGAAACATTCAGTAGACGACTATAAGGCCCTTATTTTCGACATCGCCAACCACATGCGCGATCTTGCCGAGCCTGACGAGAATATAAATGAAGCGGTTATTGACGTTCTGGCAACCACCCTCGCAAAAGAGTGGCAGGAACGGGATGCAGACTTGGAGGCAATGCGGGCCGCGATGAAGGAAGCGCTCAAAACGAAGCCATGGCGAAAGTCACTTAACTGATAACGCGGGGTATATCTAACCCCGCGTTACGAAGAGAGGCCCCTCCGGGGGCCTTTCTTTTGAAGCTCGACAGCGTCCCGGGTTTTGACTGGCGTTTTTAAGTCTTCCGGTTCAAGAGGCAAATTTGCCTCTTGATCTGACTTTCGGTCACCGCCATGGTGCAGATTCGCAATCTTAGCCCTTTTTGTCCCCTATCAATCTCATCCGCCATGCGCATTATGGCACATCGAAGCACGAACCTATGTAATTCGTGTTTTGACGATAGAACAGACACCAATCGGAAGACGTGTTCATCGTGAAGTCGGTTCCGCCGGGAAGCCTTATGTTGCCAGTTCCATGCTTCACTGTAGGGTCACGCGAAGATGTTGCGGAGTGAATAATCAGCCAGTCGCCCTCGGTTCCGCCGTTGATTGTGTCGAGATCGTCTGTCGAGGCTTCGCTTTCAGGATCGATCTTGTGCATTGAGCCGGTGACGGTGATTGCGCCAGAAGCAATTTCCAACGTTCCGTAGTTCGCCGTGCGCAAGAAACCCGGATCAACGAGATCAGAATTTACGTCCTGCGTGTCATGATTAACCACATAGCCTTGCGTTCCGTCATAGTAGGATACGTCAATCGTCCCGCCATAATCGCAAGAGCCATGACCGTCTGAAACGCCGCTTGAACCCTCATTCACCCGGAAATAGCCGGTAATGGTGTATTTACCGCAGCCCGCGACAAAATCCACGAGATAGGTATAATCCGCATCAACCTGGTCCCGCGCAAACACACCGATAACATTCAGGCTTTCCACAAGATCGGCGGATATGACGGGCGCCTGCGCACCGTCATGCGCATAGGTCCGGATAAAGTTGGTTCCGCGAATTGTAATCTGACCGTTGCGGCCGGAAATCGTTCTGTCGATAAGTATATCCGGCGCGTCGTTATCGCCCCGGTCGTTACCCTCGAAGTCACCGCCATCAACAATGACGTGATCCACGTCACGAATAACCATGCCGGATTTATTTGCGGCCTGTGATACAATGCCGATAAATTGAAGCGCCGCCGTGCCGCCGTTTTCATCGCCGTCAACAATGATATTGCCGTCGCCATTGGAATAGTCATAGCGACCGCCCTGCACATAGGAGGCTGTACCGTTATGAATAACGAGGCCCGCCGACATGTCGTCCGCATCGGTTGAGCCCGAAGAAATGGCGGAGCAGTTGACGTGACGGAAACCGAAAGTCCCGTCATAGAAGTAGCCGGTGTCAAACCGGTAGGCGACAACATTCTCGCAGCCGGAATCGCGCACGCTGCGGGTCGTCAGAATGCCGATGGAACCCGCCGTCGCATCATAAGCGAAGTTCGCCGACGCGTCGCCTACAAGATAACCGTTGCGGACAATGGCGCCGTTGGTTTCGCAATATTCATCGGATGTAATAGACTGGCAGACCGTTCCTTGCTCATACGAGTTTGTAATCAGCGCGCCGGTTTGGCCCGACTCCGCGCGGAGCGTTGCCCCGCCAAGGTCCAGAATGACGCCGTGACGGTTGAAAACGATACCGGGGCGAAGCGTATAATCGCCCTTGGAAAGCTTGACATGCGCCGTAGGGGTTCCGGCTTTCTTGTCAATAAGCTCCAGCACCATCTGGCTGGCGACAATGATCGCGTTATTGAGCGCATTGGCTTCTTCCGTCGCGGTGTTTCCGGACGCGCCAAAGCCGCACCAGCGCGGGTTGATGTCCGACCCCTCAAGATAATCGGCGCGAATCCATCCGCCGCTTGATCCGTCCGTATCCTGCGGGCTTGGAATAACAACGCATTCCGCCGTGTCGGCGGTTACAAGCGTTGACCAGTCGCCCGTATCTTTTATGAACAGGCCCGCCTGACCGTCTCCGGAGATAATAACGGCGGCGCCGTTCTGAAAACGGGCAAAGGGAACAGCCTTCAGCGCAGTATAACTGTCAAAGGAAACGGTTTGCGTTCGGAGGATCTGTTGCGCGTTTGAAGGGGTAGCCGCCGCAAGTGCGACGACAAGAAAAAAGGCCCCCGGCCAGACACGCTCCGCAGCTAGCCGACCGGGGGTTTTTGCCGGGAGAAATTCACGATAAAACCCGGCAAAACTGCTTACAATACTTTTGAAACTCACTTTTCATCTTCAGCCTGCGGAGCGTGTGGGTTGAGAGCTTTTGCTATTCTGGCTCTATGTCCGAGCGGCTTGATTGGTCATCGACCGGGCGCCGCGCTACCGTTGCGTTCGCTCCATGACTTCGCGCGCGACTTCATTCGCCGCTCGCTGCATCCAGCATAAAGTTTCATCGGCATATTCGAGAACCAGTTCTGAAATCTTTGCGTCTGTTTCGCCGTGGTCACGTAAGCGCATTTGATAGTCGGCAATATGCTGTTGAATTATTGGTTCGGATGCTTCTGCTATTTTTTTGAAAACAAAGTTGCGGGTTTCTTGTTCGGTCATTGCGCATCCTCGCTTTTCTCAGGCTCATCAAGCGCTTTGGAAAATGCTTCGACAACGCGCGATACATCGCCGCCCACGCCTTCGGATGTAATCTTTTCTGTGATTTCGGCCAGCGTTTCGGCGATGCCTTTTGCGAAAATATCGCTTGCCTCGTCTATCTCGTTTTCTTGTAGCCCGAATGAGCGGAGACACTTCAGCAACGCCAGGATTTGTTTTTCTGTCGGCGTGCGAATGCTATCCGCGATCTGTGCTTTTATGATTTTTTGTGACTTTTCCATCATGCGCTTGTGTCATGGAGTTGGAGGCCGCTCATGTAAGAAACGCTGTCGCGCATCGCCGCCCAGTTAACGTGGCGATCAACCTTGATAGCCGCCAAGCCTGCTTGCCAAAGCGAGGTTTGAGCCGCCGCGCCGCTGGCGTCATCCGCCATTTCAATGCTCGTTTCAGTTGAGACGCTAACCTCAATACCTTGGTCGCCTGTTGCGATGGCCTGTCCGTCGATAAGGATAAGCAGTTCGCCGCCTGCAGGATCGGGAACATTGCGCGAGGCAATGGCGGGAAGACCGCACAACTCGCCGCCGCGCGCGCCAATCAGCGGCCTCACCAGACTATCGTGCAATGAAACAAAAGTTTTTGGACGCGCCACAAAGTAGGCCGTTTCAAAGTCTCCGCCGAAATCGTCAATCAAAGCCTTGATTGCAAAATCATAATCGCTTCCAAATCCGATTGCAGAAACACCGTCTAGAACGCTTGCCGGTTTCACGTTTGCCGAGCCGCCATTCGCTGGGTCCAGGAATGCCGCGTCGATAGCCGCAGCGCAAACGCGCACAAGCTCAGCCCTGATGAACGATTCAGAGCCCGTCGCGCCAAAACGCAAGATTTCTTTGGAGACTGCAGCTAGTGCGCTAACGCATAATGGCTGCAGCGTGTCGCTTGTGGTCGTGCCCTTCGAAAGCGGCGCCGGAGTCGTCTCTCCTCGCCAATAGGCTGTCGCTCCTGCCGAAAGGCTAGCTAAATTGATATTCAACGGAACCTTGCGAAGGCCAATGCGACCGAAAACGCTGGCCTCATTCACCAGCTCGATAAATTCAGTTGTGACCTCATCGGCCAGAACACCAGCCCAAGAGTCAACTTGCGTTGATGCTGGAGCTATCGCAGCCTTTTGAAGAAACGCGGTCGGCCTCGCGTCGCGACCATAAGTGCCTTCAGCGATCATGATGGCGTGATCTATGCCGCCCTTCGCCTCGGCGAGTGCAATAACGGCGCGCGCAAAATCCAAACCTCTACTATCGTTTTTTCTTATCATTTATGCTTTGCTTTCCGGACCGGCGGCGAACGCCATGAATTTAAACGCCCGCCGCCCGCAACCCGATTTTTTGTCAACACAGGACGTGCTAATTATTGGACGGATTGCATCGCATGGCACACACGATTTAACCGGCTATAACCCCATTTAACCTGCTATTTTTTGAGTCCGATGTTGAAAGCGGCGAGGTCTTCGGTGTGGTACCAGATGCCGCCCTTGGCGTCGCGTCGGAAGAAAATTTGCGCTTCGTCAGGGTGCAAACCTTTTCGATAGCCTCTCAATGTCTCAAGGCTTTTGCCGACAATTTCAGCAGCTAAAGATTCGCGCACTCTATCGCTGGGACGCACGTTAAAACGGTCGCAGATGCGGGCGATTTCCGATTGCAGGGGGTCGTCAACAAATCCGCATTGCGGGCATGGATTAGTCATGCAACACCCCGGGGGGCAATCGCCGAGTTGATTTCAGGGAAGGAAAGTCTACCGGCGGGGATGGGACCCATTCGCACGGTACTGCGATTGAGAAAATGGGGCGCTATTCCATGAAGCGGCGGCGGACCTCGCTTGTCGGACTGCCGCCGAAGCTGTTCAAAATTCGGCGCAAGATCGTCAACCCTGCAACCGGCAAGCCCTCGGGCGAACGCTGGCCCGCCACAAGATTGCAGGCGATTTTTGTCATTTGACGGTCGCTCCGACGCAACCATGGGAAGTTTTCGCGAAATTCGTGCCAGACTTCTTTTTCTACTGAAGGCATATTTTCGTAAGGCGGCCCCAGCGCCGGACCAACTATATTTGACCGGCCCTTGAACCGTCCGGGGTTTGTGATTGTGCGCCCTGTTACAAATGCAATTTGTTGTGGTGTTCGTTTTCTTGCCATGTCTTAACCTCATTATCTGATTTGCAGATGCGCGAAAATTTGCTTTGCCGCCGGTCTTGGTTTTCGCGCTTATATATTGCGCTCCCTTCCCCCCGGTCATGCGGAACCTCCAGAACCCATGGAACCCGGTTCCGTTAGTTCCATAGGTTCTGTTTCCATAGGAGACGGAGAGAGGTAACGCTCCCATGCGTCGTGCAGGGGTTCTCGCCGGTATCCTTGAAGCGAAACGCCTTCCACTTTCACTTTTTTAGACTCAACGCCATATTTCTTGAGCATACCGGCAAGCGTGCGCGTCGTTATCGGTTTCCCGTGAAGTTCCGCCCACGGCGCATCTGCCGCGAGTCCGTATTTTTCAGGATTGCAAAGGCGCTCGATAATGGTCTTAGTATGAAGCGCGATGGCGTCGCCGAAGACGGTTCTCATGTCTCCTAAGAGGCGGACGCCGAGACTAACCTTGCGGTCAAGCGCGACCTTTGAGAGTGCTAGACAGGCGTTGCGCGCAAGCTCTGGCCAGTCACCGCCCGCAGCATCCGCAACCGCAATAAGTGGTTCCCATATTTCCGCCGGGCGGTCCTCAATACCGGATGGTAACTCAGGCCACGACGCGCCAACTTGTTCGC
This sequence comes from Hyphococcus sp., assembly GCF_965228385.1. Taxonomy (GTDB): domain Bacteria; phylum Pseudomonadota; class Alphaproteobacteria; order Caulobacterales; family Parvularculaceae; genus Hyphococcus. The sequence continues at coordinate 441,793 of NZ_OZ245810.1, read as the reverse complement.
CAACTTCCTTCCCCCAGGTTTCCAGTTCGTCGCGAAGCGTTTCACCTTCAGGGCCGTGTTCCCGGTTCCGGAAAGGTTCTACTTTCTCGAAGCGGTTCCGCCTGCGCATACGAATAATGACGGCGCGGCTCATAATTGTATCGGGAAGGTCGCCGAGACCGGCGAGCGCTACCGGCGCGAAAACGTCGAAATATTCAACATCATGCTTAGGTCCAACGCAGCGCGGAATCTTCGCGCCGCGCTTGTAGCCGGCGTTGAATACCGCCCGTAACTCCTCGTTTGAGTCTTCCTTTCCTCGCTTAGAAAAAATCGCGTCACATTCATCCGCGAGGATCGTGACAGGCTCCTTTGAAAGCGTCCTGAAAATCGCGGCAGGCGAAGCGTTCAAACAAAAGAGGCTCCGTCTTACTGTTAAATCCAGAACCTCCAGAACCCGCGTCTTGCCGCTTCCGGGTTCCGGGGACAACATCGCCAGCCGTGGCGTAGTGTGGAAGTGTTCGCTCATGTGCGTGTGAGCGGCCCAGAGCGTGACAGCGACAAGACAATGCTCATCAGGGAACGCACAAAAGCGGCTTATGAAGGATGAAACGTCATCTAAAAGCCGCGCGGGCGAATCAATTTCCGGCGCTAAATAATCGCGGTCATCGTCAAACGGATCGGTTACAGGCTTGCTCATGCCGCGCCCCCGATCATTTCAAAGAACGAACAGCGCATCGCGGCGTATTGCTCGCCATAACAGTTGACCAGCACGAAATCGGCTTCGCCGACGAATGACGTGAACACATCGCAAATAAACTGCGGCGTTTCCGCTCCATAATAGGCTTTGGCAACCGGCCGTCCGAGAAGCGAGCCTCGCGCAACGTCGCCCGGCTGTGAATGCTGGCGCCAGTGGCCAAGGGCGCGCATAACTTGATTTTGAGGGGTGTTCGGATTATATTTCATGGGCTTTCTGGAATTCGTTTGATCGTGAGTTTGGGAAGTGGAACGCAGAAAAGCCCCCTAGGCGCAGGGGGCTTTTTCATGCGGCGGCATCGCGGGCGGCAACGCGGGCTTCAATCCAGTCGTCAATCTCATCTTCCAGCCACCCTTTACGGGCGCTATCGCCACCCGCTCCGATCTTTATCGGAGGCGGAAATTTTCCATTCTTGATGAGATAATAGAGCGTGGAATCGGCGGTGATGCCGGTTTTTGCTTTAACAGCGGCCCTACGGATAATTCGCTTTTGAGTTTTCTTCGACATCGCCATCCTCGCTGGTGCGTTCTGGATGGCTCTGCAATTTAATCAGATATTTCCGGTTGTCTAAAGGTTTACGGTTTGGCCTAGTCGCTAGTTGTCCAAACTCGCAAGCACTTTTGGCAACATTCGCTTATAAAGTTCTGTTTTCTTTGCATCGAAAAAATCGCTTCTTGTAATGCCTTCAAGGCCAATGAAATGGTGGAGCCAGCCGTCTTGTGTCTTGGGTTTGCCGTTGCGTTTGTCCCGCTCCACAAGTTTAGCGATCGTGAGGGCGGTCATCACATTCTTGCTCTCCCAATCGCGCTGCTCTTTGGGCGTCCTTTCGCGGGATTTCGAAGTGTCGCGCCGCTGTATTCTTATTCGGAATTTTGAGTCGCCGTCTGGATCCGCGGCCTGCCGGAGATAGGCGAAAAAAAAGGCAAGCGCCGCACCCTCCGTACCTTCAGAGCGCCATTTTTCGGCGTTTGCCTCATACATGGCGTCCGCATAGATGTGGATATGTTGGAGCCCTTCGTCGCCGGGAATTGAGCCCTCCAACGCCATATTGGCCTTGTGACTCAGATCAAAAAAATCCGTCATTTCACGCCCTCGCAATATTTCGCCCACGCCGTCATGAGCTTCCGGCGCTTCTGGAAAAGGTCGTCACGCACATACGCGGCTTCTGTGGCATCACTGATGACGTGCGCCAGACACGCCTCCGAAACCTCGCGTGCGAAATTCGTTTCCTGCCGCGCCCATGTTTTGAACGATGCCCGCATCCCGTGAACCGTGACGCCGGGCCTCATGCTCTTTAAGAGCGACAACATCGCCATGTTGCTCAAATGCGAGCCCGCCTTACCGCCGATGAAAACGTGGTCGTTTTCATCTTCGCGGGGTAGGGCCTTGAGAACTTGAAGGGCGCGGGAAGTGAGGGGAACGCGATGCAGGCGCCCTGATTTCATTCTTGACGCCGGAACGGTCCAGACTTTGCTCTGCAGGTCGATTTCCGGCCAGCGGGCGCCGATGGTTTCAATCGTGCGGGTGGCGCATAGGACCGTCATTTCGAGCGCCAGCGGAGTGACGCCGCCCTTCTCGCGAAGCTCCCCGATAAAGGCGGGAATTTCCGCATAGTCGAGCGCCGGTTGATGCTTGACCTTTCGCACCCGGGACAAAGGCGGCAATGCGGCGTCAAGATTGCCCTTCCATGCCGCCGGATTGTCACTGCGCGGCAGGCCGTGGCGCACAGCAGCCCAGCTAAGGATTTTTTCGATGCGCCCTCGCAACCGGCCCGCTGTTTCCGGGCGCGTATGCCAGAGGGGCTCAAGCACGGCTAGGACGTGCGTGATTCGAATCTCGCTGACCGGAAGGTCGCCAAGAACCGGATTGGCGTAGGTTTCAATGGTGCTTTTCCATTGAGCCCGGTGCGCCTTGTTTTTCCATGTCGGGGCGTGCTGTTTGATGTAGCGGTCTGCGGCGTCTCTGAATGAGATTGTGCCCGCCCTTTGGAGGCGCGCAGCGATCTTCTCGGCGCGTCTTTGTTCGATAGGGTCAACTCCGTCCTCGCTAAGCTGGCGAGCTTCCACGGCAAGCTTTCGAGCCTTCTGCAGCGATATTTTCGGGAACCGGCCAAGCCCCATCCACCGCTCGCGCCCATCGATCTGAAAACGATAGAGCCAACTGCTTCCCGCACCCTTGCGTTGGAAGTATAATCCGCCACCGTCCGGGTGAACTCCTTCCCCGAGACTTTTGAGCCCTAAAGCTGATAATCTCTTGACCTGCCTACCCACGGCCCTACCTACGGTTAGTCGCTGGAAGGTAGTGGAGTTTTCTGGAACGTTCTAGAATAAAAACTTGCGTTTTTTCCCGAAATCACTAGGTTTTTGGAGCGCTCTGGAGTGTACTGGAGCGTTAGAAAAATCCCTTCGTCTCCGCCATCCAAGTGCAAAACTAAGAACCGGATTTTTTATCAGCATCGAAGGTCAGCGCCTGACCGGCGAATCGCCGGTCTGTTTTCGGTTTGGCTTTGCGCAGTTCAATATCGGGTGACGCGGTTCGCGGCGTTGTAATCGATATCGACCACGCGCGGGCCAACCGTCCGCTTGCGGATGTTATTGAGGGCGTCGTATTTGTAGCTCGCCGTTGCCTGCGTCCCCGAGACGCCCCACGGCCCCGTGGCGGTCAGGAGCCGCCCGGCGCCGTCGTAGGCGAAGGTCCGGTTCTCGTTCGCATTTACATGGTCGGTGATCGCATCGACCTTGTAGCGGTCGTCATAGGCGTAATTGAGCCGCACAACATCGCCCGCCCCGCCGCCGCCGTGGCGCACAAGCTGCACCAGACCGCGCGCATTGAGGGTCTGTTCCAGTTCATGCCCGTTGCCGTAATCGAGGGTGGAGACCTGTTCGTTCGGGTGATAGGCGGCGGCGTAGAGATAACGGCTTCCCATGGCGGGGGTTCCGATCAGCAGAACGAAAAGAGAAAGCCAGAACTTCATGGGACGGAGGATAACGCCATCGGCCCTATGGCGCGACAGCGCATCCGCAACGCCCTTCGGGCGGTGCGCAAACCCAAATTCTCGCACCCGTCACGGGGGATTTTGCAGGAAGGATTGGAGGCGTCACGGCGGCGCCCTTCGCCGCCGGTTTGCGCAGCAAAACATTTGATCCGGCGGATCGATTGTAGGCGAAGAAGGCCCGGCAGGGCTGACGCAAAATGGCGCCACTCGGTTACAGGGTGGCGCCGCATAAATCGATGTGCAGACAACGCCCTAAGCCGACCCAGGCGCCGGCCCTTTAATCTTGCCGTTATTCCGACTCTGATCTTTTCTGCGCTTTTCCCAGGAAGTGGAATACCAACAAGGCCGCGCCGCCGATCAATGAAGCCCCGATCCAAAACGCCGCCAGGATACCGGCGCGATCCGCCATGTTCGCGACCGCTTCGCCGGCGCTGACGCCCTCGGTCGTCGCCAAAAACTGAAAGAGACCGACAAGGCCGATGGCCACAAAAACGATGGCGACGTTGATCAGATATTTCTTCAGCATCGGCCCGTTGAGTCTGCTATTTTTTCCGGTTTCCAAACCGAGCCGATAGAAGCAATGCGCTAGTAATCACCACGATCAGGAAAACAAAGAGGCCGATATAGATCCAAATGTCATTGAGCACTTTCTCCCAACCGTACTCTAAGTAACCGCTCCCCAGCATTAGAAGCGCTACAAAAGTCGATACTAAAACGGAAAAAAATATCATTCGCAGCATCGTCGGTTTTGGCCCGGTTTCTTTTGTCATCGAATTAGCACCCGCCTTCCTCTTGAAAACATGTCGGTATGAAGTTATCTCCCAAATTTTGCAATTGATCGACTGTTTCTGATACGGCTGGGGCAGCTGCGTCAATGCCTGCTTGGAAAGCGTCAGATGCCGCACCAGCAGCGTCAGTCGCGGCGTTAATTCCAGCTTGGGTGGCAACACCAGCCGCCGCTGTAGCTGTAGCCTCCGCTGCCGCTCCAAGCACTTTATTTGCAATTGCCTGTCCGGCTTTGCCGCCAGCGAACGTGGAAACGCCGTCAACAGCGGCCTGCCCAGCAGCGCCGGCGATAACATTTTCGCCATTCGCGCGAGCCGTCACGGCACCATCGGCTGCGCCCGCTAGCCCCGCCGCGACCGCACCGCATTTAACACAGCCTGTGGCTCCGATGATTCCTCCTGCGAGCGCGCCTTTCCCTGCACTAACGCCAACCCGGCCAAATTTCACACCGGGTTGGTCGTCCCTAAGCTGGTTTGCCAATTCAATGCCGCCACCAATAAGCGCACCAAATCCCGCACCTATTGCTCCAGTGCAAAGATTTGCACATTCACCCGTCGGATCGGTATTATTGATAGGATCATTATTGACATACGCATAAAGGTTCAACTGATCCTGATAGCCGATGGGGTCGGTTGAATAGAACCTCCCGATGACCGGGTCGTAATAGCGGGCCTGCATGTGTCTGGCTGGGGTGGGACCCAGCCAGACGAGACCGTTGATCGGGGCCCCGCGCCCCGATCAACCCGCGTCCTCCACATGGCCAGTAAAGCCGGTGTTATTGTCGTTGGCGCCGGCCGCGTAGTCCAGCGCCTCGCCGAAGGGGTGATACGCCTCCCGCCAGAGGAAGGCGCCGCCCGCATCCGTCGCCGCGACAGGCGAGCCCAGATGATCGCCGTAAGTGTAGATGGCTGTGGACCCATTTTCGATGCGCACCTGCGCCGGCCCGATCCCGGCGTAGTCCGTCGTTTTTAAATCCGTCGCTTCATCCTTGAAGATCAGCCCGCCGGTGACGGCGGAGTAAACGAAGTAGGTCGTCTTTCCGTTCACAACGGATTTCACGCGCTTTTTGTTTCCGTCATAGGCGTAGGCGGCATTGACGCCGGAACCGGTCATCGACACCGGCTGGTCGGAATGATCGTAAGACCCCATGGCGGGGGTTCCGATCAGGAGAACGAAAAAAGAAAGCCAGAACCTCATGGGGCGGAGGATTAAAGACAAAACAATCGGCGGGTATCGCCAGAGCTCAACCCGCCCTACGCGGTGACGCCGCTTACTGCCCGCATCGTCCAGTAGGATCGGTATTATTGACTGGGTCGTTATAAACATAGGTCTTACGCCAAAAAAATCAAATACAAAACATAAATAATGCCCGAAATTGCAGCAATAATCATGAAATTGAACAGGAACCGCTGAATAAAGTTCATCTTACTTTCATTCATTATCTTTCTCCTTAATTTCGATCTCTGCAGAATATTTCCGAACTATTCTGCTTCTAGGTTGAGAGCGCGAAACGGTTGCGGTTAAAGTATTAGAATCTGCGTTGTAACTAAAGTCTGCCTCGGCGAGCGCAGCAACGCCAATATTACTCAACGTTTCTGTCGCTAGCCCGTTGGGATCAATTCCTTGACCCGAAAGGGTATCGTAAGCTTGAAACGCAGAATCCAGTGCACCACCAGTTATTGCTAAACCAGTGTTTGCTGCGCCCTTAGCGAGGGCACCACGCAGAGTTTTTGTCACAACCGCAGAGCCGGCCGTCGCTCCCGCCGCAAAGTTTCCAAGATTGTACGCCAATCCTTTCTCATATTTTTTATCGAGAAAGTATTTCAGACCAGTCCCAGCAAGACCGGGGTTCTGGCTAAGCAAGTCTAACCCAGCTTCAAAAGAATTACGTACAAACTGATTTGCGCTATGGTATGGTGCTCTGCCACCCAAATATCTAGCAATCGCACCATAGCCCCTTGCTGATTTATAATACCCAGCGCAGAAGCGACCAACGGTATCAGTAGCGCCGGTGGCCAAACTCCAAGCGCACTCACCATTAGGGTCAACAAAATTCACCGGATCATTTGCGACATACGCATACAAATTCAGCTGATCCTGATACCCGATGGGATCAGTTGAGTAGAACCTTCCGATGACCGGGTCGAAATAGCGGGCCTGCATGTGTCTGGCTGGGGTGGGACCCAGCCAGACGAGACCGTTGATCGGGGCCCCGCGCCCCGATCAACCCGCGTCCTCCACATGGCCGGTAAAGCCGGTGTTGTCGTCATTGGCGCCGGCGGCGTAATCCAGCGCCTCGCCGAAGGGTGTGCGGCGAATACTGAAGTTGTTTCACATCCTTCGAGGCTCGCCGTCCCATGCTCTCGCGTGGGACGGGCTCGCACCTCAGGATGAGGCTTCTTGTCAAAAAATGCGTATTCACCGCACAATGGCGAACGTCGCCACCCATGCATCGACGCCGCGCTCCTAATTCGCCGCGAGCCAGAACGCGATGTCGGTAAGGTTTACGGTTCCGTCGCCGTTCAGGTCAGCCGGGCACGCCGCCGGTTCCGGCGGGCAAGGCCCCGCGGCAAAGAAGATCGACAGAAGATCGAAGATATTGACCTGGCCGTCGCCATTGACGTCGCTCATCACCTCCGACGGATCGAAAATCACCGACAGCAAAACATTCTGGTCATTCTGCACGACATTCCACGCAATGCCTTTGCCGGAAATGTCCGGCAGATCGTAATTGGCGAATGCGCCGGTGATTTCACCGGTCGCGCGCACCATGCTCAGCACCAGACCGAGCCCCGGCTGAAATCCGTCTTCCAGCGACAAATCCAGCGTACCGTTCAGATCGATATCGCCCTCTACAAAAAGAAAATCCGCTGCGGCGCCAGGCTGCTGACCGGCCGCCTCGTAGAGGACGCGCGAAAACGTGCCAAGGCTCGACTGTCCTTCCAGCGTTGCAATGCCTTCCAGTTCAACGACGCCGCTCAAGGTCAGCGACCCGGCCATTGTCCCATTTTCGATGACAATACGCTTGGCGGCCTGAGACGAAAACAGCTGCGCAAATCCGTCAGAAAAACTCATGCGCCGGCCAGCGCCGATCTCTATGCGGCCGCGATAAGACCCGTTGAGGATTGCGTCGATCTGTAAATCGCCGTCGCGCGCGATCAGGCGCGCCGTATAATCGAACGGATCGGGCCCGTCGAGATCGACCACCGGCGGATTGATGACGACGCCGCCGCCTTCCGGCGTAGCAATCCGCAAGGTTCCGCCATTGGCGCGCAGGGTCGCCAGATTGGAAAACAGCGACGTCACGCCGACAATCCCCGCCCCTTCGATGCGGCCGTGATTGATCACCTCGAACGCCTGCAGCCCGCCATTGTTGGACAGCCGCAATGTCGCGGGTATGACCGGATTGCCGACATCGCCGGGATCGCCCGGCGGCGGCGTCACCACGATCGGGCCGAGTTCAGACTCCGGGTCGACGGTGCGAAGCGAGCGGGACAGGATCAGATTGGCGCCGCTGACTTCCAGTATGTTGCCTTCGGAAATGGTCGCGGCGCGCGCATTACGGTCGGTGTTCACTTCGATAATCGTAGTCGTTGCATTGGCGAGAAACACTTCGTCATTGCCGTCGGGCGCGCGCGGCCCGAACCATTGCGCCGCGTTTTGCCAGACCCCAGAGCTCTGGCTGAACTTGCGAGGAAAATCGATTTCCTCCCAGGTCTCCGCAGCGGCGACGGCGAGAATATCGATGGCGCTCGGCCGGGCGCGGGACTGAGGATAAATTGCGGCCCACATCAGCGCCTGATGCGCAGTGCATTGCTGCACCGTGAGGCCGGGCACGGTGCTCGGCTCGTCGCTGAGCGTCGCCTGGTCGGGCGCTGTCTTGCACGCCTGTATGCCGCCAAGCGCAAGGTGGTTGCAGTCCGTATCGTCCTCATCGTCGCTATTGATGAATTTGAAGGCGTCAAAAATAAACTGCACGCCGGTTTGCGCCGGCGTTGTCACGTAAAACGGCTCGTTCGCATTGCACTGGTCGCGCTCCTGCGAAAGGCCGATCACATGCCCCACTTCATGCAACGCGATGGTGTAAAGGTCGGCGTCGTAGCCTTCGTCATTATCGACGAACACGCCCACGTCGGAAACTTCCACGCCGTCCCAGAGGGACATGACCGGCGCAACGGAAAACGCATCCTGTCTTTCATTGGGGTGCAGCGTTCTGTAGAGCGCGGGACGCATGTTGAACTCAGTGTCGTCATTCGGCGTCGGATCGTAGAAATATTTCAGCGTCGGGCCGATCCTGACGCGCGCCAATGTGGTCCGCCCCTGTGCGTCCGTCGCCTCGATGGAAGCTTCCGGTTTGCTGCCAAACGCCGGATTATACCAGGACGCAAGAATAATAATGGTATGATCATCTTCGATAATATCCGCCCAGTGATTGGCGGCCGCTTCGATAATGTCGACCATCTGATCGGTCTGCGGCTGCCCGTTCGGGCAGACCTGAAACCCCATATTGGCAGTGCACGGATCTATCCCCTGCGGGTCGGTCTGGTCGTAGACCACGATAAAATCAACGCTGTTTGCGGGCCCGGTGAAGCCCAGCGTCGCGGCCGCGGCCAGCGCCGTAATCATGCGATTATGTATAATACCGTTCATGGCGAAGCTCCCTTCTGAGCATGGGCGCGTTCAGAAAGAAACGGGTTTTATTCCGCTAATGTCGGCAGACGCGCAAAAAGGCGCGCCGGCGGTATGACCGCCTAACGCAACTTCGCCGCATCAACAGTGCAGCCATTCAGAATGTCGGCATTCCATCATGGCGCAGTCTCTCCCCAACGCCTGCTCCCAGCATATCCCTTGGGTGAAGCCGTAGCAAGCATGACGCGCGGCTCTGGCGCGGCGGTTTTGTCGCCGCCTGCCCAGCCGGCGCATACCGGCCTTTTCGGCAGACGTTTTTTCGATGATTTTTCGCCAATGCCGCAATCATAAAGACCGGCCTGTTCAGCCTGACACGACAGCCCGCCAAAGGGTTTGCTCTGTCAGAATTTGCTGATAATAGGGCGGTCCCTTTGCAGGACGACGCTGCGATAAGGGCCTGTAGCTCAATTGGTTAGAGCTGGCGGCTCATAACCGCTAGGTTGGGGGTTCGAGTCCCTCCGGGCCCACCAGCAATAGCTGCGTCAAGCGCCGCAACGCCGTCCGGTTCTGCAACTTTTACTGGCTCGCTCGTGGCACGCTCATCGCACCTCATCGGGCATTCCGACGAAAATCCCGATCACGCCGATCATGCCGCCATAGCGGAAAGCTGAGCCGAGGCCGACATCGCGCAAGACGTCCGAGCGCCAAAGCTCAAACCAGCTTTCGGCGATAACAATCCAGCCGGCGAAGAGTAAAAAGACGGCGACGGCGCAGCCCGTAAGGGCCAAACTCTTGGCGTGCTGAAACATCGCCGCATCGTGTTTTCGCGCGGCCGCCATCCGCCAGGCGCCGGCTAGGCACAATAACCCGGTCATTATTTTCAGCGTCAGGATGAATATCGCGCCGGCCATGATCACCGCCGGGTTCGACGTCGCCCGCCAGCTTTCCGCGCCGCCCTCGAATGTCGACATTGACGTGGTGGCGGCGATGGCGCCTTTGGTCCCTTCCCAATCGGTGATATTGCCGAAAGCGCCGACGAGCCCCCACATGGCGACAGTTAAGACCAGTACTATTTTCATTATGCGCAGCATGCGAGCGCCCCCTCTCGTTTTAGCCAAGTTATCCGCATTTCCCCGTCACACGCAAACCCAATGGCGCAGGCACGCACTGTTCGCCAGCGTCAGAACCGCCTCTTGCAATCGTTACCGGCGACACAATGAGTTCAATAAGACGCCTTGATTTCGCCGCCCGGGCGCCCTCTCCTAGTCTATGCGCAAAATGGAGGTAACTTTCATGCGTCATCTGCTTATACCAGCCGCTGCGGCGATCCTATTCGCCGGCTGCGCGGCCCCCGAAGCCATCGCCGCCGAAAACGCCGAAGCGGCGGCGCGTACGATTACAGTAAACGGCGAGGGCCGCGCCAGCGCCGCGCCGGACATGGCGGTCATCACAATCGGCGTGCGCAGCGAGGCGGTGAACGCCGTTGAGGCGCTTCGTAAGAACTCGGCGGATATGAACGCCACGATCAAGAAACTGAAAGATCTGGGCGTTGCCGACCGGGACATCCAGACCTCGGGTCTGTCCATCAACCCGCGTTACAATTACGGCGAAAACCGGTCTGATCCGGAGATCACCGGCTTTGTCGCATCGAACAGCGTGACCGTGCGGCTGCGCGATCTCGATAACGCCGGCGGCGTCATCGATCAGGCGGTGCAGTCGGGCGCCAATTCGCTCGGCGGCGTTTCATTTTCATTTTCCGATCCAGATCCGCTTCATGAAGAAGCGCGCCGTGACGCCGTGGCGGACGCCAGAGCCAAAGCGGAACTCCTGACCGATGCGGCGGGCGTGCAGCTCGGCAAGCTGATCAGGATCCAGGACGGTTATGTGTCGCAACCGCAACCGAGGCCTTACGCCGTTCGTGCGGAAATGGCGGCGGACAGTTCGGTACCGATGGAAGCGGGCGAGTCGGAAATTACCGCCAGCGTTTCTCTCATCTACGAAATTCAGTAAGCGCTGAATTTTCGCGTTCGATTATAACGCCGGCCTTTTGTGGGCCGGCGTTTTTTAATGAAGCGTTTCGTGAGTCGGGCGCGTCATTCTCCCGCAAACAGATCGCCGAAGAAATCGCCTTCGTTCCATTGGGGCCGTTCATCCGCATCGGCGATGGCGCGAGCAATGATGTAATTTATGTCCGCGAACCGTGCGAGATCCTGATAACGAATAGGTTGCGACAGGTCATCACTCGGGCGGTGATAATGATTTTTATAAAACGCCCAGAAATTTTCCTCGCCGCCATTGCTGAAACCCGGCCACAGAAAAATTGACGGCACGCCCTGCTCCACGAAGCGATAGTGGTCCGACCGTGTAAAGATGCCAAGTTGCGGTATCGGATCCGGGGCGAGCGTAACGCCGGTTTGCGCCAGCGCATCGTTCATGACCGGACCCAGCGAAGAGCGCTCTGCGCCGAACGCAACGACATCGGTAAATTCGTGCAGCATTACCGGCATGTCGAGATTGACGTTCGCGACCATTTCGCCGCCGCCGATAGTGGGGAAATGCGCAAAATAATCAGCGCCGAGAAGGCCTTTTTCCTCCGCCGTCACAGCGGCGATGATAACGCTGCGCTTTGGCGGCTCGCCGCTCACAAGACGTCGCGCCACCTCCAGCATGACCGCGATCCCGGTGGCGTTATCCATTGCGCCGTTATTGATCCCGTCCTTGCCTTCCGCAATCAGCCGTTCATTGACGCCGAGATGATCCAGATGTCCTGAGAGAATAACGTATTCGTCTTTCAGCTCCGGATCGCTGCCGGGAATGAGGCCGATGACATTAGGGCTTGAAACTGTCTGCGTCGTCACGGCGCCGGACATCGATACGCGAACCGCAAGATCAAAGCCTTCGGGACTTGTCCCCTCCGCATCGGCTTCGTTGCGTACTTTTTTATAGGATTGTTCCGCGCCTTCAAACAGCAACGCCGCCTTGTCTGGATGCAAGGTCGCCGAACCTTTTATATTCTGGCCGGCGGTCTCGGGCCGGCCGTCAGGCCAGAGCCAGGTCATGGAGGTTCGGGTCGGGTTCGCCACGTACCGGTCCCATGGCCGGCTTTCCTCGGTCGCGGCGGTAAAGAGCGCAATGACGCCGATTGCGCCGCGTTCTGACGCTTCCTTGGCTTTAAGGCCGCCTGAATTGAAATGCGCGCGGCTTTCATTGTCGAAACTGTCCGGCGCGCCGGAAAAATAAACGACGACTTTTCCGTTGACGTCGATGTCGTCATAGTCGTCATGGCCGAACGCAGGCGCATGAACGCCAAATCCGGCGAATACCGCTTCTGCATTCTCGATGCTGAATGATTCTGACCGCGCAGAAGGAAAGATTCGAAAATCGTCCAGATTGGTCAGCCTGCGAATTTTGCCATCCGGCAAAGTGATTGTGACTGACGCAGCATCGAGCACCGGCGTCGAAGATTGCAGCGGAACGTTCTGAAACCATTCGCCATCCGCTCCCGGCTCAGCGCCCATGGCTTCCAGCCTGGCGGCGACATATTCAGCCGCATCAACATATCCTTGCGTACCGGCTTCCCTGCCCTGGCGCGCATCGTCCGCCAGCCAAGCCACGTCCATGCGCAGCCGGCTTGCGGTGTCCGGCGCGCGCGCCGCCATCGCCACCGCATCGGATTGGCTGATCGCGCCTTCATCCGGGGCCGGCGTCGCGCAAGACCCGAGGCCAGCCAGAACGAAGAGGAAAATAAACCGGAAAGGTGAAATCTGCATGCACGCGCTCCATTGATTTTGGCGAGGATTAGGGGGGCGGTTTCAGGCAAGGTCAACCGCAATCGCGAAGTTATTATCGGCTGCGACAAGCGTAGTGATGTGAAATTGCAACGCTTTTCCGCCCCTCCGAATTGTCTGGAACCTTTGACGCGGCGTAGTATTATTACCCTACAGGGGAATAGGGATTATGACACACAAGGTTGCGATTTTATCGCTTTGCGCGGCGCTCGGTTTAACAGCGACAGCCGGCGTTCACGCTTATGATTCGCCCTATGGCGGCTATGTTCATGAAAACGGCATCGGTCCCGATCCGGATAATGACAGTAATCCCGCCACCATTACCGGCGTGATTTCCCGGGTTGGCGACGCCGCTGTCGCATCGAACGACGCGCCTTATCGCGTCGTAACGTTTGAAGCGCCGCCGGGTAAACATGGCGATGTCATTCGCAATGCGTATGCGGACGAATATGGCGTGCGTTTCGGGCGGGGCGTCACGCGACAGATATGCGAGGGTCAGCGCCGGTTCTATTATGATTCAATGTGCACCTATGAGGCGGCGCCCAGCGGCCAGTTCGCAGCCGGATATGTCAATTATCTGAATGCGCCGCTGGTCATCACCTTTGACGAGCCCGTCTGCGTCGTCACCATGGCGATCTATCCGACGGGCGGGCGCGAAGGTGAAAATTTCCGTGTGAAGATAAACGCCTGGGATGAAAACGGGGCTCCCCTGCCGCGCGCCGACGCCGGCTTTGAATGGACAAAATATACAGTCCGCTGGCGGCACATGGCCGGCGCCTATTATCTTGGCGGCCGCGCCAAGCGTATCGAAGTTTCGATGAGAAGCCGTCACTGGCGCGATCGCCGCGATACGTTGCGTTATCTCATTGATGACCTCGCCTTTGTGCAGGACGGATGCGATGAAGTTCTCGCCGATTTTGTGGAAGACGAGTCGCGCGCTCCGCTGATCATGTCCGACGGGGTTTTTGACGACGCCGTTGATGAAGAGCTGGACGATGAAATCTGGGAAGACGCCGACTGGACGGAAGACGCCTGGCTTGATGAAGATTACGAACTCCAGGGTTCATAAGCCTTAAAGCCGCACCTATGAAAAACGCCGCCTCATCAGGCGGCGTTTTGTCACCGGAAAAAAATAAACGTCAGCCCGTCTGGTCGTCAACGGCCGCATCAGGGGCGTTATTCATGACAGACTGGATGCCGCCATCGCAGCCCGAGGCTGAATCATACATCTGCGACTGGCCGATCACCTGGTGATTCGCCGCCTTCAAGACGAAATAGTGCTTTCCGCTTGTTGATTCCTTCACCTCAAAGCGCGCTTTGTCAGCCGCATTTTTGCGGACCGAGGCGACCCCGTTTTCAAGCCCGGATTTGTCTTTGTAGCCTTCGCCGGAGAGAATATTCTCGCCATTGCCCGCTTTCAACCGGAAACGGAATTCGCCCGCCTTGTCCTTGTAAAGTTCAAATTTGCCTGCCATTCGTCTTTCTCCTCTGGAAATTCCCTTGCCGCCCCAACCCATAGTCGCGATTCCCCGCCGGATTGCAAATCAGCCGGGGCAGCGTAAATGTTCCAGAATCGTTCTCATTTTAGTAAGCTAGTCCCATGGCGTCTCAATCCAATCAGAAACTCTCCATTTCCGAGCGCGCGATGATGGCCGCGACCAAGGCCCGCCCCGCCGCCGAAGATGAAGCCGCCGCCTATCTCGGCGGCCTTAATGACGAACAGCGCGAAGCGGTGCTGGCGACCGAAGGGCCGGTCCTGATGCTCGCCGGGGCCGGCACCGGCAAGACCCGCGCGCTCACCACCCGTCTCGCCCACCTTCTTCATACGGGCCGCGCCCAGCCATGGCAGCTTTTGGCCGTGACCTTCACCAACAAGGCTGCGCGCGAGATGAAGGAGCGCATCGAAAAACTTGTTGGCGAATCCGTCGAGGGGATGAAATGGCTCGGCACGTTTCACTCCATCGGCGCGCAGATTCTGCGCCGCCACGCCGAGCTGGCGGGACTGAAATCGAGCTTCACCATTCTTGACGCAGACGACCAGACGCGACTCGCCAAACAGGTAATTGAGGCGGCGAATCTCGACCCGAAACGCTGGACCGGACGCGGTCTCGCCTTTGTTATAGACGGCTGGAAGAACCGCGGCCTCACGCCTGACAAAGTTCCCGCCGGCGAGGCCTATCATTTCGCCGACGGCAAGGCGATTGATCTGTATAAAGCCTATCAGGCCCGCCTGACGACGCTGAACGCCGCCGATTTCGGCGATCTTCTGGTGCATAATCTGACGATCTTCCAGAATAATCCGGATATTCTGGACGAATATCAGCGCCGCTTCCGATATATGCTGGTTGACGAATACCAGGATACCAATGTCGCTCAATATTTATGGCTGCGTCTGTTGGCGCAAAAACACAAAAACATCTGTTGCGTCGGCGATGATGACCAGTCGATCTATGGCTGGCGCGGAGCTGAAGTTGAAAACATCCTGCGTTTTGAGAAAGATTTTCCGGGTGCAAAAGTTATCCGGCTCGAGCGCAATTACCGCTCGACCCCGTCCATTCTCGGCGCGGCTTCCGGTCTGATCGCCGCCAATACCGAGCGTCTCGGCAAGACCTTGTGGACCGACGCCGATGAAGGCGAAAAGGTGAAAGTGCGCGGCGTCTGGGACGGCGAGGAAGAAGCGCGGCTGATCGGCGACGATATTGAATCCGAGCAATCGAAGGGCCGCTCCCTCTCCGATATGGCGGTGCTGGTGCGCGCCTCCTTTCAGATGCGCGCCTTCGAAGAGCGATTCAACATGCTAGGACTCGCCTATAAGGTCGTAGGCGGCCCGCGCTTTTACGAACGCGAAGAATCACGCGACGCGCTTTCCTATTTGCGTTTGATCCGTTCCGCCGACGACGATCTCGCATTTGACCGCATTGTCAACAAACCGAAACGCGGCCTCGGCGACAAGGCGTTGCAGACATTGCACAAGCTGGCGCGCGCGCAGGGCGTTCCCCTGATGACGGCGGCGCGGCTTGCGCTTGAAAGCGACGACTTGCACGCAGCGGCGCGGCGTTCGCTCGTCAATTTTGTCGATACAATCGACCGCTGGTCGCGCGACGCCAAAGACATGGCCCCCGCCGATCTCGCCGAACTGGTGCTGGAAGAATCCGGCTATATTGACATGTGGAAGAATTCAAAAAATCCGCAGGCGCCCGGCAAGCTCGACAATTTGAAAGAGCTTATTCAGGCGGTTTCAGAATTCGACACGCTGGAAGCCTATCTTGATCATGTGGCGCTGGTCTCAGAACTTAGCGAAGACATCGGCGGCGGACAGGTCTGGCTGATGACGTTGCACGCCGCAAAAGGACTTGAGTTTCCCGTCGTGTTCTTGCCCGGTTGGGAGGAGGAAATCTTCCCTTCGAAGCGGTCCCTCGATGAAAACGGCGCCGCGGCGCTCGAAGAGGAACGCCGCCTCGCCTATGTTGGCGTTACCCGCGCCGAAGAAAGCTGCCGCATCTCCTTCGCCGCCAACCGGCAGATATACGGGCGCTGGCAGGCGGCGATGCCCTCGCGCTTTATCGATGAATTGCCGGAAGAGCACGTGGAGGTCGTCTCCGAGCCGGGGCTTTATGGAAACGCCGCGGCGAGCCTCGCCAGCCATTCCGGTTTCGAAGGCATGAAGCTGCGCGATGACGCCTATTACGATAATCCCGGCTGGCGGCGCGCCCGCGCGGCCAAATCCCGGCCCGCCGCCGAGGCGCCTCTGATCGAGGGGCGGAGCGCAACAGTATCGGTCAGCGCGCCCGGCGCGTCGAAATACAAAAAAGGCCAGCGTGTGTTTCATCAAAAATTCGGGTACGGAATAATATCCGCCGTGGAGGGCCAGAAATTAACTGTCGATTTCGAACATTCCGGCGCGAAAAAAGTGATCGATACCTTTGTCGAGGCGGCGTGATGGCGCTGGATTTGTCAAAAGCCGTCGTAAAGCGCTAAAACAATCAAAAGCCTGATATGAACGTATTTAAACTCACATGGACCGGACCGCGAGAACTGCTGGAAGCCGCCGGCGACGCGCTGTCCGAAACCTTATGGCCGCCGGCGGGCGCCGTCAGTCTGACGAAAGACGACGCAACGCGCGAGGATAGCGAGAGCGCATGGCGGCTCGACGCTTATTTCGAAGATCAGCCTGATGTGAACGCAATTACCGCAGCGATTGGCGGCGACGGCATTGGCGAACCCGCGATTGAAGAACTTCCCGATATCGACTGGGTCGCCCATTCGCTTCAAGGCCTCGGCGTCGTGCGGTGCGGCCGGTTCGTGCTTTACGGCGTTCACGACGCCGATAAATTGCCGGGCGATGAAGGCGACATTCCCATTCGCATCGACGCCAATCAGGCCTTCGGGACAGGCCATCACCCGACGACGGCGGGCTGCCTCACCCTGCTCGACCGTTTCGCCGGCTGGGCGCCCAAATCAGTTCTCGATCTCGGCTGCGGGTCCGCTGTTCTCGCTATCGCCGCCGCCAAACTATGGGGCCGCGATATACTGGCCAGTGATATTGATGAAAAATCGGTGGAAATTGCCTTGGAGAACGCTGCTCTCAACGATGTTGACGGCAAGGTGAAAATTCTCGCCGCCGCCGGGTTCGCGCACGCCGATATCGCCGCCGCCGCGCCGTTCGATTTCATCTTCGCCAATATCCTCGCCGGGCCGCTGGCCGAACTCGCGCCGGACATGGCCGCGCATGTGGCCAAAAACGGTCGTATTATGCTGGCGGGATTAATGAGCGAACAGGAAGAAAATGTCACGGCGGCTTATGAAAAAGCCGGTTTCCGCCTGATCAACCGACTAGATCAACCAACATGGCCTGTTCTTCTTTTTGTCAAAACTTAAAGTTTCACGCCCCTTGAGCGCGGGCGCCCAAAGCGCGATATTCAACGCAAATATATGTTTCAGACTGAAAAGGGTTATCCATGTTTCAGACTTTTGAGCCCGTCTCGGACCGTTCCTTCGCCGGTAAACACCTGCCGCTATTGCGCGCAGAAATGGAGAAACTTGGCCTCGATGGATTTATTATTCCGCATGATGATGAATATCAGAACGAATATATTCCCGCCTATGCTGAGCGGTTAATGTGGGCGACGGGGTTTTCCGGCTCTGCAGGCGCCGCCATCGTCATGAAAGAACGCGCGGTCATGCTGACCGACGGGCGATATACGCTACAGGTGCGCCAACAGGCCGACAGCGACTATTTTGACTATGTCGACATCACAACGACGCCAATTGACGCGTGGCTGGCGCAAAACGCATCCGAGGGCGCATCCATCGGCTATGACCCGATGCTGCACACAAGCGCCGGTGTTGAAAAACTGCGTGCGGCTTCGCAAAAAGCCGGCTTTAACCTCGTCGCCGTGCATGACAACCCGATAGATGCGGCGTGGAAGGATCAGCCCGGCGCGCCGCTGACCCCTGCAAAACCGCATGATCTGAAATTCGCGGGTAAATCTTCAGCCGACAAACGCCAGGCGATTGCGGATCAACTGAAGAAAACGGGCGCCGATACCGCGCTCATCACCGCCCCGCCTTCCATCGCCTGGCTATTCAATATTCGCGGCGGCGATGTTTCGCGCTCGCCGCTCCCGCTTGGCCGCGCTCTTGTTAACAAGGACGGCACAGCCACATTGTTTATCGCGCCTGAAAAGACCGGGAACGAACTGCCTGAATTTCTGGGTGATGATGTTGATATCAGGGCCGAGACGGATGTCGGCGCGGCCATGGAAAAACTCGGGGCGCAAGGTGCGAAGGTCGCGGTCGATCCGGCGCTTGCGCCGTCGAAATACGCAGATGATCTGAAAGCCGCCGGCGCAGCAATCATCGACATGACGGACCCGTGCGCGCTTCCGCGGGCCACGAAAAACGAAACCGAGATCGAGGGCGCGCGCAGCGCCCATGTGCGCGACGGCGCGGCGGTAACGACTTTCCTTCACTGGCTCGCCACTGAAGCGCAATCCGGCGATATTGATGAAATCACGGCTGCGAAAAAGCTGGAAGAGATCCGCTCGCGTTCCGATGAATTGCGCGATTTGAGTTTTGACACGATTTCCGGCGCGGGATCCAACGGCGCTATATGTCATTATCGCGTTTCGACCGAGTCCAATATCAAACTTGATCGCAATAGTTTGTATCTTGTGGATTCCGGCGGGCAGTACCCTGACGGCACGACGGACATTACCCGCACCGTTCCCATCGGAGATGCAAGCGATGAAATGCGCGATCGATTCACGCGCGTATTGAAAGGCCATATCGCGCTCGCCACGATCAGATTCCCGAAAGGCACGACCGGTCATCAGCTTGACGCCATCGCGCGCAAACCGCTTTGGGATATGGGGCTTGATTACGATCACGGCACCGGTCACGGCGTTGGATCGTTCCTCGGCGTGCACGAAGGCCCGCAGCGCATCGCCGCCGCGCCGAACACGCAGGCGCTGATGCCCGGCATGATCCTGTCGAACGAACCGGGTTATTACAAAGCGGGAGAATACGGTATTCGCATCGAGAATCTTATTGTCGTGAACAAGCCGGAACCGGTACCGGGCGGCGAGCGTGAAATGCTAAGTTTTGAAACGATTACGCTGGCGCCCATCAATCTCGATCTCGTAAAGCCGGAAATTCTCACTCATGACGAACGCGCCTGGCTGAACGACTATCACGCGCGCGTGCGCAAGACGCTGGCGCCGCTCTTGCCAGACGAAGTGAAGGACTGGTTCGAAAATGCAACGCGGGCGATCTAAATACCGCCCAAACCGATCATTGTGCCGCCATCTAAGATGATCGACTGTCCTGTCATCCAGCCCGCGGCGGGTGAAGCCAGAAACACCGCGGCGCCCGCGATGTCGTCCGGCTCGCCGAAACGGCGCATCGGCAGTTTTTCCGTCATCATTTTTTCGACTTTCGGATCTTTCCAGAGCGCTTCCGCGAAATAGGTTTTCACAACGCCAGGGCAAATGCAGTTGATCCGGATATTGTCGGGCCCGTATTCCACAGCGAGGTTGCGCGCAAGCTGTAAGTCGGCGGCTTTGGAGATATTATACGCGCCGATAGCGGGTGAGCCGACAAATCCGCCAATCGATGAAATGATGATGATTGCCCCGTCCTTTTTCGCCTGCATATCCGGCAGCACCATATGGGAGAGCCAGTGGGACGCCTTGACGTTACAGGAGAGAATTTTATCGAATTGTTCATCGCTCATACCGGCCGACGGGCCGTAATAAGGATTAACCGCAGCGTTCGACACCAGTATATTCGGCGCGCCCCATTTCGCTTTCGTCTCATCGACGAGGCGCTGCAATTCTTCCTTGTGCGAAATATTGCAGCCGACAGCGACCGCAGCCTCGCGCCCTTCCGCCTCGTTGATTGCATCGACGACAGCCTGGCACGCTTCCGGCTTGCGGCTGGAGACGACGACATTCGCGCCGTGCTGTGCGAGCCTTTTTGCAATCGCCTCGCCAATCCCGCGGGACGCGCCGGTGACGATAGCGACCTTGCCCGAGAGATTGAACAGCGTTTTCGACGCATCCGCCATGAGCGCGCCTCCTTTTTATAGTGAGGAAAGCGACATTAAATGCGCGAAATTGCCTGTAAACAAATTTGCGCAGTAGCCCGTGTATTTATCGTCGGGAAATTATTCAGCCGCCGCCGGCGCTGGTTCTTTCTGATCCGAATCGGCGTCGTCATTATCGGCTTTTTTAACGGCTTTTTTTCGTGTCACGCGGCGACGCTTGGGCTTTTTGTCCTCATCGTCATCTGCGCTTGACGAAGCCTGGTCGTCGGCTTTTGCGGCGTCTGGTTTGGCGTCGTCGGCGCTCGTTGCAGCGTCCGTGTTGCTTTTACGCGGCGGACGGCTGCGGCGTGTGTCCCGCCCCTTATTGTCTCTGTCGTCGGCGCCTGCGCCAGACTGGTTATCCCCGCCAACCGAGGGTTGTTCACTGTCGCTGTCTTGTTGATTTGGCTGCTGTTGCTGGCTGGCCTGCTGCGCGGCCGCCGCCCGGATCAAGCGGAAATAGTGCTCTGCGTGCTGAAGGTAGCTTTCCGCTTTCACGCGGTCGCCGGAAGATGCGGCGTCGCGCGCCAGCGCCTGATATTTGTCATAGATCTGATTGGCGGTTCCCCGAATACGGACATCAGGCCCGTTGGAATCAAGCGCTCTGTTCGGATTGACGCCCTGACGGCGGCGTTGATTGCGGCCACGCTTCATAATTTTACCTTTTACAAGTTCCCCTGCGAATAAAAACGGACAATAGCCGCCTGTTCGCTTTAAACATGATTTTTAGGATCAAGCGGCGCATCCGGCGCCAGTATCTTCATTCTGGTGTCTTGTTCACTGCGCAGCTTCACTGCGTATTCACAAAGCCGACTGTTGCTGATGTCGGAACCTGACGGTTGTCGGATTTTAAGAACAGGACCATGCCGAACAAGTGCGTTCAATGGCCATTCGCCCCGTCTTGTTTGCTATGATAAGGGCCTTAGCGCGCATTTCAATCCTTTTTTTGCGATTTTCGCCGGTCAATTCCCACGCCGCGCGGGCGTCCGGCCAAATCATGCATGGTAAACGTCTCGCAACCGGAAAAGCCCGCTATATGCGCCAGCCCGGAAAGCCGGTCAGTCTGATCAAAGCCGCATTCCATCAAAATCAGCCCGTCCGCGGCCAGATATTCCCCTATATCTGGCAGAATACGCCGAAATTCGTCGAGCCCGTCTTCCCCGGCAAATAGCGCTGACGACGGCTCGAAATGCGAGACATCCCTCGCCAGCCCGGTCCGGTCCCCCTCCGGCACATAGGGTGGATTGGCGATAATGACGTCAAAAGCACCCCCCACTGGCGCCAGCCAGTCACCGTTTAGAAATTCAGCGCGGTCAGCGAGGCCTAGCCGCTCCGCGTTCTGGCGCGCCGCTGAAATAGCCGCTGTGGAATGATCAACGCCCACGCCGGCGCTATTCTCGAACTCAGATAACAAAGCGCAAAGAAGACAGCCCGAGCCTGTTCCCAAATCAAGCAGGCGAAGCTTTTCGCGTCGATCGCGCCGGCTCGCAGCCGTCTCAATAAGGCATTCCGAATCGTTGCGGGGAATCAGGACATCCGGCGTGACGAGGAACGGCAGGCTCCAGAATTCCTTGACGCCCGTAATGTAGGCGACAGGCTCGCCGTAATTGCGCCGTATCAGAAAATCAGCGAATCGCGCGCATGCCTCCCCGCTTAAATTTTCCTGCGCACGGACAATCAGTCCGGCCTCATCCGTTTCCAATGCGTGTTTCAAAAGCACGCGCGCGTCGAGTAACGGCGTTTCCGAGCGGTGCAAAAACCCGGCGCCGATTCGCAAGGCTTCGCTGGCGGATTTGCCGCGTAAATCGTTCGCGCTGATTGCATGGATTTCGTCAGGCATCTTCCTGCAACGCCGCCAGCCGGTCGGCGCGGTCCTGCGCGCGTAGCTCTTCAACGACTGGATCCAGCCCATCCCCGCGTATGATCTCATCGAGATTATGCACGGTTAATCCGATGCGATGATCCGTCACCCGGCTTTGCGGAAAATTATAGGTGCGGATGCGTTCCGAACGGTCGCCCGAACCGACCATGCCCTTTCGGGCCGCGGCGCGTTCCGCATCGGCTCTGGCGCGCTCCGCTTCGTAAAGGCGCGCGCGCAAAACCTTCATCGCCTTGGCGCGGTTTTTATGCTGCGATTTTTCATCCTGCTGTATGACGACAACGCCCGTAGGGATGTGCGTGATCCGCACGGCGGAGTCCGTCGTATTCACCGACTGACCGCCCGGTCCTGACGCGCGGAAAACATCAACGCGCAAATCCGCGTCGTTGAGTTCAATATCGACGTCTTCCGGTTCCGGCAATACGGCGACCGTCGCCGCCGAGGTGTGCACCCGCCCTTGGGTTTCCGTAGCCGGCACGCGTTGAACACGATGAACGCCGGCTTCAAATTTCATTTTGGCGAAGACGCTGTCGCCGCTGACGCTAGCCTGAATTTCCTTGTAGCCGTTCATCTCCGATTCGGAGGCGGACAGGACTTCGACTTTCCACCCTTGCAACTGAGCGTAGCGCTGATACATGCGAAAAAGATCGCCAGCGAAAATCGCCGCTTCGTCGCCGCCCGTACCGGCGCGCACTTCGAGAATAACAGAAGAATCGTCGGCCTTGTCTTTCGGCAGCAGCATGAGTTGCAGCGCATGCTCAAGTTCGGGCGCCTTTGCTTTTAGCTCCTGCAATTCCTCATAGGCCATGTCGGCCATTTCCTTGTCGTCGCCTTCGGATAACTCCTTTAACTCGACAAGCTGCGTGCGGATGGCCGTCAGCTCACGCGATTTCTCGACGATTTCCTTCAGCTCGCCATGTTCTTTCGACAGCTTGACGATTTCTTCGGACGTCGACGCCGTCGCCATCGCGCTTTCAACTTTTTCAAACCTTGCGACCAGGGCGTCGAGTTTTTCCTGAGGGATCACTTCGTAGTTCCAATTCTAAATCGGCGTATGAAAAAACGCGCGGAGCGCATGCCCTCGCGCGTTCCCGACATGTTGCAACGCTACTCCGCCGCGACCGACTGGCTCGCTTCTTCCGCCTGAATTTCCGCCGCGCGCTTTTCAACCAGATCGACAAGATGATCGACAAGCTCGGTATTGTCGATGCGATGGTCGACCTCGCCGCCGAGATAGATCATGCCGTGTTCCTTGCCGGCGCCGCCGCCTGTGAACCCGATATCGGTTTCGCGCGCTTCGCCCGGTCCGTTCACCACGCACCCGATCACAGACAGCGTCATCGGCGTTGTTATATGGGCGAGCCGCTGCTCGAGCGTTTCCACGGTTTCAATAACATTGAAGCCCTGGCGCGCGCAGGACGGGCACGAAATCACATTGACGCCGCGATGACGCAGATTGAGCGATTTCAGAATATCGAAACCGGCCTTGATTTCCTCGACCGGATCGGCGGAAAGCGACACGCGGATTGTATCGCCGATGCCCGCCCATAAAAGATTGCCCATGCCGATCGCGGATTTTACAGAGCCGATACGCAAACCGCCCGCTTCGGTTACGCCCAGATGCAGCGGACAGTCGATGGCTTCAGCCAGCGCGTGATACGCCGCAACAGTGAGAAACACATCCGACGCTTTCACAGAGATCTTGAATTCATGAAAGTCATTGTCCTGAAGAATTTTGGCGTGATCCAGCGCGCTCTCGACCATGGCTTCCGGACAGGGCTCGCCGTATTTTTCAAGAAGGTCTTTTTCGAGGCTGCCGCCGTTCACGCCGATACGCATGGAGCAGCCATGATCCTTGGCCGCCTTGATCACTTCCTTGACGCGCTCTTCTGAGCCGATATTGCCGGGATTGATCCGCAAACAGGCCGCCCCCGCCTCGGCGGCTTCAATGCCGCGTTTATAATGAAAGTGGATATCCGCAACGATCGGGACGGGCGAATTCTTTACAATTTCAGAGAGCGCGGCCGTTGATTCCTTATCCGGACACGATACGCGGACGATGTCAGCTCCCGCCTCTGCAATGTCGTTGATTTGACGAATGGTGGCCTGTGCGTCCGAGGTGAGCGTATTCGTCATTGACTGCACCGCAATGGGTGCGCCGCCGCCCACAGGCACATTGCCCACCATGATCTGCCGGCATTGCCGGCGCTCTATATCGCGCCACGGACGTAACGACATGGGACTTTACTCTCGGTTTTAGTTGCTCACGTTCATGCGGGCGGATGGACGTACCGCCCGCCGGTTTATCTAGGGTTTATCGTATCGCAAGAGCCGGTGCAAACGGCGAATTTACGGCGTAATACAGACGCTGAAAGCCCCTGTTTCAGGGCCGCTGAAACGTAAAGGCGCGGCTTTGGTCATAGGCTGGCCGCGGCGCGCCATTGACCGTGCGGGGCTCAAACCGCCAGCGGCGAAGCGCGTTGAGCGCCGCATCGTCAAAACACGCGTTTGTAGAATTCGACACCCGCTCCGCGGCGACCCGGCCGCTGGCGCTGATCGTGAAGGCGACGGTCACCGTTTCTTCGGCGCGGGCGTTGGCGGTGCAGCTATGCGGATAGATCGGGTCGATACGTTCCACGAGTTGCGGCTCAATAACCTCGCCCGCCGGCGCCGGCGGCGTCGGCGCGGCTTCGGAAAAAACCAGCGTTTGCGACTGTCGGGCCGCATCATCGCCGATGGGCGTAACTGTTCCCGTCGTGGTGATCTGCCAGGCGCTCCAGATGATAAACACCAGAACGGCGATGAAGACCGGCAACGTCATATCGCCAGGTTCCGCTTCGGCAGCCTCTTCAGCCGCCCGGAACTTCTGGGTTTCAATCGGCTGCGGCGCGTCATAGCCGGCGTCAAATTTGAATTGTTCGACAATCGCGCGCGGGTCCAATTCGAGAAACTCCGCATAGGTTTTGACAAAACCAAGCGCATAGGCGCGCGGGGGCAGCGCTTTGGCGTCGACCGCTTCGATCGCCGCAAGGTGTGTTTCTTTGACATGCATGCGCGCGGCGGCCTCAGTCAGCGAAACGCCGCGAGCCTCGCGCTTTAACTGCAGGTGCACGCCCACATGTTCGACTTCGCCGATGTCGGCGCCCATGCGCGCGCGCGCATCGGCCATGTCTACAATTTCCGCTGATCCTCTTGCGCCCACATCCCGCCTCGATACCAAAACGCCGACCGGAGAGATTAATTTAAACCCGTAACGGCTATAACCGGCAAGCTCTGATATTCAGATAAAGCAGGAATCCGTTAACCTTCGCTTTATGACGCGGGCGCTTATTCGAAAACTGCGCCGCTTTTGCTGAGAAACGCCGTAAAATCAGGTCTGAGGCTAGCCAGTCCGGATGATTCGTTTGCGCTCAACCAATCGGCCGCCTTTTCTGCATCTATCGAGCGCACCAGCCGGCGAAACGGACCGACGAACGCTGCAGGCACAGAGAATTGACGCACGCCAATGCCGATCAGCGCCGCCGCCGTCACCGGATCGGTCGTCTGCTCGCCGCAATAGGAGAGCGGCGTTCCCGTATCATGCACCCGCGCGACCGTTGATTTTAGAAAGCTCAAAAATCCCGGATTCATAGGATCATACCGTCGCTGCACGCGTTCGGAATCGCGATCCGCCGCAAAATAAAATTGCGCCAGATCATTACCGCCGACAGAAAGGAAATCGACTTTTTCCGCAATAAGACCCGCCCGCCAGGCCGAAGAAGGCGTCTCGATCATGGCGCCGACATTAATCGAAGCCGGTAACTCCTTACCCCGGCGCTCAGCGCGGTCGATTTCACGGTCCAGAAGCGCGCGAATGTCGTCGACTTCAGCCGGCACCGTAACGAAAGGAAACATCACCCATAATTCGCGGCCTGCCGCTGCCGACAGCAACGCGCGTAATTGCGGGCGCACCATGCCAGGCCTGTCGACAGCCATTCGCACGCCGCGCCAGCCCATGGCCGGATTCACTTCATTGCCGTGCTCCATATATTCTGCGGTTTTATCACCGCCAATGTCAGCAGTGCGGAAAATCACAGGTTTGCCGTCCGCCAGATCAAGCGCTTCTCGGTAGAGTGCTTCTTGCGACGCGACGCTCGGCAATTGCGAGCCGATGAGAAACTGCAATTCGGTTCTGAAAAGCCCGACGCCGGCGGCGCCCGTCTCTTCCAGATAAGGCAGATCAAGCGCGAGCCCTGCATTCATCTGTATGGCGATCTCTACGCCGTCTTTGGTAGTGGACGGCAGGTTTTTTTCGCTGGCGTAAATCGCCTGTCGTTCATGGTAGCGTGATTTCTTGGTGCGATAGGCTTCAAATATATCTGCAGACGGACGAATATGAATTTCACCGATATCGCCGTCGATAACCGCCTGGTCGCCCTCTTCCGTACGCTCCATAGCGTCGGGCGCGCCTGTCACCATTGGAATTTTCAAAGCCCGCGCGACGATCGCCACATGCGACGTCGCCGATACTTCGCCGAGCACCAGTCCCTTCAACCGGTTGCGGTCATATTCCAGCAATTCCGCCGGACCCATGGTGCGGGCGAAAAGGATGGTTTCTTCGTAAAGGCCGCGCTTGCCGCCGTTCTTTTCTCCTGCAAGGAGGCGCAAAAGCCGGTTCGACAGATCGTCCAGATCATGCAGGCGTTCGCGCAAATAAGGATCGCGCGATTGCAGCAAACGCGCCCTGTTTTCGGCCTTGACCTGTTCAACCGCAGACTCCGCCGTAAGACCGGAAAAAACTGCAGCCCGCAAGCGATCTTTCCAGCCGCGGTCATAGGCGAACAGGCGGTAGGTTTCGAGCACCTCGCGCGATACGCCGCCAAGCGACGCATTTGTCGCAAGCATTTCATCGACAGCGCGCCGTAGATCACTCAGACCGTCTTCAAGACGCGCCGCCTCCGACGCCGGTTCGGCGGCGAAAACTTTATGCTTGGGCGCAGGCGGTTGCAAAAACACAGCGCGGCCGGAGGCGATGCCGGCGACAATGCCGAACCCTTTAATCTTTTCCGGGCCCTGCAGCATGGCCCCGACTTCTTCGGTTTCTTCCTGACTGAGCAGTTCGCCGGATGCGGAAATTTCTGCGAGCAGCGTCGCCACGGCCTGCACCGCTTCGATCTCTTCATGAGTATATTCGCGGGCGGATTTATTCTGCACCACGAGAACGCCAAGCGTTTTGCCCGAACGGATAAGCGGTACGCCAAGAAATGAGAGCAGCGGATCTTCGCCGGTTTCCGGCCGGTACGCGAAGGCGGGATGCTTTGGCGCTTGCGACGTGACCAGCGGACTGTGCCGTTCAGCGACAAGACCAACAAGACCCTCCCCCCATCTGAGCCGGGTTTTGTGTACGGCTTCGCGATTCAGGCCTTCGGTCGAATACAGCTCAAGATCATTATCCGGACGGCGCAAATAGATTGAACACACATCGGCGACCACATGTATAGCGATCACGCGCGTCAGATGATCAAGGCGATCCTGCGCGCTGCCTTCCTGCGCGACCGCGTCCCGCATGCTCTTCAGCAAAACGGTAATGCCCTGTCCGCCGTGCCCCCCGTGAGGCGGCCTTGTGTTTTCAATACTCATGCCAGCCGATCAGTTCTGCGCGGTTGGTTTTGGCGCATCAAGCCCGTATGCTTCATGCAACACGCGCACGGCGTATTCCGCTGCATCAGCATTGATCAAAACGCTGATTTTGATTTCGGACGTCGATATATTCTGAATGTTGATGCCCTTTTCCGCAAGAGTGCGGAACATGGTCGCCGCCACGCCGGCATGGCTTTTCATACCTGTGCCGATAACGGAGACTTTCGCCACATTGCGGTCCGATTGCAGCGCCTTGAAGCCGATTTTTGGCTGTTCATTCCGGAGCACTTCCACAGCCTGCTCCAGATCCGCCTCTTTTGTGGTGAATGAAATATTTGCAAACCCCGCTTCGCGCGAGGCGCTTTGTACGATCATGTCGATATTGATGTTGCCGTCAGCGAGCGCATTGAAAATAGCGGCGGCGCGGCCAGGTTCGTCCGGCACGGCCAGAATGGTCACGCTTGCTTCGTTGAAATCCGGCGTGACGGTGGTGACAATGTTCTGTTCCACAATATCTTCCTCGTCGCAGATAAGCGTTCCGGGTCCGGGCGCATCCGGAGGATCGAAACTCGATAATACACGCACAGGCACTTTAAACGCCATGGCCAGTTCCACGGAGCGTGTCTGTAATACTTTGGCGCCGAGCGACGCCATTTCGAGCATCTCCTCAAAAGAGATTTTTGAAATGCGTCTTGCATGCTTCGTCAGACGCGGGTCGGTGGTGTAGACGCCGTCCACATCTGTATAAATATCACACCGGTCGGCGCCGACGGCGGCGGCGAGCGCTACAGCAGACGTATCAGAACCGCCGCGTCCCAGCGTTGAAATTCGTCCGTCATCGCCGACGCCCTGAAACCCGGCGACGATGGCGATTTCCCCATTGTCCATCGCCGTACCGATAACCTCGCCGTCGATGTCGCGAATGCGCGCCTTGCCATGCGCGTTATCCGTTTTCAGTGGAATCTGCCAGCCGTGCCATGAGCGCGCCCGATAACCGAGGTTTTGCATCATCAGCGCCAGCAGTCCCGCGGTCACCTGCTCGCCGGACGCGACGACGGCGTCATATTCAACATCGCGAGCATCAAGCGCCGGGACCGGATCGCCGACTTCATGGCATAATGAAACCAGCCTGTTGGTTTCGCCCGCCATGGCGGAAACCACAACGGCGACGGCATGACCCGCGTCAACCTCGCGACGCACAAATGCGGACACCGCGCGGATCCGGTCCAGATTGGCGACCGACGTGCCGCCGAATTTCATCACAATGCGGGCCATTGAAAATTACGCCTGCGAAGTCTTGCCCTATTGCCTCCGACCGCCGGAGGCATGAATGTCGCCGCATCTCTAGGAAGCGGCGCACGCCAAGGCAAGCGAGGAAAAATCAATAATGGCGCAGAATGGGTTAACAAGCGCGCCGGAAGCCGGGAAAACCAACGGCGGCGGGTCTACGATCGACGCTGCTGAAATCGAAAAATTTTCCGCAATCGCCGATGAATGGTGGGACCCGTTCGGCAAGTTCAAGCCGCTTCACAAATTCAATCCCATACGCCTCGCCTATATCCGCGACGGCGCTTGTGCGCATTTCGGCCGGGACCGCCGTGCGGCGGCGCCGCTGAAAGGGCTGCGCCTTCTTGATATTGGCTGCGGCGGCGGACTGGTCGCCGAACCCATGCGCCGGCTCGGGGCCGATGTCGTCGCCATAGACGCCTCAGAACGCAACATCAAAACCGCCATGGCGCACGCCGCGCCGTTGGGCCTCGATATTGATTATCGCGCCGCCACCGCCGAGCAACTCGCGTCGCAAAACGAGCCCCTCTTCGATATTGTTCTCAATCTTGAAGTGGTCGAACATGTGGCCGATGTCGATCTGTTTCTGAAAACGTCAGCCGGTCTTGTGAAACCGGGCGGCATGATGGTGATGGCGACAATAAACCGTACGCTGAAGGCCCTTGCGCTTGCGAAAGTCGGCGCAGAATATATTCTGCGATGGCTGCCGGCGGGAACGCACGATCCACGTAAATTCGTCAAGCCGGAAGAGGCCAAAGCCGCCCTCGCCCACGCCGGTTTGACCGTCACGGCTGAGGCCGGCGTCAGCTATAATCCGCTGATGGATATCTGGCGCATTGGCGATGACACAAGCGTCAACTACATGCTGACCGCAGTGAAGGGATAGACTGTTTTTAACGTGAGGCTTTTTTTCGCAGCCCAGCGCAACAGCAGACGCGTTCAGGAGCCTATTCCTTACTTTCCTTCCTCGTATACGTTCCGTCAAAAACGACATTCCATGACGCGCCGCCGTCGGTGGATTGCTCCCATAGCTGGCGCACGCTGCCGTCTTTATTGGGCGTCCACGTAGTACGGCCGATATTGCCTGTCACTTCATTTGTCGTCATGCCCTCATCTGACATAACCATGGCGCCGTCTTCATCAAGGCCGCCTTCAAGATAAACGGCTGCGCCGGCGTTCGACATCCACGACTGATGCCAGCGTTCCGTTACGCTGTCGTAAAAATTGATGCTCATGCCGGTAAAGCCGCCTGCAGTGTATTCTTCCAGTATGACGCAGCCATTTTGCTGCGACGATATCTTGCTGGAGGCTGTCGGTTGCGCCGCCCCGGCGGATGTCACATCCCATTCGCCGAGCCAGAAGTCGAAATGCCGGTATTCTTCATCCGTACACGGCGTCAATGCGATAACGATTTTTTTGAAACGGTCATCGCCGGCAAGTTCGGCGAACTCCGCCGTATTTTCGACAAACCGGCCGGGAACGCCGCCGACTTCGGCCAGCGTTTCCAGTTGTTCCATCGCCGCTTTTTCATCCCCCAGCGCCATATAGGCGCGGGCCAGATGATAATGCGCGCCAGCCGCCGACTGAACGCCGGCCTCCAGCGCTTTTAGATAGGCGTCTCTCGCCCCCTCAACGTCCTCGCTCTGATGCAATGCGCGCGCGAGGTTATACCAGTTCTGCGCATTTGAGGGATCATCATCCAGTAAAGCCTTGTAGTCAGCTGCGGCGCCGGTCCAGTCCTGCGCGGCGAATTTTGCGTTCGCCTCGTCCTGCGTTTGCGCCCATGCCGGCGCGTGCGCAATCGCCATACCGGCCAGCGCGATCAAGAACATTTTCTTCATGTCATATTCCATTATTGACTGCGACAGATGTGCTGTCGTGGGACGTGATTAATCCAGACCAATACTAAAACCGTCACGAACGCGACTCACGCGCGCAGTTGAAAATTCGCAATTCTGGCTACAATAAATCGACTGTTCAGACGGACGCCGCTTCGACGATCGGCTGCAGGTCTTCCCAGTTGTCTTCCAGCGAGGCTTTGGCGGTCGCGTAACCGTCTGCAATAGCCTCCTCGAATTCTTTCCAGTCGCGCAGTTCAACGCCCGGCACGGGCGGGGCAATCATGATGTCGGCGGGACGCGATGTCTCAAACCGCTCCCGTCGCGCTGTCGCCGCGCGCATGAGCAGCGAAACGATCGGCGGGGCTTCGGTGAACCCGTGCCGCGCCACCCACGAAAAAAATCCCGGCGGATCGCGAAACGCTTCAATGTCGATGACGCCCTCGCGCGC
This sequence comes from Hyphococcus sp., assembly GCF_965228385.1. Classification (GTDB taxonomy): domain Bacteria; phylum Pseudomonadota; class Alphaproteobacteria; order Caulobacterales; family Parvularculaceae; genus Hyphococcus. The sequence continues at coordinate 410,203 of NZ_OZ245810.1, read as the reverse complement.
GACATCCACGCCTATCGTCATGCCGCGATGCTGAATTGTCATGAGATCGGTGGGAAAATTATTGACGACGGCGCCGTCAACAAGCAACGCCTCCTCCTCGACTACCGGCGGCAAGATGCCGGGCAGAGCGATGGAAGCGCGCAACGCTTTTCGCAGAACGCCCGTTTTATGAACGTTCGCGGCGCCGTTTACGATATCTGAAGACACGCAGAAATACGGCGTGGTCAGATCTTCAATGCGCGCATCGCCGAAATGTTTTTTCAATCGCGTTTCAACCCGGGCGCCCTTCGTGAGCGCGACGACGGGTAAAACATGGTCGCCAAGCGGATTGGATTCGACAAACGCCTCGCGAATACGGGTTTCCATTTCATCCTGCGACCATCCGATGGCGACGCAGGCCGCGACGACAGCGCCCATGGATGCGCCGCAAATAAAATCGATAGGAACGCCTTTCTCTCGCATCGCTTTGACGGCGCCGATATGCGCATATGCGCGTGCGCCGCCGCCGGACAGGACCAGCGCAATTGACTTGCCCGCCACGATGCGCGCCAGCCGGTCAAAACACTTGTCGCCACGGCAATTAAAGACACGCGATGCGCCGATCACATCCATCCATTCCGCTGTTGCCCCGCTTGGCGCGCCTTCATGCAGCATGACAAGATCCACCAGCCGGAACTTGCGCGCCCGCGCACCCGCCTCCATCGTCAACGGAAACGGTTTTGGCGGGCGGGCGTCGCGCCGCGCCAGCACCAGGAACCGGTCGGCATGGCGCTGTACAAAACGGTACCACGCCGACCCATCGACCTTTGCCGACAAGAGAACGATGTCATGTGCGTTTTCCGTCAAATCGAATGCGCGGCTTTCCGGCGCATCCTCGCCGGCTGGCAGCCACGCGGCGTTCAACCTGTGCGCGCCAATCCGAGCCGCAAGCTTTTTGGCGATCATATCGGGATCAATCGACGGCGAGGTGGCGATGAGCGCAAAGATTCGCGGCGCCGCCTGCTGAAAACTCGCTTTTGGATGGCGCGCGCGATCAAGCATGACGCGCGCCAGCGCGGCGGCGAATTCTCCGTGCGAAGCAATCAGCCGTTCAACGTCGGCGCGCGGAATCGACAGGATTTCCGTGTCGCGCAAGGCGAAGACGCTGGCGGAGTGCGCCTCTCCCGACAGGATCGACATCTCGCCAACCGGCTCTCCGCCTCTGATATAGCCGACAATTTCGTCATTGTCTTCGCCGTCTGCACCCGCGCGCACGACGATGAGACGCCCGAAAAGGTTAATATGAAGCGCGTCGGATTCGCCACCTTGCGCGAATAACTCCCATCCGCCCGGCACCGACTGCCAGATACTGGCGTCCGCAATGGCGTCAAGCGTCGTCGCATCCAGTTGTGCGAAAAAAGGGAGATTGCGAAGATGCGCGCGGATGGCGTCCATAACAACCCGCATTCCTAGCGCTGTTTCGGATATTACGCCAGAAAGCGAACCGGCGAAAACTAATTCAGTTTCTTGGACTCCGCCGGCGCCGGTTTTGGCTTGCCGGCCTTGTCGGTTTTTTTTGCAGGACCCGGAACGGGAGAAACCTGCACGCCTTCGTCGATCAGCGCCTTGACGTCCTTACCCGTAGCCTCGCCATAAATCCCGCGCTCCTTGGTTTCGCCATAGTGGATCTTGCGCGCCTCTTCCGGAAATTTATCGCCTACATAGTCAAAGTTCGTCTCAACATAATTGCGCGCGCGCTCCACCGCCTGGGCCATATCTTTATGAATGGCGGCCAGCCGATCGCGGCGAGCTGCGCCGCCGCGGGAAATCGCCGGCGCCATCACCGCCTTGCGCACATCTTCCGACCCGCAAGAGGGACATTCAATCAGTCCCTCATCAGACTGAACATCGTAATCAGCGCTATCGCGGAACCAGCCCTCGAATTCGTGGTCGAGGTTACATTTGAGACTGTATTTAATCATCAGCTTACAATGGAGACTTCGCAGGAATGTTCAAGAGCAAGATTGGGTATGCGACGACGCGCTTCCGCTGCTCTCTGGACGTCAATTTCAGCAAAAATGAGGCCAGGCGCATCATTCGCCGATTCCGCCAGAACTTCGCCCCATGGGCCTATTATCAACGAGTGACCGTAGGTTTCCCGGCCGTCCTCATGAACGCCCCCCTGTCCCGGCGCTATGACAAAGGCGCCGTTTTCAATCGCGCGCGCGGTCAACAGGGTTTTCCAGTGCGCTTTGCCCGTCTGGCGTGTGAACGCCGCCGGTACGCATAAAATGTCAGCGCCGGCCTGCGCCATGGCGCGGTAAAGATGCGGGAAACGCACATCGTAACAGATGCTCAGTCCAATATTGGCGACGGGCGTGCGCGCAACCACGACGCCATTTCCTGGCGCATAGACTTTCGATTCTTTCCAGCTTTCGCCGTTGGGAAGATCGACGTCGAACATATGAATCTTGTCATAACGGGCGACGACGTCGCCGTCGGGTGAAAACAGAAAACTCCGGTTCGCCGCCCTGCTCTGCTCAACCTTGACCGCAAAAGAGCCGGCAAGCAGCCAGACCCCGTTGGATTTTGCCGATGCCGCGAAGGCTTGAACTTCAAACAAGCCCGATTCATCCGGTAAATCGGCGAGCAAACGGGAGGCTTTGCGATCCACCACATTCGTCATTTCGGGCGTCGCGATAAAAACGGCGCCGCGCGCCGCAGCATCATCAATCAACGCCAGCGCGTCGGCCGTATTTTTTTTACGATCAAGACCGGAACACATTTGGACGCAAGCGACGCGAAACGCCTCTCGGGAAATTTCAGCTTCAGCCATTCAACAGCGCGTCCAGCTTGCCGTCGCGCTCAAGCGCCGCGAGTTCGTCATAGCCGCCCACATGCGTTTCACCGATGAATATCTGCGGGTACGTCGTTTTGCCGTTGGACTTCGCCAGCATCTCTTCTCGTTTTTCTTTGTCATACGCAGCAGAAATCTCGTTCACGTTCGCTTCTTTCTTTTCAAAAAGAGCGAGCGCCCGGAAACAGTAAGGGCAAAGCGGTTTTGTATAGACTGTGACTTTCTGCATCATCAAGGCTTTCCATGAGGTTAGCGCGCTCAGCTATATGGCGCCGACGCCGCCTTTTACAACCCGCGCCAGCACCAGCGCGTCGATACGATTTGCGCCGGCGCGGGCCAGCGTCCTTGCTGCGGCGGAAACCGTGGCGCCTGTCGTGAGAACGTCATCAATCAAAACAACATGCGCGCCGCGAAATCGTTCCCGCGCCCGCTCAGATCGAAATCCAAACGCGCCGGCCACATTGCGTTTGCGACCATCCCGGGACAATTCCTTTTGCGGCGGCGTTGCGCGTTTGCGGACAAATTCGCCGACTGAAACCGTTGCACCCGTAACGGCGGCGACCTTGCGCGCGAGCATCGCCGATTGATTAAAACGTCTCGCCAGCAATCGCCGGGGGTGAAGCGGCACTGGCGTTAATATCGTATCGCGCGAAAGCATGCTGCGGCCGGCGGCCGCCATCCAGACGCCGAACATATGCGCCAGCTCGGTGCGATCGGCATGTTTAAAACCCACGATCATTTTATGACTGGCGTCGTTATAAACCAGCGCGGCGCGCGCAGTGTTGAAGTCAGGCGGCTCGGCGACACAAGCGAGACATTCCACTCCTTCGCCGTATTCGGCAGAAAACGGAGCGCCGCAGCAACGGCAATACGGTTCCTCGATAAAATGGATCGCGCTCCAAGCGGATGCGCTCAAGGCGTTCCGGCTCTCCACATCATCCTGCGTAACAGGGCAATGCGGCGGCATGGCGAAATCAAGAATTCGCGACGCCAGAGAGTTCACATACTGAATCATTCGAAATTCGCCGCGCGCGGATGGGTCTATCTTGCGAGCTCAGTCTGCCGTCAAATGCAATCAGTGACAAGCTTGGCGCGTTGCGCCGAAGCGCGCCGGAGGCTAAATGGCGGGTATGAATGCGCCGCCCCAGATGTTTGATCGCCGGTTATACGCGGCAAGACGCGCCCGCGCCGCTAAGCAGTTTTCAGATTTTGATTTTTTGCACCGGCGCGCCATGGAAGATATCGCCGACCGGCTGGAAACAGTAATGCGGGATTTCCCGCGCGCCGTATTCAGCGGCGCAGGCGATATCACTGCTTTGCTGACGCCAAAATGCGGCGTCGGCGACATCGCGCATATGGACCTCGCCCCGGAAAGACTTCCCGCTGCTGGATTGTCAGTCGGCGGCGACGAGGAGCGCTTACCGTTCAGGGACGAGAGCCTCGACCTTTTCATCAGCTTACTGACGCTCCATGCTGCGAATGATGTGGTCGGCGCCCTCGCGCAAATAAGGAAGGCGCTCAAACCTGACGGACTTTTTATAGCCGCCGCCTTTGGCGAAGAAACTCTGGGAAATCTCAAGCGGGCGCTTTTCCAGGCTGAATCGGAAATGACCGGCGGCGTCAGCGCGCGGATAGCACCGTTCGCGGGCGTCCAGAATTTTGGCCAGGCGCTTTCCCGCGCAGGCTTTGCGCTTCCGGTGGTCGATATAGATAAAGTTCGTGTACGTTATGACGAACCCGTAAAACTGTTGCGTGATTTGAAAGGCATGGGCGAGACCCAAGCGCTCGCATCCCGAACCGCTCCTTTGCGGCGCGATGTTTTGATGCGCGCCATGTCGCTTTTTTCCGAAAACGGCGGCGAGGAACAGTTCGACATCATCTATCTGACCGGATGGGCGCCGCACCAAAGTCAGCAAAAACCGCTGGCGCCGGGTTCCGCGAAATTTTCACTGGAAAAAGCTGTGAAAGACGGCGGCTAGTTTTCGCGAATGGTTGTTTCTATCTCGGTGTACATATCGCTGGTCGTCTCAGTATAGCTGCGCACGGCGGCGACGATGGTCAGGAATATCAGCGCTACAATGAGGGAATATTCGATCGCCGTCGCGCCGTTCTCGTCACGCCAGAAATCGGCAACGCGATCCGCGGCGCTGCGCCGTGCGTTCTGAAGCCTGGATTTTGCATTCATCACAACAGCTCCCTCAACTGCGCCGCCAGCGGCCGGTCAGCCGGAGGCGTTTCCATCGTCGTCAATGCGTCCCGCCGCACCCATTTCAGTTCCTGGCCTTCCAGCGGCTTCGGGACGCCATTCCATTTCCTGCAGACAAATAAGGGCATCAAAAGATGAAATTCCCCTGAAGCCTGCGAGGCGAAAGCAAACGGCGCAAGACACGATGCCTCGGTGTCAATTGCGAGTTCCTCCTTCAACTCGCGCACCAGCGCTGCTTCGGGCGTCTCGCCTTCCGCGAGTTTCCCGCCTGGAAATTCCCAAAGCCCCGCCATGGGTTTTCCCTCAGGTCTGCGCGCCATCAGAACTCTTCCGTCACGGTCAATCAACGCACAGGCAGCTACAAGCAACAGCTCCGCCATATTCTCGCCTTAATTGCTAATGCACAGGTGTTAACAGAAGCCCGACAGGATCGCTAAAGATTTGTGCAACCGTGTAATGAAGCCTTAACCTTCAATGCAAGCGAAGCTTATCGTGTCGTTTCACGATCCGATTCATCGTCGGACGGCGCCCCGCTTTCATCCATGAGCACCGGCGCCGTCTCGTTTTCGTCAGGCTCGTCGGAAACTTCCAGGTTCGGGTCGCGCAAGTCAGGGGGTTCGCTGGTCGTTTGCACTTCGGCCCGGGGGCGAAAATACACCACCTGACTTTTTTCCTCCAACGAGCGTAACGAGCCTTCTATCGTGCGCATACGAAGGAAATCTTCAATGGCCGCGCTAACTTGTGAAAACGGTACAGAGTCCGTATTGCGGCGATCAAGGACTTCCAAAACATGCCAGCCAAACTCGGTCTGGAACGGGGCGGCGATTTCGCCCGGCTCTGTATCGAACGCCGCGCGCGCAAACACCGGCGTCATCATGGCGCGCGTAAACCAGCCGACTTCGCCCCCAAGGGGCGCGGTCGCCCGGTCAACTGAGCGCTCTCGCGCCAATGCGGCGAAATCACCTCCCCCTTCCAGCAACGTCATAATTTCCTGAGCGTCCTCGCCGGTTTCGACAACGATGTGACGCGCGCGCACTTCATCGCCGAGTCTGGTGACGTCGGATTGACGGTTATAAAGTCGCTCGACCGCTTCGGGGGTCACTTCTGAGCGCAAGCGCACATCCATGTAGGAGGAAGCTAGCACCCGGTCGCGGGCCGCGTTCACGCGCCTAGCGACGCTCGGATTGCGCTGCAGCCCGTCTTCCAGCGCCGCGCGGGCGAGTAGGCGTTGCTCAACGTATGATTCAACGAGATTTCGCTCAAACGCGGTCTGCGGCGTTAAAACCTCATCAGGCCGCAAAAAGCCGCCGGCGCGCGCCGATGCTTCTATTTCCGACAAGTGCACGTATCGCCCTTCGATTCGGGCGAGGATCGGATCCTGTTCGTCCACCGGAGGACGAAACGTCGCCGAATCGGCGCCGTCGAACGAGGGACCGGCGCGCAACAGATCGATCATCCATAAGCCAACGACAATCAGCGCGGCGCACATAAGAGAGCTGTAAGCCCGCCCCATCCGCGTCGGCAGCCAACGGACAAAACCCCTGAAAGCGCCGCCGCCCAGACGCAAGGCGTAGCCGATACCGCCGAAAACCCTGCGCGCGAACAATTTTGTCGCACGCCAAAGCGCGGAATCGAGCGCGGCGGCGAGCCGCCAGATCGTGAGGATCAGCTTGCCGATCCCGCGCAGCGCCATCAATATCGCTGACGCCACGGCGCGGGCCGCCGTTCCAACGGGTCTGGATCGGGACTGATCGTCAAACTCCTGGCCGTCCGGCGTTTCCATGGTCCTCCGCCTTAAATACCCTTCGTTGACAGGGCCCTAAGCGCTTACTATCTCTCCGACGCCCCTTATGGAGCATCACAATTCCAACCCGGCCGATGAATGGCGCGCCCCGCGCTGGTCTTGACGAGGGCGCCGCCGGCCTTTTCATCGCAGCACGAAGGCAAATCTCCTCATGGCGTTACTCGGTATCGCAAAAAAAATCTTCGGATCTTCTAACGATCGCCGCCTTAAGCCTTTATTCCGCCGCGTCGAAGCGATCAACGCCTTTGAAGACGAGATCGCCACGCTGAGCGATGATGGCCTGATTGCGCAAACTGAAAAGTTAAAACAGCGCTATAAGGACGGAGAATCCCTGGACGATCTGCTCGAGGAAGCCTTCGCTACCGTGCGCGAAGGCGCCAAACGGGCGCTGGGGCAGCGCCATTACGACGTTCAGATGGTCGGCGGCATGGTGCTGCATGACGGCAATATCGCCGAAATGAAGACTGGCGAGGGGAAAACCCTTGTGGCGACGCTGGCTGTCTATCTGAACGCGCTGACGGGCAACGGCGTCCACGTCATCACCGTTAACGATTATCTCGCCAGCCGCGATTCGGAGTGGATGGGCCGTGTCTATTCGCATCTGGGCCTGACCACAGGCTGCATTGTCCACGGGCTCTCCGACGAGGAGCGCCGCGCCGCATACGCCTGCGATATCACTTACGGCACGAACAACGAATTCGGCTTCGACTATCTGCGCGACAATATGAAATCTTCCATGGATCAGATGGTGCAGCGCGGTCACCACTACGCCATTGTCGATGAGGTTGATTCGATCCTGATCGACGAAGCGCGAACACCGCTGATTATCTCTGGTCCGACAGACGACAAGTCTGAACTTTATATGACCATCGACGGTCTTATTCCGCAGCTTGAAGAAGACGATTATGAGATCGATGAAAAGCAGCGCTCGGTTACGCTGACTGAAGAGGGCAATGAAAAAATTGAGCAGCTGTTAAAAGAATCCGGCCTGCTCGAAGGCGACAGTCTTTACGACTCCGTCAATATTTCAGTTGTCCACCATGTGAATCAGGCGCTGAAAGCGCATAAGATTTTCCAGCGCGACAAGGATTACATTGTTCGAAACGACAAAGTCGTGATTATTGACGAATTTACCGGCCGCATGATGGAGGGGCGCCGATGGTCGGACGGTCTGCATCAGGCCTGCGAAGCAAAAGAAAAAGTTTCGATTCAGCCTGAAAACCAGACGCTCGCATCCATTACGTTCCAGAATTATTTCCGGCTTTATAAAAAGCTCGCCGGCATGACCGGTACGGCGCTTACCGAAGAGGCTGAATTCGCCGATATCTACAAGCTCAACGTTTTTGAAATTCCGACAAACAAACCGATCGCCCGTGAAGATATGGACGATGAACTCTACATGACGGCGGATGAAAAATATAAAGCCATCGCCGTTCAGATCGCCGAATGTCAAAAACGCGGCCAGCCGGTGCTGGTGGGCACTGTTTCCATCGAGAAATCGGAAATTCTTTCAAACATTTTAAACGACAAGAAATTTTTCAAAAATGTCGCCAATACGTTGCGCGAACGCGCCAATGAGTTGAAAGACAAAGACGCCGATCTGAAAAAAGACATGGAAGAAAAAGCGGCGTATCTTTCATCGCTCGGCGACAAAAAAACGCCGGTTCCGCACAATGTTCTGAACGCGCGCTACCATGAACAGGAAGCGGAGATTGTCGCCCAGGCTGGCGCGCCGGGCGCCGTTACGATCGCCACCAACATGGCTGGCCGCGGTACGGATATTCAGCTTGGCGGCTCCGTCGACATGCAGCTCATGAAGGCGCTGGATGACGATGACGAAGAAGAAACGATCAAGCGTAAACGCGCCGAAATCGAAGCGAAAATCGCCGAAGATAAACAAAAGGCGCTGGATTCCGGCGGCCTTTTCGTGCTGGCGACGGAACGCCATGAAAGCCGGCGGATCGACAACCAGCTTCGCGGGCGATCGGGGCGTCAGGGCGATCCGGGGGCGACAAAATTTTTCCTGTCGCTGGAAGACGACCTCATGCGTATTTTCGGCGCCGGCATGGAAAAAATGCTGAAGCGCTTCGGCATTCAGCCCGATGAATCAATTGAGCATCCCTGGTTTACCAAAGCCGTTGAAACCGCTCAGAAGAAAGTCGAACAGCGCAACTTCGACATGCGCAAAAACGTTCTGAAATTCGACGATGTCATTAACGATCAGCGTAAAGCCATCTTCGAGCAGCGCATCGAGTTTATGTCGTCCGATACAGTCGACGACATTATCACCGATATGCGCGAACAACTTGTTGACGATCTCGTCGCAGCGCATGTCCCGGCGAAATCCTACGCCGAACAATGGGATGTGGACGGCCTGAAAAAAGAGCTGACGGAAATTTTCGGTAAGGAAATTCCGGTGGACAAATGGGCTGAGGCCGAAGGCGTCGCCGACAACGAAATTTCCGAAAAGCTGATCGAAGAAACAAACAGTCTTGCCGGCGCGCGCGCCGCCGAAATCGGGCCGGACATGATGCGCCGGATCGAAAAGGCCATATTGCTGAATGTGCTCGACACGAACTGGCGCGAACATCTGCAAACGCTCGACCATTTGCGGTCAGTGATCTGGATGCGCGGCCACGGCCAGCGCGATCCCGTAAACGAATTCAAAACTGAATCTTTCGCGCTTTTTGAGGGCCTTCTCGACGGTTTGCGCCGGGACGTGACGCGTCTTTTAATGAATGTGCAGATACGGCAGCCGGAAGAAGCCGTGCCGCAGCGCCGCGAAATTCCTATGACGGAAACACACGTGAACCCGTCCACCGGCGAAAACGAACGCGATCGGCAAAATCCGCGCTCACGCCTTTCAGCAGGCGTTGGAACCTTGCGCGGACAGGCCAGGACGGCGGGCGTAGACGCCAATAATCCGGAAACCTGGGGCCGTGTTCCGCGCAACGCACCGTGCCCGTGCGGCTCGGGTAAAAAATTCAAGCATTGCCACGGTTCAATTTAAAACCGGCCCGTTTAATCGGCTCTCCGCTTCATCGCCGGGCCGATTTCATCCCTCGCCTCGGCGCTGGATAAGTATTGCGGATCGGCGCGATGCATCGTCCGCTGTTCATAGGCATATCCGTAGGAGAGAACTGCGGCGTCCTGATCTTTCGCGCCCATCATGGAGATGCCGACCGGTACGCCATGCACTGTTCCCATCGGCACAGTAATATGAGGATAGCCGGCGATAGCGGCAAGATAACCGGCGCCTGCCCAGCTCGGCCACACGTCGCCGTTCACAGGATCGACCCGGGGGGCCACGGGTCCCGAGGGAGAAATGAGGAAATCGACGTTATTATCTCCCAGCAAAGCATCTATGCCGTCGCGTCCGGCCGCGGCCTGAACCTCATCGCGCGCAGATAAATATTCAGGATCGTCCAATCCGGCCTTTTCGTTGGCGCCTATAAAGATGCTCTGGTCAAAAAGCGCCAGTTCAATGTCAGCATTTTCTTCATTAAATGCGATGAGATCATCGAGATTGCGCGTCGTCACCGCAGGCGCGGCGTCGCCGAGATATTCGTTGATAGTCGCCTTGAATTCGTAATCAAGAACGCTTCTGGATTTACCCCAGAAATCTTCGGCAGCCGGATCGAATTCCTCGATCTCGACAATTTCGGCCCCGGCTGATTTCATCTCGTCGATCGCCGCGTTGAAGTGCGTGATGATGTCCGCGTTCGAACCTTCTGCGAAACGCAATACGCCGATGCGCGCGCCTTCCAGCGCATTGGCGTCTAACGCTGCGGCGTAATCTGTCGCCTCTTCCCCGGTCCCGCTTTGCTGCGCCATGGCGTTTAACATCATCGCCGCCCCCGTCACGGTTTTCGTCATCGGGCCCGCCGTATCCTGCGAAGAGGAAATCGGCACAATATATTGTTGAGACACAAGCCCTACCGTCGGTTTAAAACCGACAACGCCATTCACATTGGACGGGCAGATAATCGAGCCGTTGGTTTCCGTACCGACTGCCCCCGCCGCAAGCGAAGCGGCCACAGCCGCGCCGGAACCGGAACTCGATCCGCAAGGGTTGCGATCCAGCATGTGCGGGTTTTTGACCTGTCCGCCCAGCGCCGACCAGCCGCTCATGGAATCGTTGGAACGAAAGTTCGCCCACTGACTTAAATTCGTCTTGCCGAGGATCACTGCGCCAGCGCTGCGCAGCCCTTCGACCAGCGGCGAGTCCCGTTCGGTAATGTTCTGTCTCAATGCAAGGGCGCCCGCCGTCGTCGCCATGGGATCGCGCGATTCAATATTGTCCTTTAATAAAATGGGCACGCCATGCAACGGACCGAGCGTTTCGCCCGCTTCCCGGCGCGCATCGAGCGCGCGCGCATCATCCAGCGCATTGGGATTGAGCGCCAGCACGCTTTGCAGTTCCGGCCCCGCCCAGTCCACAGCGTTGATACGCTCGATATAAGCGGCCGTTACCTCTTCCGCCGACAATTCGCCGGATTGTAGCGCCGCTGCGATTTCAGGCAACGCGCCCGCCATCCACCCTTCAGCCTGATAGGAAAAAGCAGCGCTATCCCGGGCGGGAGGATTATCAGAAAGGCTTTGCACGTCTCTGGTTTCGTCAGGCGCGCATGACGCCATCGCCAGTGTGCAAACGGCGGCGATAAACTTTCGGCTCATTGGCTTGTCCAATCTCAATTTGGCGGTGGTAATAACACGATGATTGATATCTGGGGCGCGGTTCATCATTCCCACCAGTAAGGCGCGCGCTTGTATTCGCCGGTCACCTCTTCGTTCAGCGTCTCGGCGTTATAAAGCCGCCCGTTCAGCATGACATGACTGACGTCGTCAGAATGTTGAATATCATCCAAAGGATTTGCATTGAGGACCACGAGATCCGCAAGCTTGCCGGGCTCAAGCGAGCCAATATCATTTGCAAATCCCAAATGTGTCGCCGGAACGATGGTCGCCGCTTGTAGTGCTTGCAAGGGACTCATCCCGCCGCGCACGAACGACCACATTTCCCAGTGTGACGCCAGACCTTCTTCCTGACCATGGGCGCCGATCGAGACCATGACGCCGCGATCCGCAAGAAGCTTGGCCGTTGCGGCGCTGACCTGATCGAAATAGTCGTCTTCCGGCGCTGTTTGACGGCGCACGGACGAGGCCTGTAAGATTCGCGGCGGCGCGTGCTTCGATAAAAGCGGGTGCAGCCACACATCCGTCTCCTGGCGCCAATACGGATCGCCGCCCAGACCGCCAAACGTCACCACAAGCGTCGGCGTGTACGCGGCCTTTGTCGCGCTGTAAAAACTCAATACATCTTCGTACAGCATCGATTGCGGAAGATTATGTTCGATTGAACTGTTGCCGTCTGCAATGAGCGACATATCCATGTGAAACAGCGACCCGCCCTCCGGCACCACAAGCATGTCCTCTTCGAGCGCAGCTGCAACAACCTGCTGGCGCTGGTCCCGTCTTGGCTGATTGTAGTTCTTGATCGAATGCGCGCCCTGTTTTTTAAGGCGCCTGACATGCGCCGTCGCATCATCGGCGCTGTCTATCGCCGCAAAAACATTCGGTGATTTCGCGCCGTACACGATCTCGCCTGTCGAAAACATGCGCGGCCCGAGTATTTCGCCGGCCCGCTGATATTCTGAAGCGGCGAAAATATGGCTCGCGGCGTTTGACGGATCATGCACCGTCGTGACGCCAAAGGCGAGATGCGCCATCGTATGCCAGTTCTGTTGCGGGATTATGTCATCCGCACCCTGAGGTCCATGCGCGTGCGCATCGATTATACCCGGTATTATAGTCTTTCCGGAAAGATCGACCTGCGGCGTTGACGCCGGATATGTCATGGACGCCGTTGAGCCAATCGCGGCGATGCGGTTGTCTTCTATAAGCACTACGCCATTCTCGATAATCCCGCCGTCTTCCTCCGCCATGGTGATAATGCGCGCGCCGACAAGCGCCACGGCGCCGGAGGGTTTCGCAGCGTCGAAATTGATTGAAAGGTCGGCGCCATTTTCCGGCGGCTCAAACCCTTGCGCATCCTCGTCGTCTTCACCGTCGCTTTCAGGTTTCGGAGCGCTCGGCAGTATGTCGTCGAGACTCGCCGCCAACAGCGTCGGACCGAGTGTCCAGTTCAACGTCTCGCCGGACCAGTTCATATAAGTCGCGCCGTCGCCGCTCGCTTTTACCACCGGCAACGCCGACGCTTTGCGGCCTGCCCCGGTCTCTTGCGGGCCCGGCGTCAAAGGCATCACATAAGCGCTGTAGTTTTCAGCAAAAGCGACATGCGCCCCGTCGGGCGCCACCTGGTATTCCGTCACCATATCGCCTGCAGCGTGCGTACGCTTGACCTCGCCTTCGAGATTGACGCTAACAAGCGAGCCTTTGACGTCGTCATACACTGTCATGAAAACGCGCTCATTGCTCACGCCGAAATGCGGTGCGAAGCCGTCTCCCGAAACGCGCGTCATGTCGCCGCCGGTAGCCGGAATGCGATAAACGCCCGGCGCTTCCGACCAGTTTCCGTCGGTGATGAAACCGCCCTCGCCTTTTTCAAAAACGATCATGCGGCCGTCCGGTGAAAAACGCGGGCGGCGATAATGGCCCGGTTCGTCCGTCACGGCGCGCCCTGAACCGCCGCCGGCGTTTACAGTGCGAATGGCGCCAAGATTTTCATCCGACCATGAAACGTAAACGATGCGCCGCCCGTCTCGGGACCAGGACGGGAAAAATTCAAAAGCGTCGCGCTCATTCGTCAGCCGCCGCGGCGTTCCGCCCGGCAAGGATTTCACATAAAGGCGGCCAAGTGATTCAAAAACAACCCGGTCCCCATCCGGCGATACGCTGGCGAAGCGCGGCATGGACGTTTCGAGACGATCCGGCGCCACAGCGATGTCCGGCCGGGGCGCATCGACCACCGCGCGCGTGTCAGCAACGCGGAAAGGCACGATTTCGGCGTTTCCGGAAGCGATAGACAGGCGACGGATTTTTCCGCCCGCCCAGAAAACAATGGACCTGGAATCCGGCGTCCAGTCCATATTCGGATAGGCGCCGTGAACCGCCCAAACCTCCTGAACATCCTGATCCAGATCATCGTAGATTTTACGCTCAATACCCGAACGCAGATCTTTCAGATAAAGTTTCGATTTCGCCCGTTCCCGGCGCACAAACGCCATATACCGCCCATCCGGCGACGGCGCGGGCCGGACAGAGCCGCCGAAACCGGAAACGGCCGTTTCGATTTCGCCGGTCGCGAGTTCATAGCGTTTTATATTGAAAAGATCGGTGTTCGAATCCTGCGCATATATAAACGTCGAACCCGGTGAAATATTCTGTGAATAATAGATATAATTTCCATCCGGCGAAAACATCGGTTCGCCAAGTTCTTTCTGATGAGTCTCGCTGGGGCGCTCCACCAGCTGTACGCCGTCGCCGCCGGAAATATGATATAACCAGATTTCACCAGTCCCGAGAGACCTTTGCGTTGTAAAATGTTTTCGCGCGGCGATGTATTGTCCGTCCGGGGACCATGTGGGATTATTTAAAAGCCGGAAATCTTCGCTTGTGACCTGGCGTTTGTCCGAACCATCCGCATTCATGATCCAGATATTGTCGCCGCCGCCGCGGTCTGAAGTAAACGCAATTTTCGATCCATCCGGAGAAAAACGCGGCTGCATATCCCACGCCATGCCGCTGGCTATGGCGCGCGCGTCGCCGCCGGACGCCGGTATGACATAAATATCGCCGAGGAGATCAAAGACGATTGTCCGCCCGTCCGGGCTGACGTCAAGGCTCATCCATGTGCCTTCCTCGACATCAATCGAGACATTACGCGTCGGCATTGGCGGCGCGGAAACGTCCCACTTTTCTTCTTTGTCGTCTTTATCCGTCTCCTGTGCGACGGCGCTGCCGGCGGCCGGCGCGGCGGCAAGCGCCATCGCCGTCAATGCTCTAACAATTTTATTCATGAATAAGCCCCTCGACCGAATCTTTGGGCGTAGCGTAAGGGCTTCTTACGGCCTGTTACAAGTCTCGCAAGGACAAACCACATTCATAAGGCAATAGCGTTGCAGCCATTGCGCAACACGCATAGCGCCATCCTGCACGTTCGTACGATTTGTTAGGCGTTTCGTCGAAAATCAGCCGATCGCCTGCAAAAAATCTGAAGCCCACGCCGGCACGATTTCAGTCGCCGGACCGTAGCGGCTGTCCGTGAACAAGAACGCGTTTTCAGAAGGCTCGAGATTCAGTTCCATCGCCGGCGCGCCCGCCGCCCGTGCTTCCGCGACAAATCCCGCCGCAGGGTATACCGAGCCGGAAGTACCGACGGAAACAAACAAGTCCGCGCTGTCGATCGCTTCAGCCGCTTCATCCATATAGCGCGGGATTTCTCCAAACCAGACAACGTAAGGCCGCATGGCGCCCGACCGCTCGCACTTCCGGCAGACATGCTCGACAGAGAGATCATCGCGCCAGTCATGTATTTCGCCGCAAGCGTTACATACCGCTTTCAGCAATTCACCATGCATGTGCAATATATTTTGCATGCCGCCGCGTTCATGCAGATCATCCACGTTCTGTGTAATGAGCGTAAGCTTGCCGCCACGCGCCGCAAGCCCGGTCTCCAGCTCGGCGAGCGCCCTGTGCGCTGGGTTGGGTTCAATCTCGAAAAGCGACCGGCGGCGAGCATTGTAAAATTCATGCACCAAAGCCGGATTAGCGGCAAATCCTTCAGGTGTCGCCACTTCGCGGTAGTCGTATTTTGACCAGACGCCGTCCTTGTCGCGGAATGTGGCCATACCCGATTCCGCCGATATGCCGGAGCCGGTCAGGATGACAATGTTTTTGCAGCTGTCCGGGCTTATAAAATCCATAATACGACGCCGAGCGAAAACGATCCAAAAATGAAGAACCCTGTCATAAAGCCTAGACGGCTCTTTGGAAGCGGCGATGATTTGTGCGAATCGAGCCGCCCGCGAATTTTTGCCGCCTGGCGCCAGGCGCTCCAGAAAATGAACATGCTGAGCGCGATGAAAACGCTCGCTACCACTTTTGCGAGCCACGTTGGTTCTGTTGCTCGAAAAATTGCATTGAACCCTAATCCGAGACCTGCCGAGGCCAGTCCTGTGCGCATCCATCCCGCATAGGTTCGCTCATTGGCGAGCATGGTGCGGTCTTCAGCCCAGTCCGTACGGTCTTCCGCCCACTGCGTGCGCTTATCGGTTTTTTCGCTGGATGGTTTATTGATGCGTACTCTCCATAAACGCTGTACCTAGACCCATATCTTACACTTTAAAGTGGCGCGCCAGACCCACCAGATAGTCGCGTTTGCCGATTTCAATTCCCAAATGGCGCAATATTAAATAAGCAGTCGTTACATGAAAATAGAGATTGGGCATGATCCACTCGTGCACAAAGGCTCCGCGCTTCATGGTTATTGTTCGCTCCGGCCCCATGGGAACCGTAATATCCGCTTGCGGGTGGTCGTCTATCGCCAAAGCCTCGAGATCGGCGATGATCGAACGCGCCCTGGCGATCCGCGCGCGCAAGTCCGTGAATGACGCCTCATTGTCTTCAAATACCGGTATCTCGGCGCCGGCTAACCGCGAAAGTCCACGCGCCGGTATTTCCGTTGCAAAACGGAATTGAGTCATTAACGGCAACATATCCGGCGCGAGACGCCAGCCAAGATATACGCTCTCCTCAACGGCGCTCTCTTTGCAATGCGCCGAAGCCTTGTCGATGAGGTGCTCGAGCGTTTCAAACATGTTGTTGACTGCGGGAATGACGGCGGTTGAAATAGATATTGTCAAAGCTTTTCTCCAGTTTGCATATGACGCGGCGCGAGCGCTAAATCCCTTTGACGATGGCCCGCGTTTAACAAGCCTTGTTTTACAACCTATAGCCTGTGGGCGTTTGAAATGACAAAAGTCCTTTTTGTATGTCTCGGCAATATTTGCCGCTCCCCTGCGGCGGAAGGCGTTTTACGCGCCAAGTCGCGCGAACGCGGTATGAAACTGACGATCGATTCTGCTGGCACCGGCGGATGGCATGCAGGCGACCCGCCCGACGGCAGAATGATAGAGGCCGCGGCCCGCCGCGGCTATGACATTTCCTACCAGCGCGCGCGCCAGGTCGAGTTCTCGGATTTTTACGAATTCGATTATTTGCTGCCAATGGATCTGTCGAACATGTCTAATCTGCTTGAGGCGGCGCCGCCGAACCGCACTTGCGATATACGTTTATTTCTGGATTTTTCACAAGGCGAGACACGCGAAACGCCTGATCCGTATTATGGCGCCGGCGACGGGTTTGAGCGCGTGCTCGACCTCATCGAGGACGGCGCGGAAGGTTTTCTCGATCACCTTGATGACGAAAGCGCGTAACTTGCTTCAATGTTGTACACACTGGCGCTCTTTCCCAGTTGAGAGGAATAAAGGTGAAACGCGTCAATGGGAAACGGCCCGCAGGAAAAGAGGCCGTGCGCAGAACAATATTGCATAACCGTATGCTGGCTTACGCCGCGAAGATACGCCAGGGTCACATGCGGTTTGAATTTTCTTTTTTCTAAATTGAAATTCGCCTGCCGCAAAGCCTGCTCTGTTTTCGCCTGTAAATGATTAAGCTCAGGCGAAGCCTCTACGCCGGCCCATAGCGAGCGCGGCTGCTTGTCGCCGAAAAATCCAATGCCTGACAGACGAATTTCGAAGGACGGCGCATCAATTGTCGAGAGCGCCTCAATAGCGGCCTCGAAACCGTGCCGGTCAGTCTCTCCGATAAACGCCAGCGTTAAATGAAAATTTTCTTCCGGACGCCAGCGCGCGCCGTCAACGCCCGACTGTAAAACGCCAAGCGCGTCGGCGACAATTTCGGGAACTTCCAAACCGACAAACAGCCGCATAAGGCGTCGCAGTTTGTCGCCGAAAGGTTTTGATGTCCAGCCTCTCAGCCGACTACGCCGCGCGGCGGATAGTCTTTTTCCTTTATAATATCGATGGCTTTGAGAACGTCGTCCATGCGCGGCCTGGCGAATGGATTTGATTGCACTGCGGCCGAATAAAGCGCGCCGTCGCTGTCCACAAAAAACAGCCCCGGTTCGCTGAATAATGAGGGTTCCTGGTCCGAAATGGCGCCGGACAGAAAAAGTCCCCAATTTCGCGCGGTTGCTTCATTCAGATTATAGCCAATCACCAAGTCTGGCACATTCCACTCGTCAACAGTCTTTTTATAGCGATCCTCGTCATCCATTGAAATCGCTATGACCTGCACGCCCCTTTGAGAAAATTCTCCAATTTTGCCGTTTAATTCTTCCAGCTGCTTTTTACATAACGGGCAATGAAGCCCGCGATAAAAAACGACAAGCGTGAATGTCTCCGGCGTCTGTTTTTGCAAGCGCCACTCGCCGCTTTGAGTGCTGACGGACAGGTCTGGCGCCGGCTTGCCCGGTTTTGTGTTTGTATTAGCCATGGTATTCCTTTTCATTACTGCCGCCTAGAGAACGCCGCGCGGCCGGAAAGGTTCGCGCAACTCACAAATCCCGGACGCGCAATAAAATGGATAAAAACAAACTGCTGTGTATGGGTTACGGCTATACCGCCCGGTTTTTCAGCCAGAAACTGAAATCACAGGGCTGGAAGATCGCCGGTACGACCCGCAGCCGTGAAAAAGCCAAACAGCTTCGTGAACAAGACGTTGAAGCTATAATTTGGAACGGCGGCGCGTTTGACCTGCAACGGCTGGAAGACGTTAGCGCTGTGTTGATATCGACGCCGCCGGATGAAAATGGCTGTCCCGCTTTTGACGCGCTCGCTGCGTCGCTCGCAACGAATGCGAATACGCTGAACTGGATCGGATACCTTTCAACAAACGGCGTTTACGGCGACCATGATGGCGCGTGGGTTGATGAAAAAAGCGCATTAAAAGCAACGACGGCGCGCGCGCGCCGCCGTATCAAAAGCGAAAACGATTGGCGCTTGCTAGCCGAAAAGCACAGCCTGCCGCTGACGATTTTTCGTCTGCCCGGCATCTATGGGCCGGGGCGTTCCGCGATCAACTCCGTCCGCGCCGGAAAAGCGAAACGCATCTACAAAAAAGGCCAGGTTTTTTCCCGCATGCATGTGGAAGATATTGCCGCCGCACTGGATGCGAGCTTAACCGGACCGCGCGCACACGATCTATACAACCTTTCCGACAATGAACCCGCGCCGCCGCAAGATATCGTCGAATATGCATGCAAGCTTTTGGGCGTCGCGCCCCCGCCGCTTGTCTTGCTGGAAGAAGCACACATTTCAGAGATGGCGAAAAGTTTTTATGCGGACAATAAGCGCGTCTCCAATCGGCGTATTAAAGACGCGCTTGCGTTTACCTTAACCTATCCGACGTACAAGGAGGGGCTAAAAGCGATCCTGAATCAGGAAAATCAGTAACTATCCCCATTCATGGCGTTTGCTTCGTCGCGTTCCACCAGAGCGTCTTCATCCCACTCATTGATTTCGGTGATGGTGCAACGCCGACTAAATCCCGGCGTATCCTCGACAATGATGACGTCGCCGCGGCGCACGCAGCTTCCCGCGGGACTGCTGTCAATGCCAATGGAAAGCGCGGAACGGAACAATCGCGAATCGCAAGCGCCGGCCAGTTCTACGCGATACCAGTTATTGACGCCGCGCTCGAGCAGAACGACATCGTCCTCCCCTTCTATGGCGCGCCAGCCATTTATTGAATTTTGAAAACAAATTGAGCTGACCTCCTCACCGATGCGCGGATCAGGCTCCGCCATGCGGGGCCCGTCTCGGTTATCGTAACTGGTGCCGCATGCGGCGGTCATGGCGATTGTCCCGAAACCTGCCGCAGCGATGAGCGATAAATTCGTATTCATGGCAGTCTCTCCCTGATCTTTCCGCCCCGGAATAAAAATACGCAGTTCTCTCCGGCCAACACTATACAAACCCGCAAGTTCCGGCCTTTGGACCACCATATAAAGAAATCTTTATATGCCCCTTGGCGCCGTCCTGCGCCCCTGTTATACGCCGCTTCAATCATATTCAGACTAAGAGGTTCGCCCCATGAATGCCCCCGCAAAACAAGACTATTTCGTCAAGGATATAAGCCTCGCCGATTACGGCCGACGCGAAATTGAAATCGCGGAAACCGAAATGCCGGGCCTAATGGCGACACGAGAGGAATTCGGGGCCGCCCAGCCATTGAAGGACGCGCGGATCGCAGGATCTTTGCACATGACGATCCAGACCGCGGTCCTCATCGAAACGCTTCAGGCGCTGGGCGCGGAAGTTCGCTGGGCGTCGTGCAACATTTATTCGACGCAAGACCACGCCGCCGCCGCTATCGCCGCTGCGGGAACGCCGGTATTCGCATTCAAAGGCGAGAGCCTTGAAGAATACTGGGACCTCGCCGACAAAATCTTTGAATGGCCGAATGGTGAAACGGCGAATATGATTCTTGACGACGGCGGCGATGCGACTTTGCTAATACTTCTTGGCGCCGATGCGGAGAAAGACCCGTCGCTGCTCGATAATCCGGCCAATGAAGAAGAGACTGCGCTGTTTGCGACAATCAAGCGCCGCCTCGCGAAACAGCCGAACTGGTATTCGACGGTCAAGGCCAACATTAAAGGCGTCACCGAAGAGACCACGACTGGCGTGTTGCGTCTTTATCAGCGCCAGAAAAAGGGCACGCTTCCCTTCCCCGCGATTAATGTCAACGACAGCGTCACAAAATCGAAATTCGACAATAAATACGGTTGTAAAGAATCACTGGTCGACGGCATTCGCCGCGGCACCGATGTGATGATGGCCGGCAAGGTAGCGCTCGTGGCCGGTTATGGCGATGTCGGCAAGGGCAGCGCAGCGTCACTGCGCGGCGCTGGCGCGCGCGTCCTGGTGACTGAAATCGATCCCATTTGCGCTTTGCAGGCGGCGATGGACGGGTATGAAGTCGTTACGATGGAACAGGGCGCCCCGCGCGCCGACATTGTCATCACGGCGACCGGCAACAAAGACGTGCTTACAGTCGATCATATGAAGTCGCTGAAAGACATGGCGATCGTCGGCAATATCGGTCATTTCGATAATGAAATTCAGGTCGATGGCCTCAAAAACTTCAAATGGGCGAACGTCAAGGATCAGGTGGACATGATCACTTTCCCCGACGGCAACCGGATGCTGCTGTTGTCTCAGGGCCGGCTGTTAAATCTGGGCAACGCCACGGGACACCCGTCTTTCGTGATGTCCGCATCCTTCACAAACCAGACGCTGGCGCAGATCGAGCTATGGACCAAAGGCGACGAGTATAAGAATGAGGTTTACGTTCTGCCCAAACATCTCGATGAAAAAGTAGCGGCCTTGCATCTGGACAAAGTCGGCGCAAATCTGTCGACACTTTCCAATGAACAAGCCGATTATATCGGCGTGCCGGTCGATGGCCCTTACAAGTCTGACCATTACCGTTACTAGCCGCTTCCGCTCGTAAGAAATCTGAAAATGCGCCTTGCGAAACCTGGCGCATTTTCTTCATTTAGACTTGCTACATATGTCGCAATACGCTAATGTGCGACTTATGTAGCACGGGGGCGTGCTCTATTGTAATGAGTATCAGCGCCATTCCGGGCTGCACGGCTCAAGCTGAGCCAGAGCATGAAAGGAATGCGCTATGTTATTGTTTCGTTGGATTGTTGGGATGCCTGCTGCGGCCATGATTACCGCCGGTCTTTTTTTCATGATGGCTGAAATGATCAAAAACCGCCATGAAGGATATCCAGAGCCTACACCCGCATTGAAAATCAAAATCACCGCCGAACAGCCGCCGGATGGGATAGAAAAACCCAAACCGCCGCGTGAAACCCTGCCCGAGAAGTTGCCGGAGACAGAACTGGAATTTCCAAAAAGCAGTCGGACGCCCAATGGCGTGCGCGTAGACCCCGCGCCTGTAACGATCGAGCGTACGCCGCCGGGCGGCGGGAGCCGGTTTGCCGGCCCTTCTATCAGGGTTACGCCAACCTACCCCGAAGGTTGCCGCTCGAAAGGCGCCGAGGGCGTCGTTATCGTGGAATTTGACGTCACGCCTGAAGGTAATGTTGTAAACGCGCGTATCACGCAGTCGCCGGATCGCTGTTTTGACCGGCCGATCAGAAACGCTGTCGCCAAATGGAAATATCCGCCATCAGGCGAAGCCGGGCGTCAGGCAATGCGATATGGTCTGGTGGAGGTCTTCAATTTCCAGCTTGTGGAGTGAGTTAGGGAAGATATCGCCCCTCCAACCTGTTGAAAACTTCATGCGGTCAGCGTCTCAATTCACGATATTCACCCTAGAAGCGCTGCGCGAACACAGTACATATTGGGCGTTAGCGTGGAACAGGCGCAAAATATTGCGAATCTGCATAGGTTAGGTGGTTCCGGGCTGAGTATAGAGATCAAGAACGGCGGCATGACAAACTGGGCGAAAAAACTCATGGCGGGAACAGCGCTGGGCGGCGCTGCGGCGCTGGCGCCCGCGAGCGCTTTTGCGGCCGGTTTGCCGGGTTCCGCTCAAGCGATAGATCCACTGCTTGCCGGCGCGGCGGGCGCTGTAGGGCTTGCCGTCGCCGCTGTCGTCTGGGCGCTGCGAGTATCGGCGGCGACGCGAAACCAGTCGCTCCATTGGTCGGAAAAACTGGCCGAAATGGAAGCGCGTCTTGAAAAATCGGATTCGGTTCTTTCCGCGCATCCCGGTCTTGTTCTAGTCTGGGAAGACGACACGGAAAGCCTTGAGAGCGGCTGGGGTTCGCCGAAAATTCTCGGCGGTCCTGCGGCGCTGGCGTCGTTGTTGTCATTTTCTAAAGACGAAAAGGAAGCCAAAACCGCGCCGGTGGATCGTCTTTTGAACGCTCTTGGCGCGTTGCATCTGCAGGACGATGAGGCGGACGAACCGCAAAGCCTTCGTGAAAAAATCAAAAATCTGCGCGATCATGGCGTTGCTTTCTCTGGCAATGTCGTCACCGCGGACGGGCGCACGATCGAGGTCGATGGACGCGTCGCCGGCGGTCAGGTCGCTTTGTGGATCACCGATCCGGCGGTGCGCATGGCCGAGGACGGCGCGGTCATCGGCGCATTCCGTGAACGCGCCACGGATCTGCATGGCGCGCTGGCGCTGCTTGAGCGCTCACCGATTCCGGCCTGGCGGCGCAATGCGGAACTGGAGCTTGTCTGGGTGAACCGCGCCTACGCCGACATAGTCGAAGCGGCGAATGTCGCTGATGTCATCAAACAGCAAATCGAACTTGATAATTCGATCAAGAAAATCGCCGCCGCCGCCGCAGGCGATCGCAAGGCCAATGAAGGCCGCGCGGTAATCAATTCCCGCGGCGACCGGCGCGTTTTCCGTATTGTCGAAACTCCGCTTCATGGGTCTGGCGACGCGGCGCTTGGCGGCGTCGCCATCGACGTCAGCGAACAGGATAAAGCGAAATCCGATCTGAAACAGCAGATTGAAGCGAACCAGCGAACGCTCGATCAAATTCACACCGCTGTGGCGATATTCGGCGCTAGTCAGAACCTGATCTATTATAACCGCGCATTCCGGGAGCTATGGACGCTGGACGAGGCTGATCTATCGGGCCGCGTTTATCACGGTGAAATTCTTGACCAGTTGCGCGTATTGGGGCGGTTGCCCGAACCTTCCGATTACGAGGCCTGGAAGGAAAAACAGCTCGCTCTTTACACGGAAGGCTTGTCCGAGCCCGGCGCTGAACGCCTTGGCGGCGCGCCTGATGAGGTCTGGCATCTGCCGGACGCACGCACGCTTCATGTGGCGCGGCAGCGTCATCCGCTTGGCGGCGTGATGCTCGCCTTTGAAGACATAACGGAAAAAGTCTCACTCGAGGCGCAATTCAATACACAGATCAACGTCCAGAAAGCGACGCTAAACAATCTTACGGAAGGCGTCGCAGTTTTCGCCGGCGACGGCGCGCTCAAGCTTTATAACAAAGCATTTCAGAAGCTCTGGCGCCTCGATGCGCGGCTTGTAGATTCAAGGCCGCATATCGACGTGATTATCGATCATTTACAAAAATCGACAAAAGAGGCGGATGACGCATTTGACGCTCTGCGCCGCTGCATCGCTTCAAAGGCTTATCAGGATCGCCAGCCATTAAGCGCGCGCGAAATCAGACTGGTTGACGGTCGTTCGCTCGCCATTGGCACCGAGCCGCTTCCTGACGGCGCAACGCTCGCGCATTTCCTCGATATTACCGATTCCAAAGAGCGTGAGAAAGAACTGAAGGAACGCAATGCAATTCTTGAAAACGCTGACCGGCTGAAATCGAAATTCGTCGATCACGTATCTTATCAACTCAGAACGCCGCTATCGACTATTATCGGATTTTCCGAGATGCTGGACGGCCAGATGTTCGGCGTACTGAACGATCGTCAGAAAGATTATATCGCGAGCATTCTTTCCGCCTCCTATCATCTGCGGGATTTGATAAACGATATTATCGACCTCGCCGCTATCGACGCTGGCCAACTTGAACTCGCACTGAAGAAAACAGACATCCGCAAGCTTCTGGAAAGCGCGGCGACATTTGCGGCGCTGAAAGCCGAAGACACCCAAGTCTCGTTGAAAGTCGACTGCCCGAAAGATATCGGCGAAACGGAACTCGATGACCGCCGGATCAAACAGGTGTTGTTCAACCTATTGTCAAACGCTTTCGCCTATACTGGGGCCGGCGGCCAGGTGACGCTCGGTGCAGCGCGCGTCGGCGAGGCCGTGAAAATATGGGTTCGCGATTCCGGCCGCGGCCTTTCTCCCACCGATCAGGCCAAAGCCTTTGACGCATTTGAAAGCCGCGGCCCGAGCGCGGGCGCCGGCCTGGGGCTCGCCCTGGTTGAACGCTTTGTAAAACTCCATCACGGCTGGGTGAGAATGGAATCGACCGAAGGCGCGGGCGTAACCGTCACGTGTTTTATACCTGAACAATCCGCCCGTCTGGCCCAACAGCAGGCGCAGAAGCCGAGCTCCGGCGCGGATGACAAAAAGCCTTCTCCCAAAACCGCAAAGAAAACGCCGCCCAAAAAGAAGGCCCCGTCGCGCCGCCGCGCCAAAACCAAGGCGGATCGAGAAGCAAAACCCGCTATTCGCCCGCAAGCGGCGGAATAAATTTTCTCCCGCCTCTTTTTTGGCGTGATTAGACGGGTAAAGTCCGGGTCATGTTGCATATTAAAATATTCGCGGCGCTGGCCGCTGTTTCCGCGCAAGAGCCTGACGGTATATCGCGCGATGCGCCCGTTACGTCTCCGCGCTACGCCGATTGCGTTCAGCTCGTTGACGCTGATCTCAAACTTGGCCGTATCGCCGCGCAGCAATGGGTTTCAGAAGGCGGCGGCGCAGAAGCGCGCCACTGTCTGGCGCAAGCCGATCTCAAGGCCGGCTTTCCCAAACTCGCCGCCTTGCGTTTTGAAGAAATTGCAGGACGAAATGACGCTGGCGACGATTATGTTCGCGCACGGCTTTACGATCAGGCGGCCTTGAGCTGGCTTGAAGGCGAAGAGCCGAGTCTTGCAGGAAACGCGCTCGACGAGGCCCTTGCTCTTGTTCCCGATTCCGGCGAGCTGCAGTTAACGGCCGCCAAGGTCTACGCTGCGCAGGAACGGTGGCAGGACGTCATCGACGCGGTCGATACAGCAGAGGCGGCGGGCTTCGTCAGTTCGCAGACTTATGTATTGCGCGGGCGCGGGCGATACACGCTCGCAAAATACGAAGACGCCGCTTATGACGTCGTAGCGGCGCTGACCCTCAATCCAAAAAATATCGATGCGCTTGTCCTCAGAGGCGACCTTGCCCAGACCGGCGTGAATATCGAGGTCTCCCTCGATGCGCCAGACGAAGAGTAATCCATAACTCTTTGCAATCCGGTCTCGACGCAGAGCGGAAATCGCTTCATTGCGGTGTTCGTTAACAGTTGATTAACGAAACCATATTCCCATGGGCGCCAGTAAAGGATCAGCCGATTTATGCCCAGCGCGTCGCTGCAGGAAAGAAATGTCCGCGAACTTCAGGAATTGGCGCTCGAAGCGCCTATACAGCGTCAAAAACGCCGTTCGCCGCAGATTTCGCGCGGCGCACGGCTGCACCTGATTGACGTTCTGTCGCGTTGGAGCGCGCCGGGCCTGGCGATGATCGCCGGCGGTTCCATCTATCTTGCTATCGTCGCCGGTCGGGACTATCCCGCGCGCGCCCTGGCGTGGGGCGCTATTTTGCTCTGTTCATTATGGGTCTGCCGCCGCATGCGCTCGGAGTTTCGCTCCGGCGGTCGCCTGTCGGCGCACCCCTTCCGTTGGCGCGCCTCGTACACGTCTGCTTCATGCGTTCTGGGCGTCGCCTTTTCCTGCGCGCCGGTTTTGCTTGTCCCGGCGGGGGCTGCAGCCGGGCTCGCCATACAGATTATTGCACTGATGCTGCTGATCTCTTTCGTAGCGGCGCTGTTTCATGCAGCGCATTTTTTCGCAGCCGCAGCAATCGCCGCGCCAGCGGTCGCCTTCACTATCCTTGCCGGCGCGCGGGCTCAGGAAACCGGAATTGTCGCCGGGGCGGTCGCGACTGCGGTCCTCGGCATAGCCGGGCTGATCTTCGTCAATCGCTATCTTGAGAAATCGGCGAGCCGCCAATATCCGCGCACCGGTTTTCTAAGACGGGAATTAGACCGCACGGACAGCGATCGGTACGACGCCCACAGTGACGAAACACGGGCGCTGCAAGCTTAGCACCTCGCCTTCGCAGCCGCCTTTACTTCGAGCCGCCAGGACTTCGTTAAGGCGTTTTTCGACCTTGCCGAGATTTTAACAAAGCAATATCCGGCGAGGCCTCTATTTCGTTAGACATTCTCAAAGTCTTCGCGTTAAGAGGGCGGTTAAAACAATCGCAAAGGAAGCGATATGGCTGACGGTTTTCTCACCGACGAAGACGGACAAATCCTCGAACAGGTTATCTCGCTGGCGCAAAAAAAGAAGGTCGGCGATCTGGACGCGGAGGGCGCGCCTGCGCCGGCTTTCAAGAGCTATGTTGAACAGTTGGTGATGTACGCTACCGGCGAAGACCACATCTGGACGGAACCGCAGTCATTACTCGAACGCGCTGCTGAAGCCTGGAAACACAGCCAGACCCGTAAAGCCGAGCAGAACAAAATTGCGCTCCGCGTTGAAAAAGGAAAACAGTGGACGGAAAGCCGGCTGGTTCTCGATATTGTTACCGAAGACAAACCGTTTCTCGTGGATTCGATATCCGCGGCGCTAGCGGACTCCGGTCAGGCTGTCACTTTTTTCTCAAACGCAGTTGTCTCTGTTTCGAGGGACGCCAAAGGCAAACGCGGCGCCGGCGGCGCGCCGGTGCGCGAGTCCATGATTCATATCGAAATGGAGCCGCCGGTTTCGGAAAACGAAGTCGATGACTTGCGTAAAGAAATGGAGGCTGTGCTAAGCGACGTCACCATCGCCGTCGCCGATTGGGAGTCCATGCGCGCGCGTCTTGCGACATGTATTGCCCAGCTTGAGCGTTCTCGCCTGCCCGGCGTGAAGGCTGACGAGCAACGAGAAGCCGTGCAGTTCCTGAAATGGCTGTGGGATAACCGTTTTGCGTTTCTAGGCGTGCGCCGGTTTAACTATATGGATGAAAGCGGCGTACCAAACCTCGTACCCGATCAGGATAAAGATCTCGGAATATTGTCTGCGCCGGGACGCGCTGTGCTGAAGTCCACTTTTCAGCCGGACGGAAAGCTGTCTCCCGCCGTCGCCGCTTTTCTCGACTCTAAAGAACCGATCATTATCGCCAAGTCGAGTTCAAAATCTCTGACGCATCGCCGCGCTTTTATGGATTATGTTGCAGTAAAAAATTACTCGCCGGACGGCGCGCCTGTCGGAGAAGAGTTGTTTGTCGGCCTTTTTACCGCCGAAGCCTACAACAGGCCCGTCACCGATATCCCGCTTATTCGAGCGAAAGTCGATAACGTGCTTGAACGCACTGCGTTCACACCCGGCGGGCATAATGAAAAAGCTCTGATCAATATTCTCGAAAGCTATCCTCGCGACGAGCTTTTTCAAATCGATGTCGATACGCTGACCGAGATATGCCTGGGCGTTTTGCGCCTGTTTAAACGACCGCGCGTAAAACTGTTCCTGCGCCGCGACAGGTTCGACCGTTTCGTTTCGGCGCTGGTTTACGTTCCCCGCGACCGCTTTAATTCCTATGTGCGCGAAAGCGTCGGCAACCTTCTCGCTGACGCTTTCGAAGGACAGGTCATGTCTTTTTCGCCCTCCTTTGGCGACGCCGCGCTCGTTCGCATTCATTTCGTAATCGGCATCAATCCCGGCGCGCCTGAAGGGCCTGGATTGACGGAATTGACGCGGCAGGTTCGCGATATCTGCCGCACCTGGTCTGACGGCTTGCTCGACGCCATGCGGGAGGCGCATGGCGGCGCGGCTCCGGATAATTTATTCGAAAAGTATGAAAGTGCATTCAGCGCAGGCTACCGTGAAGCCACACCGGCGGCGGAAGCGCTTGAAGACATCGCCGCGCTGGAAAAACTGAGCGAAGATCCGATTGTCGTGCGCGCCTACCGAGATGCGGGAGACAGCGATGCGACGGTGCGCTTGAAGATTTACAAGCGCGGCGCTCCTATGGCGCTCTCAAAGCTGATCCCGACGATCGAATATCTCGGCCTCGGCGTGCTTCAGGAGGCCAGCCACCGTGTGGCGCCCTTCGGGGGAAATGGCGAAGACGCTCTCTGGGTTCACGATTTTTATACTGAGCACGGACGCGGCGAGCCAATTACGCTGGATGACGTCAAGGAAACATTCGAGGAAACTATTCTTGCCGTTCTTGAAGGCCGCACTGAAGATGACGGCTTCAATGAACTTGTCCTGACCGCCGGTCTCAACTGGCGCGAGGCATGGCTGCTGCGCGGCGCGGCGCGCCATCACATGCAGGCCGGTTTTGCCTATTCGCAAACTTATATAGAAGAAGCGCTTTCGAAAAACAGGTCCATTGCAAGACTGCTCGTCGCTTATTTTCATGCGCGTTTTAATCCGGACGGCCCGAAAGACGCTGATCAGCGTATGGAAGACGCCAAGCGCGCCAGGAAGGCGGTCATCACCGCCTTGAATGATGTAGCGAGCCTGGATGAAGACCGCATTATCCGCCGCTTTCTCATTCTCTTCACGGCGATCACGCGCACTAACTATTATCAGCGCGCTATCGACGGCGGATATAAGACGTATATTTCTTTCAAGGTCGACAGCAGCAAGATTGCCGAACTGCCGGAACCGAAACCTTATCGCGAAATCTTCGTTTCCGGCCCTCGGGTCGACGGCGTACATCTGCGGTTCGGGCCCATCGCGCGCGGCGGGCTCCGCTGGTCGGACCGGCGTGAAGATTTCCGAACCGAAGTGCTGGGTCTGGTCAAGGCGCAGCGCGTGAAAAACGCAGTCATCGTACCGACAGGCTCAAAAGGCGGCTTTTATCCAAAGCAATTGCCGACCGGCGACCGAAACGCCATCTATGAGGAAGGTCGCGAAGCCTACAAAGTATTTATTCGCGGTCTTCTCGATCTGACTGACAATATCGTACAGGGCGATGTGAAAACGCCGGCGAAAATCGTCCGCTGGGACGATCCGGACCCATATCTCGTCGTCGCGGCGGACAAAGGCACGGCGGCCTTCTCCGATACGGCTAACGGCATTTCTGAAGAATACGGATTCTGGCTTGGCGATGCGTTCGCGTCCGGCGGTTCGGCCGGATACGACCACAAGGTTATGGGCATCACCGCGCGCGGCGCATGGGAAGCCGTCAAACGCCATTTCCGGGAAACCGGGAAGGATATACAGACCGAACCTTTCACCGTCGCCGGCGTCGGCGATATGTCCGGCGACGTGTTCGGCAACGGCATGTTGTTATCCGAACAGATCCGGCTCGTTGCGGCTTTCGACCACCGCGATATCTTTATCGATCCCGATCCCGATCCGGCTAAGTCATATAAAGAGCGGAAACGTCTTTTCGAACTGCCGCGCTCATCATGGCAGGACTATGACAATAAGCTTATTTCCAAGGGCGGCGGCGTTTTTTCGCGCAACGCCAAATCAATTGCGCTGACGCCGGAAATCCGCACAGCGCTAGATATTGATCAAAAAGAAATAACCCCATCGGAACTGATTCAGGCGATTTTGAAATCGCCGGTTGAGCTGTTCTGGCTTGGCGGCATTGGCACATATTTCAAAGCCGAAGCGGAAGAAAACTGGCGCGTCGGCGACCGGGCTAACGACGCGGTGCGTATTAACGCCGATGACATCCGCGCGCAGGTAATCGGCGAAGGCGCCAATCTCGGTCTCACGCAACGCGCGCGCATAGAATTCGCCCGCAATGGCGGTCGTATCAATACGGACGCAATCGACAATTCCGCGGGCGTTGATTCCTCCGACCACGAAGTGAATATCAAAATTCTTCTTTCTAACGCTGTCGAGCATGGCGAGTTGAAACTGGAAGAGCGTAACCCGCTGCTTGCATCTATGACTGACGATGTAGCTGAGCATGTTTTGCGTCATAATTACGACCAGACCCGCGCCGTTACGCAGATGGAAGTCAACGCCGCTACGGATCTTGACGTGTACGCCCGCTTCATGACGACGCTGGAGCGTGAAGGACGTCTTGATCGCGCTATCGAATATCTTCCGGACCTCGATCAGATCGGCCAGTTGCGACAGCAAAATCTTGGGCCCACGCGGCCCGATCTCGCTGTGCTTCTCGCTTACGCCAAGCTTTGGCTTTTTGACGAACTCGTCGCTTCGAATATGCCTGACGATCCGCTGTTCGAGCGGGAACTGTTCGGTTATTTCCCGGAAGCCTTGCACCAGTACAATCGCGCCCTCGTCAGCCATCAACTTCGCCGTGAAATTATTGCAACCCGTCTTTCGAATGAGATGGTCGACACATGCGGGGTAGGTTTCGTGCAGCGCGCCGCAGATACTGCCGGCGTTGACTTTGCGGCGGTCGCTCTTGCCTATGAGGCGGTTCGGCGGATCTATAACCTTCATGATTTCGCCGCCGCCGTGGACGCGCTCGACAACAATGTGCCTGCACAATTGCAGACAAAGCTTTATCTGGAAGCTTCGTCATTGTTGCGCGAACAGACTTTCCATTTGTTGGGCGATCTCACGGCGCGGGAGAATTTGACTCAGCGCGGTTTGAAGTCTGTAGTCGGACAATATCTGGATGCGGTTGCTGAATTCAAAGCCGCCCTGCCCGATATATTGCCGCCAGATGCGGCGGTCGCTCTTGAAGACCGGCGCCAGCGCTGGATTGCACAGGACGCGCCAGAGGGAATTGCACTCGACGCCGCATCGATCCCCGCGCTCGAATTCGCTTTTGACATCGTCAACCTTGCATCAGAAACCGGATGGTCGAACCCAGGCGTCGGCGGCGTCTTCTTCGCCATCGGACGCATGTTCAACA
The DNA here is from genome assembly GCF_965228385.1 of Hyphococcus sp. GTDB lineage: Bacteria > Pseudomonadota > Alphaproteobacteria > Caulobacterales > Parvularculaceae > Hyphococcus. The sequence continues at coordinate 378,856 of NZ_OZ245810.1, read as the reverse complement.
TCGACGCCGTACGCGAAAAGGCGCGGCGCGAACCGCCCTCCGATCATTTCGACAAGATCGCCATCCGCCAGATTATTGAAGATTTGACCGCGCGCCAGCGCCAATTGACAACACACGTTATCGAGTTTTCGAAATCTGAACCAAAGTCAGCGCCTGCGAAATGGACGCAGGGCGCCATCGATAAATGGCGCGACAACGCAAGCAGCGCTGTCGCGGAATTTGAAGCGACGTCGGGCGAACTCGATCTTACCGGTCCGGTCAGCGTCGGAAAATTTGCGTTGTTTACCCGCAGTCTGGACGCGCTGCTGGCTGCGACGGACCGCGGTTAGGACCCTTAATGTCTGAAATGGCGAACGCCGGTGAACGCCATGGCGAGACCGGCGTCATCCGCAGCTGCGATAACATCCTCGTCGCGGATTGATCCGCCCGGTTGTATAACCGCAGTGGCGCCCGCCTCCGCCGCCGCAAGCAACCCATCTGCAAACGGAAAAAACGCGTCTGACGCAACAACACAATCTTGTGTCAGTGGCTGAGATGCGCCGCAGGCCTCTGCCGCATCCTGCGCCTTTCTGGCGGCGATCCGGCTGGAATCGAGGCGGCTCATTTGTCCGGCGCCAACACCCACCGTGGCGCCGTTCTTCGCATAGACGATAGCGTTCGATTTTACGTGTTTGGCCACTTTGAAAGCAAAGCGCATGTCGGCGAGTTCTTGCGCCGACGGCTGACGCTTTGTCACGATCTTGAGATCCGTATCACGGAGCGTATGGGCGTCCCGTGATTGCAGTAAAAAGCCGCCTGCGATGGGTTTGAAAACCGTCCCGCCCTCGTCTGCGGCCGGCAACCCGCCAGCGGCGAGCAGACGCAGGTTCTTTTTCCTGGAGAATATTTCCACCGCTTCATCATCAATCGCTGGCGCAATCACCACTTCGGTGAAAATCTCCACGATTTTCCGGGCCACTTCGCCGGTCAGGGTTTGGTTCAGGGCGACAATACCGCCGAACGCCGAAACCGGGTCGCAACGCAACGCCGCTTCATACGCGGCTATAAGCGTCTCACCCGTCGCAACGCCGCAAGGGTTTGCATGTTTGATAATGGCGATCGCCGGTTTTTCTTCACCGAATTCCGCGATCAACTCGTACGCGGCGTCGGTGTCGTTGAGATTATTGTAGGAAAGTTCTTTGCCCTGCAGTTGCCTCGCCGTGGCGACGCCGAACCGCGCAGAACCTGTTTTATAAAAGGCGGCCGTCTGATGAGGGTTTTCGCCATAACGCAATGTCGATGCAAGACGGCCAGCCAAAGCGTAATCTTTGGGAAAAGGCTCCTCGTTTTGTTTAGCGAACCAGGATGAAATGGCGCTGTCATATGCCGCTGTCATGGCGAAAGCCTTACCCGCCAGGCGCTTTTTTGTTTCTTCCCGCAGCGCGCCCGCATGTTCAATTTCGCTCAATACGGTTTCATAATCGTCCGGGTCCGTCACAACGCCCACAAAGAGATGATTTTTCGCCGCGGCGCGGATCATCGCCGGGCCGCCAATGTCAATATTTTCTATACATTCATCGAAAGCCGCGCCTTTTGCTACGGTTTCCTGAAACGGGTACAGATTGACGACAAGCAAATCGATTCCGGCAATGGCGTGATCACTCATGGATTGCCGGTGATCCGCATTATCGCGCAACGCAAGAAGCCCGCCGTGAATACGCGGATGCAACGTCTTGATCCGCCCGTCCATCATCTCGGGAAACTCGGTCACCTCTGAGACATCGCTTACAGCAAGACCCGCTTCTCGCAACGCTTTCGCGGTACCACCCGTAGAGATCAACTCTATATCCGCCGCTGCGAGGCGCGCAGCAAAATCGACAATGCCGGACTTGTCCGAAACAGAAATCAGCGCCCGGTTAACGCGCGATTGTTCCACCATTTTAAAATTCCTATGTCCATCTGCGCGACGGGATACCGCCGGGCCGTCGCCCGGACAAGTCGCGATTTAGACTTAATTCAGCGATTCGGCTGATTGCGCGCGTGTGTAGCCGCCGGGCTCTCGGCGGTAAATTCCGGCACAAGATGGTGCACCGCCTCGTCAAGCTCTATCTGCTCGCCGTCGCGCGCCGCTTCGATCACGTCTGAAAGCCGCGGCGTTAGCAACGGTAAATCAATCATCGCCGGCGATGCCAGCAAAACGCCCTCGGCAGCGGTTTTCAGTAGAGCGTCGGTGTCGAGAAAAATCTCTTCAAAAAGCTTTTCGCCCGGCCGCAATCCGGTAAATTTTATTTCAATATCCTTGCCGGGCGTCAGGCCATAAGCGCCAATCATCCGTTTGGCGAAATCGAGAATTTTCACCGGGTCGCCCATATCGAGCACAAAGACCCGCCCGTCATGCGTTACCACCGGCACGTCGTCATTATCGAGGCTTGCGGCAAGAAGAACGAGCTGCACGGCTTCGGGCGTCGTCATAAAATACCGGATAATATCCGGGTGCGTCACAGTCAGCGGACCGCCATTTTCTATCTGTCGCCTGAATAACGGTACGACTGAACCCGTTGAGCCCAGCACATTGCCGAACCGCACGGTGACAAACCGAGTGTCATTTTGCGCAACATCGAGCGCTTGGGCGTAAAGTTCGGCGATACGCTTCGTTGCGCCCATAAAACTTGTTGGATTGACGGCCTTGTCCGTCGAAATGAACACGACGGATTCCGCGCCATATTCAATCGCCATATCAAAAACATTCTTGGCGCCGGAAACATTCGTGAGTGCGCCGGCGCATCGGTTTTCCTCCACGATTGGCACATGTTTGAACGCCGCGGCGTGAACCACGATGTCCGGTTCTGTTTTCTCAAAAACGCGGCGCAAATGTTCGGCCCGGCAGACATCTGTCAGATCGGCGGAGATGGCGTCCTGATGTCCCTGTTCTTTCAGCTCCAAGTCGATCTGGTAAAGCGCGAATTCCGCATTATCGACAAGCGCAAGGTGCGCCGGCTCGAATCGGATGATCTGACGGCACAGCTCAGAACCGATTGTACCGCCGGCGCCTGTGACCATGATGCTTTTTCCGGCGAAAAGCTTGCGGGCTGCGCGAAGATCAATTTTTCGCGGCGCGCGCGGCAATAAAGCTGCGGGATCGACCTGCGTGGCGACAGCAGCAGGATTTCTTGAGCCGGCGAAAAACCGCCCAATCTGTTTCATGATGCCCGGCATGCCGACAGTCCCAACCTTTGCGTCGGCAAAAGCTTAGCGTAAGATCTTTGGCGGCGCGAGTGCGCCAAAGTCACGTCATGAAACGCCGTCAAGCCGTTTCAACGCCCATTTCAACAAGATGGATGAGGAATCCTTGCGGCTCAGCGCTTGCCCGGAAATGACAATTTGTTCAGACGCCGCCGCGGGGCCCAGCGTGCCGCAATAGATGCTTTTTTCCAGCGATAAAACTGCGCCGTTTGATTTAAACCGCCAGCCTTCTTTATTGGGCAATAGCAGAATCGCTGATTTCTTGTCGCGAGCGAGCGACGCTTTGACCCCGGGATGGAGATGAAAACGCCATATGGCGGCGTCTAACGTCTCAGCGGCGAGTTCTTTCAACTGCTCCGCACCGCGTAAATCGGCGCCCCCGGCGGAGAGATAAAGCCTGCGCAGATAAACCCCGTCCTGAAATCCGCCTGCGAGAATGCGTCTTTCAAATTCCAGGAGCTGGCCAGTGGCGTCTTCGGCCCGTCGATGGACCACATCGCCCCAGGCGACCGATGCGCCCGCTTCAAAAGAAAGCGCCGAATGCGCGCTGCGCTGCTCAAGCGCCTTTCGCCACTTGCCGCCCAGATGACCGCCATTGCCGCAATTCACAATGATGCGCGAGCGACCAGAGGAAAAATGCAACGAACCGCCGCTTTGAAAAGCGCTGGCGCCGTTCGCATCATTCGCGGTGTCCGCCAGCAAAAGAGACCGGGCGGCGGTGAGCTTGTGATAGCCTGAATGACGAACGAAGTCGGCTGGCTCAAAATCCGCGCCCGAGCCGGTTTGCACTTCAATGATCGCTTTGGCGTCGTCTTCATAACCGCCATTGAAAACAGCGAGCCCGCCATCCGCGCAACGAAAAAACGCCGCCATGGCGCTCGCCCGCTGAACGATGTGACGCAAGAAACCCGGCGCCTGGTAGCCGCGCGCTTCAATTGCCTTCGTCAGGGATTGCAAGCGCAGTGCAAGTTTGAGTTGCCGCGAGGGGTTTCGGCTCACATGGCCGCCGTCCGGGCGCAATTGAATACGCAGTTCGCGCCGCGCCATCTCCAGTCCTCTTTCCGCAGGACCTTCGCAGCCCGGAAGGCTGTATCCGGCAACGCCCAGACCAAGCGCTGTCATCAACCGGTCAAATCCGGATTCAGCGCGGTGGGTTGTTCTTGCGAGATGACGTGTTTGACGCGCCATGCAGGCGAGTACACGGCTGCGCCACAGCGCATCCGAACCCGATAGCAGCAATGGATGATAGGCGCAAAGCAGCATAAGGCGTTCAGACGCCAGATACGGCTCCCACGTTTCAGACGACCAGCGTTCATTCCGGTCGAGCCATGCAGCCATAAGAGTCCGCGCGGAATGTCGGCCCTCTTCGCCTGCGGCTGAGAGATGCCGCAGCCATCGAAATTCATGCAAATAGCAAAACAGCGCGCCGCCTGTTTTCGGCAAATCCCATAATCGATCCAGCTCTCCTTCTGAATCAATCGTTTCTTCGCCAAGCGCAATCTTGCCACGTAATAGCGCGCGCGCCAATTGCTGATCCGGCGCATACGGATCAACAGGCTGGAACAGCAATCGATCCGGCGCCGGTCCTTTTAACTGGGCCTGATAAAAAGGGCTTTCTCCCCACGCTTTACGCATACGCGCAATTACATCTTTAGGCTTCCTGCGCGAAGCAAAGTGGGACAAAGGTTTGGCCCGCCCTGTCATGCTGTCGCCTCCCTTACGCGCCCTTGCGCAATGCGGCGATGTTATCCGCGTAGGCCTGCGCCCCGCCGTGAAACACCGCCGAACCCGCGACCAGCATATCGGCGCCGGCGGCAATTGCTTGCGGCGCGGTTTCAGAATTCACGCCGCCGTCCACCTCCAGCCTGATGTCCCGGCCCGATTGATCGATCAAGGCGCGTACGGTTTCTATTTTTTTGAGCTGCGAAGAAATAAATTTTTGTCCGCCAAAACCGGGGTTCACCGACATGATGAGCACGAGGTCAATGTCTTCAATAACCGGCTCCACAAGGCTTACTGGAGAGGCGGGATTCAGAGATACGCCCGCCTTGACGCCAGCCGCCTTTATTCGCTGAATCGTGCGGTGTAAATGCGCGCCGGCTTCGGGATGTACGGTCAAGATATTCGCCCCCGCTTCTGCAAAGGCGTCGATATAAGGATCGACCGGCGAAATCATCAGATGAACATCGAACGGCAAATCGGTTGAAGGCCGGATCGCCTTCACCACCATCGGCCCTATGGTGAGATTGGGGACAAAATGCCCGTCCATTACGTCCACATGGATATAATCGGCGCCGGCCTTCGCGACAGCGGCCACCTCTTCGCCCAGGCGGGCAAAATCGGCTGACAAAATGGAGGGGGCGATAAAAATACGGCTCATAGTCTTCAGGTATCGTGATGCGCGGGAATTACGCAATGACAAGCGCTCCGAAATCGTTCCCCAGGTTCTAAAATTTGTGCAAACGAAAAACCCCGCCTTCCGGCGGGGTTTTACGGGGGTGCGTGCGAAGAGCGCGTCGGAGGGGCTAAAGCAGGAGACGCTTTCGCATGGGGCGTCGTGTACGAAACCAAACTATGCCCACCGAATACGGCAACAATGAGACGATACTTTCAAAAAACTGCACAAGATGCTGCTTTTACTAGTTAATTTTCGGTTTCTGCTTTTCGTACAATTTTCACTGCTTTCGGCTGAAAAAACTGGCGCGTCTTCATAAAACCTAAAAGCCCGGCGCCCGCCAGGGCCGCACCGCTCAGTAATCCGCCAATCCATTCAATATCGTAAAGGCCAACACCGGTCAGCGCAAACAGCGCCAAGCCGAACAGCACCATCAAAAACCGCAAGGGGGACGATAATGTTCGCCCCATCACCCGGGCAGCGCCGGACGCCGTCCTCGCCGTCACGCGCGCCGCGCTTGCTGCGCCCGCCGTCACAGTTTTAGCAACCCGATTCGCCCCGATCAGTTTGACCAGAGCCGCCAGCGCGCCGGCGGCAGTCGCCAGGAGCGCCCATTTTTTCGCGCCGATCGCGGCCTTTTCTTCGCCGTGATCAGCCGCAACAGCAGCGCCTGTATCAACCGCCTGAATTTCTATGGTCGCAGGATGCGCTACTGCGTCAAAATCAGCAGCCGTCGCCGGATGCAAGGCAGCGGTGGCGGCAAGCGCCGAGGCAGCCGCAAGGAAGGCGTTTCTGGTCTTTCGTAAAGATTTCATCCCATTCTCCAAGACATATTGTTATGAGATGGGTATTCGACCGGGCTTATTCAACGTGTTCCGGTTGCAGCGTAGTTTTCCGCTGAAATGCATGATGGACTGAAAAATGGAAAAAAGGCGCTTGGGCCACACCGATCTTGATGTTCCGGCGCTGTGCCTTGGAACGATGATGTATGGGGACCAGATCGCGGAGAGCGCAGCGGTCGCTCAAATGGACGCTTGTGTTGAGCGCGGGATCAATTTTTTCGACACGGCGGAGATGTATACCGTGCCGCCCAAACCAGAAACGCAAGGAGAATCTGAACGTATCATCGGCCGATGGCTGAAAGCACGCAACAATCGCGATAAAATCATCCTTGCCACGAAAGTAAGCGGCCGTTCGCCGGCCGCCTATATGAGGGATGGGCCGGCTGAGACTCGCCTCACGCACGATCAGATTCGCTTCGCCGTCGAACGCAGCCTCAAAAATCTGCAGACCGATTACATCGATTTATATCAAATCCATTGGCCTGATCGCGACGTTCAGAAATTCGGCGCGATACGCACCGGCTATACTCATTATGAAGATACCGGAGAGCCCATTGAAAAAACCCTGGATACGCTCGGAGAACTCGTCGCCGAAGGTAAAATCCGGCATGTTGGGTTATCGAATGAAACGCCCTATGGCGTTATGCGTTTTCTGCGCGTCAGCGAATCACAAAAAGCGCCGCGCGTGGTTTCCATTCAAAATGCATACAATCTCCTGAACCGCGTCTTCGAAACGGGCCTTGCTGAAATCGCTCTCGAAGAAAAAGTCGGCCTCCTGGCCTATTCACCGATTGCGCAAGGCGTCCTCACGGGGAAATACCTTGACGGCGCGGCGCCCGCAGGATCGCGTAAAGCGCTGTATGATCGTCTGAACCGGTATGAGACTCCCGCCGCTGAAGAAGCGACACGCGGCTATGTGGCGCTGGCGAATGATTTTGGCGTCTCGCCCGCCGCCTTCGCCATGCAATTCGTCACGACGCGCCCGTTCGTCACATCAAACATTTTCGGGGCCCGTACAACAGAGCAACTCGAAACAATATTTGAGTCGCTGGCTATCAACTGGACGCAGGAAATGGAAAGCGCTGTGAATGAGCTGCACGGACGCATACAAAATCCCTGCCCTTAGAATTAAATATCCACCGGGCCAAGCCGGCGTCGGCGTGCGGCGGCGATGACCGTATTGCGCAAGAGACACGCGATCGTCATGGGGCCGACGCCGCCCGGCACCGGCGTGATGGCGCCGGCGCGATGCGCCGCTTCGTCAAAATCCACATCCCCGACGAGGCGCATTTTACCGTCTTCCTCAATGCGATTAATCCCCACATCAATTACAGTCGCGCCGCTTTTTATCCAATCGCCTTTGATCATGCGCGCACGCCCGACAGCTGCGCACAGAATATCCGCCTCACGGCATACGCCGGCCAGATCTTTCGTGCGCGAATGTGCGATTGTTACCGTGCAGTTTTCCGCCAGCAACAGCATCGCAAGCGGTTTACCAACCAGAATTGAGCGGCCGACAACCACGGCGTGAAGACCGGAAAGCGAGTCTCGAATGGATTTCACCAGCATGACAGACCCTTGAGGCGTACACGGTACAAGCCCCTCCTTGCCCAGCAAAAGTCGTCCGGCGTTTGTTTCGGTGAGCCCATCCACATCCTTGTCCGGATGGATTTCATTTATCACGCGCTCTGATGAAATATGATCCGGCAGCGGCAGCTGCACCAAAATACCGTCGACGTTTTCATCTGCGTTCAACTCGCGCACCAGCGCTACGACCGCACCTTCGCCGGTATCGGCGGGCAGTTTATGTTCAATCGAGCGCATACCCGCCTTTTCTGTGGCGACGCCTTTGTTTCGTACATAGACTTGGCTTGCCGGATCTTCGCCGACCAGAACAACGGCAAGCGCGGGCTGCACGTTATGCCGGGATTTTACAGCCGACACGGCGCCGGCGAGTTTCTCCCGCAGGTCTAACGCAAATGATTTTCCATCAATGATCGCCATGGTCACGCCTTGCCTGGAAGAGTTTCATCCGATTCGGGAATGCGCAGTTCCATCTTTACTGGCGCTCCCGCAATAACAACGGTTTTTAAGGGAGATGATACTCGATGCAATGGCGAAAAAACGGTCCTGACGCCGTACTGACCAGATTTACTGGATGCCGATGCGTGCGGCGATCCACCAATTCATTTCTCTTAGAAAAAATATAGCCAGTAACAAGACCAGCGGCGAAATATCCAGACCGCCAAGTGAGGGCAGCGTCCGTCTAATCGGTCCTAACACAGGCTCGGTAAGCGCAATCAGCGTGCGCCAGATCATATCCACAACCTGATTGTGACGATTAATTACGTTAAACCCGATTAGCCATGACATAATCACCATGACGAACACAATCAGCGTATAGAGCTGTAATATAGCGTCGATCAGCGAAAACACCGGCATAGGTATCATGAGGCGAAGCACTCCTTCAGGCGGATATATTCGCACTTAAGGCCAGTCGCAGTCCCATGCAAGCATTTGCCCGAATGCCGCGCCTGGCGCTTATTGATCAACCGGACGGCGTACGCATAATAGCGGTGTCGCTATTGAGCCGACGCGAATAAACCCGGCAATATCATTTTCAATAATCAGCAGTGAAACATCGGCGCGAAATCCATCCGGCCGGGTGGAAAACGGGACGTCATTCGCCACCCATAATAGCCTTCCGGACGCCTCCTTTACTTCCGCCTCACCTTCCCAGCAGCCCGTATAGGCGCATACGGAAAAAGCACCGTTTCGGGCGGCGGTGACCGACATCGGAGTCATTTCGTCTGTCGGCTTTGCTGAACATCCTTCAGTCGAACACCAGATCTCAACCTCGTTTTTACATGCCCAGATATCCGGCGGAATTTCTGACTTGGACGATGACAACAGCGCGGCAAGCAGCAGCATCCACATAGGCGCAATCCTTTTCAGCCAGGCGATTTAAGGCGCATAGTATTTACCCCACGCACGTCCCGGTACAACCGCCAGGCAGGGCAGATTGACAGGCTGCGCTGCTAAGCCTTATGACGCTTCTCCCAAAAAAATTCGCCATGCGTCAGTTGTAACTGGGGCCGTAGCTCAGTTGGGAGAGCGCGTCGTTCGCAATGACGAGGTCAGGGGTTCGATTCCCCTCGGCTCCACCAGCCCGGAACCGTTTGTCGAAAAATAACTGCGGCCTCGTCATAGGTGTTTGTTCAATTCATACCTAAAAGCTGGGGCGCAAATACGGTTGAAGACATCAATCTTAGACGCTGCCTGCTAGGGTTGATGACGCTCCGAGCTTTCAAAATCGGATTCCGCCAAACTGATCAATATGCAATTATCTAATCAATGTCGGGATATATGCCGGAAGCGATTTGATACGAAAAAACACGTGGCTGTGTTTTATTTCGCTATTGGATTCCTGTTTACCTCAATAAAGGCAAGCGTACGATGATTAATCCGGATCCTGGTTTTGCCGGGATTGCCAAGCCTGGAAGCGCGCCGCCGAGGCTTTTTTGTTCGCAAGGCGCATATTGCGTAGCCGGGTGGTTTTTTCGCGCTGTTTATCAGCCTCAACCGCAACTTCTTCCAATGCGGCGGCCTCAGCGCGTTCCCGCGCCGCTTGGCGTCCTTTTGGAGACAGATTGTTATTCGCCGCGCTCATCAAGCCTCTGCATGGTGAACGGCAGAGCGCCAATGACGCTCTGCGCGTAATGAATTTGTTCAGTCTTCGAGTTTTAGTTGCCCTGCGGATGTTTTGCCGCGGTCCTCTTGCAACTCAAAACTAACTTTTTGGCCGTCCGCCAATTCGCGAATACCAACCGCTTCCAATGCGGTCGCATGCACGAACACGTCCTTGCCGCCCTCATCAGGCGCTATAAAACCGTAACCTTTTTGCGAATTGTACCATTTAACGGTTCCTGTAGGCATTCTTAGTCCTTTCATACAGGCGTTAGCGTCTGGGCGTTTCCAGACTGGAAAAATGCTGCCGATGTTTGGAAGGAGGATAAGAAGCTTGGGTCACAGGCCTAATAAACGGTCTTCAATCATGGCGCGGTGGAATATATGGGTTTTATTGGCCTCAAAATCAAGATTTTATTGGGGCCCGCGTCAAAAGCCAGCGATTGCGCGCGCAAAGCGGATTTTCACTGGCGTTAGTGCGCCGCCCCAAAGCGTTGGGCCATCCAGTCGGCGGCTTTTCCGAACCAGTTTTCAGCGCCTTGATGCAAATTAATGTTATGCCCGGCGCCATAAAGCACGTATGTTTCAAAATCAGCGACTAACGGAAAATACGCCTTCTCCGACGCGAATACGGTCTGCGCATTTTGACAATTTACAAAGCCGCCGATGCTTTCACCAAGGCAGAAAAGATTATCATACTGACCAATAACAAAGAGGACCGGAACGGAAATATTTAACGTCGCAAGCTCCGCAGTGGAAAGCGTCGCTATTTCGCTTGCCGTTCCGAGACCCTTTGTTGTTTCGTCATAATCAATAATCCCCTCCTCGCGCGTCTCTGCGTTATAAAACACGCTATCGCGGCTTCCGGGCGCCGTAGTCAGATAGCCGATATCCAGGCCGACCAAGGGCCGAAGCCGGGAATCGAGCACGGCCGGCGCCGTATTGATCAGAATATCCTGCACCGCGCCGGCCGGATGCCCAAAGCCGGTCGAAATAATTCCGTCAACATCATCGTAAACAGAAGCTTCAATCCAGGCGATCGCAGCGCCGAGAGAATGCCCGACAGTCACTACATTTTCATATGGCCCGCCCGGCAGCGCTCCGCTCCGCGCGGCTGACACAACATCATGCAGTGCGTTCGCGCCAGTTTGAAGCGTGACCAAAGCCGATAACGGGCGCGAGCTTTCACCGGCGGAACCGATACGATCTATGGCCAGCGTGGAAAAGCCGGCCTCGTTTGCTGATTTTACGTAATCATACGCTTCGCCAAAATCCGGCAGCGACCAGTAGCGGTGATCGTATGTATAACCGTGTACAAGGATTTGCACTGTATCAGAAGGACCATCGTCAGGATGACAAAGCTTTCCGTATAAAGAGTAAGATTGCAGGATGGGAACGCCTGTAGTGGCTGCAAGCGTCACGTCTTCGCAATTTTCAATTCCTGACTGCGATGCATTGGAATGAAATGGTAATGCTACGAACAGCGCGCATATCAACCCCCAGCTTAACCATGATGTGAGTATAAAATGTCCAGTTTTGGGCACTGTCGATCCCCCCTTGATATGGCAAACGGGAATCCCAATACATCAATCAGATTGTCGTTGTTTTAAGAAGTACATCGCAATTCATTGAGAATATTCACCGTAATTCAGGCACGCATGATCAATTTTAAAATGTTCAATGACAAAAAAATCCCGCCTAATGCCGCTCGCTTAATCGCCGGGCGATACGGTTTAAATCCGCCGGCGTATCTACATCCTGAAGGACGCCGTCACCCGCAGTTGCCATCGTCTCAAGATGGAAGCCATGTCTATGGAAAAGCTTGCTCGCGCCTTTATCGCCATGAAGATCTTTCAGCGCCGCTAGATTTCGCGTATGAAAAAGCACAGGGTGCCCGCGCCGTCCATTATGCGTGGGACGAATAGCGTCGATCTGCGGATCTTCGTTCAACCTTTTGGCAAGCTGCGAAAATATCCCGCCTGGAAGCGCCGGCATGTCGCCAAGGCATATAAAGACTGCCGCCGATCTGGCGTTCACGGCGCCGGCGCCGGTTGCGATGGATGACCCAAGGCCGGCTTCCGGATCAGGATTGACGATTATTTTTGCGCGCCCGGCGTCAACGAGCGGGCGTACAGCGCCGTGATTTTCGCCTGCAACAACAATGATTTGCGGCAATCCGGCATGCAGCAATGATTTCAAACTCCAGAAGAGCAATGGCGCGCCTGCAATTTCTGTCAGGAGTTTGTCCTCCTGTCCAAACCGGGAAGACTGACCGGCGGCGACCAGAATAGCAGCGCAATTCGAAACGCTGATCACAACTTTTCCCGCCGCGCTTCAATGATTTCGGCAATGATGGAGAACGCAATTTCCGGGGGGGATTTTGCACCGATATCGAGACCGACGGGACCACGTATAAATTTAAGTTGGTCTTCACGTAGCCCCAGATCTTTCAACATTACGAGACGGTCAGCATGCGTGCGCCGGCTGCCCAGCGCGCCGATATAAAAGCATTTCGATAATACCGCCTGCTGAAGAAAACAAAGCTCCCATTCATGCTCGTGAAATAAAGTGACAACGCCAGTCCACTCATCGAGGTCAAGGCCGAATACTTCACGGTCTGACGAAAGTCTGGTCGTGATAGCGCCATAGGGAAGACAAGCCTCTAGCGTTTCTTCTTCTGGCGAGTAGATATGTGTCTCCATGTCCGCAAGCGCGGCCAGTTGTGCGGCGAAAGGCACGATGGCGCCCTTTCCGACAATGAGAAGCCGCGTCTGAGGCGTATAGATTTTCACGCAACGATCTTCAGGGTGTTCATTTTGCGGCGGACACAAGGCAGCGTGGTTTTCAGTGAGATCGATTGCGATCGCGCAGGCGCGCCGTTCATCTTGCGCTTTTAAAATTTCGCTGATCGTTTCGTTTTTGATCGTCACGTCAAAAAAAACGTCGATCCCTGAGCCGCAAGGCAGCCGGATGTCCATATATGGCGAACCGACCCCAAAACGAACGCAGCGGTTAGAGCCGGATGCTATGGCTTTTTGGGCCTCGGCAATGATCGCCGCTTCGGCGCAACCGCCCGTAATAAGTCCCGCAGCCTCTCCGCGATCATTCACGGCCATCTGGCTGCCAAGCGGACGCGGAGACGAGCCTTCAATGCGCGCCAGCGTTACCAGCGCTGTTGCATCCCCAGCCTGCCGCCATTCTTGCAGATGAGGCAGGACGTTTTCAGTATAAATTGATTTCATTACAGATACTCAACGCCGTGATCTTCTCAAAAGTCGCCAGCCGCTGATAAAATGTCAACGCGCGCCAGGACAGGAAGTTGCCCCGACGCGTTAGATCGCACGTATTGCCTTATTCGCCCTGCTACTCTTTGCCAGACTGCAGGCGGCGCCAGAGAGTGTAGACTTGGCGTTCACATGTTCTAGAATCCCCCGCGCCGCAAAAAGACAGGAAATGGCCATGCCCGCAGACACAGCGCATACGCCAAACATAGAAAATACCGATGGCGCGAGAGATCTGGCGCGCCTCTTTGCGCTGCAAAAAGAAACCTGCGCCGCCAGCCCCTATCCTTCCTTTGATGAGCGCATCGACCGGTTAAACCGGCTGATTCGGCTGACGGAAGACAATGAAACCAAATTTGTTGAGGCGATCAACGCCGATTTCGGCAATCGCTCTTTTTATGAAACAGTGATCGCCGAAATCGTCGTCACGGTTTCCGGGGCGAAGCTCGCTAAAAAACATTTGCAAAACTGGATGCGCCCGCGCGGCGTACCAACGCCGCTCCATATGCTTCCGGCAAAGAGCCGCATCGAACCACAGCCATTAGGTGTCGTCGGCGTCATCTCTCCCTGGAATTACCCGCTGCAACTGGCGCTCGCGCCGACCGTCGCTGCATTGGCGGCGGGCAATAGCGTCCTGATTAAACCCAGCGAATTGACGCCCAGATTAAGCGAGGCGCTGAAACAAGCGATTGCATCTGAGTTTGACGAAGGCGTGTGCGCAGTCGTCACCGGCGGCGTCGAAGTCGGTCAAGCATTTACGGAAACGCCTTTCGATCATCTTCTCTTTACAGGATCGACATCGATCGGCGCACGCGTGGCGCAGGCGGCAGCGAATAATCTGACCCCTGTAACGCTTGAACTTGGCGGAAAATCGCCAGCAATCATTGATGAAAGCGCAGATATCGGCGCCGCGGCGAAATCGATCGCATATGGCAAGATGATGAATGCCGGACAAACCTGTGTAGCGCCCGATTACGTCTTGGCGCCGGAACAATTGCTCGACCAGACGGCCGATGCAATCGCAGACGCTGCGCGCTCAATGTTTCCGGCGATCGATACAAGTGATGATTATACTTCAATTATATCAGACAGGCATTTTTCACGGCTCAAATCGCTGGCGGATGATGCGCGAAAGCGCGGCGCGAGAATCATCGAAATTGGCTCATCAAACGCATTGCATCCTCAGCGAAAAATTCCATTGACGATCGTGATTAATCCGCCAAGCGATGCGGAGGTTATGAAGGAAGAGATATTCGGCCCGATTTTGCCGATCCTTTCAACGGCTTCCGCAGACAGCGCCATCGCACATGTAAACGCCGGAGACCGCCCGCTCGCGCTTTATTGGTACGGCGATAACAAACAGACGCGCGACCGGGTGTTGCAAAAGACCGTTTCCGGCGGCGTTACAGTCAATGATACGCTTTGGCATGTCGCGCAGGAAAACCTTCCCTTTGGCGGCGTCGGAAAGAGCGGCATAGGGGCCTATCATGGCGAACGCGGCTTTGAAACATTTTCGCATTTGAAGCCAGTTTTTTACCAAAGCCGGTTTACAAGCGGTTCCATTTTATACCCGCCGTATACTGAAAAAACCGGTAAAGTTCTCTCATTCCTGCGCAAATTTATTTAGACGGTCATGGCAAACGAAAACGTCGCTCGCCCATCACTCGGAGAGTTTGATTATGTAATCGTCGGCGCCGGTTCCGCCGGATGCACGCTAGCGGCGCGACTTAGTGAAGACAGAAACAAAAGTGTCTGCATTCTTGAGGCGGGTGGTCCCGACACCAACCCGCTTATCCGTGCGCCAATCGGTTTTGCATTTTTCGGCGACAAAAGCCCGTTGAACTGGCGGTTTGAAACAACTCCGCAAAAACACCTGAACAATCGGCAAGGGCACCAACCGCGCGGACGAACGCTCGGCGGATCAAGCTCTATTAACGCGATGATCTATATTCGCGGATCAAAAGCTGATTACGATTACTGGGCAGCGAATGGCGCGCCGGGCTGGTCCTGGGATGATGTCTTCCCGTATTTTCTCAAAGCAGAGAACAACACACGCGGTTCCGGCGCTCATCACAGCATAGGCGGCCCGCTCAGCGTCTCGGACCTGCGATATAAAAATCCGTTATCTGATGTATTTCTGAAAGCAGCAGGAGAGTTACAGTTTCTCGCAAATGATGATTTCAACGGCGAAAACCAAGAAGGGGTCGGCTATTATCAGGTGACGCAACGGGATGGCGAGCGGTGTTCTGCGGCGAAAGCGTATTTGCATCCAGCTGCGGATCGCAAAAATGTTACGATACTGACAAATACTTTTGTCGAACGTATAACATTTGAACAACAGCGCGCGACAGGCGTGCATGTGATGCAAAACGGCGAACCTAAATCCGTCTCAGCGCAAAACGAAGTCATTCTTTGCGCCGGAGCATTTCAATCACCTCAGCTTTTAATGCTTTCCGGCATTGGCCCGGCAGGGCATTTGAAAGAAAACAATATAGATATTGTTGTCGACAGCCCTGACGTCGGCGGCAATTTGCAGGATCATCTCGATTGGACGGCGCTTTACAAAACGAAATCGCCCGATGCTGTCGGTCTCCATTTTGGTATGGCTTTGCGCGCCCTGCCCGCGCTTTCGGCTTATCGGAAAAAGCGCGCGGGCCCCTTCACTACAAATCTCGCAGAATGCGGCGGTTTCGTAAAAACAGACCCATCAGAGGCCCAACCGGACGTCCAGCTCCACTTTATTCCCGGACTTGTAGATGACCATGGCCGTAAAAAACATTTTGGCGGCGGAATTTCCTGCCATGTCTGCGTCCTGAGGCCCAGATCGCGCGGCGCCGTGCAACTTGCCTCCCCCGACCCGATGGCCCCGCCAGCAATCGATCCGAATTTTCTGTCGGATGACGACGATCTGCAGCGATTGAAAAAAGGCGCGCGTATTATCGAAAAGATTTTTGACGCACCGGCCATGAAATCGGTTCGGGGCAAGCGGCTTTATCTTGACGAACCCGCGGATGACGCGGCGCTGGAAGCCGATATCCGTGCGCGTTCCGACACGATTTATCATCCTGTAGGCACGTGCCGCATGGGAACAGATGAAAACGCCGTCGTCGATACTTCGCTGAAAGTAAAAGGCGTTGAAGGGCTGCGGGTCATCGATGCTTCGATCATGCCGTTTCTAATTTCGGGCAATACTAACGCGCCGACAATCATGATTGCGGAAAAGGCGGCGGATATGATCAAGGCCGTTTCAGGCTAGGCGTTTTGCTATCTCGACACGCTCTTCGGGCGTTTTCGCCTCCCGGCCCAGCGTCTCAGCCTTATCCAGCACAAATCGCAAGCCCACCCGGTTGGCGATCTGAATGGATATGCCGGGTCTTGCATTTAATTCCAGCAAGAGCGGCCCTTTTTCACGGTCAAGAACAACATCGACGCCGAGATATCCAAGCTCAGTCACTTCATAGGATTTCGCCGCCATCAGCAAAATGTCATCCCAGTACGGCGTCTGAATATTTTCCAACGGGTGCGCCGTGTCCGGATGAATTTCAATAAGTTTATCAAATTGCATCGCCCGGCGGGTAACGCCTGTCGCCATATCAAGCCCAACCCCGACGCCGCCTTTGTGCAGATTGGCTTTACCGTCAGATTCCGCCGTAGGTAGTCTAAGCATGGCGAATACGGGCACGCCCTTCAGCACAATCACGCGAATATCGGGAACGCCTTTATAGGAAATTTGTCCGAAAACATCGTCAAATTTAACGCGGTATTCAATCAGCGCCTTGTCCGGCTGACCGCCAAGAGAATACATGCCGGAGATCATATTATTGATCTGATATTTCATGCCTTCCAGATCAATGCGGCGGCCGGAAGAAAGCCGCCAGCCGCCTTTCAGCGGTCCGTCAACGACAATGATGCCTTTACCCTGCGATCCCATAGCCGGTTTGATCACAAACCCGTCGGGGTGATCGATAAATTCCGGCAGACGCTTCATGTCGCGGGCATTTTTGATGACGCCATAGAGTTCGGGCGTTGGAATACCAGCCTGCGCAGCGATCTGCTTGGTAAGCTCCTTATCGTCTACCCTGATCAGAAACTTTCGCGAATTGAGCGAATTTACGAAACGGACATTGCGTTCGTTAATACCGATCACGCCGTTTCGCTTAAGTGCCTGTACTGTTTTCAGCATGATCTGTTCAGCTCGCCAGCGCCCTGAACCGCCACAATTCGGACAGTCGAAGCCCCGTATATCGTCCCATCAATACGCACAACCCCATCAGCACCAGAAGCAATTCCGGAAACCGGTACATGAGATATTCAACATGCGAATTGGTCATGGCGAGATACGTGATCGCGGCTACGGCCAAGCTGCCTAATCCCTGTTTTATCGCTTCGCCGGCGGAGCTTTCTTCCCACACGATCGACATACGCTCGATGGTCATCGTCAAAATCACCATGGGAAACAGCGAAATCGAAAGCCCGATAGATTGATTGGCGCCGGTCATCAAAATCGTGATGCCCGCCATAACCATCACAATAAATATCAGCACGACAGCAAGCCTCGGCACCAGCAAAAGATGCAATCGTTCGAGGTAAAAGCGAAGAGATAAACCGAGCGCCACGAGCAAGGAAAAAAGTATAACGCCATTCAGCAGCGCCGTCTCCCGGAACGCGATGCCGATCAGCACCGGCATGAACGTGCCGAGCGTCTTGAAGCCGATAAACTGGCGCAGGAAAACAAGAATGGCGATGCCGACGGGAATCGTAATCAGCACCTGGTACACAAGCTGGCTTGTCAGCGGCAGGCTGCTGAAGCCAAACGCCCTGCCAAAATCGCCGATCCGTCCCGGCGCATTTTCAGCGATGGAAGCGCGCGCTGTTTCTCGCGATCGCAATGCAATCTGAACGTCCAGATTGTCAACGCCAATTGCGTTCACCAGCGGGCGCGGTCCGTACCAGATTGTAAAAAACCGGTCCGGCGCTCCATCGGGAAAATATCTGAAATCCTCGCCGTCTATATGGTACTCCAGCCACCGCCGCGCCTCCATGCGTCTGCGATCATCGGTCAAATAAACGCCGCCGGCGATCCGCGCCGGCACGCCTTGCGATTGCAATAGTTGCTGGGCCAGCAGCAGGCGCCCGACCGTGCCGGAATTTTCGCCCAGTAAAGCCTCAACCTCATCGGCGTATTGTTCGTTCTCCGCGCGCGTGTCGAACGTCGACTTGATTGCCAGATCTGCAAAAGACCGGTCATCGGCGGAGCGCTGGCGAAGATTGCCGGACCAGACAATAAACGCCTGACGTTTCACCTGATCTGCTTCGAACGGAGTGATCTGCGGTTCCGATTCGCGGAACGCCAAGGGCAAAGGCGTCGACAAGGTCTCGCCAATGGTTTGCGCGCCATAGCGGAGCACCTTGCGGTCCGCCGGGTATCGATAGGTCCAAACGGCTTTTCGATTGCGGGTCTGCGCTTCACTTGTCAGGCTCAACCCGAAAGAGCCATTGTAAAATTCTTCGCGCGGGAAGGCGCGTTCAACATCACCCGCGGGTATATATGCCTCGATGCGGGCGGGCTGGTTGCTTCCGTCAAACTCCAGATAAAGCTCATAGTCCCACAGGACAGCGCGCGCACCCGGCGCCAGCGGATATTCCAGCACGGCGGCTTTGATAAAAAATACGGTCAAGCCAGCCAGAATCAAAACAGCGCCAAGCACCGTCGCATGGCGGAAATTAATCTTCATCTAAGGGTTCGCAAATTTCCTCAGCCATGAAAGTGCGGCTGGAATCTACGAGAATTCTGTTTGACAGGAATTCCCGGCCGATCAGGATATCGTATTCAAAATCCCCTCTGTCGGCGAGATTTACTTCTGCCGTGGCTATACGCCCGCCAACGCAGACAGGAAGGTGAATCACCGGACGGCGGATCGACCCGCCGGTTTTCGTTTTGATGTTGGCGAAACGAATAACGTTCTGATCGTAACGAATGGCGCGGCCATCCTTGCCGATCAGGCGGAATTTGACCCAGTTATCGCGCTTGCCGCGCTTGTAGACCTCAACATCGTAGGCATGCACGGACGAGGTGTCTGCCCCGGTATCGAGCTTGCCTTTCATCTCCAGGCCAAGATTGCCCACGGCGACATTCTCAATATAGCCAAAGGTGACCGGTTCGCCGCGCGCATCGTCATCAGCCGCTATGGCGTTCGCCGCGAGGATAACTGTCAGGCCGGCGCCGGCCAGAAAAGGTCGAATAGGCATGATAAAGAAACTCCTCATGAAGGCGCGCCCTGGCTGCAAATGAAGCCTTCATCCGTGGGGCGGCATATCAAAATCCCGCATAAAGTAAATATCTACGACCAACCGCCTCCAGTCCACAGCCCTAAAAGATCAGAAAGACGGCAAAGTCGCAAATTCAGGCCTTTTTCGGCCGCGTTTTTGCTTTAGTACAGCTACAGCCAAGCGTTAAAAAGCGTGAGTGGCGGCAGTAAAGAGGTTAATGGTTTATGTGTGGGATTATCGGTATTCTTGGCTCAGAAGACGCCGCACCGCAGATCCTGTCGGGGCTGAAGCGGCTTGAATATCGCGGATATGATTCGGCCGGCGTCGCAACGCTGCATCAAGGGCGTCTGGATCGCCGGCGGGCCCCCGGCAAACTCGAAAATCTGAGCGCTGCGCTGGAAGCCGAACCGCTGCCTGGCCGCGCCGGCATCGGCCATACGCGCTGGGCGACCCATGGGGCGCCTAATGAAACGAACGCGCATCCCCATGCTACAGACCGGGTTGCCGTCGTGCATAACGGCATTATCGAAAATTATGCGGAACTGCGGCGCGAGTTGGAAAACAAGGGCGTTATCTTTGAATCCGAGACCGACGCCGAGGTGTGCCCGCAACTGATCACATATTATCTCGCAACCGAAAACTGCACGCCGGTTGTAGCCTTTAAAAAAGCTATCGATCGGATGCGCGGCGCTTTTGCATTTGCCGCGTTATTTTCAGGAGACGACGACTTGCTGGTTTGCGGACGAAAAGGAAGTCCGCTCGCCATTGGGCGCGGCGAGAACGAAATGTATATTGGGTCGGACGCATATGCGCTTGCGCCCTTTACAAACCGTATTACCTATCTTGAAGAAGGCGACTGGGCGGTACTGACCCGCAACTCCATCAGCATCCGGAATGAGGCCGGCGCCGATGTCGAGCGCGCTGAAATACTTTCCAGTGCGTCGCAAGGCATCGTTGACAAGGAAGGGCACCGCCATTTCATGGCGAAGGAAATCCACGAACAGCCGGAAGTCATCGCTCATACGATTTCGCGATATATAGACCCCTCGACCAAATCCGTGCGTTTGCCAGACGGCGCCTTCGACTTCGCTGCGCTCGACCGGTTGACCATTTCCGCTTGCGGAACAGCTTATTTTGCGGGACTTGTCGCGAAATACTGGTTTGAACGCTGGGCGCGATTGCAAATAGAAATTGATATCGCATCCGAATTGCGTTACCGTGATGTTCCGTGGACTGATAAAGGCGGGGCGCTCTTCATTTCCCAGTCTGGAGAGACAGCGGATACGCTGGCTGCTTTGCGCGAGGCGCGTGCGCACGGACAACAGATTGCAACTGTCGTCAATGTGGCGGAGTCCTCGATTGCGAGGGAGGCGGATATCATTTTTCCAATGGCGGCGGGTCCTGAAATCGGCGTCGCCTCGACTAAAGCGTTTACCTGTCAACTGGCGGCGCTGGCATGCATCGCCATTGCCGCAGGCCGTGCGCGCAATACTATAACGGAAGCGGAGGAACACCTCCTGGTCGATAGCCTCCTGGAAATACCAAGGCTTGTATCCGAAGCGCTTAAGCAGAGCGACCAGATCGAAGAAATTGCCCGTGATATCGCCAAGGCGCCCGGTATTTTCTATATCGGCCGCGGCGTTTCTTTCCCGATTGCGCTGGAAGGCGCGCTGAAGCTCAAAGAGATTTCATATATTCACGCAGAAGGCTATGCCGCCGGCGAATTGAAACATGGACCGATCGCGCTGATAGATGAAAACCTGCCCATAGCCGTTATTGCGCCCCATGACGTACATTTTGAAAAAACAATATCCAATATGCAGGAAGTCATGGCGCGTGACGGCAAAGCACTTCTCATTTCCTGCAAGGAAGGGATCGAAAAAGCCGGGCGTGGCGTATGGGCGACAATAGAAACGCCAAAAACACATCCACTGCTGGCGCCGATCGTCTATGCTGTCCCAATACAACTTCTTGCCTATTTCACGGCGGCGACAAAGGGCACCGATGTCGATCAGCCGCGCAATCTGGCGAAATCAGTTACTGTCGAATAGCTACTCTACCGGGGAAGGCCAACAACAGTCTTGCGCATATGATGATTTCACAAAGCAAATTTGCGCAGCCAATTGCATCGCGCCTGAAACGCATGCTGGGTGAAGCTTTGTATGTGGCGACGCTGATTAATGTTTCGCGCGGGAAGAAATCAGAGCGCTGCGCGATATGAGCGGTTTTCAATCATCACAGACAAGGTTCCGGCGCTGGTTTGAGGAAAGCGCGCTCCCGCTTTGGGTAAAGAACAGTTACGATCATATCCGCGGCGGATTTTTCGAAGCCCTGAATTTACGCGGCGAGCCATTGGACAACAGGCCGCGAAGAGTGCGCGCGCAGGCGCGGCAAATTCATACCTTTTCGCAAGTCGGCCTTCGGGGCTGGCATGGCGAGGCCGAAAACCTGGCGGCGGAAGGGTTTGAACATTTCCTCCAGAAAGCGTGTCCGGATTTCGGCGCGCGGGGGTGCGTACATCTAATCGGAGACAATGGAGAGATTATCGACGACAAGCGTGATCTTTACGATCAGGCTTTTTTATTGCTGACTTGTGCGTCGCGATGGAAAGCTGCAAAGGATGAGCGTGCGCTAGAGCTTGCTAAAAACACGATCAATTTCATGCAAACTGAGCTCGCTTCGCCTTACGGCGGATGGCTGGAAAATGATCAAAACCAATTACCCAGGCGGCAAAATCCGCACATGCATTTGTTCGAAGCTTTTATGGCGCTTTACAAAGCAACAGACGACAAAGACTTCTACCGCCTGGCCGATAAAATAATCGGTGAAGGCTTTAGCAGATTTTACGATTCGGTTTCAGGCGTAATCATCGAATTTTTTAAAGAAGATTTCAGCCGTGACGATCGCCGCGGCGTGATTGAGCCGGGTCATATGCTAGAGTGGGTCTGGCTTCTATCAAAGTGGGAAGCGATTTCAGGCGCCGATTATGCGGTGGCGCGCGAAACTCTCTTTATGAAAGCCGCCCAGTTTGGCGAAGATCCCGACTTCTACAGTTTCATAAATAATCAAGCCTACATTGAAGATCCGCATTACCGATCCTCCAAAAGACTTTGGCCGCAAACGGAGTATTTGAAAGCGTGTTGCATTCAGGGCGCCGGAAGCGATGAACACGCTTTCACGAGAGCGGCGGCGCTCATCGATGATATATTTAAGACATATTTAGCAACAGACGTTGCCGGATTGTGGATTGACGAGTTTGATAAAAACGGCGCGCCAGTCTCAAAAGACGTTCCTTCAAGCATACTTTATCATTTGTTCGAAGCGTTGGACGAAACAGAAAATGCCCTAAGGGCTGAGAGGGCATCGTGAAAATTCAGCCTGTTATTATGTCCGGCGGATCAGGAACGCGTCTGTGGCCGATGTCTCGTCAAGCGCGCCCAAAGCAGTTTTTAAATCTTGTTACAGATCGTAGCCTGTTTCAGGAAACCGTTCTGAGACTTGCAGATAATGGAGACCATTTTTCGCCGCCTCTCATTATTGGCGGTAAAATGCACGAGGAAATCATAGCCGCCCAATTAATTGAAATCGGTGTTTCGCCGGCCGCAATTATTCTGGAACCCTGCCCGCGCAATACGGCCGCCGTCGCCGCCATCGCTGCAGAGTGGACAAAACGCAATAACCCCGAGGCGGCCGTCTTTCTTTCTCCTGCGGATCATCATGTTGCCGATACAGCAGCCTTTCAGCAAGCGCTTCTGCAGGGCGCCGGCGCTGCGCATGAATACATCGTTACCTTTGGCATAGAGCCGGACCGCCCTCACACCGGTTATGGCTATATTCAATCGGGCGATGCGATCAGCGATAAAATTTGCCGTGTCGCCGCTTTCCGGGAAAAGCCAGACGCGGCGATGGCGCAAGCCTATCTGGATCAGGGAGGGTTTTTCTGGAATGCAGGACTGTTTTTGTTCAAACCACAGATCATGCTTGATGAATTCGAACGTTACGCTACAGGCGTAGCCGTTGCAGCGAAAGAAGCTCTAATGAACGCAGCGCCAGGCGGTGCTGCAAGTCTTCTGGACGAAGCAGCGTTTGGGCGCTGTCAAAGCATTTCCATAGACTATGCAATCATGGAGAAAACTGACAGGGCCGCCGTTGTACCATCTGTGAAAGCCGGCTGGAGCGATATCGGCAGCTGGAGCGAAGTCAAAAGCGATAATCTGGACGATCACTTTTTATCGAATGCGACGAATATCAGTATTCGTTCAGACGGACCGATGGTCGGCGCCGTCGGAGTGGAAAATCTTATTATTGTGGCCACAGGCGACGCCGTTCTGGTCGCACATCGCGACAGCGCACAGGATGTTCGCACTCTGGTAGAGGAATTGAAAAAACGCGGACGGGAAGATTTATTGTGAGTATGATAAAACAGCGGATTATCGTCGCCGGCGGCGCCGGATATATCGGCAGCCATGTTTGCGTAGAGTTGCTTTCCGGCGGCGCATCTTTGTTGATCATAGATAATTTCGCCAATTCTCATCCGGAAGCGATTAACCGTATAAAAGAACTGGCCGGGGCCAAAGTTGATTTACTGCAAGCCGACCTCGCCGACCCGTCGCAGAGAAAAAATATCGTAGATACTGTGAAACGATTTCAGCCCACCGGCGGCATACATCTAGCCGGCCTGAAGGCTGTCGGTGAATCCGTCGCAGAACCTGCACGATATTACCGCATTAATATGGGATCCGCCCTGACGATGGCCGAAGCGTTGGAAGCTGCTGGCGCAAAAATGCTGGTCTTTTCTTCATCCGCGACCGTGTACGGAGAAGAAAATGAAAACCCCGTTGCTGAAACGGGCGCCGCCTCCCCGACCAATCCGTATGGGCGCACAAAATACTTTATAGAGTGCATGCTCAAGGATATCGCTGAGGCAGACCCGCACTGGCGTATTATCAATCTGCGGTATTTTAATCCTGTCGGCGCTCACCCATCAGGCCGGATCGGCGAGAATCCAAATGGCGTCCCGAACAACCTTTTTCCCTATATTGCGCAGGTCGCCGTCGGCAAACGGGAAATGCTCAACATTTTCGGTAATGATTATCCGACCAAAGACGGAACGGGCGTGCGCGATTACATACATGTCTGCGATCTTGCCAAAGGCCACGCCGCTGCGCTGCGCTATCTGGATCAACAGGAAAATGGATGCGCGCTGGATATGAATCTTGGAACAGGCGCCGGCTATTCCGTTTTAGAGGCTGTCGCCGCTTTCAAACGCGCTTCGAACCGGGACATCCCCTATGCATTTGCGCCGCGGCGCGACGGAGACGTCGCAGAAATTTTTGCAAATGCAGAATTAGCGGAAAATCTACTGGACTGGCGCGCACAAAAATCACTGGAAGATATGTGCGCTGATCACTGGCGCTGGCAAAGCCAAAATCCGGATGGATACGAAACTTAGGCCGTTTGTTCCGCGAACTGCCCATATTTGCGGTATCGCACCATATAAGACGGCAGCACGGCTTCGACTGTATGCGGATCAATATCGAGATCGCCCAGCACGCCCGTGTGTTCGTTTGTGTTTACAATATTGTCCCGCTTTAATAATTTCACCTGATCAGCAGTTAAAACCGGTTCTATAAACGGCAAACGGCCAACGACCTGACCAAAAAAACCAATCAGTGATGCGATAAAAAACGGCACAGGCAATAGTAACCGTTTTTGCCCGGTCTCGCGCAGCATGAGCTCCATCAACTCACGGAAACTATAAATCCGGGGGCCTCCTATTTCGTAAACCCTGCCAGCAGCTTCAGGACGCGTCAAGACTTCGCAAATAGCGTCAGCAACATCATCTACGTAAACAGGCTGAAATCTGGTCTTTCCTCCACCGATCAACGGCAACGCCGGCGTCATGCCCGCAACGCTTGCAAATTTATTGAAGAAAGAATCTTCCGGTCCAAAAATAATGGAAGGCCGCAAAATAGTGGCTGACGGTATAGCCTCGCGCACTTTCAATTCCGCTTCGCCTTTCGTGCGCGCATAAAGACTTTCGCTCTGCGCGTCGGCGCCAATCGCCGACATATGCACATATTTTTCTACGCCTTCTTTTTTCGCGAGCGAGGCGAGTGTCGCTGCGCCGTTATATTGTACGGCGCTAAAGGTTTGCGGTCCTGCCTGATGTAACAAACCCACAAGGTTGACCACGGCATCGGCGCCGCGCAAAGCGTCCGACACCGAAGGGCTGTGCCGTAGATTGCATTGCTTAAGCTGAATTTGCCCAACCGCGCCCATAGGCCGTAAAAATTGCGCCAGATGCGGGCGCCGAACGGCGACGCGCACGCGCCAGCCGCGCTTGGCAAGCTCGCGCACGACATTGCGTCCGACAAATCCCGACCCGCCAAAAATAACCGCCAGCTTTCCAGTCACGTTCATGCCTCCGCGTGCGCCATGCCACGCTATATATAAATCTGCAAACGGGGCCTATCGCAATTCACCCGCTCCGGCAATCGTGGGGGGCGGCGCGAGACCCTTCAAATTCCGAATTTTGGCCGCGCTTGCGACGGATACGGCCAAAAATATGGAGGAGTATAATTGATGGTTGCGGCCACGCACCGCTGGCGATGCTTAATCATTCCTGAATTGACAATTCCCGCCCGCATCCCTTAAACGAGCCGTCCTTCACCTGCCCAGGTGGCGGAATTGGTAGACGCGCTGGCTTCAGGTGCCAGTGGCCTTACGGTCGTGGAAGTTCGAGTCTTCTCCTGGGCACCATTTGACGATCCGTTGACATCCAAACGCGTCTAAAACTATCATAATTTCAGTATGTTGTGGGGTCGCTCCGTCCAGAGGCGTCCATCCAAATCCATTAGATACCCGCAAATTTGCAGGTACTTTTGTGGGTATTTCGGAGTGAGTCCTCAAAGCAAACTGGAGCGAGTCCTCGTTCGGTACTCGAGCGCCGTCACGGTACTCAAACGGGAAACACACTGCCCGAAGCGTCCACACTGGCGCCGCATCATGGTGTGAGACCCGCTAACAAGAGTATCGGCGGATGGCTCAGGTCTCGAATGAGACTGGAGATCAAGTGATGTCGAAACTTACCCAGTTGGAAGTGAAAAACGCCAAGCCGCGCGAGCGCCCCTACAAGGTCGCGGACGGGGCTGGCATGTATCTGTACGTGAAACCGACCGGCGCGAAATACTGGCGTCTTGATTACCGCTATCGCAATAAGCACAAGACGCTCGCGCTTGGCGTTTATCCAGAAGTTACGTTAGCGGAAGCCCGTGTTAAACGTGAGAACGCGCGACGCCAAATCGCCGATGGCATAGACCCCAGCCATGCCCGCAAGATTGAAAGGCTAACCGGCGCAAAACCCGGAAAAACTTTTCGCGATGTAGCAGAAGAGCTCATTGAGAAAATGGCGCGGGAAGGCCGCGCCAAGGTCACGATTGATAAAACGAAATGGGTTTTTGATTTTGCATATCCATTTTTCGGCGACAGTTTAATCAATGAGATTACAGCGCAAGAAGTGCTTTCTGCGTTGCGAAGTGTGGAAGCCAAGGGCAATTTCGAAACTGCTCGCCGCCTCCGGAGCAAATGCGGGAAAGTTTTCCGGCTAGCTATTGCAACAGGTCGCGCTGAGCGTGACCCGACGCAAGACTTAAGAGGCGCTCTTACCACACCCAAGCGTGAACACTATGCGACGATTGTGAAACCAGATGAAATCAGTGCCCTCCTTCGAACAATCGATAATTACTCCGGACACCTGACGACACGCTTGGCTTTGCAACTCCTCGCCTTAACATTCGTCCGGCCAGGCGAACTTCGACACGCGGAATGGAAAGAGTTCGATTTCAAGGAAAATGTTTGGGAAATACCCGCAGAGAAAATGAAAATGCGGCGCATCCACCGTATCCCGCTTTCCAAGCAGGCGCTCACAATCATCGACTCGGTGCGCCCAATTAGCTCCAAGAGTCCATATCTTTTTCCGACCATCAGCAGGCACCACCGGCCAATGTCGGAGAATACCTTGACTGGCGCGCTACGCCGTATGGGATATTCAAAAGGCCAAATGACCGCTCACGGTTTCCGCGCCATGGCGGCGACCCGCCTTAATGAAATGGGAAAATGGTCCACAGACGCAATTGAACGCCAACTCGCGCATCAAGAAGCAAACGAAGTTCGCAGGGCCTATACTCATGCCGCGCAATATTGGGATGAACGGGTTAAAATGATGCAGGCTTGGGCGGATTATCTAGATACTTTGAGAAACGCCACGCCAGGACAAACTTGAGCCTTCGTAATGAATGAAGAGAGCCTAGAATTTCTCGAAACGGATATAGAAGACGAGAAAATAGCGTCTTTTAGCAAACGCTTTCGCGATGATCCGCGCGCAAGCGAAGTTGTGACTGAATTACGTCGCCTGGGCATGGATGAGAAAGATATCATCATCGCGTTCAGGCATATTTCGAGAATTCCAAGCGAATGGGAAACCGAGAAAGAATCAAAAGTATCCGCAGAAAAGCGGCGCGCGTCACTTTCTGAAAAGTTAATTAGCATCGCGGGCGAAGTTGAGAACGATCCTGATCTTAAAGGACTCTGCTTTGGCACAAATACTATTTGTTTTGGGAATCCCGATCCGGAAAGTGAAGGCTTCATTTCGCTTGCTTCGTGCTTGAAAGAAGGCGCCGCGGAACTGCAGACACAATCTTCAAGTGATGCGCCGGAACGCGCTGTTGCACTTAAGAAGTTCACGATCAATACAATTTTTGATCTAATCAACAACCCCGAGAAACGCGCGCCTAATAAAGAAATAGCGGCCTTAGCATCAATCTTATTAGGCGAAGAAGTATCCGCAAACGATGTTTCACAGGCAAGAAAAAAAGTAAGAAGAAAAAACTACAGAGATTAAGTTCTCTAATTCAAAACTATTCATCTTCAGGTTTTATGCAGTCCGGCCCCTGATTGCGCGTACTATTCACATAAGCGCTAACTTTGTTCGCCGTGATCCAATCTGAAGGGCATGGCTTTAACATTTCATAGGCTTCTTCAGGCGGCGCGTTAAACCATGCGTCTAACTGGTCGGCGCCAAGGATAACCGGCATGCGGTCGTGAAGTTCCGCCATGATTTCGTTCGGCTCGCAGGTGATGACCGTGCAGGTTGTTTTCACTTCGCCGGTGTCCGGATCAGTCCACTCTTCCCATAGCCCCGCGATGCGAAACGCGACTTCTTTTGTCGGGAAAATATGAAACGGTCCTTGGCCTTTCTCCTTAGGCCGCTTCCATTCGTAAAAGTTCATCGGAATGATGCAGCGTTGTCCGGCGTTCCATGGGCCGCGAAACGTCCGGCTTTCTCTCACCTTGTCGCTCCGCGCATTGAAGGTGGAATAGGTCCATTCCTTTGTGGGCTTCTTCCACGAGCGCGGCAGCAACCCCCAACGCGCCTTTTCTATGATCCGCTCGCCGTCCTTCTCGCGCACGATATGGACGGTTGTGGTAGGGGCAATGTTGTAGACCGGCTGAAGGTTGGTAGTAGGCGGAGAGCCGACAATTCCGGACAATTCGCAGATGTCGCTCCAAGTTAGGCTCTGATCCCCGCGCCCGCACATAGCTGAATCTCCTTGCATTTTAAGGCTATCACGCGGCCAGCTTGACGGGCCAGCCTCCCCGTGCAGATATTCTCGCAACGTGAACAAATCAAGAACATATACGGGGCTGCCCGAACTGGCTTCGGCCCGCGTCCATGAGCTTAGCGGGCCCAGTGCGGCAGCGTTCGCCTTCCTTATGGCTAGCGAAGGCGAGATCGTTCTGTGCGGCCCGCCGCATTGGCTTTCAGCCCTTCAGCCGGAAGCGGCGGCGCGTTTCTGCGATCCTAACCGCATACTTCATGCGCTCTCACCGTTAGAGGCTGACATTCTCTGGTCAGCCGAAACCGCATTGAGATCGGGCGCGGCTTCAACTGTCATCGTCGCAGCGGAAAGAAGCCCAAGCCTTACAAACTTTCGCCGCCTGCAATTGGCGGCGCTCGCTGGAAAATCGCTCGGCCTCGTCATCGTCAACCGCCCCGCCGCTAGCACGGCTGCGGAAACACGATGGCACTGCAAACCAGCTTACGCGGAAACGCATGAGGAATTCCGCATTCACGCCTCGCTTTACAAAAACAAGAAAGGGATTGTCGGGAGTTGGGTTTTAAATGTCTCTGGGGAAACGAATTCTTTGCATCTGGATGCCGCGCCTGCCGGTGAACCGGTTTGGCCGGAGCGGATTGCCGGTTGAAGACTGCCTGTTCGCAGTCACTGCAGAAGAAAAGAACGCTGTTCGGCTCATCTGCCTGAACAAACATGCGCGGCGGTTGGGGCTCGCGCCGGGCATGACACTCGCAACGGCAAGAGCGGCGGCGCCGGAACTCATAACGGTCGCCGAAGAACCCTTGCGCGATGAAGCTTTCCTGAAAGCGCTGCAGCGATGGGCGAACAAGTTCACGCCTTGGAGCGCCTGCGAGGGCAAAGACAATCTCTTGCTGAATATTACCGGCTGCGCCCACCTCTTTGGCGGCGAGCGCGCGATGGCCGATTACATCGTTCAAGAGCTTGCAGACAAACAAGTAGAAGCGCGCATTGGCGTTGCGGATACGAAAGGCGCGGCGATGGCTGCGGCGCGATATGGGGCTAAAGGCGAAACGATTATTCCCGCCGGGGAAACGAGACAGCGCCTCGCGAAGTTTCCCATTGAAGCGCTCTTTGTAAGCGACCAAACCATCTTCGAACTGAAGCGACTTGGCCTCAAACGCATCGGGGACCTTTACCCATTGAAGTCCGCCGACCTCATGAAGCGTTTCGGCTTAGGACTATTGCGCGCCTATGAAAAACTCCTTGGCAGCGCCGCCGATCCGGTCACGCCCGCAAAAGCTCAGCCAATCTTCGCCGCCCGCATGTCGTTCCCCGATCCTATCGGCCTAACCGATGATGTGAGCGAAGCTTTAAACCGCCTAACAGATCAAGTCTGCAAGCGATTATCGGAACATGCTTTCGGTCTGCGTGCTGCGCGGCTTAGCATCTATCGCGCAGACAAGCAGCAAATGCATATCGATATCGGTCTTGCCAGGCCCACGCAGGAAGCAAAACAGATCATTCGGCAGTTTGTGCTGAAGTTCGACAAAATCGATGCAGGCTGCGGCATTGATGTGATGCGTCTTTCCGCTACAAAAGCCGAACCGTTCGAACCCAAGCAGAAGCGCTTTGCCGACGCTGAAAAGCAAAACCAGCTTGACGAGTTAGTCGCGACGCTTGGCAATCAACTCGGCTTTGACCGCGTCTTGCGCTGGCGCCCGCTAGAAAGCCATCTGCCCCGCCGGTCTTTCCGATTTGTCGAAGCGGTGCAGTGCAAGGATGATGGTCAATGGAAGGCGAGCCTGTCACGCCCTTTGATGGCCTACGAAGGCGAGCACGCAACCATCTTAGAACCCGGACGCCCGCCCAAGCGCTTTGAATGGCGCGGGCGCACATTCACCGCCGCTCGCTTTAAAGGGCCTGAGCGTATCGGGCCTGAATGGTGGAAAGGTCCGCAAAGCGATGAGCTTAAAGACTACTGGCAGATCGATTGCGAAGAAGGCCCGCGCCTCTGGCTTACGACAAAGCCGGGCGAGAAACCCCATCGCTGGGAAGTCGCGGGGCTCTTTCCATGAGCTATGCAGAACTAAACGTCACGTCGAATTTTACGTTCTTGACCGGCGCGTCGCATCCCGAAGAAATGGTAGAGCGCGCCGCTGAACTCGGCCTTGCAGCGATAGCCGTCACTGATACCAACAGTTTTGCGGGCATTGTTCGCGCTCATGCCGCCGCGATTGATAACGATATGCGCTATATCGTCGGCGTTCGCCTTCTTCTTGAAGATGGGCAAGACCTGCTTGCCTATCCCAAGACGCGAAAAGCCTATGGCGCTCTTTGCAGGCTTTTAACGCTCGGCAAGCGCCGAACTGTCAAAGGCGAATGCACGCTTCACATTGAAGATGTGTTTGAATGGTGCGAAGACTCATATCTGATCGCGCTCAATGTTTCGCCTGAAACATTGAAACAGCTATCAGCGCGATTTGGCGATCATGTCTTTTTAGGTCTCAGCCCCGCCTATGACGGTGAGGACGAAGAACGGTTTGAAGCTCACGCAGCGTTCGCGAAACAGACCGGTCTTCCCCTTATCGCCACCGGCAATGTGATGATGCACAAAGCTTCGCGGCGACCGCTGGCGGACGTGCTCACTTGCATTCGCGAACGCTGCATCATCGATAATATCGGAAAGCGAGCGCTGCTAAACGCTGAGCGCCGCCTCAAGAGCCCGTTTGAAATGCACAAGCTCTTCAAGGCGTACCCTGAAGCCGTCGCCAATACGCTTCTTATCAAAAACGAGTGTCTCTTTTCTCTTTCCGAACTCAAATATGAATACCCGGAAGAGATTGCAGATGGAAAACCGCCGCTGCAGCGCCTTCGCGAGTTGACGGAAGAAGGATTGCAAGAGCGTTACCCGGATGGAACGCCGCTTAATGTGCAAGCCATGGTCGCACGCGAACTCGGGCTTATCGAAAAGCTCGACTATGCGCGCTATTTCCTGACCGTCCATGACGTTGTGAAGTTTGCTCGCGATCAGAAAATTTTATGTCAGGGCCGCGGCTCTGCAGCAAACTCCGTCATCTGTTACGCCCTCGGCATTACATCAATCGGCCCTGACATCATCACGATGGTATTTGAACGGTTCGTCTCTGAAGCGCGCAACGAACCGCCGGATATTGATGTCGACTTCGAACACGAGCGGCGCGAAGAAGTCATTCAGCATATCTACCAAAAATATGGCCGTCATCGCGCAGGCATATGCGCCACCGTCATTCACTTCCGAACAAAGGCCGCGATCCGCGAAGTCGGGACCGCCATGGGCCTTTCCGATGATGCAATTACAGCCCTTTCCGGCCAAGTCTGGGGATGGTCCGAAGGCGCGCTGAAAGATGAGCGCGTCAAAGCGGCGGGCCTGAATGCTGAAGACTTCCGTCTTCGCCAAACGCTTTCTCTTATTCAGGAGATTATCGGTTTCCCGCGTCACTTATCTCAGCATGTCGGCGGCTTCGTCATCACCAAGGGACGGCTTGATGAACTTGTCCCCGTCGAAAACGCGGCCATGGAAGACCGCACCGTCATTGAATGGGATAAGGACGATATCGACGTACTCGGCATGCTTAAAGTCGATGTTCTTTCTCTCGGCATGCTCACCTGCATTCGCAAAGCTTTTGAACTCATCCGAGAATGGAAAGGAACTCGCTACGAGCTTGCAACGCTGCCGCAGGAAGACCCGCGCATTTATGAGCAGCTAAGCCAAGGCGACACTACGGGACTATTCCAAGTTGAAAGCCGTGCGCAGATGTCTTTCCTCCCGCGCATGCGCCCGCAATGTTTCTATGATCTTGTCATTGAAGTGGCGATCATTCGTCCCGGCCCGATTCAGGGAGATATGGTTCACCCCTATCTGCGCCGCCGTCGCGGCGAAGAGAAAGTCGTTTATCCATCGAAAGAGCTGGAAGAGGTGCTGAAGCGCACGTTGGGCGTTCCGCTCTTTCAGGAACAGGCGATGCAAATCGCCATGGTCGCTGCCGGTTTTGATCCGAGCGAAGCTGACGGCTTGCGCCGCGCCCTTGGAGCCTTCAGGCGCGTCGGAAGCGTCTCTGACTTCAAGGAACGGTTTATCTCCGGCTGTATTGAACGCGGCTACGATGCTGACTTCGCTGAACGATGTTTCCGACAACTCGAAGGCTTTTCCGGTTACGGCTTCCCCGAAAGTCACGCTGCATCATTCGCTTTGCTGGTCTATGCTTCTGCGTGGCTGCGCTATCATCACCCGGAAGTTTATTGTTGCGCGATCCTAAATTCGCAGCCCATGGGCTTTTATGCGCCTGCCCAACTTGTCGGCGACGCCCGCCGCCACGGCGTCGAAGTCCGCCCCGTCGATATCAACGCCAGCACCTGGGATTGCTCTTTGGAGCCTGACGGAACCGGCAGCCTCGCCGTCCGCCTCGGCTTCCGCATGATAAAAGGCTTCAAAGAAGAAGACGCACAATGGCTCAATGCGGCGCGCGGCAATGGCTATGCCGATATCGCCTCGCTCAAAAGACGCGCCGGGCTCAACAAGGCCGCAATCGTTAAGCTCGCTATGGCTGACGCTTTCGCCTCTCTAGGCGCCTCCCGCCGCAATGCGCTCTGGCATGCGAAAGCCGTCGATGACGGCGAGCCGATGCCGCTGTTTGACAGCGCAGACTTAAGCGAGCCTCTAACAGAAACAGCCTTGCCGCTATTGTCCCATGCTGAGGACGTATTTGAAGACTTCATCAGCACGAGACTATCGCTCAAAGCCCATCCGGTCGGGTTAGTCCGCGACTATGCCGGAGAAAACATCACACGGAATGTAGCCTTGCGAGACATACCGCAAAACGGGCGAGTTTCCGTTCTGGGCGCCGTCATCACCCGGCAAAGGCCCGCCACGGCCAGCGGTGTTGTGTTCATCACGCTGGAAGACGAAACAGGTTCTGCAAACATCATCGTTTGGAATACGACGTTCGCAAAATACCGAACGCAAGTGATGCAAGGGCGTCTTCTCAAGATCACCGGCAAGGTCCAACGCGAAGGCCGCGTCATCCATGTGATTTCAGAGCAGATCGAAGACTATTCTTATTTGTTCGACGAACTCAGCGAAGCGCAAGAAGACCGCTTAGACATGACATGGTCATCAGCCGACGAAGTCAAGAAACAAGTTCCCGACAGCAGGCAAACATCACGCTTTAAAAAGAAGCCGACAACTACTCCCGCCATGCACCCGCGCCAGCAGGCAAAGAGGTTGTTTGTGAGTCGAGATTTTCATTAAGTATCGGAGATAACATGACTGCACTTATCAAAATGTCACAAAACTACTCAAAGCAGACATAAGCCGTTAATCAATTCACATGTGATCCAGCGTTGCTGCACGAAGTCCCCTTCTGAAAAAAAGGCATGCATATAAGGTTATTGAAAATCGCTATGCGAAGAAATTTATTGGATTCAATAACGAAATGGAAAAAACTTCACACTCGCCCTCCACCGATGGCAAAACCTCTTCAGTCGAATTCCCTAAATTAGGTTGGTCATTTTGCGTTCCGCAAACTGCGCGTGGGTAGCGCCCACGCCATTAGCGCGTGAGCACGCCCCCTTCGCGTTCCCGGCACTTGTGCAAATCTTCCATTGAATTATAATTTTGGTACGATTCTCACAAATAAATGAGCACATATATCAAAAATTATATTAGTCCATTCCTTACCAGCTTTATGGTGAACCAATGAACGCTCTTCTAGATTTCGAGAAACAGCTATTTGGGGAGGATA
Source organism: Hyphococcus sp. (assembly GCF_965228385.1). Classification (GTDB taxonomy): domain Bacteria; phylum Pseudomonadota; class Alphaproteobacteria; order Caulobacterales; family Parvularculaceae; genus Hyphococcus. Next base: position 343,780 of record NZ_OZ245810.1, on the reverse strand, counting down.
CTGATTGCACATAAAGAAAATCAAAGTCCGCAATTTCAGACTCTTCAGACAATTGGATTTGAAGTTGAATGCCGGATTGAATGTTATTGTTGGCGAAAACAATTCTGGCAAGACAGCCCTAATTGATGCAATCCGCCTGACTCTAGATACAACCTCATCTGAATGGACGAGAATCTCCGATTTTGACTTTCACGACGATACAGATGACTTCAGTATTCAAATTAAAATTGATGATATTACAGCTGAGCAAGCTGCGGTTTTTGTTGAACACCTATCGCATGAAGAGCTCAAAGATGGGACGCGCAAATCTGTTCTATATGTCAATCTAATCGCTCATAGAACGGACATTGTTCGAAAGGGCAACCCATTTATCCGGACAGAATTTAGATCAGGTCAGCATGCAGAAGGACCGTCTATAGAGCGCGATGTCCGTGACTACCTGTCCGCCACCTACCTAAAACCACTAAGAGACGCCGAAGCTGAACTTTCTTCTGGAAGAGGCTCAAGATTAGCGCAGATTATTTCCTCCTCAACGGAGTTCAAGCGAGATAGTTCGAACTTTAAAGCTTTGCTGGAGGGGCTAATCCAAGCCAGTCAAGAGGCAAAAGAAAACGAGGGCCTTAAGAGAGGTAGGGACCAAATCAACACAAATTTTGAAGGTCTGATTTTTGCAACTGATGATTTCAATTTGGCCATACAAATGCTGGGAAGCAAAGCATTTGATGCGATGACCAAGACCGAAAAGGAACGATCTTTTCAAGAGATTTTACAGCGGCTGAGTCTGGTCCTTGGTGAAGTAAGACCTATGCAAGGTCTGGGATACAACAACGCTCTTTTTATGGCTACCGAGCTTCTACTGCTCGAGCAAGAGAGCAATGAGTTTTCATTGTTGTTGATTGAGGAGCCGGAAGCGCATCTGCATCCGCAGCTGCAAATGAAGTTCCTGAAGTTTATAAGAGACAAGTCCTACTCCAAAGGTAATCGCGGACTTCAAACGATACTAACGACACATAGCCCAAATCTCGCCTCAAAGGCACCTCTTGAGAACATCATTGTTATGAACAGAGGAGAAGCCTTCTCTATGAGAAAAGGCGAAACGGGATTGTCGCCTGATGATTATACATTCCTTGAGAAATTCCTTGATGTCACAAAATCCAATCTGTTTTTTGCTAAGGGCGTTTTGATTGTTGAGGGTGACGGCGAAAATATTTTGCTGCCTGCAATCGCCAAACTGTTGGGCAGGCCGCTGGAGGATTATGGTATCAGCGTAGTAAATGTTGGCAACACGGCGTATGCCCGGTACGCGAAAATCTTTTTGAGGAGGAGAAGAATTGATAGCGAAAATCCTGTTCTCCCCGTCAAAGTTGCTGTTCTTAGGGATTTAGATTTATGGCCTATTAAGGCGGATGAAGAGCTCCATCCAGAAATTGGCTTCAAGACTCTCAACGCCAAGAACAAGCATTATTGGCTGCCTCGCAAGGATTCCGACAATAATGATATAGGGACCGACCCTGATCTTAAGAAAGCAAGATTAAGACGGCTGGCTGTTAACATGAAGAATTTCACCGAAGTAGTGACTGATACGCAGAACATATCGATCTGTCCTTCTGACGAATGGACTTTCGAATATTGTCTAATTCGCTCGGGGCTTGCCGAGGAAGTTTATCAAGCGATTCATGGAACTTCTGACGGATTTGCAGACCTTCCCGATGATCCAGAAGAAAGAGCGATAAAGATATATGCGATGATAGAGGCGAAAAGTGGCGGCAAAACTCATGTTGCCTACGCCTTGAATACTATTCTGCGACAGAAATACGGTTCCGAGGGAAAAAGAGAAAGCCTAAAATCGGTGCTTCCAAGCTATATACTAGATGGCTTGGAACATGTGACTGGCGAATTTCCAAGCGACCTTGACGCCCCAAGCGACAACGAAACCAATCAAGAAGAAGGGAATACGACTGAAACGGCAACAGCGGAAGGAGGAGACTAGTGCCTGACCTCCATATAGATTTGGATATTTCGGATGCTCGGATAGAAGCCTTTCTCAGTGAGAACAACGCAAAAGAGCAAGATGAAAACAAACATCTCAGCTTTGATGTGGTACGCCGAAATGCTCTCCAGTCTTTCAATGATATGCAAGCTTGTCCTGGAAGCGGGAAAACTACATTAGTAGCTTCCAAGTTGGTTATATTGGCCAAAGAGTGGCACGCCAAGCATCAGGGATTATGCGTTCTCACTCATACGAACGTGGCATGCTATGAAATATTGTCTCGACTAGGTGCCCATCCTTCAGGTGTTAAGCTTACCTCGTATCCCCATTTCATCGGCACAATCCAAGAATTCACAAACAAATATCTGGGGTTGCCTTATATCCGTTCGAATGGCTTACCCGTTTCACGAATAGATGATGATGTTTGCGAACGGTATATGAGGGGCATAGCCGCAAGGGGTACTCTGACCTATCTGGAACAAAAGCGAGCCTCGCTTTTCAGTTTGAAAATCGATCATGTTACCGGCGAGATAAATATTCCAGGCTTTACATCCGCATCACAATCAAACAGCTATAAGGATTTACAGCGTGTCTTTCGGAATCGGTTAAACCGAGGACTATTCTTCTACTCGGAAATGTACCATTTCGCGAAGCAAGCAATCGCTGAAAATAAAGTCTTAAGTGAGGCACTCCGAAATCGATTTCCAATCGTGATTTTGGATGAAATGCAAGATACGCAGCAATTCCAGGACGAACTGATTAATTCTATTTTTCAACATGATAACGTGAAGTTGCAGCGCTTCGGTGACCCGGATCAGGCAATATTTGACAACATGGGTGGCGGCGAGCCCAATCAATCCTTCAATAGCAAAGAAGGCTTAGCTGTAGTTTCCCACACACACAGATTTACTCGAGATATTGCATCAAAGGTAAAAGGACTAAGCATTCGGCAAATTGGAGTGATCACTGCACGAGACGTTCCGCAAGAGCCGCTCCCACACTCAGTGTTCATTTTTGATGATCTGACAAAGGTTGATGTTATAGAGCAATTCTCCAAGCTTGTCGCTCAGTGTGATCCCGACGAGAAATGGGCTGCGGTAAAAGCTGTGGGAGCCACCGAAGGTGAAGGCGGACATATTAGCGCCTACTGGGACGGGTTTGATAAAAACAGATCTCCAAAGGGGCCAAAACCTCAAACGCTTTTCGAGATTGTTAGTCGTGATTGGCGGAGGTGTGACAGACATTCGCAAAAGCAATATAAATTTCTTGTCCAAGGGGTCCTCGATCTTCTTAGGATAAGTCAAACGACTGATTCACGGCATGATCCAGCTCGGTATTTTACTGCAAGCAGTTTGAAATCCTGGCTAATTGAAGTAGCAAGATATAACGAATTCCGTGCATTGATTACTTCTTGGATTTTCAATGGTCCACCAGATGAAACCGAATGGAGTTCTCAGGTTTCGAAACTACGAGCCCTTTTAGCCGTCACCAGCACGTCGGAAGATACCAACAGTTTTCTCAGCTTCTCTGATCAGGCCCTTGCAGAAGGCGAAGAGTCATCAATCTTGAATATGTATATAGCCGCCAACGGAAGGCAAATCGAGGTCGGCACTATTCATTCAATTAAGGGTGAGACTCATGATGCGACCTTAGTTCTCGAAACAAAGAACCATCAAAACGATTTGGAGCAATTACTTGATCATATTTCGGGAATCGAGCACGGTGCGATATCGGGTGTAAGAAAAGTAAGGTTTGCACGGCTGCTGTACGTGGCAACAACAAGACCGCGCCATCTATTGTGCCTGGCTATCCACAGCGAGAATGTCTCAGATGCGCAGGAGCAGGCGTTAAGCGATAATGGGTGGGATATAAAACGCCTAACGCCAAAGGTCGGATCGTGACAGATGATTTCAATCCGAGGTATCTGACCCATACTGAACAAGGAAAGAAATGGCTGACTCAATTTGAGCCTTTGGATCAGGAAATTGCCATTTCCGTTGCCAACAGCCTGACCCTCGTTTCGCATACAGAATTTGAACGAAATCTAGTCAGCAAGTTCGAAGGCATCGCCTCAGAAGTTGCGGGGGCCATTGGTTTCTACGCCGTGCGTGAGCTTAAGACCCATGAGCGAATGACGAAGTTTGGGCTTATGGATTGTGTCATCCCTTTTTTTTCACAGGTAAATAGTGAAGACGGAAAATCCGTTAATGCCCTTTCATCATCGTCTGATCAGGGAAGTGAAGCTCGAGTGGCAAATACCATTCGGCAACTCTGCAAATCCAACCCCGATAAATACCTAAATCACCCTACTATAGACTTCCTTCGAGAAAAGAAGTGCGACGCGATAGTATTCGTTGACGACTTCATCGGCTCAGGCCACAGAGTTCGTGAATTCTTGACCAGTTTTTGGATAGAGCCGACGATTGTGTCATGGCTATCTGGAAAGCAGATTGAGTTTCATGTAGCTGCATATTCAGGAACCGAAGACGGGATCGCTTCTGTATCTCGGCATAAATCCAAACCTCTCGTACACATTTATAGAGATGCGCCAACATTTCGTACCTTCTTTTGGGGCGAAGAAAAAAAGGAGAAGATTCGAAAACTCTGCGAGAAATACGGACGTATTGCGAACAAGAAACGCAAGAATATGTGGTGGGGATATAAAGAAGGAATGGCAGCCCTTGTATTTGAGCATGGGTGCCCGAACAACACCCCTGCCATTCTCTGGGAGCCAAACTTTGAAGGGAGTGGCTGGGTTGGGCTGTTCCCAAATCGTGTGGTTTCGTCAGACGTTGCATCGGTTTTCCCGCCCGAAATAGTGCGTAGCGACCCCATTCAGATTCTAAGTGATGTCGGGCAATCAAGGTTGGCTCATTCTGGTGCTCTGCTCAGACGCGGGACGGCAGGTCAGATTATTCTGACAGTGCTGGCATTGATTGCCAAAGGTAAGCGAAGGCGCTCAACCTTGTGTTTCGCAACCGGCATGAATACGGACGAGTATGAACGATTAATTGAAAAGTGCATCCAGTGGCAGTTTATTTCGCCACAGCGGAGAATAACACCTAGAGGATTGGCAGAGCTGGATGCCGCAAGAAAATCGAGGAAAGCACGACCGGAAGCTCAAGATCGAGGTTCCGATTACTACTTCCCTCGACAGTTGAGGGGCCACAAATGATTAGTGCTAGCAAACAACGTCGTTGTTGTTGCAATCACTATTTGAGTGGTTGTTGGGGTAAGGATTTCCTGATCCCTTTGGAAGAGCCTAGGCTTGGCAGGAGACGGAGCACTCTGCCTTTTGCCCACGTATGCCTCAGGTCGGCAGAGCGCTCCGCCGCCTACGGCGGCGCATCGGAGTAATCATATGTGGTCCCCTCAACGCTACAAAGACGAAGGCAAAAAGCAAGGCCGTACAGACGAATTGCTTGAAAATGCAATCACTCAAAGCGAAACGCTTATAAATTCCGTGTACGGGCTACCGTCAATATTGTCCCTGAGCCATCTTTCAATGAGGACGGGCGTCGCATTTCAAACCATTCGATCATATGTCAATAGAGGCGACCATGACGCATATGGGAGTTTCTCAATACGCAAAAGGTCTGGAGGGAAGCGCTTCATTAGGGTGCCATCGCCCAATTTGATGCGTGTTCAGCGCTGGATAAACGATCATATATTGGCGCGCGTTCCTGTTCACAGTGCTAGCCAAGCATTTAAGAAGGGAAACTCAACATATCAGTGTGCGGCAAAGCATTGCGGGGCACAGTGGCTAATTAAAGTGGATGTGGCCGACTTCTTTGAGTCAATTTCGGAGATACAGGTTTATCGTGTATTCAAGGAACTCGGATACCAGCCGCTTGTAGCTTTTGAGTTAGCTCGTTTATGCACGATTAGGTCTGCGTGGTTAAGTCCACGCCGCCAATACAAGCAATGGCGAGTGCACAAATCTAATGCTGAAATAGCTGACTATAGCGTTGACCTGTTGGGCTACGTCCCGCAGGGAGCGCCAACCAGTCCTTTGCTCTCAAATCTGATAATGCGAGATTGTGATGATGAAATCACCGGGATTGCAGCAAAATACAAGCTTACCTACACGCGCTATAGCGATGACCTAGCCATGTCCACGCGTTCGAAGGACTTTGACCGAAGAAAAGCCCGTCAGGTGGTCAATGAAATCTATAGGGTGCTTTCCAGATCAGGTTTCAGGCCGCAGTTTCGAAAAACAAACATAGTTCCACCAGGGAGCAAAAAAATCGTTCTTGGCTTGAATGTGGACGGAGGAATGCCTCGACTGCAGAAGGAATACAGAGATCGTATTAGGCAACATCTTTACTATCTACAAAAGCTTGGACCAAGTTCGCACGCTGCGGAACGTGGGTTTGATTCAATTTGGGGAATGAAATCTCATCTAAAAGGTATGATTGACTACGCCAATATGATTGAACCTAAATATGCGCGTGTCTGCTTAGATAAGTTTAAAGCAGTTGACTGGCCAATCTAAACACATTTCGGTTTGCGGCACACATTTCAATCCAACCCCGATCACTGGGGTTGGGTGCGGCTAAATCGGTACAAAAAGCGTTATGTCGCCATTTGCCAACCATGCTGACATTGAGTTGACGCTATTATTCCCCTGACGTCCTAATCATTCCAATTTCGCCAATTGTCCCAATCCGTGGCGATTCTTCGATTTGTATTGATAAAGCTCTCTACAAACGGGGGGAGACGCCCTTATAACAATGCGAAAATGAATAATTCAATGCGCCTCGATTGATCCTTTCACATTTGGACTGACTCTCTCATATTATCTACAAACGTCCGCTACTGTACATGCGGAGAGTTTTGGATGTCTCAAAGTGTCGAAATCGAAGCCTACGACATAAAATCGTTCTGCAAGGCTTACAGCGTTTCACGAAGTTTTGCCTACGAAGAGATCAGGGCTGGGCGGCTAAAAATCGTAAAAGTTGGAAGGCGTACGTTAATCACGAGAAGAGATGCCCAGATTTGGCTGCAAGAGCATGCAGCGACCGCACCCTGACTCTGAAGGGGTATCTACCGTGGTATCTCGACAGTATCTCTGGGGGTGGCCAAAGGGTGTCGTTTTCTGTATTTGTTCACTGTCAAAAGGGTATCTAGAGGGGTCTGTTACAAGGGTCTTCCCGCGCAGATAAAGCGGAAAAATGCGCGCCCTTGGCACTCGCTGATCTCAGTTCCAAAAACCGTAAGGGCAAGTCGCAGCTATCCTGGTCTATATACGACTTATATCCGAAAGCCGCCGGGCATATATCCGGAGATATATCGACCATATAAGCGAGCCTATACGAGACATCGAAGCCTCTTCGAAGGTCATTCGAAGCTTGTTCGAAGGGCCATCGAAGTAAATTCGAAGAGATATCGAAGCAAATATTCGAAGCTTTGCGTCCGAGGATAGCGGCCCAGGCTTCGTTTGAGGCTTGGAAATTTCCCGCCTCGAATTTCATGAGCAAATGTCGAAGAGAACCGCCACTTTGTTTCGCCGACGGTATGTGCTACATCGTCCGTACAAGTCCAAATCTGGTATTTGGTACTCATACCGCCCCTGCAATTTGCATCGGCGGTATTTTTGTCGGTATCTGGGAACCACACGAATTTTTTAAGAGATTGATTTCAAACGACTATTTGCCGCGCGTGATTCCTCTCCTGGCACCATTATTTTGACGAAAACCTTAACTGGAAAGTTCATATCCCTTAAAGATTTTGCGAAGTTCTGTTTTCAGAACCTTTCCGGTGGCGCCCAGTGGAATTTCATCAACAAATTCAACAGCGTCGGGCCAAGCGATTTTATCGAGTTTGGTTTTTACGAATTCCCGAATGTCTTCCGCCGTGGGATCCTGACCTTCCTTTTTGACGATGATCAATAAAGGGCGTTCCTGCCATTTGGGGTGATGAACGCCGATGACGCCGGCTTGCGCCACCCCTGGATGTGAAAGCGCCGCATTTTCAATATCGATAGACGACACCCATTCTCCGCCGGTTTTGATGACATCCTTGGACCGGTCGGTGATTTGCAGAAAACCATCCTCATCGATAATCGCCACATCGCCCGTGTCAAACCAGCCATCCTGGGTAAGCGTCGGCGAGTCTGTTTTGAAGTATTGATCGATTATCCACGGGCCGCGGACCTGAAGATTTCCGTCAGATACGCCGTCATGGGGAAGCTTGTTTCCGTCCGGACCGATAATTCGCATATCAACGAACGGTAAAGCGCGCCCCGCCTTTAACTGGTACGGGATACGTTCATCAAAAGGCAGTGCACGCACAAAGGGCGGAAGCGTGTTGACAGTGCCAATCGGCGACATTTCCGTCATGCCCCAACCCTGTTGCAGTTCGACATCGTATTTTGCAAAACCGCGGATGAGCGCTTCAGGCAATGCCGAGCCGCCGCTCATGCCCATCCTGAGATAGGGCAATTCCTTGCCTGTTTTCTCAAGATATTGCAGCAACCCGAGCCACACAGTCGGCACGCCGGCGCAATAGGTGACTTTTTCAGAGTCCAGCAGCTCATAGAGTCCTTCGCCGTCGAGACGCGGTCCTGGAAATACCTGTTTAATCCCGATCATCATGCTGGAATAAGGCGTGTTCCACGCATTCACATGAAACATCGGAACGACCGGCAATAATGTGTCGCCTTCCTTCAAGGACATCGCTGTGGGCAGACAAGCTGCGAAGGATTGCAGCACGAGTGCGCGATGCGAGTACAAAACACCTTTCGGATCGCCCGTGGTGCCCGAGGTGTAGCACATGGCGACCGCCGTGTTTTCATCGAAATCCGGCCAGTCAAAATTTTCATCGCCGGTTTTTATGATGTCTTCGTAAATCTCCACGCCTTCGCCCGCCTGCTCGGCATGATCGGAATCCGTCAAGGCGCAATAATAACGAACGCTTTTGAGATGAGGCTTCAGCGCCGCAACAAGCGGGCTAAATGTCGTATCATAAAAGAGGAATGCATCTTCCGCGTGATTAATCACAAAAGCGGCGTTTTCCGGTCCAAGACGCGGATTGACTGTATGCAAGATCGCGCCAAGACCGCCAACCGCATAATAAAGTTCAAACTGACGAAACGTATTCCAGCCAATAACGCCGACGCGATCGCCTTTCTTTACGCCAAGATCTGAAAGCGCGTTCGCTAACCGGGCGATTCGTTTCGCAGAATCGGCGATCGTATAACGATGTATAGGCCCTTCGACAGTACGCGTAACGATTTCGGTATTCCGGAAATTACGTACGGCGTGCTTGAGGATCTCGGTCGTCAGCAACGGCCGGTCCATCATTAATCCCATCATCGTTTTTCATCCTCCCAGATGTGTATTTTTTTATATAAAATCGACTCTTTGACCCGGGGTCAAATAATAGGCGCATAAACACAGGTTTTGACGCCGGGAGAATGATTCAGGTTCGACTGAAAATCGCCGCACACGCCCCTGACCAGACGAAATAACCATTTTTTTACGGAACTTCACCAGCTAGAAGTAAGTGGATTGCTTTCCGGTATGGTCACCCCAAAACAGGTCAACAGTTCTTATCAGGAAGGCTGTTTTCCAGTCGATTTGAGTACATCCGCCAGAATTGTCTTCTGGCGGGCCACATCCGGAAAGTTTTCATCGATCCAGCGCGCCTCCACAGTTGCCAGGATATCCGCCACGGCGGGACCAGGCGACACGCCGGCATTGACAATGTGCTTTCCCGAGATCTCGAACACTGGCGTTTCGATTTTATCAAGTAACCGTCGCAATTTTTTATAGTCGGGTTCGTTTATCCGGCCGCGGGCGGCGGCAAGCAGAACACCATCTGTAACGGCGTTTTTGCCAAAGCGATATAGCTGTTCGCGCAGCGTTGACTCTGTAAGCGGTAAGATCAGCCGCGAAGCAGACTTCAGCGCAGTGGCGCGTACCGCCTTTTCCGCATTCGAAAGTCTGAGACGCCGGCCAATACCGTCACCAGCTTCGCCATAGAGCCCCGCCAGCATGACCGGACCGGTAAGCGATGGGTCCAGCATTTTCATTTTTGCCGCGACGTTCAGGTCAGCTTGCGCCGGCCAGATTTTTCCAAGTACGCCGCTCGTCTGCATGGCGCTCAGGGCGATCGCTGCGCGCGGCAAAGCGAGAATAGCCATCGTTTCAGCCCCAACGCGTTCTGCCGATAAAGTATCAAGGCCGTCTTTCAGCGCTGCGCAGGCGGCAAGCCCCTCTTCGTCGAACGTTTCGCAAAAGCGCGCCGTGAACCGAAAAAACCGCAGAATACGCAAATAATCTTCTTTGATCCTTTGAGATGCGTCGCCGATAAACCGAACGCGTTTCTCCCCGGCGTCGCGAACGCCTCCAACAGGATCAAAAAGCTTACCGTCAGGCGTCAGATAAATTGCATTGATTGTGAAATCCCGGCGTTGCGCATCGGTTTCCCAGTTGCGCGTGAAGGCGACGGTGGCGCGCCTTCCATCGGTTGAGACATCGGCGCGCAATGTCGTTATTTCTACGCCCTGATGATCCACGATCGCTGTTACCGTGCCATGCGCCAAACCGGTTGGCGCAACGCGCAAACCCTGTTGTTTCAACGCCGATATTGCTGCGTCGGGCTCCAGCAGTGTTGCGATGTCAAAATCTTTCGGGACGACGCCGAGCAGACTGTCGCGCACGCATCCGCCGACAAAACGCGCAGCGCCCGCCTCGGCGGTCTCCAGGGCGCCGATAACCCGCTTTAAAGACGCGTTGTTCAACCAGTCAAAATTCGCTCGCGCGCTTTCAGGCAATGGTAATAGCGTTGAGACCGCACTCACGATCCTGATTCTTCCATCGCCGGATGCGCCTGCAGCAATTGCGCAAATGAACGAAGGATCGCTGCTGTCAGCCCCCAGATGTGATAAGGTCCATATATCGCCGCAAACATTTTATAAGGCACGTCTTTATGTCGTCGCTCTTCGATGATGTGGTTTGCGAGATCAGAAACGAATTCAACCGGCACCTCGAAGATTTCGTCAACCTCACGCGGACAAGGCTTCAAATCTGCAGCGGGATCGACCACGCCGACGACAGGCGTGACCGAAAAGCCGAGGCCGCCCTTGTGCACGCCCATGGTTCCGATGACATCGACCAGACCCGGTGCGATGTTCACTTCTTCATGCGCTTCACGCAAGGCGGTTTCGACGGGACCGTTGTCTTCTTTTTGTTTCTTACCGCCCGGAAAACTGATTTGCCCGGCGTGAGACGGCATATCGGGAGAGCGCACTGTCAAGATAACGCGGGCCCCGTCTTTGCGATAAACAATCGGCACAAGCACCGCTGCGTCCTTTCGCTTATCGCTCCAGCGATTTTCAAAAAGCTTGTCGCCCACAAGATGCGGGTTGATCTCGCGAAACAGATCTTGAACCTGCTGGGCGGATGAATGCTCAAGGCTCGCTTCTATACGCGCCCGCAACCTGTCTGAATTCGCCGATGTAAAAGACAATTTCAGGCTCGATTCCTGTCTTGCATAACTTCATCCGCCAGTCCGAGTGAAAAAAAATTCACCGCCGGAATAAACGCCAAAGTGCTTTTCCCCGCCTATTGTCCGCGTTTCGCACAAATCTACAAGATCATAAAACACCGCGCGGGCGATGCGCGCGTCAAGGCCCATTCGGACATGCAGGTACGGCGCGCTTTCGCCGGTATTCATATCGGTGCGAAATTCAAGCCTGTGGTCTCGCCCGGCGCCGATTGTGTCGCCTACATTGGTGGTAAAAGTTAAATTCTGGTCCGGGCCCTGGCTATCTTGTTTCATCAAAACTGCAACAAAAGGCGCATCTTCAACTCTGATCTCCAGCTTTTCGACAGGGGTGACCAGAAAATATTTTTGTCCTTCGCGCTTTAGAACCGTTGAAAACAATCGAACAAGGGGAGCGCGTTTTATGGGCGCGCCTTCATGCATCCAGGTTCCGTCCCGTTTGATGACGAGGTCGATTTCACCGCTGATTTCAGGGTTCCATTTATCAACTGGCGGCAACGAGCCCGAAGCTGCGTCTTCAAGTTGAGCCGCATATCGTATCAAATCCGCCATCAAGAAAAACCGGCGCCCGCGTGATGCGGCGCCGGCCCCTTTTTTGTAATGCTGCATCCGTTAGATGCTTCGGAGCAGTCAGGCTCAGCTATGCATTATTCGCAACTGATACAACGGGCGTAGGATGCGTTCGGATCATTGAAATCTTCAAAAAACGCCGCCTGCTTTTCCGCTTCGCTCAGTATACGCGCGACCGCACCGTTCGCCCGCTTTGATTTTTCACCACCGGCCATGGCGACCATCCTGCTCGAAACATTGCCAAGCAGCATTTCGAATCGCGTACGGCGCTCTTTCATTTTTACGACATCGTATTTTTCAAGTTTTGCGAGACGCGCGGCTGCGGCGATAGCGTCGTCATAATCGCCCAGATTGTCGACGAGCCGTAAGTCCTTCGCCTTCCCGCCAATCCACACACGGCCCTGCCCCACTGAGTCCACATAGTCTTTTTCAAGACTACGCCCCTCATTCACGACTGAGAGGAAACGGTCATAGCCGCTTTCAATCGATTGCTGAATAATGGCGCTCGCGCTTTCCGGCAAAGGACCGATACCGGTCGCCAGCAATGGCGAAAGAGACGTCGTGCCGACGCCGTCCACAAACACGCCAAGCTCAGCAGCGGTATTTTCGAATGTGTTGAAATATCCGAATATGCCGATTGAACCGGTGATCGTCGTCGGAGCGGCCCAGATTTCATCGGCGGGCGAGGCAATCCAATATCCGCCCGATGCAGCAAGCGATCCCATGGAGGCGACAACAGGTTTTCCGGCTTTCTTGATCGCCAGAACTTCCGAACGAATAACTTCCGAAGCGAAAGTCGAACCGCCGGGGCTGTCAATGCGTAGAACCACCGCTTTGACTTTATCGTCGAGGCGCGCTTTTTTAAGCTGTTCAGCGACTGTGTCGCCGCCTGCGGCGCGGCCCGCCGGCGCTTCGCCATCAATAATGGTGCCAGCCGCCGTGATCACCGCAATGTTCGGGTCGCCGTCATCGGCGTCGCGCTCAACAGATGCGAGATAACGGCGAAATCCGACATTTTTAAATGACTTGCCGTCTTTGCTCGCGCCGAAAGTCTGTTTCAGATACTCATTCATTGCAGCGCGCGATTTCAATTCGTCGACGAAACCCGCCTGCACGGCCGCTTCTGCAAAACTGCCGTCAGCTTCGGCCATGACGGCGCTCATGTTGTTGGCGTAACTTTCGATCGCGCCCGAGGGAAGTCCGCGCGCGCCTTCCACCCTATCGATATATGCGGACCACAACGTTTCAAGATAGCCGAGATTCGCCTCTTTCGCTTCAGGGGACATGTCGTCGCGAAGAAACGGTTCAACTGCGGACTTGAACGTGCCGACACGGAAGACGTGCGACGTGATTTTCAGTTTTTCCAGAAAAGATTTGAGATAGGTGCCGTACGATCCGTACCCGTATATGATCAGATTACCGAAATCATTCATGTAGATTTCATCGGCGCCGGCCGCAAGCATATACTGGTCCTGCGAGTAAAAGTCACCGACAGCAATTACTTTCTTGCCGCTTTCCTTAAATTTGGCGATCTCATCGGCGATGTAATGTAGCTTGCTGGCGCTGCTGGACGATACGCCCATGCTGCCAAGATCAAGCACCAGTCCTTTTATTCGCTTGTCTTCTTTCGCCTTGCGGATCACGCGAACGATATCGTGCACGGAAATTTGCGAGGGCTCGTCTATACCGTACGCCTGTTCGACAATTACATTAAAAGGATCGACCTCTTCTGCGGTTTCCACGAGGACGCCGTTGGGGTTCAATACGAGCGCTGCTTCATCGGGAATGGAAACTGAGACCGAGTCGTTATTGCCCGCGACGCCGTTCGAGACATTCACGATGACGCCCACAAACAGCATGAGAATCACCAGGCCTATCAGCCCCTGCAGCACCAGCAGAAAACCGATGATGATCTTGAAGAAGCCCTTGATAAAGCCCCAGACGGTGAATTTTGACTCGTGTTCAGACACAAAGGTCCCCTTTTACCAACGCCGCAAGCAACCTAACATTCCTCACGGCCAAGAGTTCGAGCCGCATTAGCGGCGATTGAACGATTGCCCCACAATTAACGCACCGCAGCACGCTAGGGCGATATCGTAAAGACATTGGCCTCAACCCCGCAAGGGGCAAGAGTTTTTTCGACAATCCGTTTCCTTTTCTTGCCAAGCGGTTGTTTAACCTTCATTGAGCCATGTTATTGAAAATAAGGCCTGGATTCGAAGGATTTGCCCCCAGCAGTAGAGTGAATTTAATGAACGAAACACAACCTGATCAGGACCTGTTACGAAAATTTGATGAGATTTCGGTGAAATTCGGGCGAGCCCGCTCTGCGCTTGGCAATATTGTGTTTGGCCAGGATGAAGTCATCGACCTGACGCTTGCTACACTTGCCGCAGGGGGGCATGGGTTGCTTGTCGGCGCGCCGGGCCTTGCAAAAACGCTGCTCGTCACATCCATCGCCGATATTATGGGCCTGTCCGCAAAACGCGTTCAGTTTACGCCGGACCTCATGCCTGGCGACGTCCTGGGGTCTGAAGTGCTGGAAGAAAGCGCGGAAGGCACGCGCGAATTCAGGTTCATTCCGGGGCCCGTTTTCTGTCAGTTGTTGATGGCGGACGAGATTAACCGCGCCAGTCCCCGAACACAGTCAGCGCTGCTGCAAGCCATGCAGGAACATCATGTCACCGTCGCCGGCGCGCGCCATGACCTGCCCGAACCGTTTCACGTTCTCGCGACACAAAATCCAATTGAGCAGGAAGGCACCTATCCCCTGCCGGAAGCGCAACTGGACCGGTTTCTTTTGCAAATTGACATCGATTATCCCGATATCGATGCGGAACGCCGGATGCTTGCCGCAACAACTTCCGCTGATAGCCCAGACGTTGATGCGGTAATGACACGCGAAGATCTGGTCGCCGCGCAACGGCTTGTGCGCGAAATGCCGGTTGGGGAACAGATTGTAGATATGATCTTGAACCTTGTGCGCGCCGCGCGACCAGTTGACGGCGCGGCGGAACGCGTGAGGAATTTCGTCGCCTGGGGACCAGGGCCGCGCGCCAGTCAGGCGTTTT
Organism: Hyphococcus sp.; assembly: GCF_965228385.1. Taxonomy (GTDB): domain Bacteria; phylum Pseudomonadota; class Alphaproteobacteria; order Caulobacterales; family Parvularculaceae; genus Hyphococcus. The sequence continues at coordinate 328,639 of NZ_OZ245810.1, read as the reverse complement.
CGCTGGCGGCGCGCGCGCTGGCGCTGATTGACGGACGTCACGCGCCGTCGCTTGACGATGTCAAACGGTTGGCAGGCCCGGTGCTGCGTCATCGTATGGCGTTGAACTTTGCGGCCCGCTCAGAGGGAATAGACACAAACAGCTTTATCGATGAACTGCTCGCGGGGGCGTAACACTTCTTGAAAGGAAAACGCCCAAAAATGCCATCCAGGAATTCGACGCTTGCTGTCCGCCATGATGCGGAGCGCGCCGCCGCGTTGTTTCCGGCGATGCTGCTTGATGCGGACAAGATTGCGCAGTCGGTGTCTGCGGGTTTGCACGGACGCAGGCGCGCCGGCCCCGGTGAAACTTTCTGGCAACACCGCCCTTACGGATTTGGCGATGCAGTATCTTCCATCGACTGGCGCCAGTCCGCCCGCGCTGCAGACCGGTTGTATGTCCGTCAGAATGAATGGGAAGCAGCGGCTGCAGCCTATCTATGGCGCGACCCGTCCCGGTCTTTGGATTATGCGTCAGACCGCAATATTCCCACAAAACGCCGCCGCGCGGATATTTTAATCACCGCCCTGACAATATTAATGGCGCAGGCTGGCGAACGCATAGGGCTGCTTGGCGAAGAACGCCGGCCGTTTCAGGGACGCACAGCGCCTGAGCGCATGCTGGAAGCTCTTCACATTGACGAATTTATCGATCAGGCGAGCGCCCCGCCGGTAACAAATGTACCCGCTGGCGCGCGAATCGTTCTGGCGAGCGATTTCTTTACCGATCCAAACGCGATTGAACGCGCCGTAGCATCCCTCGCCGGGGCGGGCGCAAAAGGCGTTTTACTGCAAATCTGCGATCCGGCGGAGGAGACCTTTCCCTTTGACGGACGCATTGAATTTCGCGATCCGGAGAGCCGGGACCGCATGATCTTCGGCCAGACCGGCGCGGTGGCGCAGGCATATAAGTCCGCCTTTGCCGCACATCGCGAAAACTTGATGGAGATTGCCCGAAAAGCCGGCTGGATTGTGATCGCTCATCGCACAGACAAGCCGCCTCAAGCGGCGTTGCTTTCTCTTTTTACAGCGCTTGGCGATATGCGAAAATGGATGACGTGAAATGTTGAGCGCGTTGAGCTTTACATCGCCGTTCATTCTTGCAGCGCTTGCTGCATTGCCGCTGATATGGCTGCTTTTGCGGGCGACGCCGCCCTCGCCAAAACGCGAGCGCTTCCCGGCGTTTATCATACTTCGCCAGTTGCAGTCAGCGGAAGAAACGCCCGACCGCACGCCGTGGTGGCTGTTGTTGATGCGTCTGTTATTGATGGCGTTGATCATAGTTGCGCTTGCCGGGCCTGTGCTGAACGCACCCGCGCGGGGACCGCAAACCGGACCTTTAGTTCTGGTTATCGACAATAGCTGGATCGCGGCGCAGCAATGGGCGGCTCGGCGCGATGCGATGCGCGAAGCCGCCGCAGAAGCCGATCAGGGAAACCGCCAGGCGTTTCTAATCGTCACGGCGCCCGAAGACACGCAAACCGTTCTTCAGCCCATGACCGGAGAAGGGTTGCGCGCCGCCGCTGATGCGCTGGAAGCGTCGCCATTCAGGACGGACAGGCAATCTGCAACAGCGAAATTGTCGGAGTTGGACACCTTTTTAACTTCTGCTCCGGCCGCAGAAATTCGCTGGCTTTCTGACGGCGCAGCGGGCGAAAGCGACGCCGCCTTCGTAGAAAATTTATCCTCACGCGGCTCTCTTACCGTCTACAATGATCGCGCCGCGCCGAAATTTATTTTGCGGCCAAGCGAAGGCGGGGCGAGCAATCCTGTAGTCGCGGTCGAGCGTTTGCAGGCGGGCCCAGAATATGAGGGGGCGCTGATTGCGACAGCACGAGACGGCCGCGAACTCGCCCGCGCGGATTTTGCAATCGCGGAGGGCGAAACACGCGCTGAGGCTGTTATCGATTTGCCGCTGGCGCTGCGCAACGAGCTTTCCACGGTGCGCATAGCAAATACTGCATCCGCTGGCGCTGTCTATCTGGCAGACGCGCGTGACCGGCGGGCGCTCATCGGGCTTGTGACGGAATCCGAAAACATCGGCAGTAATTTATTGTCCGGCTTTCATTACGTACGCCAGGCGCTCGATCAACACGCGGCGTTCCTAGACGGGGAACTTGCGGATATTTTGAATTCCGACGCATCGGTGATCATGCTTGACGATGTCGGCCGGCTGCGCGCCAGCGAAGCGAATGCGCTGCAAAGCTGGGTTCAGCGCGGCGGCGTGCTAATCCGTTTCGCCGGGCCGGTGTTGGCTGAAGCATCTCAAGACGGAACGCCGCAATTGACGCCGGTTACATTGCGCGGCGGCGGACGGGCTTTCGGCGGCGCGCTCACATGGGATACGCCGCAAAAGCTGGATGCTTTACCGCAAGAAGGGCCGTTTGCAGGCCTGACGCCGCCCGATGATGTTGTTGTCCGCCGGCAGGTGCTGGCTGAACCCGGCGGAGAGACCACCGCCCGGACATGGGCGCGCCTTGAGGACGGAACGCCGCTGGTCACCGGCATGCGGGAAGGAGAAGGCGTGATTGCACTTTTTCATGTTACAGCTACGCCGGAGTGGTCGGACCTTCCCATTTCCAGTCTGTTCATTGAAATGCTGCGGAGATTGACATTTCTGTCCGAACTTGGCCCCGAGACGGCGACAGACGAAACTGAAACGCGCTATGCGCCTTATCGACTGCTCACGGGCGAAGGCCGTTTTACCAGACCCGGCGATTCGGCGCAGGCGCTGACAGCGGATAAATTATCGCAAGCGCCGTCGCCAGATTACAGGCCCGGTCTCTATGGCGCACCGGAAACGCCGTTGGCGTTAAACGCGGTCAACGCCGACACACCATTTGAACCCATTTCTTTGCCGGGCGTAAATATGCAGCCTTACGCTGCAGAACCGCCGGTTTCGCTGGCGCCGCCCTTGATCGTCGCAGCTCTGCTCCTGCTGTTGCTTGATGGCGCGTTGGCGCTGTTCATGAGCGGAAAAATTTCTTTCCGACGGACCCGCATGGCGACGCTAGCGGGCGCGCTCATGCTGGCGCCGGTATTTGCGCCGGACAACAGCGCCATGGCTCAACCACTCGATCCGGAAATCGACCCGGTTGCCGCAGACGCTGCGCTTTCAACACGTCTCGCCTATGTTGAAACAGGCGATCCCGCGATCGATCAGCTTTCTGAACAGGGGCTTGCCGCACTTAGCCGGGAGCTTGTGCGCCGTACGGCCATTGAGCCGGCCCCGCCCGCTTCGATTGATCTCAATACGGATGATCTTTCCGTCTACTCTTTTCTGTACTGGCCGATCACGGCCGGCGCGGAAAGCCCGACTGATGCTGCTCTCGGGAATATAGAAAACTTCATGCGCTTCGGCGGACTACTTTTAATCGACACACGCGATGATGAGCGCTCTATAGGGGCCGGGTCCACGCCGGAAGGCGAAGCGCTGCAGCGTATCTTGTCACAACTGAATATTCCGGCGCTTGCGCCTGTGGACGACGATCATGTGCTTATGCGCTCGTTTTATCTGTTGAGGTCGTTGACCGGACGCATGAATAACAATCCGGTCTGGGTGGAAGCGGACACCAGCGGCGCCAATGACGGCGTTACCGCCGTAATCATCGGCGGGCGTGACTGGGCGGGCGCGTGGGCCTCTGACAATTTTGGCCGCCCGGCGCGTTCCATGGGACCAGGCGGACCGCGCGCACGCGAATTCGCCTATCGCAGCGGCGTCAACATGGTCATGGTGGCTTTCACCGGAAACTATAAATCCGATCAGGTGCATACGCCGATCCTCCTGGAGCGGCTCGGCGAATGAATATCGTTTTCGATCCATGGCTGCCGCAATGGGCGTTGATCGCTGTTCTGATCACCGGGGCGGCTTTTATGCTGTTGGGCCTTGTGCGCAACTGGAAAAGCGGATTGCCGAGGGCGATCGCATTAGCGCTGATCGTTTTGCTCATTGCCAACCCCTTACGGCGCGAAGCGGAAACAACGCCGCTAAACGATATTGCGCTCATCCTTCTGGACGAATCCGCAAGTCAGTCGCTCGACGGCCGCGATGCAGTTTCGCTCGACGCCGCTGCAGAACTTGAAGCGCGCCTTGAAAATATCGACGGCCTTGAGACAGTCATCTCCCGATATGGCGGCGCCGATGAAACCCGGTCCGTGGGCGCGTTGTCCCAGGCGCTCGCCGATATACCGAGACAACGGCTGGCCGGTGTTTTCTTCATCACCGACGGCCAGACCGCAGATGCGCAGGACGCAGACATTTTTCCTGCCACCGAAGCGCCTGTTCATTTAATGACGACCGGCGATGAAGATGAATCGGATCGTAAGATCGAGCTCACCAACGCACCGCGATACGGCATTGTGCGCCAGTCCGTGCGCGTCACTTTTCGCGTCGATGATCTGGGGGCGGGCGAGATCTTGCTGAGCGATCAGCAAACCGCGCAGGTCACCCTCAGGATTGACGGCGAAGAAATTATTTCCGAACCCGTTCCGGTTGGAACCGAAGCCGGATTTGACGTTCCCTTGAACCGGCCTGGCCGCATGATTATCGAACTTGAGGCGGAAACGCGTCGCGGCGAACTGACCACGCGTAATAATATCGCCGTATTGCCTATTACAGCCGTACGGGATCGCTTACGCGTCCTGCTGATCTCCGGCGAGCCGCATCCCGGTGAACGCGTATGGCGTAACCTTCTGAAGTCCGATGCTGCGGTCGATCTTGTCCACTTTACGATTTTGCGCCCTATCGACAAAAATGACGGCACGCCGGTCGATGAACTGGCGCTCATTCCCTTCCCGCAGGATGAGTTGTTTATCGACAAGCTTGAGGAATTCGATCTTCTGATTTTTGACCGTTACGCTTATCGCGGCGTGCTTTCGTCTTTTCACTTCGATAACATCGCCCGGTTTGTCGATAATGGCGGCGCCGTGCTGATTGCATCGGGACCGGAATATAACGGTTCATTAAGCCTTGCTGGTCGGCGCAACCTTTCTTTCATTTTACCAGCGCTACCTTCCGGGGCCGCAATCGAGGAAACGTTTCGTCCTGAAGTCACTGAGCTTGGCGAGCGTCATCCGGTCACAGCCAATTTGCCCGATCAGGATATCTGGGGCCGCTGGATTCGATTGATGCCGGTATTGCAAACGCGCGGCCAGACGTTGATGAGCGGCCCGGATGCGGAACCGCTGCTCATTCTCGACCGGATCGGCGACGGCCGGGTCGGTCTTTTTCTCTCGGATCATGTCTGGCTGTGGGCGCGCGGTTTCGATGGCGGCGGACCGCATGCAGAGCTTCTGCGTAGAATTGCGCACTGGCTCATGAAGGAGCCGGAACTGGAGGAGGAAGCGCTCGCACTTGGCGCTGACGGTCAATCCCTGATTATTGAACGGCGCACCGTTGAAGAATCTGTCTCGCCTGTCGCACTGACAATGCCGGATGGCGAGACACGCGAAATCGAACTGTCGGAAACGGCGCCCGGTGAGTTCGCCGCACGCATTGATGATGCGCCAAGAGGGCTATATCGCGCCACATCAGGAGACTTATTCGCAATCGGTTCCGTAGGACTTGAAACGGTCCCGGAATTTGAAAATGTCGTGTCTACCAGTTTGCAATTGGAGCCATTGACAGAACGCTCCGGCGGCGGGGTTTTCATGCTTCGCGAGCGTGAAACGACAAACCTTCCAGATATCAGGCTGGTGCGCCCTAACTCAGTTGAGCGCGCGGGTGAAAACTGGGCGGGACTTGTCCCGCGCGGCGCTGAGCGCGTCAACAGCGTTAAGGATGCGCCTCTTGCGTCTTCTTATATCTGGTTGGCCGTTATCGCCCTGTTGCTGCTCGCCGCATGGACCATCGAAGGCGGGCATTTCCTTTCACGGAAGCCGCCTCGTTAAAGATTCAGCAAGCATACCTGTTCGCGGACGCAACTCGCTCAAATTTAATCTTTTGTTTAACTGTGTTGAAAATCCGCTGCGTTAGCGTTGCCTTCAACGAACATATTTGAGGGAGCAATACGCGTGGCGTTTGCGATTAACAAAGTGCAAAATGTTCGTCCGGCGACGCCGGGCGGGCGAAAAAGAAAGCGTAGTCCGCTGGCGGGCTGGCTCGGCAAGAAACCGGCGGAAAAGCCCGATGAAGAATTGCCGGCGCTGGACGTCGCCGGGGGCCTGAACCGGGCGTTGCGCAACGCACAGCAGCGCGCTGAAAAACCATCACCGGGCATTGATGAAAACCCGGTGCGAGAGGCGTTGACCGCCATAGAAGCGGCGTTATACGCAATTGACCGCGTGCGCGATATTCTGGAACAGGCTTGTGAAGTGACGATTTCCGCCAAAGACGCAGATGATGCTGGCGGGCGGGCGCTTTTGGCGGAGAGTTACGATGAACTCCGCCTTTCTATCAACGAGGCGCTGGACAAAATTGATCCGCGCGCCGCGGTTCTGATTGGCAAGGGCCAGCGTCATATTGATGTTATGCTGGGCGGGCGAACGCGCTACTCGGTCTCGCCTGTGCGTCTTGATGTGAGCGAAAACGGGCTCGATTTGCCGCCGCCGGCGGATGCTTTCGCGGGTTTTGACGAAATCGATGAAATTCTGGCGCATCTTGACACCGCCTTGGGGCGCGCCGACCGCGCCGCCGCCAGCTATTGCCGCGATGCACAGTACTTGATTGCCCGTATGAAGGCTGACGCGGCAGCGAATGTCGAGACTGTTCAGACGTCGTAAATACAGGTCTCGCCGTTTGAAGGGCGTGATACGCGCACTTGCGCAAGTCCCGGGAATCGGGCTTTCAGCTTTTCCGCCGCCCACTGACAGATGTTTTCCAGAGTCGGGCGTTCAAGCCCCTCAATCTCGTTCAACAGACGATGATCGAGCGTTTCGTGGAGGTCTTTCAAGGCGTCGTCGAGATCACCGAAATCGACGACCCAGCCTGTTTCCGCGTCCGCCTCGCCTTCGATCGCGACTTCCAGAGTAAAGGAATGACCGTGCAGCCGCGCATAGGGACGCGCGTCCACGGCGTTATCCAGATAGTGCGCGGCGTCGAAATTCATCGACTTGACGATGCGCATGAGCGGACCTCTTTTTCAATCCGTTACGGTATGCCGATCAGCTTGTGCGTTTGCAGGCTGAGACGCCATTGCGGATGTTTCTTGCAATATTCAACGGCGGCGGCGGTGTGAGCCGCGCGCGCGGGCCCGTCCATAGGCTGCAAAAAGAAAAAGTCAAATGCGAGGCCTGAGAACGCCTCAGGCGGCGCATCGCTTTGATGATATACTAGCTTCAATTCATTTCCCTGGCGTTGCTCTAGCGACGCGGTCGATTTTGGGCTGACGCAAATCCAGTCGATGTCAGCCGGCGCGGCGATGGTGCCATTGGTCTCGACACCGACTTCGAACCCTCGATCGTGAAGTGCCTCAATGAGCGGTGAATCAAGCTGCAACAGCGGTTCGCCGCCCGTACAAACGACATACCGCGCCGCGCCCATGTGAGCATCCGGCCACGCGGCAGCGACCGCCTCTGCAAGCGCGGAGGCATCCTTGAATTTACCGCCGCCAGGGCCGTCGGTTTTTACGAAATCCGTATCGCAAAATGTGCATACGGCCTTTGCCCTGTCCTTTTCCAAACCCGTCCATAAATTGCAGCCGGTAAAACGTAAAAACACGGCCGGACGGCCAGTATGCGCGCCCTCGCCCTGCAACGTGTAATAAAGTTCCTTGACCGAATATGTCATTACACTCACGCGGCGCGATACGCCGCCCAACCCTTGGCGCGCAATTCACACGCCGGGCATTCGCCGCAGCCATAGCCCCAATCATGGCGCGTCTCGCGCACGCCTTTATAACAGGTATGGCTGTGCTCATTGATTAACGAGACAAGTTTATCGCCGCCCATTCTTTCAGCCAATCGCCAGCTTTCCGCCTTGTCGATATGCATCAGCGGCGTTTCGAGCGAAAAATCGGCGTTCATACCCAGCCTCAGCGCCTGCAATTGCGCTTGTAATGCGGTTTCACGGCAATCCGGATAGCCGGAAAAATCCGCCTCGCACATGCCGGCGACGAGCGCGCGAACGCCTCGCCGATAGGCAAGTCCGCCGGCGAGCGTCAGAAACACAAGATTCCGTCCCGGTACGAATGTTGTCGGAAGCCCGTCGCCGGCTAGCGCGATTTCAGTTTCATGGGTCATAGCGGTCTCGCCGAGCTCTTTTAGGCCGCGCGCATCCGCGATTGTGTCCGCGACCAGTTTCGCGCCCCATTGCGGGAAAGTATCCGCCATGGCGCGGCGCACGTTTTTTCGCGCTTCCAGTTCCACGCCGTGCCGCTGACCATAGGCAAAGCCGATGGTTTCCACATTGTCATATCGCTCAAGCGCCCAGGCGAGCGCGATTGAAGAATCCTGCCCGCCTGAAAATAATACCAGTGCTTTTTTTGAATCGAGCTTGCGCATGACCTTTCAAGCACGCCATCATGAGCGCGCGCCTCCTTTCCGCGACGTGTGGTCTAGGACGGCGCGATCACGCCCGCAACAGGCGGCTTTCAACCGGGCCCGCTACAGGAATGCATTTATGACTGCGCAAGCCGTCTTTCTTTACGTCACCACGCCAAATTCCGAAACGGCCGCCCGCATCGGCCGCGCGCTGGTGGAGGAAAAACTGGCTGCATGCGTCAATATTCACGCCGAAATGCGCTCCGTCTATGAATGGAACGGCGAAATAGAATTCGGACTTGAAACGCCGCTTATCGTAAAGACGACAGCGGCCCAGGCGGACGCAGCCCGCGACCGGGTTCTTGCACTCCACCCTGACGACGTCCCATGCGTCGCCGCTCTGCCGGTCAGCGCAAGCGGCTCGAACGCCGCCTTCCTGCAATGGATCGGCGAGACCACATCCGCGTGATCGGGACTTGCGCTTTGCTCTTGAGCGCCCTTTATCATGCATCAAGAAACGTCGCTGGAGTACAGCCATGACACAAACCGCTATATTCGCCGCAGGATGCTTTTGGGGCGTAGAGCAAACCTTTCGGGACACCAATGGCGTCATCGAAACCGAGGTCGGTTACACAGGCGGTCACAAGGATGAACCGACATACGAAGAGGTTTGCCGTAAGACGACGGGCCACGCCGAAGCCGTGCGCATCGAATTTGATCCGGCCGTCGTTTCTTACGATGAACTGCTGGAGATTTTCTGGAATTGCCACAATCCCACACAGGTCAACCGGCAAGGTCCGGATGTTGGAAGCCAGTACCGGACGGCAATTTTCACCGTGGATAAAGATCAGCAAGAACAAGCTGAATCCTCGCGCGACAAACTTGCTGCGTCAGGCCGGTTTGACGCACCCATCGCCACGATCATCGAACCGCTGGGCAAATGGTGGAAAGCGGAAGACTATCACCAGCAATTTTTTGAAAAGCGCGGCGGCGGCGCGTGTCATGTTCCGGGCTAACGTTTAGATTTTCCGGCCGAGGGCCATCCAGTCCCAGGGGGGCGCCGCTCTCAATTTCACTGGCGCGTCGGGCAGCGCTTCCCGCCACGGATAGGAAATTCGGCTAACCACAACCTCACGCAACTTCAGATGAGTCAGGAACTCGGCGATTTCATCCTCCAGGAAGTGTTTCGTCTGTACGCCGCCCATTTTTATGACGCCGCATGGTAATGAAACGACTTCATCCGCCGCCCAGCCATCCAGTTCGCGTTCGGCTGCGGCCTCTTCCGCACCACTGGAGATACGAAGGTTCAGAGCCACCTGATAGGCTCGCATCACCGCTTCCAGCGACGGGACGATGAAGACGGCCCAGCCGCCTTTCCTGAGGCTGGCGACGACATTACGCGCGATGCGCTCGCGCGCCGGCAGATCTTCACCGATGAGCACATTTGCACAGAATGCAACATCGCAAGGGAACCGCTTCGCGCGAGCCGCCTGCAAGTCGCAGACATCGTATTCGATGTTTTTTGCGGAAGTGCGGGCACGGGCGGCCTCAATGAGTTTCGGCGCGAAATCCACGCCAATGACACTTTTAAAATACGGCGAGATCAGCCGCGTCAACGCGCCCGCGCCGCAACCAAAATCGGTCGCAATTTTTCGTGCGCCGCCCAGCCTTTTCGCCGTTGCTTGCAGAACGCCGTCAATATCGCATTCGCTGATTTCAAGAACGCGGGCGGAGAAGTCATCCGCAAGCGCATCCCAGTCTTTTACTGTCATGACGCAATTTTATCATGCATTGCCAGGAACACTATTCCGCCGCGCTCGCCTGTTCACGCTCTATCCATTCAGCGACATGGCGCCAGACCGTTTCGGCCTGCAAATCGCGAAACAACAGATGCCAGCCTTTCGGGTAGCGCCGGTAGGTTACGTCGCCAGAAAGGCGCATGGCGGTTTTCTCCATCGCGTTCAGCGGAATGATTTCATCCTTTTCACCCATCAAAAACAAAATATTCGTATTGATGTTATCCGCACCTTTATATGCTGTTCCCATCACGCGCGTGACCCCGACTACCGCATCAAGACGCGTCTCTTTGATTATCAGCGGGTCCGCCGCCATTTCGCGCAGGATGGGAATATTATCCGTTGCCTGCCGGTCTGCGCGCTCGCCTGTGAGCGTTTTACCCGGCGCAAACGCCGCACCGATATTCGCCGCAAGCCGGTAAGGGATCGGCAAAGCTGGCCCTCCCCACACGCCCGGCGCCGCAAGGATAAGGCCGTCGGCGCCAAGCGGGTTTTGCGCTTCCGCCGCCATGGCGACGCCGGCGCCCATGGAATGACCAAGGACGTAAACAGGCAGGCCCGGATGCCTCGCCCGCGCCGCCGCCAGCCCGGCTCTCAGATCTACGATCAAGGCATCCTCGCCTGGCCATCTCCCGACCTCAGGCGACTTGCCGAATCCGCGTTGGTCAATGGCGTAGGTCGTAATCCGGCGCTCGCCAGCCCACCATGCGCCGGGACCATCAAATGCATGAGAATAATCATTCATGCCGTGCAATGCGACAATGACCGCGCGGGGACTTTCCGCCTCCCAGCGCCTAAGGCCTAGCCGCGTTCCATCGATCGAGATGAGCGCATTGTCCTCGATAACCGGCGTAGCGGTAGCCCGCGGCGCGTCGGGAAAAGAAACACACGCGGCGAGAAACAGCGCCGCTGTCAAAACTGTAAATCTTGCAGCCAAAACGTTCACTAACCCCCGCTATTTCCGGAAAATGAAATCCAGAAAGTATGCACAAGTTCCCGCTTTAACGGGAATAAACGAAGTTTGTATCCTCCGGCGCTGGCGAGCAAGTATATGATTTAAGTTCTGTCGCCGTTCATACCGTGCGCGCGTTCTTCGAGCTTTTGCAGGACCAAATGAAACAGTGCCGCTTCTTCCGGTTCCAGCGACGCCATCAGCGCGTCTTCGAATTCTAGGGCCAGTGCTGCGATGCGATCAAACAGCGCCCGGCCATTCGGCGATAAAGACAACATTGATACGCGCCGGTCCGTATCGCTCACGGCGCGTATAACGAAACTTTTCGCTTCCAGGCTCGCCACCGCGCGGCTGACTGTCATCTTGTCCATGGGCGTGCGTTTGACCACATCGCGCGCTGCAAGTCTTTCCGCCTGCGCCACTACAGCGAGGACGCGCCATTCCGGAATGGTGATATTTTCATCCGCATAGGCGCGCGCCAGCCGGCCGGAGATCGCATGGCCGAGAGCGACAATGCGATAGGGTGCAAAATTCTCAAGGACGAGCTCCCGGTTTTTACCGGGCCGGGAGTTCTGCGAGGCAAGGCCGGCGGCCATGGCGCGGCGCTTACGCCGTTTCTTTCAAAACGCCGCGGCGAATCTGATCTTCTTCGATCGATTCGAACAGCGCCTTGAAGTTGCCTTCGCCGAAGCCTTCGTTCCCCTTGCGCTGAATGATTTCATAAAAGATCGGCCCGATGGCGTCCTGCGTAAAAATTTGCAACAGCAGACCCTGCCCTTGTGTGGGCGCGCCGTCGATGAGGATCTTGTTTTTCTGCAATCGCGCGAGATCCTCGCCGTGATCGCCAACGCGTTCCTCCACCTTTTCATAATATGTATCGGGCGTATCCTGAAACGGCACATCGCGCTTGCGCAAGGCTTCCACCGTCTCATAGATGTCGCCCGCGCCGAGCGCGATGTGCTGAATGCCCTCGCCATTATAGCGCTGGAGAAACTCCTCAATCTGGGATTTTTCGTCCTGACTTTCATTCAACGGAATGCGGATTTTACCGCAAGGGGACGTCATGGCTTTGGAAACAAGGCCGGTAAGTTTACCCTCAATATCGAAATAGCGGATTTCGCGGAAATTGAAGATGTCCTCGTAGTACGCCGCCCACTTGTCCATGTTGCCGCGATGAAGGTTGTGCGTGAGGTGATCAATATAGGTGAGCCCCATGTCGTTTTTCTTTGGGTCCGCTCCTTCAATGGGCTCAAAGTCGATATCGTAAATCGACTGTGCGCCGTACCGATCGACGAGATAGACATTGAGGCCGCCGATCCCTTCGATGCCCGGAATGTTCAACTCCATCGGGCCGGCTTTCGCTTCAATGGGCTTAGCGCCCCGTTTGACGGCTTCATCGAATGCGTGTCTGGCGTCCTTAACCCGAAACGCCATGGCGTTGGCGCCGGCGCCGTGCTGGCCCCGAAAAACTTCCGGTTGGCCGGAACGTTCACGGTTCAGGAGAAAATTGATATCGCCCTGACGATAATGAACGACATCCTTGGAGCGATGTCTGCCGACGGCGGTAAAGCCCAGCTTTTCAAAGAGCGCCGCCAGCTCGTCAGGATTACCGCTCGTATATTCAACGAATTCAAAACCGTCAGTGCCAATGGGGTTTTCGAAAAGGTCAGCCATGTTTATGCCTCTTAAAATGTCGGGGGTTCAGACGCGCATTTAGTAACATATGTTACTAAATGCAATCAACCGGCGTTTTCGGCGATCCGGCGAAGGAGACTTAACGGCATGAAACTGTTCGGCTATTGGCGCTCCAGCGCGAGCTATCGGGTGCGCATCGCACTGGCGTTGAAAAATATCGATTACGAATACGAGCCTGTAAATCTGTTAGCGGGCGAACAGAAGAGCGACGCCCACCTCGCGCGCAATCCCCTGGCGCTCGTCCCAGCGCTCAAAACCGATGAAGGCGCCGTGCTGACGCAGTCGCTGGCCATCCTCGAATATCTGGAAGAGACGCGTCCGGACCCGTCGCTGCTGCCCCATGGGGCTGCGCCTCGCGCTAACGCGCGCGCGATCGCGCTGACGCTGGCCAGCGAAGCGCAGCCCTTCATGAACCTCCGTATACAGCAATATCTGAAATCAGAAGGCGGTTTCGACGATGAGGTCATGAAGCAATGGCTCAACACCTGGCCCGGCGGCGCCATGGCGGCGGTGGAGAAAATGCTGGCCCGCACGGCCGGCGATTATTCAATCGGCGACACGCCCGGTCTTGCCGATTGTTTTCTGATCCCGCAGATGTTCGCCGCCAACCGCTTCGGCGTCGATGTATCGGGTTTTGCAAAAATGAACGAGATTTACGAGCGCTGCCAGAAGCACCCGGCGTTTGAAAAAGCGCATCCGGACAATCAGCCCGATGCGGTGAAGGGGTAATAATCAGTTAGACATACCGATGTCTGCTACATTAAATTACTACATAATTTCAAGGAAAATGGTCATATGAAAAGACTCGGGTTACTTTCCATCATTTTTTATGTGGTTACCACCCCCGTGACTGCATGTTCGCTCATTGAAGGCGTCTTTCTGCAGTCGAATTTTGAAATGATTGACTCTGCTGATGCGATCGTCGTCGGTAAGGCCGTTCGAAAAACCAAGGCAGAATTTGGGGACAAGATTGTTTTTAAAGTGACTGCGGCACTTAAGGGCAATCCTACTGCAACTGTTTTCGATCAGAGCGGCCATTTTGGCAAGCCAATACCGAGTGACCCAAACGACATTAGCTCAGCAAACCGGGAGGCTTTCATGGGGTCTTGCGTCCGCGGAACTTATCGTCATGGCGACAGTTATGTGCTGATGCTGCGAAAGAATGATAAAAATGAGTTTGCAGTTTCTGGAGATGCATTCTCACGCATGAATGAAGACAATTTTGGTCCGGGTTCCCTTTGGCGCAAAACAATTGAAACCTACCTTGAAATTCAGAAAAACCCGGATCGCATGGTGCAACTTGATGAGATGCGCGCCTTAGCTCTTCGCGGCATGAGTGAAGGTGCGGCGGAGTTCGAGCAGAAAATTGGCGAAGATGCTATGCGCCACCTTCTTACAATTCATCCAGACAAGCCTACACAATGGTTGATCGCTGTTTATAACGATCCGGACTTCGCCTATCGGAGCTTTGAAGACGTCAACATAGGAACCGAAGAGGAAGAAGTGGATACGTTTGTGTCGCTTCTTTATGATCGGCCCCGCGCGCGAGAGGATGTGAAAAGTGTCGCTGCACGGGCGTTGTCAGAAGGTGACCATCCCGAAGCCGATCCGATATTTCGCCAGATCATCGCTCAAATCTCTCCACCGCCGACTGAGTTGGGTGCATCGCTCGCATTTTTCGTCAAGCGCAAAGAATATGCGCTGGTAAAACAGGCTTTTGGCAAACATATTCTTTGGGTTGAAGGCGTTACCGGGCCAGGCGCCGGCCCCGGATTTTGGTCTCCTGTAAGCCGGGCCATCGGCTATGGCGAATACAGAATCGTCCCTACTGAGTTTGGCGATTGGTGGGATCGGCAGAGTTTTGCATCGTGTCTCATTAAAAATTCGCCGACGAACTGCAACTACGACGCACTTGATATAAATGAAATACTGGCAAACCCTACCGCGAATGAAACGCTCCTGATCGCATCGGCTGAAAAAGACGTCGTTCAAGCGTGGGCAATCAGCGAGGTTGACCGCCTTAAAGCTAGTGGCGTTTCTCCACGTGATCGGCAATGGAATTTACCAGTTAAACTTCTACTTGCTGTGTATCGTGGGGAAAAACCAAAGCAGGTTCTTGATCTTGCTTGCGGATCAAAAGAGGAGCGTGAACGAATTGCAATCATCATCGGAAAAGTTCGCACTTACGGGACCGCAAACCTCCTACATGAAATGATGGCGATGCAGCAGCACGAACATGTGCGTGGAGAACTCTTTAATAGCGCAGCAAAGTTTGCTGAAGTTGAAAGGAGCTTTTCTCGAACCTCTGAAGTCGGGCGAGCTTTTGAGTACGCCCGATCAGACGACATTTTGCCTCTCGACAAATATGACGATAAACATTTGCCCTGCTATTGACAAAAAACGCAAGGATTCGTTCGCCACATGAACCCCCTCATTTTCGCCATCGGCGGCAAGACGCCGAAAATTCACAAAAGCGCCTTCATCGCGCCGGGCGCCGTTATCTGCGGCGATGTCGAAGTGCATGAAAACGCCTCTATCTGGTACGGGTGCGTCTTACGCGGCGACTCGAATAAAATCGTCATCGGCAAGGGATCGAATATCCAGGACGGCACGATCATTCATGTGGACGAGCCGTCCATGGGCGGCGTGCCGACGATCATCGGAGACAACGTACTTGTCGGCCATAAATGCATGCTGCACGGCGCGACGGTCGAGGATGGCGGGTTTGTCGGGATGTGCGCGACCATGCTTGACGGCTCGCTTGTCAAAACCGGCGCCATGCTCGCCGCCGGGGCTTTCCTGGCGCCGAAGAAAATCGTGCCCGCCGGCGAGATGTGGGCGGGCATGCCGGCGCGCAAGTTCCGCGACCTGAAAGAGGGCGAAGACAAAGCGGCGCTGATGGGCGCGGCGCATTACGTGGAAGAAGCGAAAGCGCACCGGAAAGCCCTGGCGGACCAGTAGCTCTACGATGCATTTCTAAAAAACGCGGCCCGCATTTTCAGATGCGCGCTCGGACTAGTCCGGGCGAGCCTTAAAAGGTGTGATGCGTGTTCGTCATGTCCGACCAGCCTTCGAGGTTCGATCTGCGTTCGGGCGCCTCAGGGTGAGGTCGATTACTCTAGTCAAACAACGATAGCCGCACCCGCTCAATAAGCCGCGGACCGTCATTGCGGACATTGCCGACATCTTTCGAGACGGGGAATGTCTCCCAGCTTCCCGCAGGACCCGGCGCCAGCAGGCTTTCCAGTTGCGCAATATCGCGCTCGTCTGTTTCGAGCCAGCGCGCATAATCCTCAGCCGGAATAACCACGGGCTCGCGGCGATGCAGAGCTTTCAGGTCTTCTCCCGCGCCGGTGGTCAGGATCGCCGCCGTGTCCATTTCGCCGCCGCCGGGGTCCATTGCGGTCTCCCACAGGCCAGCAAATGCAAAGAGCGATCCCTTAGCACGGCGTATTGCATAGGGCTGCTTTTCACGGCCCGCCGCTTTCCATTCGTAAAACCCGTCCGCCGGGATCAGACAGCGCCGGCGCTTCATTGCATTTCTAAATGTGGGCTTTTCCGCCGCCGTCTCGCTGCGCGCATTGATTAACGGCCGCGTTTCCGGCGTTTTCTTCCATTCGGGAACAAACCCCCAGCGCACCAGCGCATATTCCGGCCTGCGACGCGCATTCTGTCTGATGATCGCGATGGGCTGGGTCGGCGCGATGTTATAGCGCGGCGGAAAATTATCCCGCACATCCACATTAAACTGCGCGGCGAGTTCCGCCGGCGGTGATTTCAGGTAATAACGGCCACACATACAATGCAACATAAGCGCGATTCATGAGTGAGCAGCGAAATATTTTTATCGGCGTCGGCGCCGTTGTTTTTAAAGGAGACGACATTCTACTCGTCAAACGCGGCAAAGCGCCGTTTGAAGGACACTGGTCGATTCCCGGCGGCGCGCTGGAGCACAACGAAACCCTGACCGACGCCGTGATGCGTGAAGTGCGCGAGGAAACCTCGCTGAATATCGAAATCCTCGGCCTGCTTGACGTATTCGAAGCGCTGCCCGCCGATACCGGCTTTCCCGCACATACAGTTCTGATCGATTATGTTGCGGAATGGGTGTCCGGCGAACCGCGCGCCGGCGACGACGCCGTGGAAGCGGAATTCGTCGGCCTCGAAGAAGCGCTTGCACGCCTTTCCTGGGATACAACCCGCCGCGCCGTTGAAGAGGCGGTTAAAAAACGCGAACTCTTTCAAAAATAGCCACAATACGGCTATATTTCCGCTGAATCAGGAACGCCATGAATTATCGCTTTGTCATCACCGGCTTTTGTCTCGCGCTTTGCCTCTCGCCTGTCGCAACACCAGCCGCCGCACAGGAATATGGCGCCTATATGGAGCGCCAGCGAGACCTGACCATGCTTTCCGCGCTGTTCGGCGAAATGCATCACATCCGGCGCAGTTGCGAACCGCGTTATGAAGCGGATGTCTGGCGCGAGCGGATGAAACAGCTCATTTCCCTTGAAGAACCCGAAGAGCAGGTGCGCACCAGGCTGGTGAGTCAATTCAACGAAGGCTATCGCCGCGCACAGCGCAGCTTTCCTTCATGCGACAGGCGCGCGCGCGATTACGCCGCCGCCAGAGCAGCGCAAGGCGAAGACGTCGTCCGGCGCCTGACCGCCGGGCTTGAGGAAGAACAATCTTTCGAGCAAGGGCCCCTGCTTATCCAGCCTCAGGCGGAAAATACCGGCGTTACCGATTAAGCGCCTTATAGGTGACGAGCCTGTAGCGCGAGCCTTCAGCGTCGCGCATGGCGGACGCAATAGCCCCATGCAGATTTTCATCCCAGTCCGTCCATGCGTCGACAAATGCGTCAGCCGCATTGCGATCGCCGCTATATTGCAGATCGATAATTTTCTCCAGAAGCGATAATACCGTTTCCGGATAGCGCGCGTAATCGATGACGAGCACACCGTCTTCGAATGACAAAAGCTCTTTATCCAGAAACCAGTTCCACTGAATGAGCTGCATTGTGCCATAGGCCTGATCGCGGCGCGGCCGGTTTTTCTGCAACACGCGCAAGATACCGCCGGCGTAAATCGCGCGTAGCTGATCGTCCGTGTAGTAGCCGGCCTCATGCAGTCGCGGCGCCGCGAAAAGGGAGACAAGATCGGCTTTCATTTCTTCGATAAGGTCCGCCGTGTCTTGCAACGCGGCGTCGATATCGCCGCCCGCTTCAGTCCGGTCCGGTCCAAGATAATGACCCACCTCATGCCAGAGCGTGCGGTAAAAATTCCCCTCCAGCAAAAGATCGCCGTGATGCTCTTCGGCCAGCGCTGCGTTAAACGCCGTTTGCGCTTCCGCAAAAATCTGTTCGTTCTGTAAGATATTCGAGCGGATCAGTATCGTGCGGCCATATTGTCGCGACAGATGCCCTTCATTTGGCAGTATGGTCGCGGTGTTCGTTCCCCGCGCCTGCCCGAAATCGGCAACCACATTGTAAACGCCAACCGGAATATTGCTGCGCACTTGTTTTGTCGCCTCATAGGGAAGCGCATCTTCGATGGCCTGGATATCACCGATAGCGGCGGCAAGCTCATCGCTCTTTTCCTTATCGCGTTGAAGCAGGGAGAGGCTGAAAAAACTTTTCACCCCATAAAGCGCGTCATCGTAAGTCTCATAGCTGCCGATCTGCGCGTTGAGATTACCGGTAAACTCGCCCGTCACCCACGCGGCGTCGCCGCCGTCATAATTGTCCGTCAACAAATCCACGGCGCGCAGGCGCAGGAAACGCGCAAAGGCGATGTCGTCCGCCGCGACGTGATCGGCTGCGGCGATCAGGCGATCGTGTATAAAGAAAATGTCGTCGGCATAGGCCAGCGAATAAGGCAGCGCGAAATAGCCTTCGGCATTCTGAATTTTTTGCCGCAATCCCGGATGCAATACGTCCAGTGCTGGATGGTTATCAAGCGCCGTCAGCGCCGCATCGATATTTTCGGCGCTCGCTTCGCGTACAACCGCGCGTAAATCCAACATAGCGGCGCGCTTTTCAGGATTATCTGAGAGAAATTCGTCCAGCGATTCACGGGTCGCGCTATCCGGATAAACATTGCGCGCCGGCGTCTCCGTATCGACGTTCAGGAACGCCTCTCTGTTGTTTTCGAGCGTTGTGGCGACCGGCCCTTTCATGATCCAGAAAAGGTCTTTCAGATGCTGACGGCCTTGCGCATTCTGCAAAGCGGCTTCAGCCCTTCTGGCCTGAGCATGTTTTTGTTCAAGATATAGCGCGTGCAGCCGCTCACCGGCGGCGAGCAACTCATTAACTGCAGCGCGCTCTCCATCCGTCAACTGCGCTTCGGCGAAATCGAGATGCAGCCGCATGGTCTTGTCGAGAATCGGCGCGGCTTTTTCCTCGCTCCACGCGCCATCAAAAAAATCGGGATCGCTCATGGCTCTCTCCGCTTCGCGCCTGATGCTGTCGTCAGTCTCAGGGGGCGTTTGCTTCGCGGTCTCGCGCGATATATCAGGCGCAACAGTTTCAGCGTCATTTTCACTACTGCAACCTAAAACCATCATCGCGACGCCGGCCAATAACAGCTTTTTCATCAGTGTTTCCTTTTGCATGGATTGAATTTTTTATGAGTTTTCATTCAACCGCCAGACACAAGGCCCGCATATCGCCAGGCGAGCGTCGCACCGGCATGAAACGGGACTAGCTTTTCAGATCCGGTTTCGAGCGTATCAGGCACGCGGATTTCAGTACGTTCGAGCGCGATATAGTCTTCGTTCAGCGGCAATCCGTAAAACCTGGGCCCGTGTTCGGAGGCAAACCCTTCCAGTTTTTCAAGCGCGCCTTCTTCTTCGAAAGTCTTGACGTAACTTTCAAGCGCAAACGGAGCGTTGAAGATACCCGCGCAGCCGCAGGCGGATTCCTTCGCGCTGACGGCGTGAGGCGCGGTGTCCGTGCCCAGAAAAAATTTCGGCGAACCGGACGTCGCCGCGCTGCGCAAGGCAAGCCTATGGCGTTCGCGTTTCGCGACGGGCAGGCAATAAAAATGCGGCCGGACGCCCCCCTGGAAAATCGCATTGCGATTGAACTCCAGATGGTGCGGCGTGATTGTCGCGGCGATATTCTCGCCGCTTTCGCTGACGAAATCGGCCGCGTCCGCAGTGGTGATATGTTCGAAAACGATTTTTAGATCAGGAAACGCTTTCATCGTTGGCGACAGCACGCGCTCTATAAAAACCGCTTCGCGATCGAAAATGTCGATATCCGCGTCGGTGACTTCGCCATGAACGAGCAGCGGCAAGGCGATGCGCTGCATGGTTTCCAGCACAGAATAAATGTTCTCAATATCCGTCACGCCGTGACTTGAATTGGTCGTGGCGTTCGCGGGGTAAAGCTTGCAGGCGGAAAAAACGCCTTGCTGAACCCCGCGCTCAATTTCAGACGGGACTGCGTTGTCCGTCAGATAGCAGGTCATGAGCGGCGTAAAGGCAGCGCTGTGCGAAACTGCTTCCGAAATACGTTCGCGATAGGCGCGCGCCGCTTCCACCGTTGTTACGGGCTCGGCCAGATTGGGCATGATGATCGCCCGCGCAAACTGACGCGCCGTATAATCCGCCACCGCGCTCAGCATTGCGCCGTCGCGCAAATGCACATGCCAGTCATCCGGCCGGCGTATAACGAGCCGGTCGGGTCCGTCCTTACTTTTCACAACATCCGCCATCAGCGCGTTCTACGCCGGGCGGTGCGCGCCCGTCCAGACGGGCGGCCTTTTCATTTTCTGAAATGACGACTACATCCGGGTCATGAGCGAACCCACCTTGTTACCCGATCGCGCAGTGATCAGCATTTCCGGCCAAGACGCCCGGCATTTTCTGAAAGGAATTGTCACGCAGGACCTCGACCGCCTCGCGCCCGAGACCGCCGTCTTCTCCGCCCTGTTGACGCCGCAGGGAAAAATAATCGCGGATTTCTTTGTGGTCGACGCAAACGACTCGCTCCTCGTCGATTGTGACAAGGCCAATGCGCCCGGCCTCCTCAAACGGCTGACGCTGTATAAGCTGCGGGCGAAAGTCAGCATTGATCTCGTCGAAACGCTTTTCGTTCTGGCTGTAGACAGCAAACCATCAACAGCAGGCTTGGAAAATGCGCATGTCTATCGCGACGTACGCTGCGACGGGCTCGGCTGGCGCATGATCGCACCCAACAACACCGGGCATGCCAGTACGCGCTACGATGAAAACCGGATCGCCCATGGCGTTCCCGAATTCGGCAAAGACTTTGGCCCGGACGCAATGTTCCTCATGGACGTCAATTACGACGCCTTGAACGCCGTCAGTTACAAAAAGGGTTGTTTTGTCGGCCAGGAGGTCTCCAGCCGCATGAAGCGCAAGGGCGAGCCGCGCCGCCGTACGCTGATCGCCGAATTTGAAGGCGAAGCGGCGAAAAATGGCGGCGACGTCACCGCAGGCGGAACCAAACTCGGCGAACTCATGAGCCGCGCCGGCAATATCGCCCTCGCCTCGATCCGCATGGACCGCTGGGGAAAAGCCAAAACGGAGAAAACCCCTATTGAATGCGGCGGTCAGGCGGTGCAATTGCGCGTTCCCGATTATCTCGAACAGGGTTAGTCTCCTCCCGGCTTAAAAACTGGAGAGAGATCATGACGCCCACCGCAACGACGCTGTTACTGCTTGTCGGCTGGCTGTTGTTATTGTTGCTCAGCCTTGGCGTATTCCGAACCTCGCTTGTGATGACCGGCAAACGCGCCGCCAACTCATTTGCGCCAACGGGCGAGGATATCGGCGAGTTCGGCAAGCGTCTGACGCGCGCGCACGCCAATTGTTATGAATACCTGCCAGCAGCCTTCGCGATCCTGTTATACGCCGTTGCAACAGATCAAACTGCTCTGACGAATGGCCTGGCGTATGTTTTTCTTGTTGCACGCGTAGCGCAATCCATCGTCCATTTGATCTCCACCAGCCGCATGTTTGTCACCATCCGGTTTGTATTTTTTATCGTGCAAACGCTCATTCTCATCATCTGGCTGTTAAAGCTTTTGCATTTGGTATGACGATATGACGGCGAAAATGCATTGCCTGTGGGCGCCCGCAAACGACCCCGTGTACCGTCAGTACCATGACGAAGAATGGGGCGCGCCGGAGTATGATGATCGCGCGCTGTTCGAAAAGCTTATTCTGGACGGATTTCAGGCCGGGCTCTCCTGGCGGACAATCCTCTACAAGCGCGACAATTTCAGAAAGGCGTTTGACGGATTTGAACCGGCAAAAATCGCACGCTATACCCCGAGAAAAATCGACCGGCTGATGAACGATGCGGGCATCATCCGCTCAAAAACCAAGATTGACGCGACCATCGGCAATGCAAAAGCCTATCTTCAGATCATGGAAACGGCGCCGGAAGGGTTTTCGGGCTTTTTGTGGGACTTCGTCGAAGGCCGGCCCATCGTCAACAAGGTCAGAAATTATAAAGATCACGCGGTGAAATCGCCCGAAAGCGAAGCCATGGCGAAGGAATTGAAACGCCGTGGCTTTAAATTCTGCGGACCGGTAATCGTTTACGCTTTCATGCAGGCGGTCGGGATGGTCAATGACCATGAAACGGCGTGCCCCCGGTGGAAAGACGTCCAGAAGCTCGCCAGATGACGCGTCTTGCGGTTGCACCCCCGCCGGGAACAGCGCAAATTGCGCCAAACTCAATTGAAGGCTCGTTATGACCGATCATTCTGCAGATGTCCGCATTGCCGCCACTGGGCTATTCACCCCGCAACACTCGATTTCCAACGCGGAGCTGGTGACGGCCTTCAACGCATATGTCGAAAAGTTCAACGCCGACAATGAGGCCGCTATTTCCGCCGGCGAGATACAACCGCTGCAAAAATCTTCAGCCGAATTCATCGAAAAAGCATCAGGCATCAAATCGCGTTACGTGCTCGACAAGGACGGCATACTCGATATCGACCGGATGGCGCCGCACATCAAACCGCGCCCCAACAGTGAGCTTTCCGTTCTGGCAGAAATGGCTGTGAACGCCGCACGCGAGGCGATGCGCGCCGCGGATGTAAAAGCGGCGGATATAGACGGTGTAATTTGCGCCGCATCGAACCTTCAACGGGCCTATCCCGCCATCGCCGTTGAAATTCAGGACGCGCTTGGCATTGGCGGTTTCGCGTTCGACATGAATGTCGCGTGCGCCTCAGCGACATTCGGCATTGAGACAGGGCTAGGTCTCATTCGCGCGGGCTCCCGCCGCATTTTGATGGTCAATCCGGAAATCTGCTCGGCGCATCTGAATTTCCGCGACCGCGACAGCCATTTTATTTTTGGGGACGTGTGCACGGCGGTGATTTTGGAACGCAATGACCGCGAGCCGGCAGGAGAAAGCTGGGAAATTCTCGGCACGCGCTTGAAGACACAGTTTTCCAACAATATTCGCAATAATTTCGGTTTTCTGAACCGCTGCGAGCGCGAAGACGGCGACGGCGCCGAGGATCCATCCGATCCGTTCACAGATAAGCTGTTTATTCAGGAAGGCCGGAAAGTCTTCAAGGAAGTCGTGCCGATGGTCAGTGAACTGATTTCAAATCATCTGGCCGATCTCGATATCGCGCCGGAAACCGTAAAACGGTTTTGGCTGCATCAGGCGAACCTGTCCATGAACGATTTTATTTCACGGCGCGTGCTAGGGCGGGAGGCAACGCGCGAAGAGGCGCCGGTTGTTCTGGATGAATACGCGAACACATCGTCCGCCGGTTCGATCATCGCATTTCACAAACACCGCGCCGGTATCGCATCCGGCGACATTGGCGTGATCTGCGGATTTGGCGCCGGCTATTCGGCGGGTTCCGTTATTGTAAGAAAAACAGCTTAATGCCGCCTTCACTATTTTCCTTACAATGCATATACCTTCTCCGCTTGCAGACACATAAGAACAACGCATGACAAACCATCTTCATCAGGGCGACCTGCCGGACAGCCTCGATCTTGGAACCGTCATCGCCGTCGACAGCGAGACCATGGGCCTCATACCGCAGCGCGATCCATTATGCGTTGTGCAGCTATCGTCGGGCGACGGTGACGCGCATCTCGTGCAGCTTGACCGCAAGAGCTATGATGCGCCGCGTCTTAAAGCCCTGCTTGGCGACCCGAAGGTCTTAAAGATTTTTCATTTCGCCCGTTTCGACGTCGCAGCATTCCAGTACTGGCTGGGCGTCAAGACGGCCCCCGTTTACTGCACGAAAATCGCGTCCAAACTCTGCCGCACCTATACGGACAGGCACGGCCTGAAAGACCTCTCGCGAGAATTGCTGGCCGTGGATATGTCCAAACAACAGCAGTCCTCTGACTGGGGCGCGGACGAACTGACGTCCGCCCAGATCGAATACGCGGCGTCCGATGTTTTGCACCTGCACGCGTTAAAAGCGAAACTGGACGAAATGCTCGCCCGCGAAGGCCGCATGGCGCTGGCGGAGGCGTGTTTCGGCTTTTTACCGTCAAGGGCGGCGCTTGATCTCGAAGGCTGGCCGGAAATCGACATTTTCGCCCATTCCTGAGGGCTCCAACCCCTTAAAACAAGCGCCCTCTTGCTTCCCTTTCCGCCCCGCGCGACTATATAAACTGCAATTCGCCGCAACATTGTCTGCGGCCTCTAACGCTTAAGTCGCAAAGGGATGAAGCGCCTGGCATGACCACCGCCGCCACCGAACAGGACGCCGCCGCGCCGGAACGCGGAACGGTCAGCCGGCGCGCCCTTGACAGTTTGCCGACGCGCGCGCGCACAACCGGTTCGCAGGCGGCGGCCCGGTCGCGGCTCGTGCGCCGTTTACGCATAGGGTTGCCGATCCTCGGCCTTGTTCTGGTCGCGGCTTTCTTTTTCAACACAACGTCGGAAGAAAACGATTCAGCATTTTTGCAGGATTTCGAAGATGTGCGCGCCACAGCCGAAGAACTGCGCATGGCGAGCCCGCGTTTTTCAGGCATCGACACCAAAGGCAAGCCGTTTGAAATCACCGCCGCCGCCGCTATCCAGAACCCTCAGGTTAAAGACGTCGTTCAGCTTGAAAATCCGAAAGCCGTACAGGGCGACGCCGGCGAGACGAATATCGTAACGGCGCAAAACGGCGTCTATCGTTCGGATGCAAAAATCCTGGAATTGAACGACGACGTCACGCTGGAACATGACGTCGGCGCGGATACGTATATTTTCCGTTCCGCGTCCGCGACGGTTTCCATTGACGACGAAGTCGTTACAAGCGACGCCGGAATTGGCGGCGAGGGTCCCGCCGGGGAAACGCTGCAGGCCGACCGCATGAAAGCGTATAACAATGAGGGACGGGTTGTGCTTGAAGGCAATGTGCGTATGCGCCTTTATCCCAAATCAAAAGAAAAACCAGCCGCGCAAAACAACGAAACGCCGCCCTTGAAAGACGTTCAAATCAACAACACGCCTCAACGAAATTAAATATGATCAAAAACTTTTTCAGAACCATAGCCGCAGCCTTGTCTTTCAGCGTTCTCGCCGGGGCTGAAGCGCAGCTTGTCGCCGACAGCGACCTGCCCATTGATATCACCGGCGATACGGCCGAATTCCAGGACAATCTCGCCACCTGGACAGGCAATGTCCGGGTTGTGCAGGGCGAAGGCATTTTGACCACCAAACGGCTGGAAGCGGTTCTGCTTGACGATGGCGGGTTTGAAACCATCACCGCGATTGGCGATGTGCGCTATTCAAATGGTAAAGAAGCCCTTACTGGCGGTCGCGCGGTGTTTAACGATCAGGCCCGCACCATCACCATGACAGAAGATGTCATTGTCACGCAGGGCAAGCAGGTTTTGTCCGCCGGAAAAGTCACTTACTGGGTGGATACGGGCAAGGTTTTGTTTACCCCGGAGGCCGGAAAACGGATCCGCGGGCTGTTTTTCACACAGTCCGATGATGAGCAAACGTAATGGTTAACGCCAAAATCAGCGAATACGCCGCCCCTTCACTGAACATTAAAGAGAGATGCGCTTAATGAGCGACAATATGGAACCGCAAGGCAATATTCCGGCGACCCCTGCGAAAAGCGAAGCGGCGCCCAGACGTCAGCGACCCAAAGTGGTCGAGGGCGGCGGCAGCCTTTCGGCGGAAAACCTCGGCAAATCGTTTAAACGCCGGCCCGTTGTCCGCGGCGTTTCCATGAGCGTCAAACGCGGCGAAGTGGTCGGCCTGCTTGGCCCGAACGGCGCCGGCAAGACGACCTGTTTTTATATGATTACAGGCCTTATTCCCGCCGACCGCGGGCGCATCACGATTGACGGCCACGATGTCACCGGCCTGCCCATGTATCAGCGGGCGCGCCTCGGCGTTGGCTATCTCCCGCAGGAAGCCTCGATTTTTCGCGGTCTTTCGGTAGAGCAGAATTTGCGCGCGGTTGTCGAACTCGTAGAAAAAAACAAGGACAAGCAGCAAAAGATCATTGATGATCTTTTAAACGAATTTCACATCACGCATCTGCGCGGCGCCCCGGCGATCGCACTGTCCGGCGGCGAACGGCGGCGCGTCGAAATCGCACGCGCGCTGGCGACAGCGCCTTCATTCATGCTGCTGGACGAGCCGTTCGCAGGCATCGACCCGCTGGCGATTGCGGAAATTCGCGAACTCGTGGCGCATTTGAAGGATCGCGGCCTCGGCGTTCTGATTACGGATCATAATGTACGCGAAACACTCGATATCATCGATCGCGCATACATTATTCACGAAGGCGAAGTCCTGCTTGAGGGCGCGCCCGGCGATATTGTCGGCGATAAAGACGTCAGGCGCGTCTATCTCGGCGACAGATTTCAGATGTAACGAGAGGTTTAGAAGGGGGCAGTGTGGCGTTAGCTCCGAAACTCGAACTCCGGCAATCGCAACAGCTTGTGATGACGCCGCAATTGCAGCAAGCGATCAAGCTTCTGCAATTATCGAATCTGGAACTTTCCGAATATGTAGAAGACCAGCTAGAGCAAAATCCGTTTTTGGAGCGCGATGAATCGCCGGCGGACGGTCCGGCCGAGCGCCGCGGCGAGCGTCAGACCGATGCGCCGGAATCGCGGCAGACCTCTGAGGTCGACGCCCGTGATGAAAACGGCGCCCGCGAAGCGCGCGAAGCGCTTGACGTCGAATATGAAGACGTCGATCCCAACGCCTCAGGCAGCGACGCCGCCTACGCAGACTACCGGCCGAATGACTGGGCGTCCGCGTCCTCAGGCCGGCGCCTCGAGGGCGACGAGCAAGAATTCGGCGCCAATCTGAAAAAAGAAATCTCGCTTGGTGAACACCTCACCGAACAACTGCATGTGGCGACGCGGGACCCGATGCAACTTTTCATCGGCGCCTATATTATCGACATGATCGATGAGGCCGGTTATCTGCGCGAAGATCTATCGCAGGCGGCCGAACGCCTAGGGGCGGACATCGGCGATGTTGAAAAAACGCACGCCATGATCACCACTTTCGACCCGTCCGGCGTCGGCGCGCGCGATCTGAAGGAATGTTTGAGACTGCAACTAATCGACTCAGATCGTTTTGACCCCGCCATGCAGGCTTTCGTTGAAAATATCGAAATGGTCGCCAGAAACGATCTTAAAGGTCTGCTCAAGGCGACCGGGGCCGATGAAGAAGACGTCCGCGACATGATCGCCGAAGTGCGCGCGCTTACGCCCAAGCCGGGCTACGCCTATGGCGGCGGCGCGGTGCAGGCGATCGCGCCGGATGTCTTTGTCGCCAAATCAGCCGACGGCGGCTGGAAAGTCGAATTGAACAGCGAAACCCTGCCGCGCATTCTGGTCAATCAGCGATATTACGCCGAAATATCATCCGTAAACGGCGCAGATGAAAAAGATAAGACCTATATCAGCGAACAATTCGCCAGCGCCAACTGGCTGGCGAAGAGCCTGCATCAGCGCGCGCAGACAATCTTAAAAGTGTCGAGCGAAATCGTTCGCCAGCAGGACGCATTTCTGGCTTACGGCGTTAAACATCTTCGTCCCTTAAATCTCAAGGTCGTCGCCGACGCGATCGAGATGCACGAATCGACCGTCTCGCGCGTTACATCGAATAAATATATCGCGACCCCGCGCGGCCTTTTCGAACTGAAGTATTTTTTCACCGCGGCGATCGCCTCATCCCAGGGCGGAGAGGCGCATTCCGCCGAAGCGGTGCGCCACCGGATTCGCGAACTTATCGAGACAGAGACCAAGGACAGTGTCCTTTCGGACGATAAAATTGTGGAAATCTTGCGCTCGGACGGCGTCGATATCGCCCGCAGAACGGTCGCCAAATATCGGGAAACGCTGAATATCCCGTCTTCGGTGCAACGTCGCAGGGCAATGTTGCAAACGGCGATCTAACCCTTTACTCCGCCCGGGCCAACGCCAATATCGGCTATAAGAGCGGCGCGATCTTTGACGGCCGCCATCTTCAGGAGGTTCGATTGGACATACAGGTCAGCGGCAAGAATATGGATCTCGGCGATGCGCTTCAGGTCCACGTGACGGATAAAATCAGCGACAGCGTCGAGAAATATTTCGACAGGGGCGCGGAAGCCACCGTCACCTTCTCAAAAGAGCGCCACCTGATCGAATGCGACGTCACCGCTCATCTGGCCTCGGGCGTATTTCTGGCCGCCCACGGCGAAGGAGGAGACGCCTATGGGGCTTTTGAGGAATGCCTTGCAAAGCTTGAAAAGCGCATTCGCCGCTACAAGCGCCGGCTGAAGAACCACCACGCCTCGGCAAAAGAGCCATTGCCCGCCGAAAACGCCTCCTACTACCTTCTTGAGCCCTATGGCGAGGAAGAAGAGGCCAATGGGTCCGACGAGGAGCCAAACCCGGTCGTGGTCGCCGAATCCCAGACGACGCTGCGCGAAATGACTGTAGGGGCCGCTGTCATGCAGCTCGATCTGGCTGAACAACCTGCAATTGTATTTAAAAACGCCGCGCATGGCCGGATTAATATTGTTTATCGCCGGCGGGACGGCAATATTGGGTGGGTTGATCCCACGGCCTCTTAAGGCTACAGGGCCCGGTCTTCGGTCGCGCAAAATTACTGAAACCAGGGCCAGAACGGCAATTTAAGGTAATCTTACGTTCAGCGCTCTAGAATTGAACAATTACCGGTGAAATGAGTTTGTGTGAGTATGATGGGACTAAATGATCTCCTGAGCCACAAAGGCGTCATTCATAATTTGCGAGTCACGTGCAAGCGCGAAGCGTTACAGGCGCTGGCGGACAAAGCGAGTGATCTTGTCGACCATTCGGCGTCTGGCATCTTGCAGACGCTTCTTGAACGTGAACAGCTTGGCTCCACGGGCGTCGGCGACGGCGTCGCCCTGCCCCACGGCAAGATCGACGGCCTTCAGAAAATCGTGGGCGTGCTTGCGCGCCTTGAAACGCCCGTCACGTTTGACGCGGTGGACGATCAGCCTGTTGATCTGGTGTTCATGTTGCTGGCGCCGGCGAATGCTACAGCCGCACATCTGAAAGCCTTGGCCAAAGTGTCCCGGCTGTTTCGCGATGCAGACGCACGGGAAGCCTTGCGCGGCGCGGATTCATCCGAAGCGCTTTTCGCCATTGCTACAGCGGATCAGAAACATCACGCGGCGTAAACCGCCGCCTCTGAATTTTCACTTGTTGAAAGTTTACCGATCAGCCTGCGTTGCTAATGCACGCTGACGGGATTCATTTCATGCTGGCGCGCTGCTGCAAACGCAAGTTCACGGTCGCCGACAAGCGCCAGCCGCTCTCCATTTGATGAGTGGACTGAATACAAGATATCGCCGTCATCAATTTCGATCGCAAGTTCGCCGTCATCGTCGATAAGATCGTCAATGACATCGCGCGCTTCCACTGTCCGGATATAAACAAGCTTGCGCCCGCCCAGCTCCGCAAAATCGCGCGCTGATAACGGCTTCTGACCGTTTTCAATCGCTATCGCGCCATTTTTCATCAGTGTCATTTCTCAGTCTTGTCCTTATTTTTTGTCCGCGGCCATTCAGACAATTGTGCAGGGAAACTGGCTATCAAAGCGTGAACGGCCGGAACGATTTCTGACTATCTATCTTTACAAACACGTAGAGGCGGATTTCCGCCTGTTTGATGACAAATCAGCCTTATTTTCTTATACACAGCATATATTGCTATATTATAACGTTTCAAGATCGAGCGGGTCCGCCCGCCAGTCTGCCGACGCTGGCCAGATTTCACTAAGATATTGTTTTATTTACTGTTTAATTCAATTTTGCAGTATTTTGGCGAACAGCGCCGGATCGACATTACCGCCAGACAGGGTGATGGCCGTGACCTTGCCCGCGGCATCAAATTTTTGTGATAAGATCGCCGCCAGCGCCACAGCGCCGCCGGGCTCTACCACCAGCTTTAAATGTTGATAAGCGAAGACCATCGCCTCGCGCACTTCCTGTTCCGTGATGGTGACGCCGCCGCGCACCAGACGCTGCATAATCGGGAAAGTCAGCCAGCCGGGGCTTGCCGTCGCAATGGCGTCGCAAATGGTCGGTTTTGAGACATCCGCCTTCAGGCGCTCGCCGGCTTTGATCGACGCCCAGGCTTCGTCATAACCTTCCGGTTCCGCGATCCAGACGGATGTGCCGGGCGATACCGATTCCAAAATCGTGGCGCAGCCGGATGTCAACCCGCCGCCGCCGCAACAGATGACAAAAGCGTCAAGCGACACATCCATCGCCGAAGCGTCTTCATGGACTTCCAGCGCCAGCGTGCCCTGTCCCTCCACAATATGGGGGTGGTCGAATGACGGCGCGAGAGCCATGTCGCGATCGCGAAGGATTTTCGCCGCAATGTCTTCACGGTCCTCCGTATAGCGATCATAGGTGATGATATCAGCGCCGAGAGCGCGAACATTTTGCGCCTTAATCGCTGGCGCGTCTTCAGGCATGATGATCGTCGCTTTGGCGCCCAGCAGTTTCGACGCGAGCGCCACGCCCTGCGCATGATTGCCCGACGACCAGGCGAGAACGCCATTGCGCCGCTCTTCGTCGCTCAACTGCGAAATCCGGTTATAGGCGCCGCGAAATTTGAAAGACCCGTAGCGCTGAAGCGTTTCAGGCTTGATCAGTATCCTCCCGCCGGCGCGCTGGTTCAAAATCTCGTTTTCCAGAAGCGGCGTTCTGACCGCTTTTCCTTGTAAACGCGCCGCGGCGGCGCGCACGCCTTCAGCGCTGATACCAAGTGTTTCCGAGTGTGAATCGGTCATGGGTCATATCCCGGTCATTGCCGGCGCGGCATACCGCCAAACCGGGGAAAGTCCAAGGCGAGTTTGCGGCATTGCGGCGGCGATCCGATTACCGCCGCCTTTATTACGCCGTCAGCGAGCCGCCGAAAACCAGCAGCAAGACGCCGAATATCACACGGTAAATGACAAAGGGGGTAAAACTGATTTTACGGGTCAAGCGCATCAGCAAGGCTATCGCGGCGTAAGCGCACAAGAATGACAGCACAGCCACGATGGCGGCGCTAGCAGGACTGGCGTCAGCCCCCTCTCTGGCGATTTCGATGCCGGCGAAACCGCCGAGCGCCAGGATTGTGGGGATCGCCAGCAGCATGGAAAACCGCGCCGCCTCGGGGCGCGTCCAACCCAGATAGCGCGCCATGGTAATGGTCACGCCGGAGCGCGAGACGCCCGGCACAAGCGCGCACATTTGCGCCACGCCGATGGTCATGGCGTCGCGCCATGTCATCAGGTCGAGGCCTTCTTTACGTTCCGGCGCCCGGTCCGCATGCCACAAAAATCCGCCAAAAATAATGCTGACCCAGCCAATCACCACAGGCGAGCGCAACGCCGAGGTTAAATCCAGAAGAACAAAGACAGCCGCCAGCGCTAGTGTCGGAATGGTCGCCGCCGCAATGAACAGGAACAGTTTGCGATCTTCGCTGGCGTGGAAACGCAGCGTATCGATCCCGCCGCGAAAAAGCATCGCGGTCTCGGTTCGGAAATATAACAGCACCGCGCCGAGCGATCCGACATGAGCGGCAATGTCGATAAGCGGGCCCTGATCCTGCCAGTCCTTCACCGCCAGCGGCGCTAAAATCAGATGCGCTGAGGATGAAATCGGCAGGAATTCCGTGATCCCCTGAATGATCGCCAGGACGATAAGCTGAATAAGACCCATAGCCTGCTCTTAGACGGATTTGCGCTATGCTCGCTACCCGTTATTTTGCCGGGCGCGCACTGGCGATAATGCGGCGCCGATAGGGAGTTTTACAGACTGTATTCAGCTTTGACGGCCGCCGGCTGCGGCTTTGGCGCTGTCGGGCGCATGGCCCTCAACGACACCGATTTCCGAAAGTTTGGCGGCGATCGACTGTTTGTCGAACGGCTTGAGAATGTGATGACGCGCGCCGGCGGCCTTAGCGAGGGTAAACTGTTGCGGATCGTTTTCCGTTGCACACAGAATAATTTCGGGCCGCATCTCTTCTTTCAACTCGGCCGCGCCGCGCAGGAAATCAAGCGCCCCCATTGCCGGCAGATCCCAGTCCAGCAACACAACGTCCGTCCGGTTGTCGCTGCAATGTTCGATGGCCGAGGCTGCATCTTCAACGCTTTCCGCGCCAAGCCCAAGTTCGGTCACGATGCGCGCCGCGATCTCGCGGATCACTTCTGAATCGTCAACAACGAGGCAATATTTTCTGGCCGTCATGGAAGTCCGTCCTATGTTTCAACAGGCGGACATTGTGCAATGCAGGGCGTTAGTTGTTGGTTAACGCGAGCGCCAAGATTTTTGCGTTCATTCGGAAAACGAGGCCTTGAACGTCACGGCTTCATCCGACCGTTTGACGCGCAAGACGCCGCCGGCCAGTTTGACCAGCTGCGAGGCGATATGCGCCGGCGTCATTTTCGGGGTCAGATCGGTAGTATCGCCGCCAAGGGCGCGCACCAGGTCGTCATTGAGCAATAGTTTCTTGCCGGAAGCGGTAATCGTGAAATTGTCGATATCTCCTTCGATCACAACCTCGCCGCCGCGCGGCACGCAATCCGCCGCCGCATAGGCCAGCACCATAAGCACCTTGACCTTTTCTTTCGCAGCCAGACCGTCGCCGATTTTCCACGTCAAATCGGCCTTAGTGATTGCGAATAAATCCGTCAGCGCTTTCTTGGCGTCATCGATGCTGATCTGGGCGCCGAACCCGCCTGCCGCTCCGTAAGCCAGACGCGCATATGATAAAAGCGCCACCGCTTTTTGCGCGCCGGAGCGGACGAGATCCATCGCCGCCTCGCGCATGGCGCCTTCCATGGCCGGATCGTCCAGCACTTCGAGGCCGGAGCTGAGCGCGCCTACCGGGTTGATAAGATCGTGGCAGACACGCGACGACAATAGCGCCGACAGGGTCAACGCATCCGGGTCTTCATTATCGGGAGGAGTAAGATCAAGCGCTTCGGACATGGAAAAAGAAACTCTATGCTGCGATAGAGTTTCTTATCTCCGATTCGCGCCTCTTTTGCGCGGTAGAAAAAAATTTAAATTTGCCGCCAGGTCCCGGACTGATCGCGGATGCACTGGCCGGACGTCGCCTGATTCATCAGTTTCTCCGCTGTCAGCGCGGCGGTCACCTCGATGGTAACGCCATTGCGGCGCGCCAGATCGGCGTAAACCGATTTGCGCTGCTGGTTGATGTCGGCGATTTCGCGGCGCAGCGCGTTATCCGCGGACTTGCCGGAAACAACGCCGATATAGCCGTCCGCCTGTTCGCCGACCACGCACTGGTCTTTTGCGCGCTCCACGGCGGCGCTGGCGGCGCTGGCGGGCATAGCCGCCGCTGACAGCATAAAGGCTGCAGCACAAAGCAGTTGTTTTTTCATGACATGTTCCATCGCATTCCCCCGTTAAAAGATATCCGGATTGTCGGCGATCAGGTCTTCGATTTCACGGTCGAGTTTCACGCGCACTTCCTGATCGATTTTTACATTGAGATTCACCTCAATAGGCTTCTCGCCGCCTTCAAGCTTAACAGTCGTGCAGGCCATTAGCGACGCCGCGACGAAAGGCGCGAGGGCGGCAAGCCTGATCTTATTGTCGATGAGCATGGGGGCGCCCCTCCAATATCTATGATCACACAAATACGCTGAACTGAATTTACTTTAGCCAAAGCTTGCGGCGAAAAACAGGCGAAATTTCGAAGGGAATACGCCAATTTCGCCTTATTCCCGGGTTGATTGGGCGCGTTCCAGCTGCAGGCGAATATCCGTAGTCAAATTTGCCTGCCGAAGCAATTCCAGGAGCGCCGCGTCGAGATTGATACGGTATTTAACGGGAACACGGCCGGCGGCGTTTTCCAGCGACACTTCGCCGGTGCCCTCAAACACCATGTTGAACTCAAGCCGTCCGTCGAGGGCGCCGTTTACTGTCACCTGCAAATCCGAATATTGCAGGTCGCGCAGTATATCGAATGCAATTTCCGCCTGATCGCCGGCTTGCGCGGCCTGCTCGCCGGCGGCGCCCGCATAGCGTACGACGCCCGGGCCGACGGACTGCAACACCCCGTCTTCGATTCGGGCTTTTCCGTTCTCAAACACGAGCGGCAATGAGCCGGTCATCAGTCCTTCGCCGGAAAGACCGTCGACATCCACATAATCGAGTATTTTTTTCAGATCGATATTTTCCGCCCGCAGCGGTATGCGCGCTTCACCGCTGAGCGAGGCAGTCGCTTCATAGACGCCAAGCGTCCCGCCGAACCAGGGAAACTCGCCGCGCGCCAGATAAATCGTATCGTCGCCCGGAAATTCAAAGGAAAGCGCGCCGTCCTCAAGTTGCAGCGCGTCGAGGTCGACCGCGTCAATGGTAATCTGTTGGGCGCCGTCAGTCGTGACCGGCATTAAATCGGTAAGCGCGATCGCGCCATTCAGACCGATCGTGCGCGTAACAGCTCTCGTGGGCCCGCCAAAGGAAATAGTGTTCAAAGAAATGTCCGCGCCGGAAGTCACGCCTTCCTTTGACCAGCCAAAACGCACTTCGCCGTCAACGCCGCCTTCGGCTGTCGTCACAATGCCTTTCAGGCCGGGCACAAGCGCGTTTGGCTGAACCCCGTTCGGCGTAAAGCGCAATCCGTCGAAAGAAAACGTTGTATCGCCGCGCGCGCTCGCAAGATCATGCACGCCCTCGCCTGCGCCCAGCGCCATATTGGAAGGCGTCTTTAACGCATAGTCGAAAGACACTTTATCGCGATCAAGCGATACGTCGCCATTGGCGATGACCGGCGCCGCCAGTTGTGTTTCGCCCGCCTGCGCCACGCGCACGCGATCAACAACGCCGTTTGCGCGCATACGTTCCTGGTCCAGTGAAAAATCAAAGCGGCCGCGTATTGCGGACAGCGTTATCGCCTCGTTGATTGTGAGGCTTCCCTCGCTGACGTCGCCGTCAATGGTCGTTGTATTATTCGCCGGATTATAGACCGCTGCAAACCTTATGACGGGCGGCGCGCCTGCGGCTCTCGTCTCTCCCATGCGAAACCGTCCGCTGGCGGCGGTGATTTCTCCGTTCAGGGTGCAGACCGTATCGCCGGACCATGTGAAAACCGCCAGCGGGCCTTCATTGTTGCACAGTTGCGTTCGCCCGAGCGTTGCATCTGCATTATATTCGTCGAGACGCGCGCGAGCGCGATCGAGCGTAATGCATTGTTCCTTGTTGTAGACATTTGCGGTTTTGGCGGCGACATCGGCTTCAATTCTGAACGACGAGGCGAACGGCGCGTCACTGAGGGTTAACCGTCCTATGCGCGCGCTATCCACCCCTGACCTTACGTCGAGATCGGCGGATAAGGCGTCGCCCTCCATCGTGGCGGCAAAATCAATCGCCGTTCCCGAAATGGAAAAGTCTTCATAGGCGTAATCTTCAATCCGCACCGGCGCGGCCATACGCAAAAAATCGCCGTCGCGCGATGCGTTGACGCCGCCGGATGCGTTGACCCCCTCGCCAATCAGCGTGAACTGAAACGACGCGCTTTCCCGACCGTCATTCGAATTGTAAAGCGGCGCGCCGCCGCCGGTCAGCGAGAGGGCCGCCCCCTCCGGCGTGGACAAGACAAGCGGACGGTCCGCCGCGATGGACAATCCTATTTCCTGCGGTGAGAACGCAAGATCAAGCGCGCCTTGCAAAGCGGCTTCGTCAATCTGTCCGCCAAACGCCGCCACGACCGGCGCGAGGTTCATCACGCCGGGTGTTGTTGCGTCGGCAAAGCGTATCGTTGGCGCGTCGAATTCAATCCGCGCGCTTGCGTTGACACCATCGTAGACGCCGGTTGCGGCGTCGCGCCATGACGCGCCTTCGCCGGTCCATTGAAGCGATATCCCCCGCGCTGTCACATCCGGCAGGATTATGTCGCCGTCAAAGCCCCCGGCAAGCTCCGCTTGTCCGTCTGCGGACAGTCCGATCACCGCCCGCAGCTCGGCGGATTGGAAGCGCATGTTTTTCCATGCAAGGCTTTCAGCGGCGAGTGCGGCCTCGATATTACCCCCGTTTGCAACACTGTAATCTGCACTGAGAACGCCTTCGGCCGCGCCATCAGGCGCATCCACAAACAGCGCCACCTGCTCGACGCTTAAAGAGTCAAACGGCAATCCGTCACGCGCGCCGCCGCCTCCGCCGGAAGGCAAACCGGGGACAGACACTGTTCCGTCTTCACTTATTTGTAGCCGTACGAAGCCAGGGCCGGCGCGCAAGGCTTTTACGCGGCGCTCAAGAATCAGTTCGCGCCAACGATAATCCGCTTCAACGGCGTCGAGCGAAACAGTTTCGCGGCCCTGCGCTGAGGCGGAAACTTTTTCAAGGCGCACTCCGTCAATTGTTAACGCCGAGACCTGCGCTTCAGGGTTTTCAAGTCCCGCCCCGGCCATGGCCGCGCGTATGGCGGCCCCCGCCAGCGGCAATCGGAATACGTATATCGCAGCGGCCGCCGCCGCCGCTAACGCAATCAGGATAATAAGAAAGCGCGCCGCCCGCATATCGTTACTTTAATCCCTCAAACGCCACAGCCGCTTTTCTCTATTGATTAATGACGTTTTCGTTTAATGAGCGAAGCGGCCAGGTCAGCATGCCTAAAATTGCAGCGTTTGGCGAGGCGTGCGAGTATAGAGAACAGCGAACCGCGCCAGCGGATTTCGCACTGCGACAAGGCGGCGATCCGGAGCG
Source organism: Hyphococcus sp. (assembly GCF_965228385.1). Taxonomy (GTDB): domain Bacteria; phylum Pseudomonadota; class Alphaproteobacteria; order Caulobacterales; family Parvularculaceae; genus Hyphococcus. The sequence continues at coordinate 291,546 of NZ_OZ245810.1, read as the reverse complement.
TATGACGGAAGAGTTTGTTCAAACAGGTCAAGCATTTACACGCGGGGGCGATCCCTTCTGCCCGATCGAGCGCAAGCGCCGCGGCCCAGCGGCCCTTGCTGCGGCATTGAGCGTTCTGGTGCTTGGCGCGGGGTTTCTGACGCTTTCCGCGACATCGACGCCGCAAGGCGTTGTCGAAACGCCCCTGAGCGTCGCCCTTGCGCCCGCGCTCTCCTTAAGCGAAACGGCGGCGGCGCCAAGCCGCAATACCGATCCGGATGCGGTCGCCGAGGCGATTGCGCAATCGCGCGCCGCGCGCGCAACGCCCGTCCTCGACCGCGCACCGCTTAATGGCGAAAGCGTCGCCGCAGACGGCCTGACGCCGAGCCTGAAACCAACGGCCGTCATGAACGCTTCGCTCACCGCAATAGACCCCGCACAAGAGGAAAATACCGGTCTTTTGCCGCGGCTGAAGCCCGAAACAACAATACTTGCCGCAGCAACAGCCCCGCTCCCTTCGCCGACGCGGCCCATGAAACTTGGCGGCGCGTTTCTCGCCGACGAGGAAGACGGCCCCGCGCCCTTCTTTTTCGCCGCTGACATGGAGCGGCGGGTGCTAACCCACGTCACGCCGCAACTTACGCTGGTCAAGGATATGGCGTCGGACCCGGAAGAGGTTCGTGTGCGGATCGCACGCGGTGAAAATTTCGTGGATACGTTAAAGCGCGTCGGCGTCAGCGCACAGGACGCCAACACAGCTGCTTACGCTTTCGGAAACCATCATAATTTGCGTCGCCTTTTGCCCGGACAGGAGTTCGCCCTGACGCTCGGCTGGCCAAACCAGACGCTTTTCCAGCAGGCGCAGGCGGAATCAATCCAGCAGGCCGCTCTTTTACGGCTGGAATACCGCGCCGATGTTGAAAACCGCGTCATCGTACGGCGCAGCCCCAACGGTGAAATGACGGCGGAGAAAAAATCTGTGCCGCTGACAACGCGCGTATTGTCCGTCGCCGGACGGATTCATGGCAGTCTTTATATGTCGGCGAAGTCCGTTGGCGCGCCTGATGAAGTTATCGCCAACCTCGCCGACGCTTTCGCCTATGACGTCGATTTCCAGCGCGAAATTTTCGGCGGCGATGAGTTCGAAGCCATCTTTGAAGTTAAGTATGACGATCAGGGCAAGCTCGTTTCCGCCGGGGACATTCTTTATGCGCGGCTGAAATGGCGCGGCCGTTCCCGGGAAAAGGGATATTACCGGTTTGCCGATGACGGCGACGCGCAGGTGGATTTTTACGACGCCACCGGACAAGGCGCAAAACGCCTGCTGATGAAAACACCGATCGACGGCGCCCGGCTGTCTTCCGGATTTGGAACGCGCCGGCATCCCATTCTTGGCTACCGGCGCGCGCATAAGGGTCTTGATTTCGCCGCCAGTCGCGGCACGCCGATCAAGGCCGCCGGCGACGGCATCGTCGAACGCGCCAACCGCTACGGCAGTTTCGGCAATTATGTCCGCATCCGTCACGCCAATGGCTACAAAACGGCGTATGCGCATCTGAATGGGTTTGCGCGCGGCATGCGCGCCGGCAAACGCGTGCGTCAGGGTGATATCATCGGGTATGTTGGGACGACGGGACGCTCCACCGGGCCGCACCTTCATTACGAAGTGCATCTCAACGGCACAGCGGTGAACCCGCAGAAACTTAAAATCGCCACCGGCAAACAGTTGAAGGGCGCCGATCTCGACCGCTTCAAAATCCAGCGTCAGATAATTGACGCCATGCGCATGCCCGAGGCGGAACGCGAAGCGCTATATGCGCGCGATGAGTCCTCAAGCGCCAGAGGGGCGTTATAGCCCCTCGTCAGCTCCCCACGGGGCGGGCGGCGCGGGAACCGGCGCCGTCAAATCGAACTCGACACGAAAAAACCTGTTTTCCCTCGACAGTTCATACGCAAAAACAGTTTCTGTGATCTCCATCGCCCAAACATTCGTGACAGAGGCTGTAAGCCCTTCACGTTTGAAAAGCGCAACGGAATAATCATCAACTGGAAATTCCACGCGCTGTTCAGTCACTATCGCGCTGTCGCCGCCATATTGGGTCACGGCGTCTTCCGAACCGTCTTCGTGACGATGATCATGCTTCAGCCGCAACCCTTCTTCAGTACGGGAGATCACCCACGTTCGCGAGCGGTCATCGCCAACATGAAACGGAATACGAATCTGGTTGTCAGTACACTTCCTGACATGCATGACCAGTCTTTCCCTGGCGAAATCGGTATCTGCGTCATCATCTGAAACCATGCGCCCTTCAAAAGCCTCGCCGCAGTGTGCAGCGATACGCGCCATGAAAGCTTCCGCCGGCCCCGCCGCATCAGTGTCCGGTTCGGTGGCGGAACACGCGGCTAAAAGCAGCGCCGTGACAACACAATATGCAATTTTCATTTGGAACTTTCTTTCGTTGCTGTTGACCGCATCGAACGCGCTCTACTGCAAAAAGCGGTTAAACGCGAAGCCTTCTCTTTCGCATCCCTCTTCCGCTGCGGCCGGCAAGGCTGGCAATGCTGTTAACGCGATAGCGCCAAAACGACGGGTCATTCATGAGGTGATTCTAGGCAACAATCGCCGCAGAGACCAGCATTATGCGCGCGATGGCTGACAAGCGCGCGGCGCATTGGAGCTTTTTCAATAGAAAAGGCTGATCCATTCCAAATGAAACGCCGCGAACCGGATATGGCTCGCGGCGTTTTAATTTACGTCAAGAAATATTACGTTATTCGTTCGGGTCGTCCATGTCGTCAGCGGCGTCTTCAAGATCGTCGGCTGCATCGTCAGCGGCGTCTTCCATATCGTCGCCTGCGTCATCGGCCCAATCATCGACATCCTCGCCGGTTTCATCAAGCGCGTCGCCGGTGTCGTCAGCCGTATCTTCCATCCAGTCGCCGGTTTCATCTGCGGCGTCCTTGGTTTCATCCCAGGCGTCTTCCGCGGCGTCTTCTGTTGCGTCCCAGGCGTCTTCAGCCGTGTCTTCGGCTTCATCCCAGGCGTCTTCACCTGCGTCGCCAGCGTCTTCCATCGCCTCTTCCATGTCTGGATCGGCTTCCGCGCCGGCATCAATATCCGCTTCCGCGTCGATATCGCCTTCGCCGCGCGGATCGAGATCTGTTGAATCGTAATTCATCGACGCATTTGCATTGACGTCGCCATTACTAACGCTTGCGCCAGCCTCGCTGCGAAATTCTTCCAGCTGCTGCGCGTTCAGATCATCCGCATTCTGTGCAAACGCCGCCGTAAACAGCATGGGCGCAGCAATAACGGTTGAAGCAAAAAGTTTGAGTTTCGTATTCTGTCGCATCGGTATCCTCCATGTTGATTACATGGTTAACACCGGTTTTTTTGGTTCGTTCCGGCGGCGGACATCCTGCAAAACGGCTACGGAATCCCCGGAAAGCTAGTAACCATCTTGATTTTCAGATCGGGAAAACTCTCAACATACTGAATTTTAATGTCCGGAAAACTCTCTACGAATTTCCATTTCCCGCATTCGTCCGGGAAACTTTCGACAATCTGCACATTGAGATCCGGAAAGCTTTCAACAATCTGCACTCTGATATCCGGAAAGCTGTCCACCACCTGCACGTCGCCATAAAGCGAAAGCCCATCGAATGCGCAGGCGCCGGCGGCAAAACCGCTGTCGGCCTGCGCCGGAGCGTGGGCAATTGATGAAAGCGCAATAATTGCGCTGATATGCGCCCGCCGAACCGACATGTGGTGATTTTAGGCAACAATCGGGGAGGAGACCAGCCTTCTCACCGGGCATAATCGGGCCCTGTCGTTGACACAGCCCGGCAAGCGACCTAATTCACGATCAGCAAATGCTGCAATGCAGCGCGCGCAATCGGCCCGGTTTAAAGGCCCCACGATAAGACGCCGTCGCTCTATCGCATTCGCTTGGTTCCCTCTTCCGGAACGCATTTGCCCCGATGACGCATCGCTTCCAAACGGCGGAAGAGCGGCGCGTTGAGATAACCCCCGCCGATGCGACATAAGCTGGCGACCCCACCGCGGCGACCGGCTAACAACACTCAAACGGAGACTCAATGTCATTCGCTGACCTCGGCCTATCGCCGAAATTACTCGAAGCTATATCCAAAGCCGGCTACGAAAACCCGACCCCAATTCAAAAAGAAGCCATTCCGCCTGCGCTGGAAGGGCGCGACGTTCTTGGCATCGCCCAGACCGGCACCGGCAAAACGGCGGGTTTCACGCTGCCGATGATCGACAGGCTGGCCAAGGGCCGCGCCAAGGCGCGCATGCCGCGCAGCCTCGTTCTGGCGCCGACGCGCGAGCTGGCCGCGCAAGTCTCAGAGAATTTCGAAAAATACGGGATCAATCACAAGCTCTCCATGGCGCTGCTGATCGGCGGCGTTTCCTTCGGCGATCAGGACGCCAAACTGACGCGCGGCGTCGATGTGCTGATCGCGACGCCAGGCCGGCTTCTGGACCATTTTGAGCGCGGACGGCTTTTGCTGAACGGCATTGAAGTCATGGTCGTCGATGAAGCCGACCGCATGCTAGATATGGGCTTTATTCCGGACATTGAGAAAATCTTCAAACTGACGCCCATTACACGCCAGACCCTGTTTTTCTCAGCGACCATGCCCGCCGAAATTCAGCGTATTACCGACCAGTTCCTGCATAATCCCGTGCGCGTCGAAGTCGCCAAGCCGGCGACAACGGCCGACACCATTACGCAACGCATCGTCAAAATGCCGGCGAAAGACGACAAGTTGAAACGCAACGCATTGCGTGAACTTCTGCGCGGCGAAGACGTCAAAAACGGCATCATCTTCTGTAATCGCAAGTCCACGGTCGATATCGTCGCCAAGTCCCTGCAAAAGCATGGATTTAACGCGCGTCCGATTCATGGCGATCTGGCGCAGGCATTCCGTATGGAAACGCTCGACAAGTTCCGCAATGACGAAATCCAGTTTCTTGTCGCCTCGGATGTCGCCGCGCGCGGTCTTGATATTCCGGCAGTCAGCCATGTTTTCAACTACGACGTGCCGATCCATGCGGATGACTATGTGCACCGCATCGGCCGCACCGGCCGGGCGGGCCGCAAAGGCGCAGCGATGATGCTAGTGACGGGCGCTGACGGCAAATATTACGACGCCATTTTGAAAACGATCGGCGCGAGCGAAATCGAAACGCTCGATTTTACAGAGTTCTTTGACGCCAATCCGGTTAATGACACGCGCCGGCGAAAAGGCGACGAGCGCAAAGACAACAAAGGCGCTCGCAGAAAAAAGAAGCGTGACGACGACAAGACCGCGAAGCGGGTAGGCTCCTCTGATGAACAGCCCGATGTCGCCCAGCCCGATGTCGCCCAGGCCAGGGATAAACAGCCTGACGCCGACAACGCTCAGCCTGCTCGGCGCAAACGCAGCGACGGCAAGAAAAAAGCGTCACGGCGCCGCGAATCCGCGCCCGACCCTGTTGTCGGCCTTGGCGATCATGTGCCGGCCTTTATCACCCGCGCCGTTGAACGCTGCTGACGTATTAACCTGCCGGCAATCAGGGTTTCCATTGCATTAACCCTGCATTGCCGGATGTGATTTAGCCAAACTTTTACCACGATCGCCTAGCCTTCCTCGAAAGGGGGAGGCGCCACGCCTCCGCGTATATGAGCAGGGCGACATGAATACAGAATTCGAAGCATCCCACCGTTTTGCAGAAATAGCGCTCGGCGCGTTGAAGCAATCGGGTCTTGCATGCGGGCCGCGTAATTATGAATTGTGGTACGCGCATGTGGAAGGCGGCAATTCCGCCCTTTCAAACGCCATGCAGCAGGCAATGGACAAAAGCGGCAAGCTTTCTCAGGACAAGGCCGACAGGCTTTATAAAGAATTTATTCAGCATGCAGAAGTCTCAAACGACGTCATGGATCTGGTGGCCCGGTTTCACGCCGAAGTCTCAGATCTTTACGATATCGTTGAACAAACCGGCGAAAACGCACAAGGCCACAGCCAGACGCTGACGGATATTTCCGACCAGCTTTCTGATTCACAGCCGGATGTTCCGGCGGTGGGAATGCTGCTCGAAAATATTGTCACAATCGCCAAGTCCATGCGCGCGGAAAACGAACTTCTGGAAACGCGCCTTGCAGAGTCCGCCAGCGAGGTCAGCGCCTTGCAGCGGGATGTGGAGGCGATACAGGCCGAAGCCATGCGCGACGCGCTGACCGGCGTTGCGAACCGGGCTACGTTCGACCGCTCGCTTTTGGACCACATCGAAGAAGCGATCGAGTCGGATGCGCCGCTGACGCTTCTTCTTGGCGATATCGACCGCTTTAAATTGTTCAACGACACCTGGGGGCACCAGACCGGCGATCAGGTGTTGCGCCTTGTCGCTGACGTGATGAACAATAATGTCAAGGGTCAGGATCTGGTTGCGCGCTATGGCGGCGAAGAGTTTGCCGTTATCCTGCCGGATACGTCTTTGCAGAACGCAAAAATGCTCGCCAACAGAATTCGCGAGGCTGTGCAGTCCCGGCGTCTGAAAAAACGCCGGACGAACGAAGATCTTGGCGTCGTCACCATGTCAATCGGCGTTGCGCAGTTCGATGGAAACGACTCCGTGGAATCCCTGGTGGAGCGCGCGGACAAGTGTCTCTATGCGGCGAAAGACGCCGGGCGCAATTGCGTCATCGACGAGCAGGAGTTTGCCGGCCGCGGCGGCGCGCGGGCGAAGGGCGCCGCTTAAAACTAGTCTTCGCTGATACGCGCGAGCAAATAGTCCCGCGCTTCGTTGATTTTCGCCGCCAGATAATCCGTACCGCCTTTGTCGGGATGAAGTTGCGAAATCAATCTGCGATGAGCGGCCCGCACCGACGGCGCGTCCGGATCGGCGTCAAGTCCCAGCACCGACAACGCTTCTTCCTCGCTCATGCGTTTCGCCGGCGCCGGGGCGGAACCGGGCGGCGGATTGTCCTCTTGCGTTTGTCCGGCGCGCCATGATTCGATCGCCATCACGCCGCCTGCGCCAACCAGCACCATGAAAGCAAGCGGCCATAATTTCGCGGCGAAAAGCGCCGCCGTCAGCGCCAGCAACACGACTATTTTCAGGATCGCAACGGATTTGCGCCCGTCGCCCTCCTGATTGCCTGCGAGGCGAAACAAGAGCCATCCGGCTGCAACGGCGGCGACGACAAGGGTGATAAATCCAGTCCACATGGAAGACAGTCTAAACTGCTCCGGACGGCTTGTGGAAAATATTCAAATGCAATTGTGCGCTCAGGCGGCAGCGGCCTTGTCGGCTTCGTCCGCTTTTTGCGTTTCCGGCAGATTAAGAGACGCAACGAGCGAGCGGATTTCAAGCCGCGCCGTCACATGGCTCATGGTGGTCAGACGCACCGGCGAATCCACGCCGCCAAGATCGAGCAGAGTCAGGCCTATGGGAAAAAGCTCGCGATAGATCACCCGGTCGCCAAACCCCCGGGCAAGCCGGAAGCCGATGCGCGAGGAGAGCTCTTCCAGCTTGTCGCCCATATTCTTTTTGTTGCGCGCGCGCGTGGCGGATAGCCGGTTTCGCATCACCACCCAGTCAATACCGCCCGGCACGCCGGTCATCGCCCGCTGCTTGCGCGCAGTCCAGACCATTTCACTGTAAAGGCTGGGCCCGGTAACCCGCCCCGTCTCAGGGTCGATCCGCGCCAGCAAATCAAAATCGACGAAACTGTCGTTCAGCGGCGTGACGATAGTGTCCGCATGCAGATGCGCCAGACGGGACAAATGCGTATTGGCCCCAGGGCAGTCGATAACCACAAAATCGCACCCTTCAAGCGATTGCAGCGCGGATTTCAGATTTTCGGTTTCTTTCGCCTGGCTCTCGGCGCGGCTGTCGAGGGCGGACGGCTCAACATCTACCTCAACCGGAAAAAGCAGCTCTTTTCCCTTGATTTCACAGAACTTTCTGCGGTTTTCGATATATCGCTTCAGGCTTCCCTGGCGCAGATCGAGATCTACCGCCCCGACCTTGTGTCCGGAACGCAATAGCGCCACCACAAGATGCATAGCGGTGGTGGACTTGCCCGACCCGCCCTTTTCATTTCCGAGTACAATTACATGGGTCATAGAAACGTTCGCTCCCGGCGGCTGTTTCGCCGGATTTCATGAATTTTGCATACCGATGAGAAACCATCTCCCGCTAGTTTCGATTGTGAGACGATTCTGGTTTCTATGGCGATAGTCAAAAATGTCGGCGTTCTCGCTGTTTTCATCTGCACTCTGGCGATGTTCGCATCACCGGCCAATGCCGATATGGGACTTTATCCGCTTCGCCACGTGCTAAGTAAAGACAACCCCCACGCCGTATTCACGGTCTCAAATCCCTCGGACCGGATCATCGACGGCCGGGTCGGATGGATAGACCTGACGGCGACCGAGACCGGCTATGCGGCCGCGACGCCGGAGGCGCGCACTGCGTTGAGCGCCGCGCCCTACCTCATCGTTTCACCGGCCAGCTTCCGGTTGAAACCGGGCGCGCGCATGCAGATCGAAATCCGCTTGCGCGAGGGCGTGAAAATACCGAAGGGCGAACGCCGCTCGCACCTGCTTGTTGAAACCGAAGCGTCGCGAACCCCTATCCGAAAAGCGAGCAGCAGCGGCCTGCAGGTGGATGTCGGGCTTGGCGTTTCCGCGCCGGTCATATTGCGAAACGGCGGCAAGGCGAAAGCCAAAATCGCTGAAACGCGATTACTGCGCGATGAAGACGGCCTGTTGCAACTCGAAACCGCTATCGAACCGCAGGGCGATAATTCAACATACGGACGAATTGTCGTCGACTATACGCCGGAAGGCGGCGACCAGACGCACCAGTTGGGCGTCAGGGAAAATGTCGCCGGTTTCACGGACGCGCCATTGCGTAAAGTTTCCGTGCCGTTTGGATTTGTCGCCCTGAACGCGGGCGAGCTGGTGGTGCGCTATGAAGGCGGCGGCGAGTATGAGGATATTGTTTTCGACGAACGCGCTTATGATCTGGAGCCGCCGCTGGAAGGCGAGTAAATCAGCTGTCGGTTTCAGCCAGTGAAAGGCGCTCGCCCTCAAAACTTTCCACCGAACAGAACATGCCCCTGGTTTTTAATTGCGCGCAAAGGGAGATGGCCTTGTCCCGCTCAGAAAAACCGCCGCCGATGAGACGCAAAAACAATCCTTTGTCCTTAACCTGAATAGTTTCGACACGAGGCTCCAGAAGGCCCAGTTCATCGGGGTTTTGCCGCTGCAACTGGCGCCAGCCGGCGCGGGCCTCGTCCATCTTCCGGTAAGAGGCGAGATGAACGCCAAACAACACGCTTTCGGTTACAATCTCGCTGTCCGCCTCGTTCTCGAATACAGTTTCGTTCGATGCAAATGTCGGCTGTACGAGTCTTGGCGCGGTCTGGACCGGCACGTCGGATTGCTCAAGCGCTGGCGACGCCGCGTCGTCAACCACCGCAGTCGATGTTTCTTTTTTATCATCGACGATTTCAGGCGCCGGCGGCAGGGACGCCTGCGCCGCCGCATCGGCTTCATCATCCGCCATCGCTTGCGCCGCAGCCGCGGTCCGGTCGCGTTCGCGCTGCATGGCGAGAACTTCGTTGGCGAGACGGGCGTTTTGAGATTGCAGCCGCGCGACTTCCGCCTCCAGCGCTGCGACTTTCATGGTTTGCGCCGCTGTTTCCGTTTCGCTGACGGCAGGGGCAACATCTTCATCAGCGCCGCTGAAGGTTGCGCAGGCCGAAAGCAGGCAAAACGCGGAAAGGACGCCAAAACCCCGGCCCATGGAAGACATTGCTGATTTTTTTTGCACTCGCCTGTTTTTCCCCAAGAGCTGATTTAAAGCATCGCGCCCGCCCCTCATCAGGCGGCGATCAGATCTCAGTGTCAGCGTCATAAAGCGTCTCCGGCTCTGAATGCTACATGGATAAAGACATCAAGACATGATCCTTCGGCAAGCCCTCTTCGGCCCCGGAATTCCGGTACTTAAAAACTGAAGGGCCGCTTATGGGATATTCAGAATCACTGCGATGATAGTCGCCCAATCGCGCGCGTCCAAGCTTTAACGGGCCGGGCGGGTTGATTATCGCGAATATTTGCCGGGCCTCGTCGCGCGTAGGCCTTTTCAGCGCGCCGCGCCTATCGGGCTGCGCCGCCTGCGTTTCTCTGGTCAAATGAAAGCGGCGCATAGGTTAAATCCGCGTCTGCGGCGTCTTTTTGCATTAATCCTACGTCATAGAACAAGGCGGTGCCGCCTTCGGTTCCCCCCGCCAGAAACACGAGGACTTCTTCCATACCGTCATTATCGAAATCAGCATTCGCCAGTTCCTGCATTTCGACAAACCGCGAATCCGCCGCGACCCGCCACTGGTAATCGCCGGGCTGCGAGACAACGACGCGGTCCGCCTCATCCTTGACTTCCCCAATGCGCAAAACACCTTTCAGACCCGCAACCTCTTCCGCCGTCGGCGATCCGTCAGAGAAAAAACTGCGCGAGGGCGCTTGCGCGTTCATCATCGCCGCCAGCGCGCCGCAGGCCCGCACAAAATATCCTTCGCGGCGCATTTCGCGGCTGTTGGGCGCAAACCAGCCGTCGAAATTCATCTCGCGATAATCCCTGCAGGTTCGGCAAGTTTGCGGCGCCACGCTTGTATCGGTGGGATGGGTCATGCTCATCTGGACGGCCTCGCCCTGCAGATCCAGCACAGGGTTATCAAGAAGCGCTGATAACTCCCGCCCGCCGTAACATCCCTTCCCGGCGCCGGAGAACAACGGCATTTCGGTTTTCAGACAGATTTCATAGCCGTTGCCGGCCCCCGCCTCGGGTGCGCCATCGCCGCCAATTTGCTGTTGCGCGACAAACGCTGTCGCCGCGGCGCCAACAGCGCCCGCACCCATGATTATCGGTCGTATGGCAACCATCACAATAACCCCAATTCTGCCAGTTTGAGCGTCAGTTCCGGCGGCGGCGCATTTTTGTTCCGGCGCTTTTTCAGATCGGAAGGCGCATCGTCTCCGGGCAAATATCGCCATCCCTGAAACGCCCGGCGCGGCGCGGGCGCGGTCCGCACATAATCCGGATCGAGGAGAATGGCGGTTCGTTCAATCTGATCGCTTCCGGTGCGCCGTTCGAACCCGATAATGCGCTGGCGCGCCAGAATAACGCCCTTGATCACCCAGTAAATCGAACCGCCCGTCAGCAATTCTTTTTCGCGACGCGGATGCATGCGCGTCAAATGATCGTGTACGCGACCGCGCCCGGCGTCAGCGTTCGCACGCACGCGATAATCGATGCGCGCAACCAAATCTTCCAGGCCGTCCGCGCCGGCGCAAAGTTTGACAAGATGAAGCGTCATAGCGAATTGCTAACACGAACCGGCGCGAAAAATTCGCTATTCCGCAACGCGCATTCTCGCCAGGTCGCGCGCCCGCTGGCGTTTGAGGTCATGGCGGGCGCTGCGTTTCACCAGGATATAAAGTATGAAATAACACATGGCCGCGCCGATCGCTGAAAGCCAGACCGGTAAATTCTCGAACAGTGTTGCAAAGCGGTCATAGGAAAGACCCAGCGCTTCAGCGATGCCCGGCGCTTCCTGCCCGATAAGCAGTATCACGCCGACGCCCGTCATCACAAAGGCCAGCAGCCCCGCCAGCAGGGCGCCGATGGTCACGCCCATATCGGCGCGCTCTTCGGCGCGCGAGATGATCATTTTGGACGGATCGCCGGATAACGCCTGCGTCGCGGCGAATAGCGCGCGCGTGCGCGCCGCGCGCTCTTCCGGGGCAAGCTCCCTTTTCGAATCGTCCTTGAACTTCTCAAAGTCGACGAGCGGTTTTGCATTCAGCACACGGTCCGACACGAATTCAGGCTCACACTCCGCCGCCGGCAAAACGTCCGATGACGGAACAACAAGCGCTGCGTCCGTCGGCATCAGGAAGAGAGACTTTTCCGCAGCGCGCCGCCTGACAAGGCCGTCCAGCGTTGCGAGTTCATTGTTGACGAACGCTTTATTCCATAATTCGAAAGCGTTGGCGGCGCCGATCTTGTCGCCCGCGTTCAACTTGCGCAGCACCGTGGAGCGCCGCCAGTTGTCCTCGCCGATATTGAAGATAAGCGAGACAAGGGCGTCATGTTCGTTCTGATTGAGCGGCGCGCGCACCGTATCACCGATCAGATTTTCAATCGGCCGGACATCGTCTTTTAAAAGACGCTCCGCATCGCCCTCGGTTACGCTCATGCCATGGCGCGCCGTATCCGTATGGCCATAGCCCACCGACCATTGCTCTGTAGGCGCATAATGCGCCGACATGCGAAGGCCCTCGTAACCCTTAATCAGATTAAGACCGGTCTCTCCCGTCCGCATCAGACCCGCACTACCCCTCTAATTCACGCATCACCCACACGACGCTCACTCTCGTCGATATTCTCCGGCGGCCCCGCCGCATTCCGCTCTTCGCGCAGCTTCCCCCGACGAATATCGTTAATGATTCCTAACATGGACGCGCTGATTTTGGTAGACTGGCTGTGCGCCTGGGCGTATTTCCGCGATCAGCGGCGCCAAAACGGCACAGTTTGGGTCGAATACCCCGCATCCATCCAGACGCCGATTGTGACGCCCTTGGGGGAAAAATGAGTACTCCATTGAATTTTTTGCGTTTTTTAATGGCGGGCCGACACCCGCAAGCGCTCGATTCTGGCACAAGACTTGGGTGGAATGCCCCGCAGGGCCCATTTGCCGGATCCAAGCGCCAAACGGGGTGTATTCGGGTATAGTAAACAGGCGGGGGCGTCAGAGGTGTTTATGTTGGGTAACGGGATCACGAATATCATCGCCGCCGCAATCATTGCGGTCGCGATCGTGCTGACAGGCGGCATTGGCGGGAAAAACGGCTCGTCAGCCATGTCCGAGGAAGAATTCTCAGCGTGGTATGCGCGCGCGGTCGGCGATATTCGCAACGATATTGTCGTCAATTGCGGCTGCTGCGGCGAAGGCGAAGGCCAGAGGAGGGCCGCCGCCGATTCTTTTTAGCACCCCGCCCGGTTCCTCTTCGGCTCGCCGGATATAACCCGGTAACGCCAGTAGAACCGAGGCGGGGTCCGCCACCGCCGACGCCGCTGACGCCGGTCTTTCCGCCGGATACGCCGGTGTTCACGCCGCCGCCGACATCGCCGCCCGTGTTTCCGCCGCCGGTGACAATCCCGCCGGTCATTCCGCCCTGCGATGAAGACACGGATGAGGATTGCGAACCGCCCACCGAGCCGCCGGTCGATGCGCCCGAACCCGGCATCCTCTTTCTGCTGATGATCGCCGCCAGCGTTTACTGGCTGTATCGGCGAAGGGCGCTCCGCCTTCGCTGATCCCTATCCCGCCGCCGGCAGAAGAACGGCGGCGGCGAGACCGAGAAAGACGAAAAAGCCGACAATATCCGTAACGGTCGTGACAAAGACGGCGGACGAGACCGCCGGGTCGGCCCCGGCGCGCTGTAATCCGATGGGAATGAGGATGCCGGCGAGACCAGCCGCCAGAAGATTGATCACCATCGCGACGCCCACAACGACGGCGAGGTTCGCGGCGTCCGCCTGTGAGCCCCAGCCGCTGGCGAAATACCAAACGCCCGCCAAGGCCCCCATAATCACCGCGAAGATTACGCCGTTGAGAAAACCGACCAGCGCTTCGCGAAAGACAATCCGCGCCGCATTGGTGGCGGTCAGGTCTTTTGTCGCCAGCGAGCGCACAACGACTGTCAGGGTTTGCGTTCCGGCGTTGCCGCCCATGGACGCAACGATCGGCATCAATACCGCCAGCGCAACAATCTGACCGATGGCGGCGTCGAACATGGCGATCACCAGCGAGGCGAGGATCGCGGTGCACAGATTGATCGCGAGCCAGGAAAAGCGCGAACGCACGGTTTCGACGACGGAATCCGATAGCCCCGTATCAGCCTCGACGCCGCCCAGCGCCAGCATGTCCTCGTGGGTTTCCTCGCGCACGGTTTCAACCACATCGTCCACCGTCACCATGCCGATGAGGCGTTCGGCGTCGTCAACTACCGGCGCGGAGATGAGATTGTACTGCTCGAAAAGATAGGCGACTTCTTCCTGATCCATGGTCACCGGCACCTTGCGCATGTCCCGGCTGGTCATGATGTCCTGGATCACCGTCTCGCGCTTCGACTTTAACAGCGTCGACAGCGGGACGGAGCCGATCGGCTTGAAAGACGGATCAACGACGAACACCTCGTAAAACCTGTCCGGCAATTCTTCTGTGCCGCGAAGCCGGTCGATAATCTGGCCTACCGTCCAGAAAGCGGGCGACGCGAAAAACTCGCGCTGCATAAGGCGGCCGGCGCTATCCTCCTCGAAATCGAGCGCGGCGCGCAGGGCAAGCCGGTCTTCGATAGGCGCGAGCGCCAGAATTTCCGCCTGCTTTTCCTCGTCGAGATCCTCAAGCACGAACGCCGCGTCATCCGTATCGAGTTCCATGACAGCTTCGGCGACCTTCGCCGGCTCCATGGCGTCGATAACATCCTCGCGCAAGTCTTCATCGAGTTCCGCCAGCACCTCAGACGGTATCGCGCCACCGAGCAGGGCGATCAGGGAATCGCGCTCATCCTCGCGCAACAGACCGAACAGGTCGGCGATGTCGGCCGGATGCATTTCCCGGGTCAGGCCTTCATAAGCTTCCAGGTCTTCCGCATCTATGGCGTCTTCTATGGAACGAACGAACTCAGGCGATAGCGTCTGGTCGTCCGCAAACTGACCATCTTCCTCCGGCGGCGTGCCGTCGGGGCGCGTTTCGTTCTCGGCGGGCGCAATTTCAGACATGAACCCCTTCCGGATTTGGCGGTCAAAGCCGTTAGAAAGTCTGGATAATCATGTTGCTAAGCCAGCCCATAAACGAACGCAAGAGATGATGAAGCTGTAAGATGTCCCGCTTGGAAAGCCATCCAAGAACCCTTACATCTGCCTAGCAAGCAGCTATGGCGCTTTATGAGCACGTTCTTTGCCAGCCAGGTAAATCCAGCGATTGTTCTCCTGTTCATCATTTTGATGATTGGCGCGGTAATCTATTTTCGGCGTAAACGTTAATTTAAACGACTTTAATCGCGGAAATTGAAAACGCCGCTGAGGATAATCGCGACCGTCACGAGCCAGAGAACGCCAGAGACTTTCGTCGCCAGCCACATTTTCTTTTTGATCTTAGGCTCGGCCGGCGCGCCGGGATCGGCGCCCTTAACGCCGTCGTCGGGACGCTCCCAGCGCCCCTCCACTTCGCGGGGCAGCACCGCCAGAAAGGCGACCCACCACCAGATAATGTAAATAACGATCGCGCCGGCGGGGTTCATGAATCCAGCCTTAATATATGCGTGATGATAACGGGCCGCTTGCCCCACACCTCGTCGAAATAGACGCGTACGGCGCGCTTGACCGCCAGCGCCACGGCCTCGTCATCCTTGCGTTTGGCTTTCGGCATGTCGGTCACGGCGTCCTCTATTTCATCGGCGAGGTCGCCCGCGGGATCTTGCGAACCGGCGCCCTCCTCCCAAACGACGCCAGCACCGTCTGCGGCGACAACATCGCAAAGCTCGCCTTTTCTGTCGAAAGCCAGCGAAACGGCCAGCACGCCAGCGTAGGAGAGTTTGCGACGCTCGCGCATGGGGGCCGCGCCGTCCGGCAGCAGAACGTCGCCGTCAAGATACATGCGCCCCGCAGGAACCTGGTCAATGCGTTCCGGCCCGTCAGGCGCAACGCGAATGAGATCGCCGTTGCGCGGCGCAAAGGATTTTTCTGCGCCAAGTTCAATGGCGAATTCAGCGTGCTCTTCCAGATGACGCGCTTCACCGTGCACAGGGATCGCAATCTGCGGGCGGGCCCATTCATACATGGAGCGCAACTCTTCGCGGCAGGGATGGCCGGAAACATGCACGAACTCGTCTTTCTCGGTGATGATCTTGACGCCCAGCTCAACAAGGTCGTTCTGCAAATTGTAAATTTCCCGGTCATTGCCCGGAATAATTTTTGACGAAAAGATCACCGTATCGCCTTCCGACAGGGTGAGGTCCCGGTGATCGTTACGGGCGATGCGCGAGAGCGCCGCGCGCGGCTCGCCCTGCGAGCCTGTGCACAGATAAAGCACATGTTCTCGCGGCAAGTGTCCGGCGTCCTTAGGCTCGACAAAAGACAAACCCTCCGGCAGGAGACCCGTCTCCCGCGCCGCTTCGACGATGCGCAGCATGGACCGGCCGAGCAGGCAGACGCTGCGGTCGGCGGCGGCGGCGGCCTCGCAGATTGAAACGACCCTTGAAACGTTGGAGGCGAAGGTGGTCACCGCGACGCGGCCTTCCTGTTCCGCGATCAGCTTCGTCAGCGATGTCCTGACAGCGGTTTCCGATCCGGATTCGCCCGATGAAAGCACGTTCGTTGAATCGCACACCATGGCGAGAAGCCCGTCATCTCCCAGTTGCTTGATGGTGTCGCTGTCGGTCACGGGACCGAGCGACGGCGTTGCGTCGAGTTTCCAGTCGCCGGTATGCAAAATCGTTCCAAGCCCTGTGCGCAAGATCACGCCGCTCGGTTCCGGAATGGAATGGGTAAGCGTGACATATTCAATGTCGAAGGGCCCAAGCTTGAAGCGCGCATTCATATCGATCACGTTCAACTCCACGCCCGTTTCCCCGTATTCGGCGAGCTTGCGTTCCACCAGCGCCGCCGTGAAGGACGTTGCATAGATCGGGCAGCCGAGCTTCGGCGCAAGCAGCGCGACGGCGCCGATATGATCTTCATGGCCATGGGTCAGCAAAAGCCCGTGCAGCGCTTCTTTTTCCTCCAGAATATAGGACGGGTCCGGACAAATCAGATCGACGCCCGGCGTGGAAAGGTCGCCGAACATCACGCCGCAATCGATCATTACCCATTGCCGGTTGGCGGCCGATCCGAACCCGTAGAGGTTCATGTTCATGCCGATCTCGCCGGACCCGCCGAGCGGGAGAAAGACAAGCTCCTTGCGCGACATCAGCTTGCGTCCTTCAGGCGTTTCGAAATTTCCAAAAGTCCCCGGATGGTCAGGTCATGATCGAAGATGTCGATCGCATCCGTCTGTCCTTCAAAAAGAGATGCGATGCCCCCTGTCGCAACGACGCGCATCGGTTTTCCGTATTCTGATTTAATGCGCGCCACCAGCCCTTCGATCAGGCCGATATAGCCCCAGAATACGCCTGTCTGCATGGCGCCCACCGTATCCGTGCCGATAACTTTGGGCGGCTTTTCGATGGCGATGCGCGGCAGCCGGGCGGCGGCCTCGTGCAGCGCCTGCATGGAAAGGTTGATGCCGGGCGCGATGACGCCGCCTTCAAACGCGCCGTCATCCGCAACGATATCGAAATTCGTCGCAGTCCCTGAGTCAACGACGACCAGCGGCCCGCCATGCGCCGTGTACGCGCCGACGGCGTTCACCAGCCGGTCGGCGCCCGCTTCGGAAGGCTTGGCGATGCGCACCTCAACGCCCGGAATATTGTCGTGGCCAATAACAAAAGGTTCGCAATCAAAATACCGCCGCGAGAGATTGCGTAAATGAAACAGCGATTGCGGCACCACGGTGGAAATGATGCAGCTTGAGATGTCGGACAACTTGTAGCCGTGAAACTCCATGAGTTGCGACAGCCAGACGGCGTATTCATCCGCCGTTCGGACTGTCGACGTCGACGAGCGCCACTGCGCCGCCGGTTCATCGCCTTTAAACAGCGCGATGACCGAGTTGGTGTTGCCGACATCGATAGCGAGCAGCATTGGAGCCGTTCCGTTTCTATTTCTTTTCTTCCGGCGCGAAAAAAACTTCGCCCGCAGCAATTGTCCGCTTTTGGCCGCCCGAGCGCAACACCAGCGCGCCGGACGCATCGAGGCCGTCGAAAACGCCTGTCAGAGTTTGGTTCGGCAGGCGCACCGTGATTTCCCGGCCAAGGCCCGCAGCGCGCGCCAGCCACGCCTCCCGCACCGGCGCGAAACCGCGAGCGCGCCACGCCTCGTAAAGCGGCCAGAAATGCGCATCGAGCGCCGCGGCGAAATCCGCCGGTTCGGGCGCTGGCTCGGGCGCTGTATCTGCATAATCCAGCAGCCTGGCCGTTTGATACGGCGTATCCGCCGGCGCCGTTACAATATTGACGCCGACGCCAATCGCGAGATGCGCGCTTAATTTTTCAAGCAAGACGCCGGCGCATTTTTTGCCGCCGGTCAGGATATCGTTCGGCCATTTCAGGCTGATTTTCTCCGGTGGAACATGATTTTCCAGCACAGCCGCCAGCGCCAGAGCGACGATGAAAGACACCTGCCCCAGCGCTTCGCCGTCAATTTCCGGTTTGAAAAACAGCGTGCCTGCAAAATCGCCAGTCCGCTGTTCCCACCGGCGCCCGCGCCGGCCGTAGCCGGCTGTCTGTGTGAGCGCGACGATCCAGCGCGGCCCGTTTTCGCCGGCCTCGATACGGCGTTTCGCCTCAAGGCTTGTGGAATCGAGCGTGTCGAAAAGTTGCAGATCGGCGCCGGAGGCGAGCCTCGTCACTTAAAACAGGGACGCGGCTGCGCGCCCTGCCGCCTGCGTCAAGGGGCCGATAAAAATCGTCAGCAGCGGGAACATCAGCACCGCCGATCCCCAGGCGGCGATGGTCAGGACCGGACCGGCGTCGCGTTCGAAAACCGGCGCGGGCTCGTCAAACCACATGAACCACACGATACGCAGATAATAAAACGCCGAAATCGCGCTGGCGACGACGCCTGCGACCGCAAGCCAGATCAGATCGGCTTCGACGGCTGCAAAAAACACGAACCACTTGCCGAAGAAGCCCGCGGTCGGCGGCACGCCGGCGAGAGAGAACAGCAGCACCGTCAAAATCAGCGCCATCGGCATATTGGTGCGCGAGAGCCCTGCGAGGTCGGAAATATTCTCGCTCATGCCGCCGCGACGGCGCATCATCAGGATCACCGCAAAAGTCCCGATGGTCATGACGATATAAATCGCCATGTAGATCAGCACCGACGAAACCCCTTGCGATGTGCCGGCGGCGAGACCGATCAGCGCATAGCCCATATGGCCGATGGAGGAATACGCCATCAGGCGCTTGATGTTGGTTTGCGGGATAGCCGAGAACGCCCCGACCGCCATGGAGGCGATCGCGATAAGGGCGATGACCGGACGCCAGTCATCGACAACGCCCGGAAAGGAACTCGTCAGCACGCGCGCGAACAGCGCCATGGCGGCAAGCTTTGGCGCGGCCGCGAAAAACGCCGTCACCGGCGTTGGCGCGCCTTCATAGACGTCAGGCGTCCACATATGGAACGGCGCGGCGGAAATCTTGAAGGCAAGCCCCGAAATCATGAACACAAGACCGATAACGAGGCCGGTGTTCTGGTCGGTTGAAGCCGCGACGCGGGCGATCCCTTCGAATGTCGTCGTGCCCGTAAATCCGTAAACCAGTGATGCGCCGTAGAGCAAAAGACCGGATGAAAGCGCGCCCAGCACGAAATATTTCAGGCCTGCTTCGGTGGAGCGGCGGCTGTCGCGGTTAAAGGCGGCGAGAATGTAAAGCGCGAGACTTTGCGTTTCTATCCCCATGTAAAGCGAGATGAGATCCGTCGCCGACACCATCAGCGACATGCCGAAGGCGGCGAGTACGATCAGCACCGGATATTCGAACCGGCCGAGCTTTTCGCCGGCGAGAAAGCGGTCGGACATCAGGATTGCAAAAGCGGCGGCGCCGAAAATCAGGATTTTACAGAACCGCGCAAACCCGTCGATGGCGAAGGCGCCGTCAAAAAGCGAGGCGTCCTGTGCGCCGGCCGGCGAAAACACAACGAGCACGCCGGCAATCGCGAGCAGGACCACCGACGCAATCGAAATTTTGCCCGACGATTCATCGCCGAGAAAAACGCCGGTGATCAACAAAACCATGGCGCCGATTGCGAGCGCAAGTTCCGGCCAGGCGAAAGAAAGGGTTTCAAAAAGGCCCATTACGCCCCTCCCGTCTGGCCGAGGGCCGTGTTGTAATTATCGATCAGGAGATCGACCGCCGGCGAGAACACCGAAAGCGCCGGACCCGGATTAAACCCGAGGAACAGGGCGAAGGCCATCAGGACAACCAGCATGCCAAGCTCGCGCCGGTCAACATCCGGTATTGTCATCAGCGCTTCCTTGGTGAGATCCCCATAGATCACCTGACGGTAAAGACGCAGCGCATAGGCCGCCGAGAGTATGACGCCGAAGGCGGCGAAAAACGCGATCCACGAATTGACCTTGAACGCGCCGGTCATGGCGAGAATCTCACCCACGAACCCGCTTGTCCCCGGCAGGCCGACATTGCCGAGCGTGAAAAACAGAAACAGGAAAGCGTAAAGCGGCATGCGGTGCACGAGGCCGCCATAGGCTGCGATTTCACGCGTATGCATGCGGTCATAGACGACGCCGACGCATAAAAAGAGCGCGCCGGAAATAAATCCGTGTGACAGCATCTGGAAAAGGCCGCCCTCTATTCCCTGCTTCGTGCCGGTGAATATCCCCATGGTCACGAAACCCATATGCGCAACGGAAGAATAAGCGATGAGCTTTTTCATATCCTCCTGCGCCAGCGCCACCAGCGAGGTGTAGATAATGGCGATGATCGACAACGCGTAAATCAGCGGCGCGAAATCGGCGCTCGCAATCGGGAACATCGGCAGCGAGAAGCGTAAAAATCCGTAGCCGCCCATCTTCAAGAGGATCGCCGCCAGCACAACGGAACCCGCCGTGGGCGCCTGAACGTGTGCGTCAGGCAGCCAGGTGTGCACCGGCCACATGGGCATCTTCACGGCGAAAGAGGCGAAGAACGCAAGCCAGAGCCATTTTTGCGCGCCCGCCGGAAAGTCGAATTGCTGCAATGTCGGAATGTCGGTCGTGCCGGCTTCAGCATACATCCAGGCCATGGCGATGAGCAGAAGCAGCGATCCAAGCAGCGTATAGAGGAAAAACTTGATCGCGGCGTAAACCCGGCTCGGCATGGATACGCCGGCGAATTCTTTCGTGCCTTTCGAGCCCCATACGCCGATGATCAAGAACATCGGGATCAGGCTGCCTTCAAAGAAGAAATAGAAGAGGAACAGGTCAAGCGCGCAGAAAACGCCGATCATCAGCGTTTCCAGAATCAGAAACGCAATCATGTAGTCGGCGACACGGGTTTTGATGGAATGCCACGACGCCAGCACGCAGATCGGCATGATGAAGGTCGTCAGCAGAACGAACAGGATCGAGATCCCGTCGACGCCCATTTTATATTGAATGCCGGACCCGACCCAGGCGAATTCTTCCACCAGCTGGTAGCCGGCGATGGACGGATCGTAGAGCGCATAGACGAACAGCGAGACAAGAAAGGTTCCAGCCGCGAACACCATGGCGACCCAGCGGGCCACATTGTCCATTTGCGCCTGTTCGTCGTCGCTGACGGAGCCGTCGTCATTCGTTTTCAGCATCGCCCGGCGCAGCATGATGCACAGGGCGCCGATCAGCGGCGTGAAGGTGACGAGCGTCAGCCAGGGCTGGTTTGCAAAACTCTCGGTCATTATTGGCCGCCCCCGGCGCGAATAAGGATGAAGGTCACGAGTATCGCAATGCCCACCAGCATGGCGAAGGCGTAATGATAAAGATAGCCGCTCTGCAGTTTGACCATGCGCCGCGCGCCCGAGGCGACGGCGGCGGAAATGCCGTCAGGCCCCATGCCGTCAATGGTCTTGCCGTCGCCGTCCTTCCACAGGAAGCGGCCGATGGCGAGCGCGGGCTTCACGATGATGAAGTCGTATATCTCGTCAAAATACCACTTGTTCTTGAGGAACGCGTAGATCATGCCGCCGGGGCGCAACAGGCCCGGCTTTAACGGATCGCCGCGCAGGTAATGCCAGCCCGCCGAGAATGTGCCGATGAGCATGGCGATGAAGGGCGACCACAGAACCCACATTGGAATTTTATCGTCTTCAGAACCGCTATAGGCCTCGTCAGCGTCTTGATCGCCCGCCGCCAGGTCGCCGTAACCTTGCGCAGCGGCGCCTTCCTCCGCATAAGGCGCATCGCCATGATCAGATGCCTCATCGCCATGATGCGCTTCCGCAGTGTAAAGCGCGCCATTCCAGAATTGATCGGACCCCTTGCCAACAAAGTTCGGATAAAACGCCATACCAGCAAATAGAGCGCCAATAGCGAGCGGCACCAGCGGCATCATCATGGTATCCGGCACGGCGTGCGGGTGTTTGCGGATATGTTCCGGCGCGCGGGACGGTCCCCAGAAGGTAAGAAAGATCAGCCGCCAGGAATAGAACGCCGTCATGACGGCGGCGAGCAATCCCATTACAAATGCGAAATTGCCGAAAGTTCGCCCAAGATGGCCAGCATGCCAAGCGCCTTCGAGCACGATATCTTTTGACACAAAACCCGCCGTACCGAACGGCGCGCCGAACAGATAAAAGCCCGGTATGCCGACGCCGGTAATCGCGATCGTGCCGATCACCATCAGAATATGCGTGAACGGCATGAGCGATTTCACGCCGCCCATTTTCTTGATGTCCTGCTCGTGATGCATGCCGATGATGACGGCGCCGGACCCGAGGAACAACAAAGCCTTGAAAAACGCATGCGTGAACAGGTGGAACATCGCCGCGTCATAGGCGCCGACGCCCGCTGCGAAAAACATGTAACCAAGCTGTGAACAGGTGGAATAGGCGACGATCTTTTTAATGTCGTCCTGCAACAAACCGACGGTCGCGGCGAAGAAAGCCGTGACCGCGCCAACCATTGTTACCAGCGCAGCGGCGCCCGGCGCATATTCGAAAAATACCGAGCAGCGGCAAACCAGAAAAACGCCCGCCGTCACCATGGTCGCGGCGTGGATCAGCGCGGAGACCGGCGTCGGGCCTTCCATGGCGTCGGGCAGCCAAGTGTGCAGGAGGAACTGCGCCGACTTGCCCATGGCGCCGATGAACAAAAGCACCGATATCACCGTCAACGCGTGCCAGTCATTGTCGAGGAAGTTGATGGTGAGTTCCTGGATCGGCGCGCCGGCGCCCGCGTTCCATGGCGTCACCATGGCGTTCGTCGCCACCGCCTGGAAGACTTCATCGAACTGTATGGACCCGAAGACATAGTAAACGGCCATGATGCCGAGGGCGAAACCGAAATCGCCTACGCGGTTGACCACAAACGCCTTGATAGCCGCGTCGTTCGCCGATTTCTTTTTGAACCAGAAACCGATCAGCAAATAGGACGCAAGGCCAACGCCCTCCCAGCCAAAGAAGAGCTGCAGGAAATTATCCGCCGTCACCAGGGTTAGCATGGCGAATGTAAAAAGCGAGAGATAGGCGAAAAACCGCGACTGCTCGCCGTAGTCCTTCATGTAGCCCATGGAATACCAGTGAACGAGGAAAGAGACAGAATTCACGACGACCAGCATCACCGCCGACAGCGTGTCGAGCCGCACCGCCCATTTCGCCTCGAAGCCGCCGGATGCAATCCATGTGAACAGCTCTATGGTGCGCGCATTGCCGCCGAGCGCCACGTCGAAAAACAAAAACCATGAGATGATCGCCGCGACCAGCAACAGGCCGGTCGTTAGAAATTCCGCCGCACGATAACCGGCGAGACGGCCCACCGGCATCGCCAGCATGGCGCCGAACAGCGGCAGTAAAACGACAAGCGCGTCCATATTGCGTGCTCTTCCCCTAGCGCTGTTTGTCTTGACGCCCATCCTTCGAGACGTCCATTTCCTTCATCCTGAGGGCGTGCGCAGCACGCGTCTCGAAGGACGAAGGAAATGAGCTCCTCAGGATGAAGGTTGTGATTTCCATTACCGCCATGCCTCTAATTCTTCATAACGTTTGCTTCATCGACAGCGATGTCGCCGCGATTGCGGAAAAAGGCGACGAGCACGGCAAGGCCGACGGCGGCTTCCGCCGCTGCGACAGTCAAAACCATGAACGCGAAAACCTGCCCGGTGAGATCGCCGAGAAACTGCGAGAACGCCACGAGATTGATGTTCACGGCGAGAAGCATCAGCTCGATCGACATAAGGATAACGATAACATTCTTGCGGTTCAGAAAAATGCCCGCCATGCCGATAGCGAACAGGATCGCCGCGACGGAAAGATAATGTCCAAGGCCGATATCGAGCATTTTAGTTCAGCCCCCTCATGACAAGCCCTGCCCCGGCTTGATGTCCACAAGCTCGTAGCCGTCTTCGCGTTTGCGGCCCACCTGTTTCGCCGGGTCCTGCTTCTTGACGCCTTCGCGCGTCCGGAAGGTGAGGATGATCGCGCCGATCATCGCGACCAGCAGCACCATGCCCGCGATCTGAAAATAATGGACGTAGTCGGTGTAAAGGATCAGCCCCAGCGATTCGATATTATTCGGCCCGTTGGGCGAGGCCACGGTCTGCACCGCCGTGGGCGCGGGATGCGCGCGCGCAAATTCTGCATCGGAAGGAAACGCCCAGACGGCGACCACCATGATGAGTTCGAACACCACGATCGCCGCCAGCGCGCCGCCGATGGGCAGATATTGCAGGAAACCCTGCTTCATCTCGACGAAATCGACGTCGAGCATCATCACCACGAACAGGAACAAAACCGCGACCGCGCCCACATAGACAACCACCAGCACCATGGCGAGATATTCCGCGCCCATGAGCACAAATAGGCCGGCCGCCGCGATGAACGCCGAAATGAGGAACAGCACCGAATGCACAGGATTTTTCGACGCAACGACCATCAGCCCGGAAGCGACGGCGGCGAATGCGAAAAGATAAAAGGCGAATGCGGCGAACGTCATGATTGATCTACAGCGCGAAAGTCCTGAACCGGGATCGACTCGTTAAAAAAACGCGCCGAATGGCGCTTTAAGATCGCCCGCCCGGTCAAAACAATGCGACTCACCGGCGCGGTAAGGCTTGAGCGGCTTTTAGAGGCATTGGAGCAGCTTTGCAAAGGGCGAAAGGCCGCAAATCAGCGGATTTTCAATGGCTTTTCCCCAGCGCCGGGTCATACGGCGCCCCGGCTTACCGGTACGGCGCGTCAAGCTCCAGATTGCGGGCGATCTCCCGCTCCCAGCGGTCGCCATTCGCAAGCAGGCGGTCCTTGTCGTAGAACAGCTCTTCGCGCGTTTCCGTGGCGAATTCGAAATTCGGTCCCTCGACAATCGCATCGACGGGGCACGCCTCTTCGCAGAAACCGCAATAGATGCATTTCGTCATGTCGATGTCATAGCGCGTAGTGCGGCGCGAGCCGTCGTCACGGGGCTCAGCCTCAATCGTGATGGCCTGGGCCGGACAGATCGCCTCGCACAGCTTGCAGGCGATACAGCGCTCCTCGCCGTTCGGATAACGCCGCAGGGCGTGTTCGCCGCGAAAGCGCGGTGACAGCGGCCCTTTCTCAAAAGGATAATTCAGGGTCGGTTTCGGGCGGAAATAGTATTTCATCGCCAGGAAAAATGCGCCGACAAAATCAGCGAGCGCAAAACCTTTGATCGCCTGTGCAATGCGCGACATGGGATTTAAGTCCTCCAGCTTTGCAGATACTCAACGGCGCCGGGGAACATCAAGAGGACGCCGGAAACCAGCACCACCCAGGCGAGACAGAGCGGCAGAAAAATCTTCCAGCCGATGCGCATGAGCTGATCGTAGCGGTAACGCGGCACGATCGCCTTCACCATGGCGAACATGAAGAAGAAGAAAACGATCTTCAGCATGAACCAGATGACGGGCATCGGGCCCCACATCAGCGGCTCCCACGGGATCGGCGAATGCCAGCCGCCAAAGAACAGGACCGTCAACATGGCGCACATGAGCACGATATTGGCGAGCTCCCCGATCATGAACATGAGGAAGAGGGTTGATGAATACTCAACCTGATAGCCCGCGACGAGTTCCGATTCCGCTTCAGGCAGATCGAAAGGCGGCCGGTTTGTCTCCGCCAGCGCCGCGATAAAGAAAACCACAAACATCGGGAAAAGCGGGATGAAGTTCCAGTGCCAGAAACCGCCGCCGGCTCGGGCCTGGCTGATCACGATGTCGGACAGGTTCAGCGATCCGACCAGCAACAAAACGGTAATGATAACGAAGCCGATGGCGACTTCGTAGGAAATCATCTGCGCCGCCGATCTGATGGCGCCGAGAAACGAATATTTCGAATTGGACGCCCAGCCGCCCATGATGACGCCGTAAACGCCGAGCGAGGAAATCGCGAAAAGGTAGAGGATGCCGACATTGATGTCGGCGCCGACAAGCCCAGGCCCCACCGGGATCACCGCCCAGCCGACCAGCGCCAGCACGAAGGTGATGATCGGCGCGAGAATGAAGACAACCTTGTTGACCCCCGCCGGAATGACAATTTCCTTGAAAACGAATTTCAAAAGGTCCGCGAAGGACTGCAGCAATCCGAACGGGCCAACCACATTCGGTCCCTTGCGCATCTGCACGGCGGCCCAGACCTTGCGGTCGAAATACATCAAGAACGCCTGCGCCAGTAAGAGCGTGACGAGGATCGCCAGCGCCCCGGCCGCCGTCGAGGCGAGCCACCAGCCCCAGCCCTGATCGGTGGGGCGCGTGACCAGATTCATCCAGATCTCTTCCATGGGGCCGCGTCTTAATCCAGACCGCGCGTTTAGTCACGGGTGAAATGCGGGCCAATCGGTCGCGGATTGGCCCGGCGCAGCGCCCGTTCGACCTATTTTACGGAAATCGACGACAGAAATGTCGAACTCTTGTCGACATTTTCCGGCGAGCCGTAAACTGAAATCGACCCGATCCCGTTGACGGCGGCGTCCACCGACTGGCTGGCGTACACTTTCGCTTCGCCAATGCCGGAAACCTCGACGTCTACATCACGGCACTCAAGCGCGCGCGCGTTGAGTTCGCCGACGCCTGATACATCCGCATCAAGCCGGCCGCATGTTCCGGAAACGTCGATATCGCCGACGCCTGACAAATCGACCCGGAATTCATCGCCCTCGACGCCGCGCACCGTCGCGTCGGCGACGCCGGCAATGTCAATCGCGGAAAGCGACGGCAGTATGATCACGGCGGTCAGGCCGGTGTTTCGCCAGCTGCGTTTGGTTTTTTTCGAGCGGTCCTGATCGAGCACCAGCTCGCCGTTCGAAACGGATGCGTCGAGTTTTTCCATCTCCGACGGCGCGCCGGATATTTGCACCGAATAATCGCCGCCAACCGTGACGTCGATCTCATAAACGCCGGCGATGTCGATGCGGTCAAAGCCGGTCACGTCAATCGTTCGCATAACGTCATTTGATTTATCACGGCCGCCCAGATCGCCAATGCCGCCAAACGCATAATAAGCAGCGGCAACCGCAACGCCGATCGCCAGCGCCAGCCCGATAATTACGCCAAAAAATACTTTCATGGGTTCGCCCTCCTTTTCCCCGGCAAAAGATAGCACTCCCGGCAGGCCTGATGAAGCCGAAACAGCGCGGCCCCGCCTCTTTCCGTCGCAAATCTTTTCGCCATCGCGCAATTAGGGCGTCATTAAAGTCATTAAAAAAGACGCCTCCAGCGATTATGCCGAAGGCGTCCCCAATGGCGTTTTCGCCGTAGTCTGTTCGTCAGTGGACGGTTATATCCGCGAACATGCCGCTTGATTTGTTCACCCGGTTCGGCGACCCGAATACGTCAATGTCGCCCATGCCGGAAATATTGGCGTCCACCTCTTCGCGGGCGAAAACGGCTGCGCTGCCGACGCCGGAAACCTGCACGTCCGCCATACGGCATTCAAGTTCGCGGGCGTCAAGATCGCCAACGCCGGAAACCTGAGCGTCAAGCGCGCCGCATTCGCCGGTAATATGAATATCGCCGACGCCGGAAAGCTGGATATCGAAGCGCTCGACATCGACGCCGGCAATTCGTCCGTCCACAACGCCGGAAACTTTCAGCCCTGTCAGGGACGGCATGGTGATCACCGCCTCTACGCCGTGATCGTCATTGTCCTTGTGGCGGGTGCGCCAGCTCCCCTTTTCATGACCGAGGTGCAACTCGCCGTTTCTGACGGAGGCTTCAACGCGCTCCATTTCATCTTCGTATCCTGTGAGCTCGATTGAAAATTCCGGACCGACGCGCACGTCAAGTTCATAAACGCCTGAGATCTTTATTTTGTCGAAACCCGACAGATCCAGCGTCTGGCTGATCTTGTCGCCTTCGTCATGAGCGAACGCCCCGCCGGCGAGCGACAGCGCCAGAAATCCCGCGGCAATGCCTGATACTTCAAACATGATACGCCTCCATCCAGTTGTTACCTGTGTAGCACGCCTGCCTTGTTATAGGGAAGTCGCCTCGTCGCAATTGGACCGCGATCCGTCGATTGCCGGCGCCTGAATGCTTTCAATTGTTGTCGAGGGTCATCGATGCCGGCGTCGGGGATAGATGATGTATCTCTGCACCAGGAAATTCAGCGCGTAGAACAACAGCAATCCGGCAAGCATCGCCCCGATCGGATTCACAGCAAAACTCGTTTCCAGCCAGTTTATAAAGCGCCACAGAAAAATGATGTGCAGCGCCATAAGCGCAACGGTTCCCGCCGCCTGTAGTAAAATGTCGCCGTCCGATTTGAAAACGATATTGCGCATGCCGTAGAAATAAATCGGCGCGGTCGCGATGCGGGCGACGATCAGCGCCCAGAGGGTCGGCAGGTTAAATAATGTCAGGATCGTGAAGAATAAAAAATCTAGCGCCCCGCTGAACGCCGACACCGATACATATCGTAAAAAAACCACATAGATCCGGAAAGAGTCCAGAAACGGATTAAAGTGCGATGTCGGATTACCGGGCTCGTAAACCGTTTCTATCGGGATCTGTTCAAAACCGCAGGCGGTGTTCTTCACCATTTCAAAAAGACAATGAAACTCAAATTCGTACCGGTTCGCAGGGATGGCGCAAAGCCGCGTCAGGTCGCTGCGCCGGTATGTGCGCAGACCCGACTGCGTATCGTATACCTGCTGGCCGATCGCGACCCGGAAGATCGCCGCCGTGACAAGATTGCCGAAACGGCTGCGCAACGGCGCCTCGCCGGTAAAATTCCGGTAACCGATATTCGGCGCGCCCGATGCGATCGCCTGGCGCGCGAGCTTGAAGACATCCCGTGCGACATGCTGACCGTCTGCGTCGGCGGTGACGACAAACCGGACATCCGCCGGCGCGGTTTTATGAATTTCACGAAAACCGGTTTTTAATGCAGCGCCCTTGCCCATGTTTTGCTGGTGAGCAACAAGTTTAACCTGGTTGTGCGTCTTCAGGCTCGCAAACGCCGCCCGCGCTGCTTGCGTTGTCGAGCCGTCATCAATCACAAGAATTTCCGCGAAAGCAGCGTCCTGCGCGCCCTCGCGAAGCAAATCATCGATAAAATGAACCAGCGTTTCGTCTGGCTCATAGGCGGGGATGAGGATGATAAAGCGCGACATGGGAAGTTGTTCTGCGCCAACGATCAGTTGCGCAATTCCTCCCGCCCGCTCACGCCGGAAGCGCGCCCTTCAGCCGCGCGGGTTTGCATCGCCGCGAAAACTTCGTGGTTGTATAATTCTTCCGGCAAGCCGGCCCAGTTCGCCATAACTTCGCCTTTCTGCATATGCCGTCCTGTTCGTTTGACGATTGTCACGAAGTGCTCGTGGAAAAGGCTTTTGCGGGCGCCGTGCTGAAAACTCGCGCCCGGCGCCACGCGGTCGAAAAAATCAAGGCGGTAAAAAATTTGCGCCGGGTTGGCCCTGTTCTCTTCAACATGAAAGAACGGTTTTCCTTCGATCGTCACACGCTTCAGCAAACCGGCCGCTTCGCGCGCCTCATCGGCGGTGGAGAACGTCAAATGCGCGTCATGCGTCATTAACGGTTCAACCTGCACGGGATTGAGCCCGAGAAACCTTACAAACGCGTCAGGGTTTTTTTGACGGTGCAAAAACCACTGCTTTTCATTATGCGTGCAAATTTGCGACAGCCCGTTCATCACGCAAAACCTTTCGCGCAGCGCCGCCGGCGCGCGGGTCAGGAGCTTTGACAAGATATCGTCTATGGCGCGCGCGGCGAACTCCAGTTGCGGGCAGTTCTCGCCTTCCGGCGTCTCCCAGTAATGATGCTGTACATGCGCGAACATATTGGTGAACAAAATCGCTTCTTCCGGCTCCGTCTCTTCGATTGCGCGCAAAAACGCCATGGCCGAGACGTGTTCAAAAAAGACGATAAAGACGACTTGCGCGCCGCCGAATTTTCGCAGGCCCCGCATCAGCAATTTGATACTGTCGCAAAAGTCCGCCCAATAGGTGTGGTTTATCATTGAGCGCAACAGCGCGGCGCCTGAACGCGCGCTTTTGATTTTTGAAATATCGACGTAATTTTTCGCCAGATAGCGCGGCAGGTCGATCAGGTCCTGATATTTTTCGGGATAGGCTTTTTGCGAAAACGTCCACGGATCGGGCATGAAGGCGCGGCATTTTTCAGCGCGGCGCCGCTCGCCGTTCATCACGCCCCAGACAACGGATTCCCTACCCTCTTCGCTCCAACGCTCCCATATCTGTTGACACGACAGCGACGGCGCATCGCCGAGATTTTTGATCCCGTGTTTACGGGCCGGCGCGCCGGTATGGACAGAAACCCATTGCACCCACGGCTCCAGATAACCGGAATCGTACGTATCGTCCGTATAGGTGCGTGTCTTCGACCAGGAAAATATTTCCTGAAGCGCTTTAAGCCCGGAGCGGCCGGCAATCTTGCGCAGGAGCCCCGGATGATATTCGTTCAGTTCAAAAACCAGCATAATAGACGCAGCCGCTTGCTATAGGCCGTAGCTGAAATTGATTCTAACCATACCCCGCCCCAATTGTCTGCGCCCGGTCAGTGCAGGCGATAGAGATTTTCTTCAGCCCGGGCGTCACGCTGCGCTGCGGCGCGCCAGTGCGGTTGCATCAGACGGGCGAATACAACGGCGACGACGATCGCCGGAATAAATATTGCCGAAAGGCGCGCCAGCGTCGCGTCTTTGGGCGCAGGCAGACCGCCCGCAATGAAAATGAAAGCGGCGATCGCCACGCCCATGGAGGCGGCGAGATAAGGCCACATATTCCGGCGTTTGCGTTTTTCGAGCGCCGTAAACAGCGGCGCGCCGACCGCGACGCTGGCGAAAAACCCTATCAGAAAGATCATGAAGCTGACGAATAGCGTATCTAGAAACACGCCTATCAATCCGTTGAAAGACAATTCCACCGCAATCAGAACATCGGCAAGCTTTAACAGGAGCGTCAATCCGCCGCCGACAAATGCGCCCGCCAGCACCGCGACAATCATCTGTTCAAACGCGATATTCATGCGGATCTGTTCGAGGGTTTCCGCTTCGATGGTTTGTGGGACACGCCGCATATCGCGATAAATCTCTGACCTTCACGGCAAACTTGATTTCGTTTCGAAGGTATAGGGAAAAACGAACTACTCCGCCGCCAATTTGTTGGTCCCGCGCAAAACTGCGGAACATTCCGACATGGTTTTCGACGCGCGCGCGATGGGGTTTGTCAAATAATAGTCGGCAACGCCGGAGACAAACGCAGCCCCGTCCATCTCGCCCGCCGCGCCCACTGCTGAAGCGTCGAAACGGTCTTCCGCCCCGCCGATCTGGTCGATACGGCCAAGGCTTGGCGCATCCTCGAACATCGCCTGACGCAGCGCGAACATATCGTCATAGGGCAGCGTGTGGCCAACGCGGTCCGACAGCGCACGGATGATCGCCCAGTCCTCGCGCGCATCGCCCGGCGGGAAGCAGGCGCGCGCCGACATCTGCGCGCGTCCCTCGGTATTCACATAGATGGCGTTCTGTTCAGTATAAGCCGCGCCCGGCAAGATCACATCGGCGTGCCGCGCGCCCGCATCGCCATGGCTGCCCTGATAGATCACAAACGAGCCGTTGAGGCGGGCCGGGTCAAATTCATCCGCGCCAAGATTATAGACAAGCTCTATCTCGCGGTCAGTGCAGGCTTCGAGAATTTCGTCGAAATTTTTGCCCGCTTCGCCCGGCAAAAAGCCGAGGTCCAGCGCGCCGACGCGCCCCGCTGCATCGTGCAGTACATTAAAGCCGCACCAGTCGCCGCGAATGGCGCCTATTTTATCGGCGAGCGCCGCCGCCGCGTTCAAAACCGCAGCGCCGTCAGCGCGTTTCAACGCGCCCATGCCGACAATAATCGCCGGATTTTTTGCATCTTTTAGCGCATTAGCGAAGGCGCCCTCGCCTTTGGCCAGGCTGCTCAGGGTTTCCGGCCCGGCGCCGAGATAGTCGTAATCGTAAGACAGGTCTTTTTCTTCACCGATCAGGCCGATTTTGACATCCAGCTTGTTCAACCAGATTTTCCGGATGCGCGCATTGATCATCGGCGCTTCGGCGCGCGGATTGGTCCCGATCAGCAAGATCGCGTCGGCGTCTTCCAGTCCCGCAATGCCTGTATTGAAGAGATACGAGCGTCTGTCGAACCCTTCTCCCGCAGGATGGCCAATCTTCGCGCCGTCCTGACGGCAATCCATGTGCGGCGTCCCGATGGCCGTCATCAAATCTTTCAGCGCCTTCACCGCCTCGGCCGGAACAAGATCGCCCACAAGCGCCGCAATCTTGTTCTTGTCCGTCGCCTTGATTTTCTCCGCAACAATCGAAAGCGCCTCGTTCCAGCTCGCCGGCGCCAGCTTGCCGTCTTTTCGGATATAAGGCTTGTCGAGACGCTGGCGTCTGAGCCCGTCCCAGATGAACCGGGATTTGTCGGCGATCCATTCTTCGTTCAGGCCCTCATGAATGCGCGGCAGAATACGCAAGACTTCGCGCCCGCGCGCATCCACCCGGATGTTCGAGCCGACGGCGTCCATAACGTCGATGGTCGGCGTTTTGCGCAACTCCCATGGCCGTGCATTGAACGCGTAAGGTTTGGAGGTCAGCGCCCCGACCGGGCACACGTCGATGAGATTGCCTGTCAGTTCCGACTCCACCGCCTTTTCGAGATAGGTGGTGATCTCGGCATCCTCGCCGCGATTGACGAGCCCGAGATCGTCAACGCCGGCAATCTCCGTCGCAAAGCGGACGCATCGCGTGCACTGGATGCAGCGCGTCATGATGGTTTTGATCAGCGGGCCCATATATTTTTCTTCAACGGCGCGCTTGTTTTCTTCATAGCGCGAGCCGTCGCGGCCATAGGCCATGGCCTGGTCCTGCAAATCGCACTCGCCGCCCTGATCGCAGATCGGACAGTCAAGGGGATGGTTGATCAGGAGAAATTCCATCACGCCCTCGCGCGCCTTTTTCACCATGGGCGTATTGGTGAACAGCTCCGGCGGCTGCCCCTCCGGGCCGGGACGCAGATCTTTCACATTCTGGGCGCAGGACGCGACGGGCTTGGGCGGACCGCCCTTCACTTCGATGAGGCACATGCGGCAATTGCCGGCGACCGAAAGGCGCTCATGATAACAAAAGCGCGGGATCTCTTCGCCCGCCGCCTCACAGGCCTGAAGCAGCGTCAGGTCAGAGCGGACATCGATTTCGCGGTTGTTGACCTTGATGGTGCGTGTGTCGGCCATGGGGGATTTCCTAAGGGATCGCGCTGATTTCTTTGCCTGTCCGACATACCGGGGATTTTGTCAAAGACAAGGGGCCCAATTGTCCCGCCGCGGCCGGTCCGCGCCGCAATCACGCAGAAAATCCCGCACGCCGCTGGCGCAAATCTTGCTGCGTGGTAATATTCCGCCAGCCTTCCGGGGGATGAGGTGAAACAGGATTTCCACGCCTTTCAGCAGCAAAAATATTTCGCGGGTCTGGACGGGCTGCGCGCCATCGCGATCATCGGCGTCGTCTGGCATCATTCAGTGCGACCGGATTTCCTGCCGATGTTCACGCGGGGCTTTGCGGGCGTCGATCTTTTTTTCGTGCTCAGCGGGTTCCTGATCACGACGCTTCTGATCCGCGAAAAATCAAAACACGGGCGCATCTCACTGCGGAATTTCTGGGCCCGCCGGTTTTTGCGTCTGATGCCTGCCTATTACGGCCTCCTCTTCGCCATGCTTGCGGCCTATGTAATTTTCAAACCCGGCGATCCGGATACGGCGCGCCTGGTGGAGGGGTTCCCGATCTACGCGCTCTATCTTTCCAACTGGATCCAGCCGGAAGCGAACAATCTGGGGATTACCTGGTCGCTGGCGACCGAAGAGCAGTTTTATCTCATCTGGCCGCTGATCGAGGCGCTGGCGGCGCCTGTCCTCGCCGGCGGCTTCTGGATTGCGGCGCTCATCGTCAACCAGTTGATCAATTTCGGCGTTCTCGACCCGGCCATCGATTCCGTTTTCGGTCCGGGCGTTTCCCAGAGACGGGAAATTCTCGATGCGACGTTCACGCCGATCCTCCTCGGCGTCGGGCTGGCGCATCTTCTGGCGCGCGAGCGCTGGTTCCGGCTGACAGCGCAAATTACAGGCTTTCGCTACGCGCCATTCGTGTTCGCCGGGCTGTTGCTTGTCCTGATGAACATTCCGGCAAGCGACATCTCCGGCGTTTTCCGCCTGACGATGCATATCTTGATGACAGCGTGGATCGCTTCCATCGTTCTGCAGCCGGGCTCGGCGATAACCGCAACGCTGGAATGGCGGCCAATCGTGTTCATCGGCGCTGTGAGCTACGGCATGTATCTTTATCATATGTGGTGCGTGCATATTGCCCGCGTCATCATCGAAAAAACCGGCCTTGCGCCCTTGTGGTTCGAGTTTCCGCTGGCGCTGGCGGGAACGGTCGTTGTCGCGGGATTGAGTTTTTATTTTTATGAAAAGCCGTTTTTGAGTTTGCGCTCGAAATTCCGGAAGCCAAAAGGCTCGCCTAAAGGTCCGACAGAAACAAAACGCCCGGCCGCAACATTTGCTAAGCCGGGCGCGTGATATGCAACATTTATGTTGTAGTTTTTAAAGAACGCGTTCTTTCAGATCCTTGGCGACGCGGAAAGCGACTTTCTTCGACGCCTTGATGCGAATCTTTTCGCCCGTCGCAGGATTGCGGCCCCAGCGTGCGGCGCGATGACGAACCTGCATGATGCCAAGGCCCGGAATGCGCAGCTTTTTGCCTTTTTTCAGATAGCCGCCCATGCGGTCGATGAAGTCGGAAAGAAATTCTTCCGATTGTTTCTTCGGCATTTCGTGCGCTTCAGCAAGTTCCGCAGCCAGATGCTTCAGCGTAAGCGTATCCGGCAAAGCTTTCTTGGCTGTTTTTTTCTTTGCAGCGGTTTTGCGCGCCGGCGCTTTTTTCGCGGCGGTCTTTTTGGCTGCAGTTTTTCTGGCGGGCGCCTTGCGCGCCGGCGCTTTCTTCTTCGCTGTTTTGCGTTTTACGGCCATTTTAAATTCCTTGTTTTATAATCGGCGAAAGCGGAGTGCAGACAAAAATCACTTGTTTGCCTGCGATACAAGCGTTTTTGCCCCTGATTCGGTGTAAATTTGTAAAGAAAAAATTTTTGGC
This sequence comes from Hyphococcus sp., assembly GCF_965228385.1. GTDB lineage: Bacteria > Pseudomonadota > Alphaproteobacteria > Caulobacterales > Parvularculaceae > Hyphococcus. Next base: position 256,031 of record NZ_OZ245810.1, on the reverse strand, counting down.
GACGTACAAGAAAGCCGTATTTCATCGGCATTTCTAAACCGCTTGACCAAAATACAAACCCTCATCCTGAGGTGCGAGATCGCTAGATCGAGCCTCGAGCGATGTGCGGCCGCTTCGATTCTTCGATATATCCTTCGAGGCTTTCGCTACGCAAAAGCATCTCAGGATGAGGGTGAAACGTTGGACAAGCCCTTAGGAGAACACACAAAATCAAGTGCGCCGCTTCATGATCCATTCAGGGTCTGGATGCGCGCCCACCATAAAAAAATAGTCTGCGATTTTTTCAAATCCGCAGCGCTGATAAAGCTTTTGCGCGCCTGTGTTTTCCGCATAAACGCTAAGATAAACATGATCGAAACGCTCATCGAGCCAGTCCAGCGCAAGCTGCAGGAGCTTGGCGCCGGTCCCCCCGCCTTGGGCTTTTTCCAGCAGATAAAGGCGCTGCAGTTCGCCGGAATTTTCGGGCATGTCCGGCGCCGGCAAATCGCACGGGCCGACGCTGGCGTAACCAATCGTCTCACCGCCCTGTTCAACCAGCCAGGCCTGCGACTGCGGGTCGGCGATCAGCTTTTCATAGACGGACCGGTCATGGGATTTTTCGAGAAACGCGTTCAAGTCGTCCCGTTTATAGAGATGGCCGAACGTCTCGATGAAAGTGGACTTTCCGATTCGCGAAAGCGTTTCGGCGTCGTTCGGGCTGGCTTCTCGGATAACGGGATGGATGCTCATTGATCTACTTCGACGTAGAAATCAGAGTACAGCCACCGTCGAACAAGTGTGTGAGCACATGAACTCTCAAGAAAGAACTCGCCGGAAGCATTTTTCAAAACAAGCCATAAATTCCGTTCGCCGTCTTCCCAATTCTCTCCGCAGGTCCCGAGGTTCCAAGACTGGCCTTCTCCATCTCGATCACCAGATTGCGGGCGTTCAGGAATGATGATTTCTGCCGGCGGATTCCCAACTATTACCTTCTCCACAATAATCTTTGCTGCACCTCGACGAGGAGAATATATCAAGTCGTCGTCACTATATTGGGTGAGTGAATGAATGGGGAAAATTTGTCCAATTACAGCAAAGTGCGCTCGATTTAGAGCAATACGCGCCCTGTCTAGTCGTTCCTCATCGGTCGTTTCTGAATTGCCAACCCAACATCGGCATGCCCAAGCAGGTTGCTGAGCGGTCGCGATCAGAAGCACTGTCAAAAACAGGCTTACTGAAGTAAACCATCTCAACGTGATTACTCCGCCGCGACGCCGGCCACGGAAACATGGCCGCGGTCGGCGCGGTAATTATTGATGCGTTCCTCGATCTCGCCGCGGAAATGCCGGATCAGTCCCTGCACCGGCCATGCGGCGGCGTCGCCGAGCGCGCAGATGGTGTGGCCTTCGACCTGTCCGGCGACGTCGAGCAGCTTGTCGATTTCCTGCGTTGTGGAATTGCCTTCCGCCATGCGTTCCAGGACGCGCCACATCCAGCCGGTGCCCTCGCGGCAGGGCGTGCACTGGCCGCAGCTTTCGTGCTTGTAGAAATAGCTGATGCGGGCGATAGCGCGGACGATATCCGTCGACTGGTCCATGACGATCACCGCCGCCGTGCCAAGGCCGGATTTCACATCGCGCAGCGCATCGAAATCCATCAGCACATCGTCGCAGATTTCGCGCGGGATGAGCGGCACGGACGAGCCGCCCGGAATGACGGCTTTCAGATTATCCCAGCCGCCGATGACGCCGCCGCAATGGGTGTTGATCAGATCTTTCAGCGAGATCGACATCGCCTCTTCCACATTGCAGGGGCGATTGACGTGACCGGAAATGCAAAACACCTTGGTGCCGTGGTTATTGTCGCGGCCGAATTTGCGGAACCAGTCGGCGCCGCGCCGGAGAATCGTCGGCACAACGGCGATCGATTCCACATTGTTTACCGTGGACGGACAGCCATAAAGCCCGGCGCCCGCAGGGAACGGCGGCTTCAAACGCGGCTGGCCCTTCTTGCCTTCAAGGCTTTCTAAAAGCGCGGTCTCCTCGCCGCAGATATAAGCGCCGGCGCCGTGATGAACATAAAGATCGAAGTCCCAGCCGGACCCGGCGGCGTTCGGGCCCAGCAGTCCCGCTTCATAGGCTTCGTCAATCGCGGCCTGAAGGTTGTTGCGCTCGTCCACATATTCGCCGCGAATATAAATGTAACAGGCGTGCGCCTTCATGGCGAAAGACGCGATCAGGCACCCTTCGATAAACAGATGCGGGTCGTGGCGCATCATCTCCCGGTCCTTGCAGGTGCCGGGCTCGGACTCGTCGGCGTTGACGATGAGGTAATGCGGGCGCTCGCCCACTTCCTTGGGCATGAACGACCATTTGAGGCCCGTGGGGAAGCCCGCGCCGCCGCGCCCGCGAAGCCCTGAATCCTTCACCTGCTGGATAATCCAATCCGGACCCAGCGCCATCAAATCCGCCGTGCCGTTCCAGGCGCCGCGCTTTTTAGCCGCTTCCAGCCGCCAGTCATGGAGGCCGTAAAGATTGGTGAATATCCGGTCTTTATCTTCGAGCATCATAAAACCATTTAACTGCGATTACGGCCACCCGATGCCGGGCGTAAAAGGTGCGAGTAGCAGGAGCCCAATCCCGCCAAGGATCAGACCTAATCTTTCATGTCCGCTCATAAAGGTGAACGCGCCTGCAAACAACAAGCTAAGCCCTGCAATCAGCAAAAACCACATGATCGGCTGCTTCGCCTTGGGTCCGCTTTCCGGGCTATCCGGGTCCAGCTCCGGAATGTAATGCGGGCTTTGTTCGCGCTTCTCTTCGCTCATCCCGCCCCCGTCAGATCAAGCAGGCGCGCGGTCTGGGTCGCGGCTGCGACTTTCTCGCCCGCTTCGTTGTAGAGCGTCGCGCGGGTGAATACGGTCGAGCGGCCCATGTGAACGATCTCCGCTTCGCAGATCAGCCGCTCGGCGCCCGCCGGTTTGAAATATTGCGTGTGGATATCGACCGACGCCGGACCTTTCGCGCCGTCCGTCAGCACGACAACCATGGAGCCGGAGGCGTCGTCCAGCATTGCCGTCAGAAAACCGCCCTGAACGCCGCCGCGCGGATTGAGCATGGCTTTCGTCCCCTGAAACCCGACGCGCATGGTCTGCGCTTTGCGGTCCACGGACAAAAGTTCATAGCCCAAAAAAGCGGCGCATGGCGGTTGCGGAATATTGTCAAGCGCGGTTCCCGTCCCGCCGCCGAAGGATTTCTCATTCATCGCGCGTCTTCTCCGCCGCCGGTTTCAACGCCGGGCCGTGGGCGCGGAACCAGCGGTAAAACAACGGCGCGAAAATTATCGACGAGGCGACGACGCCGCCCACAAGATAGGTGATGTTTTCTGTCTGCAGATAGATCAGCACAACGATAATCAACACCGCGCCTTCCATCAGCGCGATGTTGATCAGGGCGCGGATCGCCTCTTGTCTTTTTTGCCTATTCGGGTCCATCGACGGCTCCGCCGGTTATTTTTCCACCAGCTCCACGCGGCGGTTTTTCTCGCGCCCGCCTTCGGCGGCATTGGTGAATACGGGCGACAGGGGGCCGACGCCTTCGGCCTGCAGCCTTTCCGAAGCGACGGCGTAGTCCTGCATCAGGGCGTCGCGCACAGCCGCGGCGCGGTCGGCGGACAGTTTCTGGTTGTAGGCGAAAGTTCCCGTGGCGTCAGTGTGGCCGACAACATAAAAGCTTTTGTCCGCCATCGTTTCCAGAAGTTTCGCAACTTCGTCCAGCGCCGGTTTCGATTCCGCTTTCAGCGTCGCCTTGTCATGATCGAAAAACAGCCCGTCGATGACCGTGCGGCCAAGCTCTTCAATATCCTTGCCCATGGCTTCGGCGTTAGCGACCACAAGGCCGCTCTCGGCTTCTTTCGTTTCAACCACCGTGACGAGCGCTGCGACTTCGTCTTTTGAGTGCTGCTCCAGCGAGACCAGCACATAGATCGTATCTTCCGCGCGTTCTTTCTTGCCGAAGACAGCGCCCGTGCCGCCGCTCGACGACGTGCCGGAGACCAGCTTGTTGACGGCGCCCGGCTTGCCGAACGCATTGTTCCTGTAATAGACGCCGAGCCAGTTGCCGCCGCCAATTTCGCCTCTCACATTGCTTTCGGGAAACATGCCTTCGGCGATAATCTCGAACCCGGCTTCGACCAGCGCGTCCTTGTAATTCTTCCAGACTTCCGGGTGCGTGCGCTCGCCCTTCAACGAATAAAAATTGCGCGTTACGCGGCCTTCGGTCTCGACCCAATCGCCGATGGCGCGATAGCCCGTGACCGGGCCGACGGGAATTTTGTACGGCAGATAATTGTCCGTCTTGCACCATTCGATGACAGAGCCCGGATAGCGCGTCAGCGCGCCGTGATCTTCGCAGCCCTCCGCGTCGGCGGGCGCTTCGGCTGACGTTTCGGCTGGCGCGTCTTCCTGCGCCATTGCGGGCGACAGCCCAAGCGTTACAGCCGCAATGAGGCTGGCAAACATTGTTTTCATTTCTCGCTCCCCTTCTTGTAAAATTTATTCCGCCGGCGCCGGATTGGCGTTCGGAATTTCCTTCAGCGGTTGCGCCGCCGAGCCGTCATAAAGCGATGCGTCCGTCAGCGTCGTATTCTCGCCCTCCGGATCGGAGGTGTGACGGTTTGGATGCTGGGTGCCGATTTTCACCTCTTCGCCGCGGCGCAGCTTGCCGAGCAGGTCTTCGAAAATTTCCGGCGTCAGATCCTCGTAATAATGATCGCCTGTTTTCGTTGAAATCTGCACCATGGGCGCGTTGCAGCAGGCGCCGAGGCATTCCACTTCCAGCCAGGAAAACTTGCCGTCCTCTGAGACGTGATGCTCCGGTCCGATGACTTTCTTGCAGGTCTCGCGCAAATCATGCGCGCCGCGCAGCATACAGGGCGTCGTGCCGCAAAGCTGCACGTGAAACTCTCCGACCGGCGCGAGGTTGAACATCGTATAGAACGTCGCGACCTCGTAAACGCGGATATAAGGCATATCGAGCTGGCGCGCGATCGCCTCCATCATGGGGATGGAGATCCATCCCGCCTGCTTCTGGCCGCGCCACAAAAACGGGATGACGCAGGACGCCTGGCGGCCTTCCGGATATTTTTTCATCTGCGCGGCGCACCAGTCCTCATTCTCTTGCGTCCACTCAAAGGATGCGGGCTGGTCTTTCGCGGGGCGTCGGCTCGCCATGGTCGTTCTCCTCGCCAGATCGGCATGTGATGGCCGCAAGACATAACCGATTGGCCGCAAAACGAAAGGGCGCCGCGCGCCGCAGACGCCGCGCGAGCGGCGTCGCAACGGGCCGTTGCGGGGGCGGCCGCTTTTTTCTCCGCGCGCCAGACGAATTCGCCAGTGTCGGGGCCGACCGGCGCGCGCAGCATGTCCACAATGTCAAAGAGCCCGCCGCAGCGCGGGACAAGCGCCCCGCCCGCGGCATGACATTGAAGACGGCCCTGTTTGGGGATCGCGCCCGGCGCCTGAAACGCCCGCCGGCGCCGTTCGTGTCAGGCCGCCTTTCAACGTGAGAAGCATCATAAGGCCGGCGCCGGAGGGGGTGGATATCTATCCACCAACACTGGCGAATATGGAAGAATTCAACATTTTTGATGAATTTTTCGGCGGCTGATTCGCGCTATGGTGGTGGCTACTTTCTCCCCTGCTTGCGGTGGAAGCGCCCCGAAGGGCGTAGGGAGGGTGGTAGCCTCACTTTCCGTCTGCTTCACGGGATTCCTCGCCACCCATATACGGGAGAGGAAAAACGCTATTCGAGCTCCACCTCGTTGAGCGCCGCGGCGTCTTCGAAACAGCCCAGACAGATGACGCCGATATTATCCGGCCCCAGCCTGTCGAACGCTGCCTGCGCGAGACTGTTGCACTGATCGCAAACCGCGTCCCACACGCCATCCGGCCCGCGCGACCACCAGAAGCCCACAGGCTCGCCTTTTTTCAGCGAGTCGATGATATGCACGCAGACGAATGTCTGGGGCTGTTTCCCATGCGTGCCGCAGGTGACGGAGGGGACTTTCATGGGGGCTGGTCTACCTGCCTAAGCTTAATTCAATCTGAAGGTGAGAGTTTCTTGCAGATTGGTTGCGCCATCGGCGCTGGATTCATATTGCCAAAGCATGACCGCACTTGCCGCTGGAACGATGAGGCATTCATTGTTTGAACCTGAATGCCGAATATTAAACGTATAGCCGTCCGGTGAAACATCAAAAACAAGATCAACGTAACTCTCGTCCGGCGCGCCTCTCATGCACTTTCCGGGATATTGGGGAGGAAAACGGCAGAGGATCTTGGGCTCTTCACCGATTTGGGCGGCTGCTGTCTGCTCAACTCCAAATCGCTCGGCGTATTTCCGGCATTGCCGCTCATATTTTTTCGAGGCCATAGTTTCGCGGCGCTCCGCATCCCACTTTTCAAGTTCCGGTTCCTCAGCGATAACCGTCTGCGTTGTGGCGGCGAACGCGGCGATGGCGGCGAGCATAACCGCGAACAGTTTCATAAATCCCCTCCAATAATCCCCGAGAAACGATAAAAGACGGGGTCTTTATTGTATAGAGCGAATGCAGGTTTTTAGCAGGCGCGCCAAATCCTTGCACATCCTTCGAGGCTTTTGCTCCGCAAAAGCACCTCAGGATGAGGATCGAGAAAGATATCGCCGCCTACCGATCAATTTCACCAAACACAATATCGAGCGAGCCGAGGATCGCGGAGACGTCCGCCAGCAGGTGGCCGCGGTTCATCCAGTCCATGGCCTGGAGGTGCGGGTAGCCGGGCGCGCGGATCTTGCATTTATACGGTTTGTTGGAGCCGTCGGAAACGAGATAGACGCCGAACTCGCCCTTCGGCGCCTCGACCGCCGTATAGACCTCGCCGGCGGGGACATGAAAGCCTTCCGTATACAGTTTAAAATGATGAATCAGCGCCTCCATGGAGCCCTTCATCTTTTCGCGGCGCGGCGGCGTTACCTTGCCGTCGGTCGTCATCACCGGCCCAGGCGTTTCGCGCAATTTCGCAATCGCCTGCTTCATGATGTGGACGGACTGGTACATCTCCTCCATCCGGCACAGATACCGGTCGTAACAGTCGCCGTTTTTGCCCACGGGAATCTTGAAATCATATTCGTCGTAGGATTCATATGGCTGCGCCCGGCGCAGATCCCATTGAATGCCGGAGCCGCGCACCATGACGCCAGAAAACCCCCAGGCGAAGGCTTCCTCGCGCGTGACGACGCCGATATCCACATTGCGCTGCTTGAAGATGCGGTTGTCGGTGATGAGGGTTTCAATGTCCTTCATCTTTTCCGGAAACTGGTCGCACCAGGCGTCGATGTCGTCGATCAGCGCAGGCGGCAAGTCCTGATGCACGCCCCCGACGCGGAAATAGGCCGCGTGCATGCGGCTGCCGGAAGCGCGCTCGTAAAACACCATCAGCTTTTCGCGCTCTTCAAAACCCCAGAGCGGCGGCGTCAGCGCGCCCACGTCCATCGCCTGCGTCGTGACGTTCAAGATATGCGAAAGAATGCGCCCGATCTCTGAAAACAGGACGCGAATGTGCTGCGCGCGTTTTGGAACCTCAAGCCCCAAGAGCTTTTCCGCCGCGAGACAAAACGCGTGCTCCTGGTTCATTGGCGCCACGTAATCCAGCCGGTCAAAATACGGGATCGCCTGTAAATACGTCTTGTGCTCGATCAGCTTTTCCGTGCCGCGATGGAGAAGCCCGATATGCGGATCGACGCGTTCGACAATTTCGCCGTCAAGCTCCAGGACGAGGCGCAACACGCCGTGCGCCGCCGGGTGCTGCGGCCCGAAATTGATGGTGAAGTTGCGCTCGGAGGAAGCGTCCGACGTTGAATCTTCCGGGGTCAGGTGTTGTCCGTCAGCCATTATGCGTTGTCCTGTTGCCCGGCGAACATCTCGAATACCTGCTTACCGGTCAGTTGATGGGTTTTTTGCGCGAAGGAATAATAATCCGGCTTTTCATCGATAAAGACTTCATGGTCGAGCTTGAGTTCGCCAGGATCGTCGAACAGGTCGATGGCGAGGATGTTCGCCGAGCCGTCTTTCAGCCGCCAGAAAATCGTCGAGCCGCATTGATTGCAAAAACCGCGCTCGGCCCATTCGGACGATACGTAAACGCCGAGCGTCGTTTCATCTTCAAACGACAGCGTGTCGCCGCAATCGATGGCGAAGAACGGACCCGCCGAACTCTTGCGGCACATGGAACAGTGACAGACGCCCACTTCCGCCTTTTTCGGCGCCGCTCTGAATTTCACAGAGCCGCAGAGGCAACGTCCGGTTTGTTCCGTCATCTCTACGCGCCTTTCTCTTCAGCCTTTTCGTCGCCGGGCAGCACATATTGCGCGCCTTCCCAAGGGCTGAGGTAATCGAAATTGCGGTATTCCTGAACGAGCTTCACCGGCTCATAGACGACGCGCTTTTGCTCGTCATCGTAACGCACCTCCACATGGCCGGTCAGCGGGAAGTCCTTGCGCAATGGGAAGCCTTCGAACCCGTAATCCGTCAGTATACGGCGCAAATCCGGATGGCCGGAGAAAACGACGCCATACATGTCGAAGGCCTCGCGCTCAAACCAGTCGGCGCATGGGTAAACGCCGGTGATGGTCGGGATCGATTCATCTTCCGCAACCTGCGCCTTGATGCGGATGCGCATATTGTTGTGCATGGAAAGCAGATGATAGACGACATCGAAGCGTTTTGAGCGGCCGGGGTAATCAACGGCCGTCAGGTCGATCAGCACCAGGAATTTCGCCAGCGGGTCGTCGCGCAGAAAGGTCAGCACCTGCGCGATGCGGTCGGCGCGCGCGTCCACCGTCAACTCGCCATATTCAACGCGCCAGCCGCGAATGTCCGCGTCAATCGATGCGGCGATGTGCTCGCCCAGTTCTTTGAGTTCTTCAGTCATGCGCTTGAGCCATTTGAAGAGTTCTTCGTTGCGGATTTAGTTTTTTGAAGTTGACGGATAGCCCATCCACCCAACACCAGTTGAGCGATAATAAAAGGCGAAGCCAGTATAATGCCTATTAGGCCTTCTGAAATTGCACTTGCCAGCAATTGTGGATCGCCCTGGCCTTTTGAAGGCGTTGCATTCAATACGCCGCCAAGTGGAGACAAAATCGTCAACACTGCGCTCAGAATTACCATTACAGCGCACGCCCAAACGAGCATTCTATTCACCGAACAATGCTCCCTTCACGCCGAATCTTCTTCTGCAATTGCAAAACCCCGTAAACCAGCGCTTCGGCGGTCGGTGGGCAGCCCGGCACGTAGATGTCCACCGGCACGACGCGGTCGCAGCCGCGCACCACCGCATAAGAATAATGATAATAACCGCCGCCATTGGCGCACGAGCCCATGGAGATGACATAGCGCGGGTTCGGCATCTGGTCGTAAACCTTCCTGAGCGCCGGCGCCATTTTGTTGGTGAGCGTTCCCGCCACGATCATTACGTCGGACTGGCGCGGGGATGCGCGCGGGGCGAAGCCGAAGCGTTCGAGATCGTATCGCGGCATGGACGCCTGCATCATCTCAACAGCGCAGCAGGCGAGCCCGAACGTCATCCACATGAGCGAGCCGGTGCGCGCCCAGTTGATCAGCGCATCCGCGGGCGCGGTAAAAAACCCGCGGTCCGCAAGCTGGTCGGACAGTTCGCCAAAAAACGGGTCTTTCGCGTCCGGGTTATAACCGGGCGCCCCGACGCGCGCGCCTGTGCCATAGGGAAGTTTAGACTGGTCTAGCGCCATTCCAGCGCTCCTTTCTTCCACTCATAAAGGAAGCCCACGACGAAAACCGCAAGAAACACGAACATCGACCAGAAGGCGAAAATCTGAAAGTCCCGGTCAGCGCCCAGTTCCGGGTTGAACAGCGTCACCGCCCAGGGGAACAGGAACGCCACGTCGAGATCGACGATAATGAACAGGATCGCGACAATGTAGAACTGAACGTCGAATTTCATGCGCGCGTCGTCAAAAGCGTTGAACCCGCATTCATAAGTGGAGACTTTTTCGGGGTCCGGCTCGTTCGGGGCGATAATCGCCGGCGCGACGAGAAAACCGATTGCGAGCGCCGTCGCAATCCCGAAGAAAACCAGGATCGGCAGCCAGTCGAGCAGGAAATCAGGCGTCGCCATGGGCGTTGCTCCTTGTTGAAACGTGCGGGACGCGCGCAGGCCCCGCTGTCATGCTGGCCGGAACCTAGAAAGCTGCGCCGTCAAACGCAACGCGTTTCGGCCCCGGTGAGGCCGAAAACCGCAGGGATTGGGGGCTGTTAAGCGGCTTTTCGCGCTCTATGGCGCGCCGGCCGCTTCCGTTACCCGGATCGTCGCGTTGGCGGCGGCAACGGGAACAGTCTGCACCGCGCCGGAGGGCCACCGGACGGTAAGCTCCATCTCTTCGGCGCCCGGCCCCAGCCCGAAATGCTGCACAAGCTCGCTCTGGCTGCGCCAGCCTGATTGTGTGGCGACTTCGCGGGTCTGCATTTTTTGCGCGCCGTTCTGCGCGTAGCGCAATTCAAGCCGCGCGCCGACGCCCGAGCGGTTCGACTGCGTTCCGGCAAGGTCCACCCGCAGCCACGCGCCGCGCGCGAAATTGTTTTCAATCAGGACGTTTTCTTCAAGACCGGCGCCCGGCGTGTTCGGCCAGTTGCCGACGAGAATATCGAGATCGCCGTCGAGGTCCGTATCGGCGAGCGCGACGCTCGCGCCATGATGGATCGATGAGCGAAATTGACCGGATGCGGCGCGCTCGAAAGCGCCTTCGCCGTCATTCAGGAAAATCTGGCTGACCGCGCCCCAGTTTGCGACTATCAGGTCAAGGTCGCCGTCATTGTCGAGATCGCCGAAAGTCGCGGCGTAGCTGTAACCCGGCTCGCGCGTAGCGTCGCCGCCGTCCTTCACGGCGAAGGTTCCGTCGCCGCGATTTTCATATAGCCTGTTGGCGAGCCCGTAGAGGTTGGCCGCGTAAAGATCGAGATCGCCGTCATTGTCGATATCGCCCCAGGCGACGGACATGGGCGTGTCGGAATCCGCTTCCAGCGCTTGCCTGTCGACGCGCGTGAACCGGAAACCGCCATCGTTTCGATAAAGCGCAAGACGGCCCAGCGCCGGATCGTTCGAGGCGCGGTTGGCGACGACCAGATCCTGATCGCCGTCATTATCGTAGTCAGCCCAGGCTGCGCCGCCGCTCGGCTGGTCCTCGCTCGCGGGCGGCTGGTTTTCAATTTTGACAAAACGCGCCCCGCCGTCATTACGATATAGATAATTGACGCCGGAATGGCCGAGCCCGCCATTCGAAACATAGATATCGAGATAGCCGTCATTGTCGGCGTCGGCGGCGGCGACGGAATAAGACCATCCGCCGTCTGACGTCAGCGGCGGCGATTCCATAGAAACAAAGTTTGCGGACCCGTCCGGCCGGCGCGTCTGCGCCACGTAATAGTTCCGCTGATCGCGCTGATTGGATAAAAAACCGTCAAGGTCGCCGTCATTGTCGAAGTCGGCCCAGACACTGCCGGATCCGTAACCCTTGATGTCGGCGAGACCTGGCGGGTTCATGGCGACGAATACCCCGCTGCGGTTTTCATAAAATTTGTTGTCCTGCGGGGCCGGCTCCGGCGCTGACACATTGTAACCGTTGGTGACAATGATATCGGCGTCACCGTCCGCATCGAGGTCGGCGAAAGAAACGCCGCCGGTGCTTGCGCGGTCTGTCGTGAGCGGGCCTGCGTCAATCTCCGTGAACTTTTGCAGCGGTTCTTCATCGTCGCCCGGAGTTGCGCATCCTGCGCTTATGGCCGCGAACGCCGCTGCGCAGCCAATCTGAAGTATAAAACGCGGATGTTTCACATCGCCCCCCGTCATTGCCTGCGGATAAGCCGGATCCGTCCCCCGTTACGGCTACCACAATCAAACGATATGAAACTCTTCAGATCGGCAAGCCGGTTTGAAACCGCGATGAGGCGTTTGCAAACGGGGCGTTTTGATATTGCGCAAATGCGTGCCGCCAGATCACTGGCGGACTAGATTTAACAAAGCTGAAGCGGAATATTAATTCGTGTCGTCTGGTGAATCCGCCGGAGGGACCGGCTCGTTCAGCATAGTGTCTTGGCTCAAACCGTCCCAGCTTTCCACTTCCCAGAATCGCTGATCGAGAAAGCCGGCGGCGACGCCTTCCGGTACGCTATCGGGCGTCAAGTGGCGTTGCGCTTCACGGTCTGACGCAAACACGGCAAGATGGGCGATTTCATCCGCGCTCAGATCAATCGTATAACCAAGTTCGGCCTTCTGCAGCTCAATCATCGCAGGCGCGCCGCGCCACATGCGGGCGGCAAATTCCAGAGAATCCGGCTGCCCCGAACCAATTTGCGCGTCCAGCGGGGTCGCAGCTTTACCGCCAACACCGTTGACCGCATGACAAATAACGCATCCTTTCGCAACGAACAGGTCACGGCCCACAGACGGGTCCGTATTGCGTTTCAACGACGGTTTAAGACTGACGCGGGGCGTCGCAGTTGTGTCCTGCGCCTGAGATTCAGCGTTCTCAGCGCTACATGCAACAATAAGCGCCGCGGCCCCCGCCGTGACGGTTAGCTTCCACATCACAATAAATCCTTGTTCCCTCAGAGGCATTTTCGCGCGCTTTTGACCGGCCTGCAACGGGACAAACATGAAAATCACGAAACCCCGGAGGGCTTTACCCTTGATCTCAGGCGGGAATAAGCGATTTCAGATCGGTTGCAGGGTCGGCGAGCGCCGCCGGCTCAACCGTCAGCCCGAGATCGATCAGACGTTTGCCCATGGCGAATGACGCCGGATCATTGATCGCATCGACCGCCAGCGGCTTGTTGTCTTTCAGATACCAGACCGCGAAGCGTTTCGTTTCGGGCGCGCCCCGCAGCACAAGTTCGTCATACCCTTCCGACAATCCCACCGTCTGCAGTTTCACATCGTATTGATCGGACCAGAACCAGGGCAGCGCATCATAGACGAGTGAGCGGCCAGCCATATTCGCGCCCGCAACTTTGCCCTGTTCGATCGCGTTCGGCACCGATTCCAGCCGCATGCGCCTGTTATAACGCGGCGACGGAAAGTTTGTACAATCGCCAGCCGCCCAGATCGACGGATCGTCCGTGCACGCATGTTCATCCACGACAACGCCGTTTTCAACGTCCAGTCCGGCCTCGGAGGCGAGCGACGCCTGCGGCGCGGCGCCGATGCCAACAAGCGCCACTGCGCATTCGATAATCTCGCCGTCAGCCAGCTTGACGCCCTCAAGGGATTTATCACCTACAAAGCTTTCAACAGCAGCGCCGAGGCGCAAATCGACGCCGGCGTCGCGATGTAACTTTTCATAAAATTCCGATACGGGCTCGCTCGCGACGCGCGCCAGCACCCGGTCGGCCATTTCCAGCACTGTAACCTCGCGGCCGGCCTGTCTGGCCACCGCCGCCACTTCCAGTCCGATATAACCGGCGCCGATAATCACCACCCGTCCTTTTACGGATAACACCGGCCGCAATGCGTCGGAATGCGCGAGCGTTCTCAAATAGTGAATGTTTTTTAAATCAGACCCGTCAGCTTGCAACCGGCGCGGCGGGGCGCCCGTCGCGATCAGCAGCTTATCATATAACAGATGCGAATCATTTTGCGTATGAACCGCTTTTGCATCTCTGTCGATGCGGGTCGCCATCTCGCCCAGACGCAATTCAATATTCTGTTTGGCGAAAAATTCCGGCGGCCGAAAGTACAGCCGCGCTTCATCGAGCTCGCCCTTCAAATAGGCTTTCGACAGAGGCGGGCGCTGATATGGCGGCGCCGTCTCCTCGCCGAGCAGGACGATATCGCCCTCGAATCCGGCTTGCCTTAACGAAACCGCTCCCTGCATTCCCGCCTGGCCGGCGCCGATGATGACGGCCCTTTCACTCAACGCAAATCTCCTTTTTCCAGCTTGGCAAAAGCGCAACGGCGCCGGTTTGTCAAATCGCCTTTGCGCCGGCGCTCATGCGCTCCTATCGCTCTGTTTTCTATAATTTTCGCAGAATAAAAACAATCATGATTGATTTTTTTTCGGGCTTGGTCAAAAATCCCGGCTAAAGAACAAAACGTTGATAAAAGGGTGGAACGTTTATGAAGCTGATAGAATTCGGCATAGCCGCAACCATCGCAATTTTACTTTGCGCGTGCGGCAATCAGCAGCCCGATCCGCAAACACCCCCAAGCGACAATCAGCCCGGCGGCATGTCCGCGCCGAACGAGACTATATCTCCATCACAAGCGCCCGGCTCTAAAACGCGCGTGAAATCGACCGATGAATTTGTCGCGCGCACAGGGTCCGCCATTGATGCGGCGACCCATCCCGGCAACGCGCTCTTTGCAGACAATTGCGCAAGTTGTCATGACGGGCGTGTTCCAAAGGCGCCGGCGGTCGTATGGCTCGAAATGATGACGCCTGACGCGATTCTTTCGTCACTGGATGACGGCATTATGAGCCAGCAAGCCTCCCACCTCAGCACGACTGAAAAAGAGCAGATTACGGAATATCTCACGCGCACGGCGCTTGATTCATACACGCCCCCCGCCCCGCCGGCGAAATGCGAAAGCGAAGCGCTGGCGTTTGAGGGCGCGCCGCCGGCAAAACAAAGCTGGGGGCACGATACGCGGCGATTTATTCCCGCAGAGACGGCGGGTATGACCCGTGACGATATCTCCGATTTAAAACTCAAATGGGCGTTTGCTTACCCGTCGGCGGTGCGTGCGCGCTCCCAGCCGGCGATTGGCTGGAATACTATTTTTGTGGGCAGTCAAAGCGGAACGGTTTACGCATTCGATCTCGATACGGGATGCGTGAAATGGACGTTCCAGACCAACGCAGAGGTCAGAACGGCTATTGTCGCCGATGCGGAAACAAAGCGCCTTTATTTCGGCGATATTCTCGGCCGCGCCTACGCCATCGACGCCATGACCGGCGAACAAATCTGGCGCACGCTGGTCGACGAACATCCGAACGCCACGATTACAGGTTCGCCGACACTTGGCGGCGGCGCGTTGTTTGTGCCCGTCTCGTCGCTGGAAGTCACATCGGCTGCGGACCCGAATTACGCCTGCTGCACGTTTCGCGGTTCGGTCAGCGCCCTCGATCCTGCGACGGGCGAAATCAAGTGGAAAACCCACACCATTCCCGAGCCGCCGGCGCAGCATGACGAAACTTCCATCGGCACGGCGATTCTTGGCCCGTCAGGCGCGCCCGTCTGGACATCGCCAACATACGATCCGGAGCGCGACCGCGTTTATGTGGGTTCGGGCGAAAATTATTCCTCCCCCGCGGATGAAAACTCCGACGCCGTCTTCGCCATTGACGCCAGGTCTGGAAAGAAAATCTGGCAGACACAATTCACCGAGGGCGATGCGTGGAATGTCGGCTGCATGATGGGCAATGAAAATTGCCCCGAAGAAAACGGACCCGATGTCGATCTATCCGCCTCGCCGCTGATCGTCACACTGGAAGATGGACGCGTTATTGTCGTGATCGGGCAGAAATCCGCCATGACATACGGTCTCGATATCGACACAGGCGAAATTCTGTGGGAGCGGCGCCTCGGCCATGGCGGCACACAGGGCGGCGTACATTTCGGCATGGCGACAGAGGGAACCACCGTATACGTACCGATTGTCGATATGGCGGACACCCGCGACGCCCGCGAGTATGATGAAACCATCAACGGATCGGGTATTCACGCCATTGATGCGGCGAGCGGCGACATTCTCTGGCGCGCCCATGCGGATAACATCTGCAATGGCCGTGAATATTGCGACCCCGGCATATCCGCCGCCGCCACCGCGATACCCGGCGCGGTTTTTGCCGGCCATCTTGACGGGCGTTTCCGCGCCTATGACGGTGAAACCGGCGATATCCTGTGGTCTTATGATACAACGAAACCCGTGGAAACAATCACAGGCGAGACCGCAAGCGGCGGCTCCATGAGCGGACCGGGCGCCGCCGTCGCTGACGGGCATGTGGTGTTGAATTCAGGATACGGGCTTTACTATCATATGCCCGGCAATCTCCTGCTTGTGTTTGCAACACAACAAGCCGGTTCAGACCTGTAGCGAAGGCGCGCCTTTCGCCCAGGACAGGCCGCGTTTTAATATTTCGATATAGGGATCGATTTCCCACGCGCCCAATTCTTGATGCGGGTAGTAGTCGATGAGCGGCGCCATATCATAATGACCGCGCCGGTGACCGAGCGTGAAATAGAGAATTTCGCCTTTTCCGACGCGCTTTCTGTATAAAACCGGATGCGCTTCCCCTTCCGGCCAGTCGCGCTCGACAAAGCCTTTCGCGGGGCCTTGCGCTTGCGCCTCCAACAATACATCGATCTCCCCGAACAAGCGCATGTAGTAAAGCTCATCGCCGCCCTCGACGACAAAATTTGAAACGCCTTTCAATAACGGATCGTCCTGATCACTGCGTTTCACTTCGTAAGGCGCGATCGGCGGGTGCGCGGCAAACTGGCTGCCGAGCAATTCAACGAACCCCGTGTCGTCTTCGGGCGCGTACCAGCGGCCCTTTTCATTCTGCGCAAGAATTGAGTTAGTGCCGTGCAGCGCCAGCCACCGCCCGCCGCCCTCAAGAAACCGTTTCAGCGCGGCGACTTCCGATGTCTTCGGCAATACATTGCAGGTGTAAGTGACGAGAAACGCCGAATCCGCAAGGCAATGTAGCGATGAATAATCAGGCGCAACGCTCACGCGAAGATCCTCGTGTTCGCTCAGCAAATCGAGGATCGTACGTCTGGCGTAGTCAATATCGTGATATTGCCCGCCGGCAATGAAGTGCGCGCGAATTGCCTTGTCAGTCATTTTAATTGATTGCAATCGTGACGGGATTGCCAAAAGCGTCCGTCGCTTCCCAGCTGTCGCCTGCGGCGCGGCCGCTTTCCAGCATCGTACAGCCGGTGTCCCCGCTTTGCGTCGTGATGCAAAGCTCATCGCCGTCGATGGTCCACTGACCGCCGCCGAGGCTGTCGGTCGTATAGGTTCCGTCCGCGTTATACTGCGCGACCACTTTTGTTCCGTCAGCGTATGTATAGGTGACGCTTGCGCCGATCATTTCATCCATAGTGTCATTGGCGGACGCGGCGCCGGTCAAGGCGGTCAATATTGAAGTGATAGCGATCATGTTCTTCATTGTCTTCTTCTCCCTGTTGCTGATATGCTCGAGACGCAACATATTTCATCTTTAAACAGAACAAATGCGGCCATGCGTAAATTTGAAGATCTCGTTATCGGCGAAAAGGCGACCTCGACTGAACTCACGGTCGATTTTGACGAGATGGTTGCTTTTGCGCGTCAATATGATCCGCAATGGTTTCACGCCGATCCGGAAGCCGCGAAAAACTCTTCTTTCGGCGAAGTGATCGCCAGCGGCATATATACGGCCGCGCTCTGGCGCCGGCTCGATCACGAGATAAACGGAAATGTCGACTTTATATGCGGCGTGGCGTGGGAAAACGCGCGCTGGCCGAAAGCGGTGCGTCCCGGCGATACGCTTCGCGCGACGTCCGAAGTTCTTGAAAAACGCGAATCCGGTAGCGATCCGTCTCGCGGCGTCGCGGTTTTTCTTTACGGCCTCGTCAATCAACATGATGAGTGCGTTTTCTCCTGCCGCAGCATTAACCTGGTCCGGCGCCGGTAGGGGCGCCAGCCGGTTCCGGACAGACCAGAATATCGTCGCCGTCGATTTTCACCGGATAGGTCTTGATCGGTTTATCCGTCAGCTGGCCGATAGGCGTTCCGTCTTTCAGGTTAAACCGCTGACCGTGCAACGGGCAGAAAATGAAACAGCCGCGGACCCGTCCGCCCTCAAGTTCGGTCAACTGGTGCGTGCATTCGTTCTGGACGGCGAAAAAACCTTCTTTGGTGTTGCAGATCAACACGTCGACATCGCCAAGTTTGAACGCCTTGTTTTCGTTTTCCGCGATATCGCTGACGCTGGCGGCTTTGACAAAACCCTCCGTCATGCACGCTCCTTATTTACGCTGATTGAAACGCCGCCCGACCATAGCGGACGCGATGTTGATTTTCTGAATGTCGATGGCGCCGCCCGCAATGCCCCAGCCCCATGCGTCCCGCATGCGGCGCTCCATGCCGAACTCACGCGAATAGCCATAGGCGCCCATCAGTTGAACCGCTGAGCCTGTCACCTCGCGCGCAATTTCATTGGCGTAGCATTTGGCGACCGACGAATCGAGAATACTGGGCAAGCCGTGTTCGGCGTTGCAGGCGACGCGGTGTATCAAAAGCCGGGCGGCTTCTATCCGTATCTGCATTTCGGCGAGACGCAGCTGGACGGCCTGAAAATCGACAATCGGCTTCCCGAACTGATGGCGTTCCTGAACATAACCCAGCACATCCTCAAGCGCGCCGGAGGCTTGTCCCAGCGCCATGGTTGCATTGCCGCAACGCTCAAGATCGAACGCCTCCATCAATTTTTTGAAACCCCCGGCAGGTACGACAATGTTCTCTGCGGGAATTTCAGCGTCGTCGAAAAAAATATCGCTCGAGGGCACGCCGCGAAAACCCATAAGATTTTCCTGCGGTCCGAAACTGACGCCTTGCGTATCTTTTTCTACATAAACGGCGCCGATGCCGCGCGCGCCAGGGTCGTCTGACATGCGGCAATAAACGACATAACCATCCGCATGGCCGCCGCCGGAACACCACCGCTTCATGCCGTTCAGAACAACCTTGTCGCCTTTTTGAACGGCTCTGGTCTTCAAATCCGTGAGCGCCGAACCCGCGTCCGGCTCAGACATGGCGATCGCCACCACAGTCTCACCTTTGCAGACGGCGGGCACAACGCGGGATTTCAATGCATCCGAACCGAAATGTTCGATGGCGCGAACAGGACCAACGCAGGATTCAAAAATCGGAAAAGCAACCGCGGAAGAAATCTTTGCAAATTCTTCCAGTATCAGGAGCGCCTCTATGTTACCGAGACCGAGCCCGCCATATTCCGCCGGCACGTTGACGCCGAGAAAACCCATTTCCGCATAGCGCTTGATGAGATCGTGCGGGGGCGGCTCGGCGTTTTCCTCACAGTGTTTTGCGATCCCGGGCAACTCTGCGCGGGCAAAATTCCGCGCCGTTTCACGAAGCTGAATCTGGTCTTCCGTCAGCCTGAAATCCATGCTCGCTCATCCCGTTTCAACACTGTAAAACAGACTATCGGCGGCAGCGGCCTTTGCCAATAGAAAAACAGACATGATTGTTTTTATTTTGTGGTTGCGATAAGTATAAACATCAAAAAACATCACCTGGAGAGCGGCTTTGACACGATTATTGGAAGGGATCCGGGTGCTTGATATTGGCCGGTATGTGGCCGGACCTTACTGCGCGACGCTGCTCGGTTATTTCGGCGCGGAAGTGATCCGCGTGGAGCGCCCGCGCGGCGGCGAAGACCGCTATATCGCACCGCTGTTCACGCGTGACGACGGCGCGCCTGGTGAAGGCGGCCTGTTCATGCAGACCGCATGCGGGAAAAAGTCGCTTACCCTTAATCTCTCGCATCCAGACGGACTTGAAGCCCTGAAAAAACTCGCCTCGCAGTGTGATGTAATATGCGCAAACCTGCCGCCGAAGGCGCTTGAAAAGCTCGGGCTGGACTGGCGCATGCTTTCAAAAATCAATCCGAAGGCAATTCTGGTCACGCAGACCGGCTTCGGCGCCAGGGGGCCGGACAAGGACAAAGGCGGTTTTGACGGCGTCGCCCAAGCCATGTCCGGCGCCATGTATCTGTCCGGCGCGCCGGATGCGCCGGTCAAGGCGGGCGCGCCGTATGCGGATTTTACCACGGCTGTATTTTCCGCGCTGGGCGTCATGGCGGCGCTGATGGCGCGGGAAAAGACCGGCGAGGGTCAGCATGTGGAAACGACCCTGCTCGGCACGGCGCTGGCGGCGATGAATTCACATCTTGCCGAACAGGCCGTTACCCAGATCAATCGCGCCGGAACGGGCAACCGCGTGCAGACTTCAGGACCGTCGGATGTTTTCGCTACCAAAGACGGGCACATTCTGGTTCACACGGTCGGCGATGGTCTTTTCAAGCGATGGACGGCCATGGTGGAGCGCCCGGAACTGGTTGATGATCCGCGGCTTCAGGGCGATCAGGCGCGCGGCGACGCCCGTGACGAGCTTTGCGCAATCATGGCCGATTGGTGCAAAACCCGCACGACCGAAGACGCGCTCGCGGCGCTGGCGGCGGCCGGGGTTCCGTCAGGCCCCGTTCTGACCATGCAGGAAGCGCTTGATAATCCACAGGCGCAGGCCATGGCGTTTTTCAAACCCACGCATTTTCCAGGCTTGCCGCGCGAAGCGCCTGTGGCCGATTTGCCTATCGATTTTTCAGCGCTGGACGCCGGCGTTTCGGGGCGGCCGCCGCAACTTGGAGAGCATACGGAAGAAATTTTAAAATCGATTGGGTATGATGATAAAACATTGGCCGCCATGCGAAAGGACAGCGTGATTTAAACATGCGCAATCGTATATCCAAGCCGCGGATAATGAACGGCGATGCCGTCGATCGCCGCTTCAGACGGGGCGATGACAATTTCTGTCGCGGTTAGACGCATCAGCCGTCCGCGGGCGGCGCCGCGCTGCGATGTTTCCGGCGCAACGATAACGGTATCGCCGATTCGGAATTCGAGCGGGTCGTTGATATCGACTTCTTCTTCTACAGTAGCGCGTGCATTTTTTGCGGCGTCGTAGGCAGTTTCAATTTCCGTTTCTTGCCTTTCCCCCTCGCCCAGCGCCGCCATCCGCTCTTCCCAAGGCTTTACGTATTCAAAGTCCGCAAACAGATCAGAAACGAAAGGAAATCCGCCGCGCGTAAACCAGTTGACCACGTAACTTTGAATATCGGCCAGACCCGGCGCATCCCCCATCAAAAAGGCGCGCCCGTCAGACAGCTGATCATCAATGAAACGCGCCTGCGCCCGTAATCTTGCGCAAGCCGCAGGGAAACGCGCCTCCGCTTTTGAAAAATCGAGATCCGGGAAAACCTGATCGCGATCCTTGTAAAAATCCTCCGGCCAGTCTCCCGAAAGCTCCCTGATCGCGATATCGAGACCGGCGCGAAAATAGGCCTCGCCCCAGTCGCTCAACATATGCGCGAGGCCCTTTCCGCCAGGATAAATCGTCGGCGACGGGAGGCGCCGCTCCAGTTCTTCTGCAATCAATTGCGCATCAATATAAATATCAGCGCCGATCTGCATGACCGGCGTACCCCTGTAGCCGCCGGTGAGCGCGGTCAATTCAGGTTTCGGCGCAATCATGGGATGGATTACCGACCGCCATTGCGCTTGCTTGATCGCCAGCAGCTTTATTGCTTTTTGGGAAAAGGGCGAGGCGTCATAGTGATGCAAAAAAATCTCATCGGTCATGGTTCGCTTTTCTCCCTGGAAATCTTCTCCGCGCTACTCGCGGTCTGTCCGTATAAAAATTTATAGGCTTCTTTCGGCGCCGCCTGTTCCGCGCCTTTTGCAACAGCGCGCTGCACCCCTTCGCGTTCGCCAATCGCGCGATACCATCGATCTATATTTGGAAAGTCCGGCAACGCCTGCCCCTGGCGCTCATGGTGGCTGATCCACGGCCAGCAGGCGAAATCGGCTATGGAGAGTTCATCAGCGATATAATCACGGTTTTCAAGCCGGCGATCGAGCACGCCGTATAACCGGTTCACTTCGTCTGTATAACGCTTAATTGCATATGGAACATGTTCGCCGGCAAAGGCGCGAAAATGATGCGCCTGCCCCGCCATCGGGCCGAGCCCCGCCATTTGCCAGTAAAGCCACGTCTTAACATCCCACCGGCGCTCTGCAGGAAAAAACCGCCCGGTTTTTTCAGCCAGATATTCCAGAATAGCGCCCGATTCGAAAAGCGTGACCGGGCCGCCATTCGCCGCCTCATCGACGAGGGCCGGCACTTTATTGTTGGGATTGAGGCGAAGATACGCGCGGTCGAATTGCGCGCCCGACAAGATATCTACGTGATGAACACGATAGGTGAGCGCGCACTCTTCCAGCATGATCGCCGCTTTCAGGCAGTTGGGCGACGGAAAACTAAAATAGTGGAGCATTTTCAATTACTTAATTGCCATCAAACCGAATCTCGCCCAGATCGGCGCCAATCTACGATCAAACCAATTTAAAAACAATCATGTCTGTTTTTCTTTTCATGGCCTGCAGTGCGTGATAGCCTTGGTTTCACTAAAAAATGAAAGAAAAGGGTGCTTCAGATGGACCCCCAATCGACCGAACAAATTAAAGCGGGAATGGACTATGAGAAGGCGCGAAACGGTCCGCCGGAGGGCTTTCCCGCCCTCAAGCCGGTCCCTTCCGCCCGGTACGTCGATGCTGAGTTCAACAAGCTTGAAAAGGAGTATCTCTGGAAAAAGAGCTGGGTTTACGCCTGTCATATGGATGAGCTGCCGGAGAAGGGAAGCTATGTTCTCTGGAAGCGGCTCGGTTCGCCAATCCTGATCATTCGCGGCAAGGACGACAAGGTTCGCGCTTTTTACAACACCTGCCGCCACCGCGGCGGCCCACTCGTCAAGGACAACGCAGGACGGCGAAACCTGTTCGTATGCGGATATCATGGCTGGAGTTACGATCACGAAGGCAATCTCGTCGCGATTCGCGACCCGCGCGATTTCCCGGATTTTGATAAATCATGTCTGGGACTCATACCCGTGCGGTGTGAGAATTTCGGCGCCTGGGTGTTTATCAATTGCGACGAAGACGCAGAACCGCTGATGGATTATCTCGGTCCTGTCGCGGAACAGATGGCGGAATTTCAACCGGACAAGATCCGCCTGGCGAACAAGGCGGAATATGAAATCAACTGCAATGTAAAGGTTCTGCTGGACGCCTTCCTGGAAACATATCATCTGAAATCCATCCATCAGCAAACGGTGGACCGGTTTCTGGACCATCTCGGCACATATATAGAGTTATGGCCCAATGGACATTCGCGCATGACAACGCCGAACCGCCGGCCTGAATGGAAAGATCCGGGCGCTGCAGGCCTGCCCGAGCTCGACTCGGTCGGCGAGATCGCGCGCGACAATAATGTTTCGTATAATATTTATCCGAACATTGTCTGCCCGCCCTCGCCCACGGGAATGCCGTTTATAATATTCTGGCCGAAAACCTTGAACACCATGACGCTGGAATGCATCTGGTTTTCACCCGACTGGGGCGACGGGCCATTGCCAAAAATCTGGGAGACCCGTCTCGATAATTTTGAGCGGATTCTAGAAGAAGACACGCAGTTTGCGCCGCAAATTCAGGCCTCTGTCGAATCCGATGGATTTAAGGGGATTCCGCTGTCCTATCAGGAACGCCGAATTTACCATTGGCATGAAGAGCTCGACCGGCGTATTGGCCGAAACAACGTACCTGAAACCGCGCGCGTCGAGCCGATGCTTTCAAATTATATCGAACGCCCGCAAGCGCGTAACGCTGCTGAATAAGTATCGGATTGGAACCTTAGTCGTATGTCAGCTTACGGGATTATCAGTTACGGCGCGCACATACCGCGCAAACGGATATCCCGTCAGGCGATTTTCGATTCCATTGGCTGGGCGCAGCCTTCATTGAAAAGTCTTGCGAAAGGCGCGCGCGCGTTTGCTTCATGGGACGAGGACGCGATTACGATGAGCGTCGAATCTGCGCGCCGTTGCCTCGCCGGCGTCAAAGATATCCCCACCTCGCTTTGTTTCGCCTCCACGACGGCGCCGTTTCTGGACCGGCAGAACGCCGGCGTTGTCGCGGCTGCGCTCGACCTTGCTGTAGACACGCATTGTTATGATCTTGCAGGCTCGCAGCGTGCGGGGCTGTCTGCGCTGATCGCCGCCGGCAAAGACCGGAAAAGCAACGCGCTGGTTGTGGCGTCCGATAACCGGCCGGTAAAACCGGCAAGCCCCATGGAGATGCTTTCCGGCGACGCCGGCGCCGCGTTCCTGCTTGGTGAAAACAATATTATCGCTGAAATTGCCGGCGTTCACACCATTTACGCGGATATAGTCGACCACTATCGCACGGCAGAGTCTGAATTCGACTACATGCTCGAAGAGCGATGGTTTCGCGAAGCAGGACTTGCCCGGCACGCGCCGGCGGCGGTGCAGCCGCTCCTGGAATCGCACAACGTCAAACCGGGCGATATTTCGCATCTCATCGCGCCCACCGCTAACCCGCATCTGGCGCGCGCTGTCGCGGCGGCTGCCGGCGTTGAAGAAAACGCCATCGCCGATTCATTGTTCGAAGGATGCGGTCACGCCGGCGCAGCGCATCCATTGCTGATGCTGGCGAATGTTCTCGATATCGCCAAACCGGGCGAATGGATTCTCGTTACGGCCTTTGGGCAGGGATGCGACGCCGTTCTGCTGCGCGCCACTGGCGGTATAGACGATGCGCAATGCCGGGGCTCGTTCGCATCAGGCATGGAAGACAAAATTATCGAAGACAATTATACAAAATTTCTTTCCGCCGCAGGCAATCTTGATATCAGCTGGGGCATGCGCGCGGAACGCGATAACAGAACCGCGCAAACGGTCGCCTTTGCGAAAAGCCGCGATCTTTACGGTTTTGTCGGCGGGCTTTGCGAAGCCTGCGATACGCCGCAATTCCCGAAATCACGGCGGTGTGTTAATCCGGATTGCGCTGAACTTGATACGCAAACCGACTATCGTTTCGCCGACCGGCGCGCCAAGGTCAAAACTTTCACCGAAGACTGGCTCGCTTTCACGCGCGAGCCGCCATTGATTTACGGCAATATTTCATTTGAAGGCGGCGGTAATGTGTTCATGGAAATGACCGGATTCAATACAGGCGAAGTTACAGTCGGCGCGCCTGTGCAGATGAATTTCCGGATCAAGGATAAAGATCCGTCGCGCGGATTCCACCGGTACTTCTGGAAAGCCGCACTTATCCCAGGAGGCGCTCATGGCTGAGGGCATCCGCGATAAGGTCGCCATTGTCGGCATGGGCTGCACCAAATTCGGCGAGCGCTGGGATGCGGGCCCGGAAGACCTCGTGACCGAAGCATTTGAAGAGGCGCTTGGCGACGCCGGCATCGATCGCGAACAAATTGAAGCCGGCTGGTTTGGCGTTTTTTACGATGAACAGAATGTCGGAAAGTCCGCCTACCCGTTGTCGCAATATCTGCGTTTGCCGAACATTCCGGTGACCCGAGTTGAAAACTTATGCGCAACCGGCGCCGAAGCCTTGCGCGGCGCAGCTTATGCTGTCGCCGCCGGCGCGTGTGATATTGCGCTCGCCATGGGTTGCGAAAAGCTGAAGGACACAGGTTTCGCCGGCCTGCCCGAACGCACCAAAGGCACGTTCGAGGATCTTTATCAGCCCAGCTTTACCCCGCCCGGCGCCTTTGCCCAGCTCGCCGCCGCCTATGCGGCGAAACACAATATCGATATGCGGGATCTAAAGCGCGCTATGGCGCATGTTTCGTGGAAGAGCCATGAGAACGGCGTACTCAATCCAAAGGCGCATCTGCAAAAAAAGCTGACCATGGAACAAATTCTTGACGCGCCGACGGTCGCCTATCCGCTGGGCGTCTTCGATTGCTGCGGCGTTTCCGATGGCGCAGCATGCGCAATTGTTACGCGGCCGGAAATCGCAAAGACGCTTTGCGGCGACAATTTCGTCACGATAAAAGCGATGCAGCTCGCCCCGTCTAACGGCGTGGAAATGGGACATCAATCCTGGGATGGCGCACATACGCTAACAACGCGCAAAGCATCGCAACGGGCTTATACCGAAGCGGGCGTTAGCGATCCGCGCGCGGATATCAGTTTGACGGAAGTGCATGACTGCTTTTCCGTTACCGAACTTGTCTTGATGGAAGATCTCGGACTATCCGATGACGGCGCCGCGCCGTCAGACATTCTGGATGGACGCTATGACGCCGGCGGCGCCATCCCATGTCAGATTGACGGCGGGTTGAAGTGTTTTGGTCATCCGATCGGCGCCTCCGGCCTGCGGATGACTTATGAAATTTACTTGCAGCTTCTCGGCCGCGCCGGCGAGAGGCAAATTGCGTCGCCGAAATTCGGACTGGCGCATAACCTTGGCGGCATTCCCAACAGGAACGTCGCCGCGGTTTCTATTTTCGGTATGAACGCGTGATGAAGGAAAGCCCGAAAGCCATGGATGGAGATATGAGAGTTAAAGGGCGCGCCGCAAAAGCTGCGGACAAACAACCCGCAGCGTCTGATCCGGAATATTCAGGCATGAGCGCCGAAGATCTTGCGGCCGCAAAAACAGTTTACCGGGATGATTTGCTAGAAGGCAAAACCGTTGTCATTTCCGGGGCCGGCAGCGGCATGGGACGCGCCATGGCGTTTCTGGCGGCCCGGCTCGGCGCCAATGTGGTGATTTGCGGACGCCGCGAAGAAAAGCTTGCTGAAACGCAGCAGGGTGTCCGCGACCTGATCGGTAAAGACGTACATTACACGCCGCTGACTATTCGCGACGCTGATCAGGTGGAAGCCTTTCTGGACGACGCCTTTCAGCGTTTCGGTCCGATTGATGTTTTAATCAACAGCGCCGGCGGCCAATTTTCACAGGACGCCATAGACTTTTCCCGCAAGGGCTGGCAGGCGGTGATCGACACCAATTTGAACGGCACCTGGTGGATGATGCAGGAAGCCGCCAAACGCTGGCGGGATGCGGACGCGCCAGGCAACATTATCAATATTGTTGCGCATGTTGAGCGCGGCATGCCGCAATCGGCCCATAGCTGTGCGGCGCGCGCGGGCGTGCTTTATCTGTCAAAAACCGTTTCAACCGAATGGGCGCCGTATAACATTCGCGTTAATTGCATTGCGCCCGGTGCGATTGAGACTGAAGGCGTGACGCAATATTCTGATGACGCGCTGAAAGATTTTCACCTCGCCAACCCGATGAAGCGCTTTGGCGACGTTTGGGACATCGCAGAAACTGCAATCTATCTCGCGGCGCCGTCTTCAAAATTTGTCACCGGCGAAGTCATCACTGTCGATGGAGGCATGGCGCAATATGGCTGGGTCTGGCCGTGCGGAAAGCCCGACTATTTCAAGGATTAGCATCTTCTGGAGACACCTATGGTTGAAACGCCGCTGACGCGCGTGCCGCGCGAAAAACTGAGCGATGAGTTTTCCCTCGCCTGGGAAACGCTGAACGGGCTGACAGGCGAACCCGCATTTGTGGAAGCTTTTGCAAATGCGCCCGATCTATTGCGGTTCGTGATGAACGATTTCTACGCGAAAATCTTTTTCGGAGGACAAGTCGAGCAGAAATACAAACAACTCGCCCGGCTTTACCTTTCCATGACGCATGGCTGCGCGACGTGTAACAAGCAAAATGTTCCCGGCAGCCTTGAAGCCGGCGTTTCACAAGCGCAAGTTGACGCAATCACCGACATTGAAAACGGGCCCTTCGATAACGCGGAAAAAGCCGTATTGCGCTACGCCGCGCAAATGGCGCTCACCAATCCGGACGGCGTCATGAGCGACGCCCTCTACACTGAATTGCGCGCGCATTTCAGCGATGCGCAGATTTGCGAACTGGGGACCATCATGGCTGTTATCGGCGGCATGGCGAAGCTTTCCTTCGTGCTTAATCTTGTTGAAAAAGAAGCTTATTGTGAGTTCGCCAATACGGTGGCCTGATTAATTGTGATAATCACGCCATGTGGTCAAAGCTTCAGGAAAGTCCGCCGCCTGCGCCTCTTCATACGCGCGCATACGTTTTTTTTCGCCCAGACATTCAAGGTAATCTTCCGTATTCAAATAATAAAAAAACGATAATAGCCGGTCAGCGAAGACCCAACGGCTTTTATCCCTGATATATTGATCCTCATATCGGAGCGACGCAATCATCGGCTTCCCGTTGCGAATGAGCTCCGCATGTGCTGACATCAGGCCGCACGCAACGTCATCATCTTCAAACCACACCACATGATCGTGAGAGTAATGCGCGCCAGGGCCAAGAACGGAAAAGCGTCCGCGAAACTGGTCCATGATTTCGTTATGGCCTCTGGCGTTCATAACGCCATCCTTTGAACGAAACCGCGCATGTTCTGCAAAGCAGGACGCAATGCCTTCGATATCCCGATTATCGACCACAAAAGTATAGCGCGCCGCCAGCGCACGAATGTCTTCGCGATCTTCCAGCCGCTTCAACCGCGCTTCAATATCTGTAGTCATAATTGCATCCACTTTCGGTTTCACAAAAAACAAGGGCCGGCGCGAACGCCGGCCCAAAGTCGCGCCAGGGAGGAAAGCGCTCTTTATTCGGATGAGAAATTAAACCCGACCTCTGCACCGAAAACGCGCGGCTCGCCATACTGGGAGAACACCCATAAATCGGCGACTGGTTGCGTCGATACGCGATAACGCTTGTCCGTCAGGTTTTTCGCAAATACGCGCGCGAACCAGCGATCATCCGCATCCGACAACTCGACCGTCGCATTGAGGATTGTGCGTTCATTCAACGTTGTGTCGAACTGGGAGCCGAGATCGGAATAATTGTAGATTTGCTCGTCTTCATGCGCCGCGAGGAAGCTGAAGCCAAGCACCTTGTTGTTGTGGAGCGGCGTTTCATAGAGCACCTGCGCCGTCCATGTGATCTCCGGCGTGCGCGTCAAAGGACGGCCGGAGAAGTCGACATCAACCATACCGTCAAAGTCCGTGTCGGCCTCGAACGTATTATATTCCCCGTCCTGCCAGGAGAAGTTGCCGTTGATCTGCAACCCTTCAATCGGCGTCGACCAGCCGCCTTCGACTTCAATGCCCTTCACTTCCACATCGGCGGCGTTGAAGAAGCGGGTCTCCTGAAACTGCTGGCCAAGGCTGTTGGTCAGCGTAGCAGCGATCTGGCGCTGCGCATCCTTATATTTCACCAGGAAGCCGGTGACATTCAGCCTGAACGTATTGTCAAACCAGTCGCTCTTGAAACCGACTTCATAGGAAGTGGCGATTTCCGGGTCCGTCGGCGCAATACCGGCGGGCGTCAGCGGGTTGCCGGTTGTGCCCGACTGGTCGTTAAACGCACCTGATCGGAAACCGCGTGCGGCGGTAAAGTATGTGTAGAAATCATCTGACCATTCATAGGAAGCCGTTCCGCGCCATGCCGGCTCTTCCCATGTGCCAGACGACTCCAATACGCCGTCGCTGAACCTGTCAAAATCAGCCGCGTCCAGCGGTCCGAGCGTCATGGTGTTTAGCGAGGGGTCAAATCCGCCGTCCAAAGCCTGGTAGACGCGCTGATTGCGGCCGATCCAGTCCTTCTCTTCCCATGTGTAGCGGAAACCGCCGGCGAGCGTCAGCCGGTCGGAAAGAGCGTAGGTCAAATCGCCAAAAAGCGCGTAGGCCTTGCTGTCCTGAGCGTTACACAATACCTGCGGGCCGTTTTCAAATGTTCCGGTGGGGAATGGATTGCCCATGCCGTCGGTCAGGCCGAACAGTTCGAGAAAACCGAGCACCTGCGTCACGCAGAATGTAACTTCCTGGTTCTGGTAAAATCCGCCCGCAACAAGATCGAGTTGCGGATTGATGGTCCAGTTCAACCGTAGCTCCTGCTGGAATGTTTCACGTTCATCGACGCGGTTGGCGTCGAAGAGCGAGACCGGACCGACTTCGCCCGTATAGGTGCTGGGCAATTGCGAATCCTGATTGCGCAGCCCCGTAATCGACTTGATGGAAACGCTATCCGTAGGCCGCCAGTCAATATTCAGATAATAGCCTTCAACATCGACCTGATGTCCGTCGCTCATGAACAGATTGGCGTCATCCCGGTTCGTGATGCCGGCATTGTCCAGCGGATCGCCGGGATCCTGGGTCAAACCGAGAAAGTTGAAGACAAACGGCCCGCCGACAGGCGTTTCGTTGACCGCCGGCACTGAGTCGGAATCGTCGCGGAGAAGCTCGAATTGCGCGAGCGCAGAGAATTGATCGCTAGGCTCGAACAGAAGCTTCGCGCGCATGGATTTTACATCTTCGCCGCCGAGCCGGCTGCCGTCGCCCTGGCCTGTCGCGCCCTCAAATGCGTTGATATTGTTCATCATGCCGTCAAACGGGCCGAAAGTTGTGACGGGCCCGTATTCCGCGCCGTTGCGGTAATAGCCATCGGATTTTTGATAAAGCCCTGCAAACCGGAATGCGAAAACATCCCCTAACGGAATATTCAGCGACAACCGCGTCTCAATCCGATCATAGGAACCGTATTGGATGCGGCCCGCGCCCTCAACAACGCCCAGTTTCGGCCGTTTGGTCCTTACATTGACAACGCCGGCTGTCGTATTCTTGCCAAACAGCGTGCCTTGCGGACCGCGCAGGACTTCAACCTGCTCGATGTCGAAAAGATCGAGAAGCTGGGTTTGAACATGCGGCACGTAAAAATCGTCGATTGTGACGCCGACCTGTGATTCAGAATAAACGATGATGTCTGTCTGCGCCGCGCCGCGAATAGCGAACGAGGCCGCGTTAAAACCTGTCACCTTGGAGGCGGAAAAGTTCGGCACCAACACGGCAATATCGCCAAGGTCGCGAGGCACGACGCCTTCAACGGCTTTTTCGTTGATTGCAGTCACCGCAACCGGCGTATTTTGTATATTGGTGTCTCTTCGGGTAGCCTGAACGATGATTTCGTCGCTCTGGGCGATCGCGGCGTCCATCGCCAGCATTGAAAAGCAAGCGCCAAGACTCACAACGCCCAGCGCCGTTCGCGAAGCGATGTTCTTATAAGAATTCTTTCTGGAGACTAGAGCGGGCATCCTGCTCCCCTTTCCTGTTGTTACCTCCCGGTCCGGACTCGAATCAGCGCTTTCAGATACAGCGTCTTTTCCAACTTTCGAATCCAAAACAAAAACAATTATGTTTGTTTTTTTTCTTGATGCAAGATTTGATTTCACGGCTTAATACAAGGCTCCTGCGGACTATTGTTGAAAAGCCACATTTTTTTTCAGCATATTGCACTGCACAAAAACATTTCGTCATGTCTGTTTTTTTCTTGACGCCGGACTGGCGATAAAATCTTATGCGTAAAATAAAAATCAGCCGGAATGGGCGGGCTTTTCTGGTCTGCATCCCGTGCTGCGCGAAAGCTGGAGGATATGGAATGGCGCATACGTTTGTCGCAAGAATGAAGGTTTTTCCCGAAAAGCAGGCGCAATTCATCGACGCCTGCGAACGCATGGAAAAAGCGGTGAAGGAAAACGAGCCTGATGCGCTGATTTATCAATTCTTCCGGTTGCGCGAACCCAACGCCTTCGCCGTCATTGAAAGCTTTAAAACGGAAGCCGCGGATGAAGCCCACCAACAGTCCGCTCATTTCAAGGAGATCGCGCCGTCAATGATTGAATGTATCGACGGCGGATGGGAGCGCGAATATCTTGATCCGTTAAAGAAATAGGGGCGGCGCAAATGTCCGATCGCAAGCCTGACGATGTTCTTACACTGACGGATCTCCTGATCACCGCGTCGCAGACCCGCCCTGATGCTGACGCGCTTGTATTTCCTGACAGCCGTCAAAGCTACCGAGAACTTCTTGCAAGCGCCCGGCGGTGGGCGAAAGCGTTTATCGCCCTCGGCGTACAACCTAAACAGCATGTCGGGCTGTTGATGACTACGCAGCCGGAATTCGTCGAGGCGCTGTTCGGCGCTGCGCTCGCGGGCGCCGCGAGCGTGCCGATCAATGCGCGTTATGCGCCGGCCGAACTTGCCTATCTTATCGAAAACGCCGACATCGTCAGTCTCGTCACCACAGATAAGGTCGCCGACGCTGTCGATTTCATCGCCCGCCTGAACAAGGCGTTTCCGGATTTATCATCGAACGCGAAACCGCAAGACTTGCATTTAAAAACTGCGCCGGAATTAAAGAACATAGTTGTCACAGGCGAAGGCGAACACCCAGGCATTTTGCCTGAAAGCGCATTAGGCGCCCTCGCCGATTCTATCGACGATGCGACATTGAACGCGCGGATTGCAAATGTCGCGCCCTGCGACCTCGGCCTGATACTTTATACGTCAGGCACGACGTCGAATCCGAAAGGCTGCATGATTCCGCACAGTGCAATCGTATCCAACAGCCGCGCGCTGGGGCGCTATCGATACGAGATGACGGAGGAAGACCGGTTCTGGTCGCCGCTGCCCATATTCCACATCGCCGGAATTCTGCCGATGGTCGCGGTATTCGATGTCGGCGGCGCCTATTTGACGATCCCGCATTTCGACGCCGGGGTCGCCCTTAAAATGCTTGAACAAGAACGCGCAACGGCAACCTACCCGTCTTTTGTGACGATCATGCAGGATTTGATCAACCACCCAACCTTTCCCGACACGGACCTTTCACGCATTCGCCTGATGAATTCCAATCTTGGCGTTCAGCCTGCGTTTATAAAAGATGCAATCCTGAAAGCCATGCCGCAAACCATCCAGGTCGGCACCTATGGTTTGACGGAAGCATCGGGCACTGTTTGCACAAGCCGTCTCAGTGATGACGAAGAGACGCGCACGTCGCGTCTAGGCGTTCCCTTGCGCGGATGGGATTTGAAACTGCTTGATATTGAAACGGGCAAGGAATGCGGCGTCGATGAGAAAGGTGAAATATGCATTCGCGGTCCCGGCATGCTTATCGGCTATTATAAAGACCCGGAAAAAACCGCCGAGTCCATCGACAAGGACGGCTGGCTGCATACGGGCGATCTCGGATCGCTCGACAAAAACGGCCAGATCATGTTTCACGGCCGCAGCAAGGACATGCTGAAAGTCGGCGGCGAGAATGTAGCCGCGGCGGAAATCGAGTCAGTCCTGAATGCGCATCCCGCTGTTGAGCTGTCGCAGATCGTCGGCGCGCCGGACCCCCGATACGAGGAAGTGGCGGCGGCGTTTATCAAACTCAAAACCGGCAAGAAAGCGAATGAAGATGAGCTGATCGAACATTGCCAGGGCAAACTCGCGCGGTTCAAAATTCCGCGTTATGTGCGATTTGTCGACGATTGGCCAATGTCCACCAGCAAAATTCAAAAATACAAACTGAAAGACCGGATCGCCGAAGAACTGAAAGCGAAAAACGAAAACGTCGCATAGGAGGGATTTCATGACGGCTTTTGTCGCTAAACTTGTTGTCAAACCTGAAAAAGCTGAAGAATTCGAACGGCTACAGACCGAATTGCGCGTGCTTGCACACAAACATGAGCCGGAAACGCCCGTCTATGAATTAATCCGTTCACGCGACAACAAGAATGAATATCTTTGTATCGCGACCTTCACCAGCGAAGACGCATTTCAGTTCCATCAAACAACCGACTTCCACGACCGGCTGGTGCCCGGCGTTCTCGATTGTCTGGCTGAAGAAATGGACCTTTCTTTTTACGACATTATCGGCGAGCCGAAGCGCGCGGCCGGATAAGGCGATTTTCACTTATGCCTGATTATGACAATGCTGAACTACAGGAGCTCGTCGATCGCAAACGCGTCTATGACGTGCTGACGCGCTATTGCCGCGCGCTTGATCGCTGCGATGTTGATCTGATGAAATCAGTCTATTGGGATGACGCGCAAGACGATCACGGTGTTTTTAACGGCGGCGCGCAAGAATTTGCTGAATTCATTATTCGGGAGATCCAGGAATGGTTTGAAGTCACCATGCACGCCATCATGAATGTGCATATGGAGCTGAAAGATAATATCGCCTGCACGGAAAGTTATCTTTTCGCCTACCACCGCATTCGCGGCGACAAGAAAAAGGTCGAGGAAATTTTTGGCTCCACCTATCTTTCGAAATTTGACTGGTCGAAGGTCGACGGCATTCCTCATGTTTTCTGGTATGGCGGTCGTTATATCGACCGTCTCGAAAAGCGCGGTAAAGAATGGAAAATTGCCCACCGGCAAGTGGTGATGGACTGGAACCACAACGAGATTTCATCCGGAATTTGGGATGAAGGCATGTTCAAGACATTGACGCTGCGCGGAATGCGAGGCCCGGAAGACCCGGTTTTTAAAAACCTCCCATAATATTTTGAAATTGGCATGAGGTGCGAAATGAGTGCAATCAAGGACAAGGCCGCCATCGTTCTGGGCGCCGCCGGGGCTGGAAATATGGGCCAGGTGATCGCACAACGCTTCGCCAACGAAGGCGCGAAGGTAATGGTCGCCGGACGGCATGAAGACGAGCTGAAACGCTTTGCGGAAACGATTAACGGCGCCTATGCGCTTTGCGATATTACTCAGCGCGCCGACCTCGACGCGCTTGTAACAAAAACAGTGGATGCGTATGGCGGCGTCGATATCGCTGTGAACGCAACGGGTTGGGGTCTTGTCAAAAGGTTTGAAAAGACCACCGAAGAAGAGATCGACAAGGTTTCGGCCTTGCAATTCAAAGGACCTTTTTTATTTTTTCAGGCTGTAATCGAAGCCATGCGCGAGCGAGGCGGCGGCTCCATTATCCAGATTTCTTCCGCGACGGCGACAGTTATGTTGAATCACCATGCGGCCTATATGGGCACCAAAGCCGGAACCGATCATGTCATACGCTGCGTCGCCCATGATTTTGGACGGTACGGCATCCGCGCAAATTCGGTCTCGCCTGGTTTTACGCGCACGCCGATGACAGAAGACGCGGCTAAAACCCCCGGCCTCGAAGAAGCGTTTATCAAGGAATATCCGCTTGGGCGCGTCGGCACGTCAGACGATATCGCGGCGGCGTGCGTATTCCTTGCATCAGACGAATGCTTCATGACCGGTCAGAATTTGCAGGTTAATGGCGGCCTGACGCTTCGCCGCAACCCGATGCAGGCGGAGATAAACGCCTCGATCGCGGCTGCAAAAAGCGATGGTTAGGCAGTAATCTCGCGCAGCCAGTTTTCGCCATTCCAGCCTTCAGCCTTTCGGCGAATAAACGCGTAAAATTTATCCAGCGCGCCGTTGCGTTCATAAAGTTCAAGCATGTGCCCGCATGCCGCACGCGCGTCGACCATGACAAAGCGGACTCCATCCGCAGTACGCGCATCAAGCGCGCATTCAAAATGATGCGCACCGGCTTTGGATAAAGCTGTTGCAAGATCATCCACAAATATCGCAGCGTGATGCAAGCCTTCTTCTTCGGCAGCGAACATATCCCGAACCGCCGATGGCCGGTCGTCATGCTGGTGAATGAGTTCGACCATCAAGGATCCGCACTGACCATAAGCCGAACTGTGATCGAACGGCGCCGGGGAGCCTCTGTAATAGCTTTCCGCAAGCTTTATATGCGATAACCGGTAAAACGGCCCGGCGTTCATCTTATGCGCCCAGGATTTCGCTGAAACCTCAATATCAGGCGAATGATATGCAAGTTGAACGACTGGGCCGAACTCTTTCTCGAGCGGCGCCAGATTCGGTGAAATTTTCAGCATGCTTATTCGGCAAGTTCATTCGCATCGCGAATAGGCCTTGAACCATCCCAGTTTTCGGCGGCTTCGCGCACGCGTCCGAAATAATTATGGATAAAGGGCAGGTCTTCCAGAACCTCAACCATGCCCTGCATAACGGGCGAAGTATCGATATAGCAAAACTTCAACGGGCCGAATTCGCCGCTGCTCGCAACGGGAAATCCCATTTCTTCATACCGGGCGACTTCTTTTTCGTAGTTTTCAACGATGACGGCGACATGGTGGTAGCCTTCCTCGCCTTTCGGCACGATGTCGCGATAGCAGGACGGCGAGTCGCAATGCTGCTCAATAAGCTCAATGTGAACGTCGCCCGCCTGAGCAAGCCCCGCAGAAAATTCGACCTTTTGCGGCTTACCGCGATAGTGCGGATTGCCCACGTCAGGGCGGTCAAGAATGAAAAACGGGCCGACGCCAAAAGTCTTGATCCATTTTTCAGCCGCCGCCTCAACGTCATTGACGATATAGGCGATTTGCAAAATTTTGTGATTCATCGGCGGCTGCAGCATCGGCATGATTTTTTCCTTCCCGTTACAAGTTCTCCGGCGCTTCCAGCGCTGCTTTCAACGCCTGCAGAAAACGCCCCCCAAGCGCGCCGTCAATCGCACGGTGATCGCATGACAGAGTGACATTCATGACATTTTGAAACTTTGGCTCGCCGCCGCCGTCCACGGCGACGCGTTCAATGCCGCCCGCCGCCAGGATAGCGCCCATGGGCGGATTAACGACAGCGTCGAAACTGGTGACGCCGAACATGCCGAGATTGGAAAGACTGAACGTGCCGCCGCGATATTCATGCTGCTCCAGCTTTTCCGCCTTAGCGCGCGCGGCGAGGTCGCGCATTTCATGCGCTATTTCATCGACTGATTTTGTATCCGCTCTTTTTATAACAGGCGTAACAAGACCCCCGGGCACTGCGACAGCAACCGAAATGTCGGCGTGGTCAAATTGATGCATTTCATCACCGAGAAAATGGACATTCGCTTCGGGCACATCCATGAGCGCTTTGGCGCATGCCTTGATGAGATAGTCGTTGATCGACGCTGCGCCGCCGCTGTTGTTTTCCTTTGCTCGCGCACGCAGTTCCTGAACGCTATCCATTACGATTGCCGTGCGCAGATAAAAGTGGGGAATTGTCTGCGCCGCCTCAGTCAGACGTTTTGCAATCGTACGGCGCATGGAAGTCAGTTTTATAACCTTGTGCGGATTATCACTGTTTTGTGTTCCCTCATCGCCTTGATAAAGGCCGAGTCGTTTCGCTTCCTGTTCAACGTCCTGCAGTGAAATTCGTCCCTTGCGTCCACTGCCTTCAATCTGCGTGACATCGACGCCTAACGCCTGCGCCAGTTCCGCAGCCTTCGGCGATATGGAGACGCCTTTGGGGACTTCAGATTGCGATGAGGAGGATGCAGCCTTCTCCGGCTTACCGGAAGGACGCGCATCATCATCCTTATCCCCAAAACTTGCATCGGCAGGCTTGAAATTGGCGGCGAATTTTTCAACCTCATCGTCTGAGACATCCTCTTCAGCAAAAACCGCAATTAAGGCGCCGACAGGATAAGCCTCTTCCTCTTCGCCGATGCGCTTGCGCAGCGTGCCGGTAAATTCCAGCTCGACGTCATTGGCGATCTTGTCCGTTTCGATGACGACGAATAAATCGCCCTCGTTTACGGTCTGGCCTTCCTCAGCATGCCATTCGCGGATGACGCCTTCTTCCATTTCAATGCCCCATTTCGGCATCGTAAACGCTTGTATTTTTTCCGCCATGCTTGGCCGCTTTCTTTATTTGTAGGAAACGACTTTGCGCACCGCCGCCTCAATATGCGCAGGGCCCGGCACGTATGCGCGTTCCAACTCTTTTGCGAAAGGCACCGGCGCATGCGGCGCAGTGACTTGCTCCACCGGCGCCTTGAGCGAAGAAAAACCGTAGCTGGCGATAAACCCTGCAATGTCTGAGGCAAGCGAACACCGCGGCGGACACTCATCCACGACGACCACGCGGCCAGTTTTCTCCACACTGTCCAGAATCGTTTCCTCGTCCAGCGGGCTTGTGGTGCGCAAATCAATGAGATCGCAATTGATCCCGTCTTCCTCAAGTTTCGCCAGCGCCTTTTCGGCGAAAATCACCATGCGGCCCATGGCGATGATCGTTGCGTCTTCGCCTTCATTCAGCAGCGCCGCTTCCCCGAAGGGCACGAGATATTCGCCGTCCGGCACTTCGCCTTTGCGTCCATACATCGCCTTGTGCTCGAAAAAGACAACCGGATCGTCGTCCCGGATCGCGGTCGTCAGAAGTCCTTTGGCGTCAGCCGGGTTTGACGGCATCACAACTTTCAGTCCGGGAACGGACGTTACGATCTGATACATGGTCTGGCTGTGCTGCGCAGCCATATTCATACCGGCGCCGTAAGGCACGCGGATAACCACTGGGCATTTCGCCTTGCCGCCCGACATGTAACGAAATTTCGCCGCCTGATTCATGGTCTGGTCAAGCGCAAGCCCCAGAAAGTCGGCGAACATGATTTCCGCTATGCCGCGCTTGCCCGCGAGCGAGGCGCCGACCGCAAGGCCGACAATTGTGTTTTCCGAAATCGGCGTGTCGATGACGCGGTCCTCGCCGAATTTCGGCAACAAGCCGCCCGTGACGCCGAAGATGCCGCCAGAGGCTTCGCGTTCTCCCGACGTACCGCCGGCGCCGCCGGAAACATCTTCGCCGCAGACGAAAACAGCTGGATCACGTTCCATTTCCTGATGCATCACCTGATTGAGCGCATCGCGATAAGTCATAACCGGCATGATGAGCGTTCCCTCAAGCGTATGAAATATAAACGTCGGTGGTAATTTCGTCCGCCGATGGCTGCGGCGCGGCGCGCGCCTCATCAACGGCTTCGTCAATCAATGCGAGCACTTCATTGTCAATCGCATTTAGCTGGCCTTCATCCAGTAATTTTTCCTCAGCAACGCGAGCGCGAAAATTCTTGAGCGCGCACATCTCCTGACGGTGCCGTTTGACTTCGTCCTTGGCGCGGTAGTTTTGCGGATCGCCTTCAAAATGGCCGAAAAACCGGGTCGTTATGAATTCTGCCGTACACGGTCCTTTTCCGGCGCGCGCATGATCAAGCAATTCCGCCATGGCGTCATAAACGGCGAAATAATCGCATCCGTCCGCCTTGATGGCTTTCATACCGAATGCTTCGGAGCGTTTGGCGATATCTTTCGAGCCTACAGCGTAATCAGCGCCTGTATGTTCGGAATATCCGTTATTTTCAATGACGAAAATTGCCGGCGCGTCAATCACCACCGCCATATTCATGGCTTCCAGAACGGCGCCCTGATTGACCGAGCCGTCGCCGCCAAAAGATACCGCAACGCGACCCTCGCCATCGAGCTTCGCCGACAGCGCCGCGCCAACCGCGAGCGGACCGCCGGCGCCGACAATGCCGTTGGCGCCGAGCATGCCCTTGTCAAAATCAGCGATATGCATGGAACCGCCCTTGCCTTTACCCAGTCCCGTAGAGCGGCCGAAAATTTCCGCCATCATGGCTTTGACGTCGCACCCTTTAGCGATGCAGTGCCCGTGACCGCGATGCGTTGAGACGATCAAATCCTTGTCGTCAAGATGTTCGCAAACACCGACGGCCACCGCTTCCTGACCGGAATAAAGATGCGTGAATCCGGCGATTTCGCCAGTCATGATCTCCTTGTGCAAACGCTCCTCAAATTCGCGGATCGTTTTCATTTGCCGGTAGGCGCCCAGTAGCTGATCGGTGCTTTGCTGTATGCTCATTTATCACTCCGCGCAGCGCTGTTTGACCCGTAAAGATAATCGTCAAGTGTTTTATGAAAGTGCCGGATGCGCAATTCCTGATTGCCAATCCATAACCCCGGATAAGCGCTGCTATTCATGCCCGCCTGCACAAAAGGAAGGTTGTAGGCGTCCTGATTGACGACGAGCCCGAGCGAGGTTTCCCCATGCTTATACAAGCGATGCTTCGGCCGGCGATATTCTTCATGATCAAACTCATTGTCAGGCAATTCGAACATGAAGTAATCGAAATACATCTTGTTCGGGTCTTCAGGATGAGGCCGCTGACGAAACATCATGAGATCATCGGCGTGAACGTTCATAGTGACATTTGGGAAAATCGTGTAATGATAATCATCCGTTAACTGATCGTCATTCAGGGCCGAATAGTCCCTGCCCTGCTGCTCGCCGTGTTTGCGTTTATGGGCCTGAACCGCCTCGCGTATATCATAGACCGACCCTTCATAGGAGGCGGGATCCATGCCGGCGCCGCGCATCACCACTTTGATTGGCGGCGGAATTTCAGACGGAGAGACGACGCGCGGGCTCAGCACGCCGAACGCAATCAGATAGCGATTATGTTTTTCATAGCAGTCGATCTGAATGTCGAGATCATCCAGATAATATAGCAGCTGAGGGTGAATGCCCTGCACATGATAGCTTTCGTTGAATGCATCGACGGAAGCTTTCCAATTGCAGTCCCATTCGACCGTTTTCCAGTCCGTCAGCACCATGCGGTCGAAATGATACGGGTCGAGATGTTGCGGAATTATCCCCAGATAATCGCGAAGCGGCTCAACCTCCGGGTTCAGGCTGTACCAGACGAACGACCCCCAGACATCGCAAGGGATTTCAATCAGGCCGCCGCAAGGCGGCGCGCCCTGCGGGAAGGTTTCAAGATCGGGAATATCAGTGAACCGTCCGTCCAGGCCGTATCGCCAGTCATGATAGCCGCAGCGGAATTCGTTTGCTGCTTCCTGCGGCTGGTGTACTGCGTGAACAAGTTTATTGCCGCGATGCATGCACACATTATGAAAGGCGCGAACCGACTTGTCTTTCTGGCGGACAATCAGAATTGATTCCTTGCCGATTTCCGTAACGATATGGTCGCCGGGTTCTGGAATATCGCTCTCAAGGCACCCCAGCATCCAGACTTTCGACCACATCATCTCCCATTCTAGCTTTGCAAATTCCGGAGAGATGTAACGTTCGGCCGGGATCAGCTTGTCGCCCAGCTTGGGATTTGGCTCCGCCTTGACTGGCGTGCCTTCAGGCCCTTGCGGCTTGGCGGTCCGTTTTATTTTTTGCTGACGTCTGACTTTCATAGCACTTAGAACTGAACGCGTTTCGTGTACCCGCCGTCGACCACAAAATTCACGCCGGTCACCCAGCTCGCGGCGGCGCTGGAAAGAAAAACAATGCACTTCGCAACTTCCTCCGGCGTTCCGAGGCGTCCGAGCGCATGGGTCTTTTCGGTCTTTTCATAAAATTTCTGATTGGAGGTCTTGATCATGTCCCAGGCGCCGCCATCGAAAAAGATAGGGCCCGGCGAGATGCTGTTGACGCGGATATTCTTGTCGCCCTGCTCCTGGCTCAGTTGCTTTGCGTAAGTGATAAGCGCGGCTTTCATTGAATTATAAGCCTGCGGCATCATGAAAGTTTCAACGGCGGCGGTCGTCGAAATCATCGTAATGGCGCCGCCGCCGCGTTCCTCCATGTGCGGAATAACCTTTTCAACGCCGCGCACCGTGCCGAGCACGTCAATTTCAAAATTTTTCCACCAGTTTTTTTCACTGTCCGCGCCGCCGCCGGCGGAAACGTTTGGAATAAAGACGTCAACGCCGCCCAGTTCTTCGGCCATGGCGTCGATCCAGTCTTCGTATTCTTCTTTCTTCTTGATGTTGCAGGGCGCGCCTGTGATTTTACCGTCGGCGAGCACCTGTATTTCCTTGATCGCCTTGTTGACGCTTTCCGGCGATCGCGAGCAAATCGCGACATTAGCGCCTTCTTCAGCGAACAGGTTCGCCACGCGCCGCCCGATGCCCTGGGTCGATCCGGTGATCAATACGTTTTTACCGCGCAGTCCTAGATCCATAAGCCTAGCGTTTCCGCCTTTCCGTATTCGCCCAGGTGGGCTGATTTTTGTATATTAAAGACAATCATGATTGTTTTTTTCTTCGCGTCAAGCCGATGCGCGCCAGTTGCACGATTCAACCCGCGGGACGGGCCACAAGCCCGTTATCGATCACGAATTCCGCGCCAGTGACAAACCGGGATTCATCACTTGCAAGATATAAGATCATATTGGCGATATCACGCGGCGTTCCCAGGGAATCCGCCGGCAGCACGCCTTTTTCAGGTATTTCTTGCGGCGTCTCGCCGGTCCTGCCTTGAGCGAACTGCACCATGGGCGTTTCTATAGCGCCCGCGTGCACTGAATTGCATCTCACAGGGTAGCCTTCCGCCTGACAATGCATGGCGATGGATTTTGTCATTGAGCGAACCGCCCCTTTCGCCGCCGAATAGGCGAAAAAGATCGGGTAACCCAGATGCGACGCCGTCGACGACATATTGATAATGGAGCCGCCGTCTCCTTGCCGGAGCAGCGGAAGGGCGTATTTACAGCCTAAAAACACCCCCTCCGACATTACGGCATTGGCGAATTTGAATTCTTTCAGCGTGCAATCCTCTGGTGAGGAAAGCACCACAACGCCGGCGTTATTCACCAGAATATCGAGTTGGCCATGCGTTTTTTCCACCTGGGCGATGATGTTCTTCCAGTCATCCTCGCTGCTGACGTCATGTTTGAAAAAGGCCGCATTGGCGCCGATTTCCTCCGCCGCCGCAGCGCCTTTTTCATCACTGATATCGGTCAGAACAACCCTTGCGCCCTCATTTGCGAGCATTTTGGCGTCTTCCAGCCCCAATCCGGAGGCTGCGCCTGTCACCAGGGCGACTTTTCCATCGACTCGTCCCAAAATAATGTCTCCTGTTCTCTATTTTTTGCATCGCAGCAAATTCTTGGGTGTTTTTTACAAAAGAATAGCGTAAAACAAAGACAGGCGTGACTGTTTTTTTTTGGGTATGTCAATGGCCAATGAAGATATCACTATGACGGCGAGACGGCGCGTGCACCGCGCCGGCAAAGGACGTGCAAATGTAGAAATCGGACGCCAGGCTCAAAAAAGCGCCTCGACCCGCAAGTTGATTGTGGAAGCGGCGTTGCGCTGCCTTATCAAGCACGGCTATTCCCAGACGACGACGCCGCGCATCGCCGAGGAGGCCGGCCTTTCCCGCGGCGCGATGATGCACCATTTTTCCAATCGGTTGACCGTTATCCTTGCGGCGATTGAACATTTGCATGCGAAACGGCTGCGCGCCTTCCGCCGGGCTGTCTCGTCGCTACCGGATGATAAGCCGCATTTGCACGATGCGCTGGAAGCTTACTGGCGCCATGTCACGCATCCGCTTTTCGTGGCGTTTCATGAATTATCAGTGGCTGCGAGAACCGATAAGGAACTGGATAAAATACTGCGCCCGGCAAAGGAGGCTTTTTACCGGGAGTGGTACAAACTCGCCGTAGATCTGTTCCCCGAATGGCAGGGCGACAAGGAGAGTTTCGACCTGGCGCTGAACCTTGTTCAATCGACGCTTGAAGGCATGGCGTTAAGCCGGCTTTCCGCGACAGTCGATGAAAATGCCGAAGCAAAGCTGTTTTCCTATCTGGAAGATTGCCTGCGTCAGCTGATGCCGACGGAAATGAAAAACTCCAAGCGATACGCCGCACACGGTGCAAATGACTGATCTGGATGTCTCTTCGATCCGGCGCCCATGATGAGCGATCTCATTCTCCACCATTTCGATGCGTCGCCATTTGCAGAAAAAATTCGCAAAATTTTCGGCGTAAAGGGTCTTTCCTGGCGATCCGTGCAAATACCCATGGTGACGCCAAAACCCGACCTGACGGCGTTGACCGGCGGCTATCGCAAAACACCGGTCTTACAGATCGGCGCAGACATCTACTGCGATACGCAACTGATCGCGCGCATTATAGATCATCTTCATCCGGAACCGCCGCTATTTAAATCCGGCCCGCTAGCCGCATTCGGGCTTCAACAGTGGTGTGATGCTGCGTTCTTTGCGCCCGGCGCTGCATTATCCCTTTTTGAAAATGCTGAACACATCCCGGCCGACGTGGCGAAAGACCGTGAAGACTATTTCACTTTTCTGAATTTCAACACTTTCGCACAGGATGCGCCCCATTTTCGAAGCCAGTTTCGCGCGCATTTTCGGCTGATCGAGCAACAATTGAGTGATGGCCGCGGGTTTCTGTTCGGAAGTAATCCCGAATGGGCGGACATAGGCGGGTATTTCAATTTCTGGATGGCCGAAAACAATATTCCCAGCAGCGCACAATATTTCAAGGATATGCATCACGCCGGTACATGGTATGCGCGAATGAAGGATTTTGGCGCCGGCGTGCGCGAAGAAATTTCCCCCGGCGCAGCGCTGGAGATCGCCAATACGCATAGCCCGAACGATCAGGCGTTGGGCGCGCCCATAAAAGATGAATCCGGTGCGAAGATTGGCGATGCTGTTACGGTTACCCCTAGCGATCACGGCAAGGTCCCCGTCGCCGGCGTATTATCGCATATCAATGACCATGAGATCGTCATCCGGCGAAACGATGACCGCGCCGGCGCGGTGGCGGTGCACTTCCCTCGCCTCGGTTTTCGCGTGGAAAAGGCGGGCTGACCGCACAAAAGAAACAATCGTGATTGTTTGTTTTTTCGCTATTCTGTGCTATTTTTCTTTGTAAATTGCGGCGCAACAAGCAGCGCCCGCTTGAATCTCGCAGGCGGAACAACACGATAGGGAGGTTTTTCATGCCGGACGGATTTAGGGCCGAGTGGCCAATGGATCTGAATGCACCCAAGGACTCGCTTGAGGCGAAACAGCCGAGACCGGCCGACATTGGCCTCGATGTCGTTGATCCGGAACGATACTACACACGCGATTACATGCAAAAAGAATGGCGGAGCCTGTGGCCGCGGGTCTGGCTGCTGGCGGGCGTGACGCCGGATATTAAAGAGCCCGGCGACTTTACTGTGTTCACTCACGGCCATGAGGAATTCATCATTGTACGTCAGGATGACGGCGGTGTGAAAGCTTTTTACAACGCCTGTCCTCATCGCGGCAATCGCGTATGCCTGACGGAGCAAGGCAGCGTCCCGAAATTCGCATGCCCATTTCACGGATGGCAATTTCATTGCGATGGCAAGCTTGCAAAAATTACCGATGAGGAAACATTCGATCCTGAACTGATCAAGCATCGTCCCGGCTTAACGGAAGTGCGTTGCGATATCGTCGGCGGTTTGATTTTCATCAATATCGATGGCGAAGCGCCGCCTCTGAAAGAATGGATCGGCCTGCCGGAAGGTTACATCGAAAATTACGAAATCGAGCAGATGAACGCCGTGCGCCATGTGCGCAGTGAATGGAAAGCGAATTGGAAAACCGGCGTCGACGCATTTTATGAAACGTATCACCTGCCTCATATTCAT
This sequence comes from Hyphococcus sp., assembly GCF_965228385.1. Taxonomy (GTDB): domain Bacteria; phylum Pseudomonadota; class Alphaproteobacteria; order Caulobacterales; family Parvularculaceae; genus Hyphococcus. The sequence goes on along the minus strand of NZ_OZ245810.1, from coordinate 211,144 downwards.
CCACAGACACAAGGGGTGATGGAGGATTTCAGCCAGATAGATCTTTACCCGAACGGGTTCAGCCGAATGATAGTGCCTATCGGCGTCAAGTCTCACAGGGTGAAGGATCAGGATACGATCGATCCATATCAACAGCATATGATGCAGGAAGCGGGTATTGATCCGGAAACTTTTGACGGCAAGCCGGCGGAAGTGCGCGAAGCCATTCAAAAGGCGAAGCGAAAGCGCGGCAAAAAATTTGGCCTCGACTATTACGATAAGCTGACCGACGGACAGCTCAGCGATAGCTGGGCCACAGGGTTTTTCCCGAATGTGCAGATCGGCATGCATCCTGAAGGCGTCTTTATAATGCGCTTTATTCCGCATGCGAGCGATCCGGAGCGCTTCTATTACGACAACATCACCATGCTGCGTCACGTGGAAGACCCTGGCTATACAACGCCGGCGTGGATGGGACTGCCTGAAGGCACAGACGTCACGGGCGAGATACGTCCGGAAATTGAGCATGTGCCGCCAGATGTGAAACCGGATCTTGGCGAAGTGCTCGATCAGGATGTTGAACTTGTTGCGGCGGTCCAGCAGGGCGTGAAATCTCGCGGCTTTAAAGGGCCATTATGGTGTGAACAGGAAGATCGCCTGCGTCATTTCCATCGCGAACTGGACCGGTATATCAGCGGCGAAAAATAATCGATCCAGCAGGAGCCAAAGCCGCGCTAGTTGTCGTGTGGCGCTGCGCCGCTTTGGTCTGCTGCATTTACGCTGCAAAAATCGCTTAGCGCACAGATCGCCGCGATACGAACGGTGGCGATCTGAACATTTCAGGCTTGTCACGCCCTGCCGGGCCGACAATACGATGCGCGTTGCAGAAAATCGGAACGAGGAAAGCGAAAATTGCTAAGCCATTGATTTAATGGCGCGAGTGACGGGACTCGAACCCGCGACCTCCGGCGTGACAGGCCGGCGCTCTAACCAACTGAGCTACACCCGCAAAAACGCGGCGATAAACGCGTTATGGAGGGCGCGGTTTAAGATAGGGTGAAACCGGCGTCAAGCAGAATGTGGCCGCGGGGTCTTATTGCCGCTGGGTTATGCCATCGGCTTGAAATTCAACACAGAAATGCGCGATTGCTTTACCGCATTAACTTTTCTGATTTGAAGCTGACATTGGAGATCGCCGCATCCATGCCCGACGCCGCAGATTTTTTTCAGGGCCCGAATGGCCGCCTCGCCTACCGCCGCCGCAACGGCGCCGGTCCTGGGGTCGTCTGGCTCGGCGGTTTCCGTTCGGACATGCTGGGAACCAAGGCGGAATTTCTTGATGAATGGGCGCGCGAAAACGCCCGCAGCTATCTGCGTTTTGATTATTCAGGACACGGTGAATCTGAGGGTCTTTTTACAGACGGCGCGATCAGCGCGTGGGCGGCGGATGCGCTGTCCGTTCTGGACGAATTGACTTCCGGTCCGCAAATATTGATTGGATCCTCCATGGGCGGCTGGGTTACGGCGCTCCTGGCGAAGCAGCGACCTGAGCGGATCGCCGGCATTGTCTTCATCGCTCCTGCGCCCGATTTCACTGAACTGTTGATGTGGCCCGCTTTTACGGAAACTCAGCGCGAGACAATCATGCGCGAGGGCAAGCTTGAACAACCGTCTGATTATTCGGACGAGCCGGAAATTATCACAAAAAAACTGATTGAAGACGGGCGCGCCAACCTTGTTATGACCGGCGATATTTCCATTGCTTGTCCAGTGCGAATAATACAGGGCATGAAGGATGACGCCGTGCCCTACGCTCATGCGCTCCGTTTCGCACAAATGCTCCAAAGCGAAGATATAGAAATCACGTTGACGCCGAATGGCGATCACCGGCTGTCGGAACCTCCGGATCTATCCAGACTGGCGCACGTGCTGGAAACGCTTATCGAGGAACTCGACCAGTCTGAATCTGTATAAGCAGACCTTGCTGGCGAAAAACTGGGCACCCATTAAACGCCTGATCTCAATCTGATCTCGGTTCATCGCAGAATCTCCTGAAAGCGTTGCCCTGACCATTGCTACAACTGTCACATTGCTCTATGGTGCGTGACAGGTGTAACGGGGGCGTTTTGCGCCCCATTGACTATTGGGCGATAAATATGGCCGAAAACAAGGGAACCGACCCGACAAAGCCGGAGTTGGCGATCCTGAAATTGCTCTGGCGTTCCAAAGAAATGAACGCACGGGAAATTCACCGGGACATTGAGGACGATTTCGGCTGGTCATATTCCACCGTACGCACGGTGTTAGAACGAATGACCGACAAGGGCCTGATTTCCAAAACGCCCGTCGACGGCGTGAATATTTATGAGCCGCAAGTCGGCAAAGTCGCCATGCTCAGCCGCATGATCGCAGATTTTTCAAAACGCGTTCTTGAACTCGATACGACGCCGGCAACCGCGTTTTTCGCGGACTCAAAACTGCTCAGCGATGACGAACTTGAAGAACTGGAAACCGTTCTGAAAGACGCGGAGGAAAAGTGATGGCCGCCCTCATCGAACCTTTTTTCTACTGCCTTTTCGCATCGATTGTGTGGGCGCCGCTGGTATTTTTTGGCGCACATCGTCTTTGCGCCGACGACGACCGAACGCCCGGCGCGCCCGGATCGCTCAGCGGCAAGGTCTGGCCGGCTGCGCTGCTGTTAGCGGCGTTACCAGTCGCCGCCGCGCCAATAGCTGCGGCTTTGGGACTTTCCCTGCGCGCACCCGCGCCATTGCCGCCCATGGCGGCGCTTTCCGGAGGTGAAGTAGTTGAGGCGAGCGCTTCCTCCGCACCTGCTGCGTTATATGCGGCGACGAATGTTACGCTCGCAGACATCTTGCGAACAATTGCAGGTCTTTATTTCTACGGCTTTTTAATGCTCTGCGCCCTCGTGCTGGTTCGCCATATCTGGTTCGCCTATCGGCTGAATTTCGCAATGCCCCTGGACGAGCCCAAGCTTGAAATGAAACTCGAGGATTGGAGAAAGCGCATCGGCGTTGCGCGCAAACCGCGTTACGTCTTCTCCCATATTGTTACGAGCGTATGCGTATACGGCGTATTCCGGCCGATCATTGTCATGCCTTTTAATCTCCTGGAACGCGTTTCTATCGACGATGCGGCGCTGATGGGCGCGCATGAGATGGCGCATGTCAGACGCGGCGATGTCGTCCAATTCGCGCTTTGCGCTATCGTGAAAGCTGTGTTCTGGTTCAATCCGTTCATGCACCGGATTTGCGCTCGCGCCAACCTGGCGGCTGAGCAGGGCGCGGACGCTATGGTGCTGGCGCGCGGCGTCGATAGGCGCCAATACGCTCATTGCTTCGTACAAGGACTGCGTCTGGCCGCCGGTGAGCCTCGAAATCGATTTACCGGAGAGCTCGTGCCTTCTTTCACGCCGTTTGACAAACGTTCGCGCCGCGCCCGTCTGGACGCTATCTTATCCGGCGCCGGCCATGCTAACGGTCTCGGGTTGGGCTCAAAACTGTCTATGGGCGTGTTTGCACTGATCGCCGCCGGATTAGCCTTCGCGCAAGCCGCATTCGCAGTCGCGCCGCCGCCCGCGACAAGCGTACTGCCCGTGGCGCCGGTGGAAGGCGAAGTCGGGTTTGGTTTCGGCAAAAAATCGGAACTGCTTGGACCAGACCGCGCCGCCCATGAAGGCGTCGACATACGCGCGCCGCGCGGCGAGCCTGTACGCGCCGCCGGCGGCGGTAAAGTCATCGACGCCACCAAACATTATCGCGGCGGCGCGGCATGGGGCAATGTCGTCGTGATCGATCATGGCCATGGTCTGGTAACGCGTTACGCTCATCTCGACAATTATGTAGTGCGAAAAGGAGATCGGGTCGCGGCAGGCGATATTATCGGCGCGGTTGGCTCAACCGGTAAAGCGACAGGTCCTCACTTGCATTTTGAAGTGATTGAAAACGGCGCACATGTTGATCCGGCGCTGGTGCTGGCTGTCGCGCCAAGACCGGTTGACGCCATACAGGCGGCGCCCAGAATCAAAGCCGCCAGAAACGTACCGATTGCACCGATGCCGCGTGCGGCGCCGGCCGCAGCCGAACCCGCAATTGACGTCGACGCTGCGCCTGATGTGAATATCAACATCAGTGGAAAACATACACGCAAACTCGATGATAGACTGGCGAAGCTTGAAGGCAGACTTCGCGCCCGTTTTGAAAATTTCAACGCATTTAGCGACCTCGATGATGTTGTTATCCGGATTAACGACCTGGAACTCGAGGGATTTGAAAACGCAGAGGCGATTTCAGAAATGCTGAACGGCCGGGAACTTGATCTTGGCGATCTGGCGGACATGGAATTTTCAGCGCCCAATAGCTGGAGTTTCGGATTCCGTTCTGGGTTAAGCGAAGAACAACGAGAAGAGATGGTGCGGGCTAGTAAGGAGGCTCGCAAGGAAGCAGCAAAAGCCATAAAGCAGGCGCGTAAAGATATTCAGCGCGCGAAACGCCAAAGCGATAGCGCGCGGCGCAATGCGTTTGCAAAACTTAGCCAGGAAGATCGAGAGCGCGCTCTTGAGGAAGCAGAACGCGAGCGCGAACGCGCCCTCGAAGAGGCGGAAGAGGCGCGCGAGCGCGCTTTTGAACGCATAGAACGTGACATTGAACGCGCTGAACGGGCACGCGAACGCGCGGAACGGGACAGGGAGCGCGCGGAACGTAGAGCTGAACGCGCCATGTCCGAAAAAGAAATCCTGGACTATCAGGAAAACGCCATTCGCGAGGCCAAGGCCACCCTTGAGCGCGAGCTTGAGCAAATCGAGAAAAGAAAGCGCGCACTCGCCCGGAGCGAATGAGACGGGGTCGAAAAACCGCTGAGTTTTATCGTCGACTTATAAATTTTTTCCTGCGCCTTAACTTTTCACACGCGTCCAATAACGCCGTCGGCGGAATAATAATCCCGCCGCGTTAAACTTTGACGCAAAGCAGCATTCATAATTTCTGACACCGCAGTCAGGAACCGCCCTGTTCATCGCAAAGCGAACGCGCTTGGTCGAATAACAGATGCGCCGGACGCTGAAAAAAGCGACAAGTGTGGCGCTGATCGCTTTTTAAAATCCGGCGGAGAGACACCATGGGACTTACCAGGCTATGCCTTAAAAACCCCGCAGCGGCCGGTGTGGTTCTGGCGATCATTACTTTGCTGGGCGTCATGTCGATTTCACGCCTGCCCGTTCAACTTTTTCCCGCCATCGAACGCCCGCAAATCGGCGTCTGGACCGGCTGGCGCGCTGCATCGCCGCGCGAAGTAGAAAGCGAAATCACTGAACCTATCGAACGCGAACTGCGCGGCATTCCGGGCATGACAAAAATGCAGTCCTGGTCAAATCAGGGCGGCGTTTGGATGAATCTGGAGTTTGCTCTTGGTACGGATATGGACCAGGCGTTCACGGAAGTGAATTCTCGCCTGCAGCGCGTTCGCGGTCTGCCCGCTGAAGCAGAACGTCCGCGCGTTAATCTCGGCGGCGGCGGCGGCGACTCCGGCGAAACCCTGATCTTTCTGTTTCTACAAAAATTGCCGTCGAACACTGACGCCGATGTCCGGCTGTCGGAATTCGCCGAGCAGCGGATTGCGCCCGCGATAGAAGCTGTGCAAGGGGTGGCCGGCGTTGACGTCAACTCTGATGACGGAGAGATGATCGTCAACATCGAATTTGATCCGTTTCTCGCTGCGCAGCTCGGCGTCACGCTCGACGACATGATGCAGAATGTGAACCGTTCTTCCGACGTCACCGGCGGGCGCGTCGAAGTCGGCCGGCGCAACTACACCATGCGCTTTGAAGGGCGTTTTTCCGCCGACCAGTTGAACGAAACGATTCTCGCATGGCGCGACGGCGCGCCGGTAACTCTCGGCGATATCGCGGAGGTCAAAGTTGCGCCGGACCGTGGCGGCGGCGTCGTCTATCAGAACGGCAATCCGGCGATCGGCATGCGTGTCATCAGGGAACCCGGCGCCAACACGCTTGATGCAATTGACGAGCTCACTGAAGTCCTTGACGAACTGAATTCAGGCGTCCTTGGCGACATGGGATACGCCATTCACAAAAGTTTCGACCCGTCCGTGTTCATCAAACGCGCCATCTCCCTCTTAACCAGCAATCTTCTGATCGGGATCATGTTGGCCATCGGCGCTTTGTGGCTTTTCCTGCGCCGGTCCATGGCGACCGTAATCATCGCCGCGGCGATCCCTATCTGTCTGATGGCAACGCTCGTCGTTCTCAATCTTTTCGGCCGCACGATCAACGTTATTTCCCTGGCCGGCCTTGCTTTCGCAACGGGAATGGTGCTCGACGCAGCGATTGTTGTGCTGGAAAATTTCGTGCGCATGCGCGAAGAAGGGCGCTCGCCGCACGAGGCGGCGGAAGCCGCTGTCGGTCAGGTTTTCGGCGCTTTGTTCGCCTCCACAGTCACGACGGTCGCGATTTTTATTCCGATCATGTTTTTCGAAGATATCGAGGGGCAACTCTTCGCCGATCTCGCCCTGACAATTGCAATCGCCGTGTCCTGCAGCCTGCTTGTAGCCGTGACATTGCTGCCCACAGGCGCGCGGCTGTTCATCAAGGAATCCAAACACGACGGAAAGAAAAAACGTTCGGCCTTCGCCAATCGGCTCGCCAATTTCATTATGCGATTGACGGCGACAAACAAACGCCGTCTCGCCATTGTCGGCGGCCTGACGGTCGTGCCGGTCCTGCTCGGCTTTTTGATGTGGCCGCAATTGAATTACCTTCCCCCGGTCAAGCGTGACGCTGTTGACGCGTTTGTCGGCTTTCCATCCGGCGCCAGCGCCGACATGATCCGTGAGGAGTTTGCGGAAGTGGTTGTTGAACGCCTTGATCCATACATGAAAGGCGAAAAAGAGCCGGCGCTTAGAAACTACTATCTTTATTCCGGAGAATGGGGCGGCAATACGGGCATTCGAATACTCGATCAGTCGCGGATCGAGGAAATGGTCAAGATTGTAAACGACGAAATTCTAGCGGGTTTTCCCGATACGCGCGTATTCGCCAGCCAGGGCAGCCTGTTCGGGAACTGGGGCGCGCAAGGGTCGATCAGTCTTGAACTGCAAGCCGCTGACTTTGACGCGCTGGGACAAGCCGTACCCGAAGCAATCGATATCATCCAGGAGACGATGCCGGGCGCGCAAGTCTGGCCGAACCCGGACCCTCAAATCGTAACGCCGGAACTTCGGCTTTTGCCGAACGATCGGCGTATCGCGGAAGTCGGCATGACGCGCGATTCCGTTTCGCGCGCCGTACGCGCCCTCGGCGATGGTCAATGGCTCGGCGAGTTCTTCCATCAGGATGGGCGCATCGATATTTATCTGCGCTCTAAGGAATGGACGGAACCTGAATATCTTGACACTGCGCCTATCGCCACGCCTTCCGGCGCCGTTGTGCCGCTTGGCGAACTGGTCACCGTCTCCCGCGGGGTTGGACCGCAACAGATCCGCCGCCTCGACGCACGCCGCACCATATCGCTTGGCATCTCGCCGCCGGAGGGCATGGCGCTTGGTCCTGCAGTTGATTTACTGAAAGAGACCGCAGAACCGCAGCTTTATGAAGCCCTACCGCAGGGAACGTCGATGAAATGGGGCGGCGATGCAGACGCGCTCGCCCGCGCCATTAAAAACCTGGGCGGTAATTTTCTGCTCGCTATCGCTATCCTATTCCTGATCATGGCGGCGCTTTTCAAATCGGTGAAAGACGCAGCCCTGGTAATCGTGACATTGCCCATGGCGACGGTTGGCGGCATTCTGGCCATACGCGGCGCCGATCTTATCAACACCTTGCCGCTCGATCTTCTGGGCATGATCGGCTTTATTATTCTGCTCGGTCTTGTGGTGAATAACGCGATTTTGCTTGTCACGCAGACGCGTGCTTCAGAAGCCGGGGGCATGACGCGATCCGAGGCGGTGCACGAAGCGCTAACGCTTCGTATCCGTCCCATCTTCATGTCCACGTCGACATCGCTGATGGGCATGCTGCCCCTGGTGCTGGCGCCGGGCGCGGGCAGCCTCATCTATCGCGGCCTTGCAACGGTAATTGTCGGCGGCATGGCGGTATCGACATTATTTACGCTGATCTTGTTACCGGCGCTCCTCCAGCTTGGCGCAGCGCCGGCGCTTTCCCGCACGCCAAACCGCGGTCTTGCAGCGCAGCCAGCCGAATAGGGAGCATATATTAAAAATGCATCGACCAATGAAAAGAAACCTTGTTCTGGGCGGCGGCGCATTACTGATCGCGACTGCAGCCGGCGCTTATCTTTACGGCGGTCATGTCGGCGCAAGCGCGGATGAGAATGAAGAAACCAGTGAAGCGCAGGCGCAGCAAGGCCCGCCGCCGGCGCCGGTAGCGCTCGCCAAAGCGGAGCGGCGCAGCCTCGCGCCCATGGCCGACACGCCAGGCGCTGTTGTGTCCACGCGCGACAGCCGCGTCGCAGCGGCGACATCAGGCAAAATCGAGTGGGTCGCAGAGGTCGGCGTCGAAGTCGAAGAAGGCGACGTTATCGCCCGTATCGAAAAAGCTGACGCTCAATTCACGCGGAACGACACCGCCGCGGAAGTGCGTCGTCTGCGTGCGCGCGCCGATTATCTCGACAGCCTTTACCAGCGTTTTGTCGGATTAGGCGCGGACGCGGGCGAATCCGAAGCGAACATGGACGAAATGCGGTCCAACCGCGACGAGGCCCGTCAAGGCCTGGCTCAGGCGGAAGTTGCGCTTGAACGGGCGGAAATAAATCTCGCGCGAACCGAAGTGCGCGCGCCCTTTGCCGGGCGGGTCGTGTCGCAGGAGGTCCAGATCGGCGAGTTCGCCAATCCGGGCGCGGAGCTTATCCGGCTTGTCGATACTCACCATCTCGAAGTCACGGCCCGCGCGCCGGTCGGCCTCACGAGAAATATCAAACCCGGCGACCCCATTGCCGTCGCCAATGGCGCTGAAACGATAGACGCCCGCATTCGCGCCGTCGTTCCGGTTGGCGATGAGCGCTCTCGCATGCTCGAAATCAGGCTGGAGCTTCCACCCGAAACGCCTTGGTATATCGGTTCCGCCGTCCGCGTGAACCTGCCCTCTGCACAGCCGCGAACAGTCACCGCGGTGCCGCGCGACGCGCTTGTCCTGCGCGCTGACCGGATAAGCGTCTACGTCGTCGATGAAGAGAATATCGCTAAACGCGTTGATGTTGAGCTAGGCGCCGCCGAAGGCGATTTCATTGAAGTGATCGGCGATGTCGAGCCCGACGCCAATGTCGTAATACGCGGCGGCGAACGATTGCGCGACGGCCAGCCGGTTACGCTTTCCGCGACCGCCGCCGAACCGACCGCTTAGTCTTTCTCTCCGAACCTGTCTTCCACCAATTTGACAATTGCATCGACGGCCTCTTTGCTTTGCGGCCCGGTAGCCGATATTTGAAGTTTCGCGCCTTTGCTTGCAAGCAGCATCAACAGATCAAGCTGGGAATCGGCCAGTGCAACGCGGTCGTTGTTCCGTACCGAAACAACCGCTTCATAAGATTTTGCCAAGGCGGATAAATATCGGGACGGACGGATGTGCAGACCAAGCTTGTTACACACTTCAACCGTGGCTTTTGCTTCGTCGCTCACTTAATCGGCCGCCTCGCCAGATAACACCCATGATGCCACGTTGATGTATTTTCGGCCCGCATCATGCGCCGCTTTTACAGCTTCGGGAAGATCATCCTCGCCGCGCGCCGATGCGAGCTTGATCAGCATCGGCAGATTTACGCCGGCGACGACTTCCGCGTTTGCTTTTTCCATTACGGAAATGGCGAGGTTCGAAGGCGTGCCGCCGAACATGTCCGTCAAAATGATTACGCCTTCGCCAGTATCCACCGATTGCGCAGCATCGAGGATGTCCTGACGGCGCTTCTCCATGTCGTCGTCAGGACCGATGGAAACCGCTTTCACCTGTTCCTGCGGCCCGACCACATGCTCTGCAGCGGACAGAAATTCTTCCGCGAGCCGTCCATGCGTTACAACTACCAACCCTATCATGCGTTCTCGTATCCAACTCAGTTTGCCAAGCATTCCTATGGTGCGTGATTGACGCGCAATGTCCACCAAAAATGTAAGCGTGAATTCCGCGAGCGTACGGTCAAGCGTCAGGCAGTTCCACAATGAAACGCGCGCCCAGACGGTCGCCGTCTTTATCTTCCGGGTTTTTCAGCCGGTTTTCGGCGAAAATCCGCCCACCGTGGGAGTTGACGATTTGCCGCGAGATGGCGAGCCCTAAACCTGAATTATTGCCGAACGCCGAGCCCTGGGGCCGCTTTGTGTAAAACCGGTTAAAAATGGATTCCAGATGATCGGGCGGAATGCCCGGGCCGTCATCTTCAACGATTATCCGTGACTTCGAATGCCGCGTCTTCGCGCGCTCCAGGGTAAGCCGCACCGCCCCGCCTTCGGGACTAAAGGAGCGCGCGTTGTCGATCAGATTGCGTATGACCTGACTGAGCGCGGTTGGATTGCCCAGTATATAGATTTCGTCCATAGGTTCTTCAAATTGGACGGACGCCGCGCCGTCGCCGGCCGTATGGCCATAGCTCGCGACAATATCTTTTATGAGCCGTCCCAAACCAACCGCTTCGCGGGTTTCCCGCGCCAGCTCAGCGTCAAGGCGCGAAGCGTTTGAGATGTCAGTTATGAGCCTGTCCATGCGCGCCACGTCTTTTTGGATCACCGCCAGCAACTTGGCCTGCTGCTCAGGCGTTTTTGCAAGCTGCAGCGTCTCCGAAGCGCTTCGGATTGACGTCAACGGATTTTTTAATTCGTGGGACACATCGGCGGCGAAACTTTCAATTGCTTCCATACGAGCGTAAATCGCCTGCGTCATGGATTTAAGCGAAGCGGAAAGCTCGCCGATTTCATCCTTGCGGTAGGTGAAGTCTGGAATGCGCGCACGCCCCGCCGCGGAAATTCCCTCCCTGACCTTATCCGACGCAATAGCAAGCTGACGAATAGGTTGCGCAATCATCGTCGTCAGCAACAGGGACGATAAGATAGCCGCCGCGACCGCCCACCCGAAAAACGGCAGGATGGAAAGCCGCGCATCCTCAACCAGAGTATCAATTCCGCCGCTCTCGGCCGTTACAATGCCGTAAATCGCCTGCACGCGCCGGATTGGCACCGAAACGGAGGCGACTAACTCGCCTTCCTCGTCAAGCCGCACGGAGGCCGCCCCGCGCTCCTCGGCAAAGGGTGATGACGCAAGCGCTGCGTTCAACTCATCTTCAAGCGTGCGCCGCCGGGCTTCGGCGCGAAAGTCACGTGAAAAAAAACGCGAAACCCGCCGCCACAAACCTTCGTCTTCAAACGATCTGATAACGTTATTATTCTGATCCAGCGGCGGAAGTGTTTGCGCGACAATTTCGTCTTCGCGTAAAACAACATCTTCCAGCAACAACTCGCGCGCATCGGCGATCGGCGGATCATCAAATGTCTGCGGCGCGTTGAAAATGCGCACGCGCCCCTCGAAGCTGTCCCATACGCGATTGAACACTTCGCGCACATCGCGCTGGCGCAGGGATAACGCGCAGATCGCAGTCTCCTCCTGTGCTGCGATATCAGCCTCTTCGACCGGCTGACACGTTGTTTCGTCGATAGCCACTTGCGCCAGCACGTCCGCGATAATCTGCGCCTGCGCGCGGACGCCTTCAAGTTTGGCCTGAACAAGCCCGTCGCGATATTGCGTCAACGCAAACGACCCAAGCAACAAAATGAAAAGGCCAATCATATTGGCGATGACAATCGTAAACGTCAGGCGGGAGCCCGCTCTTTTTGTGCGATTTTTTCGCACAATCGCGCCTTCGCCCTCCATCGCTTATCAGGAGTCCTTGTACTTATAGCCGACGCCGTAAAGCGTTTCGATCGCGTCAAATTCCTTGTCAACGACGCGGAATTTCTTCCGTATGCGTTTTATATGGCTGTCGATAGTGCGGTCGTCCACGTATACCTGATCATCATAAGCCGCATCCATCAATTGATCGCGGCTTTTTACAAATCCAGGTCTTTGCGCAAGCGATTCCAGAATCAAAAACTCCGTGACCGTCAAGATGACCGCCTGTTCTTTCCAGAAACAGGCGTGCCGCATGGGATCGAGGGTCAAATCCCCCTTACGCAGGATTTTCTTTTCCTCTTCCGCCGTGGGAACTTCGCCCGCCTGACCGCGGCGCAATACGGCTTTTACTCTTTCCAGCAGCAGGCGCTGCGAAAAGGGTTTCTTGACGTAATCATCCGCGCCCATTGTGAGGCCCAGCACTTCGTCAATCTCTTCGTCTTTTGATGTGAGGAAAATCAGCGGCAGGCTGGAATTTTGCCTGATCCGGCGCAATAGCTCCATGCCGTCCATGGTGGGCATTTTGATATCCGACACCACAACGTCAGGCGGCGTCTCATTGATAAATTCGAGTGCGGCGGCGCCGTCTTCGAATGTTTTTACCGTGTGCCCTTCAGATTCAAGGGCGATCGAAACGGAAGTCAGGATGTTTTCGTCGTCATCGACAAGCGCAATTGTCGCCATAGTTTTGCAGTCCTCGTGTAATATCAACTTCTTACTATGGGTTCACGCCGGCGTATAGAAGGCCGACCCGTGGCGTTTTTGTGATTTGACCGTTAACGCTCATCCGCGCCGATGTGCGCCGCCGTTTGGTCAATAATTTTTGCAAGCGCAATGTCTCTGTCCGAAAGCCCGCCGGCATCATGCGTTGTCAGCGTGATGTCCACCTTATTATAGACGTTAAACCATTCCGGATGATGATCGGCCTTTTCGGCGGCAAGCGCAATTCGCGCCATAAAACCCCAAGCCTCGCTGAAATCTTTGAACTTAAAAGATCTGGCGATGGCGTCCCGCCCTTCAACCAGCTTCCAGCCAGGATGGCGCTCGAGGAACGCCTCGAGCGACACTTTACTAATCTTTTCTACCATACCGGACCTTTCAGCGTCTCGCGTGACTGTCAACGCTAAGACGTGCTGCGTCGATATGGGTAAGTCAAGAAATGTAATTGACAATCATTCTCATAGCCGATAGCGAGGCTGTAATTAATAATCATTCGCAGCAGTGCTTAGATTGAGGGGTATGAATAATGATTCGCAAGGAATCCTGGAAGCTTACAGCTATTTTCGCTTCGGCGATGTATACGGGCGCCGCAACGGCTGAGGAAATCTCAGAGGAAATCGTTGTTGTTGGAAAGGTCCTTTATTCAGACCAGATGAATGCGCTGAGAGCGCCAACCCCGATTATTGATGTGCCGCAAAGCCTCTCAATCATCACTGCGGATGAGATAACGCGGCGGGGCTTCACGAGCATCGGTGAAATTATAAACTACACGCCGGGCGTCAACACATCGCAAGGCGAAGGCCATCGTGATTCTGTCGTGTTTCGGGGAGTGCGCTCAACAGCCGATTTCTTCATCGATGGCGTGCGAGACGATGTTCAATATTACCGCCCTCTTTATAATCTTGAACAAGTCGAAATCCTGCGCGGTCCTAACGCGCTACTGTTCGGACGCGGCGGCACCGGCGGCATACTGAACCGCGTGACAAAGAAGGGCGTGATTGGCGAGACTTTTACGGGATTTCAAGCGGGCGCAGATACATTCGGCGAATTCGGTTTTCAAATCGACGCCAATTATTCAGCGGGCGAGAACGCTGCCTTCCGCATTAATGCGATGTATGAAAACCTGAATAATCACCGCGATTTTTATGATGGCGACAGATACGGCGTAAATCCGACCGCTAAATTCAAACTGGGTCACGCAACGACGCTCGATCTATCGTATGAATATATCGATCACAAACGGTTTGTTGATCGCGGCATTCCAACGGGGTCGGACGGACGTCCGGTTGAAGGGTTCAAAAATATTGTCTTCGGCGATCCGGAACTGAACTTCACGGATCTGCAGGCTCATCTGGTTCGCGCCGCGCTACAGCACGAGTTTTCAGAAAATTTGAAAGGTGTTTTCAGCGCGTTTTACGGTGATTATGACAAGCTGTATCAAAACTTTTACGCCTCTGGTTACGATCAGACAGCCGCGCCGGATGTCGTGACGCTTGATGGATATATCGACACCACCGACCGCAAGAATCTGATCCTGTCAGGCAATCTGGTCGGGGAGTTTGGCGGAAAAGGTTTTCATCACACCATTGTCGCCGGCGGTGAGTACATCAATACTTCATCAGATCAGGATCGTTTTAACTCATTCTGGAACACAACGATGGATGACAATGAAGTGTTCTCCATCGCGCGTCCGCTCAATCTGAGAGGCGGCGCCGGCGTCAATGCGTTCGGCATGCCGACGGCAAATGATTTCACAGTCGATATCAATGACGACACACGCGTAAACATTGATGTTTTCTCCGCCTATATTCAGGACCAGATTGAGCTAACGGATTGGCTCGATATCGTCGCAGGCGTTCGCTATGACAGTTTCGACATCGAAGTCTTCAATGCGGTTCCGCCAACCGAAACGCGGACGCGCCGCGACGAGAAATTCTCGCCGCGCTTCGGCGTCATCCTCAAGCCGCAGGAAAATATCTCGATTTACGGCAGCTACAGCGAATCCTTTCTGCCGCGCAGCGGCGAGCAATTCGCAAATATCAATGGCGACGCTGATGTGCTTGACCCGAATACATTCTCCAACCTAGAGGCTGGTGTGAAGTGGGACTTCCGCCGCGGCTTGAGCCTGACAGCCGCTGTTTTCGAGATTGAACAAAGCTCGCCGCAAGTTGCAGACAGCGACCCTTCCACGCTGGATATTATCGATTCACAAATTCAGGGTTTAGAAGTTCAGTTACAGGGTCAGGTGACGGAGCAGTGGTTTGTCTCCGCCGGGTACAGCTATCTCGACGGAGAGATTGTTGACCGGATGGGCCCGACGGGCTTTCGCCCTCAGGAATTGCCTGAACACATGTTTTCAGTCTGGAACAATTTTCAGGCTACGGAAAAACTTGGGCTTGGGGTCGGCCTGACATATCAGGACGAAAGTTTCATTAATAGCGGTAACACAGCCGTCCTTCCAAGCTATGTTCGGCTTGATGCAGCCGCGTACTATGATTTGTCAGACAGGCTGCGCCTTCAGGTCAATGTCGAGAATCTGACCGATGAACTATATTTCCCGAATTCACACAGCACGCATCAGGCAACCGTGGGCGCGCCCGTTAATGCGCGTTTTACGATTACCGGGAAACTTTAGAAAATATTCCTGGCTATCAAGCCGCATAAGCTAAAGTAAAAATGAAAAGGGCCGCTCATCAAGAGCGGCCCTGAATCCTGTAAAAGGATCGCGATTTCGTCAGCCAAGCGGCCTCGAGATCTTTTCTTAAAATCCGGCGGTTAAACGAGTCTCGAAGGCTGCTCCGGGACGCGTTGTTTCCACAAAGACCTCACTGGCTTCAAGAAATCACTCGACATCGGATCACCTCCTCTCGTTGACTAAAACCTGATGTGAATCATGACGTGCGTTTCGCGCGATTGCAAGACCTGCACAGTGCGTAAAATGGTTAACGGCGTTAAAAATGAGGCCGGCGTTACGATACCGCAACTGGCCGGCCTCGCAGCAGACGCTAACGCTTCCCCCTGGAATTCATGCGGGCGCGCCGCTGAATAAAATGAAATGCGCGGAGTTTGCTTGTCGCTGATACACACAACAAGCAGGAGGGCTCACGGGTTGAGGCGCGATAACCCCGCGCATTTCAATCGGTTTCGATGCGCAAAACCGGATAAGATACGCAGCTGCGGCTTGGGGGGATGCACGCGCCTTTACAGTTTTTTCAAAACCCCAAGGCCGATAACCGGTCCCGTTGGCGCGCCGGAAGTCGATCCGCCTTCAGGTTCGATACTCACCGCCAGCGCTGCGCCGGCATTAAACAGCATCGACAACGCCGCCGGAATTTGAACTGTGTCATCGCCGTTCGGATTGATCAGGCCCAATGACCGCGGCGTTCCGTCTTCAGGTATAAGCCAGAGCTCAGCAGACTGGCCTTCGGCGATTTCAATCGCGGCGTTCTGAATACGGATCGCGGTGAGTGCGCCGTCAATACGCGCCGCCAGCACCGGCGCCGCATCCGCAGGTAAAATGGTTGCGATATAAGACGTCCGTTCAGGCGCAGCAGGCGTGCGTGCAAATAGAATTATTCCCAAGGCGATTAGCGCGACGGCAGTCATGAAGCCAGCTGCTGCGCGCCAGAAGGACAACGACTCCCACAGCGAATGCTGCTTGCGCGCTGCGCCGAACAAGGTTTCCTCCACACGCTGTTTTACGATAGCCGGCGCCTCGTGCGGCGCAATTTCCTCGGCCAGAGGAGAGAGGCGCGCCTCCCAGAACCGGACACGCGCTGCAAAATCGGAATCCGATTCGATACGGGCTCTTACTTGCGCGCATTCATCAGCATCCAGTACGCCAAGCACATATTCTCCCGCGAGAATGCTGTCGTCATAAATGTCTTCGCGTTCGCTCATTCTTACACTTTTTCCGACGTATCAAGTTCAAGGCAATCACGCAGTTTCAACAAACTCCGGCGCACCCAGCTTTTTATTGTCCCGAGCGGACGGTTTAAACCGTCGGCAATTTCCGCATAAGTGCGCCCTTTGAAAAACGCATCCCGTATGACGCCGTGCTGCGGGTCTTCCAGCTCGCCGAGACAATGGGCCAAACGGCGATAATCGTCAGACAGCGTTGCAAGGTCCTCTGGGGACGGTTCATCGCTCGCGATATCCGGCCGACTGTCAATGTCCGCCGCCGGGGCGCGGCGTTTTCGCGCGCGGTCAATCGCTGCGTTCCGCACAATGGTAATCAGCCATGTCATGCCCGTCGCCCTGCTGGCCTGAAACGTATCCGCCTTGCGCCACACGTTGATATAAGCATCATGTACGGCGTCTTCAGTATCGCCCTGTTCGTTCAATATACGCAAAGCAACGGCAAAAAGTTTCGCCGACGTGCGATCGTAAAGTTCATTGAACGCCGCCCTGTCCCGCAGCGAGACTCTCGCCAGAATTTCTTCGATCGATTGGTCGGCCATAAGCCCCCTTTGCCGGCTGATCAGATTTCAATATAGATGAAATCTGGATTGTCGCTATGGGGTACTAAACCGGGGCCCGGTGAAAAGTTCCCCCTTTCATTGGCGCGGGGGCCCGCGTCGTACTGGGATAGCTCAATGGCAGCTTTTTCAGGCTTCTGACAGCCAGATAGGCAAAGCATTCCGCTTCAAGATCGTCACCACGCCATCCCGCCTCTTCCGCTGTCACAACAGGCGCGTCCAGCATATCTTTCAGCGTCGCCATTATGGCGGGATTGCGGCGCCCGCCGCCGCAAACAATCCAGCCGCCCGGCGGTTCGGGTAAAAACTTCACCGAATCACGAATACACGCCGCCGTGAATGCTGTCAGCGTGGCGGCGCCGTCTTCCGGCGTCAGCTTCATGACATGTTCAAGTTTGAAATCATAACGATCCAGCGATTTTGGCGGCGGACGGCGCAGATACGGCGCCAGCAGCATCATTCGCAACGCTTCTTCATTTACCGTACCGGCGAGCGCCATGGCCCCGTCTTCATCCATAGCCTCGCCGGTTTTCAGTTCCATCCATTCGTCGATAAGACCATTGCCGGGTCCGCAATCATAAGCAATCAGATCAACGGCGCGGGCGTTTTCAGGCGCATAAGTCACATTGGATACGCCGCCGAGATTTATGACGCCTACCGCGCATTCCGGCGGCTCTGGCATCGCCGCCAGCAACGCGCGGTGGTAAACGGGCGCAAACGGCGCGCCCTCGCCGCCGGCCGCTATGTCGGCCGCACGAAAATCGCTGACAACATCGATACGCGTCTCATCCGCAAGAACGCGTCCGTCGCCGATCTGCCATGTGCGGCCGGCCACGGCGGCGTCCCGTGACGGACGGTGCAGGATTGTCTGGCCGTGAAGCCCGATCACATCGATATCTTTTCTTGTCAGCTTTTCGTGCTCAAGCAGGCGCTCGACAGCCAGAACATGGGCAAGCGTCACCTCGCCGGCGGCTTTGCCGATTTCCGCCGCCCCGTCACGGCCTTCAAGGGCCGCCTTGATCGCGCGGCGGACCCAGATTTTGAGATCGCGGCTATAGGGAACATGCATCGCGGGACCGGCCTGGACGACGTTTTCGCCATCTGTCTTAAGGATCGCGGCGTCGATACCGTCAAGGGATGTGCCGCTCATAAGGCCGATGGCGGTGAGGGTGTCGGACATGGTTCTATCCGTGTGTTTTATGCGCGCTGGCGTAGTTGTTAATATTGCCGAGACTCGCAGCGAATACTCAAGTCCGCGTTAACCGGACAGGTCAACTTTTCGCCGCGTTGGAAAAAAACACGTCTCATGCTACGGGGCGAATTCATTCCGCATCAGAGATAACGCATGGCCAAGTATAAATCAGAATTTCTGAACGTGCTCGACGAGCGCGGTTTCATCGCACAGGGCGCCAATATTGAAGGCCTGGACGAAAAGGCGGCGTCAGGCGTTGTCACAGGCTATATCGGCTTTGACGCCACGGCGAAATCGCTACATGCGGGCAGTCTGATCCAGATCATGATGCTGTACTGGATGCAGCAGACCGGTCACCGGCCGATTGCCCTCATGGGGGGCGGCACGACCAAGGTCGGCGACCCGTCGGGAAAGGACGAGCAACGCAAGCTCCTCACCGACGCGGATATCGATGAAAATATCGCCGGCATCAAAGGCGTGTTTGAGAAATTTCTGAGTTTTGGAGACGGCTCTTCAGACGCCTTGATGGTCAACAATGACGAATGGCTCTCGAGGCTCGGTTATGTAGAGTTTCTGCGCGATTACGGCGTTCACTTCACCATCAACCGTATGCTGACTTTCGACAGCGTCAAACTCCGCCTGGACCGGGAAAGTCCGATGACGTTTCTCGAATTCAACTATATGCTGATGCAGGCGTATGACTTCCATGAGCTTTTGAACCGGCACGGCTGCACGCTTCAGCTTGGCGGCGCCGATCAATGGGGCAATATCGTGAATGGCGTTGAACTATGCCGCCGCAAGGATGGCCGTGAGGTATACGGACTAACAACGGCGCTTCTGACAACTGCCTCCGGCAAGAAAATGGGGAAGACAGAATCGGGCGCGGTCTGGCTGAATGCAGACATGTTTTCTCCATATGACTATTGGCAATATTGGCGAAATGTTGAGGACGCCGATGTTGCAACCCTTCTGGCGCGATTTACGACGCTGCCTATGGATGAGGTGCGCCGGCTCGCCAGCCTGGAAGGAGCGGAGGTTAATGAGGCGAAAAAAATTCTCGCTAATGAAGCAACGACGCTTCTTCATGGGGCGGAGGCCGCGAATAGCGCCGCCGGGACTGCGCAAAAAACATTTGAACAGGGCGGACTGGGCGGCGATCTGCCGACAGTGGACATTTCCGCCGCAGATTTCGAGACCGCGCACATCGTCGACCAGTTTGTCGCGGCAAAACTTTGCGCATCAAAAGGCGAAGCCCGACGCCACATAAAAGCCGGCGCCCTCAAACTGAATGACGAACCTGTTCGCGAAGAGAGACCTTTCAGCGAAGACGACATACGCGACGGCGCCGTCAAACTTTCCATCGGTAAGAAAAAACACGCGATACTGCGAGTGAACTGACCTCTACTCGTCTTTTGAAACTGAAGGCTCGACTTCGGTAGACGGATCCGCCTCTTCCAGGGGCGGCGCAGGCGGCTGCATAAGTCTGCGGAATATGCCAGGCGTCAATGCTGACAGCGGATTGACAACAACCTGAGGATTGGCGATGTCGCCGCCCACCGTATAAGAGAATGCCACAATGCCTTCTCCTTTTTTACCCACCAACAGATCGCCAATGATCGGCGCGTTGCCGAGAACGGAATTCAACTGGTAAAGCGGGGCGACAGCGCCGCTCAAACGCGCCTGGCCGGACTGACCGAAGCTCAACGCACCATCGGTCGTAATCCCGACTGATGACCCTGTCGCTTGCATATCGTCAATTTCAAGAACGCCGTCGGCATATTCAAAACCGCCCGCCGCATAATCGAATTCGATACCTTCGCCGCTGACGAGATTTGCAAGTCCGTCCAGCGAGCCCGCAGAAAGAATGCGCGCGAGCAATGGCGCGTTTACTACCTGCAACTTTCTCGCCTCAAGCTCACCGGAAAAACCGTTTGCGCCGTTTTCATTATCGATCATCAGACGCAATACGCCCTGACCGTCCTTGACGGATCGGACGCCAAATACGCCCGACAACAGATTGCCGAGCGCGCTTGATTGCGCCTCTATCGATCGCTGGGGACCGTCCGGCGCGCCGGTTAATGACATGGCGGCCTGCAACGGCGTTCCATTTTTGTCGAAAGCCGTAAAATCAAGCGCTCGAAGATTGTCGGCATTGCGCCGCAGATCGAGTGCGCCGTCCAGATATTCTACGCCATTGCGGGCTGTGATCCGATCAATACGCGCATTCAACGCAACACCAGCGCCCCAAATCGAGGTTTCATTTTCGTTGTCGCCGGAGCCGGTGAGCACCTGTTCAATCAACGGTCCGGCGTTCAGGAATGGCCCCACAACGGTAAATCCCAGAACGCCGGAAGGATCGCGCTCTGCATGAACAGTCAGGTCTGCAGCGCCAGACAGTGACAACCGGTCAATGCTTGCAGTTTGAAGGACGCCTTTGTTGTTAAATGATAGGCGACCGTCAATCTGGGCATTGTCTTCCGCATCAAAATTCAACACATCCACAAGAACGCCGTCATCGGTAAACCGCATTTTGAGATTTCCATGCGCGGGCGCGCCAGCGGGTTTGCGCCAATCCAGCATTTCAATCGACATCACAGCTTCAGTGAAGTCTGTTTCAACATTCAACGTTTCAAACGCGCCAAGCTCGCCCAATGCATTTGCTTTGAAGTAAACATCCCCATTACGCACGAACCGCCGCATGGATGCGCCAAAAAGATCGCTGGTCGTGGAAGCAAGTTTTCCTGTGATTTCAATTTCCGACGGCCCGTCTTCGCGATAGAAATTTTGCATCCACTTCACGTTGATCGGCGCGTCAGCCAATAACGCATCGGCTGTCACCGTCAGCGAACGGGTTTTCAGTTCGACCTTGCCGTTGGCGTCGCTGAATTGAAATTCACCGGGAAGTTGTGAAATGTCCATCGACTCAAATCTGGCAATACCGGAATAACCGTATTCCTGGATGGCGACTTCCCGTTTGTTTGGCCGCATGATTTCAACTTGCGCGGTAGCGTCGCCCGAAAACTGCGCCGGCGAGAGATTAAGTTTTGAAAGAAGCGACAACGGGTCTTCATCAAGCACAGCAAGGATTGCCTCAGCATTCCCTTCAGCGGTGAAGCGGTAATATGTCGGCCGCCATTTTGGCATGAACTCCGGGAATGAAACTTCCCCATCCGTGATGACGATATCGCCAACCTGCGCGCGTTTAACATTTAAGCTGAAACTGTTGCCCCGCAACACACCAGAGCCTGCGCCTGCGCGAAGCGGCGTCATCTGGGGCACATAAAAAGCAGTTACGTCGCGCGCATCGAAGGTGAGTTCCATCGCCTCATCCGGCAATCCGCCATTTTCCCCTACAGCGCCCGGCGTCAAATTCATCATGAAGTTAAGGTTGTCGATATGCGCTGCGGCAAGACGGCTCTCAATCCAGTCTCGGGCGCCGTTCGCCACATTTTTTGTCGGCCAAATGCTCAACAGGCTTTCAGGCGTCAAGGCACCCTCGAAGGACAAGTTTGCATAAACGCCGGGCGACGGCGCATCCTCGCCGTTCGCTGCGCGCGGCGCTTCAAAGATCAGCGATCCACTCGCCTGCAATCCTGCGAACGCCGCCGCCAAATTGTCAAAATTCAGCCGGCGTTCACGGATATTATAATTCCCAACAAATGCGTTGCGCTCAAAAACCAGATCGTTTTCAAACCATTCCGGCGCTCTGACTTCGATTTCCTCAGCATCAAGATCAAATGAAATCACGCTCGGTTTTCTGATGTCCTCGCCAAATGAAATCGCAACCGCTCCATTGAGAGCGCCCCGCGCGCCCTCCACATCGAAATTCAACCGTTCGATGGAAAACCTGTTGCGTGTTGGATCAAACGAAGTCGCCCATGAAATGGTCGAAATAGTTTGATTTATATTGCCCAGCTGCAAATCCCCGGCGCCAATTTCCGCCTCAAACCTGGAAGAAAGCACGTCGCCATCGGGCGTAAAAGAAATCCTGGCTTCCCCTGAAACGGGCGCATCGACAATCGACGCCCGGTCGCCATAAAAGGTTCGCAACAAATCGCCGATGGGAAAATTTTCGCCTTTTATGTCGACATCAACAATATCGCTGCTTCTCAAATACACAGCATCTGCGTTCAAACTTGCAGTAGCGCCGTCCATGTCCAGAACGCCAGACGCGTGCGCTATAATGTCTTCGTTGTTTTTTTCTACAGCGACTTTCGCGTTCTGCGTCGACCACGACCGACCGGACACTGCGTCGTGAAAAATAATTTCCGTATTATCCATCCGCGCCGTTTCGAATGCGCTTTTTAAAAAGCGAGAGTCAAAAAAGGCGGACAACACCGGCAGAGAGGCGCCTGCCTTGTCGGCGGCTGCGATTGGAATTTCGACATTGAGATTTTCTCGTCTTACAATTCGAAATCTCGCGCTGTCCGCAATTGCTGTTCTGGGACCGATTTCTCCTCGCAGAAGATCCTGAAAAGCGAATGTTAGATAAACATCGGGTGCGGCGGCGGCGATTTCCCCATCAGCATCACGAATTGTTAAACGGCTGAGCCGAATCGATAATTCGCCATCTTGCTGTCTACGCTGAATATTTATGGATTGGATATCGGCGTCGTAGCCTTCAGGCAGCTGGTTTTCTATGGCGCCCTCTACGCTGGGCGCGAACAAATCAAGCGACGCGGGCCCCTGTCCGGTTCGCCAGTATAAATAGAAAATAGATGCAGCGGCTATCGCGATCACGAGGGCAACGACCTCGATGAAGACCACGGCCGTTTTGACAGCCTTTTTTTTCATGCAGCCGCAAACCCCTGCGAACCAATCACTAACCGCCCGTTAGCGCCACCCCCTCCGGGAGCCTGATCGCTAATCATGTCAGCCGCCTTGAACCGGATGAATGACGTTCTTCAAGGGAAACCGACGTTCTAACGAGACTCATTATTTAAAAAATTGAACCCGCAGGTGTATCGGCTTGGCTATCGAACGTCGTGGTCCTTGTTTTTTCAAAGGCGCGGCTGTCTGATGTGTCAGGCTCCTGGCGCTGCAACCTTTCATCGGTATAGGGCTTGAGCGCGCGCCGCAAGACGCAGCGCCAAAGATTTCCACACTGGAGATTTTGGCGATCATGGATATGGTGCGGCGCAGACCAAAGTTAGGGAGAATGATGGCGAAAGTAATCAAGGAAGGCGCAAAAGCGCCGGCTTTCTCGCTGTTCCTCGATAACGGCGAGCAAGTGAAGTCAAAGGACCTGCTTGGCCAAAAAATTGTGCTATATTTCTATCCCAAAGACGACACGCCTGGCTGCACCAAACAAGCCATCGCGTTTACCGGTGACGCCGCCAAATTTAAAAGGGCCGGCGCACGCATTATTGGCGTTTCGCGCGATACGCTCGCAAAGCATCAAAAATTCAAGGATAAGCACAGCCTCAAAATCGACCTCGGCGCCGATGAGGACGGCAAAGTCACGGAAAAATTTGGCGTTTGGGTCGAAAAGAAGATGTATGGGCGAAAATATATGGGAATTGAGCGATCTACATTTCTGATCGATGAAAAGGGCGTGATCCGCAAAATATGGCGAAAAGTGAAAGTACCCGGACACGTAGAAGACGTTCTCGCGGAAACGAAAGCCATTTGATCTTGCCGCCAGCGCCAACTTTGCTTAGCGCCGCCAGCGCCGCTCTCCGCGCCAGCTCACCCGATGATAAAATTGCGAAAGCCGCAGCTGCAGAGCGGCTTTTGCGCCTGAAGACGCCTTTGGGAGAGAACGCTGTTTCGCCGCCGCAGCGACCGGGCCGGCCGTCGCAGCCAGTGCTTTCGCCTCCTGCGGACGTCCCTAAACGGCGCCTCGGTTCACCTGAAGGCCGGGCGGCGCTGTTGCACGCCATCGCCCATATTGAATTCAACGCGATCAACCTCGCTTTTGACATGGCGGTGCGGTTTTCCCGTCAAATTGGCGATTTTACGCTCGATATAGAGGCTTTCGGGTCGGATTGGGTGCGAATCGGCGCTGAAGAAGCGCGTCATTTCTCAATGATCCAGCAGCGTCTGAAAGAATTGGGCAGTTATTACGGCGCTCTCCCGGCGCATAACGGCCTCTGGGAGGCGGCGGAGGATACGCGCCATGATGTGCTCGCAAGACTAGCCATTGCGCCGCTTGTTTTGGAAGCGAGAGGACTGGACGTCACGCCGCAAATGATTGAGAAACTGGACGCCGCCGGCGATAGACGAAGCTCAGCGATCCTGCAGACGATCTATGATGAAGAAATCGGCCACGTAGCCTGTGGAAAACATTGGTTTGATTCGATTTGCGCGCGTATCGGCCGCGATCCCAAAGAAGCTTTTCACGATCTTCGCGGAAAATATTTTAAAGGCCAGATCAAGCCGCCCTTTAACCATAACGCCCGAAGCCAGGCTGGCATGAACCGTGCTTTCTATGAGTTGTAAGGGGAACCGGAGCGGCGTTCGGCGCCGATTAGTCTCGAATATGTTAAAAAATACCGTTACAGCATCACATAAAGGTTGCGCATTCTTAAGTTTTGCGCTGCTATAGTGGCAGGGGTGGCATCGTAGCGTTGTGTAAACGCGTGCAAGGGGCGTTCGTATAAATGGGCCGTCGTTCCGGCAAATTCAGGCGCGTACTCAGCCGTATCTTCAAGGAACGGCAGATTTATCATCGAAGCGACGGCGTCGTGCATTTTATCTCGATGTCGTCAAAAACGCAGATCGCGTTAGCCGTCATCGTTGGCGCGGCGCTGCTCTGGGTCGCTTATTCTTCGGTGAATGTCGTCTTTAAAGAGCAGATTATCGTCGCCAAGGAGCGCGACAGCCGAATCATGGAGACAACGTACTCCAAGCGGCTGCACGACGCGCAGCGCGCCTATGACGATGTCAGCGAGCTGAACCAGATTATCAAGCAGAATTTCGACGAGACCATGGCTGACATCTCAGCCAGGCATCAATTGCTGCAGAACATGGTCGAGCGCAAAGCAACCATCGATCAGGGTCTGGACGCGCTCGCCACAGGTCTTGCCGAGGCAGGAGGCCCAAGCGGCCAGCGTACGTCTAACAGCAACCGCGTGATGGTCGACGTCGTGCCTGGCGAGGCTACGCCGCGCCAGTCTCGTCTTTCGACGGCCCGCAAGCAGGCTGTCGAGCAGATGGAGCGCAATAACGCCGCCGCACCGCAAAACGGCGCCGCATCGGACGCCATCAAGTCCATGAACAAGGCGGCGGCGGACCTTTATACGGAACAGATGCTGTTGCTGGCGTCGCTGGAAGAAAAGGCCGAAGCGCAACGGGATCACCTGACCAACGTCATGGCCAGCGCAGGCATTTCCGTTGAATCTGTGGTGACCCCAGCCAAGATTACCAATACCGTTCTGGCGCAAGGCGGCCCGTTCATAGATATCGCCGCAGGCGATGAAGCCGCCTCACAATTTTACCTGCATGTCAGCCGCGCCGCGAATGCGGTCGACGAGCTCGCCGCCCTGCAAAAGGCGATTCAAAACCTGCCGCTATCCTCCCCGCTGATCGTCGGGCGGCGGTTTACAAGCGGGTTTGGCATTCGCCGTGACCCTATCAACGGCAAATACTCACGCCACAACGGTATCGATTTCGCCGCCGCCTGGGCGTCGCCGATAACCGCGACAGGCGACGGGGTCGTGAAATACGCCGGCACACGCGCAGGTTTTGGCCGCATGGTTGAAATCAACCATGGTAACGGCTTCATTACCCGATATGCGCATATGAACCGCATAACGGTCAAAACGGGGCAAAAAGTAAAACTTCACGATAAAATCGGGGAATTGGGCAATAGCGGGCGCTCGACCGGTCCGCATGTTCATTACGAAATTCTGTTTAACGGGAAACCGCTCAACCCCCGCCGATTCATCGAGGCAGGTAGATATGTTTTCGAAAGCTAAACAGAACAAATCGCTTGATGCGAAAAAAGTGCAAAAAGGGTCTCTGGGCGACCCCTTGCCGCCGCAACAGTCAAGCATGCAGCAAAGTTCTTCAAGAAAGGGTTCAGGCGTCATGAAGTCTGCCGGCGTACCTTCTATTATCTCTTCCGACGTTGTCATGCGCGGCAACATCAACTCCGCTGGAGAAATTCAGCTCGACGGCACGCTGGAAGGCGACATCAAAGCGGGCTCACTGATCATTGGCGACAAGGCTTCCGTTAAAGGCGAAGTGATTTGCGAAACTGTGACTGTACGCGGCCGCGTGGAGGGCGGCATTCGTGCAAAATCTGTATCGCTCGCCTCATCAGCACATATACAAGGCGATATTCTGCATAGCTCGCTTTCCGTTGAAACCGGCGCGCATTTTGAAGGCAATTGCCGGCACTCAGACGATCCGCTTTCTGAAACCTCGGCGAGCGATTTCCGTAAATCGCGACCTTCGCCGCCAGCGCCGGCGCCGCGTCCTGTCGCAAGCTCGAATGATGATGACGAACGCGTTGCGGCGAATGAAACGCCGTCATTTTTGAATGCTGGTCGCTCTCCGCTGCGCTAGCGCCAAGCGTTATTAATTAAAAAAAGCCGCTCTTTTGCAAAAGGGCGGCTTTTTCATTGTCGGCTGAACAAATTATATCAGGTCAACGCCCGCGCATGCCGGAGAGGCCTGAAATGGTCGTTAAAAGCGCCGCGCCGGATGCCAGGTAAGCGCCCCATTGAACGCCGCCAAGCCCGACATTGCTGCCCATCATAAAGATCAGGAAAAATCCCATTGCAGCGAGGGACGCCAATCCCGCGAGAAGCGTGAAGACGCTCGTCACACGGCCGATCATCGGCAACAATCCCAACACGCCAATAAGCGCTGCGCCAATCGAAAACGAAGCCGCCCATGACATCATTTTACTGGGCATTTTCGATTCATTGATTTCCGCATCCGGCGCGCACCTTTCGCCAAATGGCAATTGCAGTTGCCGGATACAATCTATTGCGCCGCCGATAAATTTGTCGCCCGTCACTACGGCCTGCTCTTCTCTGCCGCTGACTGGATTGTCCACTTCATAAGCGTACATCGGCCCAAAAAACATTGCCGCAACAATCGCCAGCGGTAGTAAAATACGGATCATTTCGCTCCCCATGCTTGCCCTCATACCCTGAGCTAGGGAGTTTACCTTTTCTTAATGGACAAGCCAAGCTGGCCGGAAGCGCAAAGCCGATTCAGGCCGCTTTTTGTTTTATGGCGCGCAACTTTTCCGCGAATTCGCCTATGCCTGAGAAGGGATTTGATTGCGGCGCAGCACATTCTGTCTCCTGCGCCACGGCGCTTCCCGAAAGCTCTTTATCAATCAGGGTTTCGCCGGTTGGGCCGAGCAGTATCAAATATTCTTTATCGTCGCATTTGACGATCGCGAGACGCCGGCGCGCATCAATGGGTAACATTTCACGCATGGCGAGACGTCTTTTGCCGCCGGAGATTCCGGTCATTGACGCAAGTCCCGCTTTTTTCGCCGCCAACGCGCATAAACCGATCATTCCAAGAACGGCGGCAAAGCCAAAGACAAGACGAAGAATTTCCGACGCAAGCATAAGCGCTACCCGGCTGCATTTTCAGAATTTAAAATACCGGGTTTTTGCTTAACACGGTATTAACGCAATAATCCGGCGTGGCGCTTAAGGTTTATACAATTGCTGTAAGCCCTCCAAAGAACTTAGTTCTCCGCCTAGCTCGTCTTTAAACCAATAGAGATAACGCTCGGTGTTTTCCAGCAACTGATCAACGTGCTCTTTATTCGGAGCATATTCATTGCCGCCAGCGGTCAGGCTCGTGGAGTGCAGCGTATATGTCAGAACCGGCGCGCCTCCTTTTACAATTCTTTTTGTCAACGCTTTCATGTCGGCAAGCGCTGCGCCTTCCGGTGACAGGCGCATGGGGATAGTGTGCTTTTTGAAGTAGTGCGCGCGATGGACTGGAAAACCGGGCGTCTGTTTTTCTTGATTTAAAAACATACGCGTTCGCTTGATCGCCTTGGCGCCGCAAACCGGGGTTACATAGACACGGTGCTCACCGGTCTCAACGGCGAAGGGGCAATTCGACATCTGTGAAAAATCAGGCCCGCCTGTCTCAGAAAAGTCAAATGACGCACTGGGGCTGAAGTCGTATTCAATTCCGATTTGCGCCAGCAGCGGATAATCCTCCAAAGCGATGCCGTAGCGCCCTGCCCTATGCGAAACCGCAGTCTCGCCAAAAACATCCTGAAATGCCTGTGCAAGGGACTGCAACTTGTTTCGGTGCGCATTGGCCGGCAGATTTTTCTGGAAAGAATAAAATTCTCCATCGAACACGCCCGGCGGCGTCGCCCATTGATGCAAATGCAGGCCGCAATCCGCCATTTCCGTTTTTTTCAAACTCTGAAAATACCGGGCTATCTCATCATGCTTTAAAAGCGGCCATGTCAGGAAATAGAGCGGGCGAACGCCGTATTTCATGCATAAATTCTGAAATCGCTCAACCCCGGCGACCTCTCCCGGCGAATGATCGACGTTGTCGAATTTTCGCCAGTCAAAATGTTCTTCTGTATCGACAGTTAAAATCAATTTGGGCGAGGCGAGTTGTTTTGAAACTGCAACCGGTCTGATGTTCAGGCTAACTCGCGCTTCATTCTTTCGTTTCAGGTCATTAAAAATTGTCGCCATGCCGTCAACGGTTTCATCCCAGGAGTATTTTTC
This sequence comes from Hyphococcus sp., assembly GCF_965228385.1. Classification (GTDB taxonomy): domain Bacteria; phylum Pseudomonadota; class Alphaproteobacteria; order Caulobacterales; family Parvularculaceae; genus Hyphococcus. The sequence continues at coordinate 182,182 of NZ_OZ245810.1, read as the reverse complement.
CGCATACGCCCTTACCGCGCGTCTGCCTGGGTGGTTTTTTGACAGCGACTGTACCGCTTCAGCGATATTTTCCGGCGATCTGTTGTCGGCGAGGCGCCCTAATTCCGGCGACGTGATGATTTCGCGATTACCCCAGACATCTGTAGCGACACACGGCGCGCCGCAGGCCATCGCCTCCAATAAAACATTTGGCCAGCCTTCACGCGAAGAAGCGAGCACCAGAATATCGGCGGCGCTGTAGATTTCGGGCAATTCCTCGTGCGGCGCCTGTCCTAGAAACTTTACACGATCGAAAACGCCGATCTCGCGCGCCAGCGATTGCAGCGCCGCGCGCGCCGGCCCTTCGCCCACTATCATAAGAGTAGCGCCCGGTAATTCCGGCAACGCCTTAATGACGAGATCGTGCCCTTTGCGTTCTATTAGATGGCCGACGCTTGCCAGAACGAGGCCTTCAAGACCGAGCGCGCGCCGTGCGGTCTGGCGGTCCGTTTCATGGAAAAGCTCCAGATCGACGCCGTTGCGCAAGACAGTGATTTTTGCGCTCGGCGCGCCAATGTTGACAAGGGCGTCCTTCAATGCGGCGGCGACGGTAATGACAGCGTCAGCTTGGATAGCGGCATTTACAATGGCGCGGCGCGGGCCCGGAAATTCCGGTATGAGATTCACATCTGTCCCGCGCGCCGTAATCGCCAGCGGTTTTTGAAACTCGCGCGCAATTTGCGCCGCTGCGACGCCGTCAGGATAAAAATAATGCGCGTCTATGAAATCAAAGTCCCATCCGCTTTCGTTCAGATGTCGGACGGTTTTGCGCAAACATCGCATTAGGGACGCCGATCCAAAGCGCATGGCCGTTTTTGGTGGAACTAGATATCGCGGATGCAAAACTTCCACATCGCCGCGCTGTTCACGCGCCGGTACGCGCGCCCAATCAGCGTATGCGCCGAATGCTCGGTGGCGAAACGGAAACCACGGAACCGGGGCAACGACTTTAATTTCGGCGTTATATTTTTTTCGGTACGCCTCCAGCCTGTTAGCGACAAATACGCCGTGCGCCGGCATTGCGGCGTTTGGAAACAGCGTTGAAAAAAGAAGAATACGCATGGATCAGGCGAAACCGGTCTGACGAAAGGGTAACAAACCCCGCTGCTTCAAAATGATACGCTGCATTGGTTAATAATATCCGGTTCGCATACTCGCTAGCCGGCGCCGCCTTAACGAATCCTTGAACTCTTGGCTTCTAACTACAGCCATCGCATTCGGGAACACGCGCAAGTGAGCACCGCCGTCGACACCGCCGCCAGCAATCGATCCTCTGCAAACGAACGGGCGTCTGCGCTGACGTGCGTCGCAGTCTGGTTTGCAACTGCTGGGGGATTTTGGTTCGCATTGCTCAACTTATTTGTTTTCTGAACCCTAATCGTGATCGTTTTTTCGAATTTTTTCCGTCCAAAACCCTGTATGGCCCAATTTAAACCTTAACATTTTGTTAGGCATGTAATATGCGGGAACAGGTTCGCATTGTCGCATTTCGGGACAGTTAGAACTGAAGGGATTTTTGATCCCTTGCATATTGTGGGGCTGGGGGATGTACGCTCTATACGTTTTTGCGGTCGCGTTTGCAGCCTTATGCGCAGCCGCAACATCGCGACTTTTATTAACGCCCGTTCAAAAGCGCATTGGCGATACCGCATTATTGCGCGACGCTGAGCCCGCGTGTGCGGACACACGCGCAGCGCCGGCGATCGTTCGCCCGGACGGTGCGGTAAACACAGAAACATTCGACGGCGCAGAATTCGAAGCCGCGGCTGCATTGATGAATGCGCGGCAAACGGCTGTATTAAAAAGATTTTTTGATATTCTTTTCAGCCTGGCGCTGATCCTTTTTCTGGCGCCGCTCCTCGCCCTCACGGCAATCGCCATCAAACTCGATAGCGCCGGTCCGATACTCTACCGCCAGCGCCGGGTCGGGTTCGGCGGCAAGGAATTCGAGGTCTTTAAGTTCCGTTCCATGATTACGGACGCCGAGGCGAACGGCCCGCAATACGCCGCCTTGAAGGATGCGCGGATAACCCGCACAGGACGCATCATCCGCAAATACAGAATCGATGAAATTCCACAGGCTATTAACGTGTTGCGCGGCGAAATGAGTTTCGTCGGACCGCGGCCGGAGCGGCCTGAATTCGTTCGCGAACTGGAGCAGGAAATCCCGCTTTATCACTGCCGCCACCTCATCAAGCCCGGAATCACCGGCTGGGCGCAGGTAAAATACGAATATGCGGCCTCTGTCGAAGGCGCGAGAACGAAATTGCGTTATGATCTGTATTATATGCGCCATTTTTCCCCGCTGCTGGATATCGTCATCGTTTTGATGACGGTCAGGGTCGCGCTGTTCGGGCTCGGCAGCCGCTAGTTAGCTATTATTTGCTCCGGTTAATCGCAGAATCACTGGAAGAATGCCGCTTTTCCATACGGCCTGCGCGCTTTAAATCTGGTTAATCGAACGTTGTTCAGGCATGGCAAAGAAATTGCGTTACCTTTAGAGTAGAGCGGCCTTTCTAGCGCAGATGCGCCAGCCTGAAGCTAAAACTGAACGCCACAGGGGTTAATAACCATGACGAAGACAATAAAATTGATGCAAACTGCGATTTTCGCCCTTTTCGGTCTGTCGCTCGCCGCCTGCTCTACACTGGGCGGTGATAATCTCGCGGCCGCGCCTAACTCCGCTTCCGGCGCCGCTACCGCTGCGCCCGATTACCTGATCGGTCCGCTCGACCAGCTTGAGATTTTCGTCTGGCGCGCGGCTGAACTTTCCACAAACGTCACCGTTCGTCCGGACGGACGGATCTCAACGCCGCTGGTTGAAGACATGGTGGCGTCTGGAAAAACCCCGTCACAACTGGCGAACGATCTCGAAGCATCGCTGCGCGAATATGTAAAGTCGCCGGAAGTGACAGTGATCGTCAGCGACTTTTCATCGACTTTCGACCAGCAAGTGCGCGTCCTTGGCGAAGCGCAAACCCCGACGGCTCTTCCCTACCAGGCGGGCATGACAACGCTCGATGTGATGGTCGCTGTCGGCGGGCTCACTGATTTTGCTGCAGGCAACCGGGCCGTCCTGATCCGTGGCCAGGGCGAAGACAGACAGTCTTACCGGCTGAAACTCGACGACCTGCTGCGCAAAGGCAACATCGCGGCGAACGTGCCTGTGCTTCCTGGCGACGTCATTCTGATCCCGGAAAGCGCGTTTTAACGAAACGCATCGCACCGGGTATTTGAGGGGTATGAGTTTGTTCAAGTTTTCTGATCTGCCTCCGCCGGTCCTTCGCGGGCTGAACGGATTATGGCGACGGCGCTGGGTCATTATCGCCGTCGCCTGGATCTGTGCGCTACTTGGCTGGCTCGCCATATGGATGATCCCGGACAAGTACGAGTCTCGCGCGCATGTGTTTGTGCAGACGGAAACCATTCTTGAGCCGGTCTTAAACGGCTTTACAGCACGTCCGGATTATTCGCGACGCGTGGAAGTGATGCGCCTGCAACTCCTGACGCGGCCGAATGTCGAACAGATTATTGACCGCGCCGGCCTCGCCGACACGATCGAGGCAAAAACCGCCATGGAACGGCGGGTCAAGATGGAAGGCATGGTCGAGTGGGTCGCCGGACAAATTCAGATTGAAAGTCCGCGGGAGATGTATTTCATCATCTCTTACAAGAACAGCGACCCAGAGATCGCCCAGGCCGTTGTGGACGCCGTTCTAAACATGCTGATCGAACAGGATCTCGGCGCCAGCCTGACCGAAAGCGAAGCGGCGAGACGGCGGCTCGATCTGCAGGTGGAAGAATATGAAGAAAAACTCGCCGCGAACGAGCGCGCAGTCGCGGTATTTCGCGGCGAGCACGCAGCGGAGCTTACAAATATACAGGGCACGGTCCGCCAGCGCGAATTGAAAGAGAATGAACTGACTCGGGTCAGCGACGAATTGGAACGCACCAAGGGCCGGGTTTTGACGCTGCAGAATTTGATCTCGGCGACGCCCCGGCGCACATCCGGCGGCGAATTGGAGCGCCTGAAGGTCGAGCTTGCTTCCTTACGCTCACAGTATGAGGAAAATCACCCGGACATACGCGGTGTCCTTGCGCGCATCGAGGAACTCGAAAATGATAATTCGCAACTTGCGTCCAACCCCGATTATGTGCGTCTGCAGTCGGAATTGAGCGTTGCACGCGAGTCAATCAGTGGCCTTGAAACGCGCGAACAGCGTCTGAAGGAAGAGCTTGATTCCCTCGATTTCGCTTCTGCACAGGCGCCGGCTGTGGAAGCTGAACTGCGCCAAATCGTGCGCGAATATGAGCAGACGCAAAAAACATATGAAGAGCTGCTTTCCCGGCGCGACCGCCTTGATCTCACGCGCAATCTCGGCGCAGCCGGACGCGGTGTTGAATACCAGGTGTTTGAATGGCCGACGGTGGCGCTGGCGCCCAGCGATCCCCCGCGCTTGCTGCTGATCCTTGGCGTTCTGGTCATCGCCGGCGGCGTCGGCGGCGCGGTGGCGCTCGGACTTTCATTGCTTGACAAAAGTTATACGCAAGCCAGCGAATTGCAGCACGCCTTCGGCCTTCCGGTGCTTGGCGCGCTCAGCGAAGTTTCGTCCGACGGCGTCATTGCAGACCGTCTTCGCGATCGATCGCGGCTTGTCGTGGCGGGTCTTGCGCTTTTCGCGGTCGCCGGTCTCTACGCCTATCTTTCTGTATTCCGTATCCCTTCTGGCGGCGCGGAACTCGGTCAAAAATCCGCACAATTTGCGTATGACGCGGAGGAACAATCATGAGCGTCGTTGAGAAAGCCGGTGCTTCAGTTCTGAAAACAAATTTCAGTAAGAAGTCCAAGAAAAAAAAAGATAAAGACAAGGCCAAAGAAAAGACTTCCGCGCCGGTCGCCGCACGCACGCCCGAAACGATCTCGCTGGACTTTGACCGGCTTTCTGAACGGGGCTTTTACGACCCGAAAGATCAATCCAGCCAATTGGCGCTTGAACTTCGGGCCGTCAAGCGCAGACTGTTACGTCGTCTCGGCTATCTACGCGCAAGCGGCGACCGGCAAGCGTTCAGAACGCCGGGCAAGCAGCGCAATCTGATTTTGGTGACATCGACCCGCGCTGGCGAAGGCAAAACATTTACCGCCACAAATTTGGCGCTCAGCCTCGCTCTGGAAGACAATATTGAAACCATGTTGATTGACGCAGATTTCGCCCGGCCGAAAGTGCGCGAACGGCTGGGACTGCCGCCAGCGGCAGGGCTTGCGGATTGCATGATCGATAAGGCTTGCGATATCGACGATATTGGCTGGCGGACGAGCGATGCGCCGCTCCACATTATACCCGAAGGCGCGCGCGTAGAACGGCCGATGGATTTATTCGCTCGCGCGGAAACGCAGCGTCTGTTGACCGATATCGGAATGTCGAACGCTGACCGGCTGGCGATCATTGATGCGCCGCCGGTGCTCGCGACGACGGAAGCGGTCGTGCTCGCAAAATTCGTCGATGAGATCATTTTCGTGGTGGAAGCCAATTCCACGCCGGAATCCGCCGTTGCAGCGGCGATAGACGAGTTAATCGATGTTAACCCGAATGTATCTATTATGCTGAATCGGTGTCAGATTGGCGCCGGCGGCGCTCATTACGGGTCATATGAGTATTATGAGCGTGCTGATGCGGCGACGGAAACACCGAACCCGGACAATGCTTCGAACAAGGAATAAACCCATGGGGCAAGCGACGAACAAAATGAAAATGACATCAGGCCTGCGCAATGCGTTGCTTGCCGGCGCCGCGATAAGCGTGACGGCGGGCGCGGCCATCGCGCAGGTGACATCGCCGAATGCGCCGCTGAAATTGACAACGGATTATTTCGGGTATGCCGCCGGTGTTTCCGTTCGCGCATCTTATTCCGACAATATCGCACTGCGGCGCGGGCCGCTTGAAGACGATGAATATATCCTGTCGACATTTCTGACCGGCGGGGCGATTTATTCCTCGCCGCGGGTCACCGCGATTGTTCTCGGCGATCTCGATTTCTCCTATCTTTTTGACCAGAGCGACCTCGCCATTAATCAGAACATCGGCGCGACAAGCACATTCACCGGCGTTGACAACTGGTTGTATTTTGACTTGTCCGGCTCGACATCCCGCCAGTTGATCGGCGACAATGCGCGTTTTTCCGGCAATATCAACGCTGCGCGCGGGCAGCGCGCCGACGTGCACGCCTATTCCGCGAGCCCATACGTTTTCCATCAGTTTGCCGATCAGTCCTCAACTGAACTGCGATATCGCTTTTCCCAGGTCTTCGTAGATCAGGAAACATCGCCGCTGGCTTTTCTGACCGGCAATTCCAATAACGACTCCACAACTCATGAAGTACTCGCCCAGTACGATACCGGCCGGGCTTTCAATCGTTTGAACTTGCGCTTTACCGCTTTCGGCAGCGACACAACCGAGGATGGTTTCAGCGGTATTCCCGATTTCGAATATCGCCAGGGCATGGCTTCTGTTGAAGGGCGGTTTTATCTGACAGATAGTTTCGCCATTTCCGGCGCCGGGGGCTATGATGACGTCAATACGTCCGGTTCGGCCTCCCTGTTTTTCAATGATGATGTTCTTTCCGGCGGCTTCTGGCGCGCCGGTTTTACCGCCCAGCCGGGCCCGCGTTCTTTCGTGCGTCTTGAATACGGAAAGCGTTACGGCGATGATTTCATAGACGCGCAAGCGCGCTACGCTCTTTCCGAGCGTTTTGTTTTTAACGCCGGCGCCAGCCGGACATTCCGCACCCGGGCGCAATCCGTATCCTCCCAATTTCGCGCCACACAGCGCCAGACGCTGGAGTTTGCCGACAGGCTTCGCGAGGGGGCGGAGCTATCTGCGCGCGGCGTTATTGAATCGGCGAACTGGTACGCGAACAGTCTGAATTTCGGTCGCGCCCAGACAACAGGCGTCGCTGTTACGGATTCGGCGTACGCGTCGCTTGCAGGCCGGTTCAATCGCACTGATTTGTCGATCAATGGTTACTACTCAGACGATAATTTCGGTTATCGTCAGATCGAAACCATCGGCGGCGGCTTTGACCTGCGCCGGCAGCTGTCTCGCCGCTTGACCGGTTACGGCTCCATCGCTTATCGCCGCGCGGACACGGCCTTTGACCCCGCCACCTGCGAAGCCAATCCGCAGTTTTTCGGGTTTGACACGACTGACCCGCTTTTTAACGCCATGACAGATTGCGCAAACCTGGCCCTGCAAAACGGCATCACAAACACCGTTATCGGCAAGGTGGGCGCGTCTTATGCGCTTTACGAAAATGTTTCCGCCTTTGCGGAAGTGTCTCACACCGAACGTTTCGCGCCGAACTCGCTGCTTGAATATAACGAGAACACAGCGCTTGTGGGAGTAACGCTGGATTTTTAAGTCATGTATGAAGAGTATTTCCGGCTTTCCGACGCGCCTTTCCGATTAAATCCGGACCCGCGCTTCTTTTACGGCAGCCGCAGCCACAATAAAGCCATGGCGTATCTCCATTACGGCCTGAAGCAGGCCGAGGGATTTATCGTGATTACGGGGCCTGTCGGCGCCGGCAAGTCCATGATCATCGGTCACCTGCTGGACCAGCTCAATGCGTCCAATGTTGTCGCGGCGAATTTACTGACGTCCAATATCAAGCCGCAAGATCTGTTGAGCCAGATCCTTTCCGCGTTCCGTATAGAACCGGAAACGAAAGGCCGCACAGGCGAGATCGAAGCCTTTGAAGATTATCTCTTCGACCAGCTGAACCGCGGACGCCGGGTGCTGCTGATTATCGACGAGGCGCAAAACCTGCCCTTCAATACGCTCGAAGAATTGCGGATGCTGTCAAACATAGACTACGAAGGGACGCCGTTGTTCCAGGTGTTCCTGGTTGGCCAGCCGGAATTTCGCGCAACCATGGAATCCGACCGGCTCGAGCAACTGCGCCAGCGCGTGATTGCATCCTATCACCTGGAAAACCTAACCGAAGAAGAAACCCGCGATTACATCCTTCATCGTTTATGTATCGCAGGATGGGAGGATGATCCCGCGTTTTCGGATGAGGCGTATAAGAGCATCTATGAAGAAACCGAAGGATTGCCGCGGCGGATCAATACGCTTTGCAATCGAATATTGCTTTATTGTTCCCTTGAAGAGCAACATGAGGTTACACGCGCGGTCGTCAAAATCGTTTGCGACGAACTGAAAGAAGAAAAGCTGGCGGCAAAAAGGGCTGCAGACCCGGCGCCGAAGCCTGTAAAGGTCGATGAACAGGAGCCGGCTGAAGCGCCGGATTTATCAAAAACCGATAATACTTCTCAGGAAAACGAAGATAATGAGGATACTCAACCCGTTGAGCCTGAAAGCGTTGTAGAAGCCCAGCAACCAAAACCTATACCCCCCGCACCCGCCGACAATGTCGTTGTGTCTATCGACAGCGCCAGAGAACAGGGCGAAAAACCAATGGAAAAGGTTTCCTTGAAGGAGGACCCGTCCGATGAGCTATCGACGTCAAAACCCGACCCGCAGACCGGACAACAAGTCATGACCTCGGCCATGAGCGTACTGGACAGGCTGCGCGCAAAAAAAGCGTCCGCCCAAAGCGATGATCGTCAGGATGCGACGCTAAACGAAGTGGCGTCTGCGATCGCTGCTGCTGTCGATAAAACACATCAAAGCACAGACGAAGCTAAAGCTTCCGCTGAAACGAAAGCCGGCGGCGAAACCCTGCCGGATTGGCGGCAGGGTTTAATGAAATCTGTCGATGAAACGCGTGAAGAGCTTAAAGAGGCGAACGCCAATATCGTGCATCTGAAGAACGCCGCTTCCGGGCGAAAGAAAAACAGCGACGAACGGCGTCAAAAAATTTCAGACGGTCTGGCTCGGGCGGAGGCGCTATTGGAAGAAGTCCGCGCCGCGCAGGAATAGCCTTTCAATTTAACGTTTATCGGCGGCAATACCTGTGGCCATGTCAAAAACATCACCGGACCTGGAAAACGAAAACCGTTTCGCAATGTCCGTGGATGTGGAAGATTATTTTCAGGTCTGGGCTTTTTCCGACATTGTGCAGCATAGCCAGTGGGATGATTTTTCACTGCGTGTAGGCGACACAACGCGGCGTTGTCTTGATCTGTTTGACGCGCATAATGCAAAAGCCACGTTCTTTACGCTGGGATGGGTGGCGGAACGCGATCCGGCGCTTGTTCAAGAGATTGTAAAACGCGGCCACGAACTGGCCAGCCATGGCTACAATCACACGAAAGTCGATCAGCAGACCAAATCGGAATTCCTGGCCGATGTGAAAAAAACGAAATCGTTGCTGGAAGATATTGGCGGCGTCGAGGTAAAAGGCTATCGCGCCGCAGGATTTTCCATCAGCGCTAATACGCCGTGGGCGCATGAAGCGCTTGCAGAGGCGGGGCACCTTTACTCGTCAAGCACGCACCCGATCGCCCATGATCATTATGGCGATAAGGGCGCTGACCGGAATATCTATTATCCTTTGCGCGATGCGCGATTTATCGAAGCGCCGGTGGCAACCGCTCAGATTGCGGGCAAACGCGTCAGCGCCGCGGGAGGCGGCTGGTTTCGCGCAGCGCCGCTGAATGTTTCAAAATATCTGTTGGCGCGCGCCGCGCGTACGCTCGATGGTCCTGTGATATTCTACTTTCACCCGTGGGAGATCGACCCGGACCAGCCGAGAATGCATCAGGCGAAACTGAAGTCAAAGCTGCGCCACTATTTGAACCTGAACCGCATGCAACAAAAACTCGCCGCTGTTCTTTCTATGCATCGCTGGTCGCGGCTTGATGACACTCTTGGCCTTGGAATAAAGCCGTGACGGCGCAGACCTTTCACCATAGCCGTTCGCAGCACGTGACCATTTCTTGCACAGACAAACCCCAAGGCGATGACTGGGATGAATATGTCAACGCACATGAGAACGGCTCGTTTTTTCATCTCAGCGGCTGGGGTGATGTTGCATGCGAAGCTTATGGATATGAACCTCTGTTTCTGACGGCCAAACGCGGCGGAATAATCGCCGGCTTGATGCTGCTGATTGACGTACGCACGCCCCTGCTTGGCCGATCGCTGGTGTCGACAGCCTTTACCGTCGGCGGCGGACCGCTCAGCGATGATCCGCTGGTCGCGAATGAACTGTTGGCGGCGGCGGCAGCTGAAGGCGCAGCGCGGAACGCCCGTTTTATCGAAAGCCGTTCCGGCGACACCAGCGCGGGATGGCTGGAAAAACCTGTGACGCACGCGAATTTTTCATTCGATCTCATAAATGATGAAAGCGAGGCGCTAACTGCGGTGCCGCGGAAAAGACGGGCGGAAATCCGCAAAGGACTGAAAGCGGCGGAAAGCGGCGACCTGACTATTCGCCATGACGGGGATGCTGATGTTTTTTACGCTCTTTATGCAAAATCATTACACGGATTGGGAACGCCTGTTTTCCCGAAAAAATTTCTGAATGCGGTCCTAAATGCATTTTCTGAGGAATTAGAAATTACAGTTGTGTCGCATCGCGGCGCGCCCATATGCGCCCTTCTTACATTTTATCATGGCCGGACAGCATTACCCTACTATGTGGGCGCCGGAGAAGACGCGCGTAATTTGCGCGCTTTTGATTTTCTGTATTGGTCTGTCATGCGGCGCGCCGCGGCCAAAGGTTGTTGTAAATTCGATTTTGGCCGCAGCAAAATAAACAGCGGCGCCTATAAATATAAAACGCTATGGGGAATCGAACCGGAACCGCTCATTTATCATGTTAAATTAATCGGGGATAAAAGCCTGCCTGATATTAGCGCAAGCAATCCGAAATTCTCGTTCTTCACCAAAACATGGAAACACTTGCCGCTGGCGGTCGCGAACCGGATGGGCCCTATATTGGCGCCGAATTTCCCATGAGCCGGCCGGAGATCCTTTTTTTATCTCACCGCATTCCTTATCCGCCGGACAAAGGCGACAAGATCCGGTCCTGGGCCTGGCTGAAGCACCTGACCTCCCAATATCGCGTGCATCTGGCGTGTTTCGTTGATGACCCGCAGGATTTTGCACATGAGAAATTCCTCTCATCTGTTTGCGAAACCGTGGCGCTGATCCCGCTCCGCCCGCGGCTTGCACGCGTTAAGTCATTGCTTGCGCTTGCAGGCGGCGCGCCAATGACATTTCATTATTTCGACGATCAGCGCATGCGCCGGACTATTTCAGCGGTTCGCGAGAGGCCCCTGGCTTTCGAATTTGCTTTTTCTTCGGCCATGGCGCCGTTTATTGAAACGCACGCTGCCGGACGAAAGCGAATTGTCGATTTTTGCGACGCCGATTCCGACAAATGGAGCCAATACGCCGCTTCGGCGTCATTCCCGCTAAAACTGTTATATGCGCGGGAAGGACGGCTGCTATCCAAGGCGGAAACGCGCATCGCCAACTGGGCGGACGCCGCTTTCGCTATATCCGAAGATGAAGCCGCCATTTTGAATTCCCGCCTTGAGGGACCACGTATAATTTGCGCCGTGCCGAACGGCGTTGATACTGACTATTTTCATCCCGATAAATTTATTCACGACGATGCGCCGCAGAACGATATTGTGTTTGTCGGGGCTATGGATTATCGCGCCAATATTGCCGGCGTTTTGAACTTCATAAAGGCTGTATGGCCTCATATACGCAGCGCAAAACCCGACGCGACGTTCGCCATAGTCGGTTCTAACCCGGTTTCCAGAATCCGCGCTCTTGACGGTAAAAACGGCGTGACAGTCACTGGCCGCGTAGTTGATGTGCGCCCCTGGCTGACCGGGGCCAAGGTTGTCGCGGCGCCGCTGGCGGTTGCGCGGGGCGTTCAAAACAAGGTGCTCGAAGCCATGGCAATAGGCAAACCGGTTGTGGCCAGCGCGGCGGCAATGACCGGCATTGATGCGCCGGAAAACGCGGCCGTAACCGTGCAACATTCTCCCGATATGGCGCAGACAATACTGGCGCTATTGGATGATGGAAAACGGCGTGACGCCATCGGTCGCGAGGGGCGTAAATTCGTCGTTGATAATTTCAGCTGGAAAGCCGCAACGGACAGGCTTGACGATACCCTCAATAATCTTCGCGTTCATTCTTCCTCGTCTCCGGCCCAGCCGGACGCATCTTCACCGCCGATTTCAGCCAGGCGCTGAACGCGGGCGCCGGCGGGCGTCATGTTGACAGAAAAATTAAAAACATCCGGACGCGAATAATGCCCCGCAATATCACAAGCGGCTTTCGCAGCGCGAACAACATCAAGGGAGCCTTCTGCTATTAATATTTCATCCCCCTCCCCGGCCTCCGCAATGATTTCGCCACGCGGGTCGATTATCGCCGATTTGCCGGGATGTTCCCAAACGCCCAGCGGACGCCACTTTTCAGGAATATGTTTTTCAAGACGCACGCCGGCTGCACAGATCACATAAGCGCCGGTCTGGCTTGCGAAGGCTCGCGACAACAAATGTTGGCGCGCCCAGCAATACTCGCCATCACGCGGCGCCTTTTCCCATCCGGGCCAGAGGGCCGCGTGAATTTGCGTCCCTTGCGCAGCCAGCGCATAGCCGGGCAGCATCATTTGATGCTCCCAGCAGTTGAGCGCGCTGATGCGGCCGAATTTTCGCTCAATAACGTTGAGGCCCGCCCCGTCGCCGTCGCCCCAGATAATGCGTTCTGCATGGGTGGGTTTCAATTTGCGATGGCGGTTTAGAACCCGCCCCTCACGCCCGATTGTCAGCGCGGTGCAATAAGCGGTGCCGTGTGTGTGCGGATCGCGTTCCGCAACGCCGATCACAACATCCAGCCTGGCGCCCGCCGCCGCCTCGCAGAGCGCTGCGACTTCAGGACCCTCCAAATCTATGGCGTTATCCAGAAAAACGGCGCTCGCTTCCCAGGTGAGGTCGAGAACTGGACCGTCAACCCAGAACGGATAGCCCGGCAGCCAGCATTCACCGAATGCGGCAATGTCGGCGCCCCGCCCCGCCGCTTCAGCAATGAGATCGCAAGCTTTGCTAGTAGAAGCCTCTTTGTCAAACAGGACCGGCGCGGCCTGAATCGCCGCCATTGTAAATTTTGATGACATTGCAATCGCCTGTATTTCTCACAGAAACACAGACTTTATCGCAGCGGGCTGAACAGCGCCAATCAAAAACAGGCGCTACCCTTTTTTGTTTTGTTCCTCGAGGACTTGCTGAATGTATGCATCGATATCGACGTCGCCGGTCACCCTACCTTCTATCCGCTCTCTTACTTTCGATGGCACAATGCTTGGATCAATAGGTCCTGCATTCATGACTGTGGCACGGATGAGCGCCCTGATAGCGTCTGCATCCTGCGGCGTCCATTTTTTTTCATCAGCCATAGCAGTCTCTTTTGTCAGTTCAGCAGCGCGCCGGCGGGCGGACTGTCTCCGTTTGCGCCCAGTGAAAAAGTATCGCGACCGCCGACGGCGTTGCCGTCAATAGTCAGGCCGCTGTCATCCGCCGATACTTCAAGCCGCGCGCCGTCATTTACCTGACCCGCCAGCAACATTTCCGCCAGCGGATCCTGTAGCTTTTTCTGGATGACGCGTTTTAAGGGACGCGCCCCGTAAACCGGGTCATAGCCATTATCGCCCAGCCATGCGCGCGCCTTGTCATCCAGATCGAGTGTAATCTTCCGATCCGAGAGGAGCTTTTGAAGTCGTGCGATCTGGATGTCCACGATCGCGTCCATATTATCACGGGTGAGCCGGTGAAACAGGATGATTTCATCAAGACGATTCAAGAATTCCGGCCGGAATTTTGATCGAACCGCCTCCATCACCTGTGGGCGCACGGCGTCCGAATCCTGCCCTTCCGGCTGGCTTGCAAGGTATTCCGCACCAAGATTAGATGTCATGATGATAAGCGTGTTCTTGAAATCGACCGTGTGACCCTGTCCATCGGTCAGGCGTCCATCATCAAGCACCTGCAACAGCACGTTGAAAACATCGGGATGCGCCTTTTCAATTTCATCGAACAACACGACCTGATAGGGGCGGCGCCGCACGCGTTCGGTCAATACGCCGCCTTCTTCATAGCCGACATATCCAGGCGGCGCGCCGATGAGCCGCGCGACAGAATGTTTTTCCATGAACTCCGACATATCAATCCGCGCGATAGCGGTTTCATCATCGAACATGAATTCCGCAAGCGCTTTTGTGAGCTCGGTCTTGCCGACGCCGGTCGGACCCAGGAACAAGAAAGAGCCCATTGGCCGATTCGGATCTTTCAGCCCGGCCCGCGCGCGGCGCACTGCGGAAGACACCGCAGTTACGGCTTCGCGTTGACCGATAACGCGGTTACCAAGACCGGTTTCCATTGAGAGAAGCTTTTCGCGCTCGCCTTCCAGCATTTTATCGACAGGCACCCCCGTCCATCGCGAAACGATGGCGGCGATATTCTCATCATCGACAACTTCATGCACCAGCGCCTTGGCTTTCGCCTCTTCGCCTTTTTCTTCGGCGGCGGCAAGCTGCTTTTCCAGCGCGGGAATTTCCCCGTATTTCAATTCGGAAGCGCGGCCGAGATCGCCGCGGCGTTCCGCATCAGCCAGTTGCTGACGGGCGTGATCAAGCGATTCCTTAACTTTCGTCGAGGAGGCGAGACTTTCTTTCTCCGACTTCCATCGCGCCGTCAGGTCTGCTGACTTTTGTTCCAGCTCGGATAATTCCTTATCGAGTTTTTCAAGCCGGTCTTTTGATGCGCTGTCGCTTTCTTTTTTTAGCGCTTCGCGCTCGATCTTCATCTGGATGATGCGCCGGTCGAGTTCGTCGAGCTCCTCCGGCTTGGAATCGACTTCCATACGCAGGCGCGAGGCCGCCTCGTCCACAAGGTCGATGGCCTTGTCAGGCAAAAACCGGTCGGTGATATAACGGTTCGACAATGTCGCCGCCGCGACGATTGCGCTGTCGGAAATGCGCACGCCGTGGTGCAGCTCGTATTTTTCTTTCAAGCCGCGAAGAATGGAAACCGTATCCTCCACCGTCGGCTCATCCACAAACACCGCCTGAAACCGCCGCGCCAGCGCTGCGTCTTTTTCCACATATTTCCGGTATTCATCGAGCGTCGTTGCGCCGACGCAGTGGAGTTCACCGCGCGCCAATGCCGGTTTCAACAGGTTTGACGCATCCATGGCGCCGTCCGATTTGCCCGCGCCAACCAGCGTGTGCATTTCGTCGATAAATAAAATGATCTGGCCGTCGGCGCCCGTCACTTCCTGCAACACCGCTTTCAGGCGCTCCTCAAATTCGCCGCGATATTTCGCACCGGCGATCAGCGCGCCCATATCGAGCGCTAACAGCGACTTATCTTTCAAACTTTCAGGCACGTCGCCGTTAACGATGCGCAGCGCCAATCCTTCCGCAATAGCGGTTTTGCCGACGCCGGGCTCGCCAATCAGAACAGGATTGTTCTTTGTACGGCGCGACAGCACCTGCATGGTGCGGCGAATTTCTTCATCGCGGCCAATAACGGGATCAAGCTTACCGTCTCTCGCCGTTTCAGTGAGATCGCGCGCATAGCGTTTCAGCGCGTCATACGCCTGTTCGGCGGAGGCGGTGTCTGCAGTCCGGCCTTTTCTGACATCGTTGATGGCTTCATTGAGCTTGACGGCGGTAACGCCCGCCTCTTTCAGTATCTTCGCCGCGCCAGCGCCCGTTTCAACTGCAAGCGCCGTCAACAATCGCTCTGCGGTGACAAATTTGTCGCCGGCTTTTTTACCGATGTCTTCCGCCGCGGCAAAAACCTTTGCGGTTGGCGCGGCCATATAAATCTGACCGCTACCGCCTTCGACTTGCGGCAATTTGGAAAGCGCCTCGTCCGTGAGTTGAAGCGCCTTATCCGGCTGGCCGCCAGCGGCGCGGATGAGGTTGGCCGCCAGGCCCTCCTGATCGTCGAGGAGCGCCTTTAAAAGATGTTCCGGCGTGAACTGCTGGTGATTATCGCGCAATGCGATTGTTTGCGCAGCTTGGATAAGACCGCGGGCGCGGTCGGTATAGTTTTCAAATTGCATCTCGACCTCAGTTTGAGCGTCCAATGGTTAAAGCGCCCCTATTAGGCGACGCTTTTTCGTTCGAGATAGAGATGGGGTCCCGGCGTCCGAAAACAAGCCAATCCGGGGCTTCAGACAAGAAAAAACCGGCGGCGCAAGGCCGCGCCGCCGGTTTTGAAAAATCGTTAACAAATCCGATTAGTAGTCGCCGTCTTTTTTCTTCATGGCTTCTTTTTCGGCCATCATAGCGGCCTGATGGGCTTTGGCTTCTTCCAGCGAAACCATGCCGTCATCGCCGGCGGACTCCGCCCATTTCGCCCATTCTGATTCCGCTTCAGCCGTCTTGTAGGCCATATACTCTTCGCTGCTTACATTGCCGTCGCCATTGGCGTCGACTTCAGCGAACTTGGCTTCAAGTTTGGCTTCATGGTCCATTTTGCCTTCTTCATGATGTCCGGCGATCGCGCTGGAAGCGGCAAGCGCGCCAGCGCCGGCGATCAAGGAAAATACAGTCTTGTTCATGGGAGTTCCTCTCAGAAATTTTTGTCACAGAATTTCAGCGCAGACCAAACAAGTCCCGCCTGAACTCAGTTAACACAAACCATCGGGAATGATTGCTTAATGATCATTTATACGTCTTACGCTTCGGTAAGAATGTGAAAGGGGCATTGTATTCACTGGCGTTTTCAGTGGTTTGATAAAATCACGATAGCGTGACTTGCAAAGGTTTCGCGCCTTTTTCGTGTTTAGGGCTCGGCAATGAAGACAAATCAGGATTGACGTCATCGCTTGATCAGATCAGTCCGGCCAGCGGCGATGAGGGATCGGCGTAGCGCTTTTTCGGCATGCGCCCCGCCAGATAGGCTTCCCGGCCGGCGATCACGGCGTGTTTCATGGCCGACGCCATAAGGATCGGGTTTTTCGCTTCCGCAATAGCCGTATTCATCAAAACGCCGTCGCACCCTATTTCCATTGCTACAGCGGCGTCAGACGCCGTGCCGACGCCTGCATCAACTATGACAGGTACGGATGATTGCTCGACGATCAGACGAATATTTACCGGATTAACAATACCAAGGCCGGAACCAATCAAGGACCCCAAAGGCATGATTGCGCAACAGCCGGCGTCCTCCAGCTTCCGCGCATAAACAGGGTCGTCAGAACAATAGACCATGACGTCAAAGCCTTCCTTGATAAGAAGCTTTGCGGCCTTAAGGGTTTCTTCCATTTCGGGATAAAGCGTTTTCTGGTCCGCGAGGACTTCGAGCTTTACAAGCTCCCAGCCGCCCGCTTCGCGCGCCAGACGTAAAGTGCGGATCGCTTCTTCAGCCGTGAAACAACCGGCGGTGTTTGGCAGGTAAACATATTTTTCCGGGTCCAGATAATCGACAAGCAGCGGCTTATCCCTGTCTGTGAGATTCACCCGGCGCACTGCGACCGTCACCATTTCCGCGCCGGCCGCTTCTGCGGCTTCGGCGTTCTGGGCGTAGGTCTCATATTTCCCAGTGCCGATAATCAGCCGGGAGGATAGCTTTCGGCCCGCCACTTCCAACATATCGCTCATAGATCAACCGCCTCCGACAAACTGCACAATTTCAATTTTATCGCCGTCATTCAACGCCGTCGCATCAAATTGCGATTTCGGCACAATCTCCAGATTGCGCTCAACAGCGATCTTTTTCGGCTCCAGTTCCAGCGCCGACAGGAGACCCGATACTGTCATTGGCGCAGGAAAGCGCTTTTCTTCGCCGTTGACGATAATATCCATGAAAATTCAACCACTTCTGTCTATTGCGGAAGCTATCAAAGGCCCCGTATTATGACTCTTTCATAGGGACGGGCGAAGGGGCCTTGCAAGCGGCGACGGAGCGCGTAATGGCGGCGCAACTGATATATGTGGTGAACGGGCCCAATTTGAACCTTTTGGGCCGGCGCGAACCGCATATTTACGGTACACAGACCCTGGCCGATATCGAATCAGCCACAGCCGCCAGCGCCGATAATTTCGGCTTTTCCATCGATTTTCGCCAATCGAACTCAGAAGGGGCATTGATTGACTGGGTTCAGGAGGCCGATGCAAAGGCCTCAGGCCTGATTATCAATCCCGGCGCGTATACGCATACATCCATCGCCCTCCTTGACGCGCTTCAGGCGGCCTCTATTGCTAAAATCGAGCTTCACCTTTCCAATATTCACGCCCGCGAAGCCTTCCGGCGGCGATCGGTCACGGCCACAGCCGCCGACGGGGTCATTATGGGGTTTGGCGCGGCGGGGTATCGTTTAGCCCTGGAAGCTCTTAAAAGCCTATTGGAACACCGCGCCGCTACGCAGAATTAAGGCCGCTGGCGGCGCTATAGTTTGAATTCAGCAGGGATCTGCATGTCGGATAAAAAAAATAAATCAGAACACGGGCTGGAAGCCGCCTGGATACGCGAACTGGCGGGCATTCTGGAAGAAACAGGACTCACGGAAATCGAGATAGAAAAAGACGCAGTGCGACTGCGCGTGTCCCGTCAGGGGGGCGTCGCCTCATTCGCTGCACCTGGGGCTGCGCTGCCCGCCGCCCCCAATCCGGCGTCGGCGCCGCCGACGCCGCCCGCGGCGCCAAGCGTCGATCATCCGGGCGCGGTTAAATCGCCCATGGTCGGCACCGTCTATCTTGCGCCATCGCCGGGCGCCGCCGCTTTTGCAAAGGAAGGCGCGCAAGTGACCGAAGGCCAGACCGTCATGATCGTCGAGGCCATGAAAACCATGAACCCCATTACTGCGCCGCGGTCGGGGACGGTGTCGAAAGTGCTGGTCTCGGACGCACAGCCAGTAGAATTTGACGAGCCTTTGCTCATCATCGAATAGCCCGCGCGCGCATCGGCGCCGCCCGCAAAACGGATAAGACATGTTCAACAAGGTCCTTATCGCCAATCGCGGTGAAATCGCCCTTCGCATCCACAGGGCGTGCAAGGAACTCGGCATCGATACTGTCGCCGTGCATTCCACCGCCGACGAGGATGCGATGCATGTGCGCCTCGCCGATGAAAGCGTTTGCATCGGCCCGCCGGCGCCGAAGGATTCCTATCTGAATATCCCTGCGATCATATCCGCCGCGGAAATCACCGGGGCCGACGCCATTCATCCCGGTTACGGTTTTCTTTCAGAAAATGCGCGTTTCGCCGACATCGTCAAAGCACACGACATCACCTTTATCGGTCCCGATGCGGAACATATCCGCGTGATGGGCGACAAGATTGCGGCGAAAGAAGCCGTTGGCGGAGCCGGCATCCCCTTGGTGCCGGGTTCGGACGGGGCCGTAAACTCGTATGAGGAAGCCCGCGTCGCCGCGCAGGACATAGGTTATCCGGTGCTGGTCAAAGCCGCCTCAGGCGGCGGCGGGCGCGGCATGAAGGTCGCCAGAACCGCAGCCGATCTGGAAGAAGCGTTATCCACCGCCAAGGCCGAGGCCAAGGGCGCGTTTGGCGACGATGCGGTTTATCTTGAAAAATACTTGACGCTGCCGCGCCATATCGAACTTCAGATTATTGCCGATAAATACGGCAACGTCGTGCAGCTCGGCGAGCGTGACTGCTCTTTGCAGCGCCGTCACCAGAAGGTCCTAGAGGAAGCGCTCTCGCCCGCTCTCACCGATAAGGAGCGTTCGCGCATTGGCGAGACCGTACGGAAAGCGATTGAAAAAATCGGCTATCTGGGCGCCGGCACAATCGAGTTTCTGTACGAGAACGGCGAATTTTATTTTATTGAAATGAACACGCGCCTTCAGGTTGAACACCCGATCACCGAACAGGTGACGCGCATCGATCTTGTGCGTGAACAGATCATGGTGGCGACCGGCGAGAAACTCAGCATGCGCCAGGATGAGGTTATCTTTAAAGGCCACGCTATTGAATGCCGCGTTAACGCCGAAGACCCGCGCACATTCCGCCCCTCACCCGGCGAGATCAAACAGTTTCACGCCGCGGGCGGACCGGGCGTGCGCTTCGATTCCGCCGTTTACACAGGGTATAAAATTCCGCCCTATTACGACTCGATGATCGGCAAGCTGATCGTCTACGGCGAAGACCGCCCCCACTGCATCGCCCGCCTGCGCCGGGCGCTGTCAGAAATGGTGTTTGCCGGCGTCGATACGACCGTGCCGCTGTTCATGGATCTCGTGGAAGACCCGGAGTTCCAGCAGGGCGACTATCACATCCACTGGCTGGAAGAGTGGCTGGCGAAGAACGATTAACAGTAAGCAAGAATAGCAGGCCGTGCGGCGATTCAGCCGTTTCAAAGGATCACTGACAACACATCCTTATTGAAAATTGCACCCGGCGCATTTCATAATACTTTAATGCCCCGCGACAGCGCCAATTCGATCCGTACAGATGAGCTATTGAAAGCCTATACGCTCGGCTATTTCCCCATGGCGCGTACGCGTGACGACGACGCTGTTGTCTGGGTTTTGCCGGATGAGCGGGGCGTCATACCGCTCAATCAGCCGCATGTGCCGAAAAAACTTGCCCAGTTCATGAGATCTGAGCCTTTCGAAATCCGTATGGACACGGCTTTCGCGGACGTCATCGCCGCCTGCGCCGAGACGACAAAAGCCCGGCCTGACACCTGGATCAATGACGCGATCATCGAAGCCTATTCGGAACTGCATTTTCAGGGGCGCGCGCATTCAATTGAGTGCTGGCGAAACGGCAAGCTTGTCGGCGGCCTGTACGGCGTGGTTGTCGGCGCGGCGTTTTGCGGCGAGAGCATGTTTTCGCGCGAAACCAACGCCAGCAAGGTCGCCATGGTTTACCTGATGGCGCGGTTAAAAACCGGCGGGTTTCATTTTATCGACGCGCAGTTTTACAACGACCATTTAACCCAGTTCGGTCTCGTCGGGGTTGCGGACACCGACTACCAGATCATGCTGGACAGGGCGATTCGTTCCCATGCGGACTTTTTTGCCGCGCCGGATCAACTCTCAACGACGCGGGTTTTGCAGTCGATCACCCAGACGTCATAAACTGAATGTTCAAGCGCGTTCAGCGCCGGCGATGACGCGAACATCCAGCCGCGGAAAATATTGACGCCTTCCGCCTGCGGACCTTCGGCGACTACAGGCGCAGGGCCTTTTGTCTGTTCCAGTCTCGCCGCAGGCGCATCGCCGACCGCTTCTCCGGGCAGAACGTCCAGATCCAGAGGTTCAATTTCATCTTCGATGACTTCGGGTTCGGAAATTTTCAAATCGCTTGAGCGGTTATTGTATTCGGTGTCGAAAATTTCAAGAAACGCCGTTGTTTCAGGGAACTCTTCCGGCGGGCGCTTGTCGCAGGTGCGCGGCTGGATTTCCAGGGAACCGAAACGGGCGACCTCGTTCATTTCGATTTCGATATCCGTATACCGCGCCGTCGTTTTGTTGAGCGCGCGCAGCGTCACCGAAACCGGCTCCCGCATCTCGCTTTCAATGACGCCGGCGAAAGGGTCGTCCTCTGATCGCGAAAGCTGCTCCAGCTCGCTCAGCTCGTCGTCTTCGCTTTCTTCAAGCCCGGCCAGCGGGTCGTCCGCAGGCGGCGTTTGCGCCAAAGCCGCCGCGGAAAATACGCCGGCCGCGGCTATTACAGTAACGATACGCATTAAAAGTCTCCCAGCGGATCGTCTTGGGCTTTATCATTTTGATTGTTCTTGCCGCCGCCGCTCTGACTGGTAAAGGCCTGCACCGCCAGACCCAGCAGATCGACCGAGCCTTGTGTGATGGTGATCTTGTCGCCGGCGCGCAGCATCTCTTCGGCCGCGCCGGGTTCGATGGCGATATGGGCGCCGCCGAGAATACCGTCGGAAACAACCTTCGCCACGGAGTCTTCGGGCACGCCAACGCCCTTGTCGATTGCGAGCGCGACATTGGCTTCATACGTATTCTGGTCGAGACGGTTCGCGGATACGGTGCCGACCTTGACGCCGGCGATGCGCACATCCGACCCGATGGTGACGCCGTCAACGCGGCCGAAAATGGCTTCGAGTTCATAAGAATTCTTGCCGAGCGCCGTCCCGCTGGCGCCGTAAGCATAAACCAGAAAGGCGACGGCGACGGTTATGACGATGACGCCGACAACTGTTTCAAAAAATCCTGCTCGCGACATAGCTAACTCCCCGGGGCGTATTTGACGGTCATGCAACGCCCCGCATTAAGCATTCTCAGGCGACCACGCCTCGTAATCATCATTGACGTCGGCGGGCCCGCCGGCGCGCGAAAGACTGCCCTTCGGATGATAGGCGAGCGGCGTTCCCGTCATATTCGGTAAATGATCCGTCTCAAAATTGCGCCGCGTCAAGGGCGCAACGGTCGGCGGTTCGTCGAATGTGTGATGCAGCCAGCCATGCCAGTCCGAGGGCACGCGGGAAGCTTCTGCAACGCCATGATAGATGACCCAGCGCCGCGAACGGTTGGCGGCGCCGGGAAGGCTGGCGTCTTTTTCCTCGTAATAGCGGTTGCCCTGCTCGTCCGTTCCCACAAGCCGCGCGCCTTTGCGCCAGAGCGTAAACGACGTCCCGTAAGTGGTTGAATTCCACCATGAAAACAGTTGAGAGAACATTCAGATATCCATTCCTGCCGCCGGCAGCCTACAGCCCGCGCGCGGCGCGAATATGGCGCCCGTTGACGCCGCCCGCAATAGACGCGAATTCAGGTGGAAAAACCGCCGATTTTCGGCCTTTTGCCATGGCGGACCGCTGACGGGCCGCGCCTGCGGGACTATATTTACTTTTTGGCGAACGAATCGGGCCAGACGGCCCGGCGGAGCAATTCGATGCGTATTGAACGGCGATATTCCGACGATGGCGGCGGCGCTTATGGCGCGCGTCCGGACGGCGTCATCTTTCGGCGCGCCGATTCGGAAATCCGCACGATCTCCGGGGACATCATTTTCGAAATGCGCGATCTGGAAGTTCCCAAAGGCTGGAGCCAGACCGCAATCGATATTCTGGCGCAAAAATATCTGCGCAAGGCGGGCGTCCCGGCCGCCACCAGAAAAGTCGCAGAAAAAGGCATGCCGGCGTTTCTCCAGCGCTCCATGCCGGACATCAAGGCGCTGGCGAAACTGCCTGCCGATCAGCGCTACGGTCCTGAGACATCGGCAAAACAGGTGTTCGACCGCATGGCCGGCGCCTGGGCCTATTGGGGCTGGAAAGGCGGCTATTTTTCGGATGAGGACTCCGCGCGCGCCTATCTGGATGAAATGCGCGCCATGCTGGCGATGCAGATCGCCGCGCCCAACTCTCCGCAATGGTTCAACACAGGCCTTCATTGGGCGTACGGCATCGACGCCGTCGGCCAGGGGCATTTTTATGTCGATCATGCGTCGGGGCGGCTTACCGAATCCGAAAGCGCTTATGAGCGTCCGCAACCTCACGCCTGCTTCATTCAGTCGGTGAAAGACAGCCTCACCGGCGACGGCGGGGTGATGGATTTGTGGAAGCGCGAAGCGCTGCTTTTCAAATACGGATCCGGTTCGGGTACGAATTTTTCCAATCTGCGCGGCGCGGACGAGCCCTTGTCCAGCGGCGGCAAGAGTTCCGGGCTGTTGAGTTTTCTGAAAGTCGGCGACGCGGCGGCGGGCGCGGTCAAGTCGGGCGGCACGACACGGCGTGCGGCGAAAATGGTGGTGGTCGACGCCGATCATCCGGATATTGAGGAATTTGTTTCCTGGAAAACGCGCGAAGAAGAAAAAGTCGCCATGCTGGTTGCAGGCTCGCGCGCCACAGCGAAGCATCTGCCGCTGATCCTCGCCGCCTGCTGGGCGGTGGACGACGATGACAAACGCTGCGAGCCCGGTGAAAATCCGGCGCTGAAATCCGCGGTGCGCGACGCCAAGAAAGCGTTTATTCCCGAAGCCTCGATCAAGCGCGTTATCGATTTTGCGCGCCAGGGCTATCGTGAGATTGTCGTTGAACGCTATGACCTTGACTGGGATTCGGAAAGCTATCGCACCGTATCCGGCCAGAACGCCAACAATTCGGTGCGCGTCACCGGCGATTTTCTGAAAGCCGTCAATGAAGACGGCGTGTGGGCGCTGAAAAGGCGCACGGACGGCAAGACGACCAAAACGCTGCGCGCGCGCGCCTTGTGGAGCAATATCTGTTCGGCGGCGTGGACCTGCGCCGATCCGGGGCTTCAGTTTCATGATACGATCAATGACTGGCACACCTGCCCCGCCGGCGGCGACATCCGCGCATCCAATCCGTGCTCGGAATATATGTTCCTCGACGACACGGCGTGCAATCTCGCCTCGCTCAATCTCCTGAAATTCAAAACCGATGACGGTTTCGATGTTGAAGGCTTTGAGCACGCCTGCCGCCTGTGGACCCTGACGCTGGAAATCTCCGTGATGATGGCGCAGTACCCTTCTGCGGAAATTGCGCGAAGGTCGTTTGACTACCGCACGCTGGGCCTTGGCTACGCCAATCTCGGCGGGCTGTTGATGGCGTCCGGCATCGCCTATGACAGCGAGGAAGCGCGCGCGCTGGCCGCCGGGGCCACCGCATTGATGACCGGCGCGGCCTATCGCGCGTCTGCGGAAATCGCCTCCACCGTGGGCGCGTTCGCGAAATATGACGAGAATCGCGAGGCTATGTTGCGTGTCCTGCGCAATCACCGGCGCGCCTGCGTCGGTACGGCTATCGGCGGCGCATTTGAAAGTCTCAGCGTCGAGCCGGCGCAGCTCGACGCCGACGCCGCGCCATTCAAGCAACTGACGGACGCCGCCCGGCGTGTGTGGAACGAAGCCTATGAGCTTGGCGCCATCAACGGTTTCCGCAATGCGCAAGTCACGGTGATTGCGCCCACCGGCACCATCGGCCTGGTCATGGATTGCGATACGACCGGGATCGAGCCGGATTTCGCGCTCGTTAAATTCAAAAAGCTGGCCGGCGGCGGTTTGCTGAAAATTATCAACCAGTCCGTACCCGCAGCATTGCGCTCCCTCGGTTACGCGGATGACGAGATTAACGACATCGTGCTTTACGCCACAGGCCGCGGCACGATGCAGGACGCGCCGGGCGTCAGTCTTGACGATCTGAGACGCGAAGGATTTGAAGACCGCCATATCAAGGCGCTGGAAGAGCGGCTGAAAACAGCGTTTGACCTGACCTACGCGTTCACCCCGCAGGCGCTCGGCGAGGATTTCTGCGTCAACATTCTCGGCATGCATGAAACGCAGCTTTCTTCCACGGGCTATGAGGTGCTGCGCTTTCTCGGTTTTGCCGATGAGGAAATTCATCAGGCTAATCTTTTCTGCTGCGGAGCGATGACCGTCGAAGGCGCGCCGCATCTGAAACCCGAGCATTATGCGGTCTTTGACTGCGCGACGCCTTGCGGGCGCATCGGAACCCGCTCGCTCAGCGTCGAGGCGCATCTTTCCATGATGGCGGCGGCGCAGCCCTTTATCTCCGGGGCTATTTCGAAAACCGTGAACCTGCCGGCGCGCGCCACTATCGGCGATTGCGCGCAAGCCTATCTTCTGGCGTGGCGCATGGGGCTTAAAGCGATCGCGCTTTACCGCGACGGCTCGAAACTGTCCCAGCCCCTGGCCGCCTCCCTGCTCGCTGCAGAGAGCGGCGAAGATGAAGATGACGACGCGCTCGCGGATGAACTTGCCGCTGCGCCGTCGGCGGAAAAATCCAAAATCGTCGCGGAACGCGTCGTCGAGCGCATTATCGAGCGCACGCCGGGGCGCCGGCGCCTGCCGGACCGCCGCAAGGGCTACATCCAAAAGGCCATCGTCGGCGGGCACAAGGTGTATCTGCACACCGGCGAATTTGACGACGGCGAGATTGGCGAAGTCTTCATCGACATGCACAAGGAAGGCGCGGCTTTCCGCTCCCTGATGAACAATTTCGCCATCGCCGTCTCGCTCGGCCTGCAATACGGTGTGCCGCTTGAAGAGTTCGTGGACGCCTATGTTTTCACGCGGTTCGACCCGTCCGGGCCGGTGCAGGGCAACGATCAGATCAAGAACGCCACATCGATCCTCGATTATATTTTCCGCGAGCTCGCCATTTCCTATCTCGGACGCACCGACCTCGCCCATGTCAGTCCTGAAGAGTCTGCGGTTGACGCCATCGGCCGCGGCGTCGACGAAGAAAAAACCGATGCGGGCGCCGACGCCGCGAAGCTCATATCGAAAGGGTTTTCGCGCTCCACGGTAACCGACAATCTGGTGATTTTGCGCGGCGGCGATTTTGACCGCCTGCGCGACGGCGCCAAAAGCGCGAACACCAATGAGATGAGGCGGCGCGACGCGATCGACGTGGAAGTCGAGGAAGCTGAAAACCCTGACGACATCAGAAAACCCCGCGCCGAAAGCCCGCCTGAAATCGAGGCGCAAATCGCCAAACTGGCTGACGCGGTCAATCAGAAGGCGCCGCGCGGCGTTTTGGCGACGCCGGGCGGACGGGCCGAGGCGCGCATCAAGGGCTATGAAGGCGACGCCTGCCCCGATTGCGGCCAGTTCACCATGGTCAGGAACGGCGCCTGTCTGAAATGCGACAGTTGCGGCGCATCGACGGGCTGTTCTTAAACAATGCGTTAACGATGTTACGTGTTGCGCGGCGGCGGATTTTGCCCGCCCGGACAATTGGATATTTACCCTTAAGCAAACGTTGACTTCCTGACGGCAAAATCGGGCTGCTTGTATTTTTGGGGAGTCCGCCGGAATGAAGCTAGTTGTGCTCATTCTATTGTTACTGGTCGGCGTCATGTCGCTCGTCACGACGATTACGCCCGGATCGCGGCAGTATAATAAACCGAACCCGGTGCGGGATATCGGCAAGGAAATCGCCAAGCCGCTTTCGCAAGTGGAGACCCTTGGTCCTGAGCTGACAAAGGCGCTTGATCGCACGGGCGTAAAACTCCCCTCGCTCACCGGAACGAAACCGCAAAAAATCGATGCGGCGCACGCCTTGCAGGATTTCACCGGCGCGGTATTCGCGAATATGGACCTGCCGCGCACCAACTTCGCCGGCTCCGTCCTTTCTGGTGCAGAGTTTCGCGAAGCCTTGCTTGACGAATCGAGCCTCGAAGGCGCCAGCGGCGAAAATGTGAATTTCAAGGGCGCGCGCATGGCGAAAAGCAATCTCAATGCGGCTCATTTCCCGAACAGCGATTTCACCAGCGCGGATCTGCGCGAGGCGAAGGCCCGCGCGGGACAGTTCGGCGATGCGAAGTTTATCGACAGCGATTTTTCATTCTCCTCGTTTGCCGGCGCGGCGCTTAACAAGTCCGACTTTCGCGCCGGTTACGGCGCAGGCGCATCTTTTGTGGGCGCGGACGCGACGGGCGCAATTTTCGACGGCGCCGATCTGACGGGCGTCAGGTTTGACAACGCGTCGCTCAACAAGGCGACCTTCTCCGCAACCAACCTGAAGGCGGCGAACTTCGCCGGCGCAAAATTGCACGGGGCCGATTTATCGGGCGCCGTCAATCTGACTACGGAACAACTTGTTAAAGCCTGCACATCAAGCGAGACCAGGCTTCCCGAGGGCGTCACCGCCCCACGCTGCTAATCAGCGGCTCTCCCGCTCATCTCGCTTCTCGCGCATCATGGTCGCGTCGAGCGCATCAAGCACGCCAAGCGCCATGGCGCTGAGACCGGAAACATGTGAGACGGCCGCACGCGCGGGAACAGCGAAACTGTCCGCCACGTAATTGCGATACGCTTTCACCGGCGCCATGCTTTTCGTTTCCGGCGCGGGATGAACCGATGCGCCGCCCGCCGCCTCGCCCATGGACTTTGCGATCGATGCCGCCACTTCGCCGACGGTTTTCGCCCGCGCGCCGTCATAAAAGACCGGCTTGTTCGCAGCTGCGGCCTGCGGCAACAGGTCTGCGGCTTTCACATTCGATGCGGCGGACAATAATTTCACGGCGCCGGACGGCCCCAGGAAATGCGCCGTATAAAGATCAGCGCTCGTGACGGCCCGGCCCAACCGCGATTCCAGCGAACGCTTGTTTTCATTCGCCAGCTCGCCCGCCATGGCCGACGCCTTGTCCGCGTCGAAACGCATATTGAGGATCGCCTGACGATCCGCCGGGTCAGCAATCGAATAGCGGCCGTTCGCGTTGCGGTTTATTTTCGCCGCCGCATCGCCAAGGCCGTGCGCGGCGCCGTAGTTTTTCACCGTCGCCAGCCATGTCTGTTCGATAAACTGAAAAAGGCCCGCCGCGCTCGATGTTTTCGCTTTCGCGTTCGGATCGAAGCCGCTCTCGCGCGCCGCCATTTTCATGAGAAAATCAAATTGCGCGCCTGTAGACGCGCTGGCCCGTTTGACGGCGCCTGTCACCATGGCGGCGCCTGTGGCGCCTGCGCTCGAAATTTCCGCGGTCATGCGGGCCCGTCCGTTTCAGCGTTTTCTTCAATGTTTTCCGGCTCAATTTGCGCGGGATTTATCAATAAAGCGCTAACCATGATGCGCCGCCGCCGTTACAGGCGCTGAAAAGCGCGAAGGGTTAAAACTTTCTAAATCGGCGTGGCGCGCGCCGTCCACAATGAGCGCCGCCAGATCGGCGGCGGCCGCCGGCGCGTGCAGAACGCCGTTGCGGTAATGGCCGAGCGCCAGGTAAACGCGCTCGCCCGCCTCGCCGAGAATTGGCGCGCCGTCCGGCGTGCCGGGGCGCAGTCCCGTCCAGCGTTCCAGCTCGCCCGCATCGGCGAGCATGGGAACGGCTTGCGCGGCGCTTTCTTTTAGCGCGGCGATAACCGCGTCATCCACATCGCGGTCAGTGCGGCCGCGCGCCTCGCTGGCGCCGATCACAACGCGCCCGCCGGCCTTGGGACATAGATAGGCCCCCGGCCCGCGGATCACACGGGTCAGCGCGCCGTCTTCTATTTCCACGGCGAGCGCGTCGCCCTTGACCGGAAAGACAATTTCGCTGGAGGCGAGACCGCTGACGGCGCCGCCTGCGAGGACGACCTTGTCCGCAACGAAAGTCGCGCCGCTCTGTGTTGTGCAACTGACGCCCTCTGGTCCAACGTCAATACGCGCAACCTTTTCCGGGATATGTTGCACAACTTTTTTCTTCACGGCGGCGCGCAGCGCGATCAGCAATCTTCGCGGGTCGACCTGCGCATCCTGCGGCGCCCATAAAGCGGCGGCGGTGTCCGGCGATAAAGCCGGTTCCATCTTGCGCGCTTCGCCGCCGTCAATAAGCACCGCATCGCCGCCGCGCGCGGTAACCTGCGCGGCCTGTTCACTCAAACTTTTCACCTCATCGTCGCTAAAGGCGAGCCCGAGCGTGCCGTCGCCGCGAAAATCGACATTGACGCCGGTCTCTGCTTCGAGCGCGGCGGCGTAATCCGGCCAGAGCGACAAGGCGCGCGCGCCGAAATGATAAAGCGGCTCGCCCAGCGCCGGGCCCGCGTCGCTGCTCTCAAAAGACGGCGCCAGCATGCCGGCCGCGGCGCTGGTCGCCGGCGGAATAATGGCGCCCGCGTCAAACAGCGCGATCGCCGCGCCGCTAGAGGTCAGCGCGCGCGCCAGCGAAAGCCCGATCACCCCGCCCCCGACAATCGCAATGTCAAACTGTCTCGTCATGGAAACACTCTTATGTCGGCTTCAGGCTGTGATGTCATCATCATGATAAAACAACTGCTTATTGTATTTCTTTCAGCGCTTTTACATCCGCCGCCGGAAACGCAATAAGCCGCGTTTTCTCGCGCGAGCCCACCGATGAGCCGAAGAAATAATTGACCACCGCCGCCGTCATGGTGGCGAGCGCGCCGAGCATGATGGAAAATTCCGTCTCGGCGCCTTCCGGCAATTTGCGCGCGACCATGACGCCAAGCACGACAAAAAATCCCAGGATCACCAGCGCGCCCAGCGCCGAGGGCGTCCAGTCATGCATTTTGATCTGGCGTTCGCGCGCATTGGCGCGGTCGCCGGCGTCGATGCCCATTTCCGCAACGCTCGCCTGACGCAACGCAATCTGAAATTCCTGTTCGGCTTTTTTCAGCGCAAGCAACTGTTCCGGTCCGGCGCGCGACAAGGTTTCGGCGATTGTGACTTCATCAACGTCGTCGGCGCCGAAGATCGCGCGCGATAACTGCGCCACTGCGGCGCCCGCCAGCGGACCGCCCAGCGCATGCGCAATGCCCGGCGCCGCGTTTGCAATCGCGCGTTTAATTTTGCCGCGCGTTTTCCCTTTTTTCGTAGCATCTGAAGATGCAGTCATAAGCGACTCTTTTTGCTGCTTTTGGAATTGAACGTGCTGGCATCATACGGCCGTAAAAAAACCCGTGGATATCTATCCACCACTTTTTTTTCCGTGGTATCATGAACCGTCGCAGACTGTCCGGTTTTCAAAAATCGACGCAGCTTCGCGGATGAATACGCCGCATGCGGTCTTTTGATAAACAAATTTCAATTTGCAATTGCGCGCGGATCAACTCATGGTCGCGGAAAGTGATTCGGCGCAAGTGAAAAGCGCTGAACGGCAACATTGGTTTTAAAACTCCCATGGTTCTTGCGATCGCCGCGGTTCTTTGCGCCGCAATATTCTGGATTCTGGGGACGGCGAAAGGAAAGCGCGGCAAGTTTCTCGACGCCGCCGCCCGTTCGCCCGGCCTCTTGATCGCCGGCGGCGCCGCTGTATCCCTCATCTGGCGCGCTTCGGCGGCGCCTTTCGCGCCGTCCGAATGGGTTGCAGGGGGCGCGGACATCATGCTGGCGGCCCTCGCCTCCGCCGCGGCGGCGCAATTCCGCATCACCAAGCTGGCCAGTGTTTGTCCGGCCTCTTTCCGGCTGACCATCGGCGGCGCGCCGCTGTTTTTGATCGTCTGCGGGCTTTCGGCGTTTATCCTCGCGCCGCAGCTGTCGTTCAGCGCCGCCTTTTTGCTGGCGGGCGCGCTCACCCTGAACGGCGCGGCTTTCGACCGGCGCGCTGTCACCGACGCCCCGGCGCCCTCTACCCTGAAATCGGCCGTCCGGCTCGAGAGCGCGGCGATCCTTGCGCTCGGCATTCCCGTCGCGGTGATGCTGGAAGCGGTCGCCACCGCCGCGCCGCAGGGCATGCCGATGATCACCCCGGTCTATGAGGCGGCGCGCAGCTTTCTATTCGCCTTCGCCATTGGCGGGGTTCTGGGTCTTGGCGCTGCGCGCATCGCCAATTCGCCGAAATACGCAAAACACGCCGGCGCCTTCGCCATCGCCGCCGCTTTCGTCGCGGTGCTCATGGCCGGCTTTACGGGCGCGCATCCCGTCATCGCCGCCGCGTCCGCAGGGCTCTTGTGGGGTGAGGAAACGCGCGCCACTGTCATGACCCGGGTGCGCCTGCGCCGTCTTGCGGAGCGCAATCTGGCGCCGTTCATCTATCTCGGCTTTGGCGTGCTTCTGGCGCCCCGCATCCTGCAGGCGGATCTCCTGTCCATCGTCTTCGCCGCCGCTGCGGTGACGGTGATGCGCGCAGGCCCGAGATTGTTCTCGCTCAAGAAAACCACGCTGGCGCGCGAGAGCCAGATGTTCCTCGCCTGGTTCGGCGGCGCGCCGGGCGCGGCCTCGGCCCTCTTCCTGATTTCGCTGTTCGACGCGCCGTCCATCGTGGCGCAGGATGCAATCCTCACCATCGGGGCGCTGGCCGTCACCTTCGGCGTCGCCGCCGCAAGGCTGACTTCGCGGCCGCTGGTGAAGTTGCTTTTAAAAGAAACGGCGCTGGCGAAGAAGCGCGCAAGGTTTGCGGGTTAGATATTCCACGCCGAACGAATTCGCTCATATTCGTTTTCAATTTTACCACTTTCATCATCGCAACAGAAATATGCAATGTTCAAAGCTGAATATTGACCCGGAAATTTTTCTATTTCTCGTATGAGCTGTAGGGCAAAGTCCACTGTCGCCCATCCACCCCCAATCAGGTATTGAGCACACTCGAACATTCTATCTCTTAGCGGATGCGTGACTGTCTTCCTCCATTCTGTCAAAAGTTCGCTGAGTCGAATATTTAAGACTGTGGCGTCCTTTGGTGGCCGACAGATTTCATGAAGCACCATAAATGACGCTTCTGGTGAAATTTTTGCAGCTAGATTGATTAGGCGCATGCACTCTTTCGCGTCGTTGTAAGGAAACTTGCAATCGATTAGCGCATCAAACTCAGCCTCGTTCACGATGCCTCCCTCACCACTCGAACGTTTCCAGATGCGCGCGCAGGTGAAACACGGTCGGGAATTTTTTCAGGATCAGATCCGAGCGGTTGCCCATGCAGATGTCGCGGATCGCCTGCGGCTGTTTCTTGTAATGATCGCGCCCGCCGGTGATATCGTATAAAAGCCGCGCGATGGAGAGCACGTCCGCGCGCCGTTCCGTCGCCGGGGTTCTGCCCCATTCGTGAAAGTCAATCGTCCGTAAACGGAAGAAAACGCCGTTGCGCTCAACGAAGATATTGCCCTTGTGCAGATCGCCGTGAAACTCTTTTCGCGCGTGAATTTCCTCAATGCCGGTCGTCAGCGCGTGGATCAGGTTCAGCGCCTCAAAGGCCGGCATGCGACGCCCGCGATAAGTTTTCATCATGTCTTCCAGAATGGCGCCGGCGAAATATTCACTGATCAGGCAATAGATGAAGCGGTCATTGATCCACACTTCCTCGGCGTGGAGATATTTCACGACGATGTCGCAGTCTTTGAGGGCGTCGAGCTTGCGCGCATAGCGGATGAAACGCTTCGAGTTGTGTTCCTTGGATTTAAAATAAAGTTTCGCCGCGCGCGTGAGGCCTGTCGCCTTCTCGCGGATTTTGTAGACCTCGCCCTCGGTGCCGGCGCCGATGGGCTCGATCACTTCATAGCGCCAGGTTAGGCGGTCGCCTTTGGCAAGGCCGAATGATTGCTGCGTGCTCATGGGGGCCGGACGGTCGCATTTTTTTGCGCTTTGGCAAAGCGCCTTTGCTGTGCGCGTCTAAAAGGTTTTCCGCAGTGAGACGGCCCATGTCCGGGGGGGCCCGACAAAGACGTTGTATCCGATGAACCCGAAACCGGAGACGGCGTAGTCCTGATTGAGGAGATTGCGCGCGCTGACCGCCAGTTCCAGCCCGGCGTCCGCGAACAAGAGCGCTGCTTGCGCATCGACAAGCGTGTAGGCGCGTTGCCGGCGGCCGGCGCGGCCCTCAGCATCGAGGAAAAACGCGCTTTGATATTTAGCATTGCCTTGAAGGGCGAGACTGACCCCTTTGGCGATCTCCCGCTGATAGCGGGAAAAGCCTGTGACTGAGACCTTCGACGCGAAGGGCAGCGGATTGCCGTCAAACAACGCCGCGTTGCCCCCAGTGTCTGTGGACTGGCGGATCTCGGACTCCAGAAGCGTCACCGAGCCGCCAAGGCTTAGCGCCGGGTCGGGGCGCCATGATAATCCGCCCTCGAAGCCATATGCTTCCGCCTTATCGAGATTGGACAGGGAGTTTGATGTAATGGACGTGTCGTCCGGCAGCGGGAAATTCACAAAAATCCGCGCCTGGGGGCGATTATAGTCCTGATAGAAAAGCGCGGCGTTAAGCGACAGATTCGCCAGCGGCGCGCCTTTGTAACCGGCCTCGAGGGCGTTCACTGTTTCCGCCCGGAACAACCCTTCGTCCTGGAAGTGCGTAGCGTTATTTTGCACCTCGCCATTAAAGCCGCCGCTTTTATAGCCATTGGAAAAAGACACATAGACCATGTTCTGCGCCGTAAAGCGGTAGGACAGGGCCACATTGCCGCTGAGACGGTTTTCCTTGATGCGATTGGCGCCAATGGCGGGACCGAGGCCGTCGCGGTTGTTAAACCCAATAACCCCATCATCAAAAATGTGAACGCCCTGGCCCTCGCCCTTGATATTTTCATGCGTGTAGCGTGCGCCGAGCGTCAGCGTCAGCGCATCAGTAAGGTTTAGGTCGTGATAGGTGAAGATGGCGGCGGTTTTGCGGGTCTGTTGGATATCCGTCACCAGCGTCGTCGCGACTCCGGGTGATGCTGGCGTTGGCCCTACGCGTCCGGGCGCGCCCACATAGCGGCAATCGCCGAGCCGTGTCGCCGGATCAAGAAGGCCGCACCAGATCAGATATTCCTGCTCAAAATCCTCAGAGGACGCCGTCACGCCAATGAGACTGTGACCAAGGGACCAGTCTCCTTGCAGGCGTAACTCCTCGCTCAATTGCAGGAACTCACGGTCGTAACGCAAATTTGCGTTCAAGGTTGGGTCGCCAAATGGAGCCGGCGCGCCGTCAAAATCGAAACCGTAATCTTGCGCATAGCCTTCTATGGCCGTCAGGGAAAAGAGCTCCCAGCCCCCGAGCGGGACTACAGCCTCAAGCGCGGCGCCAAAAAATTCATTGTCCGTATTTTGAACGCCGTCGCCGCCAACGGAAATTTCATGATCGCCAAGGTCCAGATTGAGATTGCGCGGCGCAGGATTGATCCCGTTATCTTCTTCGTAATGGGCGCGCAGCAAAACGCGCGCCGCGTCGCGCTCCCATTGCAGGGACGCGCGCACGCCAAACTCATCGCGCTCGCCGCCTGCGCGTTCAGGTCCCTGCGCAAAGCCCGGTGCGCTCTGGACGTTTTCAAGCATGGAATCCTGCTTCAGATAACGCCCGGCAATGCGTCCGCTGAGTTCATCGCCAACGGCGCCGCCGACGGCGCCGGATACATCCACCCGATCAAAGCGTCCGTAAGACCATTCGATATAGCCAGCAGTTTCTTGTGCGGGCCGGGCTGAGATGAAGTTGATGGCGCCGGATGAGGCGTTTCGGCCGTAGAGCGAGCCCTGCGGGCCTTTTAAAACTTCGATCCGCTCAAGATCATAGAGCAGCGGGCCGGTCTGTACGTTGGTCGCCAGAAAAACGCCGTCCATGTAAACGGCGGCGGCGCCGGGCGTCAGCGCCTGATGGTCCACGGCGCCGATACCGCGAATCTGGAACGCGATCTGATTGCCGTTCGCCACCGCCGCCTGCACGCCCGTCAGTAATTGCGTGATCTCTTCAGCGCTGTCGTAACCGCTCGCCTTGCCGGCCTGCGCGCCGGCGATCACGTCAATGCTCGCCGGGATAGAGTTTAGACTCTGCGCACGCTTGTTCGCCGTAACGATAACCTCGTCGGCGTCAGCGGCGGCGAGGTGTGACAAGAAAATAGCTGGCAAGCATAAACTACCAAGTATAAAACGCGACATGAAAATTTCTTTGATGACTTCTAACGGATGCCCTACCGGCAATAGCGCATGATGTCCATTTCAGAATTTCTATTCTTTCGGTTGAGGAAACGCGCGCCGCATACATAGCGCGAGGCATATGGTGTAAACGCATCATTTTCATTTCACCTGGCGCTCAAGCCTGGCTTGCACGCCCAGCGCCATATCAATCTGTATAGAGTATAATTATGACGCGTCAGACCGCTGAACGCCCCAAAGCCGGTCCGCCCTCAATCTGGCGCCTTCTCAGGCGCAGGGGGCAGCCGCTTCGACAGCTCCTGGATATCCTTGCGAAGCGCGCCGATTTCGAGACGGATCGTCTTTTGCCCGTCGATCACTTCATCGACCACGGGCTCTGAATCTTCCTCCACCACCCGCACGACAATGGCGACGAAAAGGTTCAGCATGGTGAATGTGGCGATAAGCACGAACGTCAGAAAGAACACCCAGGAGCGGGCATGGGTCTGGCTGACCTTGCCGGCGATGTCCGGCCAGCCTTCCAGCGTCATCACCTGAAATAGCGTGTACATCGCCTGAAAGACGTTTCCGAACAGTTCCGGATGATCGGCCCCGTAAAGGTTCGCGCCGATCACCGCGAAGACATAGACGATCAGGGCCAGCACAACGCCCACCGAAGCGATGCCGGGAATGGAATCGAGAAGCGCCGAGACGACCACGCGCATGCGCGGTATGACGGTGATGACCCTGAGAACGCGCAACACCCGGAACGCGCGCAGCGCCGCCAGGCCGGACGTCGCGGCGGCGATCGATACCGCGACAATCAGAAAATCGAAAATATTCCAGCCATTTTTGAAATAGGTCATGCGATAGGCGATGATGCGCGTGCCGATCTCCACCACGAAGGCGTAAAGGATGATCCTGTCCGCCACATTAAGGAAAGAGCCCGCCGCCGTATTCGCGCCTTCAAAAGTCTCCGCGCCCAGCACAATCGCGTTGACGATAATCAGGACCAGCACCACGCCCTGAAAGGGACGCGATTCCACAAATCGCTGCAATGAGGTCAGATCGGCGGCGGACATGGCGGTTCTGGACCCCCTCCTTGTGGAAAAATCGCGCAAAATGCGCCGCGATTCATATTTTTTAACCGGATTCCGCCCGGCTGGATTCCGGCTAAAGGGATTCTGGCTACAGGGATTCTGGCGGCGCAAAAACCGAATCATTGCCAAATCGCAATCTGAAGCGCGCCGCTTTAATTTCTGCTGCTGAATTGGCGTGGTTGACGAATTCGGCTATGCGAAAATATTGCCCGGAGCCGCATCGGGCGTTAGGCCTTTAACACCACTGCCTTTGCGAGATGGACCAAGCGAGCAGCGCCTTGAACGAACCTTCTGAGAATGACGCCGCCAACGCCGCAGATGATGCGCCGGACGATGAGGCGCGCATGCGCTTCAAGAGCATCGTAGAAGCCGAAACCCGCAATGCGGATCTGGCGCGCGGGTTCATGCTGGTGCGCCGCGACGAGCGCCGCTGGAACGCCATGAGCCGCCAGATCTGGCAGGTGGCGCGCCTGACGGCCATATTCGTGATCGTCGCCATTCTCCTCGGCCTGCCCATCGGCAACTGGCTGGCGCATCGAC
Source organism: Hyphococcus sp. (assembly GCF_965228385.1). Classification (GTDB taxonomy): domain Bacteria; phylum Pseudomonadota; class Alphaproteobacteria; order Caulobacterales; family Parvularculaceae; genus Hyphococcus. The sequence continues at coordinate 145,338 of NZ_OZ245810.1, read as the reverse complement.
AGATCGAGGCGGCCACCGGCGTCGACCGGCCGTGGAACCCGCTCAATGTTTTTGAGATGGAAACGCTTTTATTCGCGTTCATCCTGCCGGTGATGGTGCTGTTTGTCGGCTACGCCCTGTCGCGCATCCTCACCATGCTGAACGCCGCGGAATCCATCGCCGTCGCCGCTCAGCGCATCGTTACGCCGGACGTGACGGCGCTGCAAAATGTCGACAGCGTCGGCAGTATTGTCGAAGCGCATATGTCGACGCTGAACCAGGGCCTTGATAATGCGCTGACACGCCTTGCTTCGGTCGAAGCGATGATCCGCCAGCATGTGGAAGCGATTGAGCTTGCAGGCGACGCCATCGACCAGAAGGCCGCGAGCGCGGTCGGGCGCGTCGCCGAGGAGCGCGCGCGCCTGATGGAGCTGACCGAGAGCCTTAATGCGCATGCGGACAGTTTCGCCGCCGCCATCGCGGAAAAAGCCAATGTCACCATCGAAAGCCTGCAATCGGCGGAGAACACTTCCCTGCAGGCCGAACAGGATTTCGACGACCGGCTGATCCGGCTGGAGACCGCCGCCGAACGCGCGTTCAACAGCTTCGAAGCGTTACGCGAAGCCCTGCGCGATGTGGATGAAACCATGCGCAGCTCCGCGCAATCGATCGACGCCTCCTCCGAGGAAACGCGCCAGGCGACGGAACGCGCGAAAAGCGTCGCCGACGCCGCGGCGGAATCCGCCGCGCGCAACGCCGCCAATATCGGCGCGTCGGCGCAGCGCGCCGCTGACGAAGCGAAAAAAGCCGCCGACAACGCCATTGAAGCGGCCAGAGAGCACGCCGAACGCACATCGCGCAGCGCCATCGAGGCAGCCGGCGAGGAATCCGCCCGCGTTCAGGACGCCGCCGCCAAAGCGCTCGAGGAGATCACCAAATCGACGTCCGGCGCGCTCAGCGCCGCCACCGAAGGCGCCGCCAAGGCAACGAAAGCCGCCGAGGAAGTCTCCGACGCCGCGCGCAAATCCGGCGAGGCGGCGGAAAAAGCCTCCGGCGATGTCGCCTCCGCCAGCGAACGCGCGCGCAAGAGTTCGGAAGAGGCCGTGAAATTCGCCGAGTCCGAAGCGACGCGCATCGAAGAGCGCAACCAGGCGCTCGCCGAAGCGCGCGCCGCTCTGGAACAGGAAAATGCGCGGCTTGAAACGCTGATCGAGGAACAGCGCAAGCGGGCCGACCGCCTCGCAGAGGCGATTGCGACGCAAACGGATCGTTTGTCCCGTCTTGCGGAAGCGCAGCTGCGCGAACAGGAAGCCGCCGCCCGCCTCGCCGAAGCGCAAAACGAAATGCAGGCGCGCGCCGACCGGCAAGCCGCGGAGAAAAAACGCGCTGAAGAAGCAGCGGCGCAAGACGCCGCCGTAAAGGCGGCAAGAGCGGCGGAGGAAGCCAAAAAAACCGCCGCCGCACAGGCGACGCTCGATCTTGGCGCGGCCTCGCGCACCCCGCCCACTGTTCTCAAACCTGTGGCGCCGGACCCGAAGACCGTCAAAACCACCGGCAACGGGGCGGCGCGCCTTGACGAGCTCGCTCGCGATATTGCCGAACGCCGCCCTTCAAAAGGCGGACCGCGCAAAACCCCGCCCCTCACCCTCGGCAACAAGGGGTCCGCCAAAGCCGGCGACGGACCGCGCAAAAAGCATAATGTTTCCTGGAAAGAGATTCTTGACGCCGCCGATGAAGGCGCGCCGCTGGATCTTGGCGCGGCCGCGAAGGAAGCTGAACAAAAGGCTTCAAAGGAACGGGCGGAGGCGGAAAACGCCATCCGCATTATCGCGAAGCTGCAGGACTTTACCTATGAGCTTGAGACGCGGCTCTATGGCGATCCGCCGCCGGCATTGCAGGAGCGTTTCGACAAGGGCGACCGCAATGTCTTCGCCAACCGCCTGTTGCGTCTCAACGAAGCGGACGTCAAGCGCCGCATACGGACGGAATCGGGCCGCGACCGCAAATTTGAAAACGGCGTGCATGATTTCCTGCAAGGCTTTGAGCAGCTGCTGGAAGACGCCACCACCTCCGAAACGGCGGACGAGGAACTGGAAGAATATCTGAGCTCGCCGCTCGGGCGCGTTTACCTGCTGATCGGCGCAACGGTCGGGTATTTTGCTTAGGACTGGACGTTCTACTCCCGGTTGATATGTCTGCGGCGGCTGTCATGCGACCAGTAGACGATTTCTCCGTCCCGCACGACGCCGTTAATATATGAAACGCACGCAATGCGTTCGAGCGGATTGCAGGCCAGCAAAATTAAATCAGCGCGCGCCCCTTTTTCGATAACGCCGTCGCCGGACCGGCCAAGATATTGCGCAGGAACGACCGTGGCGGTTCTCAAGGCCTCGAAGGGCGTCAGGCCGGCCTGCGTCATGAGCGCCAGTTCTTCATGGATTGCCGTCGCCGCCAGCTTGCCGCCGCCATCTGAATCCGTTCCCATCATCATATTGACGCCGGCTTTTTGAAAGGCCCGCACCGCCGCGAGACGGTTTTCAAGCCCCAGCCTGCGGCGGTCGATATCAGAAAACGCCGCTTCTGCAGGGGGAAAAGCAAGCTGCTTTGTAAACCAGACTAAGGACGCGGTAAGATAAATATCCGCGCTTGCCAGCGTCTTTGCGGCTTGGTTCAGTTTTTTCTTTGAAATCGGCGCGCCGAAATACGCGCCGCTAAAATCCTTTTCGTCCATGGCGAGACCGTCTTCGGTGGCGACAGTCTCGAATACGCCCGTCATGTGTTCGATCGAGCGCAAACCAGCGGACAGCGCTTCGTTCAATGAGACGACGACCGGAACATGTCCGGCGACGGGCATGTTCAGCTCGCGTCCGCTTCGCACGATCGCGGCGAAAATATCCGGCGGAACGAAATTATGGATCTTGATCAGGTCGTACCCGTCCTGCTGGAAGGACGCGACGCTCGCTTCGGCCTCTTCAACCGTTTCCGGCGTCTCATATCCCTCACGGGGAGAACTGAAATTGCCGATGGAAGGGCTGGCGACGATCATGCGCGGGCCGTCGAGTTCGCCGCGCTCGATTTTGTTCTTCCATTCGAGCAGAAACGGGCGGCCATTCATTTCCCGGATTTGCGTAACGCCCGCTTTCAAATAGCGCCCAAGCGAACCCTGGTCCGTTTCACGCAAATGAACGTGCATGTCGCTAAGGCCAGGCATGACGAACTGGCCAAGCCCGTTTAACGTCTCGAAAGTTTCCGGAATTTCAAGCGTATCCGCGTCGCCGTACATGACGACTTTGCCGTCGGCCAGCAATATCGTCTGGTCGTAGCGTACTTCGTCCGCCGTCATTGGCAGGATATGGACATTGGCGATGGCGAGGCCTCGCGCTTCGTAATCTTCCTCAGCGGACGCGTGAGCGAAGACAATCAGTATGCTGGAAACAATTGTTAGAAACGCCTTCATATCACCCGCTCGCTGTGAACAGCCGTCAAACTTGTCTTATGATGCGCAAAGCGTCTTGTATGAAATTGATGTTTAAAATCGGCGGATAAATCCGCCGGGAGTCATGCCGGTAATCTTCCGGAACTCTCTGGTTAAATGACTTTGGTCTGAAAAACCGCAGCGATAGGCCGTTTCATGAATAGTGACGCCGCCGCTGATCAACTTCATCGCTCGCCTCACCCGCTTTTCCCGCCGGTATCGGGCCGGGCTGACCCCAAAATACAATTTGAATTGACGCGAGATATGTTCAGGCGACAGGCTCTCGGCGGCGGCGAACCGGCGGATCGACGAGGTTCGCCCTTCGCGCGCATCCTGCGCGAGCAACGCAGACAACCGGCGTATCCAGCCTGAGGCGCGGGGCGGCGCCTCGCCGGAACCGAGCTCCTCAAGAGCAGCCCGCGCCGCGTTAACCGGACTGGCGTGCGCCAGCTGTAAAATATAATCAGCATCAAGACTGGTCTGCGTGCGCCGCCTGGACGGGGCCGCGCCCTGATCGCCGGACGGCAAGTTTAAGATGACAGCGCCGCCCCGGCCGATTTTATTGCTGTGCAGATGAAACGCAGGATGCCATACAATGGAAGAAGCGCGACAAGAAAACCGTCCGTCTATACTGGTCTCTTCGTACTCTCCGTCGAGCACAACCGCCAAATAACCGCATCCATGCCTGTGAAGGGGAATACGCGCGCATTTGGAGTGAGTGGTTTCTTCCGCTTGATGATGGGCAAGATAACGCAAGTTTTTACCGCCGCTCCAACTAAGACGCGGCGCAACGCTAGCCCAACAATTCTAGCGCGTCACCATGACATCCGTAATGTCCGCCAGCAATTCCTCTCCGCACATGACAGCGACGGCGCGATAATTTTCCGCGATAGCCGGTCCTTCATAACGCACGGTTTGTGTGGTGATGACCTGCGCCGCCATGCCGTCGGGCGGGTTTGCGGTCAGGTGCAGGCGCTGAAACGGCACGGCGCTGCGGTCCGCGACGCCTTCCTGCCAGCTAAATGTATAGCCTGCGGTCGGCGCATCCACATCCCCCTCGACGATAAGCGTCGGGCGGGCGTCCGGTCCCGGCATGGCGTTGACCCACGCTTTCCAGTTGCGCGAACCGATGAGCGGACAGGTCGTGGCGTCGCCGTCGCCGCCCATCTCGGGATTGCCGGGCGGCGGCGCGTCGCCCCGGCCGGGGCCGGCCGCCGGCGAACAGGCCTGCGCGACGAACATCAGGGACGCCAGCGAAACTGAAGATAGAATTTTCATGATGGATGTTCCTCCTGAACCCATGCGATCATGCATACATGAACACCGGAGGCCGGAAAATCGTTCATTATCCCCGGCATATAGCGGGTTTTCAGGAGGCGGGCCCCCGTGCGGCCGCGCCCTCGGTATAGGTCCAGTCCACAATTTCGGTCAGAAGATCGTCAAATACGTTTTCAAAGGCGCCGTAGACGTCGTCAGGTCTTGTGGAGCCCGCCTCCGCCCGCGCCTCGAATTTGCGCGCGGCGTAAACGGCGCCCTTGCCATTGCTGAGGCGCGCGTAAATTTCCACCACCGCCGGGCGGCCGCTCGCGGCGGCGTCGATTTCCATACGGCGGATATCGGTTTGCAGGACAATATCGGCGACCGGGATCGCAAGCCTGTCGCCCACGGCGATGATGCGACCGGCGTTTTCAAAAGTCTGCGCCAGCGCTGTCTGAAACAGGCGCGGCGCCCGGTCGGCCCACTCCGCGCCGGCGAGATATTCGATTTTGCCGGGTCCCGGCGATACGGCGATACGTACGGAATCGTAAACGCGCGTGGCGCGCGGATCTTCGATAACGAGCGACCAGTCAAGCGACGGCCCGGAGAGGCTCGCCGCTTCTGCAGGCGCGATGTGGAAACGCGGTTTCGGCGGCGCCGCTTCGGGCAAAACGGAAACGCAGGCGCTTGCGGCTAGCGCCGCGCCGAGACAAAGCAGTTTCGCGGCGGCCTTCATCATTCCTGTTCCCCTGCATATTCAGGCGCGCGCTCACCGAAAAAATAGGCGTTCGGGTCGCGGTCAATCTCGCGCAGCATGGCGTCGAGCGTGCGCATGAGACGGCGCGCCTCGTTCAATGCCGGCGCCACCTGACCAAGCCCCTGATCGGCGAAGACCCGCACGGACGCCCGGTTTTCGTTGGTCATGGCGCGCAGTTCCGCCACCAGCGCCTTTGATTCACTCAGCACTTGCTCCACTTCCGCCGCCGTCGCCGGCGCGTCTTCATCCAGAAAGGCCTGAAGACTGGTCGCCGCGGCGTCGAGTCTGTTCGTCACGCGCGCCAGATCCGATGTGATCGTGTCGATATTGCTGATCGTGCTGGAGATTTCTTCGTCGTTTTCGGCGAATGCGGCGGTCATGGTTTCGATATTACCGATGATGCCGGAAATGCCGTTGATATTATCGTCCGAGAGCAGACGATTGGCCTGCGCCAGCACATCGCTCGATCCTTCCAGAAACGCCGCGATGCCGGATGAGTCCGCTCTGATTTTCGGCACGCGCTCCTCGCTGGATTCTTTCAGCAAAGGCGCATTGGCGCTGCCGCCGACAAACTGAATGATCGCAAGTCCGGTAAAGCCGACAAGTTCAAGTTCCGCCTTGGTGTCGGTTTTCACCGGCGTATCCCTGTCCACATGGACGCGCGCGATGACGATCGACGGATCGTCCGGATCGATGGACAATTCGTCCACTTCGCCTTTTTGAATGCCGTTGAAACGCACCGCCGCACCGACGGACAGGCCGGAAACACGCTCTGTAAAGATAATGTCGTATTCGTCGAATTCACGCTGGGATTGCCCCAGCCATAGGATGAACAAGAACGCCCCGGCGATCATGCTGAGAACGATCGCACCCAGAAGAGCAAATTTTGCGTGCGTTTCCATGTTACTCTACCAACGCCCCTCAGCTCGCCTTGGCGGCGAGCGCAGCCCTTCCCCTGGGCCCTGAAAAATACTCCTCGATCCACGGATGGTCCGCGCGCCGCACCTCTTCGAGCGGTCCGCAGGCGATGACGCGCTTTTCAGCGAGCACCGCCACCCGGTCACAAGTCGCATGTAGCGTATCAAGATCATGGGTAACCATAAACACCGTTAACCCTAAGGATTCCTTGAGATTCACGATGAGATCGTCGAATTTTGCAGCTCCGATGGGGTCAAGGCCCGCCGTCGGCTCATCGAGAAAGACGATTTCCGGGTCCAGCGCCAGCGCCCGGGCGAGCCCCGCGCGCTTCTTCATGCCGCCTGAAAGCTCGGACGGATATTTCGCGCCGGCCTCTTCGGGCAGGCCCGACATGGAGATTTTCATGGCCGCAATGTCCTTGGCGAGATCATCAGGCACATCCAAGTGCTCGCGAATGGGCGCCATGACGTTTTGCGCCACCGTCATGGACGAAAACAGCGCGCCGCCCTGAAAAAGAACGCCCCAGCGCTGTTCGATGGCTGTGCGGGTTTTTTCATCCGCCTCATAATAATCCTCGCCGAAAACGCGCACGCTGCCTTCGCTCGGCAGTTTCAGGCCGATGATGGCGCGCATCAGGACGGATTTGCCCGTGCCCGATCCGCCGACGACGCCGATGATTTCACCCTCGCGCACATCAAGGTCGAGATTTTCATGCACGACGAAGTCGCCGAACTGGGTTTTCAGCCCTTCGACTTCGATAATATGTTTACCTGTTGTTTCGGACGCGCTCAAAAGTCGATCTCCAGAAAAAACATGGCGAAGAACGCATCGATCAAAATCACGACGAACAGCGCCTGCACAACGGAAAGCGTCGTACGCTGACCAAGTGATTCCGCGCTGCCTTCAACTTCCATACCCTGGTAACAGCCGATTACGGCGATCACGAATGCAAAGAACGGCGCCTTGATGACGCCCGCCCAGAAATGGTTGATGATGATGGTTTCCTGAAACCGCGAAATGAACAGCGCTGGCGATATATCCATCGCCGTCGCCGCGACCAGGCCGCCGCCGATCAGGCCGAGAATTGACGCAATAAACGCAATAATCGGCAACATCACGATCAGTGCGATGGCTCTCGGCAGGACCAGTACTTCCATGGGATCAAGGCCCAGGACGCGCATGGCGTCGATCTCTTCACGAATTTTCATGGAGCCGATCTGCGCTGTAAAAGCGCTGCCGGAACGCCCCGCGATCAGGATCGCCGTCAGCAATACGCCGAACTCGCGCAGCACGGAAATGCCCACCAGTTCCACAGTGAAAATATCCGCGTTGAAGAGGCGCAGAATTTTTGCGCCCATGAACGCGACGACGGCGCCGATCAGGAACGACATGAGGCCGATAATCGGAATGGCGTTGACGCCCGCTTCCTCCATATGGTGGACGGTCGACGTCCAGCGCATCTTGGAAGGCTGCGCGGCGACGCGCACCGCCGTGATCAATGTCTGGCCAATGAAACTGAGCACTGCCTGCGCCGACAGGATGGCGTCGTAAATACCGCGGCCAAATCGATCGAGCACGACAAAAACCGCGTTCCCGTGCATTGGCTCCACGTGACACGGCGCCAGATGCTCCTCGACCTGGTTCAGCAGCGCCGCATGGGGTTCTTTGGCGCCGATAATCTTCGAGGCGCCGGTGCGCTGCTCGCACGCCTGAAACGTGCGTTGCAGAACCATGGCGCCGGAAGTGTCCAGTTTTTCCACAGCGGACATGTCGATGACGATCTCGCGCCCCACCGAATCATCGGCGACATCGCGCAGTTTTTCGTCAATCTCGCCGAGATGGCGCGCGCGCCAGTCTCCCCGGGCGATTAAATTTAATACGCCCTCTTTCACATCAATGTCGAAACTCGCGGCCGAATCCGCCATGATTAACGCTTCCTTAAGGGTTCCGGGCCCCGGCCCGCCCCTTGCAACTGTTATGCTTTACAACAGGATAATAAAATCATCCTGAATAAGCGCGAAATTGTGTGCTAAGCCCTCGCCAGGGATCTCGAAAGGGTCGAATTGTCCAAGCGTATGTTTTCCAAGCCTTTTCAGTGGCTGTCGGCGCTGCCGCTGCTCGCCGTGACGGGGGCGCTGGCGATCATCGCCATTTTCGCGCTGGCCGGCGCGCAATCGCCCGATGCGACCATGCGAGAGCGTTTGTTTGATTATTTTCAGCGCCTCGACCCGTCTTCGGGCGATGCGTCGGAACGCTTTCATCTGGTTCTGATCGACCGCGAAAGCGTGGAGGCGGTGGGTCCGTGGCCATGGCCGCGCACCGTGCTGGCGGACCTCGTGGCGGCGGCGGGAGAAGCCGGCGCCAGCGCCGTTGTGCTCACCGAAGCCGTGGACGCGCCCGACCCGCTTTCCCCGGAGACCATCGGGGAATTCTGGCTTTCCGGGGCGCGCGACGAAGCTTTCGCCGAACAACTGGCGCTATTGCCGGTGACCGACGAACAACTCGCCGCCGCGTTCGAGGGCGTGCCCGGCGCCGTCGGCGTTTCGCTGACGCCGCCGCTTGAGCCGAACCGCACCGCGTCGCTGTCGCGCAGCGATATGAAACGCGCCGGCTGGCTGAACGTCGCCGCCAGCGGAGATTTTGTCGCCCTGCCGGCAGCGCGATATTTTTACGCGATCAACCCAGCGCTTGCCGAAGCGGCGCGGCCCGCCGTCGCCGCGCTGCCCGCCGACCGCGACGGAGTCTTCCGGCGCACGCCGCTGTTGTGGACGCTTGGCGAAACGCCGGCGCCTTCCATTGCGCTTGAAGCGGCCCGGCTGGCGCTCGGCGTTGAGACGGTTTCGGCGGCGACGCGCGCTTCAACGACGCATGCGCAGGGGCGCGTTCTGGAAAGTATCCAGCTTGCGGACATGACGCTCGATGTCAGCGACACGGCCTCCATGCGGCTATATCCGCCGAAGCGGCTTACCGTGCCGTCAACCTCGGCGGCGCGCCTGCTCGACAGTCTTGACGCCAACGCACAGCTTGACGGCGCCGTTGTGCTCATCGGTCTCGATACGGAGCTTGGCGACAGCGTGAAGAGCGCGCGCGGCGAGATATCGCGGCCCGCCGCCCATGCGCTGGCCGCCGCACAGATTGTTTCAGGCGATACGCCGAAGCGGCCCGTGTGGACCGGCTACATGGAAGCGCTGGCTGTGATGGTGTTCGGCGCGGCGGCGATCATGATCGCCCAGCGATTGCAGTTCTGGCAGGCGGCGGGGTTCGCCGCCCTCGTCTCGCTGATCCTTCTGATCGCGGCTTTCGGCGCCTTCGCATTCGGGGATATTCTGCTCAATCCGTTGCCGGCGGCGACAGCGCTGTTCCTCGGAGCCTTTTCCGTCGCCGGAGGACGCTCCATCGGCGGCGTGTTGCGCGATGACAATCTGCGCGGCTCTTTCCACGACACGCTTCCCGAAGCCGCCATGAAACGTCTGCGCGAAGACGCGGGCAGCGACATCCTGAAAGGCGTTCACCGCGATATCACCGTGCTCGCCTGCGAATTGCGCATCGCCGACGACGATCTGCGCACCATGGAAACCCTGCCGGATGATGTGACAAAGCTGCTGGCCGCCGCCAGCAACGAGTTGCGCCAGACGATTATCGCCAGCGGCGGCGCCGCCGACCAGGCGGACGGCGGGCGGCTTTTCGCCTATTACAACGCCCCGCTTGAAAGCGCCGATCATGTGCAGGCGGGGTGCGCCGCGGCGTTGCGCCTTATCGAGAGCATGGACAAGATCAACGCCGATCTCGATGCGTCGAGCCGCACGCGCGGCATGCAGATTCATCTGGCGATCGGAATTGCGACGGGCGTTTGTTTTGTGGGGCCCATGGGACACGGCCGCAATAACCGCTATTCCGCCGTTGGGCCCGCGGTCGATCGCGCGGCCTTCCTGCGCGGCCAGTCGGAATTTTACGGGCCCGCCATGATCTGTGATGAAAGCGTCCACAAGGAAACGCATCATCATTTTGCGTATCTGGAACTCGACCGGTTAAAATTGCGCGGCGAGACGCGTCCCGTATCCATCTACGCGCTTATCGGCAATCCGTTCATCAAATCGTCCAAAGCCTTCCGCGCGCTGGACGATACGCACCGCCAGTTGCTCGCCGCCTATCGCGCAGGCGACATGGAGAAAGCGCAAGGCCTCCTGGAAAAAGCGAAAAACTCGCCCGGCGCCAAAATCGCGCTCTTTGACATTTACGAGGAGCGGATTCGCAAATTTTCCGAAAAAGGCCTGCCGGAAGGCTGGGACGGCGCGCACCCTGCGGACGGATGAGCCGCCGATCACGCCGGCGCTAGTCCGTCTTCCGATACGCAAATTCCAGCCTGCCCTGCCCATCGACGATCACCGCTGCGCGCAGTTCATCCGGACCCGTCATTTTGAAGGTCAGCCCATCGAAATAGACGGCGTTCTCCTCCGCCGCCACGAGCGGGAAAGAAACGTAATCATCCTTTTCCTCCCAGCCCTTGAGGTCCGGGTTGAAATGTTTGATTTTGAGCACGAGCGTATCGTCGATCTCCGCAAACAAATAAAACTCGTAAAACATCAGCGTCCCGTCGGGTTTGGTCTGACGGAACATGCCCATCATCTGACCATCCAGCGGCGGCGAGACGATTTCCTCAGACTTGCCGCCAAGGCCAGCGCCCTTCCAATGACCGATCAGCCAGGAAAGGTCGCCGATCTGGGCGGGCGGCGAGGATTGCCCATCGCCCAAGGTTTTGATTTCGACATTGGCGTCAACGTTGGTTTCCGCCGCCTGCGCAAGCGGGCCAAACATCAACGCCGCTGCAATTAGAGTTAAGAATATTCGCATCTCTCTCTTCTGCTCCGGACTATCGCAATTTCAGGCGCGGCGCCCCTCGCCGCCCGTTCAGGTCCTAGACGCGCGGCGCCGCGTGAAATCGACAAATTCAGTCGAAAAGCCTGCCGCCGTCCCACAAGCGCGAGGCGACGAGCGCGGCAATCATCGCACCTGCGCCCATGCCAGCCATCAGGAGATAGGCTGTGCGCGCGCCTTGCGCGTCCCAGACATAGCCCGCGATCACTGTCGCCAGCCCTGTGATCGCCCCGACGCCGGTCGCCGACATCACGGTCATGCCGGTATTTACCAGCCGCAGCGGCGCGGCCCGGTCGAGAAACTCAATCGCGCCGAGATAGGCTGCAGCGAAGGTGAAGGCGTGCAATGTCTGCACAAGGAACAGCGCCGGCAAGGGCGGATCGAATGCGATAATCGCCCAGCGCACCGCCGCCGCGCCGCCGCCCAGCATTAAAAGCGCGGCGGGACCAAGCCTGGCGGCGAGCCCGCGCATGCGCGTCAGCATGAAAATTTCCACAATCACGCCCGTCGCCCAAAGCCATCCGATGGTGAAGGTCGAATAACCGATGGCTTCCCAGCGCAAAAAAGAAAAAGCGTAGTAAACCGCATGAGCCCCTTGCGTCAGGCCCGCAGACAACAGGACAGCGAGAAAAACAGGGTTCGCAACAAGCCTTGGCGCCTCGCGCCATGAGACAGGTCTCGCCCCGCCGCGTCCGCCCGCCCCTTCCGGCAGCCACCAGGACGACAAGAATGCAAGCGCGGCCGCGCCCGCCATCAGCGGCGCTGCAGCGCCGACCCCGGTGCGCGAAAGCACCGCGCCGCTGAGGATCGTTGTCGTCAGAAAGAACACGGAGCCGACCGCGCGCGTTTGCCCGTAATGCAGCCAGCCATTGCGGTCAGCGCGCAAAACCGCCGTATCCGTCAGCGGCACAAGCAGACCGAACGTCCAGATCACCAGCGCCGCCGATGCGCCGATCAGAATTTTGCCGGGCAAAACAACAAGGCCCGCCGCGCCAAGCGCAAAGAGGAAACTGACGGTGCGCAGCGCTCGGCGCTCATCGTCCTGATGATCGGCCCAATAGGCGACAAGCGGCCCCAAGGCGAGACGCGCGATCAGCGCTGCGCCGGTGATCAGCCCGATTTCGCTGGCGGCGAATCCCTTCAGCACCAGCCAGCCCGCAAAAAACGGCAGTTGAACGCCAAGCAGTATGAATTGCCCGGCGTAAAACGCGCCGTAAAATACGCCCGCCCTGTTATGGGATAGCTTGTCCGCCATCCGCCAGGGTCTTAGAGCATGCTGTAAAAAAGAAAAACCGCCGCGATGGGGTTCCTTATAATCGCATGCAGCCCGCGGCGCTTACCGGGGGTCGCCGCTGCGGGCGGCGATTGTTTCTGTGCGGTCTTTTTCTACGCGCTCCGCCAGCGCGTCAGCCGCGCGGCCCAGCTCGCGAATGACGTCGGCGTATGCGGTGCGGATCACATCGATCTCGTTGCTGTCGACGCTTTCGCCGCCCTGTTCGATCTCGCGCGCCGCGCTTGTATAAATCTTGCGGTTCTCTCTCAACGCCTGAATGGCGCCTTCCACCGTGACAACATCATTCATGGTTACGCGGGCTGAAGCGCTCGCATTAAGCGCAATGCGCGACAGACGGTCCGCCGCTTCCAGATTGCGGCGCGCATCGAGCGCCAGCTTCTGAAACCGCATGCCGACCGGCTGCAGCGTGTTGACATAGGTTGCGACCGCTTCGCTCCGGCTGACGCGATTGTCATCGCCCGCCCCGGCAATCCGGGCGACGATGGAAACCGGCTGCGGCTTCGGCCAAGGCGTGGCTTTCACGTCCCGCGCGGCGTCGACCAGCATGTCGCGTTCTGCGACAATTTCAGGCTGAGAGCGATTTTCGGCGAGGATCGGCCCGACGGCGCAACCGCCGGCCATGAACAATAAACAGACTGCAGCAACGCCCTTCAGGCGGCCATTACGAGAGATCACTTGCGTCCCTACTCCAACTAGAACTTGTGGCGCACACCCTACCCATCTAAGTCCTTAGCAAAATGATTCGGAATTGTCAGCCCGGGATTGCATCTGAATGAGTGAATTGCGCAGCCTGTATCCGCCGCTGGAAGCCTCGGACGCCGGAATGTTGCGCGTCTCTGAGCTGCACGAGATCTATTACGAGGTCTCAGGCGCGCCGGACGGCAAACCCGTCGTGGTCTGCCATGGCGGCCCCGGCGGCGGCTCAACACCCTCCATGCGCCGTTATTTCGATCCTGCGCGGTATCGGATTGTGCTGTTCGATCAGCGCGGCTGCGGCAAGTCCAGGCCCCACGCGGAACTTGAAGACAACAATACCTGGGCGCTTGTAGACGACATGGAAAAACTGCGCGCGCATCTGGGCATTGACCGCTGGCAGGTTTTTGGCGGCTCGTGGGGATCGACGCTCGCGCTTGCTTATGCGCAAACCTGTCCGGACCGCGTCAGCGAGCTTGTGCTGCGCGGTATTTTCACCCTGCGCCGGGCCGAGCTTGAATGGTTTTATCAGGAAGGCGCAAGCTGGGTGTTCCCGGAAGCCTGGGCAAATTATCTGGCGCCGATCCCCGAGGCTGAACGCGGCGACATGATCTCCGCCTATTACAAACGTCTGACGGGCGACAATCAGAACGAGCAGTTGCAGGCGGCGAAAGCATGGAGCCTGTGGGAGGGCGGCACGGTCAGCCTGTTGCCGTCTGAAGAACGGATGCAGACTTTTTCAAGCGATGCCTTCGCGCTGGCGTTCGCACGGATTGAATGCCACTACTTTCAGCATGGCGGTTTTTTCGACTGCGACGACCAGATCATGCGCGAAATCGACCGTGTGCGTCATATTCCGGCCATCATCGTGCAGGGGCGGTATGATATCGTCACGCCGATGAAGACAGCATTTGAGATGCATCAACGCTGGCCGGAAGCGGAATTCAATGTGGTGCTCGACGCCGGTCACGCCGCCAGCGAGCCCGGCATCATCGACGCGCTGGTGCGCGCGACGGATAAATTCTCCCGCAGTTAACTTGCGCAGGACGCTTTTGGCGGCAAATCGAATAGCGACAAAAATCTGCGGGCGAGCCTGCGGTCGCCCTGCAATGACAAATCATCTGTTTTTTCTGCGTCTGCGACTGGATGGCCGCCATAGGTAATGGCCGCCATCAATTCGGGTTCGCATTCAAAGACAGCATCGGCGCTGCTTGCATCGCCGCGCGCGATATCGATGCCGCCATTGCGGACATCCGCTATAAATTCCTGGCGTCCGAACCGGAAACCGATGCGCGCCTTTATGTCCTTCGCGCGCTCCGGCGAGATCATGGTTTTGAGCGACTGCATCATCGACGCCGCAGAAAGCGGCAGTGTCGGGTCGTGGCCCGGCGAGCGCGCCGCCCAACGCCCCATGACCTGCAAAATGGGCTCGCTTTCATAGCCCCATTCAGTCAGTTCATAGACCTGCACATTGGCCGGCGGCGGCAGAATGCGGCGCACCGCGACGCCTGCCGCCTCAAAGCCTTCAAGCCGTTGCGTCAGCGCCTGCGCCGATATGCCCGGCAGGCTGGATTTCAATTCGCTGAACCGGCGCGGCCCGAACATCAATTCGCGGATAATCAGCAGCGCCCAGCGCTCGCCCAAAAGTTCCAGCGCATGCGCCGTGCCGCAGGCGTCGTCATACCAGCGCCTCGGGTCGCTTTCGGGCGCTGATTTCTTTTTAGTCATTTTTTTTGACTTGACAGTTATTTTTTTTGATTTCATGGTCACTTTTATAGATTGATGCGCGAGTATCGTCAATAAATCAGGAAGGAGAGACCCATGCCCTATATCGAAGGATTCGTCGCCGCCGTACCGGCCGCCAACAAGGAGGCTTATGCAAAACACGCCGCCGACGCCGCGCCCCTCTTCAAGGAGTTTGGCGCGACCCGTATGGTCGAGTGCTGGGGCGATGATATTCCGGACGGCGAACTCACGGATTTCAAAAAAGCGGTGAAGGCCAAGGATGACGAGGTCGTGGTCTTTTCCTGGTTCGAATATCCCTCAAAGGAAGTGCGCGACGCCGCCAATAAAAAAATGATGTCCGATCCGCGCATGAAGGAAATGGGCGCAACGATGCCGTTCGACGGCAAGCGCATGATCTTTGGCGGCTTCACGCCCATCGTTGACATCTAGTTTTACGGCGCCGGCCCGCAGACGGCGCGGCCAGACATGCAAAAACGCCGGGCTTACGCAAGCCCGGCGTTTTTGCATCAAGTATAATTCTACTGTGCTGTTGCAGAACCGCACTCAGCCGCCAATCCAACCTGATCTTCGCTTGCGGTATTGCTCGCTACGGCCTCGATTGCAGCTGTGCACGCTGCAGCTTCCGCCCGCGCTGCTAACCACGGTGAGATAATGGTCGAATAAACGATCACAATGAATATGCCGGTCGTGCAGACATAGCGCACCAGGAACCGCCAGCGTTTGAACCAGATTTCAGACTTGAAACCGATGGCTTCGCGTGCGGTCGATGTGGAGACGACCCATCCCGCGAAGACGGCGGTAATGAAACCGGCTATGGGCAGGATGAGATCCGTGGTGGCGCTGAGGAAATCGAGCAGCACCATGCCTTTGAACAGCGCGATGTCGCCGAGCGGCTGCCACGTATTCCAGAAACTCGTCTGGTCCTCGCCGTTCGGACCGACTTGCGGCACCTGGCTCAACGCATTCAAAACGCCGATTGCAAAAGCGATTAGCCCTAGGATGCTGACGGAAACAACACGCTGATTACTCTTCGTTTGTTCGTCGAGCCATTTTGTCGAAGTTTCCAGAAGCGCAATCGACGATGTGATCGCTGCGAAAAAGGCCAGCACAAAGAACATGAGGCCGAAAAGGCCGCCCACAGGCATGCCGTGGAATGCAAGCGGCAGGGTCTGGAACATCAATGTCGGACCGGCGCCGGCTGCGAGCCCCATGGCGAACACAATCGGGAAGATCGCAAGACCCGCCACGATGCCGACGCCCGTATCGGCGATCGCCACAAGGCGCGCCGAACGCGGCAAGTCCTGATCGTCGCGCATATAAGCGCCGTAAGTCGCCATCAGCGCCGAGCCGAGACCGATGGAGAAGAACGCCTGCCCGAGCGCGGCGGAAACGACCGAGCCGTTTTGCACGCCGGTCCATAAATCCTCGAACCGGACGCCAAGCAGAAAATCAACGCCCTGCGCCGCATCGCCTTCAATCAACGCGAATATGAACAACACAATAAGCAAGACGAAGAACGCCGGCATGAGCAACGTCACCGCCGTCTCGATGCCGCCCTTGACGCCGCGCATGACGATGCCGACCGTCACCAGCATGAAGATCGCGTGATAGATGATCATCCGTACCGGATCGTTCAGCAATTCGCCGAGCTTGGCGCTCACCTGTTCGGCCGACTGCCCGGCGAATGCGCCTGCGGTCAGCCCGCCGACGCCGTCGCGCCCGATGGAGGCGAAAAGATCCCCGCCGATCATCACCACATAGGCCAGCACCCATCCGGCGATCACCGAATAGAATGTCAGAATGATGAAGGCCCCGATCATCCCGAACCAGGACTGCAGCGACCAGAGCGGGGAGCGCCCTTCGGATTTCGCAATTTTGACAACGCTGCCGACAGCGGACATGCCGCCCCGCCGGCCGATGAATAATTCCGAGACCAGCACCGGCAGGCCGATCAGCAAAACGCAGATAATGTAGAAGACGACGAACGCTCCGCCGCCGTTTTCGCCGGCCACATAAGGAAAGCGCCAGAGATTGCCCAATCCGACAGCCGAGCCGACGGCGGCCATGATAAAAGCGGCCTTGGAGGACCAGTGTGCGGATTCGCCAGCCGTGCCTTGCATAATTGATTTCCCCTTAACAACGCGCCGGGAAGGCCCCGGCTGATTTTCTGCATTTTAGACAATTTTTTACGTTTATTAGCAAATATTGCTAATTGGAGCCTGCGTAAAGCTACGCGGGATTTGGCGCTGCGCCGCGCCCTACGGCTTTCAGAAGGGGACGGGAACATTGACGGAACCGCTAAGAGAGCAGTCAGTTCACTTGCAGGTGGAACAGGTTGATGGGCTGGTCGCCGCCGCAGGCGTAGACGGCGCAATGGCGATTCTAGAAGCGTTTCAGCGTTCAACTACGGATCTTCTGGCGAGCATGCAGTCCGATCTGGCGCAAAATGCATTGAGCGAAGCCTCACGAACGGCGCACGCCATCAAAGGCTCCGCCGCCAATGTCGGGGCCGAAGCACTGGCGAAGGCGGCGTGCGATATCGAAACCGCCTGCCGGGAGAACGATTTTGCGACGGCGGGCGCGCGATTTGAGGATCTCAATGCGCTCTACGGCGCATTTTGCGCCGCCTACAAAGACCATCTCGAGCGATTTTAAGGCCTTAAAGCGAATCGCCTGACCGGTACATGTCCTGATCGCGATGGACATGCGCGCTCATGGCGATGCCGAAACCGCCCATAATCGTCAGCATCACGGTGCCGCCATAGGAGACCAGCGGCAACGGCACGCCCACCACCGGCGCAAGCCCCATGACCATGCCGGTGTTGATGAGAACATAGAGAGTGAACGTCGCCACGACGCCGGTGGTCGCAAGGCGCGCAAAATGGGTTTTCGACGCCATGGCGATGGAAAGACCGGTCACGATCACGGCGAGATAAACGAGCAGGAGCCCCAAGGCGCCCACAAACCCGAACTCCTCGCCGAACACAGTGAAAATAAAGTCCGTCTGCATCTCCGGCAGAAACTTCAGCTGCGCCTGCGTTCCCTCCATGAAGCCTTTGCCGGTCAGGCCCCCGGAACCGATGCCGGTCTTTGACTGCAGCAGATGATAGCCCTGCCCCAGCGGATCGCGCTCGGGATCGAGGAAGGTCGTTATCCGCCTCAACTGGTATTCCTTGAGAATGTCGAAACGATAGGCGCCGTAGGCGGCCGCGACGCCGCCGAGAAGCCCCGCAAAACCGATGCGCCAGGAAAGCCCCGCCACAAAAACGATAATCGCGCCCGTAGCACCGAGCAGCAGCGCCGTGCCGAGATCGGGCTGGATGAAAATCAGCGCGACCGGCGCGCCGATCATCAGGGCCGGCGGGATGAGATACAATAAATGCGAGACCTGTTCAGCACGCAAACCATGATAATAACGCGCCAGCCCCAGGACGAGGCCAATTTTCATCGCCTCGGAGGGCTGAAACTGGAGACCGCCCAATTCGATCCAGCGCCGCGCGCCCATATTGATTTCGCCGATAAAAGGCACGGCGAGAAGCGCCAGCAGCGCCGCGAAATACACCGGATAGGCAAGCGCCATCCAGTATCGGATCGGTATCATCGCCGCGCCGACCAGAACGCCCAGCGCCAGCACAAACCGGATCGCGTGTTTCATCGCCCAGGGCTGCCAGTTGCCTTCCGCTACGGAGTAAAGCGTGATGACGCCGGCGCCGGCGATAATCGTCAGCAGAATGATTAATGGCCAGTGCAGCCGCGAGAGCTTGTCTCTGACGCCGCGCCGTTTGCCGGGAAGGATGATCGACGACATCGCCTAGCCTTCCCGCGGGCCGGGTGCGCGCGCCAGCGAGCGCGGATCGAGCGCCTGTTTCGACGCCGGGTCTTTTTCCGCGACGGCTTTCATGATCTCGCGCGCTTTCGGCCCGGCCATGCGCGAGCCGCCAATGCCATGCTCGACAACAACCGCGCAGGCGTAGCGCGGATTTTCATATGGCATGTAAGAAACGAAGAGCGCATGGTCGCGGCGCGCCCAGGGCAAGTCTTCCGGCTCTGCCAGCCCCCTGGCGCGATCTTCCGCCGTGATCTGATAAACCTGGCTGGTGCCGGTTTTACCCGCCATCTGCCATTCCGGGTCTTCAATGCGGGAACGCGCGGCCGTGCCGTATTCATTTGTCACCGCATTCATCCCCTCACGGACGACTTTCAAATGATTGTGATCGACGTCCAGCAAGGGCGCTTCAGGCGCCGGAGGAATTATATCGCCGACGGCGCGCACGAGCCGCGGCCGCACCGCGCGGCCCGTCGCGATCCGCGACGACATCACGGCCAGTTGCAACGGCGTTGAGGTCACATAACCCTGCCCGATAATGCATGAAAGCGTTTCACCCTGAAACCAGGTCTGGTTTTCAGGATTGCCGGCGAAATACTGGCGTTTCCAGTCGCGGTCCGGCACGACGCCCTTTTGCTGGCCTGAAATGCCGAGTTCGTATGTCTGGCCGAGGCCGAAATCGCGCGCCGTTTCGGCCAGAAGATCAATATCGAGCGTCTTGGCGATTTCGTAATAATAGACGTCGCAGGAATGTTTCAGCGACCCCTTCATATCGACCGTGCCGTGGCCGCCGCGTTTCCAGCAATGGAAATAACGATTGCCGTACCACATGCGGCCCGGACAATATGCGGTCTGCGAGGGCCGCACGCCGGCGCGCTGCGCGGCGATCGCCGAAATCAGCTTGAACGTCGACCCGGGCGGGTAAACCCCGGACAGCGGCTTGTTCAACAGCGGCTTATAGGGACTTTGATTGAGATCGCGCCATAACCCCGGATCAATGCCGACATTGAAGTCGTTCGGATTGAACGCCGGCGTCGACGCCAGCACCAGAACGTCGCCGGTCACGACATCCATGACGACGGCGGCGGCGCTTTGCACAGGCGGCTCGATGCCTTCTGCGGGTTCGGCCAGCACTTTCATGGCGTGCGCCTGCAATTCGGCGTCGATCGTAAGGGCGAGCGTTCTGCCCTGGGACGGCGGCACGGCGGAGTCTTCAAGCTCCTCAATCACACGGCCATGGGCGTTGATTTTCACGTTCATGGCGCCAGCCGCGCCGCGCAACTCGCTTTCATAGGTGCGCTCAAGCCCCTCGCGGCCTACCTTGAAACCGGGTTGGCGCAACAGCAGCCGTTGTTCATCCGTTTCCTGCGAAGACAGATCGTTTTCAGTGACCGCGCCCACATACCCGATCACGAAAGCGGAATCCTCGCCAAACGGATAGTCTCGGGTCTCGCCAACGTCAGGCAAAACACCGCCGAGATGGGGCAGCTGGAAATTGATTTTCGAAAACTCTTCCCAGGACAGATTGTCGGCGACCTGTATCGGCGTAAACGCGCCCCTGCGGCGGATTTCCCGCATGATGCGCGCGCGCTTTTCATCGCTCACCGGCGTGATCCTGGAAATCTTGTCGAGCGCCGCGTCGACATCGCGCGCCTGTTCCGGAATCAGCAATATGCGAAAATTTTTCCGGTTGGACGCGAGCGGCGCCCCGAAACGGTCGACGATCTCTCCGCGCAGAGGCGTCAGCACGCGCCGGTTAAACTGATTTTCCTGCGCGAGATCGAGATATTTCTGATGGTCGGAAATCTGTAACTGATAAAGCCGGCCGGCGATCCCCGCGAATAATAGACCGACGCCGCCGCCGAACAGCACCGTGCGGCGCGACACCGTTTCCTGGCGTTCCGGATCGTGCGTGTTGAAACTGACCATCGCTTACGCCTCCACCAGAACGCGCCGGTGGAACTCGCCGAAAACGGCGCCGAACAGCGGATAGATCAATACGGTTGCTAAAAGCTGCAGGGCCAGTGCGGTCACCGGCAGCAATACGCCTGACATCAAACTCATCACAAGCCATAGAATAAGCCCTGCGCCCGCCGAGGCCAAGGCAAATCCGATCCAGACGACCTTTTGTTCGCGCCCCAGAAAATAGGCGCGCTGCGAAAGCACCACAAATTGCGTCACAAGGTAAACGGCGGACCAGAGCCCCAGCGGGCCGCCGGTTAATAGATCCTGTAAAAGCCCGATCAGGAAGACGCTGACAGAGGGCATATAGTCTGGTCCATAAACGGACCAGAAAAACACGATCACGAGCGGAATGATGGGGGTCGGCACCGTCCCCTCGAAAAGCCGGATGGGCGCGGCCAGCATCAATACGCCCAGAAACCCGAGAATTGTCGGCGCCATGGCCCGCATCAGCCGCAGTAAATTTTCCGCGCGATAGCCCATTCCGGTCAGCCTTCCGCCGGCGTTTGCGGCGCGCCGTCTTCGACGTCCGCTCCGCCTGGGCCGTCCGCCCCGCCGGCGCCGTCCGCTACAGGCGCTTGCCCGTCGCTATCTACGTCGCTATCCACCGGATCGATTTCGGGGAAGGCGTAATTGATCACCCGCACCATGCGCGTACGCGCATAATTCGCATAAAGATCAATAATGATATCGCCGCGTTCTTCGCCGCGCACGACGCCGACGGGCAGCCCGCGCGGCAAGGCGCCGCCGGCGCCGGACGTCAGAACGCGCTGGCCGGGCGCGGCTTCTGTTTCCTCGGCGCTGGCGGTAAAGCTGATCGCCGGGTTTTCACGCGTATTGCCGACGAGAATCCCTTCCACATCGGCGCCTTCCACGTAAACCGGCACGCGGCTTTGAATGTCGGTAAGCAGGAGGACGCGCGATGCGCCGCCGCCCGCCTCGACGATCCGTCCGATGAGGCCGTTCGCGTCAACGACGGCCTGGCCGACTTCCACATTGTTGGCGCGGCCCGCATTGACGATCATCGATCGTGCAAAGGCGTCGTTCGCTTCGCCGATGACATAGGCGCTGATGGGTTGCGCTTCCGGCGGCGCGCGATAGCCCTGTAGCGCTTCATAGCTCGCCACGACTTCCCGCAGCTCAAGCGCTTCCGCCATCCATTGGCGCAACTCCGCGTTTTCTTCACGCAGCGCCTTGTTCTGTTCCATGACGCTGAAATAATCGCCGACGGAACCCACGGCGTTATTGAACGCGCCGATCGGACCGGCGAACAATGTCAGCACGGGTGAAGCGGCGTCCATGACGCCCTCGCGGGCTTTTTTGAAGACTGAGGCCTGCGCGGAATAAAGGCTCGACAACAAGAGCAGCACGGAGACGAGCATCAACAGGATCAGATTGAACCGGGAATGCGCTTTACGCCCCAGCCCTTCGCGACGATCCTGTCCTAAAAATTCCATACTCCACGAAGTAAAACCGTTGGCGCGCCGCGTCCAGATCGTCAAGCGCGTTTATTTAAAGCCAGTCTTTCGGGCGGCGTCGGCGCCCCGAATCTCACGATAATACAAGGGTTATATGGCGGAGGACAGGACGCCCCGCATGGCCTTGGTGTTTTCGAGCGCCGCACCGGTGCCGAGCGCGACACAGGACAGGGGATCGTCCGCCACGGAAACCGGCAGGCCGGTTTCGTCGCGCAGCACCTGATCGAGGTTTTTCAAAAGCGCCCCGCCCCCGGTCAGCATGATGCCCGTATCGACAATATCGGCTGCAAGTTCCGGCGGCGTCGCTTCAAGCGCCACCTTGACCGCTTCGATGATCGAACTGACGGGCTCGGCCAGCGCTTCGGCCACCTGCGCCTCGCCGATGCGGACTTCTTTCGGCACGCCGTGCATCAGATCGCGACCCTTGATCTGAATCGTGGTGCCTGAGCCTTCTGTCGGGATCATGGCCGAGCCAACTTCCTTCTTGATGCGCTCCGCCGAGGCTTCGCCGATCAGCAAATTATACATGCGGCGGATATAGCCGACGATGGCGTCGTCCATCTTGTCGCCGCCAACGCGAACGGATCGCGAATAAACGATGCCGCCGAGAGACAGCACCGCAACTTCCGTCGTGCCGCCGCCTATATCAACGACCATTGAGCCGGTCGGATCGGTCACCGGCAGGCCCGCGCCGATGGCGGCGGCCATGGGTTCCTCGATCAGTTCGACCTTGCGCGCGCCGGCGGACAATGCGGATTCCTGAATGGCGCGGCGCTCAACGGCGGTTGCGCCTGAAGGCACGCAAACAACGATGCGCGGGCTCGCGAATGAACGGCGATTGTGAACCTTGCGAATAAAATGTTTTATCATCGCTTCAGCGACTTCGAAATCGGCGATCACCCCGTCGCGCATGGGGCGGATGGCTTCGATCTCGCCCGGCGTACGGCCCAGCATTTCCTTGGCTTCGTTGCCGACAGCGCGCACCAGCTTTCGCCCGCCGCGGGTTTCAATGGCGACGACAGACGGCTCGTTCAAAACGATGCCGCGGCCTTTGACATAAACAAGCGTATTGGCCGTGCCGAGATCGATGGCCATATCCGCAGAAAGCATACCGAACAATGTCGAAAGCATTTTCGCTTTTCCCTATACCGTGAGTACCGAAATTCGTTGTCGGTTTTATCCTTAATGGGTTCCTAAATCGTCAACAAATACAGATTTTGCGCGGCTTTTGCGCGCGTCTGACGATTTTCGCGTTTACCCCTTATCAAGATTCTCGGGTCAGCCGGCGCATCAAACGGGACGCGCCGCTATATTTCTCCCCGCTCCCGGCGGCGCATGCCGCGATATATCCAGCGCACCAGCAGCAGGAAGGCAAGCCAGGCGATGATAATCGCCGCAATCAGGGCGATATCGCGAGGCTCGCGGCTGGTGAAAAATTCGACAACCCCGCCCATGCCCTGGCGGACCACATCCGCGTCATGGGTGACCGCCATCAGCGACGCGACGACGGCGATTTTCGGAATGATGCCGATTCCGGTGCCGGTCCAGTATTTCCACAAGGGGATATGCGCAGCGCCCGCCGCAGCGTTGACGACGATAAACGGGGCCGAAGGCACGACGCGCACCAGCGCGCTGGCCAGTATGCCGTGCCGGCCTATGAAATTGATCGTGCGCTGCACCCGCTCGCCGCCGAAGCGCAGTACCCAGCGCCCTCCAAGAAAATGGCCGAGAGCAAATGTCAATGTCGCGCTGGCCATGGTGGCGGCCCAGGAATAAATCGCGCCGTCCTTTGGGCCAAAGACGATGACTGTCGCCGTGATCAACAGGATTTGCGGAAAACCCGTCAGCGCCAGAAATGAGAAAATGGAGATCACGCCGAGGATCGCAAAGGGTGAATCCGACGCCTGCGCGAGCATGGCGCTCAACTGTCCTTCGCTTTCAAGCTGAAACCATTGCTGACCATAAGCCAGCATCAAGATCACAAACGCCAGAAGCGCTACAGACACGGCCAAAGACGTAATCGCCTTGGCGTCCATGCTCGTCAAAAAGCGCCCAAGCCGGCGCACAAACTCAAACATACCCTCTCGCGGTTCCGCCTGTGCAAGCTGAACCGGGCGCCCGCCGCTTTCCCGAAGCACCAGACGAAACCGGCGCGCTGGAACAAACCCGCCCAGCGCCGACTTACTTTTTTTGGACCGAAATCTTGCGCCCCCGCCGGCCCGCCCTTGCCCAGTTCATTACCGCCGTGATGAACCAATGGCAATCACCCGTTAAAAAATCGCCCGTTTCATGCGGCTTTTCAGGCCGATTTGCACAAGCCCTCCAAAACGGACACGATACGTTTCATGTGGAATACCGGGCCACCTGGGGAGGCGCCCGGCGGGGTATTTTCGGGGTTACAGCATGCGATTTCAGCTGATCGTCTGGATCATTATTTTTGTGCTCGGCGTGCTTGTGGGCGACCGCTACGGCGCGCCGGGTTTTGTCTCAAACCTGGCCAAGCCGGCGTTTCAGTCCGTAGAGGGATTTTTTGGCGCTCTGGATGAGCCGATCCCCGATGCGCGCAACGGCGAGCCTGAAAGTCCGGCGCAGACGGAAACGACAAGCAACGAGGCGCAAACGCCGCCGGCGGTATTCGCGCCTTCCGGCGCGCTTACGGAGAATGCGGACCTGCGGATTAACGACGCCGGTTTGCAGATTATCAAGGATAGTGAAGGGATGCGGTTAGACGCCTATAATGCAGGCGGGCAATGGTATATCGGCTATGGCCATACGCGCACGGCGCGCGAGGGCATGACGATTAC
Organism: Hyphococcus sp.; assembly: GCF_965228385.1. Lineage (GTDB taxonomy): Bacteria > Pseudomonadota > Alphaproteobacteria > Caulobacterales > Parvularculaceae > Hyphococcus. The sequence continues at coordinate 120,274 of NZ_OZ245810.1, read as the reverse complement.
CGAAGAAGACGCAGATCGTCTGCTGCGCGAGGATGTACGCGCTTCCGAAGCTACCGTACGTAATATGGTCGGCGTCCCAATGAATGAAAACCAGTTTTCCGCCATGGTCTCGCTCGCCTATAATCTCGGCGCCGGCGGCTTTTCACGCACAACCGTCCTTGAACGGATTAACGAGGGCGACTATCAGGGCGCGGCGGATGGTTTTCTCATCCACGACCGGGTGCGCGTCGACGGCGAGTTGCAGTCCGCAGCGCATCTGACCGAGCGGCGAAAAAAAGAACGCACGCTCTTTCTGACGCCTGCCTGATTATTCCGGCGCGATTACTCCGGGGATGGACCGGAATTGCCGATATCGGCGACGAATTTCCAACCGCCGGATTCCTTGCGCCAGATGGAGACATATTTGCCGTAGCCGACATTTTCGCCTTCCGCCGCCGCATCGGTGTTCGCCGTAAAGATATAGCGCCCCCATGTGAAGCCGAAATCACCGCCGGGCGCGGCCATCCCTTCCTGCGGAAACCACTCGAGGTTCGCGCCGTCAGGCCAGGTAGAAAAACGCTCCACCAGCGCCTCGCGTCCCTGATAGGCGTCGCCGCCTTCGGGAAACATCCAGACATCCTCGGCGGCGTATTGCGCGAACGCCGCGGGCACGCTTTCGTCCTGCGCCATTTTCGCAAAGGCCGTGTCTGCGGCGAGCATCTCTTCGACCGCGCCCGCAAACGCAGGCGATGCGGCCGCCAGATATAAACCCAGTCCTGCAAAAGCTTTCTTCATGACGCGCTCCCTGAAATGATCCGGCAGCATAAATTCGCATCGCAGCCAAGACACGCAAAAAGCGGCGAAGCGTTCTAAATGGCCGACAAGATCGCCTCGACCGCCGCCTCCTGCGTCGCCGCGCGCGGCCAGTCCGGCGTCTGATTGCGAAACCAGGTAAGCTGGCGCTTGGCGAAACGGCGCGTTGCCTGTTGCAGCGCCGCCAGCGTATTCTCTTCGCCCGCCTCCCCGGCGAGAAGTGCGGCGATTTCCGCAACGCCGAGCGCTTTCATGACCGGCAAGCCGGGATCGAGACCGCGCGCCATGAGCGTTCGCACTTCATCGACAGCCCCGCCGCGCATCATGGCTGCAGCACGCAGTTCTGTCTGACGGTAAAGCGCATCACGCGGCGGCTCGATCACGATGCGCGCAGCAATATCGCCGATGAGGGGCTCACGCGGCAAGTTTTGAAATTCTGAAAGCGGCTTGCCCGTCGCCTCAAAGACCTCCCAGGCACGCACAAGCCGTTGCGCGTCGCCTTCGGGGAGGTTCTCCATAGCCGGGTCGCGAGCGATCACTTCTTTGCGGAAGGCCGCCGCGCCCAGTTCGCGGCGGCGCGCTACGCCGGCGGCGCGCCAAGCCGGCGCAATCTCCGGGATGGGCGACAGCCCTTCTTCGAGCGCACGGAAATAAAGCCCCGTCCCGCCCACGATTACCGCCGCATGACCGCGGCTGTGAATGTCCGCAACCGCCGCCGCCGCACATGCAGCCCAGCGGCCTGCCGAACACCGCCCGGCGCCGTCCATAAACCCGTATAAATGATGCGGGACTGCACGCTCATCACCGGGCGACGGCCGCGCCGTCAAAATTCGCAAATCCGCATAGACCTGCATGGCGTCGGCGTTGATGATTTCACCGCCCGCTTTTTCCGCCAGCGCCAGCGCCGCTCCCGACTTGCCGGAGGCCGTGGGCCCTGCGATAAGGATAACCTTGCCGCCGCTCATGAGGTCGTCCGTACCCGTATGACTTATATACTTTCCATTGTCGCCAATCCTGAAAAACCGGCGATTGACTCATCGCTTCTCGACCGGCTGGCGGATATCGTCAAGGGCTCTGGCGTGCGTGAACTGGCGGCCGGGGCCGCCTATGACATGGGCGTCGCGGAACCGCCTGAAAAAGAAGCCTTTAACAACGCCGCGGATCTCGCCCGCCAGGCGGGGTTCGATTTTAACATCACGCCCGCCGACGCGCGTCGAAAAAAGCTGCTGATCGCCGATATGGATTCAACAATAATCGAGCAGGAATGCATCGACGAGCTGGCGGAATACGCCGGCAAGCGTGAAGAAATTTCGGAGATTACCGACCGGGCCATGCGCGGCGAGCTTGATTTCGAGGCGGCGCTGAAAGAGCGCGTCGCCATGCTGAAAGGGCTTTCGGCGGATGTTTTGGCGGAAACCTTCGAAAAACGCATTACGCTGACGCCCGGCGCGCGCACGCTTGTCCAGACCATGAACGAGGCGGGCGCGGTTACAGCGCTCGTCTCCGGCGGCTTTACGTTTTTTACGTCTCTCGTGGCGGAGCATACAGGCTTTCAATCAACGCAAGGCAATGAACTGCTGATCGAGGATAATGTGCTGACCGGCATGGTTCGCGAACCCATTCTCGGCCGGGCAGCGAAAGAAGACGCGCTTGTGCGCATCGCCGCTGAAAACGAAATAGACCTTCGGCATACAATGGCTGTGGGCGACGGCGCCAATGATTTGTCGATGCTGGGCCGCGCCGGGCTCGGCGTCGCCTTTCACGCCAAATCGGCGGTCGCCAAAGCGGCTCATGCGCGCATCAACCACGGCGATTTAACGGCGCTATTATACCTTCAGGGTATTCCGCAGTCGGAATTTATCGATTAGCAGGCCAGGCGGACACATCAGGGCCGCAGCGATTCATAAAACAAAAGATCGCCGCGCTGCACGTAAATCTGCACCGGTCCGCTATTCAGGTTTCTCAGCTTGCTGAGCTTGTCGACGGCCGCGTTGGGGCGCGTCACGCGCTCCCAGCCGATTTCAAGGATGACGTCGCCCGGCTGCAACACGATCGCCGCCGTGCTTTCCGGATCGACAGCCGTCACTACAACGCCCTGTACATTCACGGGCAGACCAAACGACTGGCGCAATTCTTCAGTCGGTTCCTGCAGCGTCAAACCGGAGCCTTGGGCCGCCGAAGCGGGCAATACGCCGCCCGGATTGGCCGCCAGCATGCGCGATTCGCGCCTGTCGACGCGAACTCTCACCGTGACGCGCCGATTGTCGCGAAGCACCGTCATGGGCACGGTGGCGCCGATGGGCGTATCCGCCACCGCGCGGGTCAGATCGCGCACGCTGTCAATTTCACGGCGATTGAATTCCATGATGACGTCATTCGGCATCAGACCAGCGTCGGACGCCGGGCTGTTGGGGCGCACCACCGTTACAACGGCGCCTTTGGGCAATCTTAAATTCAGCGTCGAGGCAAGTTCAGGCGTTACGTCATCAATTGAAACGCCTAGCCAGCCGCGCCGCGTTTCGCCAAATTCCAGCAGCTGGGTAATCACTGTTTCAGCCAGATCCGCGGGAACAGCGAAGCCGACGCCGACAGAACCGCCGGTCTGGGAATAAATAGCGGTGTTCACGCCCACCACCTTGCCCTGCAGATCGAACAGGGGACCACCGGAATTACCGCGATTGATCGCAGCGTCCGTCTGGATAAAGTCATCATACTGACCGGAATTGATATCGCGGTTGCGCGCTGAAACAATCCCGACCGTCACCGTGCCGCCGAGACCGAACGGATTGCCGATGGCGACGACCCAGTCGCCAACCCGCGCGCTGTCGGAGTCGCCGAAACTGACGGATGGAAAACGCGTACCGGCGCCGTCGAGCTGCAGGACGGCCAGGTCCGTTTCGCGGTCGCGCCCGCGCACAGTCGCGGCGAATTCGCGCCCGTCATGCAGCGTCACCGTGATGTCGTCGGCGTTGTCGATGACATGATTATTGGTGACCACGATACCCGATGAATCGATGATAAATCCCGAACCGAGCGAAACCGCCGGCGTATTGAATTTGCGTTGCAGCGGCGAGAGCTCCCGCCCGCCATTGTTGCGGCGCTGGGCGGAAGAGATATTCACGACGGCCGGCGTCAGGCTTTCAGCAAGATCTGCGAAACTCTCCGGCGCGCCGCGCGCCTCGGCCGGCGAAACGCCCGATTGCGCGAACACAAGCACGCCGGCGACAAACGCGCCCGCAAGAAGGTTTCTCAAAACACCGCTACGAGCCATAACCGCCCCTATTCTTTCCCCGATACGAAAACCTAGACGCCATAGGTTAACCCAAAGCCGACCTTCGGCAAATGGGCGATTCGATGGAAAGCGCCAAATGTGCGCTTATTGGCGCTGCCCTTGTAAGTTATTGAAATACCGGAAAAATTCACTTTCCGGCGAGAGCAATATGGTGGTATCGCCTTGTTGCAGCGCCTCTTCATAAGCGAGCAGCGAACGATAGAACGCGAAAAACTCCGGATCCTTGCCATAGGCTTGCGCAAAAATGGCGTTGCGTTCGCCATCGGCGGCGCCGCGGATTTTCTGCGCTTCTTCTTCAGCCTCAGCCTTGATTTCGATGACCTGGCGATCCGCCTGCGCACGGATCTGGTTCGCCCGCTCATTACCCTCGGACCGGTATTGCTGCGCCAGCTGGCGCCGCTCGGCGATCATGCGCTGAAAAACGGCTTCGGAGTTCGTCTGCGGCAAGTCGGCCCGGCGAATTTTAACGTCGATGATTTCAACACCGAGCGGGCGGGCCGATGCGGTGAGCTGTTCTTGGATGCGGCCCATCAATTCGCTGCGCCGCTCGGATATGATTTCGTCCACGGTGACGGAACCGAGCACCGCGCGCAATGAGTCATTCAACTGGCTGCTGAGACGCTCTTCACCAACCCGTTCAGTCCGCACAGACTGATAAAACCGCAACGGATCGATGATCTTGTAACGCGCAAATGCATCGACAATCAGGCGCTCCTGGTTGCGCGCGATAATTTCGGTCTGCTCCTGCTCCAGATGACGGTTGCGCCGGTCGATAAAGTTGACGCTCTCCGCAAACGGCAATTTGAATTTCAGGCCGGCTTCTTCGTACTGGTTTTTCGGCTCGCCAAAACGGAAGACAAGCGCGGAATGCGTTTCCGGAACGATAAACGCCGCGTTCAGGATAACGATCAGCAACAGGATAATCGGCACGATAATGAAAGAGAGAGGAAATTTACTCATTTTAATTGTCTCCCTGCTGCCGGTTGGCGTTCTGGCCGCGCCGCACCTGATCAAGCGGCAGATACGGCACGACGCCCGAGCCTGCGCCTTCTTCAACGATGATCTTGTCCATATCGCCGAGAACGCGCTCCACGGTTTCAAGATACATGCGCTGGCGCGTCACTTCCGGCGCTTGTGCATATTCTGAATATATCTCATTAAACCGGGCCGCCTGACCGCGGGCGTCAGCAGTGCGTTCAGCGGCGTAGGCGCCCGCTTCTTCAAGAATGCGTTGCGCCTGACCGCGCGCTTCCGGCACGACCTGGTTCGTATACTGACGGGCTTGCTGGATCGCAGTCGCCTGATTTTGCTCCGCCGCCTGAACATCGCGGAACGCTTCGTTCACGTCGCTGGTCGGCGGTTCGGCGAGCGTTAAGTTGACGCGTTCGACCTGAATGCCGGCCTGATAGGAATTCAGCGCATTCTGCATCAGTTCCTGGGTTTGCGAGGCGACTTCTGTACGGCCGTCCGTCTGTACGTAATCGAGCGTATTGCGCCCGACAATTTCACGCATCGCCGCTTCGCCGGTCATGCGCACCAGCGCTTCCGGATCGTCAATATTGAATGTGAATTGCGCGACGCCCGGCATTTCCTCGCCCTGCTCCGGGGCCAGGGAGGCTTTGATGCGCCACTGCACGGTAAAGGCGACATCGACGATATTTTTGTCGCCCGTCAGCATCAGCCCGGCGGGCAACTGGCCGGAACGGCGGTTTACCGCCGGAATCTGCATATCCTGCAACGCCTGAACCGGCTGCTTGACGACGCTCTGCACGGGCACAGGGATATGCCAGTGAAGGCCGGGACCTTTAACGTCTTCATAATCGCCAAAAGTGGTTACAACGGCCAGTTCGTTCGGCGCGACCTGATATATGCCGCTGAAGCCCCACAGCAATATGACTGCGCCGGCGATCAGTCCCGCTGTGCCGCGGTTCAACTGAAATCCGTCGCCGCCACCGCCGCCGCCTCGGCCGCCGCGCGGAAAGGCGCGTTTCAGGCGCTGGCGGGAGGCCTGCAAAAGATCCTCAAGATCCGGCGGTTCATTGCGGCCGCCCCCATTGTTCGAGCCGTTGCCGTTATTGCCGCCCCCTCTATTGCCTCTGGGGGGCTGTCCCCAGGGACCGCGGCCGCCTCCGCCGGAATTGTCTTGCCAGGGCATTCATGCCTCACTTGTCTGAATTGCGTCGTTCCGCGTGACGCGTGTCGCGCGGCGAACGGTTGGAACCTATCTGCGCCCGTATATATGTTACGCATCGCCCGGCGCAACGCGCCGAAGCCGCTTTCGGGCGCTTTTCGGCGATTTTTTGAAGGATTTCAAAGGCAAAACGGTGAGCGACTCCCTGATTTTACGCATACGCGCCGCACTGGCGGGCGTGAACAACCCGGCGACCGGCCGCAATATCGTCGCTGACGGTATGATCCATGGGCTGGGCGCCGACGCCGCCGGGCGGGTGCGCTTCACGCTGGCGGTCGATCAGGATGCAGACCGCGATGCAGCGGAAGCCTTGCTCGCAGAAGCCAAAAAGGCCGCCGGCGCCGTGAAGGGCGCAGCCGCCGTTACCGCCGTCGCCACGGCGCACGCGCCAGCCTCGAAAGCCGCCTCGAATTCCGCCGCTAAAACCGATTCTGGCCAAACTGACCAGCAAAAACCCGCAAGCGGCCCATCAGGCGGCCATCAAAACCCGTTTGGCCTGAAACAAAAACCGAAAGCCGAGGCGGCGGCGGAAACCCTCGCCGGCGTAAAATCCGTGATCGCCGTTGCGTCCGGCAAAGGCGGCGTCGGAAAATCCACGATCGCCGCCAATCTGGCTGTCGCCCTCGCCGCTTCGGGGCTGAAAACCGGATTGCTGGACGCCGATATTTACGGCCCCTCCGCGCCGACGCTGTTCGGGGTCAAGGACAAGCCTGTCATGAAAGACGGCAAGATCGTCCCGAGCGAAGCCTATGGCGTCAAGCTTATGTCGATCGGCATGCTGATCGATCCGGAACAGGCCGTGGCGTGGCGCGGACCCATGGTCATGGGCGCCGTGCGCCAGCTTATGAGCGATGTCGCCTGGGGCGAACTTGATGTGATGATCATCGACACGCCGCCCGGCACAGGCGATACGCATCTGTCGCTCATACAGACAAAGCGTCTCGCCGGCGCCGTCATCGTGTCAACGCCGCAGGAAATGGCGCTCGCCGATATGCGGCGCGGCGTCAAACTCTTTCGCCAGACAAAAACGCCCGTCATCGGCGTGATTGAAAACATGGCGTGGCTGGAGGGCGCGGACGGCGAGCGTCAATATCTGTTCGGCGAAGGCGGCGCCAGAAATGCGGCAGACGCGCTTGACGCGCCGTTTCTGGGCGCCATTCCGCTCTATCCCGATTTGCGCCAGGCTTCCGACGACGGCCAGCCGCTGGCGGCCCGAGATCATCCGGGCGCGGATGTTTTTAAAAAACTCGCGCAGGACATCACCCGGTTGATCGAACGATAGAATTACCCGGCGTTCTGCTCGCCGCTGGTGTGATCATGCACAATACGCCACGCGCCGTTATCGCGGCGCATGACCACCGTGAACACGCCGCTGGACGTCTCGCCGCCTTGCAACAGATTGAACCGGCCCGTGACCACGGCGACGTCGTCGGTGACAAGCTTAGGCTCCAGCCGTTCGAAACTGAGCTGGCCGAGCCCCTCGCCGCCGGCGTAGCGGTCGCGATAGCGTTTCATTGTGGATGACCAGCCGCGTGTGATCTCTCCGCCGGAGACGAATTTCAACTCATCGCTTTTCCAGTAGCCTTCCATGAAGCCTTCAAGATCGCCCTCGTTCCAGGCCGCCGCCTGGGCGTTGAGACTGGCGCGGATGATGTCGGCGGGCGTTCGCAGCGCATCCTTTTTTTGCGGAGCCGACGTTTGCGACGCTGACGCAGGCGCAGGCTGCGCGGCCAGCGGCTCAGCCGCATCGCTTTGCGCATCATCGGTCGCGGAAGCTTGCGTGACGGGAACGGCCCGGCGCGGCGTTTCTGGATCGGCGCCGGCAAATCGGCCGACCGGCGAAGGTTGCGGTCCGACACGCGGACTTTCGCGCCGCTCGCCCACAAGCTGCGCCGGACCGCGCGGCGCAGCTTCGGCCGCCGGCTGGGCCAGTATCTTGTTCATTTCGTCTTCGAGGGCGCCATCGTTTTCTTCGTCATTCGCCGCGACCGACGCCGGCGCCGGTTCGAACATAACGGGGCCTGGCTGATCGGTCTCTTCATCTTCCTGCGGCTGCGCCGCCATACGCGACGGCTGGGCCAAATTCGGGGTTTGCGGAGACGCCGCCTCCGGCGCGGACGTTTCGGCGACGCGCTGTGTTTCAATCACAAAATCGCTTTCGCTGGCGCTCTGCGGCGCTGGCTCTTCCGCCTGGGCGCGCAAGGACGGCGACGCCGCGGCGCAGCTAAATCCCGCCGATGAAAGACGCTGCACCAGCGCGCGCGCTTTTTCATTGCAAAAAGCGTCGGAATTGTCCGCGTGATAGGGAACAGAAATGTTGCTCGCGCTGCGAGTGTAGCGGACATCACAACTCTGCCCGACCTCGCCCGGGGTCACGACCTCGATCGTGCGCGCATCGCCGCCGCGCGTGCATGTGGTATTGTATGATTGCGCCGCAACGCTCGCCGGGGCCAAGACCGCCGCCGTGATTATCGAGATCGCCCTGATCATGGCTTTCCCCTTCCCTTTGATTTTGCATCCGGGCTCGAAACGCCCCAGCCCTTCCCTCGAAACCTTAACGCAAGGCGGCGGGCGATAGGAGCATCAGGCGCTGCAAATTGCATTTTATCGCTTCAAGCCTGAACGCGGCGTCGCCAAAATCGTTAAAATCAAGGCTGTTTGGAGCGGATTCGCGAGCGCCGGTCCAGTATGAAAAATTCGCAAGCATACTCATTTTTGTCATTTTTCGGCGCTGATCCCTGCCGGGTTTCCACCCAATCTCGCGAATCAAGCGCCGGGAAATACGCATCGCCTTCAATATCAGCGTCGACGCGAGTCAGATAAATCCGGTCGGCGCACGCCATCGCCTGCCTGTAGATTTCACCGCCGCCGATGACGCAGATTTCTTCCGCATCCACCGCTTCCGCGCAAGCGCGACCCAGAATGAGCGCATCGTCAAGCGAACGCGCGATAAATGTTTTCTTCGACAGAAAGTCCGGACTGCGCGTCACAACAATATTGTCGCGGCCCGGTAAGGCCCTGCCGATCGAATCGAACGTCTTTCGCCCCATGACCAGCGGCTTGCCCATGGTCGTCTGCTTGAACCATTTCAAATCGTCGGAAATTTTCCACGCGAGGCCGCCGCCCGCGCCAATGACGTTATTGCGCGCCGCCGCAACAACAAATGTGATGAGCGGTTTCATGCGCGCGCTTTCTCCGCCAGTTCGGCAAGCGCGCCGCCGGTCAGGCGATAAACAGTCCATTCATCCATGGCCGCCGCGCCGATGGATTTATAAAAATCGATCGCCGGTTTGTTCCAGTCGAGCACCGACCATTCCATCCGCCCGCAATCGCTTTTCACGGCGATTTCCGCAAGGCGCGCCAGGAGCGCCCGTCCCGCGCCGCAACCGCGTTCAGCTTCGCGCACATACAGATCTTCAAGATAGAGCCCGTGTTTTCCGAGAAATGTTGAATAGTTGAAAAAATACAGTGCGAAACCAATCGCCTCGCCGTCATTTTCAGCAATCAGGGCAAAGACTTTCGGGTTGTCTGCAAACAAGGTCGCGGTGAGATCGCTTTGCGTCGCCACAGCCTCGTGCGCAAGCTTTTCGTAAGCTGCAAGTTCGCTGATAAAGGAAAGAATGATCGCTTCATCGCCGCTCACCGCCTGGCGAATTGATAGCGTCATACCGCCACCGGCGCTTTGATATGCCCCTGCGGTGCATAATTTTCAAAGACGATATCGTCGAAAGTAAAATCGAAAATGCTTTTTACATCCGGATTGAGCCGCAACGCCGGCAATTGTCCGGGCTCGCGCGCGAGTTGCTTTTGCGTTTGTTCGATATGGTTCGAATATAAATGCGCATCGCCGAGCGTGTGCACGAATTCGCCGGGCGCCAGATTGCAAACCTGCGCCATCATCGCCGTCAGCAACGCGTATGACGCGATATTGAACGGAACGCCGAGAAACACATCGCCTGATCGCTGATAGAGCTGGCAGGACAGTTTTCCCTCCGCGACAAAAAACTGGAACAAACAATGGCAGGGCGCCAGCGCCATCTTGTCGATGTCGGCGGGGTTCCAGGCCGTCACCACGAGCCGGCGGGAGGCGGGATTGGTCTTGATCTCATTGACGACCCATCTGATCTGATCGATGGCGCGCCCGTCCGGCGCCGCCCATGAACGCCACTGGCGGCCATAGACCGGCCCCAGCTCTCCGCGCTCATCAGCCCACTCATCCCAGATCGATACGCCGTTTTCTTTCAGATACCGGATATTGGTGTCGCCGGCGAGAAACCACAATAATTCGTGCACGATGGATCTGGTGTGCAGTTTTTTCGTCGTCAGCAGAGGAAACCCTTCGCCGAGGTCGAACCGCATCTGATGACCGAATACGGCGCGCGTGCCGACGCCGGTCCGGTCGAGGCGCTCATCGCCCTCATTGAGTACGCGCTGCAGCAAATCCAGATATTGACGCATGAATGTCTTGCGAATCCCTTGTTTCGTCCGGCAGTTTAGCTGATGCGCCGCCAAGTCCAACCATGGGTATTCCGCCGCTTTTTTCCACATGGCTTCGCATGCTATGGTGCCGACCGGGGCAACGGGAGGGAACAGGCGTCCATGACAGCAACCGCCAACACTGCGCCGCCGCGCGATACAGGCAAAGGGCTTGCCCTGCCGGGGCTTATCGTGGGGCTGCTCACGGGGTTCGCCGCTTACGGCATCGCCGAATTCTGGATCGACGGACGCGATGAAAACGCGCTGGGGATCACGGCGCTGTTTTTCACAACCACCGCCGCGGCCGCCTATCTGCTGCTGGCGGAAAGAGGCGCCTTCCTGAAGGCTATCGGCGGGGCCGTCTTCATCGCCGCCCTGCTTGCGCCGTCCGATTTTTTCATGGCCAGGGTTGCTGGCGCTGATACGAACAACCTTGCGGAGTTCCCGACGCTCTTCTGGTTTTTTATAAGCCGGGGCCTTGCGGCGTATCTTCTTGTGACGCTGATCAAGGCAGGCATGACTTCCGGCGCGCCGCCCGCTTATGCGCATGTGTTTTTTCACGGCCTGACCATGCCGCTGATTGCAGGGGGCGCCAAACTGTTCGCCGCTCTCGCGCTGGTCCTTCTGTTTGCTTGGGCGCGGCTGCTGAAAGAACTGGATGTCAATTTTTTCAATGATCTGTTTCAGGAGCCCTGGTTTTTGTTGCCATTCCTCGGCGCTATCGGCGGACTTTCGATCGCGCTGATGCGCGGCCTGCAATCGGTTCTTGGCGCGTTGCAATATGTCCTCCTTCTGCTGTGCCGGATTTTGATGATCATCACCGCCGTTTTCACCGTAACGCTTTTGCTGGTCATTGCGCTGAAAGGCGTGGCGCTGGTGTTTGACAGACCTTATCCCAGCGCCTGGATGATGGGGCTTTCGCTTGTCGGCATGCTGATATTCAACGGGGTCTACCAGAATGGCGAAGGCGGACCGCCGCCGCTCTGGCTGCGCATTCCCACCCTGATCACGCTGATCGGCTTTCCGGTTTATACGCTGATCGCGTTCTACGCCTTCTGGATCAGGATCGACGATTACGGCCTGACGCCGCCGCGCATTGCGGGGCTCGCCGTCAACGGATTGATCGCGGCGTATTCCGTTGTCTGTTTCGCCGGGCTGGCGACCGAATTGAACTGGCGCGGCAAAAAATGGATGCCGCTGGTGGGCTCGCTCAACACGGTAATGGCGGCGTTATGGGTGCTTGTCCTTGTGACGCTGGCGAGCCCCTTGGCGAACCCCTGGGCCATCAGCGCAAAAAGCCAATATGCGCTCATCGCCGGGGAGCGGATTGCGATTGACGAATTTGACTTCGGCTATATGCGTTTCAAGCTCGGCAAATACGGCGACCGGGCGCTGGAAAAAATGCTGACGCTAGACGACCACCCCGAAATCGAGGCGATCCGCGCCGGCGTAAAACGCGCGCGGTCCTCAAAAAATTACTGGGAATATCAAAATGTTGACCTTGAGCCGGCGCCGGAAAACGACGGCGGCGGATAGAAAATCTGCTAGCCGTCTTTTTTCAGCATGTGAATTTTGCGGCTCGGCCCATTATAATCTTCAACGCCCTGGCTCAAGGCGTAACAGGCCAGACGGACGGCGCGCGGTATTTTGACCTGATCGCCGTCGCGTTCGCCTTTTTCATAATACTGGATCATGCGCCGTTTCAGACCGAGAACCTGTGCGGCGTCTTTCTGGGACAGGCCCAGCGTCTTGCGCCATTTCTTGAAATCGCCGGCTTCCATCCTGTCCGCCCGATGCCCCCGCACAATGTGCACGCATGGCGCACATACTGCATGGATGTAACAGAATCTTGACATTAATGGTGATTTTCGACGGTTTTCGCTGTGACATTTGAAAATCCGCGATCTTTGCTTATATTCAGATCGTCTGCGCAAGCGGACTATGGCGATAAATGACGCGTGCAATAAGCGTATCGGACCCGGGGGCGGTACCCGGCGGCTCCACCAAAGTCTCTCTCCCCTCTCAATGAAGGGGAGATTTTGACGGGGCCGAACTAGGATCGACGAGCGTGTAAAGACGATGTTTTCGCCCGGGTTGCCTCCGTTATTTGGCTAAACTTGAATAGTTGCTAATGACAACCATTCGGAAGAGTTCGCTCTCGCTGCGTAAGCAGTGCGAGTAGCTCGCTTTAAAGTCCTAGCCCCTTTCCAAGGCTAGGCGGGGCCCCCCGGCGCCTGGCAACAGAAGCCGGGACTATTATTTCCGATAACCTTATTACAAATACATTCCCGGGCGCCGGGATTTATAAGATTAGCGCCCCTTCGGGCGCGGGGCGCCTGGCGCCAGAAGCCGGGACTATTATTTCCGATAACCAAATTACGAAAACACCCTCAGGCGCCGGGGTTTATAGTATTGCGCCCCTTCGGGCGCGGGGCGCCTGGCGCCAGAAGCCGGGACTATTATTTCCGATAACCTTATTACACATACATTCCCGGGCGCCGGGAATTATAAGATTAGCGCCCCTTCGGGCCCAGGGCGCCAGAAACGTAGGACGTTTTCTTTAGAGTTTGAAATTCACAGCCCGGCGGCGCTGGGTAGATGTTTATCTGGACCAGACAAGAATATCGCGCTGTCCAAGGAGCGATCCGGAGCCAGGTAAGCTTAACCCGCGCTTCATACTGGCCACCTGCGATTAACCCCGTTACAAGACAATCACGACTGCAAAAAGGCGAGGCACAGTGAGCGACGACGTCGAACTGGATTACGGCGACCTTATTCAGGACGCGCAAAAACGCGCCTACCGGTTTTTGATGCGCGATGTACTGAAACTCGTCGCCGAACTCGGTGACGCCCCCGGCGATCATCATTTTTTTATCGAGTTCGTAACGGAGGCGCCCGGCGTTTCCATCCCCAAGCATTTGAGCGATCAATATCCGGAACTGATGACAATCGTCCTGCAGCACCAGTTTGAAAATCTTGTGGTCTCAGACGAACATTTCGGCGTGACCCTCTGGTTCAAGGGGATTGAATCACGCCTTGAAATTCCTTTTGACGCAGTCACGCAATTCGCAGACCCGAGCGCGCAGTTCGGCATTCGTTTTGACGCCGACGCCGGGTCGGAGCCCGGTGATTCGACACCCGCGCCAAGCGAAGCAGCGGACAGCGATAATTTGCCTGAAAGCGACAAGGGTACAGACAGCAAGGCGGATAAAGACGGCGAGAGCGCCGACGTCGTCAGCCTCGACGCTTTCCGCAAGAAATAACTTATCCGGACGCGTTCGCCATGACATGCACGACGGCGTATTCGTCTTCATACAGACGGCGCCACCCTGGCAGATCATCGAGCATTTTAACGCGCGCATCGCCGGGACGGTAAATCGTCCAGCCGATATCGTACTCGCGGATTAACGCCTGAAGCGCCTCCGCCCCGCCCGCTGATCGCGCAGTCTCGATCTTGTCCATGAAACCGTTCTGATAAAGCCTGTCGGACCGGCCATCCACAAAGGTGGGGATTTTTTCAAAGATCAAGGCGCCGCCGAAGCTGTAACCGTTCATGGCGTTGCCGGTCACGCCGTAATCGCGCGCGGCGTTAATTGCGGCAAGGGGATAGGTTTGCCGCGGCGCCCACGGGGCGAGCGAAAACCCGCAGATCATCACAATGAAAAGCAGCAGACCGAACGCCGCAGTCGCCGTCGCCGCGTGTTTCGCGATCGCTCGCTCCAACCCAGACTGATCGATTTGCGCCGCCCAGGTCCGATAACTCATCAGCGCAAACTGTCTTGCCGCTTCAGGCGCGATCAACAGCGGCGCCAGCGTGAACAGAATATAGGAAAAGCGAACATGATTCAGATACATGTGCGCCAGCAGGCACAGGAACAGCACTGTAAACAACTGCAGCCGGATTCGCGTCGCCGCCGCCGCAGCGGCGCCGCCCAGCAAGGCGAATTCCACGAGCCTGTCTTCCTGAGCGGAAAAAGCGCGCCATTCGGCGATATAGGGCACCGCTTCATTATTCATGATAATGATCGTCGACCAGATCGCCTCAAACCCATAAGGGTGAATCATCGAGACAAACGGACAAAGCGCCAGAAAGATTATCCAGCGGTAGGTTTGCGCATCGGCGAACCGCCGGTGTTCGAAAAGATAGGCGAGAAATGTCAGCCCGGCCGCTATAAACCCGAATGTAAAGCTGCCATGCATGTTCGACCACAGGCACAAGACCGCGAGCAGCCAGAAGGACGGCGCCCTGCCGCGCCGGCCAGCGCTCCATACGCCGTACACAAACCATATGAGTACAGGCAGCGCGATAATGTGCGGGCGCGCCAGAAACGTATCGCCGCACAGCGCAAATGCCGCCACAGCGACGCCGGCCGCATAAACAGGTTTTACTGCGCCGGAAAGCGGCCAGTAAACTTGCATTAGAACAATCAGGAGTACGCCCGTCGTCAACAACACCACGCCGTTCCAGCCGCCAAGGGCGTAGGCGGCGAACAGGATGGCCTGTGACAACCACTCTTTTGCGATCCACGGCTCTCCGGCGAAACTGTGAGAATAAGGATCGAGATGCGGGAAAGCCTTTTCATCCCACAGATCGCCGCCGACGCTGACATGCCAGAGCGTATCGGGATCGTTCAGAAACGCCTGCCCCGCCGCCAGCAATCCGGTCCCGACAATCAATGTTAGGAAAGCGCCGAGGGCCAGCCTGATTCTCAGCGCCGGCGAGAGACCGGAAAAACCGGTGAATCGATTGACGCCGCCTGAACGGAGGGCCGGTTTTACGCCGATTGTCTGTTCCATCATTCTGTCCGCCGGAGTTGATCCGCACGATAGAACGCAATCGTTACCCTTAATTTAAGCTTAAACGTCCATGGACCAGCGGGATTTGCCCCCGCATTGCAAAGTCTTGCCCTTGCCGCGGCGCGTCGGTAAACCGCGCCCATACCGATCCCGCATAAACCAATTCAAGAGGCGCACCCTTGGCAGATACCCGCACCGAATCCGACAGTTTTGGAAAGCTTTCCGTTCCGGCCGACAAATATTACGGCGCGCAATCCGCCCGTTCGCTGATCAATTTCCCGATTGGCGACGAAACCATGCCCGCCCCGATGATTCGCGCCCTGGGCGTCGTCAAACTCTGCGCCGTGCGCACAAATATGAAACTGAAATCCATGCCGTCAAAAACCGGCAAAGCAATTGAAAAGGCCGCGCGCGAGGTCGCCGAAGGCAAGCTCAACGATCATTTTCCGCTGTCGGTCTGGCAGACAGGCTCCGGCACGCAATCGAACATGAACACCAATGAGGTGATCGCCAACCGGGCGATTGAAATTCTTGGCGGCGAGATTGGATCAAAAGACCCGGTCCACCCGAACGATCATGTAAATATGAGCCAGTCGTCAAACGATACATTCCCGACGGCGATGCACATTGCGGCGGCGGAAGAAATCAATCACACGCTCATTCCGGCGCTTGAGCATTTGCACGCCGCGCTTTTCGCCAAACAGAAGGCTTTTGCGAAAATCATCAAAATCGGGCGCACGCATCTGCAAGATGCGACGCCGGTAACGCTCGGCCAGGAATTTTCCGGCTATGCAGCCATGGTGAAAAACGGAATGAAACGCGCCAAGGGCGCCTTGCCCGCGCTTTACAGCCTGGCGCAGGGCGGTACGGCGGTGGGCACCGGCGTCAATTCCAAAAAAGAATTTGCTAAAACATTCGCCGGCCATGTCGCCGATTTCACGAAGCTTCCTTTCGTCACGGCGCCGAATAAATTCGAGGCGCTGGCGACCCACGACGCCATGGTGGAAGCGCATGGCGCGCTCAACGAAATCGCCGTCAGCCTTTTCAAGATCGCGAACGATATCCGGCTGCTGGGGTCAGGTCCGCGTTCAGGCCTTGGCGAAATCTCGCTGCCGGAAAACGAACCGGGCTCTTCCATCATGCCGGGTAAGGTCAATCCGACTCAGTGCGAGGCCCTCACCATGGTGTGCGCGCAGGTAATGGGGAATAACGCCACGGTTTCCTTCGCCGGCAGCCAGGGACATTTCGAGCTGAATGTTTTCAAACCCGTGATCGCCTACAATACCCTGCAATCGATCCGGCTCATCTCGGATTCAGCCCGCGCCTTCACGGATAAATGCGTTACCGGGATCGAAGCAAACGAAGACCGAATCAAATCGCTGATGGAACAGTCCCTGATGCTGGTGACGGCGCTGGCGCCCGAAATCGGTTACGACAACGCCACTAAAATCGCCAAGACAGCGCACAAAAATGGGACAACGCTGAAAGAGGAAGCGGTTAATCTCGGCTTTGTCAGTGCTGGCGAATACGACCGGATCGTGAAACCGGAAAAAATGATCGGTCCTAAATAGATCAGCGCCGCCAGCAGCTTAGCGAAAATTCTTGGACGGTCGCAAAATCGGCGCTTTGCTTGGACCGGATCTTGCCTAATCATCATCCAGGACCCGCTGGAATCAGGCGAAGACGCAATGGGTCTGTATGATTTTGGGACAAGGACGATACACCGATGGCGGACACAAAACTCACCGAGAACCAGCTCCGGCTGCTGCTTGCACAATTCCTGTTTGCGCATGACGTGGACATTGAAGCGCTTTACGGCGCGCTTGGCGCAGACCTTTCCAGCGCTGATGCGGAAGCTGTTTCGCACATGGCCGGTATTATCGACGGCGTGACGCTCGCGACTTCAAAAATTCGCGCACACGGTCTCGACAACTGGGCCAAGGGCTGATCACAGACTTTTCGTTTTTTTGCTTGCGCCGCGCGCGCGAACCGGTTTCCTCAGTGGGGGTATGCGAGGGAACCGGTTTCGCCTTTTTATGATGCAAAAACGATCCATAAGCCTCAAAGGCCATCGCACCAGCATCGCGCTGGAAGCGGAATTCTGGGCCGCCATCGAAAAAGTCGCCATTGAAGAGCAACGCACGCTGCCGTCGCTCATTTACAGGATTGACCGGGACAGGCTGACGCAAACGCCGCCGCCGGGACTGGCCTCGGCGATCCGCGTATACATCCTGAAAAAGCTTTCTCCGTCTGACTAATTCGCCGCCTGGATGGACGTCGTCGTACACGGACGGCCAAGCACTAGGCTCGCATAAGCCCGGCTGATCTCGTCTGCATAGCCGCGCATCATTGGCCGCACCTGCTCGAATTTTTGAACGCCGGCGGCGCGGGCAAGCAGGTTTCCAAACCGGCGGCGCACCGGCGTTCTCGTCGGATCGCTCCAGCCGGACAAAGCGCGCACCATTTGCAGCCGCGCCCAGAATGCGCGCGCTGACGCCAGGGTTTGCGCCGCATCCTCGGAAATCAGCCCCGATCGCGCCATTGCTTCCAGCGCTTCCGCCGGATGAGTGTCCTGCACGAAAGGATGCGCGGACGCGTATTTGTAAATCAGGGTGCTGATGACCAGCTCAACGTCGCAGCGTCCGCCCTCGATCCGGTCAATATCCCAGTCGCAGGATGGTTTTTCGCGGCGCATGCGCTGCGCCCGCGCCCGGTCAAGATCACGGAATAAGATGTCGGCGCGGCGCGCGCCCGCAACTGCGCTGCGCAATGCGTCCTGCGCCGTCGCGAAGATTTTGTCGTTACCTGCAATCACCCGGCCGCGGGCCAGCATAATCTGTTCGTGCGCGACCGCTTCCGACTGTACATATGATTTAAACGCCGCAGCAGACGGCACGATCGGGCCGGAAACGCCGGCGGGGCGATGACTCGCATCGACGAAAATCTCGAACGCGCCCTGATCGAGATCGCTGATCGCGGCGATATAACGTTTGGCGAAAGCCTCGCCCGGCTCGCCAAGATCATCGCTGGCGATAAAGCCGATATGGGTCGCGGCGCCCGGCAGGTGGGGTCCTTCCGCCTCGAAAATATGCAGGGCGATCTTGTCGCCGGCGCCGGCCTCGGACGCTGGCGATTGCGCGCGTGCTATATGGAAAACATCCGCCAATGTGCGCAGGTGGATAGCGTCCATCGCTTCGACGGCCGAATCGAAAGGCGTCGCCCCACATGCGGCGCTGAACGCCACTCTCGCTATGGTCTCGCGCCGCCATGCGGCGATATCGGCGATGGCGTTTTGGCCAGTCAGCGCCGGCGGCGTAAATCGGGAAAGCCATTCCTGGCCGCTTTGCGGCGTCTCGGACCCTTGCGGTTCGAAAATGACGGACGCCGCGTCCGGGCTCGATGTCAGCGGTTCGATTACCGAGCCGAACGCGCCGAACGCGTTCACGAGGCCGTCGCGACGGGGCGCGCCTTCGCTCACGATCGCAAAAACGTCATGGTCGTGACCGGCGGTGCTTACAAGCTGGTCGAACAGGCGCACAGCATCATCCGGATACTGTGTTTCGCCGAAGGCGGTCAGAAGGCCTGGGGCGTGTGCGGAGAATTTCTTGTCGCCGCCGACGCCTTTCGCTTTGCGCGCCCAGCCGTCAACGGACTGGGAAAGACTGGCGCCGTTCAAAAAGCCCAGATCTTCGAGCTTGTCGGCGTCGCCTTCTTCAACACTTCCGCGATATAGCGCAACTTCTTCCTGGACGCCGTTTGCAAGCCGTTTCAGCGTGTTTGACGCATCGGTTTTGGCGCCGTCGAGCGCAGCGGCGAGATCGTCATGAGTTGAAAACCCGCATAAGAGCGCAAGCGCCGCTTTTTCATCGTCGCGTTCAGCCAGAACGGCCGTAGCGCCTTTTAACATCTGCAAACGCGCAACTGCGCTATGCGCCAGTTCCTCGCCGGCGATGAGACGCCGCGATACATCCATGCCCAGCATCCGCGCGCGGGCCGCTGTTTCGAAGACTTCACGCGCCGAGGCGGTGCGGAATACAGGACGCAATCCGCCGATCGCGAGCCGGCAAACGCCCGCCACACGGCGGAATACATCGCGTGGATCAGCTTCGCTTTTTTCCACAAAAGATTTAATGGCGTCGGGCGATACGGGATTGTCGCCCCAGACGATGTCTTCAATGGCTTCAAGAAAAGCCCCGCCCGCCGTCCGGTCGCCGGCGACAATACGCGCCCCGCCGAGCCAGATTTTCAAAGCGTCAGCCTGCGGGCCGGCCGCCGTCGCCTTGACGCGCGCCGCGCTGTCGGCAAATCCCGCGCCGCCGATTCCGGAGCCCAGCGGCGTGCGCAACGCATAGAGCGGATAATCGCCGGTCTTGCCCTCAAACGCTTCGCGCATTTCCGCGCCGATGCGCACGAAAATCCTGTCGGCGCCGCGCGCCGCGGGGTTTTTGAAAATATCCTCATCATAAAGAATGATGAAATCCAGCGGTCCGTATGGAGACAAATCTTCATGGGCAAAATCGCCGCCCGCGACAACGAAGACGCCGCGCAGGAAATTGTCGGCGTCTTCAACCGGCAACTCGCCGCGCTTGACCGCCGCCCGCACCAACCAGCGAAGGCCTGTTTCCACCATGCGCTCTGCAAAATCGACACGCGCCGCCGTCGCGTCGGCAACGCTCCACTCGCCGCCCATCTCCGCGATGGAAATGGCGACATCCACCCTGTTCTTCACCGGCGCCAGCGCCGCATGCAGCGCTTCAGGCCCGCCGACGCCGCGATCAAGCGCGCTCAGATCCCGCGCGGCTTCCGCAAGAACGGGAGACGCGCCATCCATCAGCGCTTTGGCGGCGGCGTCCGGATGCGTCATGCACAATTCCGCCAGCCTGCGCGTCGCGCCAAATATTCTCAGCATCAACAACCGGCGATCCGGTTGATCAAGCGGCGCGCCAGGATCGCCGCCCATGGAGTCCGCCACAGCGCGTCGCCATCGCTCCAGCGCCGCCGGCGCTCGTGCGGGATCGATTTTATCGGATGAATTTCGGGCGGAATGAGTGGCTGGAGCCGCCATAAACTTCCCCTGGCTTGCATGCGGTGAATTGGCGTTGACTTTCGCAAAGCAGGGTGAATTCGACGTTAAACAATTCATGACATTTAGACTTGTGCGTGAATGCTGATATGAACGCTTTTCGAAATGAACCTTGATCCTCATGCCGCGTAATGTCGCCCGAATCCTGATTTTCATGCGCAAATTGCGCCGGCGCACGCCAGACCTCGGCGTTTATAAAGTCTGGTTAATCGCCGTGATTATCGGCGCCGCCGGCGCTTATGGCGTCATCGGCTTTCGCTACGCTATCGACATGGTGTCGGTGATCGCCTTTGGCGAAACCGAAGGGGGCGTCGTCAGCGGCGCGTCTTCACTCCATTTTCTGCGCGCCTGGGCGGCGCCGGTCATTGGCGGCCTGGCCGTTTCGGCGCTGCTCTATCTTGCCGACAGGTTCAAATGGCTGGAGGGCGGGCGAGGCCAGGGCGTGCCCGATGTTATTGAAGCGCGCGCCGTTTCCGGCGGCCATGTCTCGCTTCGTTCAGGCATCGCTTCCGCAACCGTTTCCGCCGTATCTCTCGGCGCGGGCGCAAGCGCAGGGCGCGAAGGCCCGGCGGTGCATCTGGGCGCGACTATCGCTTCTGTCCTGCATCGCTATCTGGGGTTCAGCGCCAAACAACGCCGCGCCCTGATCGGCTGCGGCGCCGCGGCGGCGGTGTCTGCCAGCTTCAATGCGCCCATCGCCGGCGTTCTCTTCGCGCTGGAAGTGATTCTCGGCAATTATGCGCTTTCGGTATTCGGCCCGATTGCCGCGGCCAGCGTTTCAGCCGCCATCGTCACCCGTATCCATCTTGGCAATTATCCCGCCTTTTCCATACCGGAATACGGCGCCTCGGGCACTATAGACGTTCCGCTCGCCGCCATTCTCGGCTTGATTTGCGGGTTTATCGCTTCGGGGTTTTTGCTGACGACACAGCGATTGACAGTCGGCGTCCGCGAATTCGCCCAGAGGCGCAACATTTCCTATCTGCTCTTACCGCCTATTGGCGGCGTCGTGATCGGGTTTATCGGCGCATTTTATCCTGAAATCTTTGGCGTCGGATACGAGGCGGTAACCAAAGCGCTGCGCGGCGAATATGCAATTCCGCTCTTAATGATTCTTGTCCTGATGAAATGCGCCGCAACGGCCGTGACGCTGTCGTGCCGCTTCGGCGGCGGCGTCTTTTCTCCGGGGCTTGTTATTGGCGCTTTCGCAGGTGCGGCGTTCGGCGCCATTCTGGGCGTCGCTTTCCCCGGCCTTACCGCAAGTCCGGTCTACTACGCCATGATCGGCATGGGCGCCGCGGCCGGGGCTATTCTCGGCGCGCCAATCTCCACGACGCTCATCGTTTTTGAAATGACCGGCGACTATTCCATTACGATCGCGCTGATGGTGGCAGTCGCCATCGCCACGCTCGTCACACAGTGGTTGTGCGGACAATCATTCTTTCACTGGCAGCTATCAAGGCGCGGTTATGATCTTTCGGAAGGACCGCAAGGCATTATTCTGAAAACAATGCGCGTGCGTGAAGTCATGGAAAAAATGCCGCCCGGCGCGCCCTTGCCGGAAGAGGCCGATCGCCTGGACACGCGCGATTCTCTCGGCGAAGCGCTCGCAAAACTGAACGAAGCGGAAGAACACGGCTTACCTGTGGTCGAAACCGACGCGCCGGAAAAAGTCGTCGGCTATCTTTCTCGCGTTAAAGCGCTCGCTGCTTATAACAAAGCCTTGATCGAAGAAAATATTGAACATCACACTTAGCGGCGAACAGTAAAATCATTTGCGCTGTTTCGAACAGGATTGAACGAGGTCTCTGTTCAATAGGCGCCAAAGGCCATTGCGCGAAACATCCGCAGACGTTTCGTCGCCGCAAAAAGTGCGCCGGGGCCGCGCGCATATTTTCCTGTCAGGGACAGATGCAGGATCGCCGGCGAAACAGAAGCCGGCGCGTCGTTGAGCGCTCTGGCTTCGGCGCGCGCAATCTGCATGGCGCGGGCTGACGAGATATCACCGAGCTGCGGCGCTATTGTGCAGCCTTCACGCGCCATGGCGAAACCGGCGCCAGCCCTTCTGGCTGTGTCAGCGAGCGCTTCGCTTCCCTGCAACGCGAGCACGCCGACCGCATCAATGGCGCCGTCAGCATCCGCGCACCAGGTTTCCAACTCTTCGACGCTGGAAAATGACGCGCCGTATAAAGGGCGCGCATTGGCGTCGATCGCCCGCTCCAGCAGCGCTTCATATTTTTGATCGGCTAGACCCGCGGCGGCGATTTCTTCGACAACCGGGTGCGCGCGCGATGGTTTGCCGGCGCGAATTTCGCCGATCGCATCGCGCCACCATTGCAGGCGAATCTCGCCCAGAGGCGGTTCACTGACCGCTTGCGGCACCCGGCGCAATTCCGCATGCATGGCGTATAAAGCCAGCAGGATTCTTTGTAGCGGCTGCGGAGCATATCCTGCCGCCAGCCAGCGATCGTCATCCCGGGCGCGCACGAGATTCGAGCAATATTGCGCCGAAGAAGGCTGTGCGTCCGTCATGGCGCCGGCTTACATCTGAAAAGGAACATAGCGGTGAGAAAAGTGTTTCATAAAAAGCCTGCACGATAGGATTGAAAATTATTTAGATGCGCCGCGCGCCGCAACAATTCGACGCATACGCATGGCGCCAGCGCTTTATAATACATAGATCGGCGTTCAAGGTTGACGCAAAAGAAAGGAAAGGTTTTTTCAATGGCGATTACGCTTCCCGAACTTCCCTACGATAAAGGCGCGCTCGCGCCGCATATTTCGAAAGAAACGCTTCAATTCCACTACGACAAACACCATTCCGGTTATGTGGACAAGACAAACGCCGCAGTGAAGGGCACGGATCTCGACGACGCGTCGGTGGAAGACATCATCAGCGCCGCAAAGGAAAAAAGCGATCAGGGCCTTTTCAATAACGCCGCGCAGGTCTGGAACCACACATTTTACTGGGATTCCATGAGCCCTGACGGCGGCGGCGAGCCTACAGGCGATATTGCTGCTGCAATCAAGGACAGCTTCGGCGGATACGACAATTTCAAGGACGCCTTCGCCGCCAAGGGCGCCGGGCAGTTCGGGTCAGGCTGGGCATGGCTGGTCGTAAAGGACGGCAAACTCGACGTGACGAACACGCCGAACGCGGAAACGCCGCTGACCGATTCCGGCGTAACGCCCCTCATCACCATGGATGTATGGGAGCATGCCTACTATCTCGATTACCAGAACAAGCGGCCCGACTATATCAGCGCATTTATCGACAATTTGGTGAACTGGGATTTTGCGAACAAGAATTTGAAATCGGCGTAAAGCGTTTAGTTTCACGTTCGAAAACAGCAATTGAATATTAAAGCGGGCCTTTATCAAAGCCCGCTTTTTTTTGCGCGTGTTGCAAGCTTACCAGTGTTTACGAAACAAAAAAGGCGGGCCCGAGAGCCCGCCTTTTTCATGATTTAAAATCGAACGCTCGATTAGAAGCGGGCGTCAACGCGCAGTGTAAATCTGCGGCCGATGCCATTGTCCGGCGCCGGAAGACCGGCGGACACATAGCCGAATTCCGGTGCAAGATTGTGATCCGTCAGGTTCGTAACAACAAATCGCGTGGTGAAGTTATCATTGATATCATACGCGATAGAGTAGTTGAAGAAGTTCGATTCCGGACGGAAATAATCAGGTTCTTCATCCAGCGGAGCCGTATCGTCAGGGTTTTCAACAGCCGCACTGTTACGGAACCACTGCAACTGATGCGAGAACGGACCGATCCGGTGGTTCACATCCAGTCGAGTCTGGAACTTCTCAGAACCAGGCTCGCCTCTGTTGTTGACCGTATCGGCGCCGAAGGTGCCGCTGTCAGACGCCTCGAACCGGCGGATGTAATACACATAGCCGTTGAGCGAGACTTCACCGAACGCAGGCATGCCCAAATCCGCAACATCGAACGAATATGCGATCTGCGAGTTGATCGCTTCCAGCCGGAACGAACCCGCATTGGCGTTCGAGAAGAGCGCCGCACCAAGCGTGAACGGATCCTGCACCGGCGCCAGCGAGCCAGGGATGGCTTGAGGGATCAGCGGATTGCCTGTGATGATATTTGTGTTCGGAATGGTCACAGGCGTGCCCAGAAGGTTGCCCATCGGGCCGGTGGCGAGAATGATGGAGTCACACACGCTCAGGCCGCCGATCTGCGTGTTCGGCCATGTTGGCTGGTCGAAGCACTGGTCGCCGAAGAAAGCCAGCTGGATCTGGTTGTCCAGCCGCATATTGATGTAGTCGGACTGAATCGTCAGACCCGGGATGAAATCCGGCTGAAGCACAACGCCGACGGTGTAGTTATTGGCGATCTCGTTTTCGAGATTCGGGTTACCGGCGACACCGGCGGGAACCGTTCCCGGAGGCGGCGCGAGGCTGGCGAAGGCGCCGACCGGCAGACCAAGCTGCTGCTCGAAGGCTGCGCAGTTCTGGTCGCGAATGCCGCTGGACGGACCGCCGTTTCTGAAGAACGCGTTACAAGGGAAGAATTGCGCGATCCCGGAGAAACCTGTCTGCGGAGCGCCGAGCGATTCCACAATCGACGGCGAACGAACCGCACGGGTCCGGTTACCGCGGAAAGTAATGCCCTCAAACGGAGAATAGCGACCGCCGGCTGTGAATGTAATAGCCGTACCTGTGTTGGTTTCAACCGACGGGTTAGCGATCCCGTTCGGCGTACCTTCACCAGCCCGGTTGACGACGCGAACGGCGCCTTCAAGCTCCAGCAGGTTGAAACCGAATGGACGGACATCGCCGCCGAAAATCGGCGCGCGCAATTCCGTACCGCCTTCGAAGAACCGGGCGTAGCCTTCACCCGGCTGACCGATGGTGGAACGCGCCAACCCTAGTTCGAAAACCTGGCCCGGCGTAAACGTCAACGTCTCACGGCGCCACTCGAACTGTGAGTTAAAGGCGAGCGGTCCTCCCGGCAGTTCGAAAAGGTCGCCGCCAAGCGAAGCAGCACCATAATACTGCTGAGCGACGTTTTCGGAATCAACCTCTGCGGTGACGTAATCGATCGCGGCCTGAGACGCGTTGCCCGCACCGAAAAGATTGAGCGGCACACAGGCGTCAATCTGCGCCTGTGTCGGCGTGATGCCCGTTGCGATATTGATGTTCGTCAGGAAGGGATTGCGAACGTTAATCGCTTCCGGCGACGCCAAAGTCTGCTGACGGCAGACAGCGTTGCCTGTGCCGTCGTCGACAACGTCTGTCGCCAACGCGAATTCGACGTCGAGTATGTCGTTCGTACCGTCGTTTTCGCTCTTGTTACGGCTGTAGGCGAAGGCAATATCCCAGTAGAGCTGGTTGCCGTTGAAGCCGTCAAATTCGCCGTAAAGGGCGTGACTTGTGCGCCACGTAGTGGAGATGTTGCCCTCCATGTTCGTGACATTCCCCTGAAGCGACCCTGTAATATCGGCAAGGGAACGCGTCATGTAGAACACGTTTTCACCGCCGATCTGACCGAAGGGGCTCATGCCGCCATTCGCCGCAACGATGTCGGCAATCTGCGCTTGCGTCGCAGCCGTAACAAACGGGTTCTGGTCGTAGAAAATCGGAACACCGCCATTGCCGGCTGTGATCGATCCGCCGCCGGTCTGCGTGCCGAAATTGTCAGATCGCTGCGTATTTTCGATTCGAGAATAGAGCAGGTCGCCTTCATAGCGAAGCGCCGGCGTAAACTCATACTTGAAAAGGCCGTTGAAGGTGTAGCGATCCTGCGCTGCGCGAAGCGTTCGCAGGTGCCGGTTATCGAAGCCGCCAGCGCCTATAAGGTCGTCCTGGTCAGCTACGTTCGGCGGCAGGAAATTACCAAGGTTCAAAGCAACCGGATTTCCGGAGGCGTCAAACGTCAACGGTACGGAAATAGACGTAAGACCAGCCATTGCTTCGGCCGATCCCATGCCTACCGGAACTGTCGGATATGCCGAGGCAAGACCAAAAGTGCCGAAGAACGCCAACGGGTCAAGACCGTTCAAGGACGGATTGGCCAGCGCAAACTGGTACGGCGTCTGACCGCCGTTAGCGCCGCAAAACGCCGCCGCGGCGCCGGTGCAAGAGTTCGGGAAAATAAAGCTTGCCGCCGATCCTGAGTCAGTCTGACCGGTAAACAGCGTGCCGCCCAGAGGGATCTGCGGGTCCTGCTGGTTCGCCTGAAAAATCTGGTCCGGGATGCCGTCAGTGCCGCTCAGGCTGAGCGGGTTATTAATGACATCAATCGAGTTGGTAACCGGACGATCCTCGCTGCCGTAAATGGCGTTGGAATTCAGATATTCACCGGCGAGCACAACATGGCCGCGGCCGTCCATAACTTCTGAGCCCCATGCGCCCGAAACGCGAAACTCTTCACCGTCCCACTCATCGGTGATGCCGCCCTGCGCAATAAATTCAAGACCTTCGAAATCGCGATCGAGAATGACGTTGACCACGCCGGCCACAGCGTCCGCGCCGTAAATCGGGCCAGAACCGACCGTCTGGATCTCAGTCGTCTTGATCAGCGAGGGGTTGATGATGGTCAGGTCGACCTGGGCGCCGGAAACGTTGCCCGGCACGAAAACCGTGCCCTGGTTCGAACTCACGGCGCGCCGGCCGTCGATCAGCGTCACGGTGCGGTTGGTGCCGAAGTTCAAGAGGTTTACGAAGGCGTTGTTGTCGCCGAATTGCGTTGCATTGCCCTGATTGTTCACGCCGACTGCAACAAAAGGCAGATCTTCCAGCGCTTCAATGGTGTTGGTGAAGGCGCGGGTTTCAAACTGAACCGCGTCAATATCGGTCACAGCGATTGTCTCATCGACCGGGCGGCGGATACGCGAACCTGTCACGACAACGACGTCGCGATCTTCGTCTGCGAGAGGCGTCGTATCCTGAACCGCTGCGACCGCTGCTGCGGCGCTCGCACCCGTTACGACGAGATCTTCAGCCTCGTTTTCCGCCATGGCCGGCGTCAGGCCGCCTAGAGCTAAAGCGGAAGCACTCGCCCCCAGTAAAAAACGGAATTTGGTAGAGCTTAGTGCCCCGAATTTCTTAGTCATATGCGCCCTCTTTGGTTGTAACGCTGTTTTAAGAGCTCCGCCGTCTCCGCAACACGGAGTCTCAGACGATTCTCACCCGTCAGGTCATGTGAATTCTGGTAACCCTAGTTTTTAAGGTTTGTATGAACGCATGTTGATCGTCAACGGCGCGTTTCTTTTTGAGGCGGATATTGTCCCGCAGTGACATTTTTGCGACGCCCGGCGGGCGTGAAGCCTGAAATCCCTTAAGGAATTTGAAAGGATTGTTAACGCCGCCTCGACACAAAGCCGTGTCGCGGCGCAGGTATATTGCAACGCAAAACGCGACTGTCGGTTCAGACTGTCTGCGCCGCCGCTTTCGACCAGTCGCGCTTTACGTTGGTCGTCAACAAAAACGGAGACGCGACAAAGATCGACGAGTAGGTCCCGATCACCACGCCCCAGATCATCGCCAGCGTGAAGCCGCGCAGGACTTCGCCGCCGAACACAACGAGGACCACAAGCGCCAGCATGGTGGTGAGCGACGTCATCACCGTGCGCGATAGCGTGTCGTTGATGGAAACATCGAGCAGCTCAGCCAGCGGCTTTTGTTTGAATTTGCGCAAATTCTCACGCACCCGGTCGTAGACGACGACGGTGTCGTTCATGGAATAGCCTACGATCGTCAGGATTGCGGCGATGATCGCCAGATTGAACTCGAGCCGCGTCACCGCAAACATGCCAAGCGTGATGATGACGTCGTGCACCAGCGCAACGATGGCGCCCAGCGAAAACTGCCACTCGAAACGCAGCCAGATGTAAATCAGCATCATGGCGATGGCGAGCGCCACGGCGATGGCGCCTTTCTGGATCAGCTCGCCGGAAACAGTGGGGCCGACAACCTCGATTTTCCGGAAATCAATGCCGTCGCCGAG
Source organism: Hyphococcus sp. (assembly GCF_965228385.1). GTDB lineage: Bacteria > Pseudomonadota > Alphaproteobacteria > Caulobacterales > Parvularculaceae > Hyphococcus. Next base: position 91,674 of record NZ_OZ245810.1, on the reverse strand, counting down.
CAGCGTGCGCAACGCATCCTGCACTTGCTGGTTGGCTTCCTGCTGGGCTGTTTCATTGGCGTCCTCGCCGGCTTCGGGATCATCCACTTCCTGTTGGGAGATTTTTACGAGCACCGCTTCTTCGGCGCCCGCAAAGTCCTGAATCGCCTGCACGTCGACGGTGCCAAGCCCTAGGCCGGAAACCGTTTCGCGCACTGCGCCGATGTCAATCGGCTCGTCATCAGCGACCTCGATGGTGACGCCGCCCTTGAAATCGACGCCGAAATTCAGACCCAGCGTAAACAGCGCAGCGATGGAGCCAACCACAAGCAGCGCCGACAGGATCAGCGCGGCGAAGCGCAGCTTGATAAAACCCACATGGGTCCGGTCGGGGACGAGTTTCAAAAGCATGGCGGATTCCCCTTACAACGTGATTTCTTTTGGGCGCGTACCGAGCAGATAACGCCCTGCGAACAGACGCGTCAGCACATATGCGGTGAAGACGGAGGTAACGACGCCCACCGCCAGCGTGATGGCGAAGCCCCGCACGGGCCCGGCGCCAAGCTGGAACATGATGAGCGCGGCGAGAAACGTCGTGATGTTGGCGTCGATAATCGCCGAACGCGCCTTGTCGTAGCCGACCTCCGCCGCCTTGATGGGCGCCTTGCCGGCAAGCAGTTCTTCGCGGATGCGCTCGAAAATCAGAACATTGGCGTCCACCGCCATGCCGATCGTTAAAACGATGCCGGCGATGCCGGGCAGGGTCAGCGTCGAGCCCAGAAGCGACAAGACGCCAGCGATCAGGATGACGTTGGCGATGAGCGCAAGGTCGGCGTAAATCCCGAACCGGCCATAGGAAATCACCATATAGATAATGACCGCGATGAAGCCGATGACGAGCGCCTTGGCGCCGGCCTCAACAGAGTCCTGCCCAAGCTGCGCGCCGACGGAGCGCTGCTCGATGGTTTGTAACTCCGCCGGCAGCGCGCCGGAACGGATCAGAAGCGCCGTATCCGCCGCTTCCAGCGCTGAAAAATTGCCGGTAATGCGGCCCGAGCCCTGGGTAATGGCTGTCTGGATTGTCGGCGCGGAAATGATTTCATTGTCGAGCACAATGGCGAAAATCGCGCCGACATTATCGCGGGTGTATTCGGCGAAACGGCGCGCGCCGCGATTATCGAAGGTAAAATTGATCTGGAAGCCGCCGCCGTCCACATTTTGCTGAGAAGACGCCGTCTGCACCATATCGCCGGTGACTTCCGCATCTTCGTAGAGCACAAGCCCCGGCCCCGCATTGCCGGCGATGTCCGAAAACGGCACAAATATGCGCCCCGGCGGTAAAAACCCTTCCGAGGCGTCCTGCAAACTGACGGTCGGGTCATGCCGGTGAAAGCTGAGCTGACCGGTGCGGTTGATGAGATCTTTCAATGCTTCGGGGTCGTTATCGCCGGGCACCTGCACCACAATGCGGTCCGTGCCCTGGGGCGCGATCAAGACTTCCTTGTTGCCGGCGGGGTCGATCCGCCGGCGCACCACCTCGATGGAATCGCGCACGGCCTGAAGCGCGTAGCGGGTCTGCGCCTCAGCCGTCATGGCCACCTGGATCCGGTCGTTATTGACGTTTACGGTATAATCGCGCTGGCCGAGGGCGAGCGCGCCGCCGACGCCGCGCGTCACCTCGCGCACGCGCGTTTCGGCTTCATCGGCCTGCGAAGCTTCGGAAAGGCGCAGCGTGATGAGGTTTTCCTCTTCATTGTAAGTCAGCCCGCCGATGGAAACCCGATCCCGGCCGGCGGCGCTATTTGGGCGCATTTCCCGGCGGATATCCGACATCATCGAGCGCACGCGGTCGTCGATCACCTTTTCCGTATCGACGCTGAGCAGCAGGTGCGAGCCGCCCTGCAGGTCGAGGCCGAGATTAATCGTTCCCTTGGGCATAAACCCCGGCAGGCTGCTGCGCGTCTGCTCGCTCAACAGGTTCGGGACGGCGAACAGCATCGCCAGAAGCATCAGGACGGCGACGGCGGCGGTCTGGTATCGGGAAAATTGAAGCATTTCGACCTCTCGCAACGCGCGCCGGACGCACGTCTTTTCGTTTTATTTTTTGCTGTTTTCGTTCGCGGCCGGCGCCGGCTTGGTGCGCACGTCGGAAAGGGTCGTCTTGACGACTTTAACGGACACATTATCGGCGATTTCCACCATCACCTCATTATCGTCGAGCACCTTGGTCACCTTGCCGACAATGCCGCCCTGGGTCACGACCACGTCGTTGCGGCGCACATTGGAAACCATTTCCATGTGCTTTTTGCGCGCCGTCATCTGCGGCCGGATCAGCAGAAAGTAGAAAATAACGAATATCAGGATCAGCGGCGCCATCTGGATCAGCGGATTGGCGGCGCCGCCCTCAGCGGCCTGCGCGTAAGCGGGCGAAATGAACATGGCGGTTATCGCTCCCTTTGGGCTTGGTTCGGCCGGTTTCCGGAAAAGCGAAGATGACGCCCTCCCCGGCCCATGAAGTCGGCGGATATATAGCGATCCATCAATGGGTTGCAATGCGCGCGGCCTGTTTCTTTCGCGCCGGCGGGGCGACGGGCGGGCGCGACCGGGAGATCCGGCGTTAACATTTCATGCGGGATCATTGAGCGCTCGGCGCCTTTGTGGCGGGAATCTTGCTTCGGGACAGACATTAATCTTAGTTTTAAGGCGGGGCAGAAGGGGAAACGGGGCATGGCGGCGAAAACGTTGTTTTTCGGTTTCGACGGCGCAGATCACAGCTATATGGATGCGATGATGGCTGAGGGGGAGCTTCCCGCCATGGCGCGCCTCAAAGCATCGTCGCGCGTTTTTCATTTCGAGAACGACGCCGCCATGGGCGCGTCGAATTTCTGGAACGCCGCCTCGATCGGCGCTGGACCAGGCCATCACGGCCATTATTTTTACATGCAGTTCAAGCCGAACACTTATGACATCGTTCCCAATCACGAATCGTCATTGCCGGACATTACGCATTTCTGGAACACGCTTGACCGGGAAGGCTATCGCGTCGGCGTCGTCGACTGGCACCGCCTGATCGCAAAGCCCATGAAGAACGGCATCCTGCTCGACAACTGGCTCGGTCACGATCCGCTGACGCAAACAATCTATTTCCCGCAAACGATTGCGGCGGATGCGCAAAAATATTTCAACGGCGACGCCGCCGCCGGCGGTTTTGCATGCCGAAAGCGCGAAACAGCTGAAGAGCTGAAAGACTATCTGGGCCTGATTTTGAAACGCATAGAAGTGAAGGCCGACTTCATCGCCGAACAGTTGCGCAAACAAAACTGGGATCTGTTCATTGCATGTTTCGCAGAGGCGCATGACGTCGGGCATTATTATTACCATCTCGATGATCCGAACCATGAGCGTTATGACGCGGCGCTGGCGCGCGCGGTGCGCGAGCCCTTGCGCGAATGTTACCGCCGGCTCGACCGCGCTGTGGACCTGCTGGTGAATGCGGCCGGTCCCGACGCGAATATTTTCAATCTCGGCGGGCCCGGCATGGAAATGCTGGTCAGCGCAAACCACGCCATGGAGGAGATGATGCGCCGGATCGATCTTGGCGTCGGCGCGCCCCTTTCCGGCGCAGAGGCGGCGCGTGAAACCTACCGCTCCATTATTCCACAGAAGCTCCGCTGGAAGCTTGGACCGCTGGCCCGGGCCATTCGCAAACGCTTCGCCAATCATGAATATGCGCGGCGTCGTTTCTTCGCCATTCCGCATAACGACAATTCGGGCGCTGTGCGCATCAATGTGAAAGGCCGCGAGAAACACGGCGTTATCGCGCGCGGCCCGGCTTATAAAGCTGTCGTCCAGGAAATCAGGGACGCCCTGGCGACGTTTAAAAACGCCGATACGGGCCTGCCGCTGGTCAAGCGCGTTGTGGAAACGTCGAGAGAGTTCCCCGGTCCGTATGCTGAGTTATTACCGGATCTGCTCGTGGAATGGAACCGCGAGGGCGCGCCCCGCAATTTCCGCAAGATCGTTTCCGATCAATATGGCGAAATCGATGTCGCAGACAATCTTCGCACGGGCGATCATAATCCGGACAGTTTTTACTGGGCCCCGGCGAGCTATTCAGGCCCGCCCGTCACCCTGCCCCAGCACGTGGCCGAGACAGTGATGAAAGCTGTTAAAGGAGACGACGTTGTTGCGCCGGTAAAACCGGAGCGCGTGATTGCCTAGAGCGCCTGCGGCGTTAATCGCCACTCAACAAAACTTTTTGAGCGGCGGCGATACGATCTGCGCCGCGCGGGCAATGCATTTTTTTGCTCAAAGATCAGCCTTCGGAACGATGATCCCTGAGACGTGGTGAAGCCTTGCATTAGCGGCAACGAAATTGCCTGCAATTCTTGCTGCGCCCAGACAGAGCCGTTGACTCCAAAATCCTCACACTTCTCCACCAGGACATTCTAATGACCTGAAAAACTACACTTAGAGCCTGATAGTGAGCGCTCACTTGACACAGCGCCTGAGACATCTTATTTGGGGTGAGCGTTTACTTTCTTGGTTTTTGCTGCGCTCATCGCCGCAGGTTGCGAGGTGCGATGAGCGGTAAAAGCCCGCTGGAAGGCCATTATTTTCGGGACCCATGTGATTATGCCGACATCCGAAAGCGACGAACGGGGCGTTACGGCGGACGCCGGCACGACCAAAGCCCGCATTGAACGCGCCGCGCTTACGCTGTTCTGCGCCAAGGGCGTTGACGCAGTCACGACCCGGGAGATCGCTGCGGCGAGCGGCGTTTCTGAAGGCGCGCTCTACCGGCATTTTACCAGCAAGGAATCGCTCGCAGAGACGATGTTCTCCGCCATTCACAAACGTCTTGGCGAAAGCATTCGCAAAGCGGCGGCAGGCGGGCGGACGATTGAGGAAACAGCGCGCGCAATCGTCGCCGGATACGCCGCTGTCGCCGACGAAGACTGGCCGCTGTTTGCCTACCATCTGCTGACGACGCACAGGTTTCTTCCGTTTACGGATGCTTCGGCGCGCAACAGCGCGGATAACCCCGTCACGCTGGTCGAAGACATCATCGGCGCGGCGATGGATCGGGGAGAACTGGCAAAAGGCGACGCCGCCTTTAAGGCGGCAGCGGCGCTCGGCGTCGTTCTGCAAACAGCGCTGCATAAAAAATACGGCCGGATTGAAGGCGGCCTTGCATCGCGCGCGGGCGCGCTCGGCGATGCCGTCATCGCGGTTCTCAAAGCGTAGGGCGCTCATGATCTTGCTGCGTTCTTTACTGTTTCAGGTCGCATACTGGCTGACGTCGATATTTTATGTTCTCGGCGCGTTGCCGCTTTTGCTCCTGCCGGGCCGAAAGCCGCTGATGTTCTGGATCCTCGGCTACACCCGCACCATGTGTTTCTGGATGCAGAGCCTCGCCGGCATAAAATTGCGCATCGCCGGAAAGGACAAAATTCCAGACGGGCCCTGCATCATCGCCGCCAAGCACCAGAGCTGGGGCGATGGATTTGTAATGTTCTCGCAGTTTCGCGATCTTGCTTTTGTTACGGGCGATCATCTGGAAAAGTTTCCGCTGGTCGGCGGGCTCTTGCGCAGGATGGGCGCAATTGTCGTCGACAATTGCGGCGGCGCTTACGCCCGTGCGCGGCTGGTCGATCGTGAATTGAACAAGGCGAGCGCCGAAGAACGCCGTATTCTGATTTATCCCGAAGGTCATCTCGCGCCGGCGGGGCGGCAATATCGTTACAAAAAAGGCGTTTATCATATGTATCAGGCCTATGGACGGCCGGTTTTGCCCGTCGCCACCAATCTCGGCCTTCGGTGGCCGCAACAAAGCTGGCGATTGACGCCAGGCGAAGCGGTGATCGAATTCCTCGATCCCATCCCGCCGGGCCTTGATAAGGAAACGTTTATGCGCCGCCTTGAGACGGCGATCGAAACACGCTCCATTGAACTTCTGGGCGATGAACGCCCCGAAGGCGTTGAGATCGGCGCCGTTCTTCCCGATCCCGGAAAATCCTGAGATTGACCGACAATGCGGACATAAGGACCGGTACGGGCCCGCTGTTTTTTCAGCGGCGCTTCTGGCCCATGTGGACGGCGCTGTCGTTTGGCACTTTTGCAGACAATACGTTGCGTCAGGCGCTGCTGATCGGCATTCCCGCGGGCATTATTTCCGCACCTTTTTTTGACGACGCCGATAACGCCCTGCCCTTTATCGGCGCCCTGCTGCCGCTGGCGATACTGCTCTTTTCATCCGTATCGGGACAACTGGCGGACAAGTATGAAACGTCAATGATGTTCCGGCGCACGAAGTTTGCTGAAATAATATTGATGAGCACCGCCGCAATCGCTTTTGCGACGGGAACAGGCTGGCTCGCCGTCGCCATGCTGTTCGCCATGGGCGCGCAGTCGGCGTTTTTCTCGCCGGTACGCATCGGCGCGATGCCGAAATATCTTCGTCCGGAGGAACTGGTTCGCGGCAACGGCCTTTGCAATGCGGGACTATTCACATTCATCCTTGTGGGTTACATGGCGGGTGGCGTTTTAATTGCGATGGAAGGCGGCGGCGTCAAAGTCGGCGCAGTGCTGATCAGCGCGGCGACTATCGGGTTTCTTGCGGCGCTGCGCACGCCCTACGCGGCAGCGAATGCGCCAGGACTTGAACTCAGCTTCAACGGATTTTCACAAACCGTGCGGATGTTCCGCATCGTTTTTTCATCGCCCGGCGTGGCGCCGCCATTACTGGGCGTGGGCGTTTTTTACTTTTTATCCACAGCGGTCACCGTGATCATTCCGATCTATGGGCGCGACGCGCTGCACGCAACGCCGATCGTCTGGGCGGCGCTGAACGGTCTCTTCGCCATCGGGGCAGGGCTGGGGGCGATCAGTGCGGCGAGCCTGCCGAAAGGACGGTCTGGCCTCTTTGCATCAACACTTTCTATCGCGCTCGCCGGCGCAGCTAGTTTTTCGCTGTATTTTCTGACGCCGCTGGCGGCAGGTTCCGCCGACGCGCCGCTCGGCCTCGGGGCGTTGTTTGCAAGCGGACCTGGCCTGATGCTGGTCGGCGTATTGATCCTGACATCCGGTCTTTCAGGCGTTTATATCGCGCCGCTGCAAGCCGCCATGCAACGCCGCGCGCCGCCGCCCGTCCGGGCGCGCATCATGGCGGCGAGCGCCTTCGCCAACGCCGCCTTCGCCATACCCGGGTCTTTAAGCCTGCTTGCGATTACGGCTACTGGCGCAGATCCGCGGTTCGCTTTCGTCGCCGTCGGCGCCGCCATGCTGATCATCGCCGCCATCATGATCCGCCGGCGCCGCAGATTGCCCGAAGGGCTCTACGATGAGATGCTACGGGACGCTGCCGATCTTCCCCGAAGATGAATTCCCCAAACGCAGACGCGAAACCATCGCCGCCTCATCGCATATCGCTTTTGGCGTGCGGGAACCCGTGATATTCATAATTTGTTAATCATCCACGCTGGCGATATTCCGCCATTTTTGTCGGCGTCAGAACAGTAGACATCATGTGGAAAGGTCAGAACGGGACAATTTTTCACATCGGTTAACGCGCCAGCAAGGACAAGGCAGTATTTTCCCCATGTTATGGAACTGACATTCGCCATTATTGCGACCTGCCTCGTCTTCGGCTTTGTGGCCGCGGTGGCTTCAGTGCGCCCGAACCTCATACCAGAAATCGGCTCCAGTCTGAGAAAAGCGGAAACGGTCAAAAAATTCTCACCGCGCAACACGCTTTTCATCATCGGCGCATACGCCAATCATCCCGCCTGTAAAATCCAGCGGCGGCTTTTGAAGCCTGCAATCGCCGCGCTGATCCGAAACGAAGTGACGGTGATGGAAGTGTATGGCGACGACACGCCGCGCCAGAACGGCGACGCCATGGACTGGCTGGATCCGGCGCTGTTGCGCCACGCGCTGAACGCCGAGGACGGCTTTTACGTTATCTATGTGGATGATGACGGCAAGACAGTCTTCAAAAGCGAAGCGCCGATGGTCACGACTGATATTTTATCGCGCGCGCGTCTCGACATCGCCACGCCCGCGCGCGCAGGCAAGCGCAAGAACCCGGTTCTGAAAAAACTACGCGCCGCCTGAACCCTTAAGGCCGCCCTATCGAGTGATATTCTATGCCTGCATCGGCCATTTCCGCGGGATTATAAATATTCCGCAGGTCAATCATAATCGGCGCTTTCAGCAGTGATTTCACCCGCTCCATATCGAGGGCGCGAAATTCATCCCATTCGGTTATGATGGCGACCGCATCTGCCCCTTCCAACGCCTGATACACGCCTTCAGCATAAACGACGTCTTGTAGGATTTTCTGCGCTTCTTCCACGCCTGCCGGATCGAACGCCTGCACGCGCGCGCCGGCTTTTTGCAACGCCGGTACAATGTCGAGCGACGGCGCATCTCGCATATCGTCCGTATTCGGTTTGAATGTCAGCCCGAGCACTGCAATCGTTTTGCCCTTCAGGCTGCCGCCACAAGCCGCGATGACGCGATCAGCCATCTTCTTCTTGCGCGCATCGTTGATTTCAACGACAGCTTCGACGATTTTCGTCGGCGAATCATTAACCTGCGCCGTCCGGACCAGAGCCAGCGTATCTTTGGGAAAGCACGATCCGCCATAGCCGGGACCCGCATGCAGAAATTTAGAGCCAATTCGGCCGTCCAGACCAATGCCGCGCGCGACTTCCTGTACATTGGCGCCGACTTTTTCACACAAATCCGCCATCTCGTTGATGAACGTTATTTTCGTGGCGAGAAAAGCGTTGGCGGCGTATTTCGTCAGCTCCGACGTTGCGCGATTGGTAAAAACGATGGGCGTTTCATTGAGATAGAGCGGACGATAAAGCTCGCGCATGATTTTCCTGGAGCGATCGTCCTCAACGCCGACAACAACGCGGTCGGGACGCTTGAAATCCATGATCGCCGCGCCTTCGCGCAGGAATTCCGGATTGGAAACGACCGAGAAATTCGCGTCCGGACGGGTTTTGCGGATAATCTCTTCGACTTCGCCGCCAGTGCCGACCGGCACCGTGGATTTGGTCACGACGACTGTATACCCCTTCATGACCTCCGCGATTTCTTTCGCAGCTTGATGAACATAAGACAGGTCGGCAAAACCGTCCCCGCGCCGGGAAGGCGTGCCAACGGCGATAAAAACCGCGTCTGCGTCAGGAACAGACGCCGCGAGATCGAGGCTGAAGCTCAGTCTTCCCGCTTTGACGTTTTCCGCGACAAGCGCTTCAAGCCCGGGCTCGTAAATGGGGATCTCCCCATTTTCCAGTTTTTCGATTTTCGCCCGGTCTTTATCGACGCAGACAACCTCGTGGCCGAAATCAGCAAAACAGGCGCCGGAAACGAGGCCCACATAGCCGGTGCCGATCATGGTGACGCGCATAAGAGTATCCTGAACGTATCAATTAAGGCGGCGTCGCCAGTAAACGGCGCGCCGGGTTGTTAAATCTGCTCTTAAACGGCGTTTTGGGGAAAAACCACCGCCCGAACTGTCAAAATCAGGATTTTAATATCAAACCAGAGCGACCAGTTATCGACATAAGAAAGGTCAAAGCGAACACGGTCGGCCATCTGTTCGGTTTCCGAAGTCTCGCCGCGAAAACCGTTTACCTGGGCCCAGCCGGTGATGCCCGGCTTGACCTTGTGGCGGCCGGAATAGTTTTCGATCATCCGCGCATATTGATGATTATGCGCCATGGCGTGGGGCCGCGGCCCGACCAGCGACATGTCGCCTTTGATCACGTTGAACAATTGCGGCAGCTCATCAAGACTGTAGCGCCGCAGGATTTTGCCTACCGGCGTGATGCGCGGATCACCGGCCTTCGCCTGTTCAACCACATCGCCATCGTCGGCGGTGGTCATGGTGCGAAATTTATAGACCTTGAAAACCGCGTTATTAAACCCGTGGCGCTGCTGCGCAAACAAAACCGGGCCCTTGCCCTGAAGCTTGATGATAATTGCGATCGCCAGCATGACCGGCGACAGAAGCACGATTGCGAGCAAAGACAGTACGTAATCCTCGATGGTCTTGAGAACGCCGCCCCAGCCTTCCAGCGGCCGGCGGTACAACGACAAAACTCTGACGCCGCCGACATTGTTGATGGCGCCGCCCAGATGATCGAGCCAGTGGATGTTCGGACAGATTGCAATGGACACCGGCAAAATGGAAAGCCGCCGCACAAGAGCGGCCATCTCTTCCGGCGCAGCGCGGGGCACGGCGATGACGATATCGTCGATCACGCCGTTTCGCGCCGCGATGGCGAGATCGTCCAGCGCGCCTTTCGCCCCGGCGAGATGTGAATCCCCGTTGTCTTTCAATCCTGAATCATAAACGCCGGCGATGGAAATTCCCATCGGAGAGTCTTTTACGCGCTCGGCGAATTTAACGCCTAAAGAGGTTGCGCCGACTATGGCGACGCGGCGCGCAAAAACGCCGCCGTCCCGGCTGGTGCGCTTGACAAAAGCCACGGCGGCAAATCGTACGCCGATGACGGAAACAAGAACGCCCGCCGACCAGGCGAACAACCAAACGCGCGAGAAACTGTCGGAGATTTTCAGCGCAAACCCGAACGCCAGTAATCCCAGCGCCGTCAGCGCCCAGCGCGACATCACAGCCCGTAACGATCCGTCGGCGGAAGTGAGCTGTTCAAACTCGTAATAGCCGTCACGGCGCATCAAGGTCGTGAAGCCTGTCGCTCCGAGAATGCCCGCCGCCGCGTAGCTTTGAAAATCGAATTCGGTTTGCAACCCGTAAGTGTGATAAAGATAGGCGACACCGACCGAGGTGAAAATAATCAGCATGAAGTCGATAAACTGCACGACATCGCCAAAAAGCGCGCGCGCCACAGGGGCGCGGCGGCGAACCCCGTCGGTCGAAAAACTGTCTGCGCTGCTCAATCCAGGATCTGCCATTATCCGTTCTTATTCCCTACTCTCGCAGAGCCTGCAATATCCTATGGTGTAATGAAGCGCGGCCCGAAGCTTGAATAGTTTACCTGCAAGATTAGGGCTATCATGCGACCAGAGGATAATCTGTGCCATGTCGAAACAGTTTGCAGCCTTTCATGTAAGCTGGCGGGACGCGAAATCGCGCCCGCTGGGTCTTGTCGCCGATGAGCGCGACTATGGCCGGGCCGCAGCCGCCGCCCTACAGTCACGCTTGAATCAGCTCGCCGATGAGGGCTGGATTGTACAAGATGTCCTGCCCGCCAGTGGAATAACACCAAAACAGTGCGCAGGGTTCACGATCATCGCATTTCGGTAGAATCCAAAGCGCGGCAAATCGCCAGTTGCGTTTTTCGCAATGTCCTTATCAATGCGTCTTTATGACAAAAGTTTCACTCACCGATGACGTCCTCGCCGATGCGTTGTGTGCGATCGCACTGGATGCCGGCGCCGCTGCGCTCGAAATATACGCCGGCGATTTCAAAACTGACGAAAAAAACGACACCTCCCCCGTCACGGAAGCCGACCGTCTGGGCGAAGAAATCATCTTGGCCGGCCTGAAAAATTTTGCGCCCGGCATACCGGTGCTGGCGGAGGAAAGCGCCTCTGACGGCGATATTCCTGAGGATCTTGGCCCGCAGTTCTTTCTGGTGGACCCCTTGGACGGCACAAGAGAGTTTGTAAACCGCACCGGTGAGTTTACTGTAAACATCGCTTTGATCGAGGACGGCAAATCCGTATTCGGCGTGGTCTATGCGCCTGCCTCAAATCTTATTTTCGCCGGCGGACGCGAAGGCGCATGGAAAGCCCTGATCGATGAAGACGGGACCATGGGCCCGCGCGCGCCGATAACCGCACGCACTGCGCCTTCAAAAGGCCTGATCGCTGTCGCTAGCCGCTCTCATCGTTCGCCAGAGACGGACGAATATCTGAACGGGTTGAGCGTCGCCGACTTTACCGCCGCCGGGTCTTCTCTAAAGTTCTGTCTCGTCGCGGAGGGCGTCGCCGACATTTACCCGCGCTTCGGCCGCACCATGGAATGGGATACCGGCGCCGGCCAGGCGGTCCTTGAAGCCGCTGGCGGGCGCGTGGTCACGCATCCTGAAAACGAACCGTTGCTATACGGAAAAAAGTCCCGGGGCTACGACAACCCGCATTTCATCGCCTGGGGAAAAAACTAACGCAACAGCTGGGGCGAGCACACGCTCGTCAAAGTCGTTTCGGTTTCACCACTCGCTACGCCGCAATTGGCGAGATGCGCGAAAGCGATTCTTAATGGCGCATAGCTAGATTTTCAGGCGAAACCCGCAACCTGAAAGCGTTAAGATGAGCCGACTTACCAGACCCGTGCGCGCATTGGCCGCCAGCATAATCGCATCGATCGCTTCTGGCTGTTCGCAACAGCCCGGCGCCGCCGACCAGGCGCCGGTCGATCTGGAGCCAGGCCGGTATGAAATCACCCGGTCCGGTTCAGGCCTTATTAAGATAGATGAAGAAAAAGCGCCCAATTCGATATGCGTGCAAAAAGGTGAGACAAACGCTTTCCCGCATACGCTTGCAAAATACGCATATTTAATACATCCCGCATGCGCGTCGCACCAGCAGACGCGGGAAGGAAACGCGATCTCAGGAGACATCATCTGCCCTGTGGATCGCAAGCTTGCGGACGGAATGAGCCATTTTGCCTATACCGGCGCTATCGCCAGCGACAATGTCGAGATTGATGTTCGTATGAAACTTGAAGCCGAAATCAAAACAGACTCAATGTCAGCGGCTGAAGCGGCGCAATTACGGATCGGTATGAAAGCAATAGAGCGAATGCGCGTCGCCGTCCGCGCTAAACGCACCGGAAGCTGTTAACGGCGCCGTTAGAAACCAGCAACGCCGCGCCGGATCTGAGCAGCAATGCTTCTTGCGGGCCGGCTGTTCCGTATAATCGCCTAGCGATACATTCCCCTTTCATTCACCGGAAAAAGATTGGCCGGGGCCGGCGTGCCGCGCCGCACCCAGATATCCCACAGCGCCGTCCGCTCCACCATTTGAAACTGCGTGTAGAGAAGCGCCTCGGAACGGCCTTTAGCAGCTGCGGTTTTCGGGTCCATGTCGAGGCGGGGAACGAAAACGACATTAGCAGCGTTCGCCGCCGCCGGACCGTCCGCATGGCAATCGCGTTTTCGGGCCAGCACGCAGGCCGTATCGGCGCCGGTCAAAAATGCTACATTAAGACCTTCCGCCGCAAACACGCGTGCGCGCGCCGCCGCCTCCAAAAGCATCGCAGACTGATCAACCGGCGTCAGGGCGAAAAACTCCCGCGCCTCCGGCGTGGAAAAACGCCCCTCTTCAACCCATTTTGCAATGGTCGGTCCGCCCGGCTGCACCAGCGCCAACTCGCTGCGGATGTCTTCCGGCGCTTTTTTCGAGGCGCTGTATTGCAATGAAAACTGGCCGGCGGCGTGAACTGCAATCGCCAAAGTCCAGAACAGGGTCAGCCCCGCCGCCGTCAACGCCGTGGCGACGCTCGCCCGGTCGTGATCGCGGAAAAGCCCGTCGTAAAACGGTGATGATACCGAAAAGCAGGCAAGCCCCGCCGACATGGCGAAAACCGGCAGCGCGTTGGCGCCCGTTATCCGCGCTGCTATCAATCCGGCGATCATCAATCCCGCCGCCGCCGCCCAATTGCGCCGGTGCGCCTGGCCGCCGAAAATCATGGCGGAAAATATCACCAGCATCGCGGCATAAGCCGCGCCGCCAAGGCCAAGCGCGCTTTCACCGCCGGTCACGCCGTCCTTCATTTGCAATAGGTCGGACGCCGCCGCCGCGCGCGCGCCGTTCATGCCGGGCGCAAACACCTCAACGATGATTGCGAAGACAACGAACAGTCCAAGGGCTGTCGCGTATCGCTGTAATCCGAACCGGCCCGTGATGAACGGACATGCGGAAAGGACAATGAAACCGGCAAGAGCGAAAACCGGGTTGAGAAGCCACACGGCAAAAAGTCCAGCGCCGCCCAGCGCCCCTTCAAAGCGCGCCCTGCCGACTGATTCATCTGCGGATACCGAAAGAAACGACAGAACGCTGACGAGGAAAATGGCGAGTCCCAACTCCGCAGGCCCTGAAAACGGCGCCGCAGCATAGGCGCCAAAAGCGCCGGTGATAACGGCGGCGAAGAGAGCGGGAAATCGTGAAGCAGACAAATAAGCGAGCGGATAGAGCACCAGAATTGCGCCCAGCGCTTTGGCGACGAGATGCACCCGTCCCGGCGCATCGGCGAAAATGTCCGCGCCCATCAAGAGAAACAAGAATAACGGCGCATCATGGTTAACCAGGGCCGCCTCTCCGGCCAGCGCCGCTCGCGCCTCCGCCACCGGGGCGATCATATCCGCCGTCGGCGTAAGACTTAACAACGCGGGCGAGAAAGCCGCTGCGCCAGCAAATACCAGCGCTGCAGCAATCGCCCACAGAAATGACCAGCCTGGCTCTCGCCAGGCGTATATCGCCATGGCGGCCGCCCGCGCACGGGGGGCGGCGCTGCGCCAGCTCACTTGCGGGACGTCTTCTTCATAAGCGTTGCGGGTCGTATCCATTTGAAACAGCCTCTGCCTTGCCTTCGCGCCAATCAGCGGTTTTGCCGCCTGTCGAAGCGTCGCGTTGCAAGTCATCTGCCGTTCACTCGCCTTAAACGGGAAAATCGCCGCAAAAACCCGATTCCGGCTTTGTCCTGACAGCGGGCCTGTTATGTAGGAGACCATGCGAACACTGCTTCACATGCCGCTTGACCCGGCTTCACGGCTCATCCGCATCATGCTTGCGGAGAAAGGGCTACCGGCGCAATTTGTGGAAAAGCGGCCCTGGGATGACGAAGACGGCGCCCTTTCCGCCGTTAACCCTGCGGTAACCATACCGGTGCTGCTGGACGAGCCGCCAACGGGCGGCGATCTGGCGGTCTGCCCGGGCATCGCTATCGCCGAGTATCTTGAGGACGCTTATCCGAACAGTCCGCTCTTACCCTCCACCTCGGCGGCCCGAGCAGAAACGCGGCGCCTGACCCATTGGTTCGTGGAAAAATTCGACGCCGAGGTGTCTGACAATACGCTGCGCGAGCGAATCGATAAACGCCTGATGCGGCGCGGCCAGCCTGATTATGAACGCCTCAAGATCGGTGCGGACTGCCTCGTCTGGCATCTCGATTACGCCGCGTGGCTGCTCGATCAGCGCCACTGGCTCGCGGGCGAGCGGTACACTGTCGCCGATATCGCCGCGGCGGCGCAGCTATCCTGTCTCGACTATCTCGATCTTGTTCCCTGGGAGAAATTTCCCGCGGTCAAGGAATGGTATGCGCGCATGAAATCCCGCCCGAGTCTGCGGCCGATCCTGCGAGACCGGATCGACGGCGTGCCCCCGCCTGCACATTACGACGATCCTGATTTCTGATGAAAAAAGACAGCGTTGATCTTGAAACCCGCATTCGGCAGTCGGCGGCGGCAATCGGTTTTGACGCAGTCGGATTTACAAGCGCGGACCTGCCGTCATCGGTTCGCGAACGCTTGACGCATTTTCTCGACCTTGGCCGCCATGGCGACATGGCATGGATGGAAAATCGCGCCAATGAGCGCGCGCACCCCAGATCATTGTGGCCGCACGCCAAGAGCGTCATCATGCTTGGGGTCAATTACGGACCTGACAGCGACCCGATGCGGGCGCTGGAACACAAAAACAACGGCGTTATATCCGTCTACGCACAAAACCGCGATTACCACGATGTCGTCAAAAAAAAGCTGAAGCGCCTCGCGCGGCAGATCGCAATTGAAAACGATGTAGAAGTGAAGGTTTTCGTCGACACCGCGCCAGTAATGGAAAAACCGCTGGCAGAACAGGCGGGCGTCGGCTGGCAGGGCAAACACACGAACCTTGTCTCGCGCGAATTCGGCTCCTGGCTTTTTCTCGGCGCGATATTCACAACCGCGGATATCAGGTCCGACGATAAAGAGACTGATCATTGCGGCACTTGCCGCAATTGCCTTGATATATGCCCGACAAACGCATTCCCCGCCCCTTATCAGTTAGACGCCAAGCGCTGTATCTCCTATCTGACGATCGAACACGCCGGGCCCATTCCGCACGAATTCAGAAAGGCCATGGGCAACCGCATTTACGGTTGCGACGACTGCCTTGCCGTGTGTCCCTGGAACAAGTTCGCAGAGACGGCGCGCGAAGGCGCTTTTCACGCTCGAAACGAATTGCGCGCGCCAGCATTGCGTGATCTCTCCTCGCTTGACGACGCTGCTTTCCGCAAGCTCTTTTCCGGTTCGCCGGTCAAACGGACGGGCCGCAACAGATTTATCAGGAACGTGCTGATCGCAATCGGCAATTCAAACGACGCCGGGCTAGCCGATGCAGCGGAAAATTTGCTTGACGACGAGAGCCCGCTGGTGCGCGGCGCCGCCGTCTGGGCGCTCGCTGAGCTGAGCCCGTCGAAATTAAAGCGTTATCATGCGGCGCGCGTGAACATCGAGACCGATGAAACTGTCATGTCAGAATGGCGGATGGCGCTTAAATCTCAACCGTCACATTGACGACGCCTTTGGTGAAGTTGCCGTGATCGTCTTCAACCCAGTACATAAACGTATCCGTGCCTGAAAAATTGGGGTCCGGCACATAGCGCAACGTTCCGTCGTCGTTGACGAACACCGCGCCGTTTGTGGGCGGGCAAATGCCGTCAATATTGATATCGTCCCCGTCGGGATCATAATCGTTGGCGAGCACGTCAATATCAACAAAACCGTCGGCGTCGACCGTGGCGAAATCGCCTCTCGCCACTGGCGCGTCGCTGTCGAGATCAAGCACGCCGTGATATTCGGGCGCGACGTCAAACGTACTGAAATCGCGTTCCCACTCTACGAAAACGCTGACCTTGTCCACGACGCCGGTCGCGCGGTCGGCGAAATACTGGTCGATGACAGTGACCTGCCGGCCGTCGGGCAATGTCCAGTAGCCTTCTTCCTCAACCGCATTTTTAATCGTGAAATAATCAAAACGATTTGGATCCCAGCTGGGAGAGACGACTGCTTCGCCGACGGAATCAGTTTTAACGCCGCTCAAATCAAGTTTACCGCGCGATTCGGGCGTCGGAGTAACCGGGATATAGTCAAAATCCGAATCGAAATCGAGGCGGCCCGCCGTGAGCTGGTCGCCGGTCAGGAAAATATCGCCGAGCGCAGGACTGAGGTTTTTAAAGTCCAGTAGCGCACCCTCAACCTTCACATCGATAATCACTTGGCCGAAATTTCCGTCAAACGGGAAGTTCAGATTGATCGTTGATTTTGCAGCGTTCACGCCTACGTCAAAACCGGCAATAGTAGCGCCGTTTATCGTATTATCGAACGAGTTGATGTCGAGCAAGATTCCATTGTTCGGATTACGGCCCCCGCTGGATTGATCCGTCGCCACCAGGTCGATATCTTTCAGCGTATAATGCGCGGTGTACTGAAGATGAATGCCGTTGCTGACTTCCCAGCCGGTAAAGTCTTCAATGACAGAACGCAGGTCGCTGAACTGTTCGGGCCCGGCCTTGATGACTTCCAAGCCGGTCTTCACGCCAAAGGCTTCATTGCCGTCAAATTGCGATATGACAGGAAAATTTATGTAAACTTCATCCATGTAGCGCAGCGATTCCGACCAGTCGGCTGTAGCGGGATTCACTTTAATAGCGCCGTTGCCTCGGGACATGTATACAAAACCGTGCCCGCCCGGAACACTGGCGGCGACATTGTCGATTGCGTCTACAAGCCTGCCCTGAAACCAGAAACCTGCGCCTGTCCGGCCAAGGTCGAACGCCTGAACGTCTTCGTGCCATTTGGCGCCGCCGGCGTTGCCGATGGATTTTATTGCAATATTGTGGGACCAGCGGCCTGTCTCATTGCCCGTCTCGGCGACAAAAGCAGCGCCGTAAACATCATAAGCAGCGTTGTCGGCCAGGACTGCATTTGAGTCATGATGGACATAACCCCAACCGGGCGAGCCCCAGACCGCATTACCGACAAGCATGGCCGGATCGTCCAGATCAGATACGCCTGCGCGATGGATATGCAATGAATACCGCGCCTTTATATTCGTGTCGGCGTCTACATTCGCAAGATCGGCGACATCGAATGCGCGTTCTGATTTATCAGTGCGGCCCAGTTCGAAAAACTCTGCATAGCGCACGTCAATTTCATCGGAATGCATGAGCATGACATGGCCGCGCTGGTGATTGGGCACACTGTCCGCATTTTCCGTTTCAATCCGGACATTGCGCGAATAATTCGCCACATACGCCTTGAGATCGGCGCGCGGCCCTTCGTGATCGTAAACCAGCGGTTTGTCGAAATAGATCGTATTTCCGTCGATACGCGTGATTACCAGTTCCTCGTCTTCTGTCGTATCATTGCGCGGCTGACCGGCGGGCGCCCTTTCGGAATCCGTCAGATGCGTGCCGGTCAAAACGAGCTTGTCGCCGACTTTCCAGCCGTCCGGGGCTTCCTGCAGGGTCAATGAAGTGTCGCCGGCCATCGGGTCAGCGGCGACTTTCAGGAATGCTTCCTTCTTCGCGCCGTGAATTTGTATATCGCCATGGCTGATTACGCCGCGCGAGAACAGCATAGGGTCCCAATTGGTGTCGATAGGTCCATTGTCGGCGATCTGAATGACCGCCTCGACATTTACCGCCACCGGATTATCGATCGTGCCGATCGTCATCCGTCCCGCCGGCGCAACAACAAGCGTATCGACTTCCATAAAAGTATCGACGTCGGTTGCAAACTCCAGCGCGCCGTCTACACGTACAGTGAACAGGGAAACCGGACTTTCACCGTCATAGGCGACTTCAACGCCTTCAGGGATTACGACCTTGGCGCCGGCGCCCGGCACCTGGCCGTCGCGCCATGTCGACGGATCGAACCATGATCCATTGTTGACGGCGACATGCGTTGCGTCCGCTACAGCAACAATGGCGAGCACGGCCATGTGTTCTTCTGCTTTCGCGGGATCGTCCGGATGCGGATGGGCGCCATGGCCGCCGGTCGCCGGGTCGTGGCTATCGCCGCCGCCCTGACCATCATCATGGCCATTGTCATGACCATTGTTATGGCCGCCGCCATGGCCGTTATCATGACCGCCATTATGGCCATTATCTTGTCCGCCGTCGCCAGCATCACCGTTCTGGTCTTGCGCGCCAACTTCAACCTCGACGACAGCTTCGCTCAAATTGCCGTCACTGTCGCGGACTTCATAGCGAAATGTGGCGACGCCTTCAAAACCGGAGTCCGGCGTGAAATGAATAACGCCGTCATGAAACATGACCGCGCCGTTCGATGCGCCGAAAACGCGAACAAGTTCAACTGATACGCCCGGCGCATGGAAATCATTCGCCAAAAGGTCTTCGGGCGCAATTTGCAGAGTTGTATTTGCGTGAACGCCGAAATTATCGTCATCGGCCGCCTGGATCGGCGCTGGCGAAGTGGTGGGCGGGGTCGTTGGCGAAGATGGCGTTTCAACCGGCGCCGTAGTGGGCTCGTCAACCGGGGGCGTCGCTGGCGGGACGCCTCCCCCGGCCGGCGCCGGGTCATCGTTTGTTTGCGCGATGGGCCCGCCGCGCCCGCCCAGCGTCAGGCATCCTTCCGCAGCAAGTAAAGGCGCTATCATACTGGCTTGCGTTAAGGACTTGGCAAGGTTTTTCCGGCGCTTGCGGCGCCGCGTTTTTGGCGGCGATGCAATCAGTCCTGCCTGAGAAGCTTCTAAAATGTCGCCAAGATTTAACGACGTGAAATTGCGATTGCCGCCAACACCAGAACTCATAATTTGCCCGCGCCCATGCTAAATTATTTTGCGTCATTGACGACACAGACAAAAAGCTACGCGCTTACAGAAAAGATGAGGTTGCGGGGGTTGTTCGATTTGTCCGCAATCTCAAAATGAGGCGGAATTTCTGCATTTCCTACTTGATATTAATGGAACAAAGCCGCGGCGTTTTTTCTTTGGCAATAGAAAATAACAAAGTGTTTCCTACGCGGGAAAGAATGCGAACGTTCAAAATAATTCCGCGTTAATCAGTCTTCGAAGTATATATACCGAACAGGTTTGCATCGCCGATGGCGCGTTTAATGAAAGCGTTGCGATCGCTTTCCGGCGTCCAGCCCAGCGCAGATTTTGCTGTTTTGTTTTCATAAGGAGAAAGCTGGGCGCGCGATTTCCAGTCCCGGAAACTGGGTTTAGTCAGGCCGCTTTTCTTCGCCAGGACGCGTTTCAGCCAGTATTTGACCACATCGACAATATAATAGGTCCAGATTGGCGTCGCCTGGGCGCGCATATTGACGCGATTGGCCTCTCCCACCGCGGTGAAATAATCGCGAGCGCTTAGCATGGGGTCTCCAATCAGGTTGAATGACCGCGCTTCGACGTCTGCTGTTTCCATGGATAAGACAAGACCGTCCGCAACGTCGTCCACCAGTACAAAAGGCAGTATATTGCGCCCGTCGCCCCACATTTTACACGCTGTGGCGCCGCGCCACATGGCGATCCCCCAATGTTGGAGCGGCCCGCCCTTGCCGATCACAATGCCCGGACGAACAATCACAAGCGGCAGACCTTGAGTGTCCGCCAACTCTTTCAGCGTTTCTTCACAAGCCGCTTTCGAGCGCGCGTAAAGATTGCGCCGTTCAAGATCGTGATCAAACGGCGTTTCTTCGGTTATTGGGCGATCAGGCTGTGAGGCGTCATAGGAATCGATCGTGCCGGTGTAAACAAGGCGCCTGACGCCGGCGGCGATACACGCCTCGCCAATCCGGCGGGTCACCGCGACATCGTTTTCCAGATAGCCCCGCCAGCTTGATTCCGTCGCTTTGGCGAGATGAAAAACACCGTCCACGCCATTCATCGCGTCACGCAAATCATCATCGGATTTTAGATCGCCCGTGTATACGGAACTGCGCCCATCCTGACGCGCCATGCCGCCGCCCGAGCCGCGCGAGAAAATTCTCACATTATAGCCGCGCTCAAAAAGCGCGTCGCACAGCGCCCTTCCGATAAATCCTGTACCGCCAATCACCAGCATGGTTTTCCCGTTTGCCGGCGGGGCCGGTTTATCCTCATGGTCTATTTGTTCGAGATCTGGCGCCGCCGCCTTCAACACCGTCTCGATCATCGCCGTCGCTTTCGCGGCAAGTCCCGCGCTGAGACGCCGGTCGACTGGTTCACCTCGGCTGAGCCCGTGGTAAAACCGCTCGACGGCGCGCTGGATGGAAAGACCGTAAGGCGCAAGCGCGTTCAGCGATTTTAGTTGACGAAATGTGTTGGCGGCGCCGGCGCCCATCGCCTGGCCTGCGGCGGACATTTGCTGGGAAAACGGCCCAACGACAATGTCCCCCATTGCGGCGCGTTCGAGCTGATAAATATCCTGTGCAAAATCATATCGCGCGCGCGCGCCCAGTCCGCGCAAAGCGATGCTGCGGTTGTCCGCGCCTTCCACCAGAGAAATATTCACAGTGATCGACGCGTCGCCGGCGCGTCCCGTTATACGCCATCCCTGATAATGCTTTACGCCGCCGGGAATGGCGATCGGGTATTTCAGATCGACAGCAATGTCTTCCAGTTCGCCAAAAATATCTGCGACAAACGCGAACAGATGCGGCCCGAGCTCAAATAAAAGATTTCCGCTTTCGCGTAGCATCCACAAATTGAAAGGCCCCGACCGCAGTGGCGGCAACGGAAACTGCCAGTTTGCCTCAAACGTATCTATCGGCCCGATCACACCGCGCTGAATGTCCCGTTTCAGCTTGTCGTATGACGGCAGCATCAGAAAATTGTGGTTGACGCCAAGCGCCACGTTTTTTTCGTTCGCCAGTTGATCAAGGCGGCTGCAATCGGCTGCGCTCAGGGCGAAAGGTTTTTCCACGAAGGCGGCGACGCCGGCGTTAATGATTGTTTCGGCAGCCTCGGCATGAAGATGCGGCGGCGTCAAAATATGAATGGCGTCAGCGACGCCAGCCTGAAGCATCTCGTCGAGCGAACCAAACACGGGAACGCCGCCATGCGCATCGGCCAAGGCCTGTGCTGCGCCGCGCGACACATCACATACGCCGGTCAGTTCAACGCCATGCGCGCGTTTAATCGCCTGCGCGTGCCAGCTTGAAATATACCCAGCGCCCAGGAGCGCCGCTCTGATAGTTGGTTGTGTCATTTATATTCAACAATCCCGATTTCGTTTCCGGTCATTTTTTTGAGTCGATACTGAATCATGCCCAGAAGATTGGGGAATTTCGCCAGCGTCAGAAACGCGGCGCCCAGCATTGCATGATTTGGCTGCTGTCCGTCTTTTATGAGATTGCCGCGCGTACGCCAGAATGAAAGCGGATAAAGCCCAAACAGCAAAAGCGTCCAACCGCCCGACACGGGCGCGCCAACAAGGGCGATTGCCGGCAGGAGAAGCCCCCAGCCCCAGGCGCGACGGCGCTCGGCTTTGAAGTAATCGCCGTGAATGTCACCGAGCTGGGCAAAAGCGTGCCCGGCTCTTACCATTCGCCGCCACCATTGCCCGAAATGGCGCATATCCGCATCATGCAAACACATATCATGGTCTATGCGGACAATTCGCTCGCCAAGCGCGCGTACGCGAATACAAAAATCATCGTCTTCCGCCGCGATAATTTTTTCGTTAAATCCGCCGACAGACCGGAAAATATCGGCACGCGTCATGAAAATGCCGCCGCAAGCTTCTATCTCGCCGACAGGTCCGTTCCATTCAATTTCGCACAGCCGGTTATAGACAGTGGCGTCGGGATCGCGCTCGCGGCACTTTCCCGTAACAATTCCAATATCGCTTTGTCCGGTCAGACGTTCAAGACCGGCAGTCACAAACCCTTCCGTGATCTCACAATCGCCGTCGATAAACATCACGGTTTTCGTATCCGGCCATCGTCGCGCCAGTTCTGCAAAGCCAGCGTTTCGCGCGCGCGCCGCCGTAAACGGAATTTGAGTGTCGAGCCGGACAACCGCCGCGCCGGCGCGCTCGGCATGGGCGACGCTGCCGTCAGTGGAGCCGGAATCCACATAAACAATCCGGTCGCCTTCGCGCATCAGCGAGGCGAGGCATCGCTTGAAACGCTCACCCTCATTTCGCCCGATAGCGACAAAGCCGACTGTATCTTGCGAAATTTTCACGCGCCGTTTCCTGCATCATCGCCGCCGCGCGTTGGCGTCCAGTTTTTTGCGCTTTCGCGGCCGGAACGGCCAAAGACATTTGCTTTTGCTGCAAGAAACGCGACAAGCCCGCCAAGCGACGAGGGCGGCAGCGCATCGCGTCCATGGCGCGCCCATCCGATAACGACAGCGCTGGCCGTGAGCGCCAAGGACCACCAAACAACCGCAAATGGCCAGGACACACCGGTGAACAGCCACACGCCCAGCGCCAACAACGCAATTGCGCCCTGCAGGCCGATGAAGATCGTCAGGGGAGGAATTAATAGATCGATCGCGGCGCCGACAAGACGGCTGTTTGATGATTTAACGCCCTCTACTATCAAAGACAGTCCTGATTTTGCACTGTAGCGCAATGAGCCCAACGACCAGCGGGCGGCCTGCCGCGCGAGCGCACGCTCGCCCACCGGGAAATCGCTTTCGACAATTTGCAACGGCGCTAGCACCGGCGCAGCGCCCGCACGCGTCAGGTCGAATGTCAACGAAAGGTCTTCGACAATCTCTGCGGACGCCAGTGGAACTTTCTCTATATGGCGCCATGGAATGGCGAAGCCGGAGCCTGTGAACCGAGTCACGTCAAATAGCCTTTGCAGCCCCAGCATCCGCGTATGATTGATAAAACCCCAGACAAATTCGGCGGCCTGCAAGCGCGGACTGGCCCCTATCGGCGCTTTCATGAGGTAAAGCGCCTGAACGGGCCGATCTCTTTGCTCGGCCATCGCAGCAATGTTGCGCAGCGCGCCCTCTTCGAACATGCAGTCGGCATCGGCGAGAACAACAATGTCCGGCGGCGCAGCGCGCAGCATGTCGATTCCAAATTGCAGGGCGTAGCCTTTGCCGCGCTTGTCCGCATCCGTTCGTTCCGCCGCCTGCGCACCCGCGCGCCGGGCGATTTCTGCTGTATCGTCATTACAATTATCCGCAACAACTATAAGTCTGTCGCCGTCACTCAATTGCTGTTGAATATTGCTCAGTGTCGCGCCGATGACAGAAGATTCATTGTGCGCCGGGATGATGACGGCAATTTTTCCCGTCAGAGCGCGCCGCGCCGCATTGGCCGGGCGCGGGAGCGATGCGATGACTTCAACGAATAGAAAAGCCGCGAGAAAAAGCGCCGCGACCGCCAGGCCTGCGGAGAGTATGACGAAAACAGTGTCCATGCGGTGTTAACCCTGGGGCCTCGAACCGCTGGTCCAGAAACGCAAGGCGCCGAAAAATTCGGCAAACCTGCCAAACACGGCGTAAAAACCATTGCGCCATGAAGACGGACGAAACATCCCGCGGCGAAGCACGCTTGCAAGATATTTAATCATGTACACGCCAATCCCGGCTGCGATGATTCCCGCGGCGACGTATCGTGCCGGCGTCATGGGCGCAAGCATGGATGCCGCGAGCCCGCCGAGCGTGGCGATAACCGCGATAACTACCGGAAAAACACAGCCCCACAACACAGCCTGTATTGTTTGCGACACGCCCTGCCGCTCCGGCGGACCGCCATGAATAGACATCGCGTAAGCATTGTCATACCCGCGCAGCAGCGCATTTTTCCACCATGATCGCAACGTCGCTTTTTGCGGATTTCGTATCAGCATGCCGGAATCAAGACGCCAGACATGACACCCGCGCCGGCGCTGGCGAATGCACAAATCTTCCAGGTCCCAGGTTATCAAATCGCCGCGAAATCCGCCCGCCGCTTCGAAAGCAGAAGCGCGCACCAGGGCGCCGCCGCTTGTTGTCGCGACGATCTCTCCCGGCGTTTCACTATTTTTCAGTTCAGAAAGCGTTGCGAAATGAAAATTATGGCCCGGCTGATTGCGCATGGCGCCTTCCACAACGGCGACTTCAGGCCGGCGCTCCATGAAACGCTCGGCGGCGTTTATCCAATCGGGATCGACAGCCATATCCGCATCCATGAACTGGATATACTTCAAATGCGGCGCAATTTTCTTGATCTGCCGGTAACCGGCATTGCGCGCCCTGCCAACCGTCTGTTGCGGTCTGACATCGCTCTCGACAACAACGGCGCCCGCTTTTCTCGCAACCGCCGCCGCCTCAGCCATCGGGAAAAGCGGGGCGAAAACAACGGCGCGACTGTCAGCCACCGACCGAATGGCGGCTTCCGGCGAAACTTTTGGATTATCGCTAACAACAATGACGCCTGTTGAAGGCGACGCTGTTTCAACAGGCTTTGCCGTCGGGGCGGGCGTTGGCGCTGTATCTCGCGACGGCGCCGGATTCTTCGCGCGTACAGCGGTTTTCGTCTCCGCGCCAAAATTCGCGCTTGTCGCAGGCGTTTCCCGCACAGCACGGGATTGCACATCCGATACAGTTTTGATCGGGGGCGGCTGGCGGCGGCGTTCCGTCGCTTCGCTGTTTGCCGCAGCGCCATTGGATTGCGTAACGCCAGAACGGGGCGGAGCTTCTTCCTGAGATGCGTGTCGCTCTGGCGGCCGATCGTCGCCATCTACAAAAGCGCTCGGCCCTTCTTTTTTCGCAGGCGAGATTGGCGGCGCAGCATTTTCGTCAGACGCAATGCCGAAAACACCATAGGCCTTCTTGTCGCGAATGACATTCCGGATCGTTTCAACGCCGACAACGAGGTCTTCGGCTGAAAATGCGTATACCAGCGCGGTGTCGGCGATGACATTGATCACGCGCGGAACGCCGCGCGATTGGGCGGCGATCTGATCAATCGCTCTTTCTGTAAATATGCGCCGCCGGCAGCCCGCGATGGAAAGCCGCGTTTCTATATAGGCCTGCACTTCATCGCGGCTCAGCGGCGTCAGATGAAAGTCCGACCCTACACGCTGCGTCAATTGCAGTAATTCAGGCCTGTTCAGAACATCTTTCAGTTCAGGCTGGCCAACCAGAATTAGCTGCAGAAGTTGGTCTTTGCCGGCGTTGATGTTTGAAAGCAACCGCAGCTCTTCAAGCATATCGACTGAGAGATTTTGCGCCTCATCGATAATCAGTACAATGCGCTTTCCTTTTGCATATTCTCCGATGAAAAAATTCTGCAATTGAGAGAACAACGCAACGTGGCTGTTTTTCTCAAAAGGCTGGCCAAAGGCCATCAGCACCCAGCTTAAAAGGTCGCCGCGGCCCGCCTGCACATTCGACAAAAGGGCGACCGTGTGACTATCGGACAGCTGATCCAGCAGACGATGAACGAGAGTCGTTTTTCCACACCCGACTTCGCCAGTAATTACCGAAATGCCTGCATAATTGAGCACGCCATATTCCAGCATTGCATAGGCGAGCCTGTGCGTGCGCCCCCAATATAGAAAAGAAGGGTCAGGCTGAATGGAAAACGGCTTTTCCGAGAGACCGAAAAACTGTTCGTACATGCTCTAAAAGCTTCCAATCGGCGTCTGCGGGAACACTCTGGCGCTTCAGCGCGCGGCGAGGCCGCGATTAAAATTACATCCGGTCCAACACTGCGCGGGCTTCGTCTTGAAACAGAAATTCTTCTCCGCCCAGTTCCAGCGCCTTTTCCAGATTGGCGCGGGCCGCGTCTTCATCGCCATTGGCGAATTGCGCGGCGCCCAGATGATAAAGCATCTCCGGATTTTGCGGCACGCCCTCGACAGCCTGAGCAATATACTCAACAGCTTTTTCATATTCGCCGGCGCGATAATACGCCCAACCTACCGTATCGCGGTAAAACGGGTTTTCGAGATCTTCAATCGTTTTCGCCGCTTCAAGGGCGCGCGCAATGCTGGCCTCGTCGAGACGTAAATCGCTTGACAGGCTGACAAAGTTATTGGCGATAATCCGGTCATTCGGGCGCTCATCAATAAGATCTGCGTACAGATCGAGCGCTTCTTCACGATTTCCTTGCGTAATCAATACGTCCGCCTTGAAAACACGCATTGCGCTGTTGTCCGGGGCCGCCTCAAGACCGTCTTCGATCAGCGCTGCGGCCCTGTCCATCTCTCTCTGGCCGAGATAATGCCGGTAAAGCAGTTCATAAGCTTCCGGCCGCTCAGGCGCGCGCGCCACCGCCTCTTCCAGCGACGCAACATACGCCTCTTCGTCATCACGCTGTCCATGGATGCGCGCCAGCAATAGCCGCGCAGAATAATTGTCTTCGTCAGTCGCAATAATACGATTCAACAGCGTTTCCGCTTCATCGATGCGTTCAGTGCGAATGTAGGATGTAACCAGCGCGGCGAGCGGCTGGCTCTCAAGCGGCAAGTTGGATGCATCGGGAGAAAAATTCTCGATCACGCTTTCATAATCGCCCGCCCCCACAAAAGAAGCGGATTTAATATTGGCGACAAGCTCATCCTGATTTTCAACGCGCTCAAGCATGGTTGCGACTTCTTCCGCGCCGCGCCAGTCCTGGCGCGCCAGACGGATCGAGGCGAGCAATTTAAGGTTTTCGACATCTTCAGGATTTGCGGCGAGAGAATCCACCAGTACTTCTTCGGCGCGATTGGGGTTTTTCCGGCGCAGCAGGAATCTTGAGAATTGTCGAGCCACAGGCGCCGCCTGATCGCTCGCTTCGAATGCTTTTGCATATTCGGCTTGCGCAAAGCTGAAATTATCCTGCTTTTCAAACGCCGCCGCCATCAACATCATGGCGTCGTGAGAATCTGGACTGTTATCGAGCGCCGTTCTCAAATTGACGATGGCCTGATCGTATTCCTCTTGATCGATTAACAGCGCCGAGCTTTTCAGGAGCGCATCCGTATTGCGCGAATCGGCTTCCAGAATTTCATCAATCAATGTCAGCGCCTGATCGCGTTCACCGTTTTTGAGCATGATGGCGGCGATTTTGTTTTTCGCTCTTAACGCAATGTCCTGATCGTCAGAATTGGCCATTGTGTCCAGCAGCGAACGCGCCTCTTCGAAATCATTTTCCTCGATGTTGTAATCCACGAGCGCAAATCGGAGATCGGTGTTTTCCGGCGCGCTTTCCAGATAGCTTCGAAGCTTTGCCTCTGCAGCGTCGGTTCCGTCCGCACGCTTGATCAGCCGGACGACATTGATGATCGCTGTGAGGTTATCCGGCTCAAGCGCAACAATCTCTTCCAGTTGGTCGCGCGCAGCCGGTAAATCGCCGCGGCGAACAAGCTCCTGCGCGTAGACGCGGCGGTAAGCGGACTGTTCCGGAAAGAGGTCAATCAGTTCCGCATATGCGTCGAGCGACTCTTCCTGCCGCCCCATGGATTGCAGCACATGGATGCGGAGCAATTGCAGCATGGCGATTTCAGGATCGACGGCGAGGGCCTTGTTAATTTCTTCGAGCGCGCCTTCCTGATCGCCTGAAACGGAGCGATCGGTCGCAAGCACCGTAACCGCTTCGGCGTTCGCCTGATCTTCAGCCACAACCTCGCGCGCCAGCTCAACAGCGCTGGCGTTGTCGCCGATTTTTAACAGCACGCCGGCTTTCAAAGCTTTTGCATCCAGATTGTCAGGCTCTAGCGCCAGCGCCTTCTCCGCCTGTTCAAGCGCGGCGGTTTCATCGCTGCCAATCAGATAGAGTTTGCCAAGCTTGATCTGCGCATCGACCTGGGTGGAATCGAGGCGAACAATATTTTGCAAAATCCCGAACATCGATTGAAAATCGTTCCGGTCCTCGGCGATTTCAGCCAGTCCAACCATGGACGGCACATGCTCTTCATTGATTTTGAGCGCATTCTGGAACTGAATATACGCCTTTGGCAGTTCGCCTTCTTCAAGAAACTCCTGCCCATCTTCATAATACCGTTCGACTTTTTCTTCTGGAGAGGCGCATGCAGCCGCGAGCGCCAGCAGGGACGCCGCCATCAGACTTTTCAGACCGTTTCTCTTAATCGACTGTTCAACCCTGCTTAATTTAACCGTCATGGATAATACCCCTGCTCCTGTGGCGTCTCGTTTGCCACTGTTGTTTGTTCCTTACAATGCGCTGCAGCGCTCAGACCGCCGCCTGTCGGGCCGGCGGCATATCCGCCGCATGGCCGTGATCGCTATCGCCGCCAGTGCTATAAATCATATTATTCGCTCGAAACGTCCTGTTTTGCGCTTTCGCCAACCCTTTCAACGATATTTGCGCCGCCTTGGCGGCGAGATTTTTCTCCAACATCAGGACAAGGCCTAGAAAAGCACGATCAAAAGACAGGACTTTCGTAAAATTAAGGCAAACGGGACGTCCTTCGGCCGCGGCGGTTCTGAATGCATCCCGGACAGGCCGCAAGGCGCCGTGCGTCAGATCGCCAGACAGTATAATTTCAACCGAGCCCGCTGTTCGTTCAATAAAAGCGGCGGGTTTTGTTCCGCCTGATTTGCGCCGCCCTGTCATTTGCGGCGCGAGCCGGGTTGCAGCAATCATCAAAAGGGCGCGAGCATCCAAAAAGTAGCGTTTCCACAAGGAGGGCTCCTCTTTTATCCGCCACGCCCATTCCAGGCCGGTCCGCTGCATCCAGCGCGGCGCCCGTGCGACGCCGCCCGCCGTAAAATCGACCACGGCGCCCAGATGTGCCGTTATCGGGGCCGTCAATCTGTCACGGTTTCTTTCGATCCAGGCCTGCCCCTTGGCCGCGCCCAGCGCCACCATTACAAAATCAGGAGACGTTTCGTTGATCCGCTCAATGATCGCATCCGTACTCATGCTGTCAACGTCGCCATGACCCGGATTGTAAAATCCCGCGGCTTCGATCCCGCCTTTTTCCTTGTTTACAGCATTTGCAGCCGCTTCGGCAGCGCCGTCCCGGCCGCCAAAAAAGAAGACCCGGAGTTTGCGACCCGAAAATCCCGGCCGGCGGCGCAGCACCTCAAACAGATCCGATCCGGCGACCCTGGACGTCACGGGCACGCCGAGAAGTTTCGCCATCGCCACCAGCGGCGCGCCGTCTACAAGACTGAGATCCGCGTTTATAATTTCCCGGCGCGCTTTTTGATCCCGTAAGGCCCGGACTAGAAAATTGACATTCGGCGTCACAAAGGAAAGACGGGCGCCATCCCGCACAGCCCTGTCGATAGACGCCACGGCCCGGTCGATATCGGCGATATCAACGGGCAGTCCCATCAGACACCACACGTCCCGGTCGAAATCATCGCGCTCGAAGGAAACCGTGCGATCGTCTGAACGTCCTGCGTCCAGCATGTCCGGTTGAGAGTTAGAATAAAGGTTCGGCTCTGCCATTTGTCTTTCAATACCGTCAATTACGGTAAACACCGAAAGCATCGTATCAGTTCGGAACGGGGTTTATCGTAAATAAAGTCTTGCCGCACTACGCGCAATTTGAAGAGCAAACATGAGGCCAGATTCACCCAAAAGATGTCTTTAACCATACTTTTGTTTGAAAAAGCGAGCGACTATGGCCGGACGCATTCGCGCAACATCTCGGTAACCAACTGTTTACGCTATGAAATTCTCAAAAACAGCTTTAAGGAAACAGGAGTCCGGTAGCGTTAACGCCGCAGCAAAAACGACGAAAGTACGCCACATCACGCCGATGTCGATTGATCCGCGGCGCCTTTTTTGCTGATTTGTCATGATTCATCGAAACCAGTACCCACAACGGCGCGCGCAGCCATACACCGAAAGTTCAATCAGTTATTTATGTCAAATGCGACAATGCCCACGACGACGCCGTCCCGCGCAAGTTTCGAATTGCGCCCTTTTTATCTCATCGGCGCGTTGGCGCTGGCGATATTGTTCGCTTATGCGGGGGGCATTGAAAATCTTTTCAAGCGCTGGGGCGAACAACAGGAATTGAGCCACGGCTATTTTCTGCCGCTGATCGCGGCTTGGATGCTCTGGTCCCGCAAGGACGCGCTGCAAAAGAGCGTTGGCCGGCCCGAGCTTCTGGGGCTCGCGGGCGTAGTGATTTCGTCGATCGTGCTGATTCTTTCCGAACTGACCGTGACATCGCTGATGATCTTTCAGCAGCTGGCGATGCTGCTGCTTTTCTCATCCCTGGCCCTGGCGCTTGGCGGTTGGAGTATATTCCGGCTTTCCTTGCTGCCGATCGGTTTTCTGCTGTTCATGGTGCCGCCGCCTTATTGGGCCATCACGGTTCTGTCTCAGCAATTCCAGCTCTGGTCTTCACAGCTTGGCGTCGGGATGATCGAAATGCTTGGAATTCCGGTGCTCCTGACCGGAAACATTATCGATCTCGGGGACTACAAACTTCAGGTCGCCGAAGCGTGCAGCGGGCTTCGATATCTCTTTCCTTTTTTAAGTCTCGGGTTTCTGGCGGCGTATCTGTACAAAGCGCCGCTGTGGCAGCGCGCGATCGTTTTTCTTTCAACGATTCCCATCACGATTTTCATGAACAGCGTACGCATCGCGGTTACGGGCATTCTGGTGCAGCAATTCGGCACTGAACACGCCGAAGGCTTCATCCACATGTTTGAAGGCTGGGTTGTATTCCTGTTTTGTCTGGCGATGCTGTTCGCCGTCATCGTTATTCTGGCCAAAGCAACAGGCAATAAAAACAAAGCCGCCGATTTACTCGCCATGCCGGACATTGAACCGGTAACACCCGCCAAACCATGGGCGGCGCCCATATTTATTCGTAACGCGCTGATATCGCTGGCGCTAATTCTCGCGGCAGGCGTATACGTTCATTTCGGCGTATCGAATATCCTGAAAGTGCCGGAGCGCGATGATCTCGCAACGCTTCCCTACGAATTCCAAGGGTGGGACACCCAGATCGAACAAATCGATGCGCAAACATTGAACGTGTTGGGCGCAGACGATTTTATCGTCTCCAATATGACCAACCCTGAGGGCGAACACTTCAATCTCTATATCGCTTATCTCAATATGCAGCGACACGGCCATAGCTGGCATTCACCGCGTCAGTGTATTCCCGGCGGCGGATGGCAGATTACAAATCACGATATCGAGCCGATCACGCTCGAAACCGGCGAGACGTTTCATTACAACCGGATTATCATAGAAAATAAAGGCATGCGGCAGCTCGTCTATTACTGGTATGACCAGCGCGGACGCAAAATCGCCAATGAATTCGTCATGAAATTCCTGCTGATTTTCGACGCCGTACGCATCCGGCGCACGGACGGCGCGATGATCCGGATTATGACGCCGATCCTGCAAGAAGAGTCGCAGGATGTGGCGGAAGCAAGACTGCAAGAATACATGCGCGATCTACAGCCCAAACTGCCGAAGTACATTCCGCCTGCGGACGCTCCGATTACCCAGGAGTTCGACCCGGATAATTAAGCCCGGTCGCCGCGCCACCCGATCCAGATATCGCGGGCGCGGCTTTCAGCCACCCGGGGCGCCGGGCGCCCGACAAGCCCGCGTAAGCGGGCGAGGGCGCGGCCTAGTCCCCATGCGATATTGGCGATAGCAGGGCCCGCCGGCCCATATAATTGACGAAAATAGCGCGAGCGCGAACGATAGTAATATCCCGGCAACCGCGCGCCCGCGCCCTGCTTTTCACGCAGTTTCGTCGTGCCGCCCGCGTCATGTTCAAAAACTGCGTCCGGAACGTATTTGATATTTGCGCCTTGCGCTTTCAGGCGCAGACAATACTCGCAATCCTCGAAATACAGGAAAAAGCCCTCATCCATTGGACCAGCTTTGTCGATCTCCCCGCGCCGGATCATCACGGCGCTGAAGCTCACCCAATCCGGACTGGTCGTTTCATCCGCCGGAAAAATCGGGGTTTCGCCGGCGGGAAATAGCTTAGTAACCGGGCCGGTTTGCGCCCCCTCCACAAATTCGCTGATCAGGGAATGACGACGGAAACGGGAGACTAACGGCTCGCCTGCGGTTGAAACTATCTGTGGCGTGAAAATCGCAGTCTCACCGTTATCCGCCGCCGCGCGCGCCAGCGCCGCCAGCGCCGTGGGGCGCGCGATCGCGTCGCTATTCAAAAGCAGGACATATTCCGAAGAAATCGCGTCAAAACCAACATTATTGCCGGCGGAGAACCCGCCATTTTTCGGGGCCGCAACCGTTTTGAGACGGTTTTCAACCGTCGATGCGGCGCAATAGCGCGTTAATTTTTCAAACGATCCGTCGCCTGATGCATTGTCGACGATAGCGACCCCGGCGTCGATCTCGGCCAGTTGCGGCTCAAGCGAGGCGAGGCATGTCTCCACCAGCGCGGGCGTGCGATAATTTACAATTATGATCCCGAGGAAAAATCGGCGATTTTGGTCAAATCCGCTATGGCCCATTCGATTTTACTGTCTCGCTCATGCTGCATTTGCTAAGATTGGCTTTAACATGTTGTTTTAACATGCGCCTCTAGAAATATCGTGAAAAGGCGAAATGGAACGAAACTTACGTTAAGAGGTTACCGACAGTTCTGTGCAATAAATCGCCGAGTGGTTAACAGCCTTGAAT
Organism: Hyphococcus sp.; assembly: GCF_965228385.1. Lineage (GTDB taxonomy): Bacteria > Pseudomonadota > Alphaproteobacteria > Caulobacterales > Parvularculaceae > Hyphococcus. The sequence goes on along the minus strand of NZ_OZ245810.1, from coordinate 58,166 downwards.
ACGGCGTATTTTTTGCAAATTAAGCGTCGCGAAAAGGTTCGCACGGCGTTGGGATTTATGGCCATGCGGCCTTAAGAAGAATGGAATGTTCGCATCATGGGCGATGAATTTACCCTTGAAGACGCACTGATTATCCTCAAGCGCAGGATATTATATTTTCTGATTCCGGCGCTGGTGATCGCCCCTATTGGCGTCATTACAGTCATGCTGCTGCCGGCCAAATATACGGCGCAGGGCACCATTCTTGTTGAATCCCAGCAAATCCCGACAGAATTCATACGCTCGACGATCAACGCCTACGCCCAGGAACGGATCCAGACAATCCGCCAGCGCGTCATGACGAGAAACCGCCTTCTGCAAGTCGCAGATGAGCATAATCTCTTCCCCCGCGAACTGGGACTGTCCGAAACCGAACGTGTGCAGCGTATGCGCAGCCAGTTGCGAGTCGATTTGATTACGACATCCGCCAATCGCGGCTCCGGCGACGGCACGATTGCATTCACCGTCGCTTATACAGACCGCAATCCCCGGAACGCCTATCTCGTCGCCAACAAATTCATGACGCTGTTTCTTGACGAGGATGTCCGCGCGCGCACCACTGGCGCGTCCAATACAACGGAGTTTTTTGAAAGAGAAACGGCGCGGCTCCGCAACGCCGTCTCGCAGCTTGAAAACCGGGTGTCCGAATACAAAACGGAAAATTCCGGCGCGCTCCCCGAACAGCTCAACACCAATCTCGATATGCTGGAGCGCGCGCAGCGTGAATTATCGTCGGCCCAGTCGTCTATCTCGCAACTGGAAGAAGAACGCCGGTTTCTGGAAAACCAGTTGATCAGCGGCGGCGCAGGCGACAATAGCATGACCTCTGAACTGGCGCGCCTTGAGTCTGAACTGGCGCGACTGCGCGCGACTTATCAGGACACCTACCCGGAAGTGCGCGCCAAGCGGGACGAAATCGCCGCCCTGAAACGGCGCATGGCCCCCAGCGCGGAAATCACAAAGCTTCGCGACGAACTGACTGCTTCGGAAGATCGTCTGACCGAGCTTGAGCGGGCGCCGGAGCCGGATGCGGAAGCGATTGCGGAAGCCGAAACCGATGTCGAGGCGGCGCGTACCGCGCTTAGCGAAAGAATCACGGAAGAAAGCCGACGCGGCGCAAACGATCTCGCCGGCGTTCAACTGGAAGGGCGCATAGCCGTAGTCGAAAACCGGATTCGAATGCTGAACAAGCAATCGGATTCAGCGTCGCAGAAAATTATTGCGTTGGAAGAGCGCATCGAACGAACGCCTGAAATCGAACGCGGGCTCGCCGCCTTGACCCGCGACTATGAAAACATGTTCCAGGAGTATCAGGACATCCTCACAAAACAGCAGGACGCCCAGCTTGCTGAAAACCTGGAAGAAAATCAGCAAGCGGAGAAGTTCTCCATTCTTGAGCCTGCATTGAACCCTGAGGAGCCTTCCAGTCCGGATCGTGCGAAATTGATTTTTGCAGCGCTGGTCGCGGCTATCGGCGTCGGCGCCGCCACAGCGTTTGGCGTTGAAATGTTCAAATCCCGCTTGCGCGGCCGCAACCACATATCCAACGTTCTCGATGGCCAGCCGATCGCCATTATTCCCTATATTCACGGCGAGAAGGAGCGGCGTTTGCGGTTGCCGTTTATTGGCCGCAGGAAAAAACACGCACACAAGCGTAAACGACCGGCGGCGCGACCTGAGGCTGCGTGAAGAAGTTGAAAAGAATTTTGGCGTAAGGCGAAACCATGGACCGCATCAGAAATGCAGTTACCCGCGCACGGCACGAGCGCGACAAAGTCACTCCCTCCCAGGAAGCGGCGGCGAATGCGGTTGCCGCGGCGGCGCGCCCCGAACCGCGCGCCCCGTCGCATGATTATGACTTCGCGCCAGCGGAATGCGACTTCAATAATTTCGGCAAACACCGGATTATCGCCAATGAACAGGACCCTGTGCTGAACGCCTATCGTGTTCTGCGCACGCGCGTGCTGCAAAAGATGGAAGCCAATAACTGGCGCACACTGGCTGTTGTCTCGCCCGGATCGGGCGCCGGCAAGACCGTCACGGCCATCAATCTCGCCATCGCGATCGGTTCGAAAAGCGGCTCGCGCGCAACCTTGATTGATCTCGATTTTTATCGGCCAAGCGTGGCGCGATATCTCGGTCTGAAAGATTTTCCCTCCGTTCTCGATTATTTTGAGGGCAACAAGGAATTGCGGGAAATCGCCCTGCGCCCTGAATTGCCTGACGTTTTGGTATTGGCGAATGAGCGTGTGACCCGGCGCGGCGCCGAATTGCTTACCTCCGCGCGTGCTGATCAACTGATCGATACCGCGGTAAACGGATTTTCATCCCGGGTTGTAATCTTCGACATGTCGCCGCTCCTGGGTTGCGATGACACGATTGCTTTCCTTCCCAAGGTCGACTGCGTGCTGCTGGTGGCAGCGAGCGGCGATACGCGGGTTGATGAATTAAAAGAGGCGAAGCGCGTTCTGGGTCAAACAAATATCCTCGGCACCGTCTTGAACAAGGCGCCGGCCGCTTTCATGCCAAACCAATATTATTAATTGGTCAGTTTCGCTGCACTGTCGTGCGACAGCTGCAAAAAATCAGTATATTTTGCACTGCAATGGTTGAAGCAAGCAGGTAAACTCACCAGTATAGTGAACTGTGAAGAATTTGTTCACATGATCGCGGTTAATTCACTATTATCCATATCTGGAATGAGCCGGCCCCATGAAAGTTTCACAATCCGTCAAGCTGGCCGGCATCGTCGTCGCTTTGATCGCTCTTTATTTCCTTGTCGCCAGTCTATTCGGAGCTGGCGGCGGCGAAAACACGGCGGCGCCGGAAACCGGCTCAACGTTCACAGTTCTCACTACGGCGGTTTCCCCGGAAAGCTGGCGGGATGAAATTGTGGTTCGCGGGCGCACGCAAGCGGAGCGCAAGGTCACCGTACGAGCGGAAACCAGTGGCGCTGTCCTCGAAACCCCGGCGGAACAGGGCGAAATCGTCGAAAAAGGACACGTAATTTGCCGGTTGAACGTCGATGCGCGGCGCGCTCAACTGGGCGAAGCGCGCGCCGCGTTCGAAAAAGCCGAGCTTGATTACAAGGCGGCGACGAAACTTTTCGAGGACGGCTTTCGGGCGGAAACCGGCGTCGCGGCCGCGAAAGCAAGCCGCGATCAGGCGGCCGCCGCGATGGAACGCGCCGCGCTGGAGCTGCAAAAGACGGACATTAAGGCGCCTTTCGAGGGCGTGTTTGATCGGCGATACGTAGAGGTCGGCGATTTCATGGCTGTGGGCGATCCCTGTGCGACGATTATTCAGCATTCGCCGTTTCTTGTCGTCGGCGCCGTTTCCGAGCAGGACGTCAACAAAATTACCAAAGACGACCGCGGCGTCGCGCGTCTCGCCACAGGTGAAGTCGTAGAAGGCCGCGTGCGCCTGGTTTCCTCCACCGCCGACCCGGCGACTCGAACGTTTGATGTGGAATTGGAAATTCCCAATGAGGACGGCGCGCTGCGAGACGGAGTCACGGCGGAATTCAGGGTCTTCGCCGAAGAACGAAATGCGCATCGCGTGCCGCGTTCAGCGCTGGTGCTGGATGACGGAGGCGATATTGGCGTGCGGACGATCGGTTCCGGCAACGCCGTTGTGTTCGCGCCGGTGACAATGATTGGCGAGACGCCTTCCGGAGTATGGGTTTCCGGACTTGAAGGCGATGTGACGCTTATCGTACGCGGTCAGGAATATGTTTCAGCCGGACAAATCGTGGAAACAGCGTCGGCGGACGATACGGACACGCCCTCATGACCAGGCTGATCGACGCTGCTTTTTCGCGTACGCGCGTTGTCATGACCGCGATGGTGGTGATGGTTTTTTTTGGACTTCTTGCCTACAAAACCATCCCCAGAGAAGCGGATCCTGACGTTCCGGTTCCGTTTGTCGGCGTGACAATTGTCCTCCCCGGCATATCGCCGGAGGACGGCGAGCGTCTGCTTTTGCGGCCAACGGAACTTGAACTTCAGAATGTCGAAGGCCTCAAACAGATGGACGCCTTCGCTTACGACAGCGTCGCGCAATTCGTCCTTGAGTTTCAAACGGAAGTGGATATCGACCAAGCTGTGCTTGATGTGCGCGAAGCGGTCGATCGCGCCAAGTCCGAGTATCCTGACGATGCGGAAGAACCCGTTGTCCAGGAATTCAATGTCCAAACACAATTTCCGATTCTGACCACTATCATTTACGGCGAGGCGCCGGAACGCGCGATATTTCAGACCGCCCAGCGACTTGAAGACAGGCTGGAAAGCATTTCCGGCGTTCTCGAAGCGCGGCTGACCGGCGCGCGAGAAGAACTGCTCGAAGTCATTGTCGATCCGGAGGTGCTTGAATCTTACGGCCTCACGGAACTTGAGGTCGTTAACGCGGTCAACACCAACAACCAGCTTGTCACAGCCGGCGCAGTCAACCTTGAAGACGGGCGTTTTACGGTAAAGGCGCCGGGTCTGGTTCGCAATGCGCAAGATCTCGCCGATACGCCCGTCAGGGTCAGCGGTGAAAATGTGTTGACCATCGGCGATGTGGCCAGCATCCGCCGCACGTTTAAAGACCGTGAAGGATATGCGTTATTCAATGGTCAACTGGCGATCGGCGTCGAGATTTCCAAACGATCCGGATTCAATATCGTCGAAACAATAGAAGAAGCACGCAAAGTCATAGAAGAAGAGGCAAATCTCTGGCCGCCGACCATCAAATATGAATACATCGCGGATCAATCCATATTCGTAAAAGACAGCCTGAGCGGCCTCACCGCATCTGTAATGACTGCGGTTTTGCTCGTGATGATTGTTGTTGTGGCGGCGCTTGGCCTGCGCTCGGCAGTCATGGTGGGCGTAGCCATACCGACGACGTTCCTCATGGGATTCATGCTGCTGGCTGTGTTCGGCTACACGCTGAACATGATGGTGATGTTCGGTTTAATTCTCGCAGTCGGCATGCTGGTCGACGGCGCGATTGTGATCGTTGAATACGCCGACAGGCGCATGGCCGAAGGCGCCGCGCGGCGCGCCGCCTATCTGGAGGCCTCCAAACGGATGTTCTGGCCGGTGATCACGTCCACGGCGACGACACTGGCGGCGTTTGCGCCGTTTCTGTTCTGGCAGGATACGCCGGGACAATTCATGAAATATCTGCCGCTGACGCTGATTTTCGTATTGCTCTCTTCACTTGTCGTCGCGCTGGTTTTTCTGCCCGTAATCGGGTCGCTTTTCGCTATTCCAGACTGGATGAAGAAAAAGCTTGGAATGAAAGGAAAAACCGAAGCGCCGACAAAAAAATATGAAGTCGATGAAATTGATCCGACAACATTAAAAGGTCCGGTTGCAGATTACGCGCGATTTCTAAAAGCGCTGGTGGCTCGTCCCATCCTCGTCGGCGTTGGCGCGCTGGGCGTCGCTGCATTTTGCATTGGGTCGTTTATCGTCGCTGCGCCAGAATCGGAGTTTTTTATTCGAAACGACGATGATCAGATAAACCTTCTCGTCATGGGACGCGGCAATCTTTCGCCGCAACAGAATATTGAAATCGTCAAGGAAGTCGCCGCCCGTATAGAAGATCATCCCGCGATAGAACACATCTACCTCCAGACCGGTCCGGAGCTGGCGCGCGGCCAGGATACGCCTGTTGAAACAATTGGTCAGGTGGGTCTCAATCTTGTTTATTATTCCGAGCGGGAACACTCGCGAGTCGTTGTGGATCAATTGCGCGAACGCGTAAGCAACATTCCCGGCATTCATGTTGAAGTGCGCCAGCGCGAATCCGGGCCGCCTGTGGGCAAGGACGTGCAGGTTGAGATTACGTCTCCCAATTTTGAGGCTATGGTTGAAGCTGCAAAAAAAGCACGCGCCTTCGTCGAGTCATCAACTATGGAGATCAATGGCCGCGAGGTTCCCGCCTATATGGATCAGGAGGACACGCTTCCCCTGCCGGGCATTGAATGGTCCATCGAAATCGACCGGGCGCTCGCTGGACGATATGGTTTGTCCGTCCAACAGGCGGGCGCCGTTCTGCAATTCGTAACGGACGGGCTCCTGATCGATAAATATCGTCCCCAGGACGCCGACGATGAAGTGGATATACGCGCGCGTTATCCGGAAGAACACCGGAATATTTTCGCCCTCGATCAGGTTCGCGCGCAAACACCGCAAGGGTCTGTGCCTTTGTCTAATTTTGTTGCGCGGGTAGCCAAGCCGCAAGTCGACAGGATTATCAGGCGAGACGGCGCGCGCATCATTGAAGTCAAAGCGAACGGAAATACGCAGATTGATGGCTATGCAGTCAGTCAGGACCGAGCCATAGCCAATATGAAAAGCTGGCTGGAATCGGACGCATTGGGCCCTGATGTATCGTGGATCATGCGCGGCGCTGATCAGGAGACTGCTGACGCCGCCGTGTTTTTCCAGAACGCCATGATTGCTGCGCTCTTTATGATCGCGATGATATTGCTTCTGGAATTTAACAGCTTTTACCACGCCGCGTTGACATTAACAGCAGTCATTATGTCCGTGCTCGGTGTATTATTATCAATCGCGCTGACCGGACAGTATGTCAGCATCATTATGACCGGCACCGGAATCGTGGCGCTCGCCGGCATTGTTGTAAACAATAACATCGTGCTGATCGACACGTATCAGTATCTGCGCCGCAAGGGTCTGTCGGTGGAGGACGCCGTTGTCCGGACAGCGGCGCAACGGGTAAGGCCGGTGCTTTTGACGACCGCCACAACCATCCTTGGTCTGTTACCCATGGTGTTTGAAATCAATGTCAACTTTTCAGCGGGCACGATTACCCATGGTTCGTCGACGTCAGACTGGTGGGTGCTGTTGTCGTCTGCGGTTGTTTACGGTCTTGCCTTTTCAACAATCCTGACATTGATCCTGACCCCGGTCATGCTGGCGGCGCCAACCGTTATACGTAATCGCCTCTTCCGAAAAAAAGCCGTCAACGAAGTGGGGCAAAAACGGATTCAGCCGCCGGCGCGGGACGCCGTGCCCCACGCGGCGGAATAATCCGTTACTGCGGATCGCTTTCTGCATCCTCGTCAGAATCCGGCACGTTGAAAATCTGCCCAGGATAGATCAAGTCCGGATCACGAATTTGATCTTCGTTCGCTTCATATATGATCGTATATTGCGCACCCTCGCCATAGGCGCGGCGCGCAATGCGCCACAGACTGTTGCCCGGCTGGACGATCACCCGCCCATCGCGCAGATCGATATTGTCCGGGTTCGCTCTTTCAAAAGGAAGCTCGATTGCATAAGCGGGACGTCCATCTTCATCCAGTTGAATCACCAGAAGTTGATAGACGCCGGGGGCGATCTGCGCTTCCGGCGCAATCGACCACCGGCCATCGCTGCTGGCGGCGGTTTGTCCCAGCATCTGCCTGTTAATGAATAATTGCACGACGCGCCCCGGCTCGGCCCGGCCGGAAAAGATGACAGCGCCTGTATCATCATAGTCGATAACGTCCAGCGAAAGAGGCCCAAGTCCATCCGCCGCATCGCGCGGCTCTTGCAGCACTTCTGTAGCGCCGCCGGGCGTTGTGCGTAACACGAGCGGTAAATCGCCTTCGCGTTCGGGCACGTAAATCAGGATGGTGTCTTCCGAACGGATCGTCATGCCGTCCGCCGTCCGCATTGAAAGGCTGAGTTCAACCGGTCCACCGTCCAGCGGCGTATCCGTCGCAATCACCCATGAACCGTCCGGTTCAGCGTCGGTTCGCGCCAGCTCCTCTTCATTAGCAAAGATCGTCACCTCGGAACCAGGTTTGGCGCGCCCTGCAATGACCGCGTATCCTGTGCGATCAACACGCACGATATCAAAACTCGGCAGGGACGGCTCAGCCGGCGCGTCGACCTCTGGATCGTCCGGCGTCACCGGTGTTTCAACGGATGCGGGCGGACGGTCCGGTTCGTCAATAATCTTGAAACGTTCCGCAGCTTTCCAGCCGATAAATCCGAGAACAATCAGTAACAGGACGATAATAACGACACGCATGGCGGCCATGCTCCTTGAAATAATGTTGCGGACCCCAATTTACTTTACCCTTAAGAAATTCCGCGTACAATGCCCAGCCAACAACAAGAAACGTGTAAGTATATGAAATCATTATGTGTTTATTGCGGGTCCCGACCGGGAAGCGACCCCGCCTTCAAAGAAACCGCCATCGAAGTCGGCAAGGAGGCCGCCCGCCGGGACTGCCGGATCGTCTATGGCGGGGGCAAGCTGGGGCTGATGGGCGCGACAGCAGGCGCGGCCCGGGACGCCGGCGGCAAGGTTTTCGGCGTCATTCCCGATTTCCTGGTGGAGCTTGAGGGCATTCTCGAGGGCGTCGATCACAAGGTCGTCGACAATATGCATGAGCGCAAAATGCTGATGTTCGAGGAATCGGACGCCATTTTGACCCTGCCCGGCGGCATCGGCACGCTGGAAGAAATTATCGAGGTTCTTTCCTGGGCGCGGCTCGGGCTGCACCGCAAACCGCTCATTGTTTTGAACGTCAATAATTTCTGGTCGCCGCTGAAAGAGCTGTTGCACCACGTCGTGGACAACAAGCTCGCCGACAAGGAGCTCATCAACGATATCGCCTTTGTAGATAACGTCCCTGCTGCATTCGATTACGCTGAAAAACACATGTTGCGGGAACTGGTCTAGGCGCGCTCGCCGCGCAGCCGCGCGCGCGCTTTTTCCGCACCGATCAGCGGCAAAAGCGCCGCCATTTCCGGCCCGCGTTCGCGGCCGGTCAACGCCAGGCGGAGCGGCATGAATAGATTTTTTCCTTTCGCGCCGGTTTTTTCTTTGAGCGCATTCGTCAGGGCGCCCCAGCTGTCCGTATCAAGAGTATCCGGCACAAGGCTTGCCGCCTCGTTTGCGAAGTCCTGATTTTCGATCACTGGATCAACTTCGCCGTTGATAACCGCCAGCCATTCGGCGGCGTCCGCGAGCCGGGTGATATTGCCGCGCACCGCCTCCCATAAGGGCGGTGTGACGCCAAGTTTTTTCAGGCGCGATTCCACTTCATCATAGGGCGTTTCGTGCAACAGCTTGGCGTTCAGTGCTTCAAGCTCGGCCATGTCGAAGCGCGCGGGCGCGCGGCCCAGCCGGTCAAAATCAAAACCGCCGGCAAGCGCCATAAGGTCCGGTTGCGCCGTCACCGGATCGGCGGTGCCAAGCTTTGCAAGCAAACTCGTGATCGCGGCGGCTTCAAGCCCATCATTGCGCATCGCCTCGATCGACAGCGAGCCGAGGCGCTTCGACAGGCCCTGCCCGTCAGCGCCGATCAGCAGCGAATGATGCGCGAATTCGGGCGGCTCGCCGCCCAGCGCCCTGAATATCTCTATCTGCACGCCGGTATTGGTGACGTGATCCTCGCCGCGCATGACATGGGTGATTTGCAGATCGATGTCATCCACACAGCTCGGCAGCGTGTAAAGATACATGCCGTCTTCGCGGATCAATACGGGGTCGGAAACGCTCGCCGTGTCCACCGTCACCTCGCCGCGAATATGATCGTTCCAGCGCACCGGCGTTTGCGACAGCTTGAACCGCCAATGGGGCTTGCGCCCTTCGGCTTCGTATTTCGCGATGTCGTCGTCGGAAAGGTTCAGCGCCGCGCGGTCGTACACCGGCGGCAGGCCGCGCGCGCGCTGGATCTTGCGCTTGCGGTCCAGCTCCTCGGCAGTTTCGTAACAAGGGTATAACAGGCCCGCGTCTTTCAGCTTGTCGCGCGCGGCGTCATACAGCGCGAAGCGCGACGACTGGCTGACGGTCTCGTCCCAATCGAGGCCGAGCCATTTGAGGTCCGCGCGGATGGCGTCCTCATATTCCTCGGTGGAGCGCTCGCCGTCAGTATCGTCGATGCGCAGGACGAACGTTCCGCCGGATTTGCGGGCGAACAGCCAGTTCCATAAGGCGGCGCGCACATTCCCCACATGCAGCTTGCCGGTGGGCGACGGGGCGAAACGGACTTTGACGGTCATTTAAGGTCTCAGGTTATACAAGGACGCGAGCCATTAGCGGGGATGCGGGGCGGGGTCAAATAGGCGTTGGCAGGCGCTGTCCGCCTCCCCTTTACCGCTTCCCCCCGCTTTGCGCGCGTGATTCGGCTCCTCCCCAGCCGCCGTTCGTCCCGGCGATCCTTCGAGACGCCAAAATCCCCTTCATCCTGAGGGCGCGCATTTTTATCCATAACTTTTCCTCGCCGCCGCCGGTTCCGGCGCGAACGCATGAAGATGAGAGGCGCGCGGGACGTGAGACATCCTCATCGCTTGGTATTAAGCACATGGACGCATCACGTCCCGCGCGCGGCTTTTACAGCGCCGCCAATCGATCGTGTTCGGCGCGGGTTTTCCAAATTCGACGGAATTGGAATTCCCGCCTTTCCCCGAAGACTCGACTGAAGCAGCCGGCCGGGTCTAAGCCGCCTGTCCGTCTCCGGCCCGCGCGAAACACGCGTTTGATATAGCCGGAGCAGGCGGCCGCCCGCGCGCCGCAATCCGGACCAGCGAGTTACGGCAGCGCTCACCGCCTCTCAATATCCGGACTGCTGAGCAGTATACGGTCATTTCAAAAGTGGTGGATAACGACGCGACGGTGAGCCGGGGTTAGGGTCACGACACACGGGAGTCGAAGCCTTAACGCCTTAACCCCGGCAACCGTTGAGCGAACGTGAAGGCGAATCATCGCCTGACGCGGGCGGCGATGTTGCGTGCGGCGTTACATTTATTCCGCGACGCTTCGGAAAATAAGGAAAATCTGTCTCGCCGCCCCTCGCTCTATGCGTGTACGGTGTTTCAAAGAAAATCCGCCCATTCCGGCGCAGGAGCAACGCGCTTTTCCCTCCCCTATGCCAATGGGGGAGGTGTCGCGGCCGCACGGCCGGGACGGAGGGGGTTTTTCACTGGCGCTGAAGCGCCCCCATCGCCCCTTCGGGGCACTTCCCCCGTAAACGGGGGAAGAGACCGCGCCGCCTGACTTAGCAATACCTTTGTTAATTCTACGCCGTCCAAATTATACCACGTATGCGAAGTAAAAATTTCGCAATGTGGAAATGCAAAGTTCACGCAGAGGGAGAGCGTTCCGCATTTGCCGTCATTTTCATGTCTTCCTTCTCTAACTTTCAACGATCCCGCCAGCCGTTCGTAATCGGATAGCGCCGGTCGCGGCCGAAATTGACGCTCGCGACCTTCGGGCCCGGCGGCGCCTGGCGGCGCTTGTATTCGGCCACATAAAGAAGATGTTCGATGCGGCGCACGGTTTTTTCGTCATAGCCTCTGGCGACAATGTCGCGCACCGGCGTTTCCTTTTCCACCAGCATCTCAAGGATCGGGTCCAGCGTCTCGTAAGCGGGCAGCGAGTCTTCGTCCTTCTGGTCCGCGCGCAGCTCCGCCGAGGGCGGTTTTGTAATGATCCGTTCCGGGATCACTTCTCCCTTTGGCCCGATCAGGTCGTCCGCGTGATGCGTGTTGCGCCATCGGCACAGCGCGAAGACTTCCGTCTTGTAGATGTCCTTCAGCGGATTGAAGCCGCCATTCATGTCGCCATAGAGCGTTGCGTAGCCCACCGACATTTCGGACTTGTTGCCGGTCGTCAAAACCATGTCGCCGAACTTGTTCGACAAGGCCATGAGGATGACGCCGCGCAGGCGCGACTGGATGTTTTCTTCCGTCGTGTCGGGGGGAAGGTCGGCGAAGACCGGCGCTAGCATCTTATCGAACGCGGCGACGCCGGGCCCGATGGAAATCGAGCGGTAAGAAACGCCGAGCGCCTTTGCGCATTGTTCGGCGTCCTCAAGGCTCTCCCGCGAGGTATAGACCGAAGGCATCATCACGCAGTGAACCTTGTCCGCGCCCAGCGCATCGACGGCGATGGCGGCGGTGAGCGCCGAATCAACGCCGCCGGAAAGGCCGATCACAACGCCGTTGAAATGGTTCTTCAGAACATAATCGCGCACGGCCATGGTCACGGCGCGATAGATCATTTCCTCAGCCCCGACCCACGCGGCTTCGGGTCCGGAGACGCAAGCCCAGCCGCCGGCGCCCCTGCGCCATGTGGTCAGCGTCACGCATTCGGCGAATTGCGGGCAGCGATATTGCACTGCGCCGCTCGCGCTCATGACGAACGCCGCGCCGTCAAACACGACCTCATCCTGCCCGGCAAGCTGATTGACGAAAATGAGCGGCAGTCCTGTTGCGGTGACGCGGTCGCGGGCCGCCATCTCGCGTTCTTCCAGCGCGGTTTTGCGGAAGGGCGAACCATGCGGCACAATAAAAATTTCAGCGGCCGCATTCGCCAGATGTTCGCCCGCCCCCGGCAGCCACATATCCTCGCAGATCATGAGGCCCAGTTTTACACCCTTGAACGCTATGGGCTCGGGGTAGTCCGCCCCCGGCGTAAACCGGCGCGGCTCATCGAATACGCCGTAATTGGGCAGGCGCACTTTCGTACGCGTTTCTGCGATCACTCCGTCCGCCAACAAAAACGCGGCGTTGTATAACTCCTCGCCTACGCGCCACGGCGCGCCGACAATCATCGCCGGGCCGGCGTCGCTCGTGTCTTTTGCTAAGCGCTCCACCGCCTCTCGGCAGGCGCGCTGATAGGATGGTTTTTGCACAAGGTCTTCCGGGGGATAGCCTGAGACGACCAGCTCGCAAAACACCACCAGATCCGCGCCGTCGCGCGAAGCTTTTGCGCGCGCCTGGCGGATACGCTCCACATTGCCGTCAATATCGCCCACAACAGGGGCGATCTGGGCGATCGCGATTTTAAGAGCGTCGGTCATGAGCGGCATTTATGCTCTTTTTGAGCAAATGGAAAGGCGCTGGCGCCGCCATTTTTATTCCGCCTGATCTTCAATCGCGTGCATATCTTCATCGCTTAGGCCGAAATGATGGCCGATTTCATGAACCAGAACATGAGTCACAAGTTCTTCGAGGGAGATGTCGCCCCGCGCGCGCCATTCGGCGAGGATGGAGCGGCGATAAAGATGTACGTGATTGGGCGGCGCGTCACGGGCTTCGCCAATCGCGATACCTTCAAATAATCCGGAAAGCTCCAATGGGCGAGACAGTCCGACCGCGCGCAAGGTTTCCGCGTCCGCTTCCTCTGCAACGTGAATAACGACATTGCCGCACAGTTTGCGGAATTCGGCCGGAAGAGACGCATAAGCCTGACGCGCCAGCGCGTCGAACTCCTCCAGACCCGGCGAATTCACAGTTCCGTCCCTTCCGGCGCGCCGACGGCGTTGTAAATTTCGGCGAGCAGCGGGGCGACGGCTTCCATCGCCGAGCGTCCCCGCGTCATGCCGGTCCGGACGACGATCATGCGTTTGTCGGGAATAATGAAAACATACTGGCCCTCATGGCCCGCGAAGAAATACATTTCCTCCGGGAGACCGGGGAAAAAACGGGGCCTGTCCGCGCCCTCACGGTTCAGCCAGAATTGCGCCCCGTACTGACCATCCGATGCAAGGGCCGGCGTACGCACATATTCGGTCCAGCCTTCAGGCAGAAGCCGTTCTTCATTCCAGACGCCATCCTGCAGATAAAGCTGGCCGAGCCGCGCCCAGTCGCGCGCGGTCGCATACATGAAAGAAGAACCGATCACGGTCCCGGACGCATCCGGCTCCATGATGACGCTTGACGCGCCTATCGGGTCGAAAATCGCTTCCCGTGCAAATGCATGGAATTCGAGCCCGTTCTCCTCAAGCGCCTGTCGCAATGTACGCGACAAGAGATTTGTCGTGCCGCTTGAATAATACCATGTCTCTGCCGGCGGATTTTCAACGGACGCACGGGCGGCGAACGCGCCTGAATCCGCCCGTTCGAACAGCATGCGATTTACGTCCGAACGTATTTGATCGTAATGCTCGCCAAAGGCGAGACCGCTTTGCATGCGCAGGAGGTCATTCCAGGTAATTCTGGATTTTTCATCGTCGCCCGCCCATTCGGGGACCGGGGCGGGATCGTCCACGTCGAGCAGTCCGCGCATGGCTGCGGCCCCGACAAGCGTTGCAGTCACGCTCTTCGCCATGGACCATGATAAAAATGGCGTCGTACGCGAAAAACCGTCCGCATAGCGCTCATCAACGATTTTGCCGTCCACCGCCACAAGCAGACTACGGTGGTTAGCCTCAATTTCAGAAAGAGCATCGCTCAACGCGACGTCGAGCGCTGCGTAATCAATGCGCTCAATCGCCTGTCCGGATACAGGCGGCGCTTCTGGCCACGCGGCGCCCGCTGCAGGCGCGCCCGCTTCCGGCATGGGATGCAATCCGCCGGCGTTCGCAAGCGTGCAACCATAGCCCTCACGGTAAACGGCGCGGACGCCGCCCAGCCCCAGCGGTCCAGAAGCGCGCACATAGTGTTGTTTTTGATTAACCTGGACGCTGACCATATCCATGGCAGCGTCGATGTTTTCAAATTCAACATTCACCACAGCCCTGGGGTCGCGGCGCGCGACAAATATCTCTGAACAGGCGATTTTCGCCTTGTAGCCGGCGCCAATGCGCGCCATGCGGTCGGCTTTCACGCCTGCGTAAACGACCAGCGCCGCAGCGCCCGCCCCGAGCGCCGTAAAAATCTTGTGGTGCGTTTTCCATTCGGTCATGAGCGGACCATAAACCCGCCGGTTAGCGCGGCAAAGCGCTATTGGCATGAACATGAATGCTTCATGTGGACGGGGCCGGTCTTTTGCGATAGTCGAGAGCCGACTTTGCGGAGGTTGTTCCATGAAAAAGATTTACAAAGACGCCGCCGCCGCGCTGGACGGCCTGTTGTTCGACGGCATGACGATCATGGCGGGCGGTTTCGGGCTTTGCGGCATACCGGAGAACCTGATCGCCGCCATTCGCGACGCCGGCGTGAAGGATCTGACGGTTATTTCCAACAATGCCGGCGTGGACGATTTCGGGCTTGGTCTGCTTTTGCAGACGCGCCAGATCAAAAAAATGGTTTCGTCCTATGTGGGCGAGAACAAGGAATTCGAGCGGCAATATTTATCCGGCGAACTGGAGCTGGAATTCAATCCGCAAGGCACGCTTGCGGAACGGTGCCGCGCCGGCGGCGCCGGCATTCCCGGTTTCTACACAAAAACCGGCGTCGGTACGATTATCGCCGAGGGCAAGGAACACAAAGACTTTAACGGCGAAACCCATATTATGGAAACCGGCCTTGTCGCTGATTTGTCCATCGTCAAGGCGTGGAAAGGCGATGAGCAGGGCAATCTTATCTATCGCAAGACTGCGCGTAATCTCAATCCGAATATGGCGATGGCCGGCAAGGCGACCGTCGCGGAAGTTGAAGAAATCGTGGATCTTGGCTCACTGGACCCAAACAATATTCACACTCCCGGAATTTACGTGCGCCGATTAATCAAGGGCGAGCATGAAAAACGCATTGAAAAAGTCACGACCCGCGAAAAGGAGAAAGCGTAATGGCTGATAATCCGAAAGGCTGGGATCGCAATCAAATGGCCGAACGCGCTGCGCGCGAACTTAAAGACGGCTTTTATGTCAATCTCGGTATCGGCATCCCGACGCTCGTTGCAAACTATATTCCGGAAGGCGTTGACGTGACGCTGCAGTCGGAAAACGGCATGCTTGGCATGGGCCCCTTCCCTTACGAAGACGAGGTCGACCCCGACCTTATCAATGCAGGCAAACAGACGATCACCGAATTGCGCCGGACGTCGTATTTTTCCAGCGCAGACTCGTTCGCAATGATCCGGGGCGGTCACATAAACATCGCCATTCTCGGCGCCATGGAAGTTTCGGAGACGGGTGATCTCGCCAACTGGATGATCCCCGGCAAGCTTGTCAAAGGCATGGGCGGGGCCATGGATCTCGTGGCCGGCGTTCAGAAAATCGTGGTTGTGATGGATCACGCGTCAAAATCGGGCTCGCCGAAACTGCTGCATGAGTGCTCCCTGCCGCTTACCGGCAAGGAAGTCGTCGATATGGTGATCACCAATCTTGGCGTATTCGAAGTCGAGCGCGGCAAGGGTATGAAACTGGTCGAACTGGCGCCCGGCGTGACGGTCGATGACGTCAAATCCCTGACGGAAGCGAATTTCGAGGCCGCCGTTTAGGCTTTCGCAATTATACCGCCGCCTGAAGAGACTGCTGTTCATCGCGCGCAAAGGTTTCGTTGGTGGACAGCACGATACATTGCAGCAAGTGGTTCAATGCTTGTTTATCGCCGTTCAGCTTCATCCGGGATTTCGCCTCATCCAGCGTAAGCTCCATGCGAAACGCCTGCATGACAGTCGCCACGTCCGCTTCCAAAGTGGCGACCGCCGGCGCATCTGCGCCGCGGCGGCATATTAACTCGCCGTTCATATTGTAGATCGTGTACGGAAAGTCATCGATGATAACGCGCGCGACATAGTTGTTTTCCAGCGCCGGGCAATGCGCCGCGAAAATTTCGATCGCGAGCGCAACCGAGTCCGGCTGTAAATCGTTTGTATAAATGCACAGATGCGCGGGCGCCGTTTCCGGACGGTCTAGAAAATACTTGATCGACCATTTCATCAATGCGCGCACTGTAGGCCGCAGATTCTCGCCGGTTTCGCTCAGCCGATAACGCCCGCGCGTTTCACCGGATACAGTTGTGCTGGAGACAAGCCCCGCCTCTTCGAGCTCCTTTAACCGCTTGCTCAAAAGGTTAGCGCCAATGCCGGGCAATCCCGATTGCAGATCGCCAAACCGCTGCGGCCCCAGAAAAAGATCGCGGATGATCAGAAGCGTCCAGCGCTCGCCCAACAGGTCCAGCGCATGCGCCAGAATGCAGTCCTGATTATATGTGCGCGCCATTCAGTTTCCTCCAGAGCCGTTTTTTTGGTTTATTATTCATTAGCTTACTACAATGGCCGTTACTTTGTCGTGCATACAAAGAAACACGGCGATAATGAAAAAATATATTTGACACTTTAATTTTATATAGTAATATGTTCATAGTTAGCAATAAGAAACTTACGTAAAACGCATAAACCTGAATCACGGAGAAACCCATGCAGAACAAGATTTTAGCTTTGACCGCCGGCGCGGCGCTGATCGCATCAGCCACCCCTGCACTCGCAACAGACTGGGCTGAAAAATTACAGATGTGCGCCGCTGCGGCCGAGAGCGAAGGCCTGGTCGCGCCGGGGGAATATCGCGCAAAATTCGTGCGCGGCGGCGGCGGTTCAACCAAGACCATCGCGCTTGCCCTGATCCCCAATGGCGGCGGCGATACAATCGACGCCGTGTGCAAAATCCGGCGCGGCGAAGTTTCGGAAATTCGCCTCGAGGCCTGATAAGGCCGGGAGACACGGATCAACCGTTATAATTGCACTACCATCCCTGAAAACTGGGCGCCCGCAAATCGGGCGCTCTTTTTTATTCGGCGCTGAGTGAACGATAAGCCGTGCGGGTCATGCGCTCGCCGCTGATAAAGCCCTGCCCCCAATCAGCGTTAAGATCCGCCAGCGGATCGGCGGCGACGGCGTCTTCTTCGCTCATCCCGTCATCGATAAGGGCCTGAATGCGCGAGCGTACGTCTTTCAGCATATCGAGCGTTCTTTGCAAATCCGCTTTTGAAGCAAGCGCGCCGTGGCCCGGAATGATTTTTGTCTCATCGTCGATCTTGCCGAGTACTTTTTCGTGGGTCGCGATATAGCCATCCAGGTCGCCGCCGGATTCCAGATCGACATACGGATAATTCCCGTTAAAAAATACATCGCCCATATGAACAATATTGGCGTTCTTGAAGAAAATTATCGCGTCTCCGTCCGTATGCGCATTTTCAGGATGCCAAATTCTGATGTCGTTTCCATTCCAGTAAAATGACATGGCGTGTGAAAACGTAATCACCGGCAGCGCAGCGTCCGGCGCCGGCGGGGTCGTGTTTCCGCCGGCTCTCGTCAACCCTTCTTTCAACCGTTGCCGGACATTATCATGGGCGACGATATGCGCGCCCATACCGCCCATGGCTTCATTGCCGCCTGTGTGATCTCCGTGCCAATGGGTATTGACGACAAACGCCACCGGTTCTTCTGAAACATTTTCAATTGCCGTAACAATTCGCTCCGCGAGCGGCGCAAACTGATCGTCGATGACAAAAGCGCCATCTTCGCCCACAGAC
This sequence comes from Hyphococcus sp., assembly GCF_965228385.1. Taxonomy (GTDB): domain Bacteria; phylum Pseudomonadota; class Alphaproteobacteria; order Caulobacterales; family Parvularculaceae; genus Hyphococcus. The sequence goes on along the minus strand of NZ_OZ245810.1, from coordinate 39,972 downwards.
AGGCCGATATTGCCGCCGGCCCCCTCAAGCATATAAATCCCCTCGCCCACAGCGGTCGTCTTGATCTCCACGTCTGAAAAATCACGCTGCGCCAGCGCCGGCGAAATCATCAGAACAGCCGCCGAAAAAATCGCGGATTTCTTTACTGTATGAGACATCGAAAAATCCTTTTTTACATTCAAGCATCGGCTTGATAGCAGGCATTCGCCCTTCTCGAAAATCACTTCGGGACTACTCAAATCGTTACAGGCCGATTTTGTATGTTGCAGCGCAGCGGTCAGCGGGCTACACCCCGTTTGTTACGGAGTAGTTAGACAATGGACTGGACGCCCGATAGCTGGCGGGAAAAGACCGCGCTGCACATCCCGGCGGATTATCCAAATCCAGCGGCGCTGGAGGCCGTTGAGAAAGAGCTTTCAGGATATCCGCCGCTGGTCTTCGCCGGAGAGGCCCGTACGCTGCGCCAATCTTTGGCGAATGTATCCCGCGGCGAGGCGTTTTTACTACAGGGCGGCGATTGCGCGGAAAGCTTCAAGGAATTTCATCCGAATAATATTCGGGACACTTTTCGGGTGCTGTTGCAAATGGCGGTTGTGCTGACTTTTGGCGCAGCCTTGCCGGTCATCAAAGTCGGGCGCATCGCCGGTCAATTTGCGAAACCACGCTCATCACCGACAGAAAGCATCGACGGCCAAACCTTACCGAGCTATCGCGGCGACAATATCAATGGCATGGAATTTATCAGCGAAGCGCGCACGCCGGATCCGCAGCGTCTGTTAAAAGCCTACGGCCACGCCGCGGCGACGCTGAATCTCATCCGCGCCTTCGCCACCGGCGGTTACGCCGACTTGCGCAATGTTCACAAATGGAATCTGGAATTCGTGTCCGGCAATCCGCAGGAGAACCGGTACCGCGCGCTTGCCGATAAAATTTCAGAATCAATCACCTTCATGGAGGCGTGCGGCGTTGACGGTTCGGACGTGCGCGCCATTCGCGAAGTCGATTTTTACACGAGTCATGAAGCGCTGCTGCTCGGTTTCGAGGCCGCGATGACGCGCGTCGATTCGACGAGCGGCAAATGGTACGACACCTCCGCCCATATGGTGTGGATCGGCGACAGGACGCGCCAGCCCGACGGCGCGCATGTTGAATTTTGCCGCGGCATTGAAAACCCGATCGGCCTCAAATGCGGGCCGAGCCTTGAAGCAGACGAACTCTTACATCTGCTCGATATTCTCAATCCGGCGGACGAGGCGGGACGCATCGTTCTGATCGCACGCTTCGGCGCCGATAAGGCCGAGCGCGGATTAGCGCCGCTTGTGCGTAAAATCACCGCCGAAGGGCGCAAGGTCGTCTGGTCATGCGACCCCATGCACGGGAATACAATCAAGACCGACGGCGGCACCAAAACCCGCCATGTCGATTCTATTCTTTCGGAAGTCGGAACATTTTTCGATGTCTGCCGCGCGGAAGGCGCTATTCCGGGCGGCGTGCATTTTGAGATGACCGGACAGAACGTCACGGAGTGTCTCGGCGGGTCTCAGGAAATTTCAGAGGCTGATCTCTCATCGCGCTATCACACGCATTGCGATCCGCGCCTGAACGCCAGCCAGGCGCTGGATCTGGCGTTTATTCTGGCCGACCGCTTCAAGGAAAGCAGGCTCAGCGGCGTTTAGGCTTTATTAGTTTTTCCGGCGCGATGAATAGCTTTTCATGAAATAGCTGGAAATATTGTTTGAATTCAGCCCGATAATGCGGCCTATTTAGTTTGGCGCGATACACTATACAGTGAATTCGGGAGCGGGATTTCTGCGCCGTTCCCGCTAGCGTCGGGGGTTAGCTGGCGGAGCGAGTATTGTGACGAAAATCATCAAAGTCGGCGTCGCCGGCGCCGGCGTGTTTGGGGGCTATCATGCATCCAAATACGCGAGGAACGCGCAAGCGCCCCTTACGGCCGTTTACGACCCAGACGCGCAACGCGCCGTGGCTTTAGCCGGCAAGCACAATGTCGAAGCAATATCTGATTTTGAGGATCTGCTCGCCGCGACCGACGCCATTATTGTCGCGGCGCCCGCCACTGCACATTTTGAGATCGCCTGTGCGGCGCTGAAGGCGCAAAAGCACGTATTTATCGAAAAACCCATTACGCTCAATGTCGCCGACGCCGACACGCTTATCGATCTGGCCTCAGAAAATAACGCCGTTTTGCAGGTGGGCCATCAGGAACGATATGTTTTTGAGGCGGCGGGACTGTTCGGACGCAGCCGGGCGCCGTTAAAAATCGACAGCGTTCGCAGCGCAGCCGGCAGCGGCCGCTGCGAAGATGTTTCCGTCGTGCTCGATCTTCTCATTCATGACATCGATCTCGTGCGTCACCTTTCGCAGGCGGAAATCTCCAGCCTATCCGCGAAAGGCGGCGACCATGAGGCGAGTGCGGAGCTAGGGCTGACAAACGGTTCCGTTGTCTCGCTGATGGCGAGCCGGCGAACTCCGGCGCCGGAACGCCGCATGACGCTTGTCTATGATGACGGCGTTATCGAGTTTGATTTCCTGCGCCGCCGCGTTTCGAACTCAACACCCGCGATATTGCAGCCGGAAATGTTTGCCGATGCGCCTACTCTTGCCTTCAGCGACCCGCTTGCTTTTGGCGCCAATGAATTTATCGCCAATATTATGAATGGGCGTACGCCAACGGTTTCCGGCCGGGACGGAAGAGAAGCCCTTCGCTGGGCATTGCGAATAGAACAGGCGGCCGGCATTGCCGGGCAAACGCCGGAAGTAAAAGAAAATCTGGAAAGGCGGCGGGCATGAACAGCGTGGTCAATTTGACAATCGCCGGACGTACGCAGGTGGGCGATATTTCGTTTATCGATCTTGTGGCGCAGCAAAGGCGTATTCGCTCCGCGATAGAACGGCGCCTGCAAAATGTCCTCGATCACGGCCGCTATATCGCCGGGCCCGAAATCGACGAACTTGAAGAGACGCTGGCGGAACGCACCGGCGCCAGAACCGTTATTGCATGCGCCAGCGGCACTGCGGCGCTGATCATTCCGCTGCTGGCGCGCGGCGTCGGCGCCGGCGACGCCGTATTCGTACCGGCGTTCACCTATAACGCGACGGCGAACGCCATCCTTCTGGCCGGCGCGACGCCTGTCTTCGTGGATATCGATCCCGAGACTTTCAACATCGACGCGTCGGATCTTCAGCGGCGCATAGACGCCGTTAAAAGTGAAGGCAGGCTCCAGCCCACCGCGATTATTCCTGTGGACCTTTTTGGTTCGCCTGCGGATTACCCAGCTATTTCCGAAATCGCCAAGGCTGAAGATCTTTTTCTGCTTTCTGACGGAGCGCAAAGCTTCGGCGCTGAGTTGAACGGTCAGCAAGTCGGCAATCTGGCCCCGGCGACGGCGACCAGCTTCTTTCCCGGCAAGGGGCTCGGCGCCTATGGCGATGCGGGCGCGATTTTCAGCCAGAATACGCTTGATCGCGAACGCTGGGCGTCAATCCGCTGGCACGGCACAGACGAGGCGCGCAAAGATTCCGTTCGCGTCGGATTTAACGGCCGCATGGACAGTTTTCAGGCCGCTGTTCTTCTGGAGAAGCTGTCGATCTTCGACGATGAACTGGCCGCAAGGCGCAGGATTGCCGACGAATATGATCGCCGCCTGGAAGGCGTGGGCCGGCCGCAGGCCGATATAAAGGGCGCCGTTTCCGGACAGGGATATTATTCCCTGTGCGTTGAAAATCGTGACAGCGTTGTTCAGAAACTGAAGCAGGCCGGCGTACCGACCGCCATCTATTATACGACGCCCTTGCATCTCATGCCGGCGTTTTCCGACTACGCGCCAGCGAACGGCCTGCCCGTTACGGAAAAAGTCGCGTCGGAAATTTTCGCCTTGCCGATGCATGCGTATCTTACGCCGCAACAGGTAGATTATATCTGCGACGCGGTCATTGAAGCGGTGCAATAACAACGCCCCCGGCGGCGGTCAGGCGCCGGTATTGGCTTCGCCTCTTCGTTCGGACGCAGTCCGGAAACGTTTATGCATCAGATCGCGCCCGGCCTCCGGCCCTTCGTCTATTTGCGCGAGCAGCCTTTCCCTGTCCAGTTTGCGAAACTGCTGCACGTAGTCCTCGATTACGCCGCTTTCAAAACCCATCCTGGCGAGCGCTTCGCGCGCCATGAGCAAACTTGACTCAAGCGTTTCGCGAACGATGACATCGGGCCCGAGTTTTTTAAGCTCGATTTCATGGATGCGATCGTGGGCGCAGGCGATGATCGTCTTGTCGGCGAATTTTTCACGCAGCAGCGTCACGGCGAGATTCACTGATTTTGGATCATCCATACAAAGAATAATCGCCTTGGCGTCCGCGGCGCCCGCTGCGAGCAGCATATCGAGCCGCGCCCCGTCGCCGAAATAGACCTTGAACCCGAACCGTTCCGCATTCCGGATATGCGACGGGTTGCGATCGATCGCCGTCACGGCGACGCCGGAATTTTGCAGAACCTGCGATATAATCTGCCCCATGCGGCCAAAACCGACGATAATGACGTGGTCGCGACCGGCGGATGGACCTTCCAGATCCTCGCCATTATCATGCGTCTCCCGGGCGTAGCGATTGGCAAGCGCCACCATGAACGGCGTCAGCATCATCGATAACGTCACGATCGCCGCCATCAGGCTGGCTTGTGCGTCTGTAAACATCGCCGCGCTGACGCCCAGCGTAAAGACGACAAAAGAAAACTCGCCCCCTTGCGATAAGGTGGCGGCGGTTTTCACGCCGACGCCGGGCTTTGCGCCGAACAGCCGCGCCAGACCGAACAGCATGAGCGACTTGATCAACACAAGCCCCAAGGCGCCGCCAATGACGATCATCCATGACGCCAGAATAACGTTAAAATCGAGACGCATGCCGATGGAGATAAAGAAAAGCCCGAGAAGAAGGCCGCGGAAAGGCTCGATATCGGTTTCAATCTGGTGCTTGTAACTCGACTCCGAGAGAAGAACGCCGGCAAGAAATGCGCCGAGCGCCATGGACAGTCCGGCCCAGGCGACTGACAGCGCCGTCAATGCGACCACGAACAGCGCGGTCGCCGCAAAGGCTTCGCGCGAACCGGAACTCGCCACCATCCGGAAAAGCCGGTTAAGACCGAATTTGCCGATGATGATGAGCAAAGTCACAACGCCCACGGCCTTCGCGGCGCTTTCCCACGGATCGCCGTCAGCGCCGACGCCCGCAACAATCGGCACCGCCGCCAGAAGCGGGATCACCGCGAGATCCTGAAACAGCAGCACCGAAAATGATTGCGCGCCGTAGGGCGTATTCAATTCGCCCCTGTCCTTGATCCATTGCAAGGCGAAAGCGGTTGAGGAGAACGCCAGCGAAAACCCGGCGATGGCGGCGGCCGGCGCCGGCATTACGCCCACGGCGATAAAAAGGCCGGCGATCACGGCGCCCGTGACAATCATCTGCGCCGCGCCCAGCCCGAAAATCTGGCGGCGCATGGACCACAGCCGCGACAGCGACAATTCCAGTCCGATGATAAACAGAAACAGCACAACGCCAAGCTCGGCGATATGAAAGACGCCTTCCTGTCGTTGAAGGAGGTTGAGCCCGAAAGGGCCGGCCGCCACGCCGGCGGCGAGAAAACCGAGAATGGATCCAAGTTTCAGGCGATTGAAAATGGGGACGGCGATCGCTGCAGCGCCAAGATAGGTTGCCGCCTGCACCAGAAAATCGCTTTCACCCACCGCCATTGTTTATTGGATCATCCTTTCAATGAGCAAGGCCTTTCATTTCATCAAGACCAAGCGCGAGATTGACATTCTGGATAGCCTGCACGGCCGCGCCTTTGAGGAGGTTGTCCTCGGCCGCGATGACCACCGCATTCATTCCATTTTCGCTGACTGCAAAACCGCCGATCAAAACGCCTTTGCGACCCGCACCATCTTTAAGTTCCGGCGGCGCATTGCGCAAGGCGATGAGCGGTTCCCCAGCGTATTTTTCTTCAAAAACTTTCGCAAGTCCCGACGCATCCATTTTCTCCGCAAGCGGAATATGCGCGGTCACGATCAGACCGCTGAAGGCCGGGTGCACATGGGGCGTAAAATGTACGGGGCGGCCGAGGTGGCGCGCCGTTTCACGCTCGTGCTTATGGCCGGTGACGGCGTAAGGCATGAGGTTGTCCTTGATCCGTTCCGGGTCATTGCGCGGCGACGGCGCGGTCCCGGCGCCGGAATAGCCGGAAACGCCAAAAAGACTCGGCGTCCCGTTAAAGCGGGCGACCAGCGGCGCAAGCGCAAGCTGCGCGGCCGTAGCGTAGCAGCCGGGGTTGGCGATGCGCGTCGCGCCGCGAATTTTAGCCCGGTTCAATTCCGGCAAACCGTACGCCCATTGATCGTCAAACCGGTAATCGGCTGAAAGATCGATAATGATACGCTGCGGCGCGAGCGTTTCTATGGCTTCCACATAAGGCGCAGCGGCGCCGTCTGGCGCGGCGAGAATGACGACATCGGCGCGCCGGCGCGCCGCCTCTTCCGGCGACAGCGCCTCGAAAACGCATTCGTCCTTGTCCTCCGGCGCGATATCCGCAACGGGCCGCCCGGCGAACTCGCGGCTCACCGCATAGGCGAGCATCAATTCAGGATGATCGGCGATCAGCCGGATCAGCTCGCGGCCCGTATGCCCGCGCGCGCCAACAAGTCCTACAAGAAACGGCGTGCTCATTGGAAGGGTGATCCGTGGTCTGTGGTTGTGTGATCAGTGTTCATTTTTCAGAAACCCTGGCCTGAAGAGATTTAGTAAGACCGGCGAGCATTCGGCTAATATCTTCCGCTTTAAGAATCAACGCCTGAGCCGCCGCCGCATCTAGATAATCCAGCCGCTCAGCCAAAACCAGAAAAGTTCTCGTCTCCGCAAGCGATCCTTTCGCGATACCCAGAAAGTGTAGGAACTCGCGCGTACCGTTGCGCGCAGCGCCCTCAGCAATATTTGCCGAGATAGAAGCGGCCGCGCGACGTATCTGCTGCGTCAAACCAAATCTTTCTTCTTTCGGCCAAGCGCCCGACGCACGATAGATCGTCTCGGCAAGGTCAATGGACATTTTCCAGACGTCAAGATCCTGAAAACTTTGAACCCGGTTCACTTTATCCTGCCCCGCCATTCGGATCACCGATCACAAATCACAGACCACAGACCACTACTCAACAAACGACGCCGGCAAGGCGGCGACCCGTTTTACCATGCGTTCGATCCGCGACCAATCATGCTCGCCCTTCCAGAAGACGGTCCATGGGCCCGCCCTGACCGAGCCGTCGGCGCTGTCATGATAAAATGCGTTGAACCCGTTCGCGGTGCGCGAGCGCCAGCAAAACACCGGATTGTCCTTCACGAAAGCGCGCCAGATGGTGCGCGACAGGCCCTCGCCGCGCGCCTCTTCGACGACTGCAAACTTGTCGAGATAGATAAAATCATCAAGCTTCGTCAGGATGGCGCCGGCGCGATAACTCCCCGACATCTGGATTTCGTGAATATCAAGTTCGTCCCACCAGCCGGCTTTCAGTTTTCTGCCGAAGGCGTCTTCAACAAGCGCAATTGTTTTCGCCTTGTCGACGCCGTCCCTTGTTTTATGCTCGCTGATGGTCTCGCCCATGCGGACCAGCGTGCCAGAGCCGCCATGGGTGAAAAGCTCCCGGATTAATCCGGCTGGCGTGGTGATGGAAACGGACGTCGACAAGGGCGAGGCTTCGAGCAGGCGTTTGATCTCCTGCAGCTTCAGGCGCATGCCGCCCTCGACCCATTTGGCGTTCATCAGCTTATCGTAGTCCGACGCGAAGTTGATGGAGTGCATGATATTTCCATGCTTGTCGAGCAAACCGCCTGTGCCTGTAAGAAAAACGATTTTCATGGGCTGGAGCGCTTCCACCAGCGCGCGCGTCGCGGTGTCGCCGTTGACATTGACAAGCTGACCGCCCGGCGCAACGCCAAGACAGGTGAGGATCGGCATGGCGCCGGAGCGCACAACGGAATTGATGAGCCCCTGACGGATCTGGCGCGGCGCGCCCACAAGCCCGAATTTATCCTTGTCCAGATAATCCGCCTCGATGACCCCGGCGATCAGCCCTTCCGCCTCCACGCCCTGTCCGCGCACAGCCTCCACCAGCTTGATGTTCTCGCCGATAAAAACGTCGCGCGCGGCGTCTAGCGTCGCCTCATCCGTGACGCGAAGCCCGTCGACCTTTTTCGTTTCAACGCCGCGCTCTTGCAGCGCCAGATCGAGTTGCGGCCCGCCGCCGTGAAGCACAATCGGCGTCAGCCCCACCGTATGCAGAAAGGCGAGCGCCGAAGCGGTCTCTTCCAATTGTTCATTGAGGATCGCGCCGCCGATCTTGATCACCGCAAAGCGCGACCGGTCGACCTCGGAGAAGCGCTGGAGATAGGCGCGAATCTCCTTCCCGTCACTCATGTTGGAGAGCAACTGGACGATAGTCTGACGGGTGGAGGCGGTCTGGGTCATTTTACAATCAACTCCCGACGCGTCTCTGTTTTCCAAATCGCCGCCAGTTTGCTTCGGAGTGAGGGGATTTTGTTACCCGCAAATACGAATAAAGGCTCGAACGTCGAGAAATCTGCCTTGTACGTCTCATCACAATTGTGACGCGTTACAAGTTTTCTTTCATCGCCTTTTGAGATTTCAGCAAACATCCGAGTTCCATCAGTACAGCCGTTCTCTTGGGAAGACGCTGGCATCGCGGCTAGCTCTGCGGAGTCCAAAGCGTGGAAAATCGCATCAAACTCTTCAACGCTTAACTCAATTGCGAACTTATCGCGGATTGCCCGCTGATATTGCAATGGATGTTCCTCCGAGCCCGAGGCAAATTCAGTATCATAAAAACTGACCGCGACTTGCGTGAAGCCCTCAAAATTACCGATCCCAATTGCGGACTCCACCTTATAGTCAGGTCGCTTTTCGATTCGAATCAAGGTGATTTCATCAAAGGTTGGGTGTATTAACAGCGTGAACCGATCATGCGTCGGCCCATAACTTACGCGATTACTACCAAATGTATCCAATACCGCGTCGAACCACTCATTATAATATTCTAACTCCCATCCACTATCTATCAGCTCATCGATATCGCTCACCTGTTTTTCTACAGAGGCGCACGCCAAGTTCAGCACTGAAATGCAAACCATGAGCGTATTTTTTAAAAAATCACTCACCCCGCCAGCGCCTTCATAATCGCCTTTTGCACATGCATGCGGTTTTCGGCCTCGTCATAGGCGATGCAGTTGGCGCTATCGAACACCGCGTCGGTCATCTTCACATTGCGGCGCATGGGCAGGCAGTGGGAGACGACGGCGTTGTCTGTCTTCGCCATTTTGTCTTCATCGACAATGAAATGTTTGTGCGCGTCGCGGATTTCCTTTTCCGGCGCCCAGTTCCCGAACCAGGGCAGCGCGCCCCAGCTCTTGGCGTAAACGACATCAGCGCCTGAATAGGCTTCGTCGATATCGTGCGACACCTTGACTGTGCAGCCATTCGCTTCGGCGTCCATGCGCGCCTGATCCATATAGCGCTTGTCGAGGATATAATCCTCACTCGGACAAAGCAGCGTCGGCTGCATGCCGAATTTTGCGGCGATCATCAGCGCGGAGTTGGCGACGGCGGTGTTGAGCGGCTTCGGATGATAGGTCCAGGTCAAGACGAACTTCTTGCCGTCGAGTGGCCCGAGTTTTTCCTGCAACGCCATCGCCAGGGCCATCTCCTGACAGGGGTGCGTGATCGTCTCCATATTGATGACGGGCACATCGGCGTATTTGGCGAACGCGGAGAGAATCTTGTCCTTGCGGTCCTCCTCCCAGTCCGTGAATTTCGGAAAGGCGCGCACGCCGATCATATCGCAATAGCGCGAGAGCACTTTTACCGCCTCGCGCGCATGCTCTTCCGCCTCGCCGTCCATCACGGCGCCGTCCTCGAACGCCAGCGGCCACATGCCGCCGGACGGCGAGAGTATAACGGCGTGACCGCCGAGATGATTGATCCCCACCTCAAACGAGGTGCGCGTGCGCAGCGAGTTGTTGAGAAACAGGAGCGCGACGGTCTTGCCCTTCAGGACATCGCCTTTCGGCGAGGCCTTGAAACGGCGCGCCTCGTCAATCATTGCCTGCAATTCGGGTCGGGACCAGTCAGCGGTGTTCAGAAAATGTCTCATGGGCAGGGTTCATACCGGCCAGCCCCTTGGAAACCAAGCGCGAAACGGGGAAAACCCCCGCGCGACCTCCCGCACGATTCGCTGCGCCGAACCTGAAATTGCAGACGGGTTGAACCCAAACCGATGGCCAGACGTTTGCTGGCCTCGACCCGGCGGCTTTCAGGCGCTGATTCGTTAATCAATGAGCGCCGGGAAATGTGGATTTTCGGGCAGGCGGACGTCCGATCCTCTTATTTTTCACCATCTGGCGTATTTTGGGCGAGCCCCTCTGGTGACACGCACCAGCGAAACAGAATAGTTTCCAAATCCTTAACTTCCGCGCGTGTATGGCGAACAGGCGCAAGGTTCCGGTACAATTGTTTTCCACACGCTTTTCGCCCGGATATTGAAAAAACGCTGGCCCATGTCGGACGAGGATAAAACCAACAGCAAGGACGCGCTGAACGCCCGCGACGGCGAGGCGCTCTCGGCGCGTATCGATGCGCTCAGTCCGCGCCGGCTGGCGGCGCTGACCGGCGCCTTCATGATCGCTTTATCGGCGCTTTTCATTTTTGAGGTGAACGAAAAGGCGCGTTTGCGCGAAACCGAAACGCAAATCCGTCTGATGCAGGCCGCCAATGACGGCGCCGCCGCGCTCAATATTTCCATCATGACCGGCGCGCCGGTGCGCGACACGCTGAACAGCGTCAAACCCGCCGGCTATGCCGCCCTGTTTCATCTCTCGCCCGGCGGCGACGTGATTACGGCGGCGGGACGCACAGATGTGGTGGATATTCCCGCCGCGAGCATGAAAACAATTGATCTCGAAGGACAGGGCCAAACCCGGCTCGACCTTGCCGGCGGCGATCTGGCGCTTGCCTGGCGCCGCCTCGACAATGGCGATGCGCTGGTGGTCGCTGCACCCGCGCGCGATATTTTCGACCGCTCTCCGATCTGGGTCAGTTACGCCGTCATCATGGGGGCGATCGCGCTGGTCATCGGCTCGCTCGTAGCGGCGTTCATCCGCCAGTCGCGCGCCGCGGCCACCGCCGCCCACGCGCTTTCCACACTGACGGATTTCAATGCGGCGCTCGCGGGCGGGCGATGCTCGCCCTGGTTTTACGATCACAAGGAGCGCACGGTCCATCTGTCGAAATCGCTGTTGCAGCCGCTGGGGCTTTCCGCACGCGACCGGAAGCTGACATTGCGGGAAATATCCGCGCTGGTGCATCCGCAGGATTTGCGCATCGCGCTGGCGGTGATTTCCGGCGAGCCTTCCGGCGCATCGGAAGGCGTTGTGCGCCTGCGCGAGCCCGACGGCGGCTGGGCCAGAACCTATTTCCGCACCTCCGCCGAAGCGACGCGATTTGCGCGCGCCGGCGTCGCATTCGACCTTGTGGGCGCGGCCACGCTGGCGCCCGGCGCGGCTATCGCAGAAACGCGCCTGCGCGACGCCATTGAAAGCATTCCCGAAGCGTTTGTCTTATGGGACGCGCATGGCCGCCTCGCCATCTGGAACAAGCGCTTTGCTTCGATCTTCCGCATTCCGGCCAAGATGCTGCGCGCCGGACTGACGCTCGATGAAGTCGTCACCAGCGCCGGCGTTGCAGGCGATGTGCTTGCTGCGCATTTCGGTCCGCTGGAAGACAAGCAGCAGGAAAATCAGGAAGTGGCCCTGCCCGGCTCGCGCTGGGCGCATGTCTCCCGCCGCAAGACCGCGGAGGCGGGTTCTGTCTGTGTCGCAACGAACGTGACGGACCTTAAACGCCGCGCCTGGGCGCAAAAGAAAAAAGAACGCGAATTGCAGCACACCGTCGAAGACCTTGAAAGTTCGCGCAAGGAGCTTTCCGAGGCGCTGCGCAAATATGAGTATGAAAAATACCGCGCCGAGGAGGCGAGCCGCTCCAAATCGGAATTCCTCGCCAATATGAGCCATGAGTTAAGAACGCCCCTGAACGCGATTAACGGATTCTCCGAAGTGATGCAGTCGGAGCTTTACGGACCACTCGGCGATCTGAAGTATAAAGAATATGTGAGCGATATTCTTTCCAGCGGGCGTCATCTGTTGGAACTGATCGACGATATTCTCGACATGTCCAAGATCGAGGCGGGCCGTCTGGCGCTGGAACCGAAGCGCATGGAGCTTGAACGCATCCTGAAAGAAAGCGTTCGTCTCGTCGCCAAGCGCGCAGGCGACTCCGGCGTCAAGCTCACCGCATCGGTCGGCCACGCGCCGCCCGTCTGGGCCGACAGCCGCGCCGTCAAACAGGTCGTGTTGAACCTTTTATCCAACGCGCTGAAATTCACCCCAGGCGGCGGCGAGGTGACGCTGACAGCGGAGGCCGATCTTGACGGCGTCACCGTGATCGTCGCCGATTCAGGGTCGGGCATCGACAAGGCGCAATTGTCCAAACTCGGCGCGCCGTTCGAGCTTGCCGAGAGCCATTTCTCCCGCACGCAGAACGGTTCGGGCCTCGGTCTCGCCCTGTCGCGCGCACTGATGGATATGCAGGGCGGCATTCTGGCGCTGGCGAGCCAGCCGGGCAAAGGCACCGTCGCCTGCGCCACCTTCCCGCGCCGCGAAAACGCAAAAGTCCGTCTGCCGAGTTTCATCCGCAGCGAAGCGCATGTTTTAACCGGCAAGGAACAACCCGCAACGCCGAATTTCGACGCCACCCAGGCAGCGGAATAGGGACTGTTCACGACCCGCATACCGGCCGCGACTGTACGACCCCTCTCCGCCCGCCAGTCACACACGATGCGAAAAGACACCGCGCAAATACACGTAGCGCGAATTATAGAAAACATCAGTCATTCTTGGGAAACGGCGCGCAACAGCGAGGCCGCACAGAAAATCAGTTTTCCGGCGGCGCTTCATTTTCCTCTGCCGCACTGTCGGCCGGTCTGTCGGGCGGCGGGCCATCGGAGCGCTGATCATGCCGCGCATCGCCGTCGCGGCGCATTTTACGTTTGCGCCGGCGCTCATCCCGGCGCTCCTTTGCTCTTTCCACCAACAGCTTTCGCTGATCGGCCGGCAATGTTTCGAACGCACCGACATAGGCGCGGTTAAACGCATCGCGCTGGCGGTCCTGCGCCGTGCGAATTTCCTCAAGCTTCGCCGCCACCGCCGCACCATCCCATGTATCCGCGCTGATAAGCGCGCTCAATTGTCGGCGCAATTCACGCATGCGGTCATGCTGCTCACGCAACGCCGGCAATTCTTTCTTGATCTCAGCGCGAAACGCCTCCCGCAGTTCAGGCGACAACTCATCCGCATACCGCATCAACCGGAACGGATTATCAAATCCGCCGCGAGATCCGTGCTCAATATGACTGCGCGACGGCGGTGGCTTGTCGCCGGCCAATATTCGCCCGGAAAAGTGACCGAACGCAAAAATATTGAGGCCGAGCGATGCGACCAGCAAAATAATCAGTCCGCGTCCCATGTCGCGGCCTCCTCTTCATCAAGCGACGCCAACAGGAAGTCGCTTTCAACATAAGCAAGCGCTTCGCCTTCCGGCGTCAACGGCGCCTGGGCCGAAGCCGACATGACACCCGACGCCAGACCGATCGCGCCGAGCCCCGCCAGCGCGCCGGCGGGAATAAGCCGGCGCGGCGCGCCGCCGGAAAACGGCGACAACATGCGTAAAAAGTCATTGAGCGAACGCGCGGTTTTCGCAGGCGGCGCATAGGATGCAGCGATGCGGCGCTCCAGATCTTCCGCCATACGGGGCGCTGTGGCGGCGTTCAAAAACCCGTCAAGCGCCTCGGCTTCGGCGCGAATCTCAGCGGCCTCGCGGCTGGCGTAAACTTGCAACAGACGCGCGCGCTGGTCCGCCGGCCAGCGGGCCGGGTCGGCGCCGTGAACCTCGCACACGCGGCGCAATTCTTCGAGACGGTCAGTTGACATGGCTGTTTTGCTCATCGTCCATCTTTCCCATCAAATGTTCGCGCATCGGCGCAAGCCTGTCGCGCAAGGCCCGCCTGCCCCGCGCCAAAAGGGACTCCAGCGCGTCGACGCTCACATTCATGATTTGCGCAGCTTCGATATTCGAAAGCTCCTGATAGTGACAAAGCGTAATCGCGAGGCGTTGCCGGTCCGGCAGTCCCGCAAGCGCTTCGTCGATGGCGAAACGCCGCTCCGACAGGAACAGCTTCTGGTCCTGCCGGTCTGCATTATCAGCGCGTTCAGGCGCGGCTTCTTCCGGCGCTTCGCGCTTCGATTTACGTAACTGGTCAAGGCAGTAATTCATCGCCACGCGATAAAGCCAGGTTTCGAACTTTGCGCCTTGCGGTTTCCATTTGCCGGCGTTCCGCCATAACCGCAAAAATGTCTCCTGCGCCGCATCCTCTGCGGCGTGCGCGTTACCCAGCATTCTGTAACTGGCGGCGTAAATCATACTCGTATGCCTTTCGACCAAGAGCGCGGCTGCGGCTTTGTCGCCGCGGCCCGCGCGCCTGACCAGCGCTTCGTCGCTATCGGTTTCATGTTCCAACAAAAGCGCCGGCAATGCCTGTCTTTACCGGCCCGCACTGATAGGCGTTTTGCGCGGACCGGAGATGAGAAACAACTCTTAGTTATCGTCGCCGCCGCGGCGATGCCGTCCGCGATGACCGCGACGGCGGCGTTCGTCTTCGCTCAACACGCCGTCGCCGTTTTTATCCATGCGCTCAAAACGTTCCTGGGCCGCATTAACGAATTCGGTGCGATCGACAACGCCATCGTCGTTCTTGTCGGGATTGCGCGCTTCGCGCCGCTCCGCACGGCGGGCCTTGTGATAGGCTTCCATTTCCGCCTTGGAAACGCCGCCGGAGCCGTCAGTATCCGCCGCCTCAAGACGTTCCGCAAAACGGTCCGACGCTTCATCGGCGGTGATTTCACCATCGCCGTTTGTGTCCATTTTCTCCCAGTAACCGCCGCGACCCTTGCCGTCTTCGGCATAGGCGCCGGCCGTCAGGAGAGCGGCGCCCGCCGCCGCGATGGCGCTAAAAACAATCTTGTTCTTCATGTTCATCCTCGAATGTTGTTTGTGTCATTCGCCTTCCAGCAAACCTTAAACGGCTCAACGGCGAAAATCCGTCGCTGATCCTGCGGACCGGTCCTGTTCGCGTGAAAAAGCCCTTGCCAGCGCGCTTTCAGCACTGTCGAACACCCACGCTGAAACCCGCCCCTCAGCCGGGGACGGAACGGCGATTTGGTAATCTTTTCCGGGTGTTGACGCCGTGATGTCAGCAAAGGCGACGACCCGCTTGCTGGCTGGCGACCAGGCGCAACTGGTGATCCGGCCAATGGTTTTATCGCCCTGAAAGACGGCGGCGCCCGGCGATGAGGTCTCCGCATCCAGCGAAAGCGAGACGAGACGCCGCGCCGCCGCGCCGCCGCGCGCGCGCAGGCCGCGCCGCCCGTTAAACCACCCCCGGTCCAGCGGCGCCAGATGCGCCAGTCCCAGCTCAGCCGGCGATCTGGCGCGGCCGTCATTTCCCCTGACCCGGTCCGCTGGCGTGAAATCAACACCTGGCCGGGGGGCGCCGCTTTCCAGACGCAGGATTTCAAAAGCGTCGAGACCGATCGGCTGGCCGGCGCTGCGCCGCATGATCCGCTCCCAGATGGTCAACGCTTCTTCTTTTGGAAAAATAAGTTCGACGCCCGGCAGCGCGCCAAATTGCAGGGGACGCGAAGCGGTTTCAACGCCGCGCAGCACGCCTGACGCCGCAACGGTCTCGTTAATTGATTTCAATCCCGCCGCCGCCAGCACGCCGGACGTTTGCGGGCCAAAAACGCCAAGCGCGGCGACTTGCCCGGTGATGTCCTCAACATCAACATTCATCCCGCGCGCCGCCAGCTTTATCCGCCGCCCATGCGCGCTCGGGCATGTCGCCACGAACAGATCGCCGGAAAGGCGCGAAACTTCGGCAAGGTCGATGACGTCGCCTTTGTCATCAAGCATCAGGCCGCGCGCGCTTTCGCCCACATGCAGCCTGTGTGCGGGCGCCGTTGTGAGCCGGCCCAGATATTCGGGCGCCGCCGCGCCGCGCACGGCGTAACGCGTCAGGGGGCCAAGGTCTGCGAGCGCCGCAAAACTTTTCGCCGCCTCGTACTCCTGGCTTACAGACGAATAAACCCTTGCGGCCGTCCAGCCATTTATAGATGTCCACAGGTTCGCTTCGCTGGCGGAGGCCACAGCGGTAAATAACGGGGTCGGCCGCGGCGCATCGGCAAAAATATCCTCACCGGGAAAAATCATCCGATCCCCTTGTGATAGGCGCGTAAAGCTGCGCGCGCCGCGATACGCGCCGAAGCACATGAAATTCCTTCGCCGGTCTGGGCCTCTGGACCGCAGAAATAAAATCCGGCGATGCCGGCGGCGCGTGTGACAGCGGATGCAAACGCCCACTGCCGGATCATCTCCGGCTTTGCGGCGAAAGTCGCTGCGGCGGTTCCCGCCGCCGCCGCTTCATCGCACGGCAACTGTACGTCAACTGTTTCTATACGATCAGAAAGTCCCGTCGCAAACATATCAATGCACTTCAACGCGGCCTCTTTAATTTCATCCCGGCGCGTCTCAGGCGGCGTTTCGTCAAAGGGAACAGGATGCGCCATGACCGACATCAACTGGCGCCCCTCATGAACGGCGCTCTCATCCAGAGCGCCGGGAAACAGCGCTTCGATAACCAGATGTTCAGGCGTTTTTCCAGCGCGCGCCGCCAGGAACGCCGCCCGGACCATTTCCGGCGCCGGCGCAAAAAACAGCCGCCGGCGCATATTCGATTTCGTCACGTCATCCTGCGCAACGCCTTTCAGGACAAGTTGAACCCTTGCGGTGGCTATCCGTCTGCGCCGCATTGTCAGCACCCGCTGCAGCTCAATATCGATCTTGTCCACGCCAATCATGTTCAGGAAAACACGCTCGGCGCCGGCGGCTGCAATCACGATCGGCGCGCGTAATTGTCCGCCGTCTTCCAACGTTACGCCCGCGATGCGATCGCCTTCGATGAGAATGGATTTCACCGGCGCTGAAACGCGGATATCGACTTTCGCCTGCTGCGCGGCGCGCCGCAGCGCCGTCACCACCGAAAGCGCGCCGCCGGCGGGATACGCCTTTGCGCCCTGCAGGCCCGCCGCCTCGCCCGCAAGCCGCCGCAAGTAAGACATGAAACTGAAAGGCTCGTTCGGCGCGGTTCCCGAACGAAACGCCGCTTCTGCGTAAAGAAACGTTTTTAAAGGTCCGTCTTCAAATCGTTCGGACAGAACATCGTCAACCGATGCGAACAGATAGCGTTGAATCTGCCCCGCGCGCTGCGCCGTAGCACCCGCTATGGCTTTTTTTAAAACACGGTCCGCATCTCCGCCGGGCCCATGCGCGGCTGCGCGAAACGCGGGACGCAAAAACGCCGACAGGTCCAGCATCTCCATCATGAAGGATTCCACAGCTTCGCGATCGCCGGCGTCGTCAATGGCGACCTGCAAACGCGCAAGGTCCCCGTCAGACTTGAACGGTTCCCCGTTCTCGAAAAAGCATGTCGTTTCCAGCCGCCGCGCGGCGAAGCTGAGCCCGTGCCGATAAAGATCAAGCTCGGCGATGACATCCGGATCGAGGATCGTAACAAGATGCTCTCCATCGACGCCGACAACGCCGGGCGCAAGTTCACGTTCCTTGATCCGTCCGCCGATATCCTGGCCGGCGCCCGCCAGCACGGTATGAAGTCCGGCTTTTCCGAGATAGGCGGCCGCGGCCAGCCCATCGACGCCGGCGCCGATGACGATTGCGTCGATCCCGCCCTCGATGCGGCCGGAACGTTGCGGATCCGCCATGTCTTCCTTGATTTCGGCGTCTACGTCACTCATCGCGCAACATCACTTTATCGATCAGCTTTACCGCTGCGCTGATCGCGTTGTGGCGATGCGGCTGAATGACAACGCGGTCCCATCCGCCGATCTCCCGGCGACGGGCCCCCGGCGCCTCAACCTCGGTTTGCGCGCCGCGCACCGCCGCCGCGAAATCCGGAAGCCGCGAGGCGATCCGGTTCTTGACAATAGCGGCCGCAGCCTGACGGTCCTGCCCCGTCCATCCGCGCCAATCCCCGTCTTCGTAAAACGCCGCTGGAAAATAGGCCGTATGCGCAATAATCTCACCATTGGCCGCGTATTCAAATTCTACGGGAACGCCTTCAAATAATTCTCCTTTGACCGCGGCGGCGCTGGCCGCATTTATATCCTCCGCATTGTCGATGATTTGAAAAATGGATTTTTCATCGCCCGCCGGCGGCTCAGGCCGGTTGGAGAGTTTAAAGCGCACGGTGACTTTCGCGCGCGGGCCGCCCGCCAGCAAATCCGCTGCGCCGGCGGCGATCGCGGCGTCCGGCGTTGAAAAGAAAACAAATCGCGTTTTTATGTCTTCTTCATCGCCGGCGTGAACCCTTATGGATTTCGCGCCTTCGCGGGCAATCTCCTTCAGCCTGCCGGACCAACCCACGACCCCTGCGTCTTTTGCAACTTGCGACAACACTCTCAATAAGGGCGGTGAATCGTCCGGCGTACGCACGCGCCAAGAATCTTCATCGAAAAATTCGGCGAGCGCGCGCGCCGTGCCGGCGTCCTCGCCGCCGGCGCCGCCGGGGGCGAGGGCATGCGCGCTGACATGCGCCTGCAGGTTTTCGTCCGTGAAATAATCATCGGCCAGTTCCGCACACGACCCGTAAAGTCTTGCGGCGCGCGCAAGAGCGTTCGGATCCGTCAGCAACCCTGCAAAGGACTTTCCGCTCAGCGGCGCGCCGCGGCCGGGCTCGGCGAAACCGCCATTCGCCAGCGCGGAAACTTCCTCAACAAAATCAACCCAGACATCGTGATCCGGTATATCGCGCGCCGCCAGCGCATCGCGCGTCTCGCGGGGATTGGCGTAAGTGACAATCGATTGGCCTTCCTTGAACAAGGTCACCCGCGCGCTGGCGGGCTCCAGCGTCAGATCGTAATTTTGCAGCTCAAGACGGCGCCAGACAAAATTCGGCACAGCGGGCGCCGCCGCCCCCGCGCTCTGTTTTTTCCGGCGCGACAGTTTTAAATGTCCCACATGCGCGCCTGCTTTGGCCGCACAGGCGGCCGCGCAAAAACTTGCTTCATCGTCGCCGATTACCAGAAAATCAAACTGACCGCTCATGAGATAGGGCTGACCCGCGCTTCACGCCAGGCGCGCAGCAAAGAGCCGCTCCACCTCGGATTCCAGATTGATCAAGACACGCTCCGCCGCCTCGATTGAATTTTCTCCGCACACAGACGCCATGTGCGCCCGCAACGCCTTTCCGGCGATTTCGGGGGCGAAAAGGCCGCCGGTGGCCGCCCGTCCGGACTGAAGCACCGCTTCGAACGTGTTGTGCGCATTTTTCAGTTTCATTGCATCTTCCTGCGCCAGTTCGCCTTTTTTCGCAAACCAGTCGAGCGCCGCGCCGACAGCGCGCGGCGGGCGCGTTTCCGCGCCGGCGCCGGCCAGGGTCAGGTACTGGCAGAGAAAGGCGATATCCGTAACGCCGCCGGAAATATTTTTAACGTCCCAGGGGCCGGCGCCGGGCTTGGCTTCATTCAGCCGCAAGCGCATGTCCGCCACATCGCGAGCGACGGTCTGCGCATCCCTTCGCCGCGAAAGCACAGCATTGATCTGTGCATCCGCTCGCTCCGCAAGCGCACCATCAGGACCGACGACGCGCGCCTTCACTAACGACATCGCCTCCCACGTCCAGGCTTCGTCTTCATAGTAGCGTATGAAAGCGGCGAGACTGACGGCCGGCGGCCCCGCCTTGCCGGAGGGGCGCAATTGCATGTCCACTTCGTATAGCGCGCCCTCTTCCGTGGCCGCAGATAAAGCCGTTACGGCGCGGCGCACGAGGCGCGTAAAATATTCGGCTGGCGCCAGCGGCCGTTTGCCGTCGGACTGCACTTCCGGCGGCGCATCGTAAACGAACATAAGATCAATATCCGACGTGGCCGTCATTTCTCCGGCGCCGAGGCGCCCCAGACCAATGACCACAAACTCGCCGTCGATCGCGCCGTGCTGGCTTTTCATTTCCTGCGCGGCGGCGGCGACAAGCGCCCCGATCGACGCATCAGCGATGGCGGTGTAATGGCGCGCCGCGTCTTCATGATGGATCTGGCCGACGGCGAGCCGCGCCGTAATGCGGAACTTTGTCTCGCTCGCCCAGCGGCGCGCGGCGTTGAGCGCCGCTTCATAATCCGGCGCCTGCGCCACGGCTTCAGCACACTCGCCGGCATAGCCCGCCGGATCGCGCAGGGGCGCGCCCCAGTTCTGATCCAGAAGACTTTCCACGAGATTGATATGCTTTGAAAATTGACGGCCCAGATATGGCGAAATCGTCATGAGACGGATCAGCGTATCAAAGACATCTATATTGCTGAGCAACAGCGAGAACACCTGAACGCCGGACGGCAGGCGCGTCAGGAAATCTTCAAAAGCGAAGAACGCCTCATCCGGCTCGCCTGCATCGGCAAGCGCTGCAAGCAGGGGCGGAACAAGTTTCGTCAACAGCACCCGCGCGCGTTCCGTTCGCGTGGCTCTCAAGGCGCCCGTGTGCCATCGGCGGATGGCGGCGCTGATGTCTCTGGCTCTTTGAAAGCCCAGCGCCTCCAGCGTTTCCAACGTCGCCGGATGGGCTTCAACGCCTGTAAAGACAAGCGGGCCCGGTTGCTCCGTTTCGTCGCTGTCGAATTTGAAAAGCGTATCGTAACGCCGCGAGACAGCGTTAAACGTCGACAGGCACTTTTCCCGAAACTGTTCCGGGTCCCGCTCGCCGCAGAACACAGCGACGCGTTGAATTTCATCCGCCGATGACGGCAGACGGTGCGTCTGTTCATCATTGATCATCTGCAACCGATGCTCCACATGGCGCAGATAGCGATAGGCGCTGTTTAAGGCCTCGCGGGCGCTTTCGGTAATCTGTTCCGCTGCCTGAAGCGCGCCCAGCGCCTCAAGCGTTTCACGCTGGCGCAGATTTTTGTTCCTCCCGCCCAGGATCAATTGCTGCGTTTGCGCATAAAACTCAATCTCGCGAATGCCGCCGCGGCCGAGTTTCACGTCATGGCCCTCAAACGCGACATCGCCGCCGCCCTTGGCCGAATGCATCTGGCGCTTCACCGCATGGACGTCTTCGATGGCGGCGAAATCCAGATATTTTCTCCAGATAAACGGGCGCAAAGACTGCAGGAATGACGCGCCCATTTCCATATCGCCGGCGCAGGGCCGCGCTTTGATAAACGCCATGCGCTCCCAGTTTTGTCCGTAAGCTTCATAATAAGCCTCAGCCGACGCGACGGAAACCGCCGGCGCCGTGACGCCCGGATCGGGCCGCAGGCGTAAATCCGTTCGAAACACATAGCCGTCGCCTGTCTGCATTTGCAATAAATTGACGAGGTCCTTCGTGGCGGCGACGGCGTGTTGTTGCGCCTGCGCGCGATCGCCCACCTCCATGCGCGCCGGATCGAACAGCACGATCAAATCGATATCGCTGGAATAATTCAACTCGAATGCGCCATGCTTGCCCATGGCGAGAATGCTGAGGCCGTTTGGCGACGACAGCGGCGAACGCGCAACGGCGCCGGCGAGCGCGCCTTCCACGCAGGCGTCAGCAAAACGCGATAGCGCCGCCGCCGCTTCCATCACATCGATAGCGCCGGCGATATCGGCCAGCGCAATCGCCATGGCGGCGCGCTGCTTGGCGTCGCGCAAAAGGCGCATCTGCTCTTCTGCAGACACGTCGCGGCTGCTTGCGTGCGCGGCGTCGCACGCTTCTGCGAGCGTTTGCGCCAGCGGCCGGTCAAACAGCGCGGACAGATCATCGCGCCTGCGCAGCGCAAGACGGCGCAGATAAGGCGAACATGACGCGACCCCGTACAATAAATCCTGCGCGCTTTTGGGCAACGTAGTAAATGCTTCACCGAGGTCGGCGCGAAAGCGATCCGCCGCCTCAGCGTCATGAATGTGAGGCGCGCTTTTGATTGATGAAGTGAAGTTTTGACCGGCCGTCATTGCGTTTGATTTGACAATGGGCGGCGTTAAAAATCCACCCAAAAAACAACCGCCGCCGGGCGCAGCCGGGCGGCGGTCGCTAACAATACCGTAATAAAGTTTTCGCGCTCAGCAGCCCGCGGCTTCTTTCAGCGATGAGGACGGCCGGAAGCGCAATGACTTCGACGCCTTGATCTTGATTTCCTCGCCGGTGCGGGGATTGCGGCCCTTGCGCGCCGCGCGCTTGGAAACCGTAAATGTTCCAAAAGTGCCGATCGTATATTTACCGTCCTTCTTGGCGCGTTTCAGGCCTTTTTCGATTTCACCGAAAACCAGTTCGACGACCCGCTTTGCTTCCGCATTGCTCATATCGCCGGCCTCGGCGACATTTGCGATAAATTCCGCTTTGCTCATTTTTGAAATTCCTCAAATAGCGCGGTCTCTTCCGTGACCAATCGGTCCATCTACGCCGACCGCAATTTCAGACAGTGGGTGATGACAGGAAAACAAGAACTGATTTCCCGTTGCACGCAAGCGCTGATCGCGCTGAAATCCAGTGTTTTACAGGTAAATCGTGATTTTGAATCAGTTTCTGCGGCTTTGTCTTTACTCGGATGCGGCAAATGTCATGACGATCCGCAAACCATGTCCGTCGCCGTCGGCATGCGCAAGACCGTCTTTCAATTCCAGCCTCGCGCCATGCGCGCGCGCAATCGCTGAAACGAGCGACAGCCCCAAACCGGAGCCCGGCGTCGAACGGCTTTTTTCAAGCCGCACGAAACGTTCGAAAATCCGGTCGCGGTCTTCGGGCGCAACGCCAGGGCCGTCATCGGCGACGGACAGGATCGCGCCGCCGCCCTTCACAGGCCCCACGGTCAACTCAATGCGCGAACCGCCGGCGGCGTATTTCAGCGCATTGTCGAGAAAGTTCGCCACCGCCTGCGAGACAAGCTCGCGCGAGCCCTTGACCGCCGGGGTCGGCGCGGTGACGAGGCTGAACGCAAAACCGGCGTCCTGCGCGGCGGGCTCATAAAGCTCCGCCATTTCCTCGGCGATGGCGACAATATCGATGGGCTTCAGAACGCCGGCGCCCTCGCCGGACTGAATGCGCGCAATCGACAAGAGCGCATTGAATGTGGCCAGCAGTTTTTCTGAATCCTCGATGGTGGCGCGGATCGCCGTATCCTTGGTCTCCTGATCGGCGCCGGTGGCGTCGCTGAGCCGGTTGCGTATACGCGTCAGCGGCGAGCGCAGATCATGGGCGATATTGTCCGATACATCGCGCATACCGGCCATCAGGCGTTCGATCTGATCGAGCATCGAATTGAGGTTTTCACCGAGGTCGTCAAGTTCGTCGCCGGCGCCGGTGGTGGGAATGCGCTGTGAAAGATCACCGCCCCTGATCGCCCGCGACGTCTTATTGACGACCTCAACGCGGCGCAAGAGCGAGCGCGAGAAAATCAGCCCGATGACGACGCCGAATGCAATGGTCACCAGCGCGGCGCGGGTGACGACGCTTTGCGAACGGTTGCGCAGATATTCCCGGCTCGCCACATCGCGCGCCACGACCACCAGATAGGATTGTTCCGCATCCGGCGCAGCGCGAAAACGCATCATCTTTCCGCGCGCTTCGCGCTGCTGCACGCCGACCTCGCGGCCGGCGGCGTCAACCAGCGGTTTTTCGAATTTGAAATTGAAAAAATCGCCTTCCGCAGTCAGCGCTTCGGGCGGCAGCGCGGTCAGGTTGCCCGCAAGCACTGCGCCGGAAGGCGCGCCGATCAGCATATAGATCGCATCGTCCGACCATGCCGTACGCTGACGGATAACGCGCGTGAGCATGCCCGGGCCGGAGGTGGAGAACAACTCCGCCAGAACGCCGATTTCGCTGTCGATGACATCGTCGGTCTGTTTCGCCGCCTCGCCGAAAGTGGCGCTGTAAAGATAAGCCCCCAGCATCGCCACTGCACCGGCGAACAACACGACGTAAATTACCGTGAAGCGGAATGACGTCGTGCGGAGAATGCGCAGCATGGAGGCCCGTCAGCCCTCGTCGTCGGAGAGTTTGTAACCGGCGCCGCGAATGGTTTTTAAAAGCGGCTTGTCAAAATCCTTGTCGATCTTCGCCCGCAATCTGGAGATATGCACGTCGATAACGTTCGTCTGCGGATCGAAATGATACTCCCAGACATTTTCCAATAGCATAGTGCGCGTCACAACCTGCCCGGCGTGGCGCATCAGATATTCCAGCAGGCGAAATTCGCGCGGCTGCAGATCGATCTTCTGCGAGGCGCGGCGCACGGTGCGGTTCAGAACATCAAGCTCCAGATCGGCGACGGCGAACCGGGTCGTGACTTCCGCCGGCGCCCCGCGTCGCCGGCCCAGCGCTTCGACGCGGGCGAGCAATTCGGAAAACGCATAGGGCTTGACGAGATAATCGTCGCCGCCGGCTTTCAACCCGGAAACGCGATCATCGACTTCGCCGAGGGCTGATAAAAACAGCGCCGGCGTTACATCGCCGTCGTCGCGGCGATTGGAGAGAAGAGAAAGGCCGTCCATTTTCGGCAGCATCCGGTCGATGACATAAGCGTCATAACCGCCGGAGGTCGCCATATTCAGCCCGGATTCGCCATCCAGCGCGTGGTCCACCACATGGCCGGCTTCGCGCAGGCCCTTGGCGGCGTAGGCCGCCGCTTCCGCATCGTCTTCGACAAGAAGGATTCGCATTGATGTCACCTTAATCTGTTTCGCCGAAATGCAACACGGCAGGAGCGGTATAATTCCGTCACGAACGATTCGGCGCCGCGCCGAGCGAATTTACATCGCATGGGGGCGGCGCCGGAAAATCAACCGTTACTCATTATCCAGCGACAGCGCGCCATACTGGCGGTTGGCGCCGAACTGCATGCGCAAGAGGACAGCGTCCTTGTCCTCCTGTCTGGCGTTCCGGATCTTCGATCTGAGATCGTTGCCGGAGGTGACCGGATCGCCGTCGACCTGAAGGATCACGACGCCCGGCTGCAACCCGGCGTCCTGCGCTGCGCTGCCGGGACGAACGCCGGTGACGATAACGCCGTCCACATTGTCCGGTACGCGATATTGCTGACGCAATGTCTGGTTCAATTCAGCGATGCGCAAGCCCAGATCGGCCGCAAGACTGTCATTGTCATTAGACGGAACATCTTCAGCGGCGGCTGTCTGGTCGTCGTCGCGCTGGCCCAGCGTCACGTCAATGTCGCGGGTCCTGCCGTCGCGATGGATTTGCAGTTCGATCTTGCGGCCCGGCGGAAAGGACGCGACGCGGCGCGACAGCTCATTGGAGTTGCGCACCTCTTCGCCGGCGATGCCGAGAATGACGTCGCCGTCGCGAAGCCCGGCTTTTTGCGCCGGCGTGCCGTCGATAACATCCGCAACCAGAACGCCGCCGCTTTGCTTCATGCCGATCGCCGCGGCGATCTCGGTCGTCACTTCCTGTAGCTGGATGCCGAGCCAGCCGCGCGTCACCGCGCCATTGTCGATCAGTTGCGCGACGGTTTCCTTGGCGACCCGGGCGGGGATCGCAAAGCCGATGCCGACGCTGCCGCCGGTGGGCGAAAAGATCGCGGTGTTGACGCCGACGACGCGCCCTTTCAGATCGAATGTCGGCCCGCCTGAATTGCCGCGATTGATGGGCGCATCGATCTGGATGAAATCAAGATACTGGTTTTCACGGTTCGACCCGCCGATTGCGGAAACGATGCCGCTCGTGACCGTGCCGTTGAGACCGTATGGATTGCCGACCGCCAGCACAAAATCGCCGACCCGCAAATTCACGTCGTCAGCGAATTCTACAAAGGGCTGATTGCGCCGGGCGTCGACTTTCAGCACGGCGAGATCGGTCAACGGATCGGTGCCGACAACTTCGGCGCTGATCTCGTCGCCATTGGCGAGACGTATGCGGACATTGTCGGCGTCCTCAACCACATGATTATTGGTGACGATATGGCCGTCCGTGTCGATAAAGAAACCGGAGCCTTGCGCTTCCATGCGGCGCACGCCGTTGTTGAAATCATCCGGCGCGGGCGCGTTTGGATTACTGGGATTGCCGAAGCGGAAATTGAAAAACTGCTCCAGGCTGTCTGGGATCTGCGGCGTTTCCACTTCGCGCTCAACAAGGATGCTGACCACGGCCGGGCTGACGCGCTCCACAAGATCCGCGAAGGACAGCGTGCCGTCGGCGGAAACCGGCGGCGCCATGAGGCGCGGCGCCTGGGCCGTTGCGGCGGTTGAGCCGAGCGCTGCGAAACCGAGCGCGGTTGCGGCGGCGCCGGCCGCGGCGACGGCGTAAAATGCTGGCCTGGAGGTATTTTTGCTTTTCAATTTTGATTGACTGCTATTCAACTTCATTTTCCCTTGTTGCCTTCTGTTCAGGGCCGAACCCGGCAATATTTACCGGATCGGGCTCTTTTCAAAAGCGCCCCATCGTTTTCAGATTGTAATGTAGATAATTACGATCAACCGTCAGCAAAAGCGCCTTGCCAATATTAAAAATTGTTTATGTAAATCAACCGATTCGCGATCGAACCTGAACCCCTTCCGTCAGCATCCGGTGAACCGGACATTTATCCGCGATTTCAAGGAGGCGCTGGCGCTGTTTATCGTCCAGTTCGCCGGTCACGCGAAGCTCCTTTTCCAGAAGATGCGGCGCGTGATCGTCTTCAGACGCCGCGCGGCGCACCCGCACTTCCACCGAGCCCAGATCCCATTTCTTGCGCTTGGCGTACATTTTCGCCGTGATCGCGGCGCAGGCGGCGAGCGCGGCCTCGACAGTCCGGGTCGGGTTCGGCCCCAGATTGGCGCCGCCCGCGGCGGTCCCTGCATCGATCACCATAGGGTGGCCGTCGATGGACATGGTCATGGCGAGCGCTTCACCGTTGATCGATTTCGCCAGCGCGCCGTCCGCGAAGGCTGGCGCTGATGACGACGCGCCGGATGTCGAAGCCGGCTCAGGACGTTCATACGCCGCATCTTCATCAAGATAGCGCGCCGCCCAGGCGGCGAGCACATGCGCCGCATAACGCGCATCCGCCGGGTCCGACAACAGATGATCGGCGCTGTCGAGGCTGATGAAACTTTTCGGATGTTTGGCGGCGGCGAAAATTCTGGACGCATTATCGACGCCCACCGTCGCATCAAGCGGCGCATGCAATAACAGCAATGGTTTTTTGAGCTTTTCCGCGCAGGTCAGCACGTCCTGGCGTTCGAGGTCTTCCAGAAACTGCCGTTTGATCGTAAACGGACGGCCCGCAAGGCTGACGGTGGCGAAGCCGTTCTTTTCGATTTCTTCGCGCTGTTCGCCGATCTGCATGGCCACATGGTCGGCTTCCGCCGGCGCGCCGATCGTGGCGACGCCCTTCACCTCGGGGATACGGCCCGCCGCCACAATCGCAGCGGCGCCGCCGAGCGAATGGCCGATCAGGATTGACGGCGCTTCAAATTCATCGCGCAGATAATCAGCGGCGCTGACAAGGTCCTCCACATTCGAGGAGAAATTCGTATTGGCGAAATCGCCTTCGGAGCCGCCAAGCCCGGTGAAATCGAAACGCAAAACCGCAAAGCCTTGCGCGCGCAGTCCCCGCGCAATTTCCCGCGCGGCCTTGATGTCTTTCGAACAGGAAAAGCAATGGGCGAACAGCGCGAACGCTTTGGGATCGCCCGACGGCAACTCCAGTGCGGCGGCGAGTTTTTCCCCGCCGCCGGTTCTGAATTCGGTTTTCTTTGTTTCGCCGGTCAAAGTGACAATCCTTTGTGCGAGGCAAGTTGCGATTTAACATTGCCGGCTTCGGTTATCCACGCATTACGCGCTATCTGCTGCGCACTAAACCGTGACCGCGGCCGCCGCGGCGCGATCACGAATAAGACCGAGATCGTCGCTTTTCAGCAAGGGCGCGATGACATCAAGCACCTGGTCCAGCAACCGCCTTGCGGCGGCGCGTTCCGGCCCTTCCGCGGCGCGGATTTCCGCCACCAGGTCATTGGCGTAGACTTGCGCCTGGTCGCGCGCTTCATTGGCGAGCGTTTCAATGGCGGCGGTATCCGCGCCAAGGCGGTTGGCGTTTTTCGGCGCGGCGGCGATCAGCGCCGCAGCCTGTCTGGCGTCTGTGATGGTCTCCGCGCTCAACGGTTTTGAAAAATCCGGGCGCGGCGCGGCGAGACGGCTGGAGCCGCGCATGGCGCGCACCGGCATGACGGCGCGCATCGCCTGCAGCGCCTGTTCGGCAAACCGCTCATGCGCTTCGCCGGCGATATCCCGGCACGCCTCGATCCGGTTGAGAAAGACATTGTCGCCCGCCTTCGCCGCATGCGCCGCCAGCCCGTCGGCGTAATCGGCGAACCAGGCGAGCCGCGCGAGCGACGTCTGCGCGTCGAGCGGCGCCGCGCAGGCCCGTTCGAGCCAGCGCGCAATCCCCTCGAGATCCTCGAACAGACTTTCGGGCAGGGCCATTACGGTTTCCTGCGCCGCCGACAATTGTTCATCGGCGCTTCCCGCCAGATGATAATAAACGCCGAGGGCGCGCCAGGGCGCCTCGAGCCGTCCCTTCAGCGCCAGCAGCATGTAGCCGCCGAGGGCCGGAGACTGTTCGTAAGCTGATAAAAAGATCTGGCGCAGCTCATAATATTGTTCTTCGCTCAGGGACGGCGCGTGCGACGGCGCGGCCGCGCGCAGACGGCGCAGCATTTCGACGCCCTGCATCAGCGCGTAAATCTCCTCCATATCCTCCAGCGCGCCCTCTCCGCCAAGCTCGCCGATCAACGTTTCTTGCGACATGGCGCTGGCGGCGGCGTGGCCGCAAAGACGGCCGAGGCCCGCTTCGGCGCTCAGAAACATCGCATCCACAAGCGGCTTTGTTTCCTCGTCGGCCGCATAGGCGTCGTCGAGCGCGGCGGCGGCGAACGCCGTTTCGGTCATGGCGGTGTCGGTCATCATCACGCGCCAGACCGGATCGAGCGAGGTGCGCGCGATCTGGCCTTTACGTTTCTTCCCCGTCCTTATACTGACGAAAAAGTCCTCAAACGGCTCGAAAAAGGTCCGCTTGGCGTCCGGCGCGCGCGACGGCGGGGCGGCGCCCCGCGCCGTCAACCCGGCGCGCAGATCGTCGAGGATCGCATCATGCGGCAGGGCTTCGCCGCCCCTTTTCATGTCCGCTTCCACGGCCGCGAAAAGCTTCACCGCCGCCGCCACGGGCAGCTCGCCCAGAAAGGCGCTGAGACGTTCTCTTTTGCGGGGGTTAAGGGTCATGAGAAAACGTTACGATGCCTTTGATCACTGGCGGCTTTTACCACCCTTATCCAGCGGCGCAATTACACGCCTCGCCAGCCCGAAGGATGAAGCGCAGAGCCGCGAGCCGTCCCGGTCATGCGCCGGCGAAATCCTTGCGCGCCTTCTGATCGGCGCCTTTCCAGTTTTTGACGAACTCCTCAAGCGCCTTGTCGCCGCCCTCAGGCAGGACTATTTTCAGCTTTACATACTGGTCGCCCGCGCCGCCGGTCCGTTTCGGCGCGCCGCGCCCCTTCAGCCGCAATACGGTGCCGGAGCTGGAATATTTCGGCACGTTGACGGAAACATCGCCCGCCACGGTCGGCGCGGTGATCTTGCCGCCAAGTACCGCTTCCTTCAGCGAGATCGGCGCCTCCATATGAATGTCGTCGCCCTTGCGCTCGAAAATCGCATGCGGCTTGACCTTGACCTCCACATAGACGTCGCCGGCGCCGCCGGGCGCTTTTTCGCCCTGGCCTTTCAGGCGCAGGGTCTGGCCGTCTTCAAAGCCGGCGGGAATGGACAGGTCGAGATTTTTGCCGTCCGGCATGGTGACGCGCTTTTTCGCGCCGTTCACGGCGTCCAGAAAATCGACTTCCAGGCGGTAGCGCACATCGCGCCCGCGCATGTGGTGACCGCCGCCGCCGCGGGTGCCGCGCGCGCCGAACAGATCGGAGAAGATATCGGAAAAATCCTCGAACGACGCGCCGGCGCCCGGCCCGCCGGCCTGCGCGCCGCCATAACCGCCCTGACCCGGCCGGCCGCCTTCGCGCTGCGTCCATTGATGGAACGGGTTCGGACGTTCGCGCCCGTCATCGTCAAGCTCGCCGCGGTCGTATTTCTTGCGGCGTTCCGGATCGCCCAGAATATCGAATGCGGCGGAGACTTCCTTGAACTTGTCTTCGGATTTCTTGTCGCCGGGATTGCGGTCCGGGTGATATTTTTTCGCAAGCTGACGAAACGCCGAGCGGATCTCCGCGTCGGTCGCTTTCGGGGAAAGCCCCAGCACCAGATAAGGGTTCTTCGCCACTTGCTCGCCTGTTCCTTCACCGGCCGCATTCGTGCGTTTTACGCGGCCGTTAAACTCTTGTTCATAAAAGAGCGCGCGCTCCAATGCCAAGGGCGCACGCCTGTTCCCCCTAGAGATAGGTGATTTTCGCCCGAAATGAAGAGTTTAGGGTTAATTTTGCGGGGGAAATTGTGTGGGGATTGGGGAGCGGGGGGCGCTGATTCCTTGCTGCTGGTTTCGCTGAGGGCGACGGCGCGTTTGACTGGCGCCGTTTTATCCGCGAGTTTCCCCGTCAAATAAAATTTGAGCCGGGGGAAATATTGAACGACGACGATAAAGCCATCGACAATCCAAGCTGGTCGCTGCGGGCGAAATTCATGGTCTCGATGATTTCCGGCATAGCCGCAACATTCGGTCTGCTTTACATTTATATGTTCTGGCTGACAGGATGAAATCACGAGCCAGAAAATCAGACGCATCCAGAGCAATGACCAGAAGAATATTGATTTTCATCGCCTGGGCCGGATTGATCGGAATGCTCATTTGGACCGGCCTGTCCGGCTCCGTTTTCGAAAGCCGGTTGTTGAATTTTACTTACGAAATAGGAACAGGCATAACGGCAATTGCGTTAGCGCTGTTTTGTTTTTTTGCAACCGCAAGGATCTTTCCAAAGTCGAAGGGCTTTTCATCTTTCGCCATTCTACTATTTTGCATTCTGGTCGGCGCTTTTGCGAAATTTCTGCTGGATAGCCATATAAGCGCAAAGGCGCCGCCGCTAAAACAATCAAACTATTCCGGGTCTCAAATGGCAGTTTGAGTTTTCATAGCTTTCCGCAAGGCTAATCAATTCATCGCCCAGTCTTTCATGTTGAGACTTCACCCGTTCAATTTCTTGTTCTAATCGCCGCGCCTCCCTAAAGGCCGACCTTGCGCCTAGAGCATTAGCCCCAGCTGAGAGGGCTCCGCCAACGAATGGCACCAAGTCTAATAAATCTCCTTTTGTGAATTTCCCGAGGCGGAGCTTTCTGAGCTTATCGAGTCCGCGCGCAGCGCTTCCCAATGCGCCCGCAGCTGCGATTAATGCTGACAATGCAGCTGTATTTCGTGCATTGCGCGCTTGATCTTCCAGCCGGTTAATCTCACGCTGCATATCAACAATTCGATCATGCATGTGATCAAATCGGGTTTTCTTGCGATCAAATTCGTTAAACAGGTTTCTGCAATAAGATTTGGCTTCAGTTATGGTTGGCTTCCGATACGCCGCCGTGGCGTTCCTGACCGCTTCAGCAAGATCGGCGCCCCTGAATTCATTGCTTCTCATTGTAATTTACTCCTTGTACTGTTTTATTTTGGCGTCATCGAGGCGGCGCTCGTTCATCTTGAATGATCACCGTAAGCCTCATCCTGAGGCGTCTTTTCGGCAATCGATCGATTGCCGAAAAGCCTCGAAGGATGTGCGGCGAATACTGAGTTTGCAGCACATCCTTCGAGGCAAACGCTGCGCGTTTGCACCTCAGGATGAGGACGGGGTTTTCGGTTTTTCGCCGATTGTCGGTTTAACTGAATACAACGCTCTCTTTTCTCTCCACCCCCTCGCCGACCGCATCGGAAATCTGCGCAACGGCAAAAGTGATGGCGGAATCGGCATATGGCCCGCCGAAATCGCTCGCGATATCCGCGCCGGCGTAAACATAGGACGGCGCCGCCGTCTCCACCGTGCGCACGGCCGTCTCGCCGTCATAGATGGTCAGGCGGTAGCGCTCGGAATTTTCACCGAGCGGAACCTCGCCCGCCCATGTGTCGCCCCCGGTCCGCGTTCGCCTGATCCAGGAGAGCGCGATGTCGCCGCCCTGACGCCGCGCGCGCAAATGAACGGGGCTGAGCGGCGCGAGACCGCGCGCATTCATGGTCAGCGCCGCGCCGGAGAAACTCTCCGTATCGGGAAGGTCGCCCTCCGGCCCCGCCCGCCATTCATAGTTAAGCCCGCGCTGTGCGATATCGAACTGGATTTGCGCAAGCCCCGCCGTCAGCAAGACAAAACGCGCGCTTGCGGGCGCGCCCGCAAGCGCCTCGCGCTCCGTACCCGCCTGACCGCGCAACAGTCCGGTCAGGCGCCACGCGCCGTTTTCCTGCAGCACGGCGTCGCGGAACTGGCAGATTTCCCACGCGCCGTCAGCGGCCTTTACCGCAAAGGCGTTGGCGCCGGCGAAAACGTCTTCTTCCGCTTTTGACGACAGCGACCCGAATAACAGGCGCACATCGGCGCTGTGTTCGATCCAGCGCCCGGAACCGGCGGGCGCCAGCGCGGTTTCGAGCCGCCCCATGACCGCGCGGGCGGGCGCAAGACCGGCCAGCGACGGCGCGCCGCCGCCCGCCGTGCGGTAAAGCGCAACGCCGCCCGGCCACGGATCCGCGAACGCCGCAAGCCAGGGCGCGGCCGGCGCATCGGCGCCCTCAATCAGCGGCAGGTCCATCAGCTCCCACACCGGGGCGGAAAAGACGCGCACATCACCCGGCGGCGTAAAAATGGCCGCGCCCACAGGCGCTTCGTAAACCTGCGGCGAGACGCGCACCAGCGAGACATCGCGCGCCGCGCCGTCCTCGATCTCAACGATCCGGTAGCGCCGTTGCAGTCCCGAACCATCCGGTCCCGGATCATTGAGGATGACCGCATCGCCGGGCTCCAGCCCGAGCGCCGAGGGCGGCAGCGAAAACGCCAGCCCCTCGCGCATCACCCAGGCGTCGGCGAGGATGGAGCGCGCCCGCGCTTCGGCCTCCGCGGCCGGGATGACGGCGGCGACATCAACGCCCGCCGCGCGCGGCGAGCCCGCGCCGGGATCGCGCGCCTCCACCGTTGCGGGCGCGAATTCCTCCTGCTCGTCGAAAAACCCGAGACGGAAGGCGGCCGGCAGGTCCGCCGCCTGCGCCAGCGACAGGGTAAAGGCGCCGCCCCGCCTTTCCGCCAGATCGCCCGCCTCAATCGTCAGGACGGGCGCGCCGTGGCGCGGCTGAAACCGGATGGCGCCGCCCATTTCCACAATGTCGAACTGAAAAACATCCGCCAGCGGATCGATCATCTCGCGCGCCGACATGGGCCGGTCAACGAGATAACCGGTGAGAACGCCGTTAAGCGCGCCGGTCTCCACCGCCGTGAAATCCGCTTCGGCGGCGAGCGCCGTCACCAGAAGGTCCAGCGGCGCGCGCCCGAGCCGCCCGTTCAGCCAGTGCCCCTTTTCCCAGTTCGCCGTGTCGCCCCAGACGTCGGAGCGCGCCGGAAAATCCGGGAAGGGCCGAGCATCCACCGCGTAAACATACTGGCGTTCGGCGTCGATCATGGGCCCGCCGTAAACGGATGATACGGGATTGTTCGCGCCCGCGCGCCAATAGGCGGCCTGCGCCTCTATCATGCGGCGCTGGGCGAGATCGTCGCGGTCGCCGGAGGAGAAAAAGGGCAGCGCGCTTTCGCTGCTCTTGGCGTCCACGAAAACATTCGGCTGGTTCGCCGCCTTGTCGACGGCGGGCGCGCCGGTCTCCGTGAACCAGACTGGTTTTGATTGCGGGACCCAGGCCGTCGGCGATGCCGCGCGCACGCCGCCCGGCCGGTTGTAATGGGCGTTCGACCACCAGTTCCGGAAATCCTTGTACCGGTAAATCCAGGGCTCGCCATGAGCGCCGTCCGAAATCGGCGTGCGCGTCTGGCTCTCCCGGTCGGCGGCGCTGGCATAATACCAGTCATAGCCTTCGCCGCCTTCAATATTGCCTTTGAGGTAGTCAAGATCGTACTGGCTGGCGGCGCCGCTGACGGCGTCGGCGTGCGCAAAACCGTCGCGCCAGTCGGCGAGCGGCATGTAATTGTCAACGCCGATGAAATCGATATTTCCATCCGACCACAGAGCGTCAAGATGGAAGAAGACGTCGCCCGAACCGTCGCCGGGCTGATGGCCGAAATATTCAGACCAGTCGGCGGCGTAGGAAATTTTCGTCGCGGGCCCGAGGATCGCGCGGACCTCAGCCGCCAGCGAGACGAGCTGCGCCACGGCGGGGTAATTGTCATTATGATCTCGCGCCGTCGTGATCCCGCGCAATTCCGAGCCCAGCAAAAACGCGTCTACGCCGCCCGCAAGCGCGCAGAGTTTGGCGTAATGCAGGACGAAACGCCGGAAAGACCATTCCGCAGGGCCTGAATAAACGACATCGCCATTGGCGATGGAAAAGTCCGCCGCGCTGGCGGTTCCGAAAAAGGCGGCGATATCGCCCGGCGCCGCCGCGGTTTTATCGCTCGCGCTCGTATCGATGCGCCCGCGCCAGGGGTAACCGGCCGCGTCCATCAGGATAAACGGGTGAAACATCACCTTCAGGCCGCGCGCGTTCATGGCGCCGATGGCCTCCACGACCGAGCGGTCCGCCGGTGTGCCGCCATAAGCCGCGACGCCGTTCACGGTTGAAACCGGATGCGCGCCCGCGCGCGCGGCGCCGCCGGCTTTCCACGCATAGGGCGCGGTTTCCTTGTCCGCCGTTTCAACGCCGGGCCGCAACGTGCAGGACGCGGCGTTTAACGAATTTCCAAACCACGCGCTGACCAGCGACACATGGGCGAGGTTCGGCGCGGTCTCCATAAGCGCATCGAGCGACGCGATGAAATCCGTGACGCCCTGATTGTTGTGAATATTCTCCGAGGCGGTCACGCCCTCGCCGATGACGCGGTTGACGCCCGTCGTTCCGTAGACGAACTCACCCGAGCCGGGGATCATGGTGACCGCGGTGAGATTGTTTTCCAGCGCTTGCGCCTCGGTTTTCTTCAGGCTCTTTTCAATCTCGAAAGAAAGCTGCGGAATGCGGTTGCCGAAATCTTTCAACGGCAGATCCTCGAACACGATATAGGCGAGCCCGCGAAACGCCGGCGCCGATCCTGCGCCCTCGCTCGCGGCGATCAGCGCGTCGGGGTTCTGCGCTTCGCTCCCGCGATAGACGCGGACATTATGTTTAGACAGATCGAACGGCTTGCCGTCCGCCCAGACGCGCCCGATCCGGTCGATTTCCCCTTCGCACAGGCCGACGGCGAACGAGACCGAATAGAGATATTCCGTATAGGTAGTTTGCGCGGCGGGGCGCGATCCCTTGCCGCCGGAAGCTTCCGTCGTCTGCGACGTGGCTTCCTTGAAATTCGCCGCCCAGATCAACTGGCCGGACAGCCGCGCGCGGCCGTAAACGCGCAAGACAGGCGCGCCCTCCTGGCTCGCCTGCACCTGCAACCCGTCAAGGCGCGGGCCCTCGACCTTTCGCTTGCGCGGGCCGAAGATCAGCCGGTCAGCGTAACCGGCGGCGTAGGATGCGGCGGTCGTCGCCACAGTGCGCGCCAGAAACGCGCCGATACCGCCCTTGGCGACGGCGGCGCCCGCCCCTTGCGCTGCGGTGAGAATGAGTTGGGCCATGGCTTAATTTCTCCGATTTGTCCGCCACGCGCCCTGGCCCTTCATCCTGAGGGCCGGCGCAAGCCGGCGTCTCGAAGGACGGCCAGGGCGGGCGGATCGATACATTTTCACTCTTCCGTACCCGGAAATAGAAAGACGCCGGCGATGCGCTCGCGCCACCAGCGGTTGAGCCAGCTCTCCACCACGGCGCGGCCCGCATAGGCGTGAATGAACTGATCCTCGCCGGAGACGATTCCGCAATGTTTCGCGGGACCGGCGCGGTCGACGCGGAAGACAAGAACGTCGCCGGGCTCAAAATTTTTATCGGGCCGCTCGATCATGTTGCGGCGCGCGGCGGCGAGAAGCGTTTCGCCGCCGGCCGTGCGCTTCCAGTGGCGCTCGGGCCAGTCCGGCGTGTAGGCGGGCGGGCGTTCCGGCTCCGCGCCGTAAAGATCTCGCCAGACGCCGCGCACGAGACCAAGACAGTCGCAGCCCGCGCCCTTCGCGCTCGCCTGATGCACGTAAGGCGTGCCGAGCCATGCGCGCGCCGCGTCGATGACAGCCAAGCGGCTGGCTGTTGAGGAGAATGAGGGGATGGCGGACATGGTTATGCGCCTTTCTGTTCCCTCTCCCCGCCGGGGAGAGGGTTAGGGTGAGGGGGAATAAACATGAATGCCGAAGACAATTTCCGAAATGCTGTTCCCCTCACCCGAAATTCGCAGTACGAATTTCGACCTCTCCCCAAAGGAGAGAGGTAAAGAAGTGGCGCGCAGCGGTTAAGCATCACTTCAGCTTCCCCCCATCGTTGCGCTCCGATTTCAGCGGATAGGACATGACGAAGTCGTTCCCGGGCATGAGCGGGAAGCCGCGAAAGTTGACGGCGTTTGAAAATTTTTCCCGGCAGGTGGAAAAGCGCTTGTCGCATCCTGCTGTGGCCGTAAACGTATCGCCGATTTCAATTGCGGCCCCGGCGGGCAGCCAGAGCGCGACCGCGCCGGTGGAAGCCTGCGTCTTGATATGCGCGGAGAGACCCGCATTGGCGCCCGTTTCCCACGTCAATACTCCGTGGACGAACCAGCCGTCATCAAACGCGCTGAAACCATCGGCGATAAAGCTCTGTTCATCGCGCAGGGCCGTCACCGCGCCGCCAGTCTTCAACGCCGGGTTATCAAGATCGACGCCGCATTCGGGCGCGCCCAGATTGACATCGCACAGGCGCTGATAGACGCGGCCCACCGGCTGGTCGAGAGTGTGAGAGAGGCCGCGCAATTCGGCGCGGAAGGCGTTTCCATCCCGCGTGATCTCGCCGATCACGCCTTTTTTGAGGAGCACGCGCTCGTCCGGCGCGGCCCAGTTGACGCGGAAGACTTCCACCGCCGCGCCGTCATAGCGCCCGGCGGCGAGATCGTCTCCGGAAAGCGCGGCGGCCGAAAGCGCGCCCTCAATATCCGCGTTATCCACCGCAAGGTCGGCGGAGGAAGACAGCGCCGAGCCTGTCGCGCCTGAGTCGGGCAGAAAATCCGTTCCGTCAAAGGCGAGGGCGCGGTCGTGATCGGTGAAGCCGAGCGCAAAACCGTCGCGGCGGGTGATGCGCCAGCAAGTCGCGAGCGTCGTCGCGCCGGTATCGAGATGGGTTTGAAGGGCCGGGTCGAGCGCGCGCATTATATTAATATCTCCAATAACGGGATCGACGGGATGTCGCCCGCCTGAAACGCCGCGAGGTTGATGCGCAATTCATCCGTATCAAAACGAACCGGCGTATCGAATAAAAACCCGGCGGTGACGGAAAGCCCCGCCCCCGGAGCGCTGGCGAGCGTTACGCCCCCCGTGGTCTCATCGAGGGTGAAATCAGCGCCTTGCGCTTGTTCGACGCCGTCCACCGCGACGCGCACCGAGCCAGCGACAGGCTTTTGGATCGGCCGCGCGTAACTCGCCGCGCCTGAGGCGTAGCGTTTGACCAGTTGAAACGATGTTTCAACGCCGTCGCCGGTTCCGATGAGCTGGTCGTCCGGCGCAGGCGTTTGCGCCACGCGGCAGCTTTTGAAATCAAAGGGATCGCGAAACCGGAAGCCGTAAAGCCGGCCGTGGCGCGCTTCGAAAAAGGCGATGACATCCTCGATGTCGGCGACGGATTTGACCCCATAACCGGCGTTAAAGGCGCGGCGCGAGCCCGCCCATGGCGCGTTCCGCTCCTCATGGCCGGAGACGAGGGCGACGATGTCGGTTTTACGCGTCGGCCCGCCTTCGGAATTCAGCGCGATATCGACGGGGAATAAAACTTCGTGAAAGGACATATTTGATACTCAACTGTTTCAGGGATTAGGGATGAGGGATTAGGGATTTGAGAAGCAGCTTTTGGCGACATCCCAGTCCCTCTTCCCTAGTCCCTCATCCCTCACTTCATCACAAATTCCGCCGCCCACGCCCCACGGCGCGGGCGAGCGCGGCGGCCACTTGCGTTTCGGAGCGTTTGAAGCTCGCCGCATCGGTGACGCCCGGCAGGGTGATGTTGACGCTCACGCCGCCCGAGCCATAAGCAGCATTCAGGGGACGGATGTTTCCCGCGCCGGCGGGCGTGAACAGTTCCGGGCCCCGTTCGCCTACGAGGAACGACTGGCCGGGCGCGACAACGCCGCCATTCGATCTTCCTCCGCCGAAGGCGCCGGTGAGCGCATTGGTCAGAAAATTCTGCACCGGCTGGCGCACAAGCGAGTCGATGGCGAAGCGGCGCAAATCCCGCAGAAGCGCCTGGCTCAGTTTTTTTAGGGAAAGCTCGCCGCGCTCGGCGGCGCGCGCGAGGTTCGACTGGATCGAATTCGCCGCCGTAGAAAACGCGTCTTCAATCAGGCCCGCTGCGGGCGCGATCCGCTCGCGCGCAATGCGTTCGATCTCAAGGCTGGCTTCATTCAGGCCGATCGTGTTGACTTCGATATTCACATGTTCAGGCATCGGACTTCTCCTTGTGTTGTGCGATCAGCGCGTTGAGACCGGCGCGGTTCAATCCTTGCGTCGCGCTGGCGGGAACGAGCGCCGGCCATTCCGCGGCGCCAAGCGCCCAGAAATCCTGCGGCGAAAGACCGAGACGCAAAACCGCGAAAGACAACATGGCGCGCCATCGCTCTACCCCGCCCCCGAAAGCGACTTTCCCGGCGAAGCATCGCCCCCTGGCGTATCGGCCAGCGCTTCGAAGGCCTTGGCGATGGCGCGGGAGGCCGCTGCGAGATCCACATCGCTCGCCTTTAACGCTTCCATCGTCAGGGACGCGCCGCCGCCCTGCAGGAGGGCGTGTAAAATCATGATGATGTCGGCGACGCGCGGTTTTTTCAGCCGCTGCTGCAGCGCCTCGAAATCGCCGCCGCCCAGCGCTTGTTCAATGTCCGCCAGCGCGCCGAGAGTGAGGCGCAAAGAGCGGTCTTCGCCATTGATCCTTATACGGACATCACCACGTGGATGGGTCATGAGCGCCCTCCTCGCGTTCCTCTCCCCTCTCCCTTCCGGGGAGAGGGGCTTTTGCCGGGCGCCGGCCTGCACCGGGGTGAGTGGGGAGACAGTCATTAAAAACAGTCATGGCCTACGCCTCCGCCGTGAACGCCAGCGCGCCAGCGGATTCAAGCGCGAGGGACATGGCCGCCTCGCGGTCATGCTCGCCGGCGTAGTCGAGATTGGCGATCACGAAACCGCCCTCAATAACACCAAAACCCGGTACGATAATTCGCCAGTTCCGCAATTCGGACGCGAAGAAGACGCCGCGCACGCTTTGCGCCGCCGCGTCGTTCAGAAAAACACCCGCGCCGGCGATGGAGGCTTGCTTGACGCCCGCCCCGGCCAGCAATTCACGCCAGCCCCCCGCCGACTGCGAATGGGTGATGTCGACAATCGTCGCGTTGAGCGACAGGGTTTTGGTGCGAAGGCCGCCAATAATGCTGAAGGCTTCCGGCTCGCCGCCATCGCCGATTTTCAAAAGAAGGTCTTTTCCTCTTTGTGCGGTCATATAATTTAATCCTTTGTCGATGAGCGCTGCGTCTTTCCTCCCCCGCGTCGCGGGGGAGGT